>CAVSSR010000006.1:0-723059 GCA_963730615.1 uncultured Bacteroidales bacterium | reverse complement strand
ATTCCAAGATGGCGGACCGTTTTGCTGATGAACTCACAGTTGCGCCGGTCGATCTCTATGAGGTCAATATCTCCTGTGCCGCGGGAGGCAAACTCATAGCTTATTGCTCCGGTTCCTGCAAAGAGGTCAAGAAGCGTTACAGCAGAAAAATCATATCTGTTGTTAAGTATGTTAAGCAGACTTTCACGGGCAAGGTCAGTTGTAGGCCTTGCTTTGTATCCTGCCGGGGCATCGATTATCCTGCCCCTGAGTGAACCTCCGATTATTCGCACGATGATGCAGTGAAAAGGTTGAGCCACCGGTGCAGGTGAACCTCATTCATAACGTAGCTGAAGCTTTTCCTGATCAGCGGAGCAGAAAACCTTACGTTCTCTGCAAAATTGAGTATTGACAGATGCCCTTCGCTGTATGGCTCCAGCATCCCGCTGATATGTATCGTCTCGTCTTTCCCGACACCTCTTTTCTCAAGTACGCTGAAAAGAAAGTAACCTGCATCAGCAAGAGCCGTGCAGGTGAAGCTGTTACAGAATACAAGGTTTTTTTTCTCGACAATGACAACAGTCACAAAACTCTTTTCGAAATGCAGATGGACATATCGTTCATCTGATGAGCGGCATGCTGAAAAGACATGGTGAAGGAGCGGTTTAGTATGGTGCCAGGGATTGACATCACGCCATCTTGAGTTTATCACCTCCATGGCTTCATTGTCGGGACTGAAAATGACTATAGCTCCCGGGAAGGGCAGCGTATTGGAGAGCACGGGTGCTTTTTCCTGCGCTGTATGGTTAAAACGGAAATAGGCATCTTTCAGAGCCGGGTCATATACCGGTGCCGGGACAAGAGTATACTGCAAAGAGGGAGTTATAATGAATACTTTTCTGTAACGTCTTCTCAGGAAGTCGTCTGAATCAACAACATCTGACAATGACTGGTGAAGATCATCTGTCGGTTTCTGAACCGGGTAATGCCTCAGAAGACATATTTGCCACGCAAGGAGGTCAAGCAGAACGATTGAAACGCCCTCTTCTGACAGCTCAAGAGTCAGATCGTAGTTTTCAGTCGAGTTGATGTCGAGTGTCTCATCTAAGAGTTCCAGGGGATATATCTGTGACGGGCTCATCAGTCCTCCCAGTTTCCGGCATTGTTATTCGGTATTTTCACATCACCCACCTTCATGCCCGGGAAACCGGTGGTTTTAGTCCTCTGTTCATTGTAGTTGACCACCAGCTGACGGTCGAGATCGCTCAGGAAGACGTCATTCAGCACATAAGCTTCAAACACGTTGACGAGTACCATTGATGTCGTCATCACCCTGCCTGCTGCCATCTGGAATTCCGTGTCTTTCATACCCGGTACAAACCTCAGATCATCCAGAGGGTAACCTTCTTTGAAGACAGAATCACGTACCGGAATATAACTTGTATCCCTGCTGATGAGCCCTTTTTTGACAGCCATCTGTTCACTTGTTATTCCTTCCGCTATCATCTCGTCGGTAAGTGCGCCGCGTTTGAAAACGAGAGGGAGTGAGTCAATCCTGAGGAAGGTGATGAGAGTGTCAAAGCTCCCTGTATAATACCCTTTAACTGATTTAAAGGCTTCCTGAGCTGTCCGGATGTCAATAAGTCTCTCCTTTTATTGCAGCTTCTCTTGCATCTTTTTCCTGATTGAACCTGATAGGTTTCATTATGCTCTGGAAGAGCAAATAGGCAAGCACGATTATTATGACAGATAATACGATGTTGAGAGCCGTTTTCATGTCTTTTCTGATCGATTGTTGCGTAACTTTATGCAAATTTAAAAAAAAACAGACTGATACAAGGATGAATATCTAAAATGAGACAGGAGAATATCTATTCGCTTCTTGAGAAAAATCTCGGTTATATTCCTACTCAGGATCAGTCCGACTGCATGCGTCTGCTGGCAGGTTTTGTCATTAACAACACAAATGATGTTATTTTCCTTCTGACGGGATATGCCGGTACAGGCAAGACCAGCATCATCGCTTCACTGGTCAGCACTCTCACCACGCTCAGGCAGAAGTTTGTCCTGATGGCTCCTACGGGAAGGGCTGCAAAGGTTCTCAGGGCATATACAGGCAAGGAAGCCTATACAATCCACCGTAAGATCTACCGGCAGAAATCGGCTACCGACGGCGTCGGAAAGTTTGTGCTCGACCGCAATCTTCACAAGGAGACATACTTCATTGTGGATGAATCGTCAATGATACCTGACGAATCATCAGAAGCCTCGGTGTTTGGCAGCGGAAAGCTGCTTGAAGATCTTCTTGAGTATGTTTATACCGGCACAAACTGCAAACTGATACTTGTCGGTGATGTAGCCCAGCTGCCTCCGGTAGGGTCTGTCGTCAGTCCTGCCCTTGATCAGGAGGTGTTGCGCGAGACGGGCTTCGCGCTTGAAAGCTTTGAGCTGCGCCAGGTCATCAGGCAGAGTGAAGGATCAGGCATCCTGATGAATGCCACCGCCGTGCGGCAGCAGGTCAACGACGGTGATCTCTCAGTGCCTGAAATGGTACTCGGGCCTTACACTGATATTGAGCGACTGCCGGGCAACGACCTGCTGGAGGTGCTGAATGAGTCTTATGACAAATGCGGCACCGACGGAGCGATCGTGGTTGTCAACTCAAACCGTCTTGCCAACAGGTATAATCAGGGTATCCGTAACCGCATCTTTTTCAGGGAGGAGGAGATAAGCACCGGAGACATCGTGATGGTGGTCAAAGAACAATTATTTCTGGCTTAAGGATGAAGAGGGGGCTTCATTCATTGCCAACGGAGACATTGCGGAGGTAAGGAGGATACGGATGTTTGAGGAGATGTACGGGATGCGGTTTGCGGAGATGACACTCTGGTTCCGTGACACAGAGCTGGAGCTGGAGGCAAAGGTGATGCTCGACACACTCATGATGGACACGCCCTCTCTTTCTCCGGAAAAATCGAGAGAGCTGTACTTTGCCGTACTGGCAGATAACCCCGGGATAAAATCAAAGCGCAAACAGTTTGAGACGGCACGCAACGATCCGTATTACAATGCGCTCCAGATCAAATTTGCATACGCTGTGACCTGCCATAAATCGCAGGGCGGACAGTGGGAGAGGGTCTTCATTGACCAGGGAGGGTTCAGCCGGCAGGAGCCGACAATAGATTATCTCAGATGGTTTTATACGGCTCTGACCAGGGCGACGGACAAAGTGTACCTGGTGAATTTTCCGGATAAATGGTTCAGAGACAATGGAATAGTGCAGTAGGCAGTAGGCAATTGTGCAAAGGGCATGGAGCAAGGAGCATGGGGGCGAGGTCAAAGACGAAAGGTTAAAGTTATTAAGAAATGAAATCGTACAGAAAAGAGCTATGGATGGAGACCCCGCACCGCAGGGATTATGTCAACATCACAGGACAGGTTGAACAGTGTCTTGCCGAGAGCGGTATTTCAGAAGGGTTTGTTCTGATTAATGCAATGCATATAACAGCGTCCGTATTCATCAATGATGACGAGGGCGGTCTGCATAAGGACTTTGAGACCTGGCTCGAGAAGCTGGCACCTGAAAAACCACATTCGCAGTACCGTCATAACGGGTTTGAGGATAACGCCGATGCACACATGAAACGACAGCTCATGGGCAGGGAAGTTGTTGTAGCCATCACCGGGGGAAGATTGGACTTCGGCCCCTGGGAGCAGATCTTCTACGGCGAATATGACGGCATGCGGCGGAAACGCGTGCTGGTAAGATTTGAGATAACAGTAGGCATGTTTACCATGCTCAGACAGATCAGACACTGTCAGAGTTTCATGTCCCTGATGATCGCATCTATCCTCTCGTCAAGAGATTTCCAGGCTGATTCAAATTCTGATGTGTTTTTCAGAACGGTATTTGCACTGAAATAGAACTTGATCTTCGGTTCCGTACCTGAAGGCCGCACTGATATCTTTGTGCCGTCTGCGAGGAAGAACTGCAGCACGTCCGATTTTGGAAGCATGAGCGGATTCTTTTTTCCTGTGGCTATGTCCGAAGAGACCTGGGTCAGATAATCATTTATCCTTACTACTTTGCTGCCGCTGATCATTGCCGGCGGATTATTACGGTATCCCTCCATCATCATCTTTATCTCAGCAGCTCCCTCAGCGCCTTTTCTTACGACGTTAACCAGCTTCTCCCTGTAAGAGGCCGTACTCGGCATAGATATCAAGCAGAAGTTCCCATAATGATTTACCGTGATCGCGGGCCCAGGCTGCCGTCTCGGCAACGAGAGCACATGCCGAAATAGCGTCTTTATCCCTTACGAAATCGCCGGCCAGATAGCCGAAGCTCTCTTCCCCGCCACCGATATATTTTTCTTTTCCTTCAAGGTCGCGCATCAGCTCTGCAAAGAACTTGAAGCCGGTAAGGACATCATAGCATTTCACACCGTTTTTCTCAGCGATACGGTTCATCAGATCCGTTGTGACAATGGTGGAAATTATGTATTCATTGCCTTTCAGCTCCTTATTTTGTTTCTTCTGCGAGATAATGTACCATGTGAGCAGTGCTCCGGTCTGGTTCCCGTTAAGAAGGACGAATTCGCCCGACGGTTTTCTGACAGCAATACCCAGTCTGTCTGCATCAGGGTCGGTGGCCATCACCAGGTCAGCGCCTTTCTGTCGTGCGAGATCAAGGGCCATGGCGAGGGCATCCGGCTCTTCGGGGTTAGGAGAACGCAGTGTCGGAAAATTGCCGTCAGTGATACTTTGTTCTTTTACTGAGTGAACATTTGTAAAACCGTACATCGCCAGCGCCTCAGGTACCATTTTGTAGCCGGTGCCGTGAAGCGGTGTATATACGATACCCATATCAGCATTCCGTTTGATCATGTCGCGGTTGATACTGATCTTTTTAACCTCCGCCATGAACCTGCTGTCGGTCTCTGCTCCGAGCATGACTATCCTTGAAGGATCACCTCCGGAAGCTATTTCCGAGACGGATTTAATGTTCCTCACTTCGTCGATAATACCTTTATCATGAGGAGAGACAACCTGTCCTCCGTCGTTCCAGGAGACCTTGTAACCGTTATACTCTTTGGGATTGTGCGAGGCAGTGATAATAACGCCGGCATCGCAGTGGTGCATCCTGATGGCAAAAGAGAGCACCGGGGTCGGTCTCAGAGATTCAAACAGGCAGGCAGTGAAACCGTTCGCCACGAAGATATCAGCGGCGACCTTTGCAAAGTAACTGCTGTTGTTACGACTGTCATAGGCAATTGCAACCTTTATTGAAGCCGGATTGGCGGCATGCTTTTTCAGGTAGTTGGAAAGGCCCTGTGTGGCCATCCCCAGCGTATAGCGGTTCATCCTGTTGGTTCCGGCACCCATTATGCCGCGAAGGCCTCCTGTGCCAAACTCCAGATCCTGATAGAAAGCATCGATGAGGGCTTTCTCATCATGGTCAAGCATGTGCTGCACTTCATTGCGCGTCGGCTCGTCAAACTCTTTGCCAAGCCATACGGTGGCTCTTTTCCTGATGTCGTCAATATTTATCATGTCCTGTTGATTTTTGATAATGCAATTATTAAGACTTGTTCGCCAGTGCGGTATTGTCAGGTTATAGTTTTCCCTGATCCTGGTTTTGTCGAGAACACTGTAAGCCGGTCTTCTGACCTTTGACGGATAGGCGGAGCTTCTTACGGGTATCACCCTGCACTCCGAGCCTGCAGCGGTAACAATCTCCACTGGCCAGGTCATACCAGCTGCATACACCTTCATTGGAATAGTTGAAGATACCCGGAACAAAAACATGCCTGTTCTGAATGACGCCGCTGATGATCTCGAGTATTGCAGAGGCGAGGTCGGCGGCATATGTCGGCGACCCTGCCTGGTCAAATACGACATTGATGCTCTGCACTGAGCCAGCCTTTCCGAGGATGGTTTTAACGAAGTTGTTCCCGTACGATGAATAGAGCCATGATGTTCTTATGATCACCGTCTGAGGCCAGCCCATGGCTGCTTTCTCTCCTGCAAGCTTGCTGCGCCCGTATGCCGAGGCAGGCGAGGGAGTGTCATTCTCAAGATAGGGAACGGAAGAGGTGCCGTCAAAAACGTAATCGGTTGAAATGTGTATCAGCTTGCAGTCTGATCCGCTAATGGCGCTGACGATATTTTCAACGCCCCCGGCATTTATCAATGTTGCTGCCTCTTCGTCATCCTCAGCCTTGTCAACGGCAGTATAGGCGGCACAGTTAATGATCCAGGAAGGGGAGAGTTCCGCAATGAAAGAGGCTGTGGCTTCCGGGTCTGTGATATCAAGCTCGCCTGTATCGGTGAACACAAAAGTATACCCGCTGTAACGGCCTGACCGTTCCCTGATCTCGCTGCCGAGCTGTCCCGATGCTCCGGTGACAAGAATAGTACTCATCACTTAAAGGTAAAACTTGTTGTGATATCACTGAACAGAGGCTGCTTTAAATCTTTAGGACTTATAATCTCCTTACCCTTCTCCACCATCCAGCCAATGTTAAGTGCAGCATCCATCACATTAATTCCGCGCTCATGTGTCACGGAATAATTGTTGTCACATTTGTACAGGACGATTGCTTTTTCACTCAGAACCGAAAAGCCATGTGCAAAACCTTTCGGGATAAGAAACTGCAGTTTTTTTTCAGAATCAATGATCAGCCCGTACCATTTTCCGTATGTGGGTGATCCTCTCCGTATGTCAAGGGCCACATCGAAAATGCGGCCTTCAATAACCCTTATCAGTTTTGCCTGGGCGAACGGCTCCTCCTGGTAATGCAATCCGCGTATCACCCCTTTAGATGAACAGGATTCGTTGTCCTGAACAGGTTCGTAAGTAATATTATTCAGCCAGAACTTCTGATTGTTATAACTCTCGAAAAAATAACCTCGATCGTCGTTGAAGACGTCTGGTTCAATTATCAGCAGTCCGGGGAATTTTGTCTTCAGTACTTTCATCATAACGATTGTTCGTTTGCCACTTTAAGGAGATACTGGCCGTACTGGCTCTTTGCCAGTGGTGTGGCCAGCCCGATAAGCTGGTCTCTTGAAATAAATCCGTTCTTATACGCTATCTCTTCTATGCAGGAGGCGCTCAAACCCTGTCTCTGCTCGAGTGTCGCGATGAAGTTCGAGGCCTGCAGCAGACTGTCGAAGGTGCCTGTATCGAGCCATGCCATGCCGCGTCCCAGGAGCTTTACCTCCAGCAATCCGTCATTCAGATAAAGCCTGTTCAGATCAGTTATCTCGAGCTCACCGCGGGGCGAGGGCTTCAAAGCACGGGCACGTGATGCAACGGTATTGTCGTAGAAATAAAGTCCGGTAACTGCGTAGTTTGACTTTGGATTTGCGGGTTTTTCTTCAAGGCTTATTGCTTTCAGCTGATCATCAAACTCCACTACTCCGTAACGTTCCGGATCATTTACTGAATAACCGAAGACAACAGCACCCTTTTTCAGTGCGGATGCTTCTTTGAGAATGCCTCCAAAACCGTGGCCGTAAAAGATATTATCTCCGAGGATCATGCAGACATTATCCTTTCCGATGAAATCTTCGCCGATAATGAATGCCTGTGCCAGGCCGTCAGGGGAGGGTTGTTCACGGTATGAGAATTGCATTCCCAGCCTTGATCCGTCACCCAGCAGTGCGCGGAAATTCGGCAGATCGCGCGGGGTTGAGATTATCAGCACCTCGCGTATGCCTGCAAGCATCAGCGCCGAAAGAGGGTAATAGATCATCGGCTTATCGTATACCGGCAGCAGCTGCTTTGATATTGCCTCCGTGATAGGATGGAGTCGTGTCCCGGCACCGCCGGCGAGAATTATGCCTTTCATGAGTTTATATGAAGTATTTGTGTTCTTTACCTGCGTCCGATACCGTAATATTCAAAGCCCATTCTTCTCAGGTCAACAGGATCATAAACGTTTCTTCCGTCGAAGATTACCTTGTTTCTGAGTCTGTTTGAAACCTCGTCCCAGTCGGGTGACCTGAATTCAGCCCACTCTGTCATAAGCAGCAGGGCATCAGCGCCTTCCGTTGCCTGATAAGGATCATTGGCAAAGGTTATCCTGTCTCCGAGTTTTTCTTTCACTTCGGGCATTCCTGCCGGGTCATAAACCTTCACAGCAGCTCCTGCTTCCAGCAACATGAGGATCACGGTCATTGAAGGTGACTCACGGGTGTCATCAGTCTGCGGCTTGAATGTCAGTCCCCATACTGCAAATACCAGTCCGGTGAGTTCGTTTCCGAAATGTTCTTTTATTTTAACCAGGAGGCGGCCTTTCTGCTGTTCATTGGTGAGTTCAACGGCTTTGATCAGGTTCATTGAATAGCCATTCTCTTCGGATGTGCGGATGAGTGCCTTTATATCCTTGGGGAAGCATGATCCGCCGTAGCCGACACCGGGATAGAGAAACTTATTGCCTATCCTGCTGTCGCTGCCGATGCCTTTTCTCACGAGGTTGACGTCTGCTCCGAGGATATCGCACAGGTTGGCGATCTCGTTTATGAAGCTGATCCTTGTTGCCAGCATTGCGTTGGCGGCATATTTTGTCAGCTCGGCAGAGGCAATATCCATGAACAGTATGGGGTGCTGATTAAGGATAAACGGTTTGTACAGTTTGCGCATTATCTCCCCGGCATGATCTGAGTCAACACCAATGACTATCCGTTCCGGCCTGAGGAAATCCTCGATAGCGTCTCCTTCCTTGAGGAATTCAGGATTGGAGGCGACATCAAAGGATATTTTCCGGTTTCTTTTTGAAAGCTCCTCCTGCACAGCCTTACGTACAAGTTCAGAGGATCCTACCGGTACAGTTGATTTTGTCACCACTACCAGGTAGTCATTCATCACCCGGCCTATTTCGTGTGCCACCTCGATCACATGAGAGATATCTGCACTTCCGTCCTCTTCAGGAGGGGTGCCCACTGTTATGAACACCACTTCGCATTTGTTCAGCGCTTCAGCAATGTCAGTCGTAAAAAAGAGATGTCCCTTTTCGGCATTGCGGCGTATCATCGTCTCAAGCCCCGGTTCATAGATGGGAGGTCTTGCCATTTGCAGGAGACTGATCTTTTCCCTGTCATTATCAACGCAGGTTACCGTTACACCTGTCTCAGCGAAACAAGTACCGGTCACAAGACCCACATAACCCGTTCCTACAACAGCTATCCTCATAATTCAAATATTTCCTGATTGATTCAGAACACAAAAATAGAAAAAAGTGTCAATCAAATAAATAAGGAAGCCGCGCAGCTCTCTTTAATTTCTTACAGCCTGAAAATCTGCTCCTTGTTAATACCAGAAATAAAAAAATTACTATCTTTGTGCGCAATTTTTAAACAACATAATGTCTAACTTATTAATTTTCAATTAATTTATTTAGCTCATGAGTGAAAAGAAAGAAAAGGTCGAAAACATAGTAAACGAAGACCTTAAAGAAACAGACAACCAGTTCAGAGAGCGTTACACCGGCTGAGGTTGTTACCGAATCAGCAGGCGAAATGGTCGCTGAAGAAAAACCAATTCTGAAAGTCAGAAAAGAAAAAAAGGTAAAGGTCGCTGAACCGGCTGATGATGCAGTAAAAGCTGCCGGCGCCGGTGCATCACCTGAAGAATTTGACTGGGATGCGTATGAAAATGACGGGTATTCAACGGAAAAGTCATTCGCAGTTCAGGAAAAACTTTATGAAGAAACACTTTCAACCGTTGCTGTTGATGAGGTGGTTGAAGGAACAGTGATCTCAATGAATAACCGTGAAGTGGTTATCAATATCGGACAGAAGTCCGAAGGTGTTGTAAGTCTTAACGAATTCCGCTATAATCCTGACATGAAGGTCGGTGATACGGTGGAGGTTTATGTAGAGAGCCAGGAGGACAAGAAGGGTCAGCTGGTGCTTTCACACAAGAAGGCAAGGGCATACAATTCATGGGACAGGGTCAACTCTGCCCTTGAAAACAATGAGATCATCACAGGTTACATCAAGTGCCGCACCAAGGGCGGTATGATCGTTGACGTATTCGGCATTGAGTCATTCCTGCCGGGATCACAGATCGATGTCAAGCCGATACGCGACTATGATGTCTATGTAGGCAAGACCATGGAATTCCGCGTTGTCAAGATCAACCAGGAGTTCAAGAACGTGGTTGTGTCGCACAAGGCACTTATTGAAGCTGAACTCGAGCAGCAGAAGAAAGAAATTATTTCCAAACTTGAAAAAGGCCAGGTTCTTGAAGGAACCGTTAAGAATATCACATCGTACGGTGTCTTTATTGACCTCGGAGGCGTTGACGGTCTTATCCATATCACCGACCTGTCATGGGGCAGGGTCAACCATCCGGAGGAGATCGTTCAGCTCGATCAGAAACTGAATGTTGTTATCCTTGATTTCGATGATGACAAGAAGAGAATCGCTCTCGGTCTCAAGCAGCTGACCCCGCATCCGTGGGATTCACTCAGCGAGACCATGAAGGTTGGAGACAAGGTTAAAGGCAAGGTTGTGGTCATGGCTGACTACGGTGCTTTTGTTGAGATAACAACCGGTGTCGAAGGCCTGATCCACGTGTCAGAGATGTCATGGTCACAGCACCTGCGCAGTGCACAGGAATTCATGAAGGTGGGAGACGAAGTTGATGCAGTGGTTCTCACACTTGACCGTGAGGAACGCAAGATGTCTCTTGGCATCAAGCAGCTCAAGCCGGATCCATGGCAGAATATTGAGCAGAAATACAGTCTTAATTCAAGACACAAAGCCCGCGTACGTAACTTCACCAACTTCGGTGTCTTTGTTGAGATCGAAGAAGGTGTTGACGGCCTGATACATATATCTGACCTTTCATGGACCAAGAAAATCAAGCATCCTGCCGAATTCACCGCAATTGATGCCGAGATCGATGTCGTCGTTCTTGAGATTGACAAGGATAACAGGAGACTGAGCCTCGGCCACAAACAGCTTGAGGAGAACCCGTGGGATGTATTCGAAGATCTCTTTACAGTCGATTCAATCCATGAAGGAACAGTGATCGAGGTATTTGACAAGGGAGCAATAGTAGCTTTGCCTTACGGTGTTGAAGGCTTTGCCACACCCAAGCATCTCGTCAAGGAAGACGGCACAACGGCAGTGGTTGATGATAAGCTGAATTTCAAGGTCATTGAGTTCAATAAGGGCGCCAAGAAGATCATTGTCTCTCACAGCCGCGTTTATGAGGATGAGAAGAAAGGTTCGGAAACGGCAGCCAAACGGTCGGAAGCTGATACAACCAAGAAAGCAGCCCGTAAGCTGAAGTCAAACCTGGAGAAGACAACTCTTGGTGACATAACCGGACTTCAGGCCCTGAAAGACGAAATGGAAGAAAAAGAAGCCAGAAGTGCAGGAAAAAAGAAAAAATAACTTTATATTTAGAAATCCAAAATAATCTGCAATGGACTTCAACATTGAAAATCGTAAACAATGCACTGTAATCAGCATTGAGACTGAAAAGCTCGATACTCACATTGCGCCGTCGCTTAAGTCGGAGCTTGTGCTTATTTCAGGAAAAGGCGAGAAGAATATCATCCTTGATCTGAAGAAGTGTCAATACTGTGATTCCTCAGGTCTTAGCGCGATTCTGGTGGCAAACAGGCTTTGCAAGAACGCCGGCGGCACTTTCGTACTGTGCGGTCTCAATGAAGCTGTTGAGCGTCTGATAACAATCTCACAGCTTGATACCGTGCTCTCCATAACCGCTGATACCGAAGAGGCAGAGAAACTCATTTCCTGAGGACCGGCGGCAGCATGTCTTTCAGGCTGACCATACTTGGAACAAGCTCAGCTCTGCCAACCTCAGACCGATCTCCGACCGCTCATGTGCTTAATGTACATGAGCGGTTGTTTTTAATAGACTGCGGTGAAGGCACGCAGATGCAGATGAGGCGTTACCATATACGCTTCGGCAAGATCAACCATATCTTTATCAGCCATCTTCACGGAGATCATTTTTTCGGACTGTATCCGCTGCTTTCAACCTATAACCTAATGGGCAGAAAGACACCGCTGAACATTTATGCTCCTGCCCCGATAAAGGAACTGCTGGACCGCCATCTGGCTGATTTCGACATCAACCTTGCGTACGAACTCATAATACATCCTCTCAGCGGACGTACCCTGAAACTTATCCTTAGTGACAAGCACGTGGAGGTGTTCTGTTTTCCTCTCAGGCACCGTATCAAAACCTTCGGCTTCCTCTTCCGTGAGAAGATAGCTGACAGAAATATAATAAAGAGCAAGATCAGTGAATACAGGCTGACGATTGCTGAGATTTCCTCGCTAAAGAAGGGGAAGGATGTGATGCGTGAAAGTGGTGAGCTTATTCCATGTGATGAGGTGACGCTTCCCCCGCCGGCAACGGCTTCCTTCGCCTTTTGCAGCGACACGGGTTATTTTCCGAAGTTGCCGTCATACGTTGCCGGTGTCGGGCTGCTGTATCACGAGGCAACCTTTGGCGGGGAACATGACGCACTTGCCAGGCAAACAGGGCATTCAACCGCAAGCCATGCTGCGAGGGTAGCCAGTGAGGCGGGTGTCCAACGATTGCTTCTCGGTCATTTCTCTGCCCGCTATAAATCCCCCGGACCGCTTGAAGAGGAGGCCAGGAAAATATTTCCCGCCACTGAAGCAGCCAGGGAAGGGCAAACCTATGATATCTTACCCTCTGAAGAGCAAATCAAAGAATGACTATCTTTGAGCCCGACTTTTAACTTCTAACAATACTCAAGTGCAGGAGAAGATCTTGATCCTCGATTTCGGATCACAATATACGCAATTGATAGCCAGACGAATACGTGAACTTAATGTCTATTGCGAAATATTCCCGTTCAATCATTTCCCGGTCCCTGATGAGACAGTGAAAGGAGTGATCCTTTCCGGCAGTCCTTTCTCGGTTCGCGATGCCATGGCTCCCTTTCCCGACCTGACAGCCATAAAAGGCAGGATTCCCCTGCTGGGGGTCTGCTACGGAGCACAGCACCTGACCCACAATTTCGGAGGAGAGGTGCTGCCTTCGGATACACGCGAATATGGCCGTGCAAGATTGATTTACGCTGATCAGGGTGATCCTCTTTTTAACGGTATTACAACAGGTACACAGGTCTGGATGTCTCATGGCGACACTATATCACGGATACCTGCAGGTTATACTGTTACAGGATCCACTTCCGATGTAAAAGTGGCAGCATTCAGGATTGAAAGCGAGAAGACCTGGGGGATACAGTTTCATCCGGAAGTGTATCATACCACTGAAGGCCTGAAGATACTTGGCAATTTTGTCACCGGCATCTGCGGCTGCCGCGGCGACTGGACTCCGGAGTCGTTTATAGATATGACAGTCAGATCGCTCAGGGAGAAGATCGGAACCGACAAGGTCGTTCTCGGTCTCTCAGGGGGTGTCGATTCATCGGTAGCTGCCATTCTGCTTGACAGAGCTATAGGCAGCAACCTGACATCCATATTTGTCGACAACGGTCTGCTTCGCAAGAATGAGTATAATTCTGTGATGGAGGCTTACAGGAGAATGGGGTTGAATGTCATCGGAGTTGATGCTTCGTCGGTGTTTACCGGAAGGCTGAGGGGAGTGACAGACCCTGAGACAAAGCGTAAGATCATCGGAGGGGCATTCATTGAGATTTTTGATCAGGAAGCACATAAGATTCAGAATGTCAGGTGGCTGGCACAAGGCACAATCTATCCCGATGTCATCGAATCCGTTTCGGTGAACGGTCCTTCTGCCACCATAAAATCGCATCACAATGTCGGTGGCCTGCCTGAGAAAATGAATCTGAAAGTGGTTGAACCCCTGCGTCTTCTCTTCAAGGATGAGGTACGCAGGGTGGGGAATGCCCTGAACATGCCGGGAGAGATAATCAACAGGCATCCTTTCCCCGGCCCCGGACTGGCGATCAGGATAATAGGTGATGTCACTCCTGAGAAACTTGAAACTCTTCGCGAGGCGGATAATATTTTCATCACCGGACTGCAAAAGAATGGCCTGTATGAAAAGGTATGGCAGGCTGCGGTAATTTTGCTGCCGGTACAGTCAGTGGGTGTCATGGGCGATGAAAGAACCTATGAAAATGCCGTGGTGCTTCGGGCAGTCACATCAACTGATGGCATGACTGCAGACTGGAGTCACCTGCCTCATGAGTTTCTCGCTGACATATCAAACGAGATAATAAACAAGGTAAAAGGGATAAACCGGGTAGTTTATGATATAAGCTCAAAACCCCCTTCAACAATAGAATGGGAGTAATCTGAGTTAATAATTAAAACAGCATGACTGAAATGTTTAAAAAATATATTTGCATTCTCTTCCTCGTAATTGCCTCGCTCATGGTTCAGGGCTGAGGGCACAGGGCATCACCCAGGAGACATTTAAAATCGGAAAGACTCTTGCCCTGCTTGAAGCAATGTATGTCGACAGTGTCAACATCGCCTCAATAACCGAGCAGATGATAATAAGCACACTGAAGAATCTTGACCCGCATTCGGTCTATATCCCCGCAAAGGATGTGCAGGCAGAGAATGAACCGTTGCAGGGTAATTTTGAGGGAGTGGGAATTCAGTTCAACCTTCTTAATGATACCATAATAATTATTTCTCCTACAGCCGGAGGCCCGTCGGAGAGGGTTGGCATACAGGCAGGAGACAGGATAATAGCAATTGACGGTGAAAAGGTGACAGGGGTAGGCATGAACACTGCCGGGGTCCAGAAAAGGCTCAGGGGACCCAAGGGCACTACAGTGACGATCATGGTGTTCCGCAGGGGAGAGAAAGACCTTCTGGAGTTTAACATTACCCGTGACAAGATACCTGTCAACAGCCTTGATGCCTCATATATGGTTTCAGACGATATCGGTTACATCAAACTGAGCAGGTTCTCGGAACAGACAGCAATAGAATTCGATCAGGCGGTTGAAAAACTGCGCAAGGAGAAGATGGCGAACCTTATTATCGACCTGCGGGGAAACTCAGGCGGTTATATGGTTCCGGCTGTTCAGATAGCCGATGAGATGCTCTCGGCACGAAGAGCTGATTGTGTATCTTGAAGGAAGGCACACCTCAAGACAGGAATACAAGTCCGAACCGTCAGGTACGTTGACCAGGTCGCGCATAGCAATCCTTATTGATGAAGGATCTGCATCGGCCAGCGAGATCCTTGCGGGTGCGGTGCAGGACTGGGACAGAGGTGTCATAATAGGCAGGAGAAGCTTTGGCAAAGGCCTGGTACAGAATGGTTTTTCGTTACCGGACGGATCAGAGATAAGGCTGACAATAGCCCGCTATTTCACTCCGTCCGGCAGATCCATACAGACCCCGTACAATGAAGGGTTTGACAAATATTTCCAGACATATTACAGCAGGTATTTCAATGGAGAGCTGATCCACCCTGACAGTCTTAACCTGCCGGACTCGCTCAAAGCCTATACAATAACCAACAGAAGGGTTGTGTATGGCGGAGGAGGCATCACTCCTGACATTTTTATCCCCATTGACACTACATATTATTCGGATTATTACCGTGATCTGATCAGAACCTCCACGCTTACAGGATTTATTGTCGGTTATACTGACCAGAACCGAAAATCACTGTTGCGTAAATACAAGACTTTTGATCGTTTTGACAAGGATTTCACTTTTGACAGTGAGGCTATCAAAGAGCTGCGCGCGGCAGGGGAGAAGAACAAGGTCATGTTCGACCAGGCGCAGTACGACACCTCTGCAGAAGAGATGCAGAAGGTAATGAAAGGGCTTGTTGCCCGTGACCTGTGGGACATGAACGAGTATTACAGGGTGGTGAACCAGGGTGACTATGCCATTATCAGGGCTATATCTGTAATTAATGATCCTGTGCTTTACGAGAAAATTCTCGGTTACCGGAAGGAATAACGATGAGACTTATTGTCAAGACACTTTATGGTCTTGAGGAGGTGCTTGCCTCTGAACTGACTGCCCTGGGAGCTGAGAATGTTCAGGTGCTCAACAGGGCCGTTGCCGCTGAGGGGTCAAAGTCAATGTTGTATAAAATCAATTACAACAGTCGTGTTGCTCTCTCTGTCCTTCTGCCCATAGCCGAGTTCAGCATAAGCAATCAGAAAGACCTGTATAACAGGGTTGTAAGCTTTGACTGGGATCAGTATCTTGATACTGATAAGACCTATGCAGTGACGGCAGTGGTAAATTCAAAGCATTTCGCGCATTCGGGTTATGCAGGCCTGGTGGTAAAAGATGCAGTTGCAGATTTCTTCCGTCACCTGACGAGGAAGAGGCCGTCGGTCGATCAGAAGTCGCCTGATCTGCTGATCAACCTTCATATCAGCAATGATAAGGTAACCATCTCCCTTGATTCTACTGTATTACCGCTTTACAGAAGAGGTTACCGCCGTGAACAGGGGGAGGCACCGCTGAGCGAAGTGCTGGCTGCAGGTATCATCATGCTCGCCGGGTGGAAGGCTGACACACCGCTCGTCGACGGTATGTGCGGATCGGGAACAATCCCGGCTGAGGCAGGACTGATGGCCTGCAATATTGCTCCCGGTAAATTCAGAAAGAGCTTCGGGTTCATGAAGTGGAAGGATTATGATCCGGCCCTCTTCAGGTCGGTGAAGTTTGAAGCTGAGAAGAAGGAAAGAAAATCACCGGTGAAGATATATGCGGGAGACATATCTGCCGATGCAGTGAGGATGACAACAATAAATATCAGGGAAGCCGGACTCACTGATACGGTTGAGGTTTCGGAGAGGGATTTCCTGAAGAGTCCGGCACCTGTACCGGGAGGAACACTGATTATAAACCCGCCGTACGGACACCGTATAGGAGGAGAAGAAATGGCAAAGTTTTATGGTGATATAGGCACAGTGCTGAAACATCAGTACGAGGGTTACACTGCCTGGATTTTGTCAGGTGACAAGGTAAATATCAAATCAGTTGCATTAAAACCTTTCAGGAAGTTTGACCTGCTTAACGGAGATATTGAATGCAGGTTACAGGGCTATGAACTGTATCAGGGAACGCATAAGGCATCAGTCGCTCACCCACATTAAACCTACGTTTGCCAATGCCTCTGCAACCTTAGTCAAAAAAAGGGAGTCATAGATTAAAATAATAATATCTGTATGTCGGGTATTGACAACAAACCTCTATTTTTGTTAACTGTAAAAGCTTTATTTACTTGTACAGCGACGTTATGAGCTTTGATCTTGAAAATCTTGTGAGTGACCTGGACATCAGGGGCGCTATCCTTTATTTTAAGGGTAATGTTGACTCCGAGGTGATAAACAAGGCTCTTGATTCCGTTGAGGGCAAGCTTCTTACGAGCCGTGAAAATCCGAGGCTGAGGAAAAAGGTTTATAATGTGCTTGTGGAAAGCCTCCAGAACCTCTATCATCATGCTGATCTGGTTCCCAGAAGCTACCATGCAGCAAAACCTGACAGGTTTGGTCTGATTATCATGGAAAAGACTGGGAAGGGATACAGGATCACTACCTGCAACTTTGTAATGGCACTAAGAATTAAAGAGTTAGAGGAAAAACTCACCAGGATAAACAACTCAACACAGGAGGAGATTAAAGAACTTTACAAGGATATCCTGAATCACCAGGAGATCACTGAAAAGGGGCTTGGAGGACTGGGTTTAATTGATATGGCAAGAAAAACAGGGCACAGACTTGATTATAGATTTAAAAAATACGATAACTTGCACTCCGCTTTCCGCATCAGTGCGGTAATCAGTTAATGAATGAGTAAATCAAACAAAAGTAAATAGCTATGGAACCGATCATCATTGAGGGAACCCCTAAGACCCCATCGATTAAATTTGACGAAAAGGACGGTATTTTTGAGATAAAGGGTAGATCTATTCCTGAGAACTCTGTTGAGTTTTATAAACCGCTTAATGAATGGCTTGACAATTATATGCAGGGGCCGCTTGACAAAACTGTAGTTAATATCAGACTTGAATATTTCAACACCAGCTCATCGAAGTGCATACTTGACGTGTTTAAACGTCTCGAAGCTATCCACCGGTCAAAGCATGATGTTGAGATAAACTGGTTCTACGAGGAAGATGATGAGGATATGCTCGAAGCAGGAGAGGACTATGATTCAATCATCAAGGTGCCTTTCAAGATGATAGAGATCGTTGAATAATTCTTTCAGTCAGGCTGAAAGATCAGGTTACAATACAAACAGAGGGTGTCAGTCTTTAGACCGGCACCCTCTTCTTTTTGAGTGGTTCGTGTCAGGTCATTCGCTGTTTTCCCTGCGTCTGATACGTCATCTTTATCTTGTTTGAAGACTCGAGTATCTTAAGCAATATTCTGAAGTATAGTAACAGGTAAACAATCAGGGTCATGAACCAGATAACACCTGTATTGACTGCAAGAGTACTTGCATAGACACCGAATACCTGTTTGCGCGGTGCATAGAAATGAGCTTTGACCAGGCGGTTTTCAGGATCATAAAATATCTGGTCATAATTCTGGTAAAGCCTGTCCCGGTACCTTCTGATCTTACTCTTTTCATTTTCATTTTTCACGAACTCTTCAAGTGATTCATTCGTGTACTGCTTTTTCATAAGTATAAACCCGTCCCTGTCGGCACGCTCATATGCCGAAATGGTGTTGTCACGTTTATCCACTGTCTCCCGTGACACATCTATATAATATCTGCGTACCCTTTCGATATAGTCGCGTGCAGTGTCAATCGCCCCAAGGGTAATATTGTCCGGATCGAGCAGACTCAGGTCAAAGGTTACGGCAGGGGTGAAGCCAAGCTCTTCTTCTATTTCATTGCGGATAAGCGTCATGTCATTCCTGCCGTCAGGGCCGAGCCTTTCCCTTTCAATATTACTTTCCATCCTTGAGAGGATGCTCTTCATCTCGTTGTACCAGATGTCTTTTTTAAATTTCGCAATACTGATTACCTTATCATACTGGTAGAAATGTTTTTCAAACCTGTTGTTCATATACTGATCCACAGCCAGAGCTTCATACCCCCACCGCGCTGCAATGATCTCACCATAGACGGGTATCGAGACGGGGGATGATATATTTGGATTAAGCTTGTCATATTTTACTATGATACCGCTCAGGATTATCTGTGGAATAACAAGGAACGGAATAAGAATATAAATAGTGACAACGGTCTTGAAGCTGTCGGAGATGAGCAGTCCCATCATATTTGACGTAGCCCAGCAGCTGAACAGTACAAGCCAGTATTCAAACCACATTCCCTTTATACCGATAATTGAGTTGCCAACCGCGACAAACATGGCAGCCTGTATTGCAGAGATAAGGAACTGAACGCTGATCTTTGAGATGAGATAACTGTTCCAGCTCAGGTTGAGAAAAGCTTCACGACGGAGTATCTTCCTGTCTTTTATTATCTCCTCGGCACTGACTGTAAGGCCCATGAAGATTGCCACTATCACCGACATGAATATATAAACAGGCAGGTTGCTGTTCTGCATCAGTGTATAGGCCGGGTTGCCGGCACTCTCATCAAAATAGCGGATGATGAATGCAAGGAACAGAGCCAGTACGGGAGCTTCCAGAAGGGTGATTACAAGATATTGTTTGTCAGATAGTTTGGCCAGGATATCACGGGTGACGAATACCAGGAATTGTTTGAACTTGCTTGGTGTCTTGAGTGTGATCTCCGGGATTCCGTTACCGGTTCCGGGCGGTGGCGGCGCTTCTTCGCTCCGGGAATTATAAAAAGCATTCCATTCAGGAGGTGATATTTTTCTTGTTTTTGTCGGGCGCCCGAACTCGTCAAGCACCTTTGATTCAACAATGCTGAAAATCTGTTCCGGATTGACATTGCCGCATGCATGACATTCGCTGTCATTGTATTTGGGTAGCTGCATACGGTCCTTAAAGTAACCGATTGAACCTACAGGTATCCCGTAGTAAATCATGTAGCCGCCGGTATCCAGAAAGATGAGCCTGTCAAACATCTTGAAGATATCTGATGACGGTTGATGGATGACCACAAAAATAAGTTTGCCCTTAAGTTTGAGATCATTAAGCAGGTCAAGTATATTCTCCGAGTCAAGTGATGAAAGTCCGGAGGTAGGTTCGTCGAGGAAGAGGATCGAAGGTTCCCTGATCAGTTCGAGGGAAATGTTAAGTCTTTTACGCTGACCTCCTGAGATCTTTTTATTCAGCGGTGTTCCGACCTTCATATCCTTGATATCATAAAGCCCCAGGCTGTGGAGTACATTTTCCACCCTGGCAGAGATCTCGGCATCCTTCAGGTTGCCGAAACA
This sequence comes from uncultured Bacteroidales bacterium, assembly GCA_963730615.1. GTDB lineage: Bacteria > Bacteroidota > Bacteroidia > Bacteroidales > VadinHA17 > SR-FBR-E99. The sequence continues at coordinate 702,757 of CAVSSR010000006.1, read as the reverse complement.
GAGCTTGGCATTGTAAAAGAGATTATCGAATACGGTCAGCTCCTCTATCAGGAGGTCATCCTGGGATACAAAACCTATCAGTCCTTTAACCTTATCTGGCTCGTTATGAATATTTACTTTGTTAATCAGCACCTCACCGGCATCCGGTTTATTGATTCCGTTAAGCACGCTCAGGAGAGTCGACTTTCCGGCTCCCGAAGCACCCATGATACCGACAAGCCTTCCTGATTCCTCGGCGAAGCTCATCTTGTGAAGCCCGACGTATCCTCCCTTGAACTTGTACTCAAGGTCCTTCACCTCATAAACCACCCTGGAGGCCAGGACGCTCTCATCGAGGAACTGTCTGATCACTTCCGAGTAGTAAATAGGCTTGCTGCTCAGATATTTCAGTGAGGCGCCCCTCTCAAAGAGATAAACCTTGTCTTCGTGCCTCAGCTGGCCGCTGAGCAGTAATTCGCCCGTACCGAAAGATTTGATAAAGAGCATGTCAGCCTGAGGCAGGTTGAGAACTCTTACCTGGCCTTTGAATGACGTATTGATGATATGCCGGGTCTTTGCATATTTATGCCTGCGTTCGTTGTCAATGATAAGTATCTGTGACGATTCGGGCACTTCAGACCTCTTTGACAGCACAAACTGCTGAATAAGATCGTAATCGTCACGGTTGACATTAAATCCTTCAGCTGCCGTGATTATGAACTCAAGCTCGGTGTTGCTCACTACTGCTTCGTCTGACCGGCAGTATTCGAGAAGCTGCACCAGGACAATGATTTTCTGGTTGAGGGTGAGTTGCGCCCCTATATCAAAACAGATCTTGATGATCCTGACAGAGATGGCAGCATTCCTTCTGGCTTCATTTCCTTTCTTAAGTCTCTCCTGAGCCTCATCGTAATAATTGTCAAATATCTTCAGGTAGGCATCGACGCCTTCCTGATTGAGCTGGGGCCTGAGAAATGCCTCAACCACCTTGCGTCTGTCTGTCTCACTGCCCTGTGCAGGCGCAATGATGGCAAACAGATGCATCAGAGTGTTAAGTATCTTCTCATTCATCCCGGAGGCGTCTTATAACAGCAGTAACAGAGGTATAAAGTATTACAAGAACGTAAAAAGCCGCAAATTATTTGCTGGCTGCCCCTCTGAGATGAATAACCTACGAAGGTCCGGGCTTTTGAAAGCTGGTGAGACAGGCTTCACGGTCAGTATAAATATCCAGTGCCTGATGGAGCTGAAGCATTTCGAAAAGTTCGGCGGCGCGCGGGGTAAGCCCGCAGATCCTGTAAGTACAGTAATTTGACCGTGCTACACGCAGGAGGTGAAGAAACATTGCAAAGGCAGAGCTGTCGAGATAATCGACACCGCTGAGATCAACCACTACCCTTGTATAGGGTGTTTCAAATAATTTAAAAATAACAGGCTTGATAACGCCTACATTGTTCGCGTTGAGCCGGTCAACACTGAAACTGATAATCTCTATCCCGTCAAGCCTTTCTGAAAGCACCATGTCAGATCACTTTTTTGTGCTGAAAAAATGATCTATCTCTGCCAGTACGGTGGCTGCATCTCTTTCAAAATCAGAAATATAATCCGGATATTTCTCTTTCTGTTCACCTGCTTTTGCCTGAAGCTCAAAGGTCTTCAGCATTTTTGCGGTTTCGTCCATCCCCATGACAGTCACAGAACCCTTTGCCTTATGCGCCAGGAGTCCCAGCTCATGGTACTTGCCGTTTCCAAGAAGAGTTTTCATCTCCGTGATGAATTCAGGCAACTGGTTGCGGAATATTGTAACTATCTCTTCCATTATCGCAGTTTCTCCTCCGCTTATGTTCAGCAGGTAATCGGGATTAAATGCCTTATATTCCATAGGTTCAGGTTTGTCTCCGGTACAAATATAAATATAATGCACTACAGCACGGCAATTAAGTAAAAACGGGCATTGTCAAAAATGATTTATTGCAGGTTTTTATCGGTTGAAATATGATACATTTGTTCAGAATACAAAATCCATTGCAATGAAAAACACACCATTTCTAAAGTTTCATGAGGCCCTGGGAGCCAGGATAATACCCTTTGCCGGATACAATATGCCGGTTGAATACGCCGGTATCACTGAGGAGCATATCACAGTAAGGGAAAAGATTGGTGTGTTTGATGTCTCTCACATGGGTGAGTTCTGGGTTAATGGCCCGCATGCCTTCGATTTCATTCAGTATATCACTTCAAATGATGTTTCAGCTTTGACTGACGGTAAGGTTCAGTATACCTGTTTTCCTAACGGAAAGGGAGGTATTGTGGATGACCTGCTCGTTTACCGGTTTAACGCTGAGAAATACCTTCTTGTTGTTAATGCGGCAAACATTGACAAGGACTGGGACTGGTGTGTAAAGAATGCAGCCCGCTTCGGTATTTCTGCCGGCCCGGAGAAAGAAATGCATAACGCCTCAGACTGGACTGCCCAGCTAGCCGTTCAGGGACCTTTTGCGCTGAAGGCTATGCAAAAGCTTACGGCAGAAAATGTTACCGGCATGGAGTACTATACCTTCAAGGTACTGAAGTTTGCCGGTATTGATAATGTTATATTTTCGACCACAGGCTATACCGGCGCCGGTGGATGTGAGATCTATATTAAAAATGCTGACGCCGACCGTCTGTGGGAGGCAGTTTTCAAAGCCGGTGAAGAGTTTGGCATCAAACCTGTTGGCCTTGGTGCCAGGGACACACTCCGCCTTGAGATGGGATACTGTCTCTACGGTAATGATATCAATGACAGTACATCGCCAATTGAGGCCGGCCTGGGGTGGATAACCAAATTCGTTCCGGAAAAGGAATTTGTGGATAAAGCCCTGCTCCTTAAACAGAAGGAGGAAGGTACAGAGAGGCGTCTGAAGGGTTTCGTGATGATCGATAAGGGTATTCCCAGGCAACATTATGAAGTTGTTGACGCCTCGGGAAATGTCATTGGCGAAGTGACTTCCGGCACAATGTCCCCCATGCTTAAACAAGGCATCGGGATGGCTTACCTGAATAAGAACTTCTGGAAAACAGATACTGAAATATTCATTCGTGTCAGGGGTAAGGATCTCAGGGCAAAGATTGCAGCCCTGCCTTTCTTCAGGAAATAGTAATCATTCTTTTTCAACGTTCCAGGTGATGACACAGAACAGCCTTGAGATATGCTTTTCACCCGCAATATTTGAAGCACATTCCGACAAGGAAGCTGTGGTCGTGATCGTTGATATCCTCAGGGCCACGAGCTCCATCTGCACTGCTTTTGCCAACGGCGTCCGTGAAATAATACCTGTGTCTACCGTTGAGGAAGCCAGGGAGATGAAAAACAAAGGATATCTGCTTGCCGCTGAGCGTGACGGCTACGTGCTTGACTTTGCCGATTTCGGCAACTCACCCTTCAACTTTACTCCTGAGAAAATAGGGGGGAAGGTAGTAGCCTACAGCACCACCAACGGAACGGGTATCATGAAGATGGCTTCAGAGTGCCATGAGGTGGTGATCGGAGCTTACCTGAACATCACCGCCCTGTGCCGCTGGCTGGCAGACCAGAACAGGAAGGTGATCATTGTCTGCGCAGGGTGGAAGAAGCGTTTCAGTCTTGAGGATGCTCTCTGCTCGGGTGCCATTGCTGAAAGGCTCCTCGGGAGCGGGAGATTTACTACCAACTGCGATGCGGTCCATGCCGCCACGGATTTATGGAAATTGGCCGAGGGAGATCTTACAGGTTATATTGAGAAAGCTGCCCAGAGGTCAAGACTGAGAGACAAGGGTCTTGATGATTGCATCGGATACTGCCATACCTTAGACGTGACAGGAATAATTCCCGTTTTGCGTAATGGCAGCCTGGTCGCTCTTTAGCGAATAGCAATACAGCAAAGTTGAACTTTATTGTGTAGATTTGGAATAGAATACAGCGCAAACAAAAAAATAAAACCGTTAAAAATGAAAAAGCACAACTTTTATGCCGGGCCTTCAATCATGCCTGAATATACGAATGAGAAGGTGATTGAAGCAATAAAGGATTTTGCCGGAACAGGGCTCTCGATCATGGAGGTTTCACATCGCAGCAAGGAATTTGTAGGCGTCATGGAACAGGCTGTCACATTGGTTAAACAGCTGCTCGAAGTACCGTCAGGCTATTCAGTCATATTCCTGGGCGGCGGGGCAAGCCTGCAGTTCGCGATGGTGCCGATGAACATGCTCGAGAAAAAAGCGGCATACCTCAATACCGGTGAATGGGCAGGAAAAGCCCTGAAAGAGGCTAAACTCTTCGGTGAGGTTATTGAAGTGGCATCATCAAAAGACAAGAATTTCAATTATATTCCAAAGAATTATGTTGTTCCGGCTGATGCAGATTACTTCCACATCACCACCAACAACACCATTTTCGGTACCGAACTGAAGAAAGATCCTGATGTTAAAGTACCACTTGTGGCCGATATGTCATCTGATATCTTCAGCCGCCCGGTTGATGTATCAAAATATTCGATTATATACGGTGGGGCGCAGAAAAACCTGGCACCTGCCGGCGTTACCTTTGCGATCATTAAGGATGATGTACTTGGCAAGGTTACGAGGCCTATACCCACCATGCTGAACTATAAGACGCATATTGAGAAGGAATCAATGTACAATACACCGCCGGTGTTGCCGGTCTTTGCTGCTGCCAAGACCCTTGAATGGCTCGTCCAGAAGGGTGGGGTAAAGGCTATGCAAAAGATCAACGAGGAGAAGGCAGCCTTGCTCTATGGCGAGATCGAACGCAATAAACTATTTGCTGCCACCGTGCCAGATCAGGAAGACAGGTCTCTGATGAATGTATGTTTCGTAATGGCTGATAATTATAAGGAGCTGGAGAACGAGTTTTCCTCCTTTGCCAAATCAAAGGGCATGGTAGGTATTCCGGGACACCGTTCAGTGGGCGGTTTCCGTGCTTCTCTATACAACGCACTGCCGCTTGAAAGTGTCAGGGCGCTGGTGGAATGCATGAAGGAATTTGAAAACAAATACTAAAACAGGAACCATGCAGATATTAGTTGCCACAGACAAGCCTTTTGCACCGGTTGCGATCACACAGATCCGCGAGGTGGTTGAGAAAGGCGGCCATACCCTTGCCCTCCTTGAGAAATACAAGACGCCGCTGGAGCTCCAGGCTGCCGTTGCCGGCGCCGATGCATTGATCGTACGGTCCGACTTAGTTGATGCCGCCGTCATTGCTGCCGCACCCGGATTGAAGATCGTGGTGAGGGCAGGTGCCGGTTATGACAACCTTGACCTTAATGCCTGCACTGCCCGCAATATAGTAGCTATGAACACACCGGGACAGAATTCAAATGCTGTCGCCGAGCTGGCGTTCGGGATGATGCTCTTTTCAGCCCGCGGCGGTTTCGATGGAAAAACCGGATCAGAGCTGCTGGGCAAGACGCTTGGCCTGCATGCCTTCGGTAATGTCGGGAAATGCATGTCACGGATTTCAGCAGGCTTCGGAATGAAGACATATGCCTTCGATCCCTTCGTTGATAAAAAGGCCATTCTCGATGCAGGCGTCATCCCTGTTGATTCTATCGAAGAGCTTTATTCCTCCAGCCAGTACATCTCACTCCATCTTCCGGCAAACGACAAGACCAGGAATTCCATCGGGGAGAAGCTGTTGTCACTGATGCCCAAGGGAGCCGTTCTGGTCAATACCGCCCGCAAGGAGGTTATAAACGAAGCTGAGCTTGCTGCAATGATGGAAAAGAGAACTGACTTGAAGTATCTTTCAGATATCGCTCCTGACAATGCTGAACTCTTTGCTTCGAAATATCCCGGACGTTACTTCTTTACACCCAAGAAGATGGGAGCGCAGACAGAAGAGGCAAATGTCAATGCCGGAGTTGCTGCAGCACGGCAGATCGTTTCTTTTTTCGCTTCCGGGGACGAGACTTTCAGAGTAAACAAACCTAAATAGAAACTTACACTAACTGTTATAATGGCTGTTGTTAAACCTTTCAGGGGGCTCAGACCGCCGGCCGGACTGGCATCGGAGATCGCCTGCCTCCCCTATGACGTAATGAATTCAGAAGAGGCGGCGGTAATGGCGAAGGGTAAGGAAAAATCGCTGCTGCATATCACCAAATCTGAGATTGATCTGCCGGAAGGCACCGACGTCCATTCCGAAGAGGTGTATCGCAAAGCTTTTGAAAACTTTACCCTATGGCAGAGAAACGGCTGGCTCATTCAGGATGAGAAACCCTGTTTTTATATCTATGCCCAGACAATGAAGGGACGCACCCAGTATGGAATTGTTGGTGCAGCAGCAGTGTCCGATTATCTCAACGGGATAATAAAGAAACATGAGCTGACACGTCCTGACAAGGAGGAAGACCGGATGGTGCATGTCAGAACGAACAATGCCAATATTGAGCCCGTCTTTTTTGCCTATCCTGCAGTGAAAGAGCTTGACAGAATTGTCAACCGTGTTGTCAAAAAACAGAAGCCTGAATATGACTTTGTGGCTGAAGACGGAATTGGTCACCAGTTCTGGGTCATCAGGGACGAGACAACGGTTTTACAGATTGAACACCTCTTTACAGTTAAAGTACCCTTCATGTATGTTGCCGACGGACATCACCGCACGGCAGCCGCGGCACTGGTGGGAAAGGAAAAGCGCGATAAGAATCCTTCCCACAGGGGTGATGAAGAGTATAACTATTTCCTTGCAGTAATTTTCCCTGATAACCAGCTTGAGATACTTGACTACAACCGTGTAATCAGGGATCTTAACGGACAGACAGCCGAACAGCTGATTGCCAGGCTTGAGGAGAATTTCGTTATAAAAGACAAAGGATCAAAAACATACAGGCCACGCAAGCTGCATAACTTCGCAATGTACCTCAATGGCAGATGGTACAGTCTCACTGCCAGGACGGGTACCTATAATGATGATGACCCTATCGGCATACTTGATGTCACCATACTTACTGAAAAGGTACTTGGCCCGCTGCTTGACATCCAGGATCTGCGACGTTCAAAACGCATTGACTTCATAGGAGGTATTCGCGGTCTGGGTGAACTGAAGAGGCGCGTTGACAGTGGCGAGATGAAAGTGGCATTTGCCCTTTATCCTGTCTCAATGAAGCAACTGATTACAATAGCCGACACCGGCAACATTATGCCGCCCAAAACGACATGGTTTGAGCCTAAGCTGCGCAGCGGGCTGGTAATACACAAACTGGACTGACAGTCATCTTGTCTGTCAGCTGAATGATGAACAGTATCTCCGGCAACATAAGCTTACTGGTCAGGGATCTTCCCGGTAACGTATCAATTGTTGCCGTCTCAAAAACACGAAGTCCTGAGGAGGTACTTGAAGCCTTTAATGCAGGTCTTCACACTTTCGGAGAGAACCGTGTGCAGGAACTGGCCTCAAAAAAGGCAGTGCTTCCTGAAGGCATAAACTGGCACCTTATCGGGCATCTTCAGTCAAACAAAGTCAAACAGGCAGTCGCAGCAGCGTCAATGATCGAATCGGTTGATTCCATCAGGCTTCTCGGGATGATTGACAGTGAGGCCGGCAGGCAGCAAAAGATTATTGACTGTCTGCTGCAGGTCCATATAGCACCGGAGGAGACCAAGACGGGTTTCAGCATAAAGGAAATAGAAGAGACAGACTGGACGACCATAGCCGGATCATTTTCCGGGGTAAGGATATGCGGCCTGATGGGTATTGCATCATTCACAGACGACAGAGACAGGGTGCGTTCAGAATTCAGATCCCTTGCCCGGCTGTTTGATGACACCCGCCAGAGATGCTTCAGCACCTGCAGCCCGTTCAAGGAAATTTCAATGGGGATGTCAGGCGACTGGCGGATTGCAGTTGAAGAAGGCAGCACCATAATCAGGGTAGGAACACTTATATTTGGGGAACGAATAAAATTATAAAATGACGTCAATAGCCACACGATATCTTGGATTGGAACTTAAAAGCCCCGTTATTGCAGGGAGTTCCAATTTTACTTCCAGTGTTGATTCAATCAGGGAGGCCGAGGCGGCCGGTGCCGGTGCCGTGGTTCTTAAATCTCTCTTTGAGGAACAGATAGTTTCCCTGGCCACATCGCTTTCATCAAAGGAATCTTATCCTGAAGCTGATGATTACCTCTTGTATTATACAAGGACAAACAGTGTGGATACATATCTTGAACTGGTGGCCAAGGCACGCAAGAGTGTAAAGATTCCTGTCATAGCCAGCATAAACTGCTTCTCTCCCAAAGGATGGACGGATTTTGCGGTGGAAATAGAAAAAGCAGGCGCAAGCGCTCTTGAAGTCAATATCTTCTTCATGCCCGTTGACATGCATCAGACGGCAACTGAGGCAGAGGCGGTCTATCTTAAGATCATTGACAGTCTTAAGAAGAAACTGACGATACCTGTCAGTGTGAAGATAGGGCTTCGCTTTTCAAACCTGCTTAATTTCGCTATGCAGGTCCATAATCACGGTGCAACGGGAATGGTACTCTTTAACCGGTTCTATGAGCCTGATTTCAACATCGACAATCTCTCCGTCGTTCCGGCAAGCGTCCTCTCCAACCCCGCTGAACGGCGTTATGTACTTCGATGGGTGGGCATGGTCAGCGCCCTGAACATCAAGATGGACATCTCTGCATCAACAGGCGTTTATACAGGCGAAGATGCCATTAAATACCTGCTTGCAGGCGCCACAACAGTCCAGGTGTGCTCAGCTCTCTACAAGAGAGGTTTCACCGTAATAACTGAAATAAATGAAGCTATACGCAAATGGATGAATTCCAAAGAGTTCAGCAGCATAAGCGATTTCAGGGGACTATTAAACTACCGGAACATTGACAACCCTTCGCTGTTCGAGCGTTCACAGTTCATGAAGCATTACAGCTCTTATATTTAGTCAATTCGGCAGAACAGCTATCAGTTCCCTTGCAAGCTTCTGCTTTGCAGCATCATAAGTACCGGTCAGATTCTCAAGTTTGCTTATTATTGATGATTTGTCAGCACCGCTGATCGTGCCGGAGCAGGTTTCCAGGACAGTGAAACATTCGAGCGAGGTAATATAATCACTATTGATGAAGATTCCGGCCAGCGCAACGGCATGATCCGAATAGTCCAGGCCTGACTGCCAGCATGATGAGGCCAGCATGGCTTTGGAGGCCGGATTGGTTACAGCAATAATTGATTCGATCACTTCTGCACGGCATGATCGCTCCTTCATATCATTAAAGAACTCCGATATGAGCAGTTTGAGGCTGTCCTCCCCGGTTCTGTCGTAGAAATCCGCCAGTAAACTTACTGCTCCTGCAAACGGTTCTTCGGAGCGGAGTATACTAATCCTGGCATTTATCTCGTTATACTTTCCGTTGGTGAGTATTTTGTTCAGCTCGGCCAGCTTCTTTTCAGACTTTAACATAATTGAAAATTTTGAACAAATTTATGTCTAATAATAACTTAAGGGCACAATTGATTAATAAAAAAATATTGGTAATTTGGTCGGATAAAAGCCTGTGAACACTAAAACAATAATCATTATGAACAGTAAGCGTAAAATTCTGCCACTGATATTGGGAGTGACAGCTCTCCTGATCTGTCTGGCTGCCACATCATGCAAAGGAAGAACAAAAGGGGATGCAGCGAAGGAAAAGGAGGAAAATATCAGCGCTGATGAGCAAACGATGGAGCAAATTAAAAGCGCCGAAAAGGTATTTAATGCCCTTCCGACTCCGCTTGAGGTAGCTCAGCTGATAAAAGAAGCAGGGGCTAAGTTTGATGCCACGCTGCTCAATCCTGTTGAAAACAAAAGTAACTATACCACAAGCAAGAGCATGGCTCTGAACCTCGGTATTTATGTGTGTGATCTCAGCTTTGCCAGCATGTATGACGAGACATCATTGCTTGTCAATTTTATGGAGGCTGCTGAAGATATGGCTACCGGACTTGGGATCATAGATGCCATTGACGAGACTACCATTGAGAAGCTTGAGCAGAACATAAATAACCGTGACGTGATCATGGAAATAGTCTCGGAGACATTCCTGAACTCACAGGCCTATCTTGAGGATGATGAACAGCATGCTGTTGCAGCCACAATAATTGCAGGCGGATTTCTTGAAGGACTTTATATATCGACACATATGGTAGATATGAAGAACTTTAAAGGGAATAAACTTGTAGGAACAATTGCTGATCAGAAAATGTCTGTTGACGATCTTATCAGATTGCTCGAAACCTACAATGACAACACAGCCATTCAGGAACTCCTGGGGCCTATCCGTGAGCTGAAAACTATTTATGACAAGGTTGAACGCTCAACCACCCCGTCTGCAACAAAATATGATGACAAGACAGGTGTGACAGAGATCACCGGGGCAGCCCTTTCAGAAATGCAGCAAGACACATTCCTGGCAATTAAAGCGAAGGTTGCAGAGATAAGAAACGTATACGTAAAATAGAGTCCGATGAAACAGCTGGTACAGATATTACTGGTAACGGTGCTCCTTTCCCTGATAACATCAGGAGAAGCGAATGCACAGTGCAAAGGGTTTGCCAAGTCACTCTGTAAAAAAGAGCTAGGGGCTTATCTTCACGATGGTAACTACCATGCAGCCGTCCTGGTCGAGGGCGAGGAGGCTGAGTTGTACAAGACTTTTTATTCGGACCTTGAATACCGTGTGGCAATATGCGCTGCTGACGGCCTGCCACCTGTTGAGTTCTCAGTGCTTGATGCAACCGGCAAGCTGCTCTATTCAAACAAGGAAAGTGAAATGAGCGGTATCTGGGATTTCAAGCTGGAAGCCAGCCAGCAGCTTAAGATAATAGTAAAGGTAACAACCTTTGGCGCCAGGAATGAACTTCCTGCAAGCGGTTGTGTTGCAATAATGTTCGGATTTAAGACAAATTAAGCCTTGATTAAATAAGGTACAGGGAGTCCCTCAGAATGGGACTCTTTTTTTTATATCTTATCAAGCATTTCCCTGCATGCAGGGCACAAAGTATGACTTTTCTGGTCTATATCTTCAACATACGTGCTTGATCTCATCACACAAGTCTGAACATGGCAGTGTATAAGGCCGAAGTTGTGACCAAGCTCATGTATCACCTCCTTGGTTGCACGTGAAAGCAGCAGCGTCTCATTCTTTTTAAGACCGTACATCTCGTTCCTGAGCCTGTATATCGATGCAACTGCAGACCTCCCGTTAAGCATTGCCTGTCCGAATATATAAGTAAGAATGGGAATGAACAGGTCAACCCTGAAGAGGCCGATCACTTTGGCGTCTTCATTCACTGAACAGCTGGAAATAAAAGTCAGAAGCTTATTCCCATCGTATTGCCGTCTTCCCGGATTATAAAAAGGAGTAAGGTCAACGTGATTTTCTTCAAATGTAACAGGGATGCGGAACTCTTTCTCAGCCGACTGGGCGATCTTTTTCAGAAAGTCTTTCTCAAAAGGCCCGCATGCTACCAATATTATCGAACACTCTTTCAATCGCAAAGAGCCTTAAGCAATTATTATTGCTGTTTCAGGTTATATTTCTTGATTTTGTTGTAAAGTGTCACCCTGTCAACATTCAGGGCTTTGGCTGAGCGCGAAACATTCCATGAGTATTTATTCAGGATCATTTCAATATGCCTTTTTTCAAGTTCATCAAGACTCTCCACAGAGCTGTTTATAGCTTCTTTACCCATCGGGAGATCCTTCAGCTTTATTTCCCTTCCGTTGCCGATAACGATTGCCCGTTCAATCATATTCTCAAGCTCACGGACATTTCCGGGGAACTCAAAGTTTTCAAGATGCTTCAGTGCGGCAGGCTCAATGGTGATCATGTCACGGCTCATCGAGGTGCAGTATTTTTCAATGAAATGATTTACCAGCAACGGTATATCCTCGGTTCTTTCACGCAGGGGAGGAATTGCAATATTGACCACATTAAGCCTGTAAAAGAGATCTTCCCTGAAGTTCCCGCTTTTTACCATGCTCTTTAAATCCCTGTTTGTGGCACAAATAACTCTGAAATCAGAGGCGATCTCCTTATTGCCACCTACACGTACGAAGCTTTTTGTTTCAAGGACCCTCAGGAGCTCAACCTGCATTTTGGAAGATATTGTAGCTATTTCGTCAAGAAAGATTGTTCCTCCGTCAGCCATTTCAAATCTGCCCTTGCGGTTGAACATAGCTCCTGTAAAAGCCCCTTTCTCGTGTCCGAACAATTCACTTTCAAGGAGGCTTTCAGTCAGGGCGCCGCAATGCACACTAATCAACGGGAAGTACTTCCTTGCGGAATTGGAATGTATAGCCCTGGCTATCAATTCTTTGCCGGTTCCGCTTTCACCGGTAATAATTACCGAAGAGTTTGATTGCGCAACACTCTCAACCTGCTTCAGCACCTTTCCGGATTGCCTCGCTTTGCCCGATAATATCGTCAATATCCTCAAGTGTGGAGACCTTTCTTTTCAGGGCTTCATTCTCCGCTCTGAGAGATATTTGTGTTGCTGCATTACGGATAAGATGTGAGAGGTCATCAGGATCAAATGGCTTCGTAACATAATCGAAAGCACCATCCTTCAGTGCCTGAACTGCCGTATCAACAGAGGCAAAAGCGGTCATTATAATCACTATCGTCTCGCTGTTCAGGGCTCTTGATCCTTCTGTGCATCTCCATCCCGTCCATTCCCGGCATTTTGATATCTGCCAGTATAATGTCAAATTTTCTGGATTCAAGCATCAGAAGTGCATTTTTTGCATTCTCAGCACGCTCAACATCATAACCGTCTTCTATAAACCAGTTATGCAATGAATCCCTAACCGATTCTTCGTCATCAACTATCAGTATGGAAATTTTCTCTGCCATCATTTTTCAGATTAAGCTTTTCTCAAAGGGAAATTGATTGATATGGTGGTTCCTTTGCCCAAAGCCGAGTTCACCTCGATCTTTGCACCATGGTTCTGAATTATGCCGTGTACGATTGCAAGCCCGAGGCCAATTCCCCTGGCATCCCGTTTCGTGGAGAAAAACGGCTCAAATATATGAGGTATGTCGTCAGGAGAGATTCCTGATCCGTTATCGGAAATTTCAAGCCTGACAGTGTTACTGTCAGGATTTTTTGTCCGGATAACTATCTCACCGGAGTCTCCAATCGCCTCGGATGCATTGACCAGAAGAGCAACACAGGCCTGTTTTATCTGGCCCGGACTGCAAAAAATCAGATCATCGCGAGCGTCAAAATCAGCAATGAAACTTATGTTGGCAATTTTAATGTGATGCGTCATGAATTCATAGGTACCCTTCACGATCTCGTTAAGGTTTTTTTCCTCAAAATCATCCTGGTCTTTACGTGAGAAATCGAGAAGCCCCTTCACAATATCACCGCAACGCTTTGTCTCACTCTCAATAAGTTTGAGCTGACGGAGAATGTTTTCTTTCCTTGCAGGTGTGAGATCCTGGCTGTCAAGCTGTTTGTACACAAGCTTCGTGTAAACCAGGATGCCGGAGAGCGGGTTATTGATCTCATGAGCCACCGATGACGAGAGCTTACCCAGTGAAGCAATTCTTTCAACGTTAATCAGTTCATTCTGGGCTTCGGAGAGTTCTTCTGACTTCTTCTGCACCTTGTATTCAAGCTGTTTGGACCAGTTCTCGAGCTCATTGGTGGCGTTGTCAATGTGATCAAGCATATTATTGAATGCAAGCGAGACCTTCTGCATATCATCAAGCAGGCCGGGATTCAGGTCAATCCTTGTCTTGAGTTCCCCTGCTGAGACTGCCTCACTTGCCCTGATTAAACTGTTAAGCGGATCCTTGATCCTTTTTCTCGTGAAATAGACGAATGTTGCGACGATTAAAATAGTGGTGAGAAGAGCAACAAGGAGAAACTCTGTAGATGATTTTTTCAGCGAATTATCGAGTTCATGAAGCGGTAACCTGATAATCAGTGATCCCAGAACCTCTTCATTTTCACTGTGAGCATGGCATGAGGCAGTGTAGCACGACATTTCATTGAGGATGGGTCTTCTGATCAGCATTTGTCTCTGTCCTTTCCGGTTCGGATTCATGCTGCAGTCGCTCTTTTCATCAATGATCCTGTAACTCCGTTCCTTTCTTGAGAACATTGTACCGAGATCAGTATGGCAGGCTATACAGTCAGGGTTGCTGTGGTATTCTTCTTCGGTTGAATATGATGAATAGGCCAGGTTGTCATTTTCATCATAGAGATTGACATCTTCTATACCCGGCATTGTATTCATAAGGTCAATGGTGCTTTGGAGGGTTCGTTCGTCGTTCGTGAGCATAGAATTGTACAAAGCCCCCTCTACAACCATACCGACATTGTTACCACTTTGTTTCAGCACAATGTTGAAATAATTTGCAAAAACTGTTCTGAAGAGTGCAAGGAAGATCACAAACAGTATAACCACAGCAAGGGTGATTATCATAACTACCCTTCCGTAGATAGTTGAACGGAGGCTAAGGTACTGACGGATAATAGTTAGTACTGAATTCCTGCTTTTCCTCTTCACCTCTGGCTGTGCCATGATGCATAGTATTACCTGTACGGAAAACAGGTGTAATTATCATCCGTTTGCGGGGATGATAATTACACCGTTGTTTAAATTTTCTACAAAATACAAAAAAACTCTTTTCAGCACAAGGTGATGCAAGATCAGAACCTCATTTTAAAAACTCTTCCTGAAAATCGTTCCATACTTCCTCAGGCATTGTGGCCAGCGGATTGTCAAGCAGTTCACCTCCATCCTGGAGGTAAACAGGTTGTACCTCCGGCGTATACCTGTTGACTGAGTGTGCAACAAAATCCCTGAACCTGTCAAGCTCTTTACCGGACCAGGAACGGGCTTCCGCAGCAAAGTGAAGACCGCTGGCCTCAGCAACCCATTCAGACGGCCTGATGCTGTATATCCAGCCTTTGCCGTAAGGATCACTGTTCAGTATTGACGGGTCATTTTCCACAATATTGTTGACTGCAACAATCTCACCTGAAACAGGGGATGCAATTATGAGTTTCCTGCCCTCATGATTGATCTCGGAGACAGGCTCTCCCTTTCTCACCGTTACACCCGCACTTTTCATCATAGTCAGTTTCACAGGTCCGGTAAGATGGAGCAGGAGATCATCAAGTCCGACCCTGGCGTCTCCCGATTTTTGCATATGTGCCCAGGTATGATTATTACTGAAAAAGATCCCTTGCGGAATTCGCAGAATGGATGCAGACAGGGTACTGAATGCGTTTCTGAGCTTTTTGGGAACAGTCAGAGGTTTGTTTAACAGCATCCAGAAGGGAATTATGAGCAGGAGGAATGCGATAATAATGATATACTCGATACCCTTTGTCGCAAACAGGTTATGGTATGTAAATCCGTCCATGGTTGTGAAGTTTATGTTATTAATCAATAGTTTTTTTATTCAGTTTTACTGTTGCTTTTCATTACTCCATCCCGGAGCTTCCCGCAATACCGGCATCCTTCTGATGACCCACCTGAAAATCCATAACTCTGTAAAGATCACCGCCAGGGTAACTGTTATTTCCATCCAGGAGGGATAGTAATGATGTACGGCATCCCACTTAAAGCCTATGACGCTTATATTCAACCTGTTGATAATAATACCTATCATTGTGATGACAGAGGCTATCTTTATGAGCGGGATATTTTGTTTTCTGTAGCTGAGGAAGAACAGGATCATTGGCATTAACACGAAGCCAAGCATCTCTGTGAGATACCAGTATCCCATCGGCGAGTTCAGCAGTCCCCAGCGTTTCTCATGAACAAAAACCAGCACATTCAGTGTAAAGTATGCAAACATGGTGACGGCGCATACTTTCGACAGGCTGTGGAGAATGCTGTTGTGAGCCTTATGATTCTTTTCACTTATCTGATCGAAAAAGACTTTCTGGCTGATTGAGCCCTCAAAAATCACCATTGACAATCCCGCGAAAATACTTGACACGAAGAACATGATAGGGATGAACTCCGAATACCAGAGCGGATGTATTTTATCCTTTGCCATAAGGAACAGTGCTCCCAGTCCTGACTGGTGGAGGGTTGAGAGGGTAATGCCAAAGATGACAGCGCCCAGTGACATGCCTGACAGTATTTTCTGTGCTCTTCTTGCTCCGATCCATTCGGCAATTGCGGGAGAGAATTCTATCAGTTCGGCGATCATGTACAGCAGGAAATGCCATGCTACCAGAAAGAGCACTGAGCTGGTTCCAAAGCTGTTACCGATAATTGGGTTGACGACGTTCCATGGTCTTCCCAGGTCAAGAAGCAGTGCTCCCGCATAAAAGACGTATGCAAGAAAACCGTTAAGCACTGTAACCCTGACTATTGAGTGATATTTCTTTATGTTCAGGATATATACCATAAAGGTGATGACGTAGGCACCTCCGGCGAAGGCCACTCCTGTGACGACATCAAAGCCTATCCAGAGACCCCATGGTACCTCCTGTGTAAGGTTGGTTATGGAACCTATCCCTTTCCAGAATCGTATTACAATAAGAACCAGACCTGTAAGAATAACAGGGACAGAGATAATATTGAAAGGAGTCAGCAGCTTTCCTTTTGGTTTGAGCTCGCTCAGAAGAAATTTCCAGGTATCTTGCTTTTTGATCTCGCCCGTGACAGCGTTTACGTTATTTTTCATCTTCATCTTCTTCTTCAGAGTGATTATTCTTTGTTGCCTGTTGCAGTCCCAGCAACATTGCCGGCCAGAGTACGAAAATGGAGGGAACGGCGTAGAGGAAGCCCTTTGTCAGGGCAGGGTAGGAGGATTGTTGTATGCCGGTATTGAAGCCCAGCTCCTCAAAAGGCACGGGTGACAGGTACAGATAACCCGTCCCGCCAGCCTCATGCTCGCCGTAGATGTGATCATAGTAGTTCTCAGGGTTCGTATTTATTCTTCGCCGTGCCTCAGTTATGAGATCACGCCTGGTTCCAAATACCAGGGACTCGGTTGGACACTGTTCTGCACAGGCAGGTACCTTACCCTCCTGCATCCTGTCAAAGCACATGTCGCATTTTACAATTTTAGGATTGGGGCTCAGATATTCAAATTTCGGAACATCAAAGGGGCAGGATACCATGCAGTACCGGCATCCCATACACTTCTTTCCACGCCATATCACCGGTCCGTCCTCTGTCTTGTACATTGCCTTGGTAAGGCATGCTGCGGTGCAGGCCGGGTCACTGCAATGCATGCACTGCCTTTTGACGTATACTTCGCCTTTGCTGGTCTGATAAGCATTAATCACTGTACGGCGGGTTTCGTCAGCCTTGCGTTCTGTGCCAGCAACAGGTACGTCCTCAAAACTGGGGGCTGGCAGACCGTGGGCTTCAGCGCAGGCAAACTCACAGCCCTGGCATCCTGCACAGCGGGTTGAGTCATATAAAATACCGTAAAACTCTTTCTCACTCTTCGGAGCCGGTTCTGCACTGAGACGCTTGCCAGTGGCAAGGGAAACGCCTGTGACTCCCAGCACCTTGAAGAAATCTCTTCTGTCAATACTCATGGTCAGGTTATATTAATGGATTAATGTTGTCTGATTTAATGAATGTCAATTAACACGTATCAGTGAAGGGTATCGATAAATTTTATCTGGAATTCTTCCCATATTTCCGGTCCGAACCCTTCCAGTAAACCGTCTTTCAATTCACCGCCGTCCTGAAGGACTACACTGGCATATCTGTCACTGCTTACACCGGGCAGGGATGCAAGAAAATCCTTGATTTGTGTGAATTCCCCCTTTATCCGGTCGATATACTTGCCAGCCATTGCCATAAGGTGCGATTCCTGAATCCAGTTATCAGGTTCAATAGTATATACCCATCCTTCATTAAATGGTGAGCTGTTGATTACACTGGTGTTGACTGTCAGTTTATCATTGACTGAAGTTATGGTTCCGCTTACCGGTGATTGTATGTCAAGCTGTTTCCCTTTCTGAACCAGCGAAAACATATGGTCGCCCTTGAGTACCTTTTCTCCGGGAGATTTCATTCTGACGCGTGTTATTGTGCCTGTGACATGTTGCAGGAAGTCATCAATTCCTACCCGGACTGCTCCATCCTTCTCCATGAACGCCCAGGTATGGCTCCTGCCAAAAAGCACGCCTCCGGGGACGATGAGTGATTTTTCACTGAAGGCTTCCTGATGCACATTCTCATTGATATTACCGGCACTAACACCCGACTTCGTATAGCGGTAAATAAGGTATGATACCAGAGATACGCCAAGAATCACAGCCAGGATCCATATCGCTGACCTCAGCAGGGGAGAGCCATTGTTTACCGTGGCAACTAATGCCTGATTATCTGACAGCGCCTCTCTTCTGATAAGTCCTTCACCTTCGGCGAGGGCGGTGTAACCGCTGGCGGCAATCGCCGGCTGTCCGTCTGCCAGGATGTATCTCAGCAGGGCCGATCCGGCACCGCCGGCCGGCTGCGATGAAGCCACCGCAAAAATATTATTGCAGAGTGTCTTTGGGTATTTGCCTATATAAACGCCTCTGTTGAAGCTGCTGTAGTCACCGTAAAACTGCTCGAAGTAATCTGACTGACCGTTATTATTAACATCAATCGGGATGACCTGATAACCTGCCAGAAAAGCCTGGCCGTTCTTTTCGGTCATGTCAGACAATCTGCAGAAACCAATGGTTCCCGGCTCCCTGCTGATCGCCTCCATAAAATGCGGAAGGTGAAGCGGCATTTGAGATATGAAGGTTTTCAACCTCCGTATTAGCAAATTGTGCAACATATTTATTAATAATGTTATCTCCGGACAGGAGGACAGTCAATTGGGGCTGTGCTGGTTGTTCCCAGGAGTTTCCCCCAGGTATAGCCCTGTTCAGCCGTTAAAAGAGCGGCAAACTTTTCAGGTGAAATGCCTGTACGAAGGACATCAGTCAAATAAGGGTTTGATTTACTGATTACCGGGATGATCACATCACGTCCGACAACCATCTTCCATGCAGATTCATTGTTGCCAGGGGTTAGTGAACTGCCCGTAACAAATTGTATGTCAGCTTCAGGGGAGCTTGAAAGAGGAAGCACCTCCACCTTCATTCCGGGATTTGCGCTCTCAAATCCATTGATCCAGAGCCTTGTCAGACTCTCTGTTTCCGGAGCAGTTGTCACACTGACACTGTTCAGGCTGCTCTGAGAGGGTTCACTCTGGCTTTTTTGTCCTGTTGTCACACCTGTATGGATCACCATCAGGAAGGCGGCAAAAAGTAATAGGTTTTTCATATTGGCAATTTTGTTTCTGTTCGGCAAAATGATTCGAACTGCTTTTACAATTAATATGCCAATCTATGTAATGCACTGAAATACAATATAATAGAATGAAATTCCAATATCTGCAATTGAACAACGCTGTTGAATATAATATACACTTAATAATTTTCAAAATTGTAAACGCAACAAAATCAGCACGATAAACCCTATGTTAAATTAATATACACCTGTATATAAAATCAACACTTGAATTTATGAATTATTATAAGTATCAGAAATTGAGTATAATAAGTCTGATATTGAAAAGTTTGACCGATTACATTAATCATACCGCTATTCACAATATTCTCTTTTCTTATATTTGTCTTAACAGCAAGTTTTTCATAAGCAAATCCTATATTTACCGGTAAAGGCCCGATAGTTAATAATCCAGATATCTCCACGGACTGCAATAACACGAACAAGAGTGATGAAAAGACCTGAAAACCAGATTTTTGTTATTTTCGGAGCCAGGGGTGACCTGGCCATGAGGAAGATCATTCCGGCGCTTTACTCGCTCTTCGTCCAGGACCTCCTTCCTGAAAGGTATGCAGTGCTGGCTACAGGCAGGAACAAGGTCACTGATGATGCATATCAGGGCGAGGTAAGAGCTGCTGTTGATGCTTTTTCGGAAGAAAAGAATAAAAGCAGAATAAAGGATTTCGCAGATACATTCAGGTATATTGATCTCGACCCGTCATTAACCGAAACATTTGCACATCTTACTTCATCGCTGGCAAATACCCGGACCCTGCTGGGCATCGGGGGTAACACCCTCTTCTATCTTTCTGTGCCACCGGAGCTGTATACAGAAATATCTGATAATCTTGCCATGCACGGCTTAAACAGTGAGAGCGACGGGTGGAAGAGAATGATAATTGAAAAGCCTTTCGGACATGATTATGAGAGTGCCACTGCGCTGAACAGCAGGCTGCTTGAAAAGTGGAATGAGAACCAGATTTACAGGATAGATCACTATCTGGGTAAGGAAACAGTTCAGAATATTCTTGTGACGCGGTTCTCAAACGGCATTTTCGAACCCTTGTGGAACCGCAATTATGTACATCATGTGGAGATCACCTCTTCGGAGACCCTGGGAGTTGAGAAGCGGGGAGCCTATTATGAAGGAGCCGGCGCTCTGCGTGACATGATTCAGAATCACCTTCTTCATCTGGCGGGTTTTGTTGCGATGGAGCCTCCCTCCTCAATAGATTCAACATCTATCAGGAACGAAATAGTAAAAGTCTTTCAGTCGCTGAGGCCCATCAAGGCTGAAGACGTTCAGCGTGTGGCCATACGCGGCCAGTATACGGGTGCCCATGTCAGGGGAGAATTGATCAGGGGATACCGTGAAGAAGAGCATGTTGACCCGTCTTCAATTACGGAAACCTTTGCTGCCCTGAAATTCTATATTGACAACTGGAGATGGGGAGGAGTACCATTCTATATCCGGACAGGAAAAAGGCTGCCCACCCGGGTCACGGAGGCTGTGGTACATTTCAAGGAGACACCCCATACTCTTTTCTCTCAGAACAGGGAATGCGAGGGCTGCAACCAGCTTATAATAAGGATACAACCTGACGAAGGCATACTTCTTAAATTCGGGATGAAGATACCCGGAGCCGGGTTTGATGTAAGGAATGTCAATATGGATTTTCACTATTCCGATTTTGCCTCAGAGAGAATTCCTGAGGCTTACGAAAGGCTTCTGCATGACTGCATGAACGGTGACACCACCCTCTACACACGCTCAGACGCGGTGCTGGCTGCCTGGCATTTTCTTGATCCTGTCATTAAAACATGGAATAACAATCACGACATTCCGGTCTACGGTTATCCCGCCGGCACCTGGGGACCTGACAAAGCTGATGAACTCATTGAAGAACCGGAGCTGACATGGAGATACCCATGTAAAAATCTTGCTGATGATGGTGTATATTGCGAATTATAATTAGTTTTATATTCTGATTAACCCTGTTTATGTCACATTCAGTCAGAGTGTTTTCCGACCTCGATGCCCTGGCTCAGGCAATTGCGGCAATTTTGATCAAAGATCTTGACCGGATCGAACCGGATCACTTCTATACAATCGCACTTTCAGGCGGATCGACACCCGAATATATTTTCAGATACCTGGCAGAGAATTATGCTGAAAGGATCGACTGGGAGAAGCTCCTGGTCTTCTGGGGTGATGAGAGATGCGTCGCTCCCGAGAGCAGTGACAGCAACTACCGGATGGCTTACGAAAGCCTTCTGCAGAATGTCCCCATCCCTGATGCGAATATTTTCAGGATAAAAGGGGAGGATGATCCGGCAACAGAAGCCCGTCAGTATTCAGAACTGGTCAGCGAAAATGTGGCTGAGTTTGAAGATACACCACAGTTTGACCTTATGCTGCTCGGTCTGGGAAGTGACGGACATACTGCTTCAATCTTTCCTGACAGGACGGAACTCTTTAGCTCCTCTCGCCTGTTTGAGGTGGCAGTCAAACCTGGAACCGGAGAAAAGAGAATCACTGCTACCGGAAGGCTGATCAACAACTCTTCAAAAATCTGTTTTATTGTCACAGGCAAGTGAAAAAGCGAAGATCGTATCTGATATAATTGAAAAGAAGCCCGGATCGGAACACTATCCCGCCTCAAGGGTTGATCCTGATTCCGGCCTTGCAGTCTGGATGCTGGATGCACCCGCTGCCAGTCTGTTGAAGAAATAATTCCAGAACTACAAAAAACAAAAACCGAAATAATGATCGCAGGAATTCTCAGGGAAAGCGGAAACGAAAACAGGGTTGCATTAATCCCCTGCGAGACCACAGTATTGAAAAAACTGGGCATGGAGGTGATGGTTGAGTTCCATGCGGGAGAGAGGGCATTCATTTCAGATGACGAATATAAGGCTGCCGGTGCCACTCTGGCTGACAGGAAAGAAATCATCTCCAGGGCTGCCCTGCTGCTTACAGTCAATCCCCCGCTGAATGATGATATAAAATCTTTCACCGACGGACAGATTCTTTGTACAACCCTTAATCCTGTCGGGAATAAGCTGTGGCTTGAGAAAGCACGGCTTCAGGGACTGACGGTACTGGCGCTGGACCTGGTTCCGAGAATCACCAGGGCACAGTCAATGGATATTCTGTCATCCATGGCCACGGTATCAGGTTACAAGGCAGTGCTGGAAGCTGCTTCCCTGTTACCCAGGTTTTTCCCGATGTTCATGTCGGCAGCCGGTACAATCAAACCGGCCAGAGTGCTGATCCTGGGAGCGGGTGTGGCAGGTCTGCAGGCAATAGCTGTTGCCAGAAAACTGGGAGCAGTAGTTGAGGTATTTGATGTGAGGTCTGCCGTGAAGGAGGAAGTAAAAAGTCTCGGAGGAAAGTTTATCGAGGTCGAGGGTGCGAGGGAGGATGCGGCAGCAGGAGGATATGCCGTAGAACAGACTGAAGAATTCAGGAAGAAACAGCAGGAGCTGATCCAGCAGAGGGCTGTCGCAGCCGATGTTGTCATCGCCACAGCAATGATACCCGGTAAAAAAGCCCCGGTATTGCTTTTAAAGGAGACCGTTGGCAGGATGAAACCCGGCTCTGTGATAGTTGACCTCGCAGCTGTAACAGGAGGTAACTGCGAATTGACACAGAATGGTACCACCGTGGAGGTCAACGGGGTCAAAATCATCGGTAAATCTGACTACCCGTCGGAAATGCCGTCTGATGCGAGTAAAATGTTCGGCTGCAACATAATTAACCTCCTGAAGATTATGATTGACAAAAACGGCAATCTCAAGCCTGATATGACGGATGAGATTGTAAACGGAACCACAGCCGTTCATGGTAAAGAGTATATCAGTCAGAGAGTAAAACAAATACTTGAAATAAAACAGACCGTATAATGGAAGGTTTTCTTGAGTTTTTCATGGAGCACAGGAGCACCATTTATATGGTGATACTGTCAGTATTTCTTGGTATCGAGGTGATAAGCCACGTACCTGCAATACTTCACACGCCGCTGATGTCAGGCGCCAATGCCATTCACGGCGTTGTCATAATAGGAGCGATAATCGTCATGGGCCACGCTGAGACAACAGGGGCGATGATACTCGGATTTCTTGCAGTGGTGCTCGGGACACTTAATGTCGTGGGTGGCTTTGTTGTCACTGACAGGATGCTTGAAATGTTCAAGAAAAAAAATAATTGAGTTTACTTATTTCAGCATACCTCCTGACAATGAATGATATCTCTCAGTTTCCCGCCGGCATCTCAATCCTTGAGATCACTTACATCCTGGCATCGGTGCTTTTCATCCTGGGATTGAAAATGTTAAGTCACCCGCTTACAGCACGGCGGGGTAATATGCTTGCGGCCGTTGGCATGGTCCTGGCTATCGTGGCGACAATTCTTTTTCACCGGAAAGACGGACAACCTATCGGGAACATAGGATGGATTATTGCAGCAATTGTTATCGGAACCGCCATCGGCTGGGTCATCGCCAAACGTGTGAAGATGACGGCCATGCCGCAACTGGTATCATTCTTTAACGGGATGGGAGGTGCCGCTGCAGCGCTTATTTCGATGATGGAGTTCCCTCATGTGAGCCCTGAGCTTATTGCCCAAAGCGGGATGGCCAACGGTCATGTGCTGGCAATACTCCTTGGTCTGGTCATCGGCACTGTATCCTGGGCAGGCAGTATGATCGCCTTTGGAAAGCTTGACGGCCGCATAGGTGATATGCGCATCAAGGCAATGAAGTTCGTAAACCTGGCTATTCTTGCGGTGATTATCGGGTTCGTTGTGTTTATAATGACACGTGATGTTCAGGCCTCTGCAGAACTGACACCCTATATAATAATACTGTTTGGCATTGCTGTTGTGTATGGCGTTCTGTTTGTCATGCCCATCGGGGGTGCTGACATGCCGGTGGTAATCTCGCTGCTTAACTCCTTTACCGGTGTGGCGGCAGCCATGGGCGGATTCCTTTATCAGAACCAGGCTATGCTCACCGGTGGTATCCTTGTCGGATCGGCCGGTACGATTCTTACCATCCTCATGTGCAAGGCTATGAACAGGTCGCTGCTCAATGTTATAGTTGGTGTGTTCGGAGGTGGTGGACAGGCGGTTGCGGGTGCTGCGGGAACGGTGAAGGAAATTTCAGTTTCTGATGCAGCTGTCCTTCTGAGTTATTCGAAGAAGGTTGTTATTGTTCCGGGCTACGGGCTTGCAGTAGCGCAGGCACAGCATATATGTCACGAGCTTGATAAGCTTCTCGAGGAGAAAGGGGTGGAGGTGAAGTATGCCATTCATCCGGTCGCCGGCCGTATGCCGGGTCATATGAACGTCCTTCTTGCTGAAGCTGATGTGCCTTATGAGCAGCTCATCGAAAGTGATGAGATCAATCCAGACCTCCCGAATACTGATGTCATTGTCGTTATCGGAGCAAACGATGTAGTCAATCCTGCCGCCGAGGATGACCCCTCAAGTCCAATCTACGGTATGCCTATAGTAAAAGCCCGTGAGGCAAGGAACATAATAGTGATGAAGCGCGGTATGGGTAAGGGTTATGCTGCCATTGAGAACATGCTCTTCTTCAACGATAAGACCCGGATGCTGTTCGGAGACGCAAAGACAACGCTGCAGAACCTGGTGAATGAGGTGAAGGCGCTGTAGATAAGGATTAAGAATTAAGAATTAAGAATTAAGAATTAAGAATTTTAGGATCAGGTAATTCGTAAATCGCAAATCACAAATCGCAAATACTTTTGACTTTTTGACTTTCAGACCCTAAGACCCTCAGACCTACTCCACATTCCGGTCAATGACATCGGAAATATGCCCCCAGTATTTCTTATGGAATTTTCGGCTCTGGCCGTTTAACATTCTGTGCAGTGTCTCCGGCTTATCTTCAGGACTGAATCTTACCTCGGCGCGGTTTTCATACAAGGCCGACACCTCCGGATGGAACTGAACAGCAAAAACATTGGGGTATCTTTTATGCACCAGTCCTTCAACCACCTTGCCATCGTTCGAAAGAGCCGTGATTTCAAGGTCACTGCCAAGATCTTTGACAGCCTGGTGATGACTGCTGTAAACCAGCGGTCTTAGGTTTTTGGAAAGCTTTACTGTATTCCCGAAAAAGGGGTTTTCAGTAAAATGAACCGGATGCAGGTTAATTCCCATGAGCTTCGGATCATCATTTAAATTCTGCCAGTAATTACGGTGAAGATCAGGGCGATCTATTTTTACATTTGTTGCAGGGGAGTGGCTGTCATATAACTGTGCAGGTATATCCTGGATCAAAGAGCCCCCGGTAGCCACGTTCATCGACTGCATTCCAAGACAAAAACCCGTTACCATGTAGCCGGGGTTCTCATCCAGCAGAGGTTTATAAGATTTGTTACGGCTGCCGCCAAGAAGATGGAATAAGAAGCTGACTTCGAAAAAATGCCTGCCCGGGTCTGTAGTCTCAGAATACATGTTTTCCTCACCGTAGACTGAGGGTGGGATATCCTGCCCTCCGAAAAAGATTATTCCGACTGAGTTCTCAAATATCTTCCTGAAATCAGCGGTGCATTCATTTTCACGGAAGAGAGCTACTTCCGGCAGTTCACCTCTGACTTCGTACAGATAGTACCCGGTCAGATTGTTCTTTGTAATGTGCTCAACACTCTTCGAAAAATCATATTCCTGGCTGGAATGGTAAACTCCCACAAAGTTGACCTTATCAAAGTCAATATCAAGCAGTTTATGCGTTACAAGAAAATTCACCACGTCAAGGTTTCCTGCGGTTGGATTTAACAGGATGACATAGTCCTTCCCCTTATCAAACTCTCCCCTGAAGAAATCCTGGGGATATAGAACCGAAGCAATATACAGTGCGGACAGGAACAGTAAAAGCCTTTTCATAGAGCTGATTATTATTTCAACAGAGGTTAAAGTTAATTACTTTTTATGTCTTGGCCGCAGCTGACAGGTACATGATCCGTCAAGCTGTTCTGTAATATCTTTTTTGAGTGGCAGCCCGTCATGTTCCCACTCCACTATTCCACCTGCAAGATTGGCAATATTTGTAAATCCTTTGCCAAGAAGGAACTCCATTGCTTCATGACTCCTGAGGCCGACCGAATCGGCAATAATAAGCTGCACATCAAGTCGGTAAGCCCGTATACTCCTCCGGCAGCCGGCTCTTAGGCATATAAATCACCCTGGGTACGTCGAAGGTTTTATATCCGGTCAGCCTGTCTTCCCTGACATCCACTATGATTGCGCCGTTTTCTGTTGCCTCTTTATAGTGCTTCAGAACCCGACAGATTTAAGAAACCGGAACTGATAAACCCTTTCATTATGGAGGCTGATAATTATTTCATACGACAAAATACTTTCGTTTAAAATATAATGCGAGATTGACCAGTGCAATCATAACCGGCACCTCAACCAAGCGGACCAATTACAGCAGCAAATGCCTCTCCTGAGTTTATTCCGAATACTGCAATGGCAACTGCAATAGCCAGTTCAAAATTGTTGCTTGCAGCAGTAAATGAAAGCGTTGCGGTCTGCTGATAATTTGCCCCTGCTCTTCTGCTCATAAAGAATGAGAACAGAAACATTGTCACGAAATAGATTATAAGCGGCACAGCTATTTTCACGACGTCAAATGGCAACTTTACAATGTATTCTCCTTTTAATGAGAACATTACTATAATTGTAAATAACAATGCAATAAGAGTTACCGGGCTGATTTTCGGAATAAATTTTGTATGGTACCACTCCTTGCTTTTAACCCTGATCAGGATAAAGCGGGTAAGAAAACCTGCAATAAAGGGAATTCCCAGGTAAATAAAAACGCTCTTCGCTATCTGTCCGATTGTTATATTCTCAACGATCGGATTTGTAGGTACTCCGAACAAGCCGGGTAAAACAGCAATAAAGAGCCATGCATAGACAGAAAAAAGCAATACCTGGAAAATTGAATTGAATGCAACTAAACCGGCGCAATATTCCGGATCGCCTTTGGCCAGGTCATTCCACACAATTACCATGGCAATACAACGGGCAAGACCTATCATGATTATGCCATACATATACGGCAGGTTTGCGTTATCTTTCCCTGGAAATATTTTGAAAAAAACGATCGCCAGGGCAAACATAAGTATCGGTCCGATTATCCAGTTTTGCACAAGGGAAAGCCCGAGGATTTTATAGTTACGGAAAACACCTCCCAACTCTTCATATTTCACTTTTGCCAATGGCGGGTACATCATGAGAATTAAACCTATGGCAATAGGAATATTGGTTGTGCTCTCAGGAGAAGATTTCAAAGAATCCCAGAATATTGCGATAGCCGGAAAAAAATATCCCAGGAAAACACCGATAAACATCGCAAGAAATATCCAGAGCGTCAGATATCTGTCAAGGAATTTTAATCTGGTTTTCATAATGAAGTTTTTCGAAGATCAGTGAGGTTTTTCTGCATATACGGTAATACTGTAAATGCCCGTGTCTGATTTTCTGAAATCAGTTAATTCTGACGGATCCAGATATTTAAGCATGATTTCATCCGGTATTTTAATAGTTTTCTCCTTTTGAATCAGTAAATTGGTTAATCCTGCTTTCGTCATTATCTGAAGGTATTCTTCGATTTCAATTGCACCGGAAACGCACCCGGCATACATCTCGGCTGCCTCCCTGATTTTTTCCGGTAGTTCGCCGCGTAAAACAATGTCAGATACTGATAAATGTCCTCCAGGTTTTAGTATCCTGAAAATTTCAGAGAATGCTTTTCCCTTATCCGGCACAAGGTTGAGCACACAATTGCTGATTACCACATCAATACTGTCCGAATCCACAGGCATGTCTTCTATATCCCCGAGCCGGAATTCAACATTACTGTAACCAAGTTTCCCTGCATTGCCTCTTGCCTTTTCAATCATTGGCCCGGTCATGTCAATTCCGATCACTCTGCCTGTCTCACCCACAAGGGCTCTTGCAACGAAGCAATCATTACCTGCGCCTGAACCAAGATCAACTACGGTGTCCCCCGTTTTTATCACGGCAAATTCAGTTGGAATACCACATCCAAGCCCAAGGTCAGCCTCCGGATTATATCCATTAAGGTTGGCGTAATCATCATTCATCATGACGTAATCAGCTCCGTTACCGCAACATGATGGTCCACAGCATGATGAGCCTTCAGATAAAGGGTTTTGACCCGCAATCTGGCCGTATTTTTCTTTTACAATCTCTTTTGCATCCTTCATAAACGCAAGCTTAATCAATTTTTAGTTTGTCATTATAAAACTTATAGAATTCCGTTTTTATCTCATCCCTGACTCTTCGGAATTCACTCATAATAAATTCTTCCGTGCCGGTAGCCTTTGAGGGATCCTCAAATCCCATGTGTAAACGATGCTTCACTTTGCCACTGAAAACAGGACAGGTTTCATTTGCATCATCACAGACTGTGATAACATAGTCCCACTGGTCATCCAGATATAAATCAACAGACTTGGGTGAGTTCATGCTGATATCAATTCCAGCCTCAGCCATTACCTTAATTGCTTTTGGGTTGACCGCCGAAGATGGAAATGTACCTGCGGAATGCACTTCAAGCTTACTGTCAAATGATTTTAAGAATCCCTGTGCCATCTGACTGCGGCAGCTGTTGCCCGTGCAAAGAATTAATATTTTCATAATTATAGTTTTGATTTCTGAGTCTCTCAGTTTATTAAAGTTTTATTTGTTATTCCGAAATATTAAGCAGATAAATAAGCTAATAGATTTCTGCAAATATAAAACATTTCGTATATTTGCGAAATATAAACATGAAAAAGAGTATATAATGACAGCAGAAATGGAATTTGCCGGGGATGTCAGGCAGATCGCCGAATTTTCAAAGGCATTAAGTCATCCGGTAAGGGTTTATATTCTGAAGAAGCTATCGAATATGAACTCATGCTGCTACAGCGGAGATCTGGTGGAAGAGCTTCCCGTAGTCAGGTCAACTCTTTCGGAACATTTAAAGGTGCTTAAATCTGCAGGACTGATACAGGGAGAAATCAATCCGCCTTTTATCAAGTACTGCCTGAACAGAAAGAATTGGGAGAAAGCAAAGGAATTGCTCGATAATTTCTTTAAGGAGAATCAGTCCGAAAATTACTCAGTTTGCGAGACGAAGGCTATTCTTACAAACATGTCTGAATAATAATATCATGTTTAACCGTTATAAAAAGTAATAAATGGAAATTAAAATCTTAGGCACGGGATGTCCAAAGTGCAAAACCATGGAAAAAGTGACACGCGAAGCGGTTGCCGAAACCGGGATTGACGCTACAATTGAAAAAGTAGAGGACATTGTTAAAATTATGGAATACAATGTAATGCATACACCTGTTCTTGTAATTAACGGAAAGGTCGTCCTGAAGGGAGTGGTACCAACTGTTCAACAGGTAAAGGATATACTTACTAACAATCAATAATTAAATATCATGAAAGCATACAGATTAATTATCAGCATTGTTGCTGATGACTCCATTTATTGGGTGTACCGGACAGACAACCAGTAAGGAGACTGTGACTGCCGGTAACAATTCCGACAAGATCGAAGCATATTATTTTCATTTTACTGCAAGATGTACTACCTGCAGAACTGTTGAAGCCAAGGCAAAAGAGGACCTTGAGTCTCTTTATCCGGATCAGGTAAAACAGGGGCTCATTACTTTCCAGTCTTTAAACCTCGAGGAAGCACCAAACAAAACTCTTGCAGATAAACTTGGTGTATCAGGTCAGGCCCTCTTGCTGGTAAAAGGAGATCAGAAGATTAACCTCACCAATGAAGGTTTCATGTATGCTGTTTCAAAACCTGAAAAATTCAAAGAGATTATCAAGGAGAAGGTTGACGGTTTACTGATCAGATAACTGAATGGAATTCCTTACAGACCTTTTAGATAGCAGCACAATGCCATGGCTGACGGCATTGTTGCTGGGTTTAATGACTGCTATAAGTCCATGTCCCCTGGCTACCAATATTACTGCGGTAGGATTTATAAGCCGGGATATTGAAAACCGTAACAGGGTTTTTATAAACGGGTTGCTGTACACGCTTGGTCGGGCAATAACCTATACGGTCATTGCATTGGTAATTTACTTTGGAGCCGATCAATTGAAATTTGGAGGCTTTTTCCAGAGATATGGTGAAAAAATTGTTGGTCCGCTTGCTGATTATTATCGGATTATTCATGCTCGATATAGTCAAAATAAAATTTCCCGGATTTAACAGACTGACCTCAAGGATGCAGGAAAAAAAGAGATGGGGTTACCTTGATGCCGTGTTGCTCGGGCTTGTTTTTGCCCTGGCTTTTTGCCCTTACAGCGGCGTGCTTGTATTTCGGGATGCTGGTCCCGCTGACCATTGCAAGTTCATCAGGACTATACCTTCCTGTTGTCTATGCTATTGCGACCGGTATACCGGTCATTATTTTTGCCTGGATAATCGCTTATACAATTTCAAGTATAGGAGGCGTTTATAAAAAGCTGAAAATCTTTGAACTCTGGTTCAGACGGATTATAGCAGTGCTTGTTTATCGCAGTTGGTATTTATTACATAATAAGGGTTTATCTGTAATTTTTTTACTTAAATATTTCGTGATTTTACGAAACAAAAAAGTTTAATTCTCTCATTTCAAAACTTATTAACAATATGGAACTCAAAAAAGAACTAAAAATACTTGGCTGGATAGCTGCAGTTTTTGCATTTGCCTTCTTTCTCCCTATAGAAAGTGCACGTTTCAACACAGCCATTGCAGCTACTCTCGACCTTGTAAAATGGTATGCCCGTGAACATGTAATACTATGCCTCCTGCCGGCCTTCTTTATAGCAGGTGTAATTTCCGTCTTTGTAAGCCAGGGTTCGGTTCTCAGGTATTTCGGTGCAAATGCAAAGAAATGGCTGGCATATACAGTTGCTGCCGTTTCAGGAACCATTTTAGCAGTGTGTTCCTGCACCATACTGCCATTATTTTCAAGTATTCACAAGCGTGGTGCTGGACTGGGTCCGGCTATTGCATTCTTATATTCAGGGCCTGCAATAAGTATTCTTGCAATCATTCTTACGGCCAGAATACTTGGGCTTTGAAATGGGTGTTGCAAGGACAATCGGTGCCGTTTCTTTCAGTGTAATCATTGGGTTGATCATGGCATTTATTTACCGCAAGGAGGAAAAAGTCAAAAAGGAGGAGCAGATGAATATTGACTGCTCTACCTGAAAAACGCCCGATGTGGCAGACATCACTGCATTTCTTTACACTTGTCCTGATACTCGTTTTTGCCAACTGGGGCAAGACCCGCTGAAGGAGACACGTCAAGCGCATGGTACTATATCTGGGCATATAAATGGTATATAACCGGCTTTTTCAGCCTGGTGCTTGCTTATTCACTGATCAGGATACTGAAGATCAAATGGCAATGGGTGCTGGGTGCAGTAATTGCTACAGTTATTTCAATCTTACTTGCAACGGGTTTATAGAAAATGACAAAATCAGACCAC
Organism: uncultured Bacteroidales bacterium; assembly: GCA_963730615.1. Lineage (GTDB taxonomy): Bacteria > Bacteroidota > Bacteroidia > Bacteroidales > VadinHA17 > SR-FBR-E99. The sequence goes on along the minus strand of CAVSSR010000006.1, from coordinate 670,939 downwards.
TCGTTCCAATGCTTGTCGGAATTATTTCACTTAGCATCATAACTCTGTCAGACAAGAATGATGAAGATAATCCTGGCTGGACACTGGCAACATGGGACTTTGCAAAATTGATTTTCCCGATGCTTGCAATTGGTATAGTCATTGCCGGTTTTTTGTTAGGATCAACACATGATGGGAAGACCATTGCAGGTATAATTCCAAATCAATGGATTTCGTCACTTGGTAGGAGGGAACTCTGTTTTCTCCAACCTGTTTGCTTCAATTGTTGGTGCCTTTATGTATTTTGCAACGCTCACCGAAGTGCCCATTGTTCAGGGCCTGCTGGCTGCAGGCATGGGTAAGGGGCCTGCACTTGCCTTGTTACTTGCAGGACCTTCGCTGTCATTGCCAAGTATGCTTGTTATCAGGAAAGTCATCGGAACACAGAAGACATTGGTTTATGTTCTTCTGGTAGTAATTCTATCAACTGTCGCCGGTCTGATTTACGGTTCAATATTTTAATAAAAAGGATGAATACCTGAAGCTCTATCGTTAAATTTACAGAACTAATCAGGTAAAATCTTGTTTCTTTTAAATAGTTATGCGTGAAGCTGAACATCATCAACATGAGGTAAGCGGGAAAAACCTGGGGTTTGCCATAGTGCTTAACGTTGGCATTACCCTGGCCCAGGCCATCGGAGGTATTATTTCGGGGAGTATGGCTTTGCTCAGTGATGCGGCTCATAACTTCAGCGATGTGTTGTCAATGGTCATAAGCTACCTGGCTAACAGGCTGGCAAGAAGAGAAGCCACTGAAAAACAAACGTTCGGTTTCAGACGCTCAGAAATACTGGCTGCATTAATAAACTCAGCCACACTGATAATAATTTCGGTCATCATTCTTTTTGAAGCCGTTCAGCGATTGATCAACCCGATTCCAGTTTCTGCCAATACTGTTATTTACCTTGCCATTGCAGGTATACTGGCAAACGGCATCAGTGTTCTTTTCATACGTAACGATTCTCATGAAAACATGAACATGAGATCGGTATACCTTCACCTTTTCGGCGATATGCTTACATCCGTTGCCGTATTGCTTGGAGGGCTTGCCATGAAATACCTGCAGTGGAACTGGACAGACAGTTTTTTCTCGATAGCCATAGCAATCTACCTTCTGTATATGAGCTGGGGGATTTTAAAATCATCCCTTCGTATTATAATGCAGTTTACACCTGAAGAAGTTGATATTCAGAAAATTGCAAAAGGAATTGAGAATATTGCAGGAGTAAAAAACACACATCATGTTCACGTGTGGCAGATAAACGAGCATGACCTGATGTTTGAAGCCCATCTTGACCTGGCGGAAGATATTAAATTGAGCGATTTTGAGGTCATCCTGAAGGAAATAAAACAGCTGCTGAAACAGAACGGAATAAATCATGCAACCATTCAGCCCGAGTTTTCGGTTGACGATAACAAACAAATAATTTATTAATGTCTCCCAAACCGCGGGAAGAATTTCGGGACCGCCTTCTGATAGTTTTTATATTCAGGATATTTACCGCTGCTGATGCTTTCGGTCATTGCAGAACTGCCGATGAATAATAATATGAGTAGTATGGGTCCTGCAATTGTGAAATTGATCCATTTGCCGGAAGCCGCCACACCGAAAAAGTAAAAACTTGCCCAGATTGCCTGCTCGGAAGCAAAGTTGGGGTGCCGTACATACTTCCAGAAACCTTCACTCATGAATCCTTTACCCAGTGACTTTCCGTAAACGGGAGTTCCTTTCTGCAGACCTTTCTTTTCCGTCTGGAACCGGAACAGCTGGTTATCGGCCAGGCTTTCCAGTACAATAAATGTAAGCATCAGGATGGCAGCAATCAGGTCAATGACAGTCACTGCAGTTACATGGTTGACAGCTGCCAGCAAAAGAGGTGTTGAAAACAGGAAGATCAGCATGTTCTGGTAAAAAGAGATGAAGAACAGATTGAACAGGCCAAACCTTATTCTTCCTTTAAGTGCAGGATTTTCCCTGAGGATTTTCCAGCGGTAATCTTCCTCACCCTTCCATGGAATAATATTGTATCCTCCCTTCCGGTAGAAATTGTAGCTCAGCCTTAAGCCCCAAATAGTAACAAGTGAAGCCATTATATACAGCCGCACTGAAGGGAAAGCTGCCACGGTGATCCAGCTGTAAGCAACAGGCATCAGGCTCCAGAGCTTATCCACCTGACTGTAGTTCCGGGTTAATTCACTTACCACGAAACAAACAATGGCAACAGTGATCATAACGATTAGCCATGTTATAACAAGGTCATGAAAGCGCGGGTCATAGTCTGACAGAAATGTGCCGGAAAGCAGTGCTGATGATAATAGTGTTATCATAATTGAGTAAATTGGCCTTAAAGATGTGAAAAAAATATTTATGAAGAACATATTTATGTTGATAGCGACTGCTATGATGCTGTGGCCGGTAAGTAGCAATGGATTGGAAGCCTCCCCGGGGAGGGTGGACAGACTTACACTGACACCATCCGGGTTAGGCGCGCAGAGAAACATTGATGTATGGCTGCCTGAAGGTTATGACACAACCAGAAAGTATGCGGTAATCTACATGAATGACGGCCAGATGCTTTTCGACAGCACAACAACATGGAACAAGCAGGAGTGGGGTGCTGATGAGGTAGCTGCAAAACTGGTCGCGGAGAATAAGATCAGACCTTGTATCATTGTAGGCATATGGAACAGGGATCAGTACAGGTACAGCGAGTATTTCCCTGAGAAGGCTCTGTCATTTTACCCCGCACGCCGCAGGGCAAGACTGATCAGAAAGGAGATGATGGGTGAACCGCTTGGTGATGAATATCTTCGCTTTCTTGTCGCTGAGTTGAAGCCATACATCGATTCACACTATTCAACATTGACAGACAGGGAGAATACAATAATTATGGGAGCAAGCATGGGTGGGCTGATATCTCTTTATGCCATTTGCGAATATCCGGATGTCTTTGGTGGTGCAGGATGCATGTCAACACATCTTCCGATGATAGGCGTCAATTTTTTCAGGAAGAACGACAACCGGATGGCAAAGGCATTCAGAAAATACCTTTCAGCCAACCTCCCTTCACCTGAAAACCATAAGATATATTTTGACTACGGGACGAAGACCCTTGATGCTGCATATGGTCCTTATCAGAAAAAGGTCGACAAGTTGATGTCAGCAGCCGGATATACGGAAAAGAACTGGATCACAATTAAGTATGAAGGTCATGACCATTCCGAAAGATCATGGTCCAGCAGGCTTAACGTCCCTTTTGAATTCCTGGTCGGGAAATAGAGACACAAAGGTATCTCCGGCCACAATCATGGAATTAATGCCGTAAATGTTGGCAATTATTTAAAAATTGGTAATTTTATGGGATTGTGGCGTCTGCCTGTTTATTCTGCAAAATGATTTCTGACAAAAGTATTTCTGTTTTAATAAAGAGAGCTCTCATCATTCCTGTTATCCTTTTTCTTCCTGTGCCTTCGTTGATCGGACAGGGCAGAATCCGGAAGCCGCAATCCTGTTGTACCAGGTGAAACAATCTCCCCGCAGGTATCAGGGATAAGTCTGGAGGTGCTTTTTGACGGGATTGCCGATCTTTTCTACTATAGCGATAAAGATACGGAACATTACCTGCTGACTGATGAAAATGGCCGTGTATATACACTGAATATTCCAAAGCAGGTCATGCGGTCAGATGCTGAGGCAGGATCATCCCCGTACACCGGTGTCTTATCGGTTCTTAAATTGTTCATGGCTGACGCACCTGAGTTTCAGGAAAGAATCAGTGATATGATCCCTGACAGGGAGTCACTTGTGAAACTGATGCATGACTACCACGAATATCTTGCCGGATCTGATGTCATCATAAGCTATGAAGAGCTTCCGCCTGTGCTTGAAGTACACGCTGGAATATTTGCAGGCTACAGGTCGGAGGTTCTCCGGGTTAATCCGGACGGAGAACTGGACGGCTTCGATATGGACCCTGCTTCATTTCCTGACATAGGGTTTTCTCTTTCATCCCCGCTCCCCAGGATTACCCGTGATCTCTCGTTGAGACTTAACATTTCAGCTGCAAACAGATATGTTTACGGATATTTATGCGGAGGAAATTATGGAGCCTGAAATAACTACATTTAAAGAACTCCATCTGCATCATGTCATATTGCAGGCTGATTTTCTCGTGAGTTACTCATACGGATCCGGAAGGATGATCCCCTTCATTTGTGCGGGAGTGACGGGTCAGGGTATCATCAAGGATGATTCAAGGCTTGACAGCGATACGGTTGACGAAGGCATTGTCATTTCGGAAAGCAATTCTTTCAGGCTTGAAAGTAAGTTCAGGCCTGGTGTCCTGCTGGGAGCAGGGCTGTCGTACAACCTTTATTCATCTCAAAGCCTCTTTATGAGATTAGATTACTCCTACCTTTTCGGAGACAACACGTTTTCATCAATTCGTTCTGCCGGGATTTCTGCCGGCATAATCTTCTGAAGTTATGACAGGATCACGTGCAATAATATTTTTGGCGGTGTTTATCAGCATTTTGCTCACTGCAGCGTGTCAGGAAGAGAAATATACTGAAAAGGGCATTCCTGAGGTGGAAATTACCGCCGTCACCCTCATTGAAGGGGGAGGAGCTCTCTTTGAGGGAAAAATCCTGTCGACAGGATCAGAAGCTGTTATAGAGCATGGCTTTCTGTGGGACACGGATGAAAATCCAACCCTGGGAAAATCAGAAATTGCTGCTATGGGTCCCGGAGCAGGCATTGGCGAATTCTCCTTGAGGGCAATGACTGATATTGAAAATGGTAAAGCGTACTATTCACGCGCATTCCTGAAAACGGAAGACTTGCTGGCTTACAGTAATGTTATCTCATTCGTTGGCGGTGGAAGTCTTAGGCCTGAACTGGTCTCGATTGTCCCGCAGGAAGCAGTATGCGGTGACACTGTAACAATAACGGGTAATTATTTTTCCTGCACCGTAAATAATAACAAAATTTATTTTGACAATAACCAGGCAAGGGTCCTCAATTCCAATTCAGGTGAGCTGCAGGTGATTGTACCGGTTGCAGAGGAGCTCCCCGTTAAGGTGAGAGCTACAGTCTCAGGGCTTAACTCTGTCAACGAACTGGACTTTACAATGATGCAACCCATTCTGTCGGATTTTGAACCCCAGCTCGGGCACATTTGATGACATCATTACCCTCTCCGGTACAAACTTCTGCCTTGACACATTCTATGTAAAAGTCTTTTTTAATAATGCCCAGGCTGAGGTATTGGAAATGTCACGGACACACTATAAAGTTAAAGTACCACCTGAAAACAATATTTCACCGGCTATTGTGCAGATTAAGTATTTTAATTACTTCTCATATAATGCGCAGTTTTCCCTGAGAGCTGCAACCATTAATGATATATCACCGGTCATTGTTAAACCCGGAAATATTATTCATATCATTGGTGAGAACTTCAATCCGGTTCCCAACATGAATAAGGTGAGTATCGGTGGGGTTGATGCCCAGGTGATAAGCAGCACTGCAACAGAGATTAACGTGCTTGTTCCACCGGGTTTGACAGCCGGTCACCATATGGTTAAAATAAGTACCATTCAGGGAATCGATCTGCTCTGGAACGGATCTATTGAAGTCTTGAATCCATGGAGAAAACTTAATGATTTCCCGGGAGCCGCCCGGTCAAGCGCTGCCGTCTTTTCTACAGAATCAAACGGTTATATGGGGCTTGGCCATGACGATTTCTCAGCGTTGCCTGATTTCTGGAAATATTCGCCGGATACTGATATTTGGACCCGCATTCAGGATTTCCCCATTACAGGGTTAGATTATGCTACAGGGTTTGCAATAGACGGTTTGGGCTATATAACCTGCGGAAAAGATGGAGGAACCTGGTATAAAGCTCTTACCCGTTATAATCCCGGCACGGACAGTTGGCAGACAATGACCCAAAAGCCCGGGGAAGGTTCAAGTATGAAAGCCCCGGCATTCGTTATTAATGGCAGGGCTTATGTCCCCGCAGCAGAGGAGATGTATGAATATAACCCGACAACGAATACCTGGGTAAAGAAATCATACCCTCCGGCATTGGGTTACTTTGGAAGCGGTGTCGCTTTCTCTATAGGAGGTAAGGGGTACATGGGCATTGGATGGATACACCAGGAGGGAAACAATACTCCTATGTTATTTGAATATGACCCTGCTACTGACGTATGGACCAGGAAAACAGATTTCCCGGGTACATTGAGAAGCAATACCGTCTTCTTTTCATTGCCTAACGGAAAGGCTTATGTCGGGCTCGGAACGACGCTCGGCTATCAATACCTTAAAGACTTATGGGAGTATAATCCTGTAACGGACTCATGGCTCAGATTAGATGATTTTCCGGGAACAGGAAGGTATAGTGCTGTGGCTTTCACTATAGGAGACAAGGCTTATATTGGTGCCGGATATGATGGTACATTTAAAAGTGACTTCTGGGAGTTTTCACCAGCATATTAGTGCAGTAGCGAGATAGCATTGAGATAAGCGACATGACTGCATGTTCCGGAATTTCACGTTTACAGGACAAAGTACTTTAACCTTTAACCTTTAACCTTAAGTACTTGGCAGTGTATGACTTATCATACTTTGCCAGCTGCTCCGGCGTTCCCTCAAATACAACATACCCGCCCTTTTCGCCGCCCTCGGGACCAAGGTCAATTACCCAGTCGGCACATTTGATCACCTCGACATTGTGTTCAATGAGTATCACCGAGTGACCGTGCTCCACCAGGGCATTAAGCGATTTCATGAGTTTGTTTATGTCATGAAAATGCAGCCCTGTCGTTGGCTCGTCGAAGATGAACAGCATTTTTTCATTGCTCTTTTCCTGGCTGAGGAAAAAAGCCAGTTTGACCCTCTGGCTCTCGCCCCCGGAGAGGGTTGATGATGACTGACCCAGCCGTACGTAGCCCAATCCTACATCAGCCAGTGGCTTAAGCTTTCCGGCAATCTTTTTGCACGTCTTGTCATTGCAGCGGCCGAAAAATTCAATTGCCTCATCAATTGTCATCTCGAGCACGTCATGGATGTTCTTTTCCTGGAACTTTACATCCAGTATATCACGTTTAAAGCGCATTCCCTTGCATGCTTCGCACGTCAGCTCAACATCGGCCATGAACTGCATTTCCACCCTTATGACACCTTCGCCCTGGCATTCTTCGCACCGTCCGCCCTCAACATTGAAAGAAAAGTGTGCCGGTTTGAATCCGGACTGTACGGAAGCCTGCTGTTCGGCGAACAGTTTGCGTATATCATCAAATGCCTTGAGATAAGTGACAGGGTTCGAGCGGCTTGACTTGCCAATAGGATTCTGATCGATCAGCTCAATGGCTGTTATGCTCTTTACATCGCCCCCCATCTCAGTGAATCGTCCGGTCTTCATGCTTGTTCCGGCAAGCATGTTGGAGACGGAATTGAAGAGTATGTCATGAACGAGGGTGCTTTTTCCAGACCCGCTGACACCGGTCACCGCAGTGATTGTGTGAAGCGGGAACTTTACATTTATCTCCTTCAGGTTATTTTCCCTTGCTCCGGATACACTTATATAACTGTTCCATTTGCGTCGCCTCTCCGGCTCCTCAATGCGCAACGCCCCGGTCATATAGGCCGCAGTCAGCGACTTGTTCTTTTCAGAGAAGTCAACACCGCCCTGGTAGATTACCTCCCCTCCGTTGGTGCCTGCCCCCGGTCCCATATCTATTATCTCATCTGCCGCCCTGATGATCTCTTCCTCGTGTTCAACAACGATCACAGTGTTGCCAAGGTCGCGCAGATCCTTCAGCACATTCACCAGCAGGTTGGTGTCGCGCGGGTGCAGGCCGATGCTTGGCTCATCGAAGTATGTAGAGTGATCCAACCAGGCTGCTGCCCAGCGAGGTTGCCAGGTTGATCCGCTGAGACTCACCGCCCGAAAGGGTGTTTGATAGCCTGTCGAGCGTAAGATAGGAGAGGCCTACGTCAACCAGGAAGCCCAGTCTTTGCTGAATCTCCTTCAGCAACCTGCCGGCTATCTCCCTCTCCTCGCCGTTAAGCATCAGGTGTCCGAAGAAATTATGCGCTTCACTTACAGGCATTGACGAAATCTCACTTATCGACCTGCCACCCACCTTCACCCATCCGGCTTCCTTGCGCAGTCTTTGACCGCCGCATTCAGGACAGACACGCTTGCCCCTGTATCTGCTGAGCATGACCCGGTACTGAATCTTGTATTTCTTCTCCTCAAGATGCTGGAAAAACTGGGTCAGGCCGAAGAAATACCTGTTACCGCTCCAGACGAGCGCCTTTTGCTCCGGTGACAGCTTGTACCATGGCTTATGAATGGGGAAGGCGAACTTGTCTGCGCTGAATACCAGCCTTTCCTTCCACAGTTTCATTGTCTCACCCCTCCAGCATGCGATGGCATCATCATATACCGACAGGTTTTCGTCGGGAATGACAAGGTTCTCATCTATGCCGATAATCTTTCCGTATCCTTCGCAGACCGGACAGGCGCCGAGAGGTGAGTTGAAGCTGAAGAGATGCTCTGTGGGCTCCTCGAAGGTGATGCCGTCCTCCTCAAACTTATCGGAGAACCTGATGGTTTGTGTCGTCTCCTCGTCGGTGACGGTGAGAGTAATATGTCCTCTGCCGGTCATAAAGGCTGTCTGCACCGAATCGGCTGCACGGCTGAGTTCCTCAGGTGTATTTCCTGCTTCCAGTCTGTCAATTATCAGGTCGATGGCAGGAGACAATCTGATCAGGTCAGCGGCTCCGTCCTCGTCGAGACGCACAACGCCCTTTTCAGTTCCAATGCGGTTATATCCCTGTTTGATCAGGAACTTAATGTATTCCGCCGGTTCGACGTTCTCAGGTATTGCAAGGGGTGCGGTGATTACAACACGTGTTCCTCCGGTAAGTGTCGCCAGGTAGTTTACAACGTCATCAACAGTGTGTTTACGCACCTCGCGGCCTGAAACAGGTGATACAGTTCTTCCCACCCTGGCCCACAGGAGCCTCATGTAATCCTGTATCTCAGTTGAGGTGCCTACTGTGGATCTGGGGTTTCTGGAGTTAACCCGCTGCTCGATGGCGATAGCAGGAGGGATGCCGTTAATGAAATCGACATCTGGCTTGTTCATTCGCCCGAGGAACTGTCTGGCGTACGATGACAGACTCTCGACGTACCGGCGCTGACCCTCGGCATAAATAGTATCGAATGCAAGTGACGACTTGCCTGATCCTGATACCCCTGTTATGACTATCAGACTGTCTCTCGGGATTGTGAGGGTAATCTCTTTCAGATTATGAACCCGTGCCCCTTTTATCTCTATATTACCCTTCATGCAACCGCCGGAAATCAAAAGTTCAAAAGTAATAATTTTGCATTTAAGAAATTTTGTTTTCTTTGTCTGAAGAATAAATGAAACAAAAGAATATACCTGTTCGTATAACCCTACACTTAACCAAAAAAAACGGAGGATCGCCTATAGGATAACTTTACTCAAACCAACAAGAGAAAGTTATGAAGAGTACCAAGACCGATTATGAACTGATAACAGGTTTCATAAGCGGTGACGAAAGAAGCATTGAGCATCTTATCCTCCGCCACAAAAGCAAAGTTTATTCATACATCAACCTGTACATTCGCAGCCGCGATCTGGCAGACGACATTTTTCAGGATACCTTCCTGAAGGTGGTTCAGTCCATCCGTGCCGGTCGTTATCAGGATGACGGTAAATTCATATCATGGGTGATGCGGATTGCGCACAACCTGATCATTGATCACTTCAGGCATGAGAAGCAGATGGGTATCGTGTACAATGACGACTATGATACTGACCTCTTTAACTCGCGCAGGCTGGCTGACGACAACGTTGAAGACATAATGGTACGCCGCCAGGTGTTGCGTGATGTACGCAGCCTCATCAACGGACTGCCGGAAGATCAGCGCGAGGTGGTGATCATGCGTCATTATGCCGGAATGAGTTTCAAGGAGATAGCTGATATGACCGGAGTAAGCATAAATACTGCCCTCGGCCGTATGCGTTATGCGCTGATCAATATGCGGAAGGTGATGACTGAAAAAAATATCACCCTTTCGGTAAGCTGATACAATTTCCGGGGCGGAAAGGGCGTTATTCTCTCATGAGAGCAACAACGCCTATGGATAAGAATTCTACCCTTCTACTTTCTTTTTTCGAGATCACCAATACCCCGTCAGATCTGATAGCAGATGCTTTTGGCATCGATGCCGCCCTGAGCATTCTCCTTCCCGACATGGAAGATATACCTTCTGATGAGGTCGTTGCCGGACTGTTTGAGAAGATCAGACGCGACGCACAGGTGCACTGAAAAGCTTGATTAGTACAATAATGATCTGACAGGTGCGGGGGACAAACAAGTCCGCCTCACCTGTTTTTTATTTTACCCCACGGAGATCACTGTATATCTATATCATTTTTTTTACCTTCGCAAAACCCAATTCCCAAAACAATTAATATGAAAAGACTGATCCTCTATTTAATGGTTATTGTGACCATGTTCTGGTCATGCACTTCAAAACAGGAGAAAATGGAAAACAGAATGAGAGATTTTATCTCTGCCTATGAGGCTGAGATCATACCGTTGTTCAAGGAGGCTAACCTTGCAAACTGGGAAGCCAACGTCAACGGTACCGATGAAGCCTGGGCAAGGAATGAAAAAGCCTCCATCGCATATATCAGCTACTTTACAGACAAACAGGCCTTCGCAGAGCTGAAGGAACTCAAAGAATCGGAACTGGTTAAAGAACCACTCCTGGCACGGCAGCTTGAACTTATATATAATATGTATCTGCAAGGTCAGATTGACACAAGCCTGATATCCCAGCAGGTGAAGATGGAGACTGAGATAAACAAGAAGTATGGCAATTTCAGAGCTACTGTAAACGGCAAACAGCTCAGTGACAACGAGGTCGAGGGTATTCTGCGCAGTTCGACAAACAGCACAGAGTTGCAGGCTGCATGGGAAGGACATAAAATGATCGGCCCCGTGGTTGCCGATGATGTAATCAAACTGGTTAAGCACCGCAACAAAATTGCACAGCAGCTGGGCTTCAGCAATTACCACCAGATGAGCCTTGAGCTCTCAGGACAGAAACCAGAGGAGGTCACGAAGATCTTTGATGAGCTCGATAGCCTCACACGTAACAACTTTGCACAGCTGAAGGGTGATATAGATGCCTATTTTTCAAAACGTTACGGTATACCTGTTTCAGACCTGAAACCGTGGCATTACCAGAACCGGTACTTCCAGGAAGCTCCCGAGATTTATCCTGTCGACTTTGACAAATATTATAAGGACAAGGACCCTGCCCAGCTTGCCGCCAGGTATTATGCAAGCCTCGGACTCCCGGTTGATGCAATCCTGGCCAAAAGTGACCTCTACGAGAAACCGGGCAAGAACCAGCATGCATTCTCAACCGACATCGACCGCGCCGGCGATGTGCGTACACTTGACAATATAAAACCTGATGCAAACTGGATGAATACAATTCTTCATGAACTGGGTCATGGGGTATACCAGTATTACAATGATATGTCACTTCCGTTTACCCTCAGGGATGCGGCTCATACATTTACCACCGAGGCTATCGCAAATTATTTCGGAAGGTTTGCGACCAACCCGGCATGGATGAACTACATGGGCATCATTGATGAGAAGGAAATGAACAGTATCGCCGATGACAGCTTCAAGGCATTAAGACTTCAGCAGCTTGTCTTCAGCCGCTGGGCACAGGTAATGTACCGCTTTGAAAAATCAATGTATGAAAATCCTGACCAGGATCTCAACCAGCTATGGTGGGATATCGTTGAAAAATACCAGATGGTGAAGGAACCTGAGGGACGTGACATGCCTGACTGGGCATCCAAAATACATATTGCCCTATACCCGTGCTATTACCATAATTACCTGCTCGGGGAACTTCTGGCATCACAGTTTAATCATTATGTTACAACAAACGTTGTCACGGGAAACACCGAAGCTGACATGAAAGCCATGGGCGAGTATTTCAAAACCAACGTCTTCATGCCCGGAGCAAGGTATCAGTGGAACGAGATGATAGAAAAAGCTACGGGTGAAAAGCTGACAGCGAAGTATTATGCAATGCAGTTTGTGCAATAAATTCAGCCGGATAAGGAGAATTCACATGAAAAAGTATTTAATTCTGATGGTCGCAGTTCTGACAGCCTGCTCAACACCTGATAAAAAGGGAGGTGAGTCCGTTGCAGGTTTCATTGATGAAACCGAAATAAAAAGTTCAATTGAGAAAGATCCAGGCAGCCCAGCCTTCGGCAGACGTGCGGCTTCTGGAAAGAGGATTAAAGCACGCCGCTTCACTGTGGAGAGCCGAAGACGGAACCCCGGCGGAGTTCGCGGAGTTCGCAGCTGCAAATTATATTGCCAGCCCTGAGAAAAGAAAAGCTGTATTCCTGAAGATCAGTAAATATTTTGAATCGATGAGCGGCAACATGAATGAGATCACCCTTGACCTCAGGAAGGTGCTTGATGAATCAGTCGGAGAGATTGATGAGATTGACCGTATGTTCGGCAACTACTCTGTGGGATCGCATTTACAAACTGACTTCTACAATAACAAGATCGCGTTTGTGATCGCACTTAACTTCCCTTATTATACCCTTGCCGAAAAGGAGGAGTTGGGTCCGCAGTGGAGCCGTGAAGAGTGGGCCATGGCCCGTCTGGGTGACCAGTTCGTCTCCCGCGTGCCGGCTGAGCTGAACCAGGCAGCTTCTGTTGCGACAGGAAACGCCGAGATGTATATTGCTGAATATAATATACATATGGGCAAGCTCCGCACAGATGACGGACGACAGCTCTTTCCTGAAGATATGGTCCTCCTTTCTCACTGGAACCTGCGTGATGAGCTGAAGGCCAACTATGCCGATAAGGTATCGGGACCGGAAAAACAGGAGATGATATACAAGGTGATGGAACGGATCATCAGGCAGGAGATACCGGGAAAAGTGATAAACAGCTCCGACTATGAATGGTCTCCTTTCTCCAATAAGACTGTTAAGGAAGGATCCGTCGTTGAGCTGACCGCTGAGCCGGACACGCGCTATGCTCACGTAATAAGTATCTTCAATGCCTGGAAGGCCATCGATCCTTACAATCCCGGGATGAACACTGCAATACTCCGCAGCTTCTCCGGCGGAATGGAAATAGCACAGGAAGATGCTGAGAAATTATTTGATGAGTATCTCAGATCACCTCAGCTTAAGGTGCTTGCTGGCATGATAAGGGAGAGGCTCGGGCGCGACCTCAGACCGTATGACATCTGGTATGACGGGTTCAAATCGCGCAGCTCAATACCCGAGAGCCTGCTTACAGCAAAAACCAGTGAGCTTTATCCTGACCCTGCCGCTTTCAGAGCCGGCATGCCAACTATTCTGACAAAGCTCGGATGGTCACCTGAAAGGGCGAAATACATAGCTGACAAGGTTGTGGTTGACCCTGCAAGGGGATCAGGCCATGCCTGGGGAGCGGCTATGAAAGGTTCCGTTTCTCATCTCAGAACCAGAATTTCAGACAAAGGGATGGACTACAAGGGATACAACATTGCGGTTCATGAGTTCGGACACAATGTGGAACAGACAATTTCACTCTATGATGTTGATTATTATATGATGTCAGGTGTGCCCAACACAGGATTCACAGAAGCCACGGCATTTCTTTTCCAGGACCGTGATCTTATGCTTCTTGGCATGAAGGAGGAAAATCCTGACAAGGAGAAGCTGCAGACGCTTGACGCAGCCTGGTCGTTAATGGAGATAATGGGTGTCAGCATGGTCGAGATGAAGGTCTGGAAGTGGCTCTATGAGAATCCGGAGGCAACTGCGGCACAGCTCAAGGCACAGACAATCTCAACGGCAGTAGAGGTATGGAACCAGTATTTTGCGCCTGTAATGGGAGTCAGTGACTCACCTCTGCTTGCTGTATATTCTCATATGATAGAGTTTCCGCTTTATCTGCCGAACTATGCTTTCGGTCAGATCATCCAGTTCCAGATTGAGGGGTATCTTGAAGGAAAAGACTTTTCTGACGAGATTGACCGCATGTACAGTCAGGGTCGTCTTACTCCGCAACAGTGGATGCAGAAGGCAGTGGGAGAGAAGTTCTCGGCACAGCCGATTGTCAATGCCCTTGATGAGGCATTGAAATAATATAGTAGCCTGTGGTTGTTATGAAGTTCCGTAAACCCGGGATATTTCCAGGGAACTGAGGCAACCGGCGGGGCCGAAGGCCGAATTTGACTTCAAAATTCGGGTTAATGAACCAGAGGGATTTTTTCAGGATAAGAAATCCCTCTTTTTTTATTATCCCTTCAAACTGTCCGAGATTAATTCCTGTCTGCTTTATCTCAAGAAGTCCATCGATCTTTTCAGGGCTTTCTCCGGCCGCCCTGAGGAGGCCGCGGTAAGCTCTCTTCGGAAGAAGGTGGATCCACGGTGTCTTTGAAAGCAACCTGCTGTCACACATCTGCTGATGGCCCCCGAAAGGATTATTCCATGGGGGAAAGGCTATGAAAAGAACGCCTCCGGGATTAAGAAATCGTTTTACAAAGCCAATGAACTTCTCCTGGTCATGAATGTGCTCCAGCACATCACGCATCATCACCAGGTCAAACGTGCCGGCAGATCCTGAATCATAAATATCAGCTGCAATAAACTCAACTTTTTCACCCCCGTTGATGGTTGAATAGAACTTCCGGGCATTATGGATTTTACTTTCTGACAGATCAATACCGACTATTCGGCTGCAGCCGGCCTCAAGAAAAGGCAGGAGGTTTCCTCCCTCGCCGCAGCCTATTTCAAGGACTGAAAGTGAACTGCCGACTGGTATTACGCTGTCAATGAACGGAATAACATGTTTAGCAGTTGTCTGTGCCTGCTCCCTGAAATAACGTTCCCTGTCCGTGTGTCGCTCATGCATGACCCAAATGTAAATTTTTTTCCGGTTTTCCTTGACTCATATGAATTATTATAGTATCTTTGTGATATCATTATAATATCATATATCATGAAAGAAGAAAGAATTTTCAAAGCCTCATCGGGATATCTGTTCCTGATGCTCGGTCTGCTGGTAATTGCAGCCATTATCTTTTCATTCATCAATGAAGTCTTCTGGTTGGGAAGTCTGCTGATAGTTCTGTTGTTCCTGATTCTTCCCGGATTAATGGTCGTCAATCCGAATGAATCTATGGTAATGGTACTTTTTGGTGCTTACAGAGGTACTGTAAAGACTAACGGTTTCTGGTGGGCTGTCCCATTTTATGTCCGGAAGAAGATCTCTCTTCGCGCGCGAAACTTTGACAGTGAGCCTATAAAGGTCAATGACAAGAACGGTAATCCCATAAAGATAGGTCTTGTTCTTGTCTGGAAGGTGGAAAACACATACAAGGCAGCGTTCGATGTAGACAACTACGAACATTTTGTACTTGTTCAGAGTGATGCCGCTCTTCGTAAGCTGGCCGGGCTCTATCCTTACGACGACTGGGAAGGCCATGATACCGAGATCACTCTCCGCGGCGGCGGTGAAGAAGTCAATGACGAGCTTGAGAAGGAGATCAGTGACAGGCTGAAGATAGCCGGCATAAACGTGATTGAGGCAAGGATCAACTACATTGCTTATGCTGAGGAGATTGCCGGAGCCATGCTTCGCCGTCAGCAGGCAACTGCCGTTGTTGCTGCCCGTTTCAAGATAGTTGAAGGTGCCGTATCGATGGTTGAGATGGCCCTGGCCCAGCTCTCGGAGAAAGGTATAATTGATCTTGATGAAGAGAAAAAGGCAGCTATGGTAAGCAATCTTATGGTGGTGCTGTGCGGTGATAAGGATGCGAATCCGATCATCAATGCAGGTACCCTTCACCAGTAGTCATGCAGAAGAAGTCATTTGTCATAAGGATTGATCCGGACAAGCTGAGTGCCATCGAGAAATGGGCCTCTGACGAGTTTCGCAGCACCAACGGTCAGATAGAGTGGATTCTTGACCAGGCACTGCGCAAGTCCGGACGTCAGCAGACAAAAAAAGAGAACAAAAAAGAAGGAAAAGATGAAAAGTGAAACCCCGGTACTTAAGTATGTCTGCCCAAAGTGCAGCGGAAAGAAATATTCTGTGAAAGGAGTGGTTATTCAGCACAGTCAGTTTAGCCAGCTATTTAGTATTCCGGGCACGCGGTATACTGCGGTTATCTGCGAAAGGTGCAAATACACCGAATTCTATAACCTTCCTGCTAAGAACATCAAAGAAGCATTCGATTTCTTTCCTGGCAGAGGTTGATTTCAGATGTTGGTCAGGTAGACTGAGCAGCAGGCGGCAACGCCTGCTGTTTCTGTTCTCAGTCGGCTGGTCCCGATGTGTACTGGTAAAAAGCCGGCATCTGAGGCAAGTTTGACCTCATCATCAGTAAAATCTCCCTCAGGCCCTATCAGTATTAAGACATCTTCACCCGGTCCGACCGCGGTAGTTATCGCCTTTCGTTCCAGCTGCGTGTCACAGCATGCTATAAGACGCCTGCCGAAATGCTGCTTATCTATGAACTCTGTGAATTGAACTGGCTCGTTCAATCGTGGCAGAAAGCCTTTCACCGACTGTTTCATGGCCGACAGTATCAGTCCCTCAAGCCTTTCTTTTCTGATCCGTTTCTTTTCAGTACGGGAGCAAATAAGCGGGGTGATCTCATCAATACCCAGCTCCACGGCTTTTTCAATGAACCACTCAAGCCTGTCATCGTTCTTCAGGGGCGAAATCGCCATATGCAGCCTGTATTGTCTTTTCCCGGCGTCTTTTGTCACACCTGTGACAGTGACTTTCATATTATGAGGGTCGTCTTCCGATATGATGCCCTCGTACAAATTGCCTGCACCGTCAGTGAAGTGAAGGGTATCTCCGCGACGCATACGCAGCACCCTGATACAGTGGCCTGATTCCTCGCGACTGAAGGTTGCTGTGCCTTCTGAAACATTGTTTGTATAAAATAGCTGCATAATGGTTTTTCTTTGCACAAATTTATTGATTTTAGCATTTGTAAATTTTATTCTTTCGACCGATGAAGATAGGAGTGATATCAGACACCCATGGCTGGATTGATCCTGCTGTCTATGAGCATTTTGCAGGTGTCGATGAAATATGGCATGCCGGTGATGCGGGGAACATGGATGTCATTACAGAGCTTGAAGCTTTCAAGCCGCTGAGGGCTGTCTGGGGCAATGTCGACGATTTCAAAGTCAGGAGTGCGACAAGAGAGTACCTCAGTTTCATGGCAGGCAGGAAGCGTGTTCTCATAATTCATATCGGCGGATATCCTGGTCATTATTCACCCAGGGCACTGGAACTGATAAAGGAACACAAACCCGACATCTTCGTTTGCGGGCATTCACATATACTGAAGGTGATCTTCGACAAAAAATATAATATGCTCTGTGTCAATCCCGGTTCAGCAGGCCGGACAGGCATGCATAAGGTCAAGACCATCCTGCGTTTTACTGTTGAAGACGACAAAATAAGTGATATGGAGGTTATTGAACTGGGCAGCAGGGGCAGGAGCTTCGATGAAAAACCTTAGTATTCATCTTCAAAACCTTTTCCTCCGCTTTCCATCCTGCGAAGGAATCTGATGAGCCTGTCGCGAGGCCCGATCATGTATTCATATTCAACCTGGGAATTCGATTTAGGATCCTTTCTGAGCTTGTCCTTGGTCCCTGCCAGCAGGGCATTGTATGAATCGTTGGATGAATAGCTCATCAATACTCCCCTGAAATACGAGAACCAGTACCAGACATTGTCGTTTGCCTTCAGGTAGATGTCAAGAATGTCACCCGATCTCTTTCTCTGAAGCTCCACCCATCCGTCAACATATATATTCAGAGGCTGGTTACCGATAAACCCGATACCGATCTTTCCCTGTGACATGAACGACATCGTGTTAGGGTTCCATTTAAAATTCACCTCATTCAGCATCAGCTGAAAAGAGAACTGCTTTGGCAGGGTCTTTACCATGCCGAAGAGCTGCAGTTCTTCCGAGAGGGCCTTTGCCGCCTCCGGCCCGATCAGATCACGCATAGCCTTTTTGTTGAATTCCGATGAGAGGTTGACAGCTTTCAGGGTTGGCACGGTCCGTATATCATCGGCCATCATCTGCAGCGCTTCGGGACTGAAATAGAATGAGAGGCCCATCATTGTCTGCAACTCCACATCTGAGCCATCCGTGTTTTGAACCACGCGACCGGAGCTGCTCAGAGAGAGCAGATCATAGTTGACACCGAAGTTGATATTACCCTCGCTGGTCAGTATACAATTGAACCTGTCAAACGTTACCATGTTACCATTCAGCGACAGGTCAGACAGCTTCTCCATGGAGGCAATGCGGTATCTCCCAGCCCCTTTGTCGTGGAAGAGAAATCCTTCTGCATTTAGAAGCGGATTATCGCTCCATGATTGCCTCTCAGACAGGAATGCCGGATATACACCTGCAGAATCAAGGGTGACGAATGTACCTGAAAAAAGGAGGTTGTCGTTAATATCCCGGGGTTTATCACTGATCGGTATGAGTACATTCGCAGGGTCAATGGCCGCGCTGAATTTCACGGGACTGTTACGGATTGATTTGCAGTCGGTCACTATCCCGGCAGCCCCGGTAAAAGTCAGGTGATCGTCCTTTGAACGCAGAGTCACATCACCCGAAAAAGTGAAGGCCGGGTTGAGGGTAAAGTTTTGTGATTCAGGAATATAACCGAGTGCTTTCGTAGCCATTGTATCGACTTTTATCTCCCTCAGATTTATCAACTGAATTTTTCCGTCCTCGTCGGTATAATCATATATACCTGAACCGTAATAGTTTGCACTGCTCTCGATGTTTATTTTCGCTGAATGGATCAGGTGCTTGTTGTTAATTGCCACAAGTGCACTGTCAGTCTGCCTGATTACGGCTCCCCTGGAGATATAAAGAATACCGTCTCCCGGTTGTATCAGGGCATCAGCAACGGGTATATAATTGACATCCTTCACCTTGACGTACTCTTCCTGCAGGAAGTAAGATGCTGATCCGGACTGGAATTTCACAGTATCCTTCATATTATTTGTTGAGAGGAACGTAGCCTTCTCGATCATACCGGGCGGCACCTTGAGAAGCTGATCGGCTGTCATGAGGGTGGTAGACTCCCTTCCTCTCTGTGACATGTCGAGCACCTTGGAACCCATGTTATAATTAAAGTTTGTCATCTTTGAAATGTATTCCAGCTCCGGGAAGACAACAAATGACGAATCAGTATTAAGGCTGAAGGAAGAGCGCTGCTCTGCAAAGTTTACATGTGTGTTGGCATTGTTTGCCACGAAACCGTAGCCGTCTCCCCTGAGTGCCTTAAGATAGTAATCCGATGTATCCGCATCGATAGTGGCGGACCCGAAACTGAATGTTTCTGAAGTGATACGGGCATCAGCCATATTCACTTCTCCCTTGCCATTGAGGCTTTCCGGCTTCAGGATAAGAGTTCCGTCCACAGTGGTTCCGTTCGCAAACATGTTAAATGGTTTACCGGGATTATTTTCCGCATACCATTCATCCGGTCCGGTAAGCCACTCAATATCTACATCCGAACCTTTGAGTTCCGGGAATCTGTTCAATGTATCCGGTCTCATGGTGAAGCTCTGAGCCCGGGTGACCATAAATTCAGGGTAAAATAAGAATGTATCTGACACGGCCGTGGCAGTAAGGTGGTCAACCCTGCCGCTGCCGATAAAACCCGAGTTGTTCATGCTGAGATGATCATATAGAACTCCTCTTCCGTCATAGATGGGAATGCCCCCGGGAGCAATCGTCATTGAAAAACCGAGTGAGGTGTCAGGCTGTACCGTGAGAGTCTGCCTCATGGGTTCGGTAATGCCCCCGCCGACAAACTCACCCTGGAGGGCCATGTCCGTATTGCTGTAGTGGTCTATATTGTTATATGTGAATGGATCGATCAGGAAGTAAAATTCCTCCCGCGGATAGATGCCCTCCAGGTTAGGTATGTTGTCATAGAAGATGTAGGAGTTGGTTAATGAATTAATGATCGGGTACTGCTGCAGGCTTTTCAATCCTGATTTATTCTTCGGGTCATCGATGTACAGATTGGCTGCACCCAGTTCAATGATATTGTCAATTTTCTTAATTACAGGCCTGCCATAAGGGTCTTTTTCATCCGTCTCCACCGCTAAACGAATGGAATCTATCTTTGCAAGATGCAGATAGAAAGTGTCATAACTGAATGAGAACTGCTTTCCGTAAATAGTAAACAGGCCTGCTTTTACAACACCGTCAAATGACATGGCCCGGTTTTTCCCAACCACCAGGCGGCCGTCGTAGGGGGTTATTGACACCTTCTGAGAGTCACTGAGTGATATATTGTTCACTCCCGCGAGGCGGAGGTCAAATGTTTTCAGGTCAAGGATTGCATTCTCCTCTTTATCCCTGGCCTCACTGTTGATCCTGATGGCATCGTAATCCTTCTTTTTGGCGAAGGAGGCGATATAATCATCGACTTTTTTCTTGATAACAACCTCATTGAAATTACGGTCATAGAAAAGGAAACCGTTATTGGCAAGTTCAATGCAGAGTGAAGTAGCCTGTTCAACAGGCATTTTCATCCATTTGGCGAATCCTTCCACCGGAAAAGCATCAGCACCGTATACCTTCGCATAGTCCCTTATACGGTAAAGCGGATGAACATCATCAAGCCGCATGAGCTTAAAAAAGTTTACCTCATTGTAAAATGAGACTGATTCAAACTTTGCGGCTCCGATTGATGATCCCCTGGTGCGTGACAGAGTGATGAACGGATCATCCATATCCCAGGCAAAATGCTCAAAATAGAGATCAAGGTTATGGAAGGAATCAAAATAAGGACTGCGTGACAAGGGGCTGGTTGTGCGAAACAGGCTTACCTCCCTTGTATTGGTGTTGTAGGAGAAGCCAAGGTTGGAGTGGTAAATTGAATCTTTACCAAGATAAAGTGTGGAAGAGGCTTCGTAGCTGCTTATGGTTTTCTGGGAGAGGATGAAATTCCTGGAAACCAGCTTCATAGCCAGGGTGTCATTCCTGTAGAGCCTTATACCGGCCGGAAACCAGTTGGAACCTGTCCCCGTGACCACCGCACCTTCAAGCGTCAGTCCCCCCTCATAGTCAACATCTTCATAAATATCTTTAATGAAGAACCTGTTTTCATACGTCACAAAACGAGGCATAGTGGCTTTTTCAGGCGATATGATCTTTACAGCCCTGTCAGTCAGGGTTCCTTTTACCGGCTCATGGAAGTAAGTTGTGTGGGTCAGGAGCGATGAGTCGCAAGTAAATTCACTCTTGGTGACATCAATATTAAAATCGGATACTGAAGCAAAAACCCTGGAACGGTCATAACCGGCTTTCTCCCAGGTTATTGTTCCCTTATCACAGTGCATAAGAAATATGTCAGGAAAGTAAGTGCCTGAGAAGTCATATATTTCAGTGCTGTCTTTTCCGAGGAAACAGGTAAGTGTTACAGTTTTGATATCAATCTTCAGAACCGTGTCGCGATCGAATTCAACGGTTCCACCCTTGGTCTTCCACCTGACTGACCCTGCTGAATAAATAGTGTTGTCAACCAGCAGCAAACCGGTTACTTCTATGAATTTTTCTATTGAAGTGTTGGTGAACCGCGGGTCAAAAGCCATTTCACTCAGCCCGGAAAGCCATGCACTGACCTCGCCCTTACCCTGATTTGTTGTGATAAAGTCAGTCAGTGTGCGCGCAAAGAAAATAAAACCCGGTGCCTGGCTCAACCGACGTCCCCTGAGCTGGCTCGCCACATTGACGATCATGTCCCTGGTTTCGGTCGAAAAACATGTACTGTCAAAAAGAGAAATAAAAAGATCAACCTCAGCTTTCTGGGGTTTGCTGACAAGAGTTCCCATAAAAGTCGTCAGTTCAGCGGTAAATTTTGAGACATCACCTGAAAACTGACCGGAAACCTGGCCGAATGCCGGAAGTGAAAGGGCAGCAGCTGTCAGGAGTACGAGGATGATCTTTTTCATCAGGTTTCTACAATGCTTTCACAATGTTGCAGAATTCTTCGCTGACAAGTGATGCACCCCCTATCAGTCCGCCGTCGACATCGGGATTGGCGAACAGTTCAGCCGCATTGGATGCCTTGCAGCTTCCGCCGTAAAGTATTGTTGTGTCGTCAGCCACCTCCTGGCCGTACTTCGCGGCTACGATACCGCGGATGTAACCGTGCATCTCCTGTGCCTGGGCAGGGGTGGCAGTGACACCGGTACCAATAGCCCATACAGGCTCATAAGCTATCACACATTTTCTGAATTCATCAACCGGAAGGGTAAAAAGACCTTTCTCAAGCTGCCTCTTCACAACCGTGAAATGAATCTGTTGTTCTCTCTCGGCAAGCACTTCCCCGCAGCAGAAGATTACCCGCAGTCCGTTGCGAAGTGCTTCCAGCGTCTTTGCAGCAAGAAGTGTGTCATCTTCTCCGTAATAGGTACGTCGTTCAGAGTGCCCGATTATCACGCTGGTGGCTCCGGTGCTGCGTATCATTGCTGCCGAGGTCTCGCCGGTGAAGGCGCCGGACTTATGATCACTGCAGTTCTGAGCGCCTGCAGTAAGCCCTTTTGCACTCAGCAACCCGCTGACCGCACTGAGGTGAATAAATGGCGTACAAAGTATAGCTTCCTTATCATTTAGCTGGTGATCCTGAAAATAATCGTTGATAGCCTTGGCAAGTGAAATGCCATCGTTTAACTCCATATTCATTTTCCAGTTACCTGCCACAATTTTTTTTCTCATAGTTTCTTAGTTTTTTGAATTCCAGTTTCTTACTTATCCCTGTCTGCCAGTCTGAGTGGCAGAGTTATGGCAACAATCAGAATTATTGCCAGTAATGTGCTTATTATAATAAGCTTAATATTTTCTTGTCTGCTGCTTTTTAGCGCCAGTGCGTTTAGATCTCCCTTAAATTCTTCCTTTTCAGGAAGCCCATTATATGACCATTCGGCAATAATTGTACCATTGTGAAGGAGAACAAATCCCGGATCAGATCTGATAACTGTCTTCAGTGTCACCTCATCGGCAAAGAGGGTATTGAACCCTTTTGTCAGACTCCCTGCTTCGTCGGCGGGAGTGGAGGTCACGACGTAAAATTTCTTGCCTTCTTCCTGAAGTTCAGTCCCGAGATCATATCCTTTCGTCAGGCCATCCCTGTCAGACTTATCGAGTTTCCGGGCTATCATCAGCATCACATCGCCCTCACTTCCTGTGACCTGTTCAGTCAGATCGGCACCCTGCCCGTCGACCAGCCTGAAATCATGTATCGGAGGAACGTATCCTTCTGAAATAAGAACAGATTTCTGATCCACGAATTTCCATGTTGTATCTTCAGCAGGGTAGTCTTTAAGGGTAAATTCTTTCTGAAGGCCCTCTTTTTCATAGATGAATCTGATATCATACCTGTCTGCCTCCGCATCCGGCGGCACAGCCATCGCCTCCGGAAGGTTTGTTCCGACTTTATATGGTCTGAAGTCTATAACCGGAAGATATGCAAGATTATACCACATGAAAAGCAGGAACAGGAAGCTGAGTGCAAGTGTCGTACTCAGCCCCGGCCTTACAGACAAAGTACCTGTTCTGTCGTCTCTCCTGATGAAGATAAAAACCACCAGAAGGGTAATTCCGATGTTCTTGAAGAATGTCTCCCAGTTTGTAAGAACAATGGCATCGCCGAAACATCCGCAGTCAGAGACCGGGTTAAAGATGGCAAGGACCAGTGTAAGGGGTGTGAACAGAGCCATGAAAAGCGCTGCCATCCATGATGCCAGCCTGACAAAAGACCCCGTCAGAAGCATCATGCCGGTCATAAACTCAACAAGACAGAGTATTAATGCCAGGGGCAGGGCCAGGTCATCGAGAAACCCAACGCTGAAGGCTTTGAAATAATCCTCCAGCTTGAATGCTGTTCCCATCGGGTCAATCCCCTTGACCAACCCTGAAAAAACAAAGAGAAGACCTGTCAGTATCCTGCCGATTTGCGTTAAGACCTTCATCTGAGAATATTGTTTTCCTTTAGTTTGTCAAGTACCAGATGAAAAATTTCATCAGGAGCAAGCATGATATTGTCTGCATTGTAGCATTTTATTACCTGCAGGTATTTGTCCTCCTCAGCTACTTTCATATATACGTCCCTTACCATCTTTTGAAATTCGAGGCTGCTTTCATGGATGTCGCGGTTGCCCAGAAGATAGCTTCTGTCATCACCCTGGCGCTGGTTATTAAGTTTCTCTTCCGTGAATCTGAATGGAACATCAAGGAAGATATTAATGTCAGGTTTCGGAATGGAGAAATGATCAAATTCAAGTTTCAGTATCCAGTCCATGAGCTTGTTTGCCTCTTCGTCGGAACTAAGCTTTGCGCACTGATAAGCTATATTCGAGTATGTATAACGGTCAAGGATCACATAGTATTTTTCTCCCAGCCATGCTTCTATCATTGGGGCGGCATCTTTCCTGTCACCAGCGTAAAGCATCGCGACAAGGTAAGGGTCCACATGGCCGATATCGCCAAATTCGCCTCTCAGAAAACGGGCAATAAGTTCTCCGAAATAAGGCGTATCGGTACGGGGAAAATGAATATACCTGCACTGCAGTTTCCTCTCCGAAAACCATTCCTTGAGCAACGAAATCTGAGTCGATTTCCCTGCTCCGTCCAGTCCTTCAATAACAATCAGTTTCATTCCGGAACTTCCTTACCATTCGGTCAGTTAATATTAAAAGCAACGGTTTTAAAGATAAATATTAATAGGAAGCAGGTATGTCAGGTCGATATTGATTTTATCAACACTCATTGCCATTCAAATATTGACGGTCACTGCCTACGTGCGGACAAAGTGATCCATTTTGGAGGGAATCACCATGGAGAGCTCAACCATACCGGACAGCCTGCCATTCTCATACCACGGCGCCTGGTAAATGAGTTTCCTGATGCCTTCTTTTTCAATGGTGTAGCAATTGACTTTCTGGCTGTTCATTATTTCAAGAATCTTTTCCCACGATTCTGGCAGGTGGCAATCCCTGAGGTTTTTGCCAATGAGTTCCTTCCCGCCGTTTTTATCGAATGTTACGGCCGATTTGTCATTCATGTAAAGTATTTTTCCGGAAGTGTCGGACACGGTGATTGCCACGCAAAGCTCTCCGGCCCAGTTGATTTCATTCATTCAATTGAAGTTTGAAAATTTACAGTATGCATGGCCAAATATAGCCATTTTAAAGGCATAGTCAGGAAGGGTTTCATTCTGATCCGGTGCAATGATTATCTTTATAAAAGTAAAAGCTCTCTCGATGTTCATAAATATTAAAGGCAGACTTCTTGATCTGCGGCATCCCCGGATAATGGGCATTATCAATGTGACTGAAGATTCATTTTATCCCGGAAGTCGTTATACCTCCGATGAAGAGATACTGGCCATTGCGGGAAAGATGCTTGAGGAAGGAGCTGATATTCTTGACATCGGAGGATGCTCTACGCGTCCCGGTGCGCTGGATGTTCCGGAAGAGGATGAAAAGAAACGTGTCTGCCGGGCAACCGAACTCATCCTGGGCAGATACCCGGAAGCCGTCATTTCAGTGGATACATACCGGGCATCTGTGGCCGGGGAAGCGGTAATAAATTCAGGAGCAGCTATTATCAATGATATATCGGGAGGGGAAATGGACAAAGGGATGTTCCCATTGGTTATAAGGCTGAATGTTCCCTATATCATGATGCACATGCAGGGAACACCTGAGACAATGCAATCAGAACCGCATTATGATGATGTTGTTTCAGATATACTGTTCTGGTTCGGTCAGAGGATAGCACAGCTGCAGCAGGCAGGGGTGAAGGATATTATTCTGGACCCGGGCTTTGGCTTCGGTAAAACGGTAAGGCATAATTTTGAGATCTTAGCGAGGTTGAATGAGTTTCATATTGCCGGCCTGCCGTTGCTTGCCGGACTCTCACGAAAATCGATGATCTGGCGCACACTCAATATTACTCCTGATGATGCCCTTAACGGGACTTCCGCGCTTGAATATGACCGCACTGATGAAAGGAGCCTCAATACTCAGGGTTCATGATGTAAAGGAGGCGAAGGAGGTGATAACCCTTTTTGAAAAGATTTATCCTGACGGCATCCTTTTCGATCATTATTGTTAAATTTGCCCGTCACCGCACTGTGTTGTATGCTGAACTTCTCGATCCTCGATATTATCGATATTGTAATGGTAGCGTTTATCTTCTACCAGCTTTATCGTCTTATAAGAGGAACAGCTGCTTTCAGCATATTTCTGGGAATCTTTTTTGTTTACCTCTTCTGGCTTGTAGTCAAGGCCCTGAACATGGAACTGATCAGTGCCATTCTGGGGCAGGTGATAGGAGTAGGGGTAATTGCACTTATCATTGTGTTTCAGCAGGAGTTGCGACGCTTTCTCCTCGCTATCGGAAACAGGTATATAAGCCGTAACCGGTTCTCATTTGACAAGTACTTTCCGTCAGGAACGGTAGATCAGACGACCAACCAGATAGTCGAGGAGATAGTACGGGCAACCGAATCAATGGCACAGTCGCGCACAGGTGCACTTATTGCGGTCGGAAGAACGAGCCTGCTGGATATATATTCAGAGGGCGGTGAGCTGCTTAATGCCCTGGTGACCGATGAACTGCTGAAGACTATATTTTATAAGGGGTCTCCGTTACATGACGGGGCAGTGCTGATCCAGAACGGTAAGATCTTTGCCGCCCGGTGCCCGCTCCCTTCAACCGATCAGACAGGATTGCCTGCAAGGTTCGGCATGAGGCACAGGGCCGGAATAGGCCTGACTGAAGCCACCGATGCGGTGGTGATTATTGTGTCGGAAGAAAGAGGCAGGATAGCTGTTGCCGATGCCGGTAAAGTACATGAAGACGTGACACCCAACGAACTCCGGCAGATCCTTCTTACACTCAGGATCTGAAAATAATCCGAATTTTAATGGTACCTGAGCCTCAGGTCAATAACGTTATCATAGAGATAATAACAGGGCTGGTCGCAGGTTGATTTATCGTAGCGGACTTTAGGACAGGCGGCTCCGATTGCCACGTATTTAACGCTGTTCAGAAAGAACTCCACAGTTACGGTATAGTCTTTATACAATACTGCATCGTAAGTGATGTATGAATAACTCTCATTCACGTTTATACGGTTGAGAACAATACTGTCTTCTATCGCACCCTCATATATGGTGACTAACGGATTTACGGGTTCATATTCGGGGTTCCTGATATAGATCGTCAGCTGCGGCTGGTAAATCCCGTCCGGATCGCACTCAGTACAGTCGGTTATGGAGCCCTCCTCACATGAGAACAGCAGAAGCAGGGCCAGGGCCACCTTAACAGGGCTATTTCTCATAGTTGTAGATTTTTATCTTTTTGCCCGGCACCACCGGAGATTTCTGCATGATTGTGTATGATAGCTTAAGATTGAGCCATATCGGAAATACCTTGTAGAAATGGTGTCTGCATATAACTAAGTCCTGCACTCATTCCGAAGTATTTCAATCTTCCAGTTAATATCAGCTGAAGGAATAATGCAGAATTTGCTTTCAGGCTTC
Organism: uncultured Bacteroidales bacterium; assembly: GCA_963730615.1. Taxonomy (GTDB): domain Bacteria; phylum Bacteroidota; class Bacteroidia; order Bacteroidales; family VadinHA17; genus SR-FBR-E99. The sequence goes on along the minus strand of CAVSSR010000006.1, from coordinate 643,173 downwards.
CTGTCAACACCTTCATAATCGGAGTAAGAAACGATAACCGGCAGACAATGAGGGGATAATGCTCAGTCTGTTACCATCTGACAGTTTCACCCAGTTCAAATTCCTTAAAGACCCCGGCATAGATCAGGTATGTATTTACCATGTACTGCCAGGTTGCATCATTCTCCTCAACCAGCAGTTTCCATCTGAAGGGGTTTGTGGCTGCTCCAAGGGTAATGCCGGCTTTCATCCTTGGCTCAGAAAGTGACACTGACCCGTCCAGCAGAAGATAATGTGATGTGAACCTTGCCCCGGCTGAGAATGTTAATTCTTCCAGCGCAAATTTGGGCTCTTCGGCCAATCCATACAGTGTGAGCAACGGAAGCAGTTTGCTCTGACCGTAGTACTCAGCAATATCGACAGGATTTTTTAACCCGTTATTTTTATAGTTCCACCGGTTGCCGTTCTGAAGCAGGAAAGAGGCCGCTTCAGCCTTCCCGTATCTGACGGCGCAACCGAGGGCATCATAATCATCATCATTGGCAGAATAGAGATTTGCCCCGGCATTGACAAGCATTCTCAGCATAAGGGTGTCGCCGTTCTGTGCAGCCACCATCAGGGGTGTAAATCCTTTGTTGTCACTGCGTATTCGGGTCAGCACCTGCCCTCAGCAGGATGTCAGTGATATCATAATTGCTGAAACTCACGCCGAGCATCAACGGAGTATTGCCTTCATAATCATACATTTCAACAGGTGCATCATAGTACAGCAGCATGTCAGTTGTGTAAAAAAATCCCAGTGCTGCAGCATGATGCAGGGGAGAAGAAAGATTATGGTCTGTCTTTGTCATTGAAGCCCCGTACCGTATCAGAAGTTCAGCAATTTCAAGATTGTCTGCCATCACTGCCGCTATCAGTGGCGTATAACCGTACTGATCCGATTTATCAGGCGAAGCGCCGAGGAGTAAAAGAATCTCAACCGCCATTTTGCTTTCTGATGATACGGCATAATGCAGGGGAGTGGCAACACTCCCGACAAAATTATTTACATCGGCCCCTTTGGCAAACAAGCCTGACTATCTCATTGCATGCACCCATGGATGCGGCTATCTGCAGATTTATGTCTTCGGTATCATACCCTCCTGTGATAAATTCGGAAGTGTCAATCATGAGTATTTCTTCATTGTAGTCGTCGAGCAGGACCTTTATTCTTTTTACAATGGAATCAATTGCGACAGAATCCTGCTGCGCTTTCACAAAAGGTGAAAGAAAAATCAGGAGCAGAAATACGATATATGATTCTTCTTAACGTTGACATAAATACAAATTTAGTCGCAGTTTTCACGAAGAGCTATTTTGTTGATATTTTTTTTCATTGGTTAAGAAAATGAATGGTCAGAGGTGGGATGAGAGGTCTAAAATCATATTTTTGTACGCGGTTAAATAATTTAAAGCACCGTATGATGTCTGAAAAAGGAGGATTTCGCATATTATTAATAGCATTTCTTGTTTTATTTTCTTTTGTTTTACCTGTCGGAACAGAAAGAGCCGGTTTCAGGGATGAGGCTTTTATGCCGGCACATCTCAGGATAGATAACAGTCTCACTGACAGTGAACTGTTTGACAATGCCGAAAAGGGTATCGAATGGTTCATAAGGAACTATGATATCAAAGGAGCATCTGTCGCTGTTGCCCGGGAGGGGAAGCTTGTATATGCCCGCGGTTTCGGTTATGCCTCCCTTTCTGATTCCGTAACAGCAGAACCCTACCACCGTTTTCGTATTGCAAGCGTTTCAAAGCTTGTGACCGCCGTGGCAGTAATGAAACTTCAGGAAGAGGGCCAGCTATCTGTCAATGACCGTGTATTCGGGCCTGACAGGCATTCTTGATGACACTCTTTTTGCCAACCCGAAAGACAAGCGTGTATTTGATATCACCGTAGCGCATCTTCTTGCACATGAGGGAGGATGGTCACAAAGGTACGGAGATCAGATGTTTATGCCCGAGGTCATTGCAAGGACACTGGGTGTTCCAATGCCCGTCGATACAAAAACAATAATAAGGTTTGCCCTTGACAAAAACCTTCATTTTACTCCCGGCGCCGGACAGTCATATTCAAACCTCGGCTACAGCATCCTCGGTCTGGTGATTGAAAAGGTATCAGGAATGGGTTATGAGGAGTATTGTTCAACGAAAGTGCTTGAACCGCTCGGTATATATGATATGGCCCTGGGTCACAATTTACCCGAGATGGCATTGCCGCTTGAAGTATCCTATTATGAGGTGGCGAATGCTCCGCTGAAGCCGTCTGTCTATGGAACCGGGGAGATGTTGCCGGCAAGCCGGGGAGGAAATGATATTGAGGCTCTGGGTGCAGCGGGAGCATGGGTGGCAACGGCGCCTGACCTTATGAGACTGCTGCTTGCCATTGACGGATTTGACGACCCGAAGGATATTCTTTCACCCGAGAGCATCATATTCATGACTGATGTATATAACGGTTATGCACCGGTGGGATGGAGGGCGACCATGGTTAACGGTTCATGGTGGCGTACCGGGTCTTTCTCCGGAACAACCGCAATGATGAAACGCCTGCCTGACGGGACAGCATGGGTGGTGCTGCTGAACAGCAGCGCATGGAACGGACCTGAACTTTCCATCTGATATTGACCAGATGATGTCAAAGTTCCTCAGCAGGGTCAAAGACTGGCCGCAGAATGACCTGTTCAGCTACTCAATACCTGTTCCGCTAAAGGATAAAGAGTATAAAGTTTAAGGTTAAAGACAAAGGTGGGACAGGGATGTGCTTTACTGTTAATGTAAATATTGTCAGGGAGGAGCTCGAAGAGCGCTACGGTGCTGATCTCATTGACCATGATAAGTACCGTCCCAGTTATTATTATCATGCATACAGCCTGCCGCTGATGCCTGTTGTTTGCTCAGATGACCCTGCGTCGCTGCGTCTTGTTCAGATGGGGATTGATTCCGTCATGGGTTGCAGGATGAGAGTGAAGCGAACGAGATCATGACGAAGACATTCAACGCCAGGTCTGAGACAATAGATACCAAGCCTGCCTTCAGGGAGTCATTCATTTCGCGCAGGTGCCTTGTGCCGGTCAGGGGTTTCTTTGAATGGCAGCATATCGGCGGAAGGAAGATACCATGGTATATCAGCCTGCGCGATGAAGATATCTTTTCTCTTGCCGGCATATGGGACTCATGGAAGATGAAGGGAGGCGTTTCCGTTAATACATTCTCAGTGGTGACAACAAGGGCCAATGAACTGATGTCAGAGATACACAACACCAAAAAGCGGATGCCTGTAATATTGCCTGCTGCTGCTGAAAAGCTGTGGCTGAAGGAAGAGCTCGAAAAGAATTCCGGCGGAAGAACTGATGGAGCCTGTTGGTTCAGAGATGCTCGAAGCTCATACGGTCAGTCCCCTGATCACAAACACACGTGCCGACCGTAACAGGAAGGAACTTATCATGCCTTATAACTACCCTGTTCAGGGGTTGCTCTTTTAAGGGCTTATTGCTGATACAAATACAAATGTCAGAAAACCGGCCTGCTTAACCGGGGCACTCGGGTCAGGATTGAATGTTGACCTGAGGGCATGATCAACAGCTGTCTCAGTGAGGCATGGGTCCTTTGTGGTAGAAAGGCTCGACGCAGGTTCTGCTTTCATTACATTGCCCTGCCGGTCGACCTCGATGGACAGGGTAATCTGACCTGCTCCCTGGCACTTGTATATGGGAATCGGGAGGTAATACATGGTGCCGGCCTGCAAGATCATAGAAAATACGTGTCGGACCCCTGAATGTGCCCTTCTCTTCAGGTTTCTCCTTTTTTTCCGCTACCTGCGGTTTGATCTTCTCCGTGGGAATATCTATTTCCTCCCTTCCGGCCTCCTCAGCTTTTTTCTGATCGTCAATGAAATTCTTTTCATTCAGCATGCCACTTTTAATAAGCTCCTCCTTGACCATGTCCTCGTACTCCTTGGGGTCAATATCAATGGGCTTATCAGCAAGGTTTTTAATCACATTGACAAGGTCCTCGGCTGTTGCACCGGCGAACTTTTCACTTTCCGAGAGTTCTATTGCCTTTTTCATTTCGGCATCAGGCATCTCCTCCTCAACCGCCAGAATGATCTCCGCAGCCAGCTCTCGTTTCATGGCTGACACCTTGACAGACATAAATATCACGGCAACCAGCAGATGCACAATAATTGTGGCCATTACAGCCGTGAATATGATTTCAAACCTGTTCATCAGGGTACGAAAATATGAATTATTGTCCGTTTGTCATCAGACATTGATCAGAATCGTGCTGTAATCTTAAGGTTAAGACTGCGGCTTGTCAGGTAATTGGGGACGGCATATTCGAGTGATTTGCCCTCACTGTTCCTGACTGTGCTGATCCATGTATATGATATTGTATTCCTTATGTCTGCCAGGTTGAATACCTCTATTCCGGCAACAAGTTCCTTGATTACTGATCCGGGTCCTCTTTTGTCACCTCCAAGGATAACTTTGGAAAACCCGATGTCAATACGTCTGTAGGGAGGCATTCTGAACCAGACGTCCCACTGCTCTTTTTCAGGCGGAGAGGTTGGTATGCCTGTTCCGAATGCAATGTTAATATGTGCCCGGAAATCGGGGTGCCCAGGCAGATAATCCTGAAAGAAGATGCTGAAATTCACTCTCTGATCGAAAGGCGAGGCGTACCACCCGGAATTGTAGGTTGGGATGTTCGTCTCCGATTTCATAAAAGAAAGGCTGAACCATGACTCAACCCCCTTCACGAATTCTCCGTTGACCCTGAAATCCAGCCCGGCAGAGTAGCCTTCTGCAATGTTTCCGCCGTAATAAATGAGCCTTACATTATCAACCGAATAGGGTATGAGTCTGTCAAAGAACTTGCCGTAGGCTTCTGCAGTGAACCTGAAGGGTCTTTCCCAGGCAATGAAATCATAATGCATGCCGGCAATAAAATGCAATGAACGCTGTGCCATCAGGGCGGGTGATGTGTCATCGGTCTGCATCATCATCTCGCGACCTCCGGGAGGCTGATGATATGCTCCTGCGGAAATATATGCGGAGACCCGGTGTGACAGCGCCATGCTGAGTGAAAGACGTGGTGACAGCAGCGCTTCTGAATTGTAAGTATCCCAGGCAGCCCTTATCCCGGCGTTAAGCTCGCACGCCCTTCCTGCAAGGCGGAAGTTGCTCCTGTTAATTATAAAGGCTTCGGTAATGAGACTGTTTACAACACTGCTGTGATCGGTATATGATGTCAGGTTCAGCCCGTCATCGCTGATGCCGACCGTATAACCTGCCGAATCCACGCGGGTCCACTCATTTACATTTATATCATGGTGCCTGTGCCTGGCAGTGAGCCCCCATTCAAAACTGCTGCCCCATGCAGAGGCGGATCCTTTGTATGAGAGGCTTAACATATCCGTACTGAGCTTGTTGCGTGCATGTGACAACCAGCTTCCCACACCTGCATTCAGCAGAGTGTCAGGATTATTTTCAGAGCCTTCAGTCTTGTCAAGGGCGTTGAGGCTGTAGGCTCCCCGTATATCAAAATTCTCATTCTCCGAAGCAAGGTATCCTGAAAGTATGATCTTTGAAGACAGGTTCTCGTTATGCCTGATTTCAAGTGTGACAGCTCCGCCGCCATTGTCGTACCTGTCGCGTTCTCCTCCCTCGAACCACGCGAAAAGTTTATATGCGTCCGTTGTGGTCCCGAATGTCGTAGTCTGACTCTGTGGCATGAATGTGTACCTGTTTGATGAACCCCAGAGCGAGAGTGTGATCTGTGTCTTGGTGCCCGGTTTGTACCCGGCCATAGCCTGGATATCGGCAAACCTCGGTTCATACTGACCGCTAACGTCCAGGCTGTTAAGCATTAAGGCATTAGTGCGGTATCTTGCTCCGGCAATGAAATAGAATTTACCGTTCCTGCTGCGGGCTCCGGCATGCACTGACGAGGTAAGGAGGCTGAGTGAAATCAGAAGCCTCCCGGCTCCTCCGGCTCCCGGTACCTGATATCCAGCACTGACGACATGCGGTCACCGTATGCTGCGCTGAAACCTCCCGGTGAAAAGATGACAGAGGAGGTGAGATCAGGGTTGATCCTGCTGAGCCCTTCCTGCTGCCCCGATCGGATAAGGTATGGCCTGTAAACCTCGACATCATTGATATAGACCAGGTTCTCGTCATAGCTGCCGCCCCGGACGGAATATGCGGAGCTCAGCTCACTGAAAGAGGTGACTCCCGGCAGGGTTGTTATGACAGCCTCAATGCCCCCGGTCACCGACGGAATAACTATTCCTGAAACTACGGGAACAGATATGGCAGTGATGTTATCAGCTCTTTCGGCCTTTACTTCAACACCGCGAAGCTCCAGCGTATCACTGAATAGGGTGATTTTCAGCGGAAGGTCCGCATCAGGACTGCTCAGTAAAAGCGTATCAGGCTTGTACCCGATCAATGAGAAAATAACAGTAAACTGTTGTTTATCCGCAGGTAAAGAAACAGTGAACTGACCGTCACTGCCGGTGAAGGTTCCACCGCCTGATGCCGGAATATATACTGTGACGTATGAAAGAGCCACTCCTGCGGTATCGGTGACCCTTCCCGTCAGGGCTTTATTCTGTGACAGGATTGGAGAGACAGCCAGTGAAAACAGCAAAACAAGAATCAGGGGAAGCGCTATCCTTGATGAACGTGGCATCAGTCACTCTTTTTTTTCTTCCTGACCTTAGCCTTTTTCTGCTTGGTGGTTGTCGATTTTTCATTCTTCAGCAACCCTCCTTTAACTCCCTGGATGAACTTTTGCCAGGCAAAAGGGTTCAGCAAATTATTGGTCGGAGACTGATTATGGCTGTAAAGATTATCAGATACCCGCTGCATGGTGTATCTGTATCCCTGACCAGGTGTGGAACGCATGTCAGACCATGTCTGCTGCTCAACAAGTGCCAGGTTGAACTCCATATTCTCCAGCAGTGGATTAGCAGGCTTATTTTCAAGTACCGCCCTCTTGAATTCAGAATAGGTCTTCCACGGCAATATAACTACCTCCTCAATCATAATGGTATCTGCAACCAGTATCACATCAGTGATGAAATTGATACCTGAGAGTGTTGACGGTACGGTGAGCAGTGTTGACTTGAAACCTATTGCACTGAAAAAAACAGTGTCACCGGGTGTGCTGATGATTGAAAAGATACCCCGGTGATCGCTGGCTGCACCGCGCCGGAGTCCTTTTGAATAAATGCTGACATCGGGAATGATAAAGCCTTTGTCATCAGCTGTCACACCGTCAATCTGTATAAATTTGTTCTGTTCAACCTGAGCACTTATCCGACAATAAACCGAAACCAGCAACAGGCTTATCACCACAACCTTCTTCAATGGCACATGCTTTTGCGTTACAAAGTAAACAATATTGGAACGTGATTCTTAAATTTAACTTAACTTTAATAAACTGACGGAACGACGGTCTTCCGGCAGACCAGCCAAACATAACGATGACACTGAGTTTCCTATAATGATTTTAAATATTTGTTTATTATCATATTCTTATCATCTTTACTGCCATCAATGTTAAACTACATTAAAGCTTAAATTATATGCAACGTTTATTACTGCTTGGTGATGAGGCAATTGCAAAAGCTGCTCTGGATGCGGGAATGAGTGGCATGTATGCTTATCCCGGCACACCCTCAACGGAGATAATGGAGTATATTCAGTCTTCGCCGCAGGCAGTAAAAGAGGATGTACACCGGGAGTGGTCATCAAATGAAAAGACTGCCATGGAAGCTGCACTGGGGATGTCATATGCAGGGAAAAGGGCCATGGTTGCGATGAAGCATGTTGGCCTCAATGTCGCGGCAGATGCATTCATCAACTCTGCAGTAACAGGCGTAAACGGCGGACTTATTGTTGTCAGCGCCGATGACCCTTCAATGCACTCGTCGCAGAATGAGCAGGATTCACGCTTTTACGGCAAATTTGCAATGGTTCCGGTCTTTGAGCCGCGCAATCAGCAGGAAGCCTATGATATGATATTTGACTCCTTTGACCTGTCTGAAAAATACAGGTTACCGGTTCTCTTACGTATAACCACCCGCCTGGCACACTCACGTGCATCAGTAGCACTTCGCGAACCGAGACCACGCAACATGCAGTCGTTGCCCTCAAACCCCAGGCAGTTCGTGCTTCTGCCTGCTATTGCCCGTAAACAATATAAGGCTCTTACGAACCTTTTCGCAGGTCTGCCTGGTGATCCAGTCATCTCAGGATGGAACAGGCTAAACAAGGGCAAAGGCAAGATTGGTATAATAACTTGTGGTATAGCTTATAATTATCTTCTGGAGAACATCTCCGGCCATCAGGATGACTATCCGATACTGTCGGTTGCGGCCTATCCGGTTGATAAAAATATGGTTGCTCAGCTGGTTGACAGTTGTGAAAAGGTGCTGGTCCTCGAAGAAGGGTATCCTCTGATCGAAGAGCAGCTACGCGGCCTGCTCGACAGGGATGTTAAGGTGATGGGACGACTTGACGGTACTGTGCCGAGAGACGGGGAACTTAATCCCGTTATTGTGGCCAGGGCACTGGGAATGAAGACAATACCCGGCAAGGAAGTTCCTTCGATTGTCAGACAGCGCCCGCCGTCATTCTGCAAGGGATGCAGTCATGCTGACATGTATGCTGCTCTTGCCGAAGTGATGAAGGATTTCGGACCGGGAAGGGTCTTCTCTGATATCGGATGCTATACACTAGGAGCTCTGCCTCCATATAACATGGTCAATTCGTGTGTAGATATGGGCGCTTCGGTGACCATGGCAATCGGCGCCACTGATGCGGGCCTTTTTCCTGCAGTAGCTGTCATAGGCGACTCGACCTTTACACATTCAGGAATGACCGGGCTGCTCGATGCGGTGATTAAGGATTCTCCTGTCACGGTTATTATATCAGACAACTCAACCACAGGCATGACGGGAGGACAGCATTCGCAGGCAACCGACAGGCTTGAAAGTATCTGTCTGGGTCTGGGAGTGAGCCGTAATCACCTGAGGGTGATCACACCGCTGAGAAAAAACCATGAAGAGAACATCTCCATTATCAGGGAGGAGATGATGCACCATGGATTGTCTGTTGTGCTTGCGCGCAGGGAGTGTATTCAGACAGCAACGAAAAACAAGAAAGCAGAAACAGCCGGGAAGAATAAAACAAAGGAATAATATGAAGTGTGACATAATACTGGCAGGCGTAGGAGGTCAGGGTATCCTCTCCATAGCAGCTACCATAGGACTTGCTGCCGTGGAAAAGAACCTTTTCCTGAAACAGTCAGAAGTGCATGGAATGAGCCAGAGGGGAGGCGATGTTCAGTCGCACCTCAGGCTTTCAGACACAGAGATACATTCTGATCTCATCCCTGACGGCAAGGCTGACCTGATAATAAGTGTTGAGCCGATGGAGGCGCTGCGTTATCTTCCGTGGCTGTCGCCTGAGGGATGGATAGTGACCAGCTCGGTGCCATTTATCAACATCCCTGATTATCCCGGTATTGACGATATTATGTCTGAGCTGAAGAAAGCCGGCAATACAATTGTCCTTGATGCCGACGCCATCGCGAAGGATCTGGGATCGTCGAGGTCGGGCAACATGGTCATTCTCGGAGCCGCATCCTCATTCATCTCCCTGCCTTTCGAAAGCCTGGAGAATGCTGTCAGGCAGCTTTTCAACCGTAAGGGAGAGGAGGTTGTTGACCTTAATCTTAAAGCGCTGAGGGCAGGAAGGGATGCCGCCGGCGGTCAGAAAGACAGATAAGAACAAAGCCCCGGTTGCTGACCGGGGCTTTTTCACAAGACAATCCATCCACACATGCCTGTCCCTCAGGCAATCTTTTCCTTCGCCTTGCTTTCCCTGACCTTGCCTTCTTTTGGAAAGTCTTCCTTTGCAGTACCTCCTGAGCTGAGAAGCACCAGGTCAGAAGCCACGATCTCCGTGACACTCTTCGGCAGTCCGGCCTTGTCAGTGTAAGAGCGGTAGCTGATACGCCCCTCGATGCATACCTCCCTGCCTTTCTTAAGGTATTTTGAAGCGAGCTCTGCCAGACCGTTCCATGCCACGATGCTGTGCCAGGTGGTCTCCTCTGTCTTTGTGCCGTCGGCACTCTTGTAGTTCTCGTTGGTGGCCATGGTGAAGTGTGCCACTTTCTTGCCGCTGTCAAGCGTCTTGATGTCCGGGTCCTGACCGAGCCGGCCGATCAGCTGTACTTTGTTTCTTAATGCATTCATGATGTTTGGTTTTTAGTTAATAATGCAGTTAACGATACAAATGTGCACCCTCGCCGGCACATCATTCGGTTATTAATCGTTTCTATTCATTTTGCAGTCGTTTATATCCGATTGTAAACGGGTTTGGTTAACTAAATCAATGAAATAAGCATAATGTATAATTTGTATATTTTGTATCTTTATCAAAACATTACGCTGTGGAAAGAGTATGTCTTGACTGCGGAGCTAAACTTCTCGGACGGTCTGATAAAAAATTCTGTTCCGATCAGTGCCGCAACAATTACAACAATCGTCTTAACCGTGATCAGAACAACTATGTGCGGAATGTGCATTCCCAACTGCGACGAAACCGGAAGATACTGAGTGATCTTCTTGACTCAGGTCACCATCACATACATCGTGATGCACTTATTGCACAGGGTTATAACTTCACTTTCTTTACTCACCTGGTTGAAACTCCGGACCGAGCAAGGTGGTCATACTGTTTCGAGTACGGTTTCAGGGAAGCGGAAAAGGGATACCTGGAGATGCAGATGAGCAGTGCATACATGGATATCGGGCCTGAAGGCGGAGGAGTAGCGATAACAGGCAACGAAGAAAAACGTATTTTTGCGAAACATTGATGTCATACAAATGAAAAGATTAATAACACTCGCACTGACGGCCCTGGTTGCAATGGCTGCCTTTTCGCAGGAGAAGCAGGTTTATGAGAATGGTTATATTGTCAGGCAGGGCGATACCGCCCCGGATTTCAATATAAGCGAGGCTGGAGGCAAGACCTACAAACTGTCGGACCTGCGCGGGAAGGTGGTCATGCTGCAGTTTACAGCCAGCTGGTGCAGCGTATGCCGCAAGGAAATGCCGTTTATTGAGAGTGAAATCTGGCAGCCAGGCAAAGACAAAGGCCTGGTTGTTATTGGAATAGACCGTGATGAGCCTGAAAAAACAGTGCTGAAGTTTAAAGATGACATGAAGATATCCTACCCTCTGGCCCTGGACCCCGGAGCTGACATCTTTGGCCTTTACGCCCTGAAGGAATCAGGCGTCACCCGTAATATTATCATCGACAGAAAGGGAAAGATTATCTTTCTGACCCGCCTTTTTGAACGCGAGGAATTTGACAGAATGAAGGAGGTAATCTTCTCCGAACTGGCAAAACAGTGAAATAAAGACCGCTTTTTTTGCCCCGGCATGCAACCTTTGCATGCATTTTGCCGTTAATCTGTATAGAATCCTGTACTATTAACTAAATCGAGAAAAAATGAAAAAGATCTTTATTGTTCTTTTCACACTTTTGCTGGCAGCACCGCTGTATTCACAAGTGCAATTTGGAATAAAAGCAGGTGTCAGCACAGACTTTACCTTCACCGATCAGACACTCCAGGGTACCGATATCGATGTTATCATTCAAAGCGCTGAAGACGCAGAGTGGGGTTTCCAGGGCGGGGTGTTCATGAAAGCCGGTTTTGGCGGATTATACCTTCAGCCTGAACTCATCCTTGCCACTGCCACCAACTCTGTCACTTACGAAGATGTCGAAGCCGGAGGAGCTCCGGTTATTTACAACCAGAAGTTCACAAAACTCAATATCCCTGTTCTGTTAGGATTTAAAGTCGCTTTCCTGAGAGTAAATGCCGGTCCGGCTGCAGCCGTCCTGATAGGTGAACCAAAGGATATAATTAGACGGGGCCACCTATAAGAGTGCCACTTTCGGTTACCAGGCAGGTGTAGGGTCTTGATCTGTTCAAGAGGCTGACTTTTGATATTCGTTATGAGGGTAACCTTAACCAGTTTGGTGATGAGATCACCATAGGCGGTGAGACTTTTACCCTCGATGACAGAACGGGAGCACTTTTGCTCCATGTGGGACTGATATTCTGACCGTAAAATGTCATAAAAGAACTCTTTCGTTGCCAAGCGGAAGAGTTTTTTTATTTTTACAGGCAAGTAAGGCTGAAATTATGTTTCTGGCAGGACAAACAGTAATAGTGCTTCTGAACGTGCTGGCAATCTTATATGTGATCACGGTCTTCTCCATTTGCCTTATGATTGTCTTTGAGAACAGAAATCCTGTCAAAACCCTGTCCTGGCTGCTTGTCATTTTGTTTGTTCCGTTAGCGGGACTGATCATCTACATGATATTCGGCCGCTATTACCGCAAGCAGAAGATTTACACCCGCAAAAGCATGGCTGACAGCAACAGGTTGTCAGACAACGCTGACCGCCAGGTGACATCACTTCCTTTCGTGCTGGCAGAGGAGAGTGAAGCTGTCAGGTCGAAGGCACATCTTATCCGTCTGTTGCTTAATAACAACCGGTCACTGCTCACTGTCGACAACAGGATAAAGCTATTAATCAACGGTGATGAAACGTTTTCCGCCATGAAGCAGGCAATAGCCTCGGCGAAGGATTTCATTCACCTCGAGTTTTACCGCATTGAGCCGGACAAACTTGGCACGGAGTTTAAGACGCTGCTCAAGCGCAAAGCTGCTGAGGGGGTTAAGGTGAGGGTCATATATGACGATGTGGGGAGCTGGAACATTCACAGGAGCTTATCTCAGGGAGATGCGCGCTGCCGGTGTGCAGATCTTTCCCTTCATGCCGGTGCGCTTCCCCAGTTTCTCAAGCAAAATTAACTACCGCAACCACCGCAAGATAATTGTGGTGGATGGCACAACAGGATTTGTCGGAGGTATAAACATTGCAGACAAATATATCGATGGCCTGCCTTTTCTCGGACCATGGATTGATACACACCTGAAGCTTGAGGGTGAGTCTGTTGCAGCTCTTGACAGGGTGTTTGTCTCAGACTGGGATTTTGTCAGTGGCGAAGAGCTGTCGCCTGATACCTCCCTTGCGAACTACACCAAAACAGGTAACCGTACACTGGTACAGGTTGCTTCAAGCGGACCTGATACCGACTGGGCAACAATAATGCAGGTATATTTTGCAGCCATTGCAACGGCAAAATCATCTATTTATCTCACCTCTCCCTACTTCAGTCCTGACGAAAGCATGCTCACCGCCCTGAAAACAGCAGCCCTGAGCGGTGTTGATGTGAGAATTATCTTTCCCGAAAAGGCTGATTCAATCATCACCAACTGGAATACCCGCTCATATATTGCTGAACTTCTTGATGCCGGCATCAGAGTATTTCTTTATGAAAAGGGGTTCATACACTCAAAGTACCTCCTGGTGGATGGCGTATTTTCATCAGTGGGTTCGCCAAACGTTGATGTACGCAGTTTCGACCTTGATTTTGAAGTCACGGCACTTGTCTATGACGAGGATTTTGCGACCTCTCTGGGTGAAGTATTTTCCAATGATCTGAAGAACTGCAAAGAGATCATGAAAGCTGAATGGGAGACAAGACGCAGGAGAGACAGATACAGGGAATCCCTGGCCCGTATTTTTGGTCCTCTCTACTAACCACCTCAATGATGAGAAAAATATCTAAGTATTTGTTATATATAATCCTGACAGGATGCCTGGCAGGAACGGCTTTATTATGGATCGTGGTTTTAAGGCCCAACGTGAAATCAGATACCGCGGTGAGGATCTATTTACCTTCAGGCTCCTCCTTTGAAAATCTCCTGGACACACTGAAAAGCTCAGGAGCTCTCAGGAGTGAACGCAACTTCCTTATCACGGCAAGAATAAAGTCCTTCCACCGCTCATTGAAATCAGGATCTTATTTAATTGAGCCTGGAATGAATAACTATAAAATTGTGAATATGTTAAGGTCAGGAAGGCAGGCTCCCGTGAATGTTACGTTCAACAATATCCGTACACTTGATGAGCTGGCTGCAAGAGTAGGATCTCAGATTGAGGCTGGCCCGGAATCCCTGTCCCGGTTCTTCGGGGATGAAAACAATTATTCAGCAGACGGATTTACGCATCAGACACTCATATCAGTCTTCCTGCCTGATACCTACCAGCTTTACTGGAACCTCGATCCGAAAGGTTTCTACCGCCGGATGCTGAAAGAGTATAACGTATTCTGGAACGATGACCGCCTGGCATCTGCCAAAGCCCTGAACCTAACACCTGTGGAAGTGTCAACGCTTGCATCCATAATAGAAGAAGAATCGATAAAATATGATGAGATGCCCAGGATAGCCGGTGTTTATCTCAACAGGCTGCGTGAGGGTATCCCCCTGCAGGCCGATCCTACGGTGAAATTTGCAGTTAATGATTTCACTATCAGGAGAGTACTGAATGAGCACCTTGAAGTTGACTCACCCTATAACACCTACAAATACAGCGGCTTACCTCCGGGACCGGTGCGCTGTGCCTCCAAACCGGCTCTTGAAGCTGTCCTGAAGGCTGAAAAACATGATTATTTATTCTTTGTGGCCAAAGCCGACTTTTCAGGTTATCACCACTTTTCACGCACCCTGTCTGAACATAACAGATATGCTGCTGCCTACAGGCGTGAGCTTAACAAGCGCAGGATTTATCAGTAGACCGCAGAAACCTCAGAGAGGTGAATTATTTCTTTCGATAGACTCAACTATCTTCCTGGCATTTAAACTGTTATCAGCAATTTCACTCAATAGCAGTTTTCGCTTTTCCTTCATCTCAGCGGTGAAATCCTCCTTCATGAGTGTGTCTGTCAGGTTTATCCATTCTTCAGGACTTGCAGCTATATTGCACAGACTTTCGAGGTGTGTACCGGCAACAACAGAATCGGATGTTATCACATGCCGTCCCTGGCAGAGTGCGTTGATAAGTTTGAGCTTCATCCCTGAAGGTTGCGATGCATTCAGCAGGCATACCTGGGCATTGGTTATGAGGTCATTCATCTGCACCAGGGAAGGATTGGGGATGACCCTGACATGTTTCAATCCTGATGCTTCACGCATCATCTCATCAGACGGCCTTTTGCCGGCGATGACAGTTTTATATTTCCAGCGCGGTGCCACATCATGCAGAATAAATCTTGCTGCTGCATTATTTTCGGAAGTCGAGAAATCGCCGTGAAGCAGTACATAATCCCCTTTGCCCTCACGGGAGCCGCACTCATTCGCCGGATGGAAAGGACCGACGAAAAGGGCATTGCCGTATCTGGAATTGAAATATTCCGTATCGCCCGGCGAAATTGTCAGAAGAAGCGATGCCTTTGACAATTTTGGTTCGTACCGCTCCAGTTTACGGGCTTCTGAATTGAAAAAATATTTCCTGAAGGGATTTTTCTCATTGAGGGCCAGGTTACGGTAATAGATATGCTCGATATTATGCGTCCTGACCATGATCATGCGACCGGACAGAGAAGGGTGACCCAGAAGGTGTGTTGTGTGCAATCCCTCAAAGATTATCGGGTACTTATCAGCAAGGAGGTGCTTCAGCAGCGAATCACTGTGCCGTGAAAGAACTATGAAAGGCTCCTTGCTGAAGAGATGAAAAAGATTAAGGTCACGCCTGTAATAATGTACCCTGAGGCACTCGCGCTCAAGGGTTCTGGAACGGGTTCGCCCGTAACTAAAACAGTGAAGTATCACATCCGCACCCTGCTTTTTCAGTGAACATATCTTATAAAAGACATCCATTACACCTCCATAGTCAGGAGGGTAAGGGACGTTGAAGCTGACGAGGTGAACTGTCCTGCTATTCCGGGTATCCATTCAAAGTCCTTAAAAAACCTACGCAAACTTAGCTAAAAAAATCTTTCGTATCTTTCTGATCCTAAATCTGGAGGAGACAATCTTTCTTTGGGTGCAACAAATTGAAGATGAGAGCTACCATAGCCGTTATCAGTGATCTCTCAACAGATATGAGAGTTCAGAAACAGGCTTTACTCCTCACAGATATGGGATACACTGTGACACTCATCGGAAGAAATACCGGAAAATCGCCGTCTCTCTTCCTTCCCCGCATAAGGATCATAAGGCTAAGGGTGCTTTTCAGACGGGGTCCCGTGATGTATATATTATTCAATGTAGCACTGTTATTGCGTCTGCTCACCAGAAGATCAGACCTGTATGTTGCCAATGACCTCGATACCCTTATTCCCTGTTTTTATGTATCGCGTCTCTTCGGCAAACCCCTTGTTTACGATGCTCATGAGTACTTCACCGGTCAGTTCGGACTGGAGGAAAGAAAATTCAAATATTCAGTCTGGAAAAAGGCAGAGAGACGGTTTGTGCCAAAAGTCCGTCACATGATCACAGTCAGCAACTCAATTGCCGATCTGTACAGGAAGGAATACGGCGTCGATCCCGTGGTCATCATGAACGTTGCTCCGTCAACTGATGAGCTTATTCCGTACAACCGGAATAATCTGGAGTAGGGGCGGACGATCTGCTGGTCATCTACCAGGGGTCCGGCATTAATCCGGGAAGGGGCATCATGGAACTGGTCAACGCCATGACCATGCTTGAGAGAATCAGGCTCATCATAGCTGGATCGGGAGATATGATTGAGGAAGTAAAGCATGCAGTCTCCTACAAAGGGCTGGCGAGCAATGTGATTTTCCTTCCCAGGATGAAATGGGAAGAGATGATGCAGTTTACAATGATCTGTGATGTTGGTCTTTCTCTTGATCCCGACAATTGCATCAATCAGCGCTTCAGTCTGCCAAATAAATTATTCGATTATATTGCAGCAGGCATACCTGCGATTGTTTCTCCGTTGCCCGAGGTTTCAGCTGTAGTCAACCGGTACGCATGCGGTCTTATCCTGAGTCATGTGACACCCTATACCATTGCAGGCGCTCTTGAGCGACTGAGGGATGACAGGGAGCTTCTGGCAGAGCTAAAGGAAAAGGCACTGGAAGCCCGGAAGGTGCTCAACTGGGAAAATGAAAGAGTGAAAGAACAAGAGTTCTTCAGAAATGTTATTGAAACTAAACGACATAGATGAATAAAGACTTCCTCAAAAAATATCTGCCAGAGATAACCGGCGCTGTGATTGGTGCAATCGGCGGGTTTCTATACTGGAAATATGTGGGTTGTGCCTCCGGAACCTGCACCATAAAATCAAACTGGTACCTGATGATCCCGTGGGGTATTGTAATGGGTTTCCTTGTTGGATCAGTCGCCGGTGATCTCATCAGGAAGAGAAAATCCGCCGCAGCAAAGAAAGACAATTAGCCTTCCGGGGTGTTTTTCGTAATCAGGAAGTTTGTATATTGCATACATAACACAATTACAAACCTAATCTGATTTTTATGAAGACCAACCGCCGGAATTTCCTCCGTACCGCTACAGTTGCCGGTGCAGGAGCATTTGCAGCAGGCACTGTTTCATCATGTTCCCGTCAGAAGGAGACAACGGAATTGATGCCTGAGGTCAGGAAAGCAGTCCTGGCCAGCCATGCCCAGAAATTTAACATGACAGGTTATAGCGCACCGCCCCTGGAAAAGATCCGGATAGGGTTCATCGGCCTTGGTCAGCGCGGTCCCGGAGCTGTTGAACGCATGGTCCACATTGAGGGAGTGGAAATATCAGCCCTCTGTGATAAGTATCCCGACAGGGTTGATAAGATGCAGGCGATGATCGCCGGTTTTGGCCTGCCTGAGGCGAAGTCATTCAGCGGCTCCGAGGAGGCATGGAAAGGACTTTGCGATGACCCTGAAATTGACCTTGTTTATATATGTACCCCATGGGCATGGCATACCCCCATGGCTGTACGTGCGATGGAGAGCGGGAAGCATGTGGCAGTGGAAGTGCCTGCAGCGAAGACGGTTGATGAGTGCTGGCAGCTGGTGGAGACTTCCGAACGGACAAAGAAGCATTGCATGCAGCTTGAGAACTGCTGCTATGACTTTTTTGAGCTGCTGACGCTGAATATGGCACGGCAGGGCTTGTTTGGAGAGATAATACACGGTGAAGGAGCATATATACATGATCTTCGCTGGGATTACACCTATGACAAGAACGGCTATGCCGACATGTGGCGCCTGAAGGAAAACGTCCGCAACGGCAACCTGTATCCGACTCACGGACTCGGCCCGATATGCCAGATCATGAATATTAACCGCGGGGACAGGATGGACTACCTGACCTCGATGTCATCAAACGATTTTTCCATGGCAGCCGATCTCGGTCAGCTGGCTAAGGAAGATCCGTTCTACCAGCCTTTCGCAGGCAAAAAATACAGGGGCAATATGAACACTTCCGTGGTTAAAACTTACGGCGGGAGAACCATAATGATACAACATGATGTCTCAAGCCCGAGGCCATATTCACGGATTCACCTTATCAGCGGCACTAAGGGAATGGCGTGCAAATACCCGGAACCTGAAAGAATAGCCCTTGGCCATTCATGGCTCTCACCTGAGGAGTTTAAGGTTCTTGAAGAAAAGTATACTCCCGGCATTGTAAAAAGAGTTGGAGAGATGGCAAAAGAAATAGGAGGTCACGGGGGGATGGATTTCATTATGGACTGGAGGCTCATTGACTGTCTGCGCAACGGACTGCCTGTCGATCAGGACGTTTATGATGCCGCCCTGTGGAGCGTCATCACCCCGCTTAGCGAATGGTCTGTGGCTAACAGGTCAAATTCCATTGACGTACCGGACTTTACATGCGGGTCGTGGAGTTCAAACAAGCAGGTTGACCCGAACCTGCCGAATGGAGGCAATACTAAAGTGCTCAGCGTCAAAGGCAGCTCAAACCAGCTGGAAGTATAGCAGATCTTAATGCTGTCCTGTTTATTTTGACTCGGTAAAGGAATTTCTTTTACTTTTGCGGGCATAATTGTTTTGTTTATTCCTATAATGAACGGTAGCCTGTTTCTGGCAATAATTATTCTATCAATACTGGTCTTCTTTATTCCCAGATCACTTAAATATTTTTATTCCCTGTTCCTCCTGGCAGTTGCGGTTGCATTAACTTCCGTATGGAGTTATAAATTGCTTTCCGGCAGTGTTCAGATCCTTTATATGCCGCTGACCCTTCCATTCCTTCAAAGCAGTTTCATACTGACAGTCGACAGGCTATCCGCATTTTTTATCATCGTTATTAACATAACCGTCCTCATCGGATTTCTGTATGCAAGAGGATACCTCGAACCTTATTACGGAAGCAAAAACGCCCTTCGTTTTTCGATTCACTATTTCTCGTACATCTGGCTGTATCTTTCAATGCTTATGGTGGTGATGTTCCGCGACGGATTGTCTTTTCTGATCGCATGGGAGATAATGGCTCTTTCATCCTTCTTTCTCGTGATTTTTGATGCGGAAGACAGGACTATTCTAAAAACAGGCATCAGTTACCTGATACAGATGCACGTTGGCATGTTCTTTATCCTGATAGCCTTTTTGCTGGTTGAGAAGGCCACCGGACAGATGGGTTTTGATGCCCTTGGATCATATTTCTCCACCCACTCCAATCTGCCCCTTTTCATCCTCTTTTTTATCGGTTTCGGCATAAAAGCCGGATTCATTCCGCTTCATACCTGGCTTCCCGAAGCGCATCCTGCAGCTCCGTCACATGTGTCAGGCGTAATGTCGGGAGTAATGATCAAGATGGGCATTTACGGCATACTGAGAGTGCTGATGTCAGTGCAGTCCGATCTGCTCCTTATAGGCATCATAATACTCATCATTTCAATGATATCCGGTGTATTGGGAGTAATGATGGCAATAGTTCAGCATGACCTTAAACGGTTGCTGGCCTATCACAGCATTGAGAATATCGGTATTATCGGCATTGGAATTGGCCTTGGGGATGATAGGCCTGGCAACGGGAAATACACCGTTGGCCCTGCTGGGTTTCGCCGGCGGGACTGCTTCATGTATTAAATCATTCCCTGTTCAAATCGCTCCTCTTTTTTAATGCCGGATCAGTATATAAGGCCACACATACACGCAATATCGAACACCTCGGCGGACTGATGAAGAAAATGCCTTATACGGCATTTCTTTTTCTGGCAGGGTCACTTGCTATTTGCGGATTACCGCCGTTTAACGGGTTTATCTCCGAATACCTTATCTACATGGGCATGTTTAAAAGCCTGACGGCAGCCAATTTATTTCAATCAATGCTTATCCTGGGAACTATTGTCGGGCTTTCACTTATTGGCGGACTTGCAATCTTTTGTTTTACAAAGGCTTTCGGAATTGCATTTCTGGGCGAGCCCCGTTCAGAACATGCCTCCAATGCCAGGGAAGTGGGTAAAAACATGATCTTCCCGCAGTACATCACTGTGGCTCTGATGATGCTTATAGGCCTGGGCTCGGGACTGGTTGTGAAGCCTGTATTCAGCATTGTGGCACAGACATTCAGATTGTCAGATGTGGCATTAACCACCGGGCCTTTTATAACGAATCTTTCTCAGATCAGCATTCTCGCGGGTATATTTATTGTCACCGTTAATACTATTGCTTGTTTACAGGTATTATCATCTTAAAGGCAAACTGATTGAAACAGGTCCGACATGGGGATGCGGTTATACAGCAGGTACATCAAGGCAACAGTATACTGCAACATCCTATGCCTATAATTACAACCACATAGCAAAACCCCTGTTGCAGGGAAAGAAAATCATGGAGGATATCAGGGAGGATGAGATTTTCCCGCAAAAAAGAACTTTTGTCTCACATAATGACGATATCTTCAGGAAGCTGCTGATAGATAAGCCTATAGACTGGTTCTCCGGCCTTCTGAAAAAGATTGCCGTCATGCAGACCGGACAAATACAACACTATATCCTGTATGCATTTGTCTTTATGCTGCTGGTACTCCTGCTGACAATCTTAAATATTATCTGAGAATGGCAGGATTTATTCTGATAGTAATTGCAGCCTTCTTCTTTCCGGGAGTGATACTGAGAACCAAAAGTCTTTCATCAGGACGGAAAGGCCCGGGATTTTTTCAGCCGGTAAAAGATATATCTGTTCTGATGAAAAAAGGCAGCGTTTTCAGCACTACAACCGGATTGATCTTTCAGATTGCCCCGGTTATCACGCTGGCAAGCATCATCTGTGCCATACTGGTTATTCCTTTCGCTGAACAAAGGGCTATCCTGTCTTTTGAGGGAGATTTTATTTTTTTCTCTTACATGCTGGCATTCGGAAAATTTTTCACAATCATTGCCGCTCTCGATACCGGCAGCAGTTTTGAAGGCATGGGAGCCAGCCGCGAAGCCTTTTTTTCAATGCTTGTTGAACCGGCATTTTTTATCCTGCTTGCCACTTTTGCAATGTTTACCGGTCATACGTCCTTCTCTGATATCTTTAATAATTTCTTTATCACCGGGAATGACTATGTGATGATCTACAGTATAATAGGAGTGTACCTGCTCATACAGATCACCCTGGTAGAAAACAGCAGGGTTCCGGTTGACGATCCGAAAACACACCTTGAACTTACAATGATCCATGAGGTGATGATACTGGATTACAGCGGGTTTGATAAAGCGTTGATCCATATTGGTTCATATCTGAAATTTGCACTTTACGGTTCCCTGATATACAACCTGATCGTACCGGCAGAATGGAACTTATTCCTTCAGATCTTTTTGTTTTTTGCCGTTCAGGCTTTTTTTGCAGTGATCATTGGGCTGACCGAATCCTTCCGGGCAAGAAACAAGATGAACAAAAATCCAAAATTCATCCTTACACTGTCTGCAATAGCATGGATAGCTTTTGTTGTAATTATAATACTGACAGATAAACTGGTTTAGGAATATGGTGAATTATCTGATTGTTTTTTTTGCAGTTACACTGATGTATTTTTCATCGGCTGACCGGCTGACGACATACATCAAGCTGATAGGCATTCAGGGTTTGTTGCTGTGCGGGATTGCCATATTCGAGCTGAAGGAAGTCAACACTGCAAACCTTTTATTCATCGTTTCCGAGACTTTGATTTTCAAAACCATTGTGCTGCCATATCTCCTTACCAGGATCATTCACCGCTCCGGAGTGACCAAAGTGCACAGACTGGCGATGCCCGGATTTTATCTGCTCATATTCTCAATTTTCGGATTGCTGATCAGTGTTATTCTTGCAAAGATCCTCATAAACCCCTTCATCAACACGATATATACGGCAATAGCTCTTTTTACGCTGTTCACCGGTATGTTGCTCATTGTAACTCATAAACTTATAATCTCTCACCTGATCGGCTTCCTGATCATTGAGAACGCGGTGTTCATGTTTTCACTTGCAATCGGAAATGAAATGCCGATGATGATAAATGTCGGAATACTGCTCGATATTTTTGTCGGAGTGCTGATTCTCGGATTCTTCGGGCTGCGTCTTAAGCCGCATACTAACGAATTGACCATGTTAAAGGATTAGAAATGATGCTTTTATTATTTTTGATCGTATCCATCTTAATCAGTGTCCTGATTGTTCTGTTCAAAAACAAAACCTTAACCAGGATTTTGACAGTCGCTTTCGCTTTACTGCTTATCTGGTTTACAATATTTGCATGGACTAATTTAAACAGAACTGAGCTGACCTATTTTACTTTTGACAGCACCGGAGTTCTGTTGCTTTCAGTATTGGCGTTGCTGGCCATTACCTACCATCTATCACGGATTTATCTACACAAGAGGTGACGATGCAAAAAAACACAGCATTTACCATGCTTCGCTGGTTGCCCTGATGACTTTCATGTCAGGTGCATACATGGCAAACACCATGACAGTATTATGGATTTTTGTTGAAGCCACCACACTGGCTGTTGCAGTTCTTATCTATCATGACCGTACAGAAATGGCCCTTGAGGCGACCTGGAAATATGTTTTTATCTGCTCAACAGGTATTGCCCTGGCATACCTTGGTATACTGTTTCTGGGGTTTATATACGGCCGGGGTGATGCTCCAAACCTCTCCTTTTCTTCTTTTGCCCATGTCATCAACAATGCCAGCCCGCTGTACCTGAAAATAGCTTTTGTATTTGTACTGGTAGGGTTCAGCACAAAGATGGGTCTCTTCCCGATGCACACTGTTACAATTGATGCACATTCTGTTGCACCGCCTCCGATCAGCGCTTTAATTTCCACCACCCTGATGAATGTCGGTTTCCTGGCAATTTTCCGTGTCTATACTTTATTCTCCTCAACATCTATCCTGCCTTTCATGAATCATGTACTTATCCTGGCAGGACTGTTGTCGTTAACTAATAGCTGCGGGATACATGCTTAAAGCAAAGCATCTGAAGCGCATGCTTGCATATTCGAGTCTTGAAAATATGGGCCTGGTAGCAATTGCAGTCGGTGTCGGTGGTGCGGGTTATTATGCTGCCCTTCTTCTTGATCGTATTGCATTCATTCACGAAATCAGGTCTTTTTTACCAGATGGGGCAACTTTCAAGGGTGCTTCATACATTTAAGCTTGACGAATGCGGCAGATACATGAACCTGTACCCCGCAGGCGCAATGGTCCTCTTAACGGGGATGGTCTGCATACTTGCCATTCCGCCATCCGGAATGTTTATTTCCGAACTCATGATCTTCAGGGGACTGGTCTGTGAATGATCAGTGGTTTGTCCTGATTGCCACCATTGTATTGCTTTGCTTTATTATTTATGCGATGAGCATCAGGATCATGCATATTACTTTTTCCGGACCGAGGATTGAAACCGATCTGGTTCTGCCGGGTAAAGTAAACCCTGCTGAGACAATAAGCCAGTTTGTATTTCTTGGTATAGTAATCGTGATGTGCTTTTATCAGCCTCCTTTCCTGGTTGACCTTATAAATCAGAGTTTTGCATTGTTACCTAAATAGGAATGATGATGGGTCGTTTATATTCAGAAGTAAAAAACAATTCAACTCCGCTTGATCTTCCGGACATTCCGGTGTCGGAGTACAATGTTTTTTATGATCAGATAGCAGAACATCTGAAATGTCGAGACCAATCACTGCCTGGCATATTACTGTCATGGACTGGCTGATAAGCTGAGACTTTACTGTTGTATTGCCGATGACCTTACCGGAAAAATAAAGGTTTTCTGCCATGAGTTGAACAAGGGAAAACCAGTGTTGAAATCATTGACTCCTGTCTGTCCGCAGCTTCATATTTTTGAACGTGAGATACATGAGAATTCCGGAATTGAATTTGAAGGGCATCCCTGGATGAAGCCGGTCAGGTATCCGCATGACCGTCCCGACAAACTCAGCAATATGGATAATTATCCGTTCTATGAGATTGAAAGCGAAGAGCTGCATGAAGTGGGAGTAGGGCCGATCCATGCGGGAGTAATAGAACCGGGCCATTTCAGGTTTATCTGCAACGGTGAAAAGGTCCTGCATCTTGAGATACAACTGGGGTATCAGCACCGGGGAATAGAAAAACTATTCCTTGAGAAAAAGGACCCATTGCAGAGATGTATCCTGTCAGAAAGCATTGCCGGTGATACCTCTGTCGGACATGCATTGGCTCATGCGCAGCTGATTGAATCATTAGCCGGCATTGAAGTCAGTGATGCATTGCAGATTGAGCGGTGCATTGCCCTGGAAATGGAAAGGATCGCAGTGCATATCGGAGATACTGCTGCACTATGCGGTGATGTCGCATACCAGCTTGGTCAGGCGGTGTGCGAAGCGCTCAGAACAACGATTATAAATACCACACAGTACTGGTGCGGCAACCGCTTCGGAAAAGGCCTCATACGGCCCGGCGGCACTAATTATCCAATGACTGATGATATTGCTGATGAGATATTCAGGGTGCTTGATGACTCCGGCAAGACGATTCTCTGAAATAACTGACCGCATTTATTCACTGCAAACTGTTCTTGGAAGGTTTGAAGATATCGGGATAGTTACCAGGCAACAGGCTCTCAGTACAGGAGCGGTTGGCATGGCTGCACGTACCTGCGGTATTTTTCGCGATACGCGTGAGACACATCCTTTCCAGTACTATAAAAACCACCAGGTCAATACGGTTATGCTCGAAACGGGTGATGTGCTGGCGCGCGGGATGCTGCGTAAACAGGAGGTCTTGGAGTCGGTTAAAACCATCAATGAGCTAATCGGAATATGGAGACATAAAGACAAAAACTCAGTAAAACCGGTATATGATTATGTGCTTAAACCGGAAAGCTTCGCAGTTTCAATTGCAGAAGGATGGAGGGGCGAAATATGTCACATTGCTCATACTGACCGTGATGGCAATATATGTCATTATAAAGTCAAGGATCCTTCACTGCATAACTGGATGTCCCTGGCGCTGGCGGTTCGTAATGAGGAAATTTCAGATTTCCCGGTATGCAATAAAAGCTTTAACCTTTCTTACTGCGGTCATGATCTGTAAGTTATAATCGACACCTGCAAATGATTAAAGAATTGAAGATACTTTACGGTCACGGCAGACAGTTTATACCTGACCTGCGGAAACAGCCGGTATCTGAAAGGTTCAGAGGACTTCCCGTGATCTCGGATGATATAACCGGAAACGAGATTAAGGCAGTTTCCGCAATGTGCCCTGTCAATGCGATTGACAGGCAAAGCGGAGCAATTGACCTTGGAAAGTGTGCCTTCTGTAATGAGTGTGCATTATTACTGCCCGGGAAGATCAGGTTTACGAATGATTACCGGATTGCGTCAAACAAGAGAGAAGATCTTGTTATCAGGCCCGGTCAGGCAGGACCCCTGAGGATAGATGACAGCCGCTGATACGGAAGGATGTAAGGCGATTATTTAAGAAAGCCCTCAAGCTGAGAGAGGTATCGGCTGGCGGCGATAATTCATGCGAGATGGAGCTTGCTGCAACAGGCAATGTCAACTTTGATTTCGGCCGTTATGGTATCGAGTTTGTTGCATCACCCCGCCATGCTGATGGAATTGTAATCACCGGTCCCGTAACTGAGAATATGGCCAGGGCGCTGGAGATTTGCTATGATGCTGTACCTTCACCTAAGATTATCATCCTTGCCGGCACCGATGCCATCAGCGGAGGTATTTTTGAAGGGAGCCCGGCGTTGAACAGAAGCTTCATCAGAGATCATCACATTGATCTTTATGTCCCGGGTAACCCGGCCCACCCGCTGACGTTCATCAACGGGGTGATGGATCTTCTCGGACTCTGATTATTTCTTCTGCAGGAGGTCCATTATAGCCCTGCTCATGGCATTTACCCCTGTTAAATATGCCGGTCGGAAATCAGGGTTGAATGTACTGCTGTGAAGAGAAGGAAGCATGGTATCTTTTTCCTTGCTTTCCGAATATTTTAACGGATTGACGCCACCCAGCCAGAACAAACTGATCTTTACCTTCTCAGGTGTCCGGCCGTAACTTCCAAAGTCCTCTGCCACCGTTGACGGGTCGACCCTGAAAACATTCTCACTTCCGAGAATCCTGCCCATGGAGGATGCTGCTTCTGTTACCAGATCCGGGTCGTTTACCACAGGCGGGGTATAATCGTCAGCAACGGTTATCACCGGCATTTGGTCTTCATTCAGTCCTGCAGAATAAGCAAGCCCGTTTGCTATGCGCTTAAGCGCCGAGAGGATCTGCCGGTAGACATCATCGGAGAAGAACCTGATTGTCAGCTGGAGATCGACCTCCTGCGGAATGATATTATGTTTTACGCCTCCGTGTATCGATCCGACAGTGACAACGGCAGGAGAGACGGGGTTTATTTCACGGCTGACGATAGTCTGATAATCGAGTATGATCCGTGCTGCAAGAACAATAGGGTCAATGGTTTTGTGGGGCATTGCCCCATGGCCACCGACACCGAAGACCTTTATGTCAACAGAATTCACGCCTGCAAAGATTGGCCCGGGACAGTAGCCTATTGTACCTGCGGGCAGATCGGGGCTTACGTGGTAGCAAAGGGCATAATCAGGGACCGGAAACCTTTTAAAGAGGCCGTCATCAATCATCTGTTGCGAGCCTCCGCTGACTTCTTCTGCCGGTTGTGCAACAGCCACAATGGTGCCATGCCACTTGTTCTTCAAGGATATAAGAGTGGAAAGGGTACCATACCATACTGTCATGTGAAGGTCGTGCCCGCAGGCATGCATGACCGGAGTGTCTGTTCCATGGCTGTCCTGCACAACCACGCAGCTGGCATAGGAAAGACCCGTATTCTCTTTTACCGGAAGGGCATCCATGTCAGTCCTGAGCATCACAACAGGTCCGGTGCCATTCTTAAAGACACCGACCACACCGTTGCCTCCGATCCCGGTCGTCACCTCAAACCCAAGTCCCTTCAGGGCTTCAGCCATCCTGGCTGAGGTTTTGAATTCCTGCAGGGAGAGCTCAGGGTTTTGATGCAGCTGCCGGTACATGGCTTCAGCACCGGTAACAGAGGCCGATGCCTCCTTTTTAATAAGTGCATTAATATCCTGTCCTGCTACCGGAAACGTAACAAGAATGATAAAAAATGATGCTATTTCAAGCAGTTTTTTCAGCGTTACAGCCTAAATGCTCTCAAATTTAAGAATATATTTGGATCGGTATCTGACACTCTGAAAATTATCAGAGAAAGCCGGTTACCACAGCATTTTGTAACTTAGTTACCTCCTTAAATCAAATGTCAGTTATGCAGACGAAATTATTAATCGGAACAATTGCAGCTATGGGAATTGCGCTTTTTACCTCATGCGGGCAGACCGGGAAAGAGGCTGCCAAAGCAGATGAATTCACTTACCAGGTTGACAGGTTTGAAGATATCAGTGTCCTTAAGTACCGTCTTCCGGGTTTTGAGCAACTTACAGCCGGAGAGAAGGAATTCATATATTATCTGTCTGAGGCTGCACTCTGCGGCAGGGATATTCTGTGGGACCAGAATTTCAAGTACAATCTTGTCATAAGAAAGACCATAGAGGCAATCATTGCCTCGTACGGCGGAGACAAACAGGCAAAAGAATATTCCTCATTTATAATATGGGCAAAGAGAGTCTTTTTCGCCAACGGTATTCACCATCATTATTCGAATGATAAGTTTATCCCGGGTTTTTCAGAAGAGTATTTCGCAACTCTGGTGAGCGGCAGTGACGCGTCGCTTCTTCCCCTGAAGGACGGTCAGAAGCCCGGTGAGCTGATTACGTTGCTTACTCCAGTGATCTTTGATCCTGCCCTTTACGCCAAAAGGTTAGACCAGACGGAGGGTACAGACATGATAACTTCATCGGCAAATAATTTTTACGAAGGTGTGACGCAGGCGGAAGTGGAAAGGTATTATGCTGCCATTGCTGACCCGGCTGATCCCAGGCCTGTCTCCTGGGGACTGAATACAAAGGTTGTGAAGACTGACGGGAAGATAACGGAGGTACCTTACAAGAGCGGCGGTCTCTACGGTCCGGCTATCGACAGGATAATTTCATGGCTTGAGAAAGCCAGGGATGTCGCTCTCAGCGAAAGCCAGAAAAAGGAACTTGAACTGCTGATTGACTATTATAAGACAGGAAATCTCAAAACCTGGGATGATTACAATGTTTTGTGGGCAGGCAACACTGGTCTTTCAGTTGACTATATAAACGGATTTATTGAGACTTACGGAGATCCGCTGGGGATGAAGGCCACCTGGGAGTCGGTAGTCGATTATAAGGATATTGAAGCATCCAAACGCACTTCCATTATCACTGAGAATGCGCAGTGGTTTGAGGATAACTCACCTGTTGATCCTCAGTACCGAAAGGAAAAGGTGACGGGCGTAGCAGCAAGCGTGATTAATGTTGCAATGCTTGGTGGCGACTGCTTCCCTGCCTCTCCGCTTGGAATCAACCTCCCCAACTCGAACTGGATCAGGACCGAAGCAGGATCCAAATCGGTCACCCTGGCAAATATCACTGATGCAAAGGATATTGTGTCGAGAGGCAGCGGTTTCCTTGAAGAATTTGCCTTTGACCAGGCGGAGATTGACAGGGCAGTTAAGTATGGTTCTGTATCTGATGCCCTTCATACGGATATGCATGAGTGCATAGGTCATGCCAGCGGGAAACTCGCTCCTGGAACCGATCCCAACGCCCTGAAAAACTATGCCTCGCCGCTTGAGGAGGCAAGAGCTGATCTTTTCGCTCTTTATTATATGATGGATCCTAAAATGATTGAAATCGGACTTATTCAGTCAGATGAGCCGGCAAAAGCTATGTACGACAGTTATATCCGTAACGGTCTTATCACCCAGATAGTGAGGATAAAGCCAGGCAAGGATATTGAACAGGCTCACATGAGAAACCGTTCAGCCATTGCCCACTGGGTATTTGAGAAAGGAAGGCAGGACAATGTCATTGAGATGGTGTCACGCAATGGGAAGACCTTTGTGAAGGTCAATGATTATGATAAGCTCAGGGTTCTCTTCGGCGAGATGCTTAAGGAGGTCCAGCGCATAAAGTCGGAGGGTGATTTTGAAGCAGGGAAGAACATTATCGAAAACTACGGAGTGAAGATTGATCCTGCGCTCCATGCCGAGATACTTGGCACGGTATGAAAAGCTGAATATGGCGCCTTACAGCGGTTTCGTCAATCCTGTCCTGGTGCCGGTTGTTGACGCACAGGGTAAAATTACTGATGTAAAGGTCGAATATTGCTCAGACTTCCTTGGCCAGATGATGGAGTACGGGAAGAAATATTCTTTCCTGAATTAGCATATAGAGGCTGTTTCAAAAATCGTTTTACCACCCCGTCCCGATTCCATCGGGCAGGCTCCGCTTCAAGCTGTCTCCTCCCTAAAATTGCCCACTGGGCAATTTCTTTACGGTCGGTCCCCTTGAAAAAGGAGGGGAAATACTTGGTATTAAATATATTAGCTTTCTCCTCCTTAATAAGAGCCTGCCCCGAGACGCCGCCAGGCGGAACGGGGAGGAGTACCCCGACCAAATTGAAAATCCTGACCGAAGCGTCAGGAGTGTGGGGGAGGAGGTGACTTTTGAGACGCTATCTTCTTATTGATACAACCTCGCAATTAATAATATTTCTTATTTAACCGGTCGGTTTTTTTCTTCTCTGCAAGCAGAAGATAAACGAGGTAGGCAGCTGTTATGACAAGCAAAATAACGATGCTGTATTTTATTATCTGTGCAACGTTCATTTCTCCGGCAATGCCTGCAGAAGGTCGTACCGAATGACCCACATCGATCCCGAACAGGTTCTTTACGAAGAAAAGAAGAACGAATGAGAGAAGCCCTGCTGCCACAGGTGTTGTTATCCAGCCTGAGGCGATACTGCCCAGTACCTTCATATTTATGTTTCTTACCCCCTTGTAAAGGCCGATGCCTATTACTGAACCTACTACTACCTGAGTACTTGATACGGGTACAAGCGGAATTGCAGGCAGGCCGATCCTTACCATCAGACCGGAAAGCGAGGATGATGAGAAAATGAACAGCACCAGTGCCTGAGAGAGAACAACCACAAAAGCGGCTTCGGATGTAAGTTCAAGCAGGTTGCTGCCAACAGTCTGCATTACCTTTTTTGAGTAGGTAAGTATGCCTGCTGCGATGGCGATACCGCCAAGGAAGAAAAGCTGCTGTGCACCGGTGAGGATGAAAATGCCAAAGTCTGCATCGCCGAGAGAAATGCTGGGCACAAACACCCCCATCACGTTGGCAATATTATTGGCCCCGAGACTGTATGCCCCGAATGCCCCGACAATCATTAATCCGGTCCTGATATAAGATTCATATTGCAGCAGGTGTATCTTGATTCTTTTCCTGGTGATCCTTACGAGATGATAGAGCGCATAAGCGAAAAGAGCACCGAGAACCGGGCCTGTCACCCAGGTGGTGACGTATCTGTATCAGCGACTTTTGTGTCAACCTGCGTTGTCGGTAAAAAAGTTCCATCCGACGATGGCACCAACAATCGCCTGTGTGGTCGATACCGGCAGTCCTGCTTTAGTCATGAAATAGACAGTCACCCCTGCAGCCAGGGCAACCGTGAATGCGCCTCCGATTGTATTTACTGATCCGAGGCGGTCGAGAGTGCCGGAAGCACCTGCCCCCTGTACCACGGCCCCCAGGATGACAAATACCGAAGCAATAACGGCAGCCCTGGTGAAGGAGAGCATCCTTGAGCCAACAGCTGATCCGAAGATATTGGCAGCATCGTTGGCTCCAAGGGTCCATCCGAGAAAAAGTCCGCTCGAAATAAACAGTATGATCATAAATCAGAGCATTTGCCTGATGGCCAGGGATGCAAGAAGATCTGCCGCATCCTGCGCGGTGTCGGAGATGCTTTCAATATGATGGGTTATGTAACGTATATGAGCCTTTTCCGCCAGTGACAGATCATTCATCTCATGAAATACCTTTTTCTTCATCTGAAAAGCTGCCTTATCAGTCTCACGTTCAAAGAAATATACCTTTATAAGCTTCTCCCTTACAACATGTGGCTCCCTGAAAAAAGCCCGGGCTGCAGGCATCAGCTCCTCTGCCGCATTGCCCGACACCTCAGCCAGGGAGGTGAAATCCTGTGCCAGTGAATGTGGTATATGGGGCATCTCAATGTAAAATTCATTCAGCGTACTCTTGGCAGTATCGAGGATCTCATCAAGCTGCCACAGCAGCTTCACAATCTCACTCCTCTGCTGCGGCAGTATCGAATGTACCATCATGTCATTCTCAATGCTCCTCTGAAGCTTGTCTGCCTTATTCTCAATCTCATCGATCCTCTTCAGATGATTCTGAAATGCATCATGGTCTCCGTTGACATAAGCTTTAACTCCTTCCTTGAAGATCAGTATACCGATCTCAACAGAGTCAAAAAACTCATCGATCTTGACCGTAAGTTCTTTTGTTGTACGTGTAAAAAGTGACATTTGTCCCTCGATTGTGTAGGTTAAACAAATATATTAAGAAAACAATTGTTGCCGGTCCTTTCAGAAATCAATAATTTTCTCCACACGGTGATTCTTAAGATAACCCTTGATGATTACCTGGATGTCACGGTTATCACTTGCATTTCTTATACAATCGTGTATTGCGGTTAATCCAAATCCCATATCATTGATATTAAAATAACCGTAACCGGCATACTTGCCGTTTACGATCTTGACAGCTGATCTCTCTTCACTGTCTCTGCCATGGTCAATAATGAAGAAATTTCTTTCCCTGAAGACAAATTCATCAATGGCCTGCAGGGCTCTTTCATTGTATGTTCCCGGTTCTTCCTCTCCGCAGCAGGCTCCCCGGCACAGGCTCACCTGCCTGTGGAAACACTGACCTGTTGTTTCATACATGCCGCATAACTTCTGGCAAAGATTGTATTCGCCGATAACCTGCTCAAGCTTGGCTCTTACATTTTCCTTGGAGCTGAAAAGAGCAAGGGGAACGGCGTCATCCTTTACATTCCGGTACTCAAACCTGATATATCCGTTTTCATCCGTAAAACTGTAGATACCCCAGCGGAACCCTGTACGGCGCTGTGCCCTGTTATAAAGCGGTTTTCTGGTCTTGATTTCGGCCGATTCAAGCAGAAGAGCCACCAGCTCACTCCCTGTCCGTTCCCAGCTTATGTCAGCGATCATCGATCGCATCTCCATCTCTCTTGATGAGGTGTTGTTTGAAAGATGGGTGTTAACCCTCTGGTAGAGATTGCGGCTTTTCCCGACATAAATTATATCACCGGATTCATTGTGAAAGTAATATATCCCCGGCTCTTCGGGCAAATCGGCTATCTTTTGCATATCGAGTGCAGGATGCAGCTTTGATGCCTTGCGGTTTTTGACAAGACCGCCATTGTTCTGTTCCCTGTCTTTCTCCAGGAGAAGCTCCATCAGCCTGACAGTGGCCAGTGCATCGCCCGAAGCCCTGTGCCTGCCCCTGATCTCAATGCCCAGATCCTTGCACAGGTTGCCCAGGCTGTATGACTTGTGCCCGGGCAGCAGCTTCCTGCTTAGTGATACTGTATCAAGCAACGGCCGCTTGAAATTGTAACCAAGCATGCTGAATTCCTGCCTTATGAATGAGTAATCGAAGCGTGCGTTATGCGCTACAAAAATATTTCCTTCAGTGATCTCAACAATCTTTCTTCGCAACCTCAAAAAACCTGGGGGCGTCTTCGACCATTTCATTGCTGATACCTGTAAGAGCAGTGATGAAGTACGGTATATTACGTTCAGGATTGACAAGAGTTGAGTATTCGTCGACAATGCGTTTCCCGTCGTGTATGTAAACGGCTATTTCGGTTATCCTCTCAAGCCTGGCGCTTCCTCCGGTGGTCTCTATGTCAACAATAGCGTACATTCCTGCAGTAAAATACGAAGATAATTACTTTTAAGCCTGGTCCGATTTATTCATACATTTGCATTATCAAGTACTGCCATGGAATGTTTCGGTAAGATATTATTTTCTGGATGGCAATATCCTTCCCGTCGAACACCGAAGAAGAGATGGCTGCGGTGAAGTCTCCTTCTATGAGGTGATCAGAACAAGGAAAGGAGTTCCTCTCTTTTTCGATGATCACATGAAACGCCTTAAAGATGGAATTTCAACAAGATATGATCTGAAGGATGATATCACTGAACTAATTACCGAAGGTCTTGATGCCCTGGTCAGACAGGAGACCTTTACGGAGATAAATGTAAGGGTCACCGTTTCGTTTACAGGACAGGAGTATTCAGTGCATATCTGTTATATTTCATCCTCTTATCCGGATGATGAAACGGTTCGTGATGGCGTCCCTTTGATATTCTACCGTGCCGAGCGTTTTGACCCCGCAGTGAAGCTGCTGAACAACCGGTTACGTCTGTCAGTGAATGAGGCACTTGTAAAGAAAAAAGCCTACGAAGCCCTGCTGGTTAACAAAGAGGGATTTATCACCGAGGGAAGCAGATCGAACGTGTTCTTCGTTGAACGAGAAAGGAATATTGTACACGGCTCCTGACAGTATGGTGCTCTCAGGCATAACACGGAAATATGTAATTGATATTTGCCGGAGGCAAGGATACAACCTTGTCTTTAAAGCGGTCAAAGCATCGGAGTTACATGACTTTCAGTCAGCATTTATTACCGGAACATCGCCTATGGTTCTTCCTGTGAAAAGCATTGACAATCATCATTTCACGACCGACAATGACATCATAAAGCGGCTTATCATTATCTACCGTCAGCTTGCCGATGACAGTATAATCAAATATCAGAGAAGGAAGAAAGAAGATTAATTTTTATCTTTACAACAAAATCTACAGTCATGGCCAGCGTAAAAAACCTTAAAAAAGATATCGACTTCCTTTTCTTTGAGTTTATCTCAGACTGTTTTCTGTTCACCAGTATCCATACAGGTGAAAAACGGAATGAGGTCCAGAATCTGATAGAGGAAGCTGTTTCCATGCGTAATGAATTCATTGACAGGGTCAATCATCCTGCCGGTAAGGACAATCCCGCACTGGTAAAGGCATATTACAAGACAGTGAGTAAGGATCTGCTTGAAAAAGTTGACGGTTACTTTGAAAAACTGAGCGAGATTTCCAAATCAAAATAGAGGAAACCGGGAAACCTCCTAAATCCATTTTACTATCATCTCATTGCATTTAAGGCACCTCCCTTCACCGGATAAACCGGCAAGGGAAGTATGGTATCCGTGCCGTTTTATTACTGTGGAATGGCATCCGGGACATAACGGTATCAGAACCGGAATCAGTCCCTGACATATTTCCGGTATAAACATAGTCGAGGTATTCAGATGCTGTTTCTTTCAGCCTCAGTATTGTCTCTCCGGGGTGGGAGGGTCATCACGCTTATACATTGGAAAATAACGGCTAAGGTGTAAGGGAACGTGACTGCCGGCAGTGGCCGCGATCCATTCAGCTTCCTGTCGCATCGAATCAACAGAATCATTCAGCCCCGGCAGGATAAGTGTTGTTATTTCAAGATGCTTTCCTGAAGACGCAATATCCCGGATAGTGTCCATAACGGGTTTTAAAGCAGCCCCGGTATACTTTCGGTAAAATTCATTCCCGAAAGCCTTCAGATCAACATTAAATGCATCTATTACCTCTATGAGATGTGCCAGGGGCTCATGGTTCACATACCCGTTGGTCACCATCACGCTTTTCAGACCCTCTGATGATGCCAGCCTGGCGCAGTCGATAACGTACTCATACCATATTACAGGTTCGTTGTAGGTGAAGGCTATACCTATATTATCCGGAGCCTTGTGCGAACGGCTAACCAGTTCTTCAGGCGAGAAATGATAATTGCCTTCCTTTTCGATATGCTGTGAAATATGGTAGTTCTGGCAGAAATCGCATTTCATGTTACAGCCGTAAGAGCCGACGGACATGATATGTTTTCCGGGATAAAAATGATAAAGCGGTTTTTTTTCGACAGGATCAAGGGCACAACCAGAGATAACTCCGTAGGTGGTGAGAGTGATATCACTGCCGGTATTTTCCCTTACTCCGCATAATCCACGTTCTCCGGGCCCGAGGTGACATGAATGAGGGCAGAGGAGACAGATCATTCTGTCGCTGCTGTCATGCTTTTTACTCAGCTTCATAGTCCGGAACATTTCATCTTATAAAATTAATGCTATTTTTGCTATTCGCGGGTAATTGAAATTGCCTGCGAACTTTTTTGAGAACAACTAACCTATTAATCGCCCACTATGACCACAAGAAGAAACTTCGTAAGACAATCAGCTCTTGTAATGGCAGCATTTCCATTGATTAACAACGAATTAATAGCATCGTCCAGGCAATCGAAAAAAACAGGTCTGGCTTTATATACAATCCGCGATGCCATGGGCAAGGACCCGGCCGCATCACTGGCTGAGGCTGCTGCAATAGGCTATGACTGGGTTGAAGCAGCGGGTTATGGCGACAGAAAATTCTACGGTCTCAAGCCTAAAGAATACGGGAAACTTGTGAAGAAGTCGGGAATGGTGCCGCTGAGTACTCACAGCGCTATCAGGCCTGATAAAGAGGACCAGATGATTGAAGACACAGCTGAGGCAGGAATTAAATACCTTTTTCTTCCTTCCCTGCCGGAGGAGTGGAGCAATTCAACAGACAGCTACCAGAGGACAGCAGATTATTTCAACAAAGTGGGAGAGAAGTGTAAAAAAGCGGGTCTGATATTCGGGTTTCACAATCACCAGATTGAGTTCAAGGAGATGAATAGCAGGGTCCCTTATGAAATACTTGTCGAGAATACTGATCCCAAGCTGGTGACATTTGAGCTTGACCTTGCATGGATAACAGCCGCCGGCAAGGATCCGCTGGCTTACTTCAGCAAATATCCCGGCCGTTTTCAGGTATGGCACATGAAGGATCTGAGTCCTGAACTGCATGATGCGACCCTTGGTGAAGGCATCATTGATTTTAAGCCCATCATTGCCCAGTCAAAAACTGCAGGGATGAAATACTGGTTCCTGGAGCAGGATAACTGCCTCACCCATACACCTATGGAGAGTATCAGGATAAGCCGCGATTATTACCTGAAGCTTTTAAAATAGATTACTAATAATCCCCCGATACTGCCTTTCATACCCGTTATCAGCTTCATGACTCAGGGTTATTGTCCTTAGGTTCTAATCCTATGATTTTAACGCCGTTGATTAGACAGAACTTTTCAATTGCCTCCATGATGGTTGCAGTATGTCCGGGATAGTAGGTTCCAAGTCTTAAGGTCACCTTTCCTGCATCTGTATGGAATTCCAGGGCCAGCGGTTTGAATTCAATATATTTGAGTGTTGATGCCGTAAAGACAACCGGAGGTTTCAGAAAATCCTGTCGTAATATGATCCTGCCGTCTCCCACCGTGATATACCTGTCGGTGACGCCCAGGCCTGAGCCAATCAGCCAGAGTGAAAAAAAGAAAAGAAACGCCACGGCTATCCACGCTGTGGCGATTGAGGCTGCTGTGCCAATGATAGTGAAAAGGAACCAGACGGTTGCTGTGAGGCAGATGACGCCAAGAATTATCCTCAGGATCTTTCCGGCCTTTGTAGTCTCTTTTAAATCAATATTATACCGTTCTTCTTTCATCCTGGTGCCTTTTATGCAATTTAATGTTTTTTAAGAACAGTCCGGTGGATTTTAATATTGCTACTGCGTTTTATTTTACGGATGAATTATATACTTTTAAGGTTTCAATACAATATTAACCTTCCGTAAAATGAAAGAGGAAACAAAAAAATTCACAAGAAGGTCATTTGTGGGCACCACCGGTGCTGCAATAGCCGGCCTTACTATTTTGCCCAGCAATGTTATCAGCGGCCTTGGCTACCGTGCCCCGAGCGATAAACTGAACATTGCGGGAATAGGAATTGGAGGCGTAGGAGCCACCAACATAAGAAACGTTGCAGGTTCAGAGAACATCGTCGCCTTGTGCGACGTCGACTGGGGTTACTCACAAAGGGTCTTCGATGCCTATCCCACTGCCAAAAAATTCTGGGATTACAGGAAGATGTACGATGAGATGGACAAATCAATCGACGCCGTGATTATTGCGACTGCAGACCATTCTCATGCCCTTGCTGCTGCACAGGCGATGAACATGGGCAAGCACGTTTACCTCCAGAAACCTCTGACACACAGTGTTTATGAGTTAAGGTTACTGACCAGACTGGCTGCAAAGAACAAGGTTGCCACACAGATGGGGAACCAGGGTGCCTCAGGTGAAGGTGTCAACCTGATAATGGAATGGATACAAAACGGTGAGATAGGGGATGTGAACAAGGTAGAGACATTCACCGACAGGCCCATATGGCCACAGGGTCTTAACAGACCGGCAAAAGGTGAGTGGGTGCCTGAAACTCTTGACTGGGATCTCTTCCTCGGTCCTGCCCCGAAACGGCCTTACCACAGTATCTACACGCCATGGAACTGGAGAGGCTGGTGGGACTTTGGCACAGGAGCCCTGGGTGATATGGCATGCCATATTCTTCATCCCGTCTTCAAGGGACTAAAGCTGGGATACCCGGTGAGGGCAGAGGGAAGCTCAACTCTCCTCCTTACCGACTGTGCACCCAATGCACAGATGGTCAAGCTGGTATTTCCGGAGAGGGTTGCACCAAAGAAATCAAAAATCAAATATCCTGAGGTGGAAGTGATATGGTATGACGGCGGACTTCAGCCTGTGAAACCGCAGGGATGGCCGGCCGGAAAAGCCTATGACCCGGACGGAGGCGCAATATTCTACGGAACAAAAGATGTTCTTATCTGCGGATGCTACGGCCGCGATCCGTGGCTCCTCTCAGGCAGGGTGCCCGCTTCACCAAAGACCGAACGCCGGGTCACGACAAGCCATGAAATGGACTGGGTAAGAGCATGCAAGGAGACACCTGAATCGAGGGTGATGACTAAATCAGACTTCTCAGAAGCAGGTCCGTTTAACGAAATGGTGGTAATGGGTGTTCTGGCAGTCAGACTTCAGGGGCTCAATAAGGTGCTGGAATGGGACGGTGAAAAAATGGAGTTCACGAATATCAATGACACTGAAGAGATCAAGATATGTGTCGAAGATCATTTCAGCATCACTGACGGTCACCCGACATTCGACAGGAAATTTACCGATCCGATTAATGCAAAGCAATTTGCAAAGGAGATGATTAAGCATAACTACCGCACCGGATGGGCACTTCCGGAAATGCCTGCTTAAGATAAATAAATGTAATTCAATCACTTAAAACCTATACTTTATGAAAGTAATTAAAATGATGTTTGTACTTGTACTTGCAGCTTCTTTCGTTTCCTGTGGTTCAGGGAAAAAAATGAAAACCTCTGAAACAAAATCTGCCGGGACTGAGGTCTGGACATCCCTCTTTGACGGTTCTTCAACACAGGGATGGCGAGGTTATAACAAGACCGCATTTCCTGAGAAGGGGTGGGAAATTGTTGACGGTACACTGCACTGTATTGGCTCTGGCAGGGGTGAAGCAGGCGGTGGCGGAGGTGACCTTATTTATGATAAGAAATTCACCAACTTCCACCTGAAGCTTGAATGGAAGATATCAGAAGGAGGAAACAGCGGTATTTTCTATCTTGCACAGGAAGTACCGGGATGGGAAATTTACAGGACTGCGCCGGAAATGCAGGTTCTTGACAATGAAAGACACCCCGATGCTCAGGCAGGCAAGGATGGCAACCGTCAGGCCGGATCACTTTATGACCTGATCCCAGCCGTCCCACAGAATGCCAAACCGGCAGGCGAATGGAACACTGCCGAGATTAAAGTCTACAAAGGCTCAGTATGGCATATTCAGAACGGAGTTACTGTTCTTGAATATCACCTTTGGACTCCTGAATGGAACGCGCTTGTGGCTGGCAGCAAATTCCCGTCACTAAATCCGGACTGGGCAAACGTTGCCGCAGAAGGTTATATTGGTGTTCAGGACCATGGCGATGATGTCTGGTACCGTAACATCCAGATAAGGGAACTGTAAATCTGACTGAATAAATTAAGGGCGTCTCCGATTTATTTCGGGGACGCCCTTTTTATTTGCGATTTGTCGATTTGCGATTGTCGAATAAATCGAAAATCGAAAATCGCAAATCTCATGGCTGGGGATTACCTTTGAGGCCGATCTCTTCCGCCACCTCGCGCATTCCCATTATCGTGTCTGAGATAAGGTCATTCAGATCGACACCAAGGTTTGCAGCTCCTCTTTCAATGACACTGCGGTCGACACCGGCAGCAAATCTTTTGTCGGTCCATTTTTTACGCACTGACCTTGCCTCCATGTCAAGCACACTTTTCGAAGGCCTCACGAGTGCGCTGGTGGTGACCAGTCCTGTCAGTTCATCGATGGCAAAGAGGGTCTTCTCAAGCAGAGTCAGCGGCTCAGCATCGGAGCAGATGCCATAACCGTGACTTATAACAGCCCTGATGTAATCTTCAGGCCAACCCTCTTCCCTCATGATGACTTCAGTCATTTTGCAATGCTGATCAGGGTACATCTCATAATCCAGATCGTGAACAAGGCCTATCACACCCCACATTTCCTCATCTTCACCGTGTTTGCGGGCCATAAATCTCATCACTGCCTCCACTGAAAGTGCATGCTTATACAGACTTTCCGTTTTGTTGTATTTTTTGAATAGCGTTATGGCGTCTTCACGGGTTGGTTTGTTTTTCATGTCCAGGGTCATAAAGTCTAAAGTATCTGAATTCACTATTGGCTGCCCTGCAGTCTGACAGCTCCCTGTCCCGACAT
This sequence comes from uncultured Bacteroidales bacterium, assembly GCA_963730615.1. Lineage (GTDB taxonomy): Bacteria > Bacteroidota > Bacteroidia > Bacteroidales > VadinHA17 > SR-FBR-E99. Next base: position 602,878 of record CAVSSR010000006.1, on the reverse strand, counting down.
ACCATGTCGGGACTTCACAGTCGCTTCTCTATTGCCTTATCTTAATTTAACAACCTTCCGGGTAAAGCTCTTGTTTCCTGTTGTAACACTTAACATATAAGCCCCTCCTGCCAGCCGGCTGCCGTCAACGGTAATCCTGTTGGAACCCGGTACAAGCCCTTCCGAAGATCTGAGAACCACCCTGCCGGAGAGGTCCGTGAGTGAGATATCTGCCCTGTCCGCATCCGTTGCGTCAATCTCAAGAATAAACGTTTCCCTGAAAGGATTGGGCAGCAACCTGACAGATTCTTCAGTCAGGTCAGGTCCTGCATCTGATCTTATAAAAGAAGTGTGTGCTGTATCGTTTCCTGCATAACCGTCTTCTGGCAACTGGCTTAGAATATAGATAAGGTAACTGTGGTCAGCAAGGAGGATGCATTTCTTTGTGAAGGACACATCGACGGTATCACCCGGGTCGATCTTCAGAAAGAAAGTTTCGCTTACAGGCTCTGACTCATTTATCCTGTATGCCAGCGGGAAGCTGGTAAGGGTTGTTCTCCCCAGGTTGACAACCCTGCCTTTCACAGTGATACTGTTAAGCTGTTCAGCAGCAAGCGGAGGAAATACAGTATCTATCTTCAGATCGGCCTCAAGGAATGAAATATCAGGGAATGAAACCTGATCAATCCATGCGGCGTCCAGTCCTCCGGTTAGTGAAACGTCCTTCTTGTAGACCCATTCGAGGTAATGAACTCCGGGCTTGAGCACCGACTGTCTTTGAGTCCACGGAATGTCACCGGAAAGCTCAAACACGTTGACACTGTCAACCCTGAAAACCAATGTATCATAGTTGGCTTCCGATGAGACAAGTGAAAAGAATGATATCGTGTCTTTGACAGGGTTGTTTACAAAAATAGAGAGAACCGATTCAGCCTTGTTAGGTATAATACCTGATCTTGCCGACTTAACGTTTTCGAATGATGTTGAAGAGGTGATCGTCCATGGGTAATCCTCCTTCTGTATCCACGGGAAGACATCAAACCTTTCAAATTCCCATGTTTCGCGTGTTTTACCGGTGCTGATGAACCATCTTCCCTGTGTCTCATATTTGCCGCAGACGAATTTTACATCGTAAGGAATTATTGTACCCGGCAGTGCCTGGTCTGAAATAGTTACCTCAAAACCCAGAACTTTTTCTGCGCCCGGTTCAAGGATTCCCGTCTCAATATCCGGAATTTGCAGGGACGCTCCTGATCCCGGATTTGTGACCGATACAATACCGCTGGTGGCTGATGATCCCTCGTTCTTTACCCTGACATTCAGAATGATTGTTTCACCGGCGTCTGGCAGGAAATTTGAATTGCCGGTCATTGAATCATCATGCACCGAGGATATTATCCTCAGTTCAGGTGCCCGAAGCATCATGTCGATGCCGAAAAGATAATCATCCCTGATATCACTCAGGCTGAGCAACAGGGATGCAAGTTCGCCATCCGTTACATCGTCAGAGACATTGAAGTATAGAGTATTAATCGTATATGATGCTCCCGGAGCCAGGGCTCCGATCATAGCCGAGCTGTTTTCAAGCGTTATCTGGCCTGAAAGAACAGAAATGTCTGCACTCAGACCCGATGATGCTCCCTGTCCGAGGTTTCTGACAGTTATTTTAAGCCTGATCCTTTCTCCGTAATCCGGTGCACCGTTGTTGTTACCATCGGAATCGTCGAATACTATATCCTTGACCGTAATGAAAGAACCGGCAACTGGTCCGAAGTGGATGACCTTGTGGTAAGGAACCATATTCTGCCCGGTAATAATCAGCAGGCATGAATCTTTCACTCCTGTCGGTATTTTAAGGGAGATGGCTCCTGAAGGGCTCACGAACTTTGCATCCCACAGGGTGTCGAAGTCAGACAAAGCCGCATATGCAAAAGGTGTGGTAAAGAAGCTGAGTGTATTAAGGAACTGCGGAACGGTATCAGGCAGTTCAATATTAAAGGTGTCCGGCCTGCCAATAAGTGGAGTCATTGACGGGTCACCAAGGAGCATATATGTCTCCCAGTAATACTTCTTCCTCTGGCTGGTGCTGGCTGAGACTGCCATGTTACCGGCAAAGTTGATCTGTCCCATTGTATAATACCACTCTCCGGGAAGCTCACCGTGGGTGTGAAAGAGCCTGTCAAAAGCACCGGCACCGGTATTCTCATAGGTGACATCAGTTCCCGGGGTACCGGGTCCGACAGCCCAGAAAAAATCCTCTACCCAGTATGAGTCATTTGTACATCCTATATATCCAACCGCACCCTTTTCGAGTGCATTTACCATTGCGGTACCGAAACATGAAGCAACATTTATCTGTGCCGTGCGGCATGCATTTGCAATTATCAGTGGGTACTCATTTTTATTGGTCAGCTCACTGACGTGTCGGAACCTTGAACACCGGATCACTGAAGCCTGATGCTTCCCCGTGCCCGGTATAGTTCAGGATACTGAGACCCTGGTTGAACAGCAATTTAAGAGAGTCATCCTTCACCGCAGATTCAGGATATTTCCACCTGTAGGCATTCAGGGAGGCTTCCTTACTCAGGTAATTATTATATATATAGCCAACCTGTCCGTTCATGTAGTTCTCAAATCCCGGTGCGTTTCCTGCCGTGACCAAGGCTCCTGCCCAGAAATTATTTCCCGGGGCATAGTTTAAAGTTTCATAATCAATGATCTTTTTAACAACTGCCTTCAGCTGGGTAGTGTCAGAAACGGGCAGCCTCCCGATGAAGAGCTCAGGGATATAGTCGCCTTCACCGTCAAATTCCCCGTAATAAAGATCCGTCACGTTTGAAATACCGCGTACTGTCGGAATAAGCGCGGGGTCACCCACGATAAGCAGGTACTGCGGCGGATTGCCGTTAGCCAGCATACTGGTATAGGCGGTGGAGATCCTGGCCTTAAGATCTGAATAGACGGTATCAGCCGGCCCGGCTCTTTTATATATTACGGTTGTCTTGATACCCTTGAGCAGCTTCCACCGTATCAGGGGCTGGAGCTGCCTGATGAATATTGAATCCGCAACAATAATCATGTTTACCGGCTGGTCGGTATAACCGGTTATAAATGAGTCAGAGGAATAACCGCCTTTATCATCAGTATCGGTGCTCTCAGAGATACCCTTGGTGTCCGACGGTATGTAACTGATGTTTACATTCATTGACGAGATGAGATCGACATAGCCGCCGGTGGGGTCATAGAATGCCGGATATATGGCAATGTTAACCAACTCATGACCCCGGAAAGTGCCCACAGTACTAATGACTACAGTGTCATGACTGATGGTGCCTTTAAATTCGTATGTTTTTCTGTCCTTGACAACCACTTTTTGATCCTGAGCCTCATTTTTTGTTCTGGCTGGTTGCGATGGATATATCTGGGCATCACCAAGACCCTGTTCAGCAAACCTGATCTTGCTGACAAGAATACCTGAGAGAACAACTTTTACTTTCATTCCCTGAGGTACTTCCACCAGGCGGCTGTAAACGGGCAATTCAGGTTTCCCGGTCTCCGAAGTGTAATGATGTCCGGGAAGGACTATGCTGCAGTATTCGCCTGACGGGTCATCGATTTTCCTGAGACGTGGTGTATGGCCACGGTATGATATGGCATCAGGATGACGTGACACGCCGGCATCTGATTCGTACGGTTGATCAGTCGCGTCACCGGCAGTGAACTGTGCCTGTAACTGGCACAAAACCATAAGTCCTGCAGTCAGCAGGACTACCCCTTTATGATTTACTCTCATTACCCTCATTACCAAACGCCAAGATAATTAAAAATGTCTCAAATAGAATGCCAAATTGACCAACGACTTCTTTTATCAAATGAATTCGTATATTTATCACTTTAAACGGGGGTAATCTGAATGGGAATGAGGAACGGACTGCTTCTTTCTGTATTTCTGCTTTTCTTTTCAATTGTAGTCAACTCGCAGGTCAACAGGACCGGTGCGCCTGTTGTCACATGGTATGATGCCATGGAAATTCCCGGTGATCTCCAGAACTGGAGTATCACGATGGATAAGCGTGGTGTTATGTATTTCGGAAACCAGGCAAAGGGAATAGTGACATATGACGGCCTCGGATGGGACCTCATCAAGATGGGAAGCGAACAGCGCGTAAATGCCCTTGCAGCGGACTACAGAGGCATCGTGTATGTCGGTGGCGAGAGAGATTTTGGTTTTATCCAGCCTGATGACAGAGGTGTACCCCTCTTCCGCTCACTTGCTGACCGCTTCACTGATCCGGAGGTCAGACAGCGAGATTAAAATGATATCTTCAATCGGCACTGACAGCAGCACAGTCTTCTTTACCGACAGGAAGAAACTTTTTCTCTATGACCTTGAATGAAGATTCACTGACCTTCATTGATATGGGCAATGATTTTAACCTGAACAATGCAGGTACTATCCTTGTCATGGAAGGCAGGGTCATCATCGCTGATGACAGGGAGGGGTTGTTTGAATATACTGAAGGAAAACTGATACAGATACCCGGTGGTAACAAGTTAAGAATGAGACGCGTGGTTGCCCTTCTTCCATTTGACAGGGAAAGCATGATAATTGCAACAGCCAGAAACGGCATATTTCTGTTCAATATGAGAACCGGGGAACTGAAGAATGACCTTGTCCCTGCAGTTATCAATAACAGTCTCAGGAAAAATTCCATTTCCGGTGCCGTAAATATTCCGGATAACAGATTTGCAGTTGGCATGGCAGGCGGGGAGGGCGTTTACATTTTCAGTCACGATGGCACACTCCTTCAGCAGGTATCCACAAAGACAACCGGAATTCAGGAATCCACGGTTACAGCCATGTACTGCGACTATGCTTCCAACTCGCAGCTGTGGTTCTGTACAATGGGATATATAAACAGGGCATATGTGTCCCTCCCGGTATCCGAATTCGGCATTGAGACCGGGATCAGAACAACTATCGCTGATATCAGGGAATATAACGGCTCTGCCTTTGTCTCGGACAACAACGGTCTTTTCGGGTACAGCGTCAATGATTCGGGCAGGGTACAGTTTACAAGGGTTGAGGGCCTGGATTTACAGATATTTGATCTCGATACAATTACGGTGAAGATGAGCATGTGCTGTTGCAGCTACAGAAAACGGGATTGTATCAGATGGATTCAATGGGGTATGTTAATAGTTTTCTTGACAAGGGAGCATTTCACAGCAATAAAGGCTGACATGTATGACCCGTCCAGCTTTGCTCGCCGGATCAACCGAGGGAACCATCATGACTCTCAGAAATTACATCAGGTGAGTGGGATGTAGTCAATAGGAGCAACAGAAATGTGGCGCGTGGCACTATTATGGCAATTGAACAGTCCTCTGAAAACGACTGGTGGGTGCTGATCAGCGGACCATCCTCTTTGTACCGGCTGCTCTGTACTCCTTCAGATACGACCTGGATCATCTATGACAGGTCAAAAGGACTGGACTGCGATACACTCAACCATGTGGTCACCATCGATAATAAACTGTATGTCAGCACCGGAAGGGGGATCTTTTGCTATAATCCCGGAACAGACCGGTTTGAGAAGGACGACGAGCTTATTGGTGATACATTCAGTAATGTCTTTATTGACAAAGTATTCAAGACACCTGAGGGTGACATCTGTGTATCCGGTTATGATTCTCACCACTTTTTTGCACTGGTCACACCAACACGGCAGGGACATGTCATTTTCAGAAAACAGTTCGATTTCCTTCCTGACATTTCCACAGCGTCCATTGACTATATCAATAATAATATATGGCTGGCAAGAGGGCGCAGCATATTTGTTATCGATAAATCGAAGCTGGGATACAGCTACGGATCATTCAGCACCATTCTTTACGGATATCACGGCAGGAGGTGACAAGGTCCTTCTTAAGGGATTGTTTTATACATCAACGCCTGAGGGCATAAGGATCCCGTCAGGGGTGCAACCTGAAGGGAATGTACCTTCTCTGAAACATTCCGCCAGCGATATCTCCTTTAGCTGGACAACAACCTCTTATGTGGGTGAGGATAAGACGGAATACAGGTATATGCTTGAAGGATATGACCAGCGACTGGTCAAAATGGGAGAAGCGCAATTTCAAGGACTTCACCAACCTTCCTTCAGGAGAATTACAAATTCAGGCTTATAGCCAAAACCCTTACAGGCCTTGACAGCGAAGAGACCAGTTACAGGTTTGCAGGTGAAGAAACCATTATATGCAACCTTACCTGCACTGCTTGCTTTATTTGCTGTTTGGTGTCTGTTCATCTACTACACTATTAAAATTTTTCACCACGGCGCTTAAACAGGGAAAAATCACATCTTGAAAACCTGTGTGAAGGAGAATAGTGCGGTAGTGAGTCAGGCAGAAGGAAGAACTTGAAGCGAGTGTCCGCTATGCAAGCCGGATACAGCTGCGCTCTGCTGCCGTCAGAAAAGCTGATGGCCGATGTTACCTCAAACTATTTCATTTTCTTCAAACCACGCGATATTGTCAGCGGCGACTTTTACTGGATGGCCCGCAGGAGTGACAGATTGTTTGTAGTGGTGGCTGACTGCACCGGTCATGGTGTACCCGGGGCATTTATGAGTCTTCTTGGAATATCTCTCCTTGATGAGATTGTCAACAGAATGGCCTTTACGCAAAGGCCGCCACCATACTCGAGTGAACTCCGCAGGCAGGTAGTCTCTTCACTGAAACAGCCGGGAGAGACGGATGAACAAAAAGATTCCATGGACCTGGCACTGATGGTTATAGATTATAAAAACAGTACAGCGGAGTTCTGCGGCGCATATATACCCTGCTTTAAAGTAAGGGTAATGAAAGATGACGAGATCCTAAAGTGGGCAAGCGGTGAGATGGAGATGGAGGATGGTGCTTTATCAAACGGCAAGTACCTTCTCGAGACCATTGACGCAAACATGATGCCTGTAGGCATCTCGGCAAAGATGGACAAGGAATTTACCTAGACGGAATGGAAGCTTGAGAAGGATATATCATATTACCTTTTCACCGACGGATATATAGACCAGTTCAACGGTAACACAGGAAAGAAGTTCATGAAAAGGAATTTCAAGAAGCTGATCCTTGATATACAGAGTTACCCGATGAGCAAGCAGAAGGAGATACTCGAGGAGCGGTTGATGAGCTGGAAGGGATCGTCACCCCAGGTGGATGATATCCTTGTCGTCGGGCTGAAAGCCGAATGAGTATTTTATTTCCCAGCCCCGAATTCTTCACTCAGCCGGTAAAAGAGCCCTTTCTCACTCGCCGCACAGACAATAATCCCGCAGAGAATAAAATCACTCAGTATCTTTTCAGCTGTTTTGCTGTTTATTCCTGCCATTTTGCGGAAGGCCAGCAACAGTGATCTGTTCTCCCCCACGCAGATGATTTAAAAGAAGGTTCTCTTTTTCATCGAACCTTAACAGAAGACCACGGTTACTGCCTCTTCTTCTCCATACCTGCTGGATAACCCTGTCAGCCATGAAATTCTGATCGCCCTGCCTGAAATATGCTTTCCATCTTCCTTCCTCATCCTTGGCTTTTACCGGGATTGTTGCACTTCTTGGAACATCCACCTCAAGTATTTGCTTGCCGTTGACGGTGTGGGTACTGGTCCTGATCTTAACCTCAGGGTTGCAGTACAGTTTGGCCGCTGAGTCAATCATATAGTATTCCTCATCTGACCTCACCCCGGCAAGTGAACCGTTATCCCTTACCCCGATAAGCAGCTTGCCACCCTCACTGTTCGAAAAAGCAGAGAGAGTAGCGGGCTATCTTCTGCGGATCGGAAATACAGTACTTGAAGTCAAGATTCATCCCTTCCCCTTTTAAAATCAGGTTGTGAATGTAACGGCTCATAACTGATTGCGATTTTTTATGCTGCCAGACAGCACCACTAAAATAATACAAAATATTTGTATATTGGCTCTGGTACTTTGAACTATAAAGACATGTAAACCCGATGAAACGAAGAACCTTTCTCAGATCAGGTCTTGCAGGAGCTGCAGGACTTGCAGTTATTGATAAAACAGTCCTGGCAGCCACCTCACCCGAAGGTAATGAGATCATTTACAGGACACTGGGCAAAACAGGATCTGAAACTCCCGGTTGTCAGCTTCGGGGTCATGAGATCTGATAACAGTGGCCTTGTTAAAGCGGCTTACGACGGCGGCATAAAAATGTTCGACACCGCTCATGGTTATCAGAACGGCCGGAACGAAGAGATGCTCGGCAATTTCTTTACCGACGTACCACGGGATTCATTTATTATTGCTACAAAAATCGGCCCGGCAGGTGTGGATCGTCAGACCGGGAAACCTTCAGCTGAGACCACTGCCGCGGACTTCCTGTCAAGATTTGAGATCAGTCTTTCAAGACTGAAGATGAGCTATGTGGATATTCTTTATATGCATGGAATTGACAGCCTTGATGTGTTGAGACATAAGGAGATAGTGGACGCGATGCTTGATCTTAAAAGGAAGGGAAAAGTAAGGTTCATCGGCGTCTCCACCCACAAGAATGAGCCTGTCATCATGAAGGCGATGGCAGAAGATGGCATATGGGATGTTGTACTTACTGCCTATAACTTTAAACAGACATACCTTGATGAAATGGACAGTCGCATTGCAGGCAGCAGCCGACGCTGGTATAGGCATTGTTGCAATGAAAACTATGGCAGGTGGGTTCCTTGACAAGGAAAGGACAAAGCCTGTAAATACCAGGGCAGCACTGAAATGGGCTCTTTCCAATCCCAATATACACACAACCATTCCCGGAATAACCGCGTTTGAGCATCTTACGGCCGACCTGGAGGTAATGACTGATATTACCCTTTCATCCGCAGAGAAGGAAGAGCTACTTGCTGCCGGAGCGAATCAGGGCCTCTATTGCAATGCATGCAGTAACTGTTTGCCGGGCTGCCGGAACGGTCTGCCCATCCCGGAAATAATGCGTGCTTATATGTATGCTTACGGTTATGGCAACCTGCCGATGGCATCAGAGCTCCTGTCACTGACTTCTGTTGAAGCTGATCCCTGCACCGGCTGCGATGTGTGTTCGGCGGAATGTGTCAAAGGATTTAACTTAAGAAACAAAATCACCGATATTACCCGGCTGAGAAATGTTCCCTGCGACTTAATAGCTTAATAACAAAATTAAAAAAATGATCCGCAAATCGACAATAACCATTTTCATTGCTGTTTTATCCCTTTCAGGCCTTTACGGACAGGAGGGATTGTTTCCCCAGCTGAAGGGGTATAAGACGGTCAATGAATATCCTGTTTATACCCCTGATGATCTCTGGAACTATATTGACGGAGCTGCTGATGCCTACCTTGCACTTGGTTTTCTTGATCTTAATATAACAGAATACAAGAAAGGGAAGAAAGCCATCAAGGCTGAGATATACAGGTTTGGAGATGATGCGATGGCATTCGGGATGTATTCGCTGGAGCGATCGCCGGGATATGATTTTATACAGGTCGGCGTACAGGGTTATAATGAAGACGGTGTCGTTTTCTTCTATAAGGATCGCTACTACATAAAAATTATGACCCAATCCGAATCAAAAAAAGTGAATGAGTCGATGAAGGAACTGGCAGGACTTATTGCTGCCCGCATTGACGGGAAAAATGAATTCCCGGCATTGCTGAAGCTTTATCCTTCCGAAGGGCTTGTCAAGAATCAGGAAACCTATATCCTGGAGAGCGTACTGGGGCATGAATTTCTTCGTGGTGCGTTCAGGGCTTCATATGAAGTTGACAATGACCGTTTTGATGTTTATTTATTCAACTGTAAAAGCTCTGAGGAAGCGTCTGCGATGGCCGCCAGGCTGGCCGGCGATGCTTACACACCGGGTGAGGATATCTTTAAATATGTTTTTGAAGACGGCTTCAACGGGATGCTTCACATGGCTCAGCAGCGTGAGCGGATAGTGATTGTAAGCGGTCTGGGCACTGACAAGACCCCTCTGGCAGACCGGTATATAAACTCATTGCTTAGACCATAACATCAGGTGCCGGTACAAAAAAAGGTGTCCTGTTTGAGACACCTTTTTTATTTTCAGAGTTTTGGTTTACTTAAGCTGGAAGCTGATCGGAACGCTGTACCAGACGTTCACGGGTTTACCGCCCTGTTTGCCGGGTTTCCACAGCGGCAGGAGCTTGATAACCCTCATAGCCTCATCATCGAGAGCCGGGTCAACGCCTCTGACAACAGAAACCTGGTCAACAGTGCCTTTGTAAGTCACACAGAAGCGGAGTATAACCTTGCCCTGGATATTGTTCTCCTTGGCAAGCTCAGGATATTTGATGTTGTCGTAAATGAACTTGAAGAGTTCCGTATCCCCTCCCGGGAACGAAGGCATCTCTTCAACCACAACAAACACTTCTGCCGGAGCTTCATACTCAACCTCTTCCTGAGCCAGTTCAACAACCTCAACAACCTCTGCATCAACAACAGTCTCGGACACGTCATCAGCGGTCATAAACTTGACTCGATCTTCAGGTTTGACAGAGTCAACTACAACCGGAGCCACATACTTAACAACAGTCTGCTGTTCTGACGGTGGCGGGGGTGGTGGTGGTGGAGGCGGTGCTGCTTCTTCCTGCTGGATGTCATTAGCCATTTCAGCAATGACCTCATTTGCATCCCTCATCTTAATCTGTGCTATGTTCCTGGCCTTGATGTAAGGTATAATCACGGCTGCCAGAACTATAACCAGACCAATGATCAATGAAATAGTCATCGTTCTGGAATACTTCCTGCGAAGGTCATAGGCACCGTATTCCTTATTCCTGCCTTCGAAGACTATGTCATCGAGGCTGGGGTAATGTTTCTTTTCTTTTGCCATATCAGTTCCCTTCTATTTTGCCGGAGTTGGAGTAGCCGGTGCAATCCCGAGGGCGGCATTGACCAGGTTCTCTTCTATCCAGGTGATGTCAGTAAATGTGTAACGGGCAATGCCTACAATTGACATCTCGTCAATTATATCAACAAAGTTCTTATACTTTGATGTCTTGTAAGCTTTGATAAGAACGATTGGTCCTGTATCATCATCCTTCTTGAGCTGTTTGATGGCATTCGCCAGGGAGTCCTGCTTGATATCGATCTCTCCCCTTATAACTTTCTGTTCGAAATCGTCAATCTTACGGAAGAGGGCTCTGTTTCTGTCCAGCAGTATCTGGCGAATTCCAGTGGGGCTGAAGTCGGTCTCCTGGAGCACGGTGACAGCCGGATCGGCTTTTCCGGGGTACCAGTAGACTTTGTCTTCCGGACCAAGGATAATATTCAGAGTACGGCTCTCGGCAATTTTCGGAGGTTCAACTTTTTCATCCTTCCTGATCTTCTCGGGGAGGACGATTTCCATTACCTTCGGTTTGCTGAAAGCTGCAGTGAGCATGAAGAACGTAATGAGCAAGCTCATAAGGTCCACCATTGGGGTCATGTCCACATGGGCATCACCTTTTTTCGGTTTCTTCTTCCCGCCTTTGCCTTTTTCTTCTTGAATAATCTCTGCCATCTTACTCGGTTGTTTCCTCAGTTACAATAATTTCTCCCGCGCCTCTAAGATTAGTGATCAGGTTAAACCTGTTCACGTTCTTATCCTGCAGAATATCAAGTACTTTCCTTATTACAGGGAAATCAGTGTCTGCATCACCTTTGATCATCGTCTGAACGGCAGGGTTTACCTGGCGTGCAAAGAGTATCCATAATGCAAGCTGATTGTCAGCAGAATCGATGGGAACACCCTTTTCAAGGGCTATCCTCTCATCTGAGTTTTTGGCAGCAAGGTAAGCTTTCATATCCTGTATGGGTACGCCGACTGATGTACCGCTCTTTTCGAACTTTCGCAGCTCATCCTGGGTAAATTCAATGTTGTATCGCTTGCCCATTTCGGCAAGGATCTTCGGCCTGAATTTCAGAATGGTATCAGGTCCGTTGTCGACATTGAAAAATACCCGGTTGTCTTTCGCGATGAGAACTGTCATAACGTTGGCGTCCATCATCGGTTTTTCCGATACAGAAAAAGGAGTGTCAACAGGAGCAGCTTCCTGGGGCCTGAACGTTGCTGTAAGAATGAAGAAGGTAAGCAGCAGCGTAAACAGGTCAACCATCGGCGTCATGTCGATGCGGGGTGATTTGGTCGCTAGTTTAATCTTTGGCATGTTTTAAATCCTTTCTTTTTTAACCAAAAGAATAAATTTGGCGAATTATTTTCTCACTGATGCAGCAAAAGTCTGAGTCAGGCTGAAGCCTGCTTCGTCGATTTTGAAGACATAATTGTCAATCTGTGTCGAGAACATGTTAAAGAAAATAATAGCAAGGGTCGAGCCTGTGATACCGAATGCAGTATTGACAAGGGCTTCGGATATACCCGTTGAAAGGGCCAGTGCATCAGGAGCGCCTGACTGTGCAAGAGCTGCAAATGCCCGGATCATTCCGAGAACTGTACCAATAAGACCGATAAGCACCGAGATGGAAGCGATGGTTGAAAGAAAAACCATATTCCTTGAGAGGACAGGAAGCTCAAGAGCTGTTGCCTCTTCAATTGCCTGTTTCATCGAGGTGATCTTCTGGTCTTTTTCAAGTTCCTTGTCACTCTCCAGGGCGCGATAGCGCGAAAGACCTGCTTTCATAACGTTGGCAAGCGAACCCTTCTGCTTGTCACATGCAGCAATAGCGTCTTCAATCCTGTCTTCTGCAAGCATCTGCTGAAGATTGGCGACAAATACATTAAGTCTGGACTTTCCTTTTACTCTTGAAAGAGTAATGGCTCTTTCGCATACAAACACTATAAGCGTGATAATGACTGTCAGAAGCACGGGGACAATAATACCACCCCTGTACAACAATCCAAGAAGGTTACCCTGAAGTGGATGTCCTTTATTATTGCCACCTTCAAAGTTTACCGGATTACCAAAGACTTTCGTGAAGATAATGTAAGCAACAATGAACGCAATAACAATTACTAGAGGTGCAAAAATCGACTGCAACAGTCCGCTGGACGATTTGGAATTTTTACTCATTTTAGTATTCTTTAGTTGGTTTAGTGAACAGATGACAAAAATAATTATTCTCTCGTTCTTTTACAATAGGTTCAATTAATTACATATAAATAAAGGCAAATTTCTCCTCTGTGTTTATCTTTCCAGAGATGCATTATATACTCTCTTCTTTGTTACCGTAACCTCAATGCTCTTGAAGCCCTTGGCGCTTATAACAAGTATCTCTGAAGCTTCCGGCATCACGAACTTGTACTCGCCCTTGGCGTTGGTCCATGCTTCGGCAGCTGTATCCTTAACCCTTACAGATGCGCCCGGTATAGGCGTACCTGATGCATCACTTATGACACCGGTGATCTCATTCGGATGAGCTTTTGGAATTGCATTCTTCTGAGCAGCCTGGATATATGTTATTGTTGCTTTGGCATTCTCATTGGAAGGGTCAATTGCAAGTATCCTGTTGTTTTCCTCAATAGCCCTGGGATAATCACCCATTGTGATTAACATCGTGCTGAGGGAACTGTGCGCCTTGATCTTATAATCATTATTGTTAGGGGCGAGATTCATCATCCTGTTGTAGTATGACCTTGCCTCATCGTATTTCTTATTCTGAAGAGCGTCATATCCCAGGAATCTGATTGCATCAAAAATCTCATTTACGTTCTTCACAGAGTCAACTGATGCTTTCTTTAGCAGAGTCAAAAACTTGGGTCTTGCGAGGCCAAGCTCTGAATCGGGATCCTTTGCAGATGCAGTATTGGCGATCCAGAGGTATCCCTGCAGGTTATCAGGATATTTGGCTACCATTTTATTAAAGATTGCATCGGCATGGTCAAAATCCTTAGCCTGGTAATAAGCTCTTCCGACCTGGATGAAATCACTTTCGCTGTCTCTGCCTTTATCAAGAAGGCGCGACCACGTTGCTGCTGCATCCTTATACCTGTGGGCAGCATACTGCACGGTACCTTTTTCATATATCATGGTGAGATCTTCATCTCCAAAGTAGGCAGCCTTTTCATATGCTTCAACAGCCTTGTCAATCTCAGCTTCCGCCTTTGCAATCTTTGCCTTTGAATTGGTTAACTTTGCTTTCAGAGCTTCAATATCGGCTAAAATCTTCGTCTTCTCAGCACCTGGCTTAAGCGTATTATTCCTCGACTGCATCGTTGCGAGGTCACCCTCATCATTGTCAGTCTCAATCATCAGTTTGGGATAGTTCTGGTTTTTCCTTGCATTGATCCTGGCATAATAGATATAGTCTTTTTTGATTAAACGTTCCGGATCGAGAGAAGCAAAGAGTTTATCCATATATTTCTGAGCCTGTTCGTAATTCCCTTCTTCATAGGCTGAGTAACCGGCAATACGGTTCATGTATGTCCTTGAGTCATCAATCGCAAAGATCTCTTCCACATTCTTGATCACCTCTTCATACTCTTTTGCATAGAACAGCGCGTTCACATACCTGATCTTGGCAGGAATATTTCCCTGGGTAAGTTCAAGGTATTTTTCAAAGTATTTTTTTGATTCTTTGAACTTTCCCGCCATAGAGTAAAGCTGGCCAAGCTCGCGGTATGCCGGTGCATAGTTCTGGTCAAGTGCGATTGCCTGCTCATAGAAGGGAATGGCGGCCATAAGGTTACGGCCCTTGACATATATGCTACCGATTTTCATGTTGGCAGTAGGGGATTTCAGATCCCAGTCCTGTGCCAGGTTGTAGTTCTTGATAGCTTTTGAACCGTCGTTGACCAGTATATAGATATCACCTGCAATGATATAAACCTCACTGTTCCTTGGATCGATCTGCAGTGCCTGCCTGATGAAAGGCAATGCCTTGCTGGTATCAACCTGCTCAAAACGGATGTATGATTCGGCTATCTTGGCCAGAGTATAAGCATAGTCCTTGGGATTGGCAATTTTGGTTACCTTCTTATAAGGAGGAAGCAGTCCTTTAGCTTTAACCCTGAGTTCTTCAGCCTTGGCGTTTTCGCCATTGTAAAACGAAACCTTGGCAAGCCCCACATAATTCAAAGGGTCACTGGCATTGGCAGTCACCCCTTTGTTGAAGATGTCCGCAGCTTCCTTGGTTGCTATCGTGAGTGAGTTTGAAATAGTGTCAGAAAAATAATTCAGCAGTGTATTCTCCCCGTAGTGAAAATAGACCTTGCTGTTTCCGGGCTCACTTTTGATCAGTTGCTGGAACATTGCTTCAGCCTTATCATACTGTTCATTCTTTGTGAAGGTAATGGCTTCCTGAAGTGTTTGAGCCTTCAGTCCCGTGCCACTAATCATGCAGATTAATGCTGCAGGCAGCACCGCCAGTTTAAATCTTCTCATAATCATCGCTATCAATTTTAGTTACTCATTTTTTACTTGTATGATCCTTATCGGCATAGTCGCGGGCACAAGACCCGACTTTAATATTATTCTTTGTCCTTTCTCTCCTGATACAAAGCTTACAAATCCCGAGCCAAGTCCTGTAAATGATTCTCTTGAATTCATATTTACCTCTCTGACAAACGGATAACTCTTATCATAGATTGATCCCTGCACCGGCAGATAGAATGTTGACTGATCAAGATGGGGAAGTGAAACGGCAGCAACTTTGATTTTGCTCAGCAAACTGAAGCTGAGCGAATCATCCTTGTCACTGATCCAGTTAACGCTGACGATACCCATTGCACCGGGACTCTTTGAGACGTAATCGATCACTTCCGGGTTATTGTTCACAGCAAAAAAGTTGTTGCCCAGCATTTGCGGCATCTCAAATTTTTCTCTGAAATACCTGAAATTGCCTGAGTTTGTATTGTCAAAGACTATGTTTATTGTACCTAGTTTTGAACTGGAATTAATCTGATTCCAGTCGGTGATCTTACCTGTCATGATATCTTTTACGTTATCATATGTCAGAAGAGAATCAAGGTTGCTTTTGTTCAGCACCAGGGCGAGAGCGTCATAAGCTACCACACTGGTGCGGACAACAGTCTGCATATCAAGCAGAACCTTCCTCTGTTCATCCGACGGAGCCCAGGAGGAGACGATAACCTTTACGGAGTCATTAAGAAAATCAGCTACCATCTCATTCTCAGGTTTATAAACAGTCCTGATATGAGCGTATTTGTAAAGAGTTGTAAAGGTTGCCACCTCAGCGTCAACGATGGGCTGAAATGATTCATCCGCTTCGATTTTAATATCTCCTGATGTGGGCGTTTCCTTCAGAGCAGCTGTACCCTGGTTCTTACATGATGCCAGGGCTATGGCGGCAATAATCAGGAATAACCCTGAACTTATTGTCTTTTTATAATTTGAAACTGTATATCATCCTCCCGTGCAATTCAACTAACTATGATCCACAATATTAATAATTATCTCATTACCTTGTTTTCTGCGGGTGCGTTAATTTTCATTTTAACCCTTATCCGGTAAGATACAAAGCATGTGCCATTATTTAATAAGACCGCCATGACAGGCTGTAACCCTCATGAAAAAGGCATGAATTATTCTTCGTCATCATCCTTGCTGAAAAAACTCTTTTTTATCTTCTCGTATGAGTCCAGCATTCTGTAAATACCGTAAACGATCAATGGAATTCCGAATACTATCCTGAGGGCTTTATTGAGATTGTAACTGTCCAGAAGGGGTGAGAAAATAATAAAGAAACCGAGCGCAAAATAAAAGAAAACCATAAACGTCCCGAAAATGGCGAAGACCTTGTCATACATTTTGCTGCTGCTCATTGTTTACTTGTTAGGATTGACAAATATATAATTTAAATTATTTTTTGATGCTGATATGTCCGGTCATTGAATAAAAAAAAGAGAGCCGTCGTCACGGCCCTCTCTCTTTCATTTCAGTTTGTTCTATTTTGTGGCACTTTCAAGCCTTTTCATTATTGAGAAAATGAAAGCAGCTGCGAGGATGCAACAGGTAATGAGCACTGCCCATAACTGCCAGAGTTCAACGCTGTCCCAAAGTTTGGTTCCGACGAAGAGAAGCTTATTCCCCATGGCGGTGGCAAGCAGCCATCCCGCCTGCATCATGCCCTGGAAGCGTGACGGTGCAACCTTGGAAACAAATGAGAGCCCCATCGGGCTGAGAAAGAGTTCTGCGACAGTAAGTATCAGGTAGCTGCTCATCAGCCAGTATGGCGTAACCCTCATTCCCTCAGAAACAGGTGCACCATCCAGTGATGACGGAGAGGGCAGTCCGAACGAAGCAACCAGCACAACAATGAAACCAATGGCAGCAATTATCATTCCTATACCTATCTTCTTGGGCGTTGAGGGTTCAATATTTTTCTTGCTCATCCATGCGAAGAGCCCCATGACAGGGAAAGTAAGTGCAACGATGAACAGCGGATTGAACGACTGGAATACCTCCGGAGCTATTGAGTTCAGGGGCTCGGCTTTGATAACAAAGAAATAGGCTGCTACCAAGGCTGCAAGGAAGAGGGCCCCGCCTGTAAGCCGTGCAGGAAACTTCATTTTCTGCCTGAGGAGCATGACGAGACCGGCTATTGAAATTATTACAGCGAGCATCGAAGGCAAGGTGAAGAAAAGATTAGTGAACGGACCTACCTGCTTGGCTGTGTAGTCCCTGGCAAAAAGCGTGAGTGTCAGACCGTTCTGATGGAAGGACATCCAGAAGAAAACCACCACGATGAACACAAGTATCAGTGATGAAACTCGTGCATATTCATCTTTTCTGGCACTGGTAAGTATCCAGGTGATAAAGCCTGCAAACAAACCGAAGGCAAGACCGTCAGCAAGACCAACGACAAACTGCAGCCCGGCGGCAAAGATACCCATGGCTATCATGGCGTATATAAGCGGTCTGAACTCGAATTTAATACCTTCAGCAGCTGACGCTGAGTCTTTTATTGCTTTTTCCTTGTTCGGCAGGAGTTTGTTGAAAATGACATACACAAGCAGGGAAATCACCATTGCAGACGCGGCTATCCCGAAAGCATAATTATATCCTTTTGAGAAGACTTCGAGGTAACTGTTGGAAAAGGCTCCCAGATCGGTCACCGGACCGGCAAGACTGACCTTGTCCGCCAGTTGCTGCAGTGTGGTGGTATCGGTCAGAGTGCCATTATTAAACTGATGACACAGTGAGGGCAGGCTTCCATCATGGAGAAAACCGTTGGTCTTCAGCCACCAGTTTCTGATTCCGTTTGCAGCATAGGGAGCGAAGAATGCGCCGACATTGATACCCATATAAAATATCATGAAAGCAGTATCCCGCATTTTTGAATACCTGGGATCATCATACATCTGGCCGACAACAGCCTGGAGATTTCCCTTGAACAAGCCGTTGCCAAAGGCAATTGTGAAAAGTGCTATAACAGTAAATGTGAGTGACATACCCGGAATTGCCATCAGCAGGTAACCTGCAAACATTATGATGATTCCGAACAGTATTACCGTCTTGTACTTTTTCGTTGTATCGGCAAGTATACCTCCAACGAGGGCAAGTGCATAAATGCTGAAATAAAACCAGCTGTAAATTTTTCCTGCCTCTGCAGCAGCCAGACCGTACTTTGCCTGAAGGAAAAGCACCAGTATTGCCATCATGGTGTAGAATCCAAACCTTTCTCCCATATTGGCAAAAAAGGCAACTATTAGTCCTTTCGGGTGATTTTTAAGCATAACTCTTCGTGTTTATCGATTTCGTTAGTTTCTGGTAACGGCAAATATATTAATCTTTTTTAATAGGTGATAAATACAATAAATAGGCTTTGTAACATTTTTTCCTCATCTATATTTTTAAATTTGTGTCATTCTTATCAACACAGAAGTGTATGAAGATCTTTACCTCCGGCGAGATCAGGGAGATTGACGCCGCCACAATGCGTCTCGAGCCGGTAACGGCGGCAGGATTAATGGAGCGTGCAGCCACCGCCCTGTCCCATCGCCTGAAAGATATTGTGCCTCCCGAGAAAAGGGTAAATGTGTTTTGCGGACCGGGAAACAACGGGGGTGATGGCCTCGTGATTGCCAGGCTGCTGCATGATGATAACTATAATGTCAGGGTGTTTATAGTGGAGACGGGCTCTTCGCACAGTAATGAATTCAGAATGAATGCAGACCGTCTGACCAGGGCAGGTATTTCCCCCTTCACCCTGGCAGATCCTGATCTGTTCCCGTCTATTGGCCGCGACGAAGTGATCATCGATGCCATTTTCGGCACGGGGCTCAACAAACCTCCGTCAGGCGGAGCAGCTGAGATAATACACAGAATTAATCTGACAGGCGCCAATGTAATATCTGTGGATGTCCCGTCAGGCCTCTTCTGTGAAGATAACACCGGCGCCAACCGGAACACCATTGTAAAAGCCTCACTCACCCTTGCCATCCAGTTCCCCAGGCTCTCTTTCATGTTTGCAGGCAATGATGATTATGTAGGCAAATGGGAGATCATAGACATCGGATTGCATGCAGAGACCATCTCGAAGATGCCTTCCAATCTATCATTATATAATGAAAGAGGATGTCAAACCGCTGCTGCGCAGGAGAAGGAAATTTGATCACAAGGGTACTTACGGCCATGCACTGTTAATGGCCGGGTCATATGGCAAAGCGGGTGCTGCCACCCTATCGGCCTGCGCAGCGCTGCGATCCGGGGCCGGACTTGTGACTGTTCATACGCCTGTGACCGCGGTGACACCTGTTCAGTCAGCATTACCTGAAGCAATGGTTTCACCCGACGCCGGCACAGAATATATTACATCAGTGCCTGAACTTGCCAGATTTGATGCAGTGGGGGTGGGTCCCGGAATAGGTACTGATCCTGATACCCGGAAAGCGTTGAAGGCATTGCTTGAATCTGTCAGTGTACCGCTTGTGCTCGATGCTGATGCGCTGAATATAATCGCGCAGGACAAAGAGATGCTGGCACTCATCCCCCCGAACTCTGTGCTGACACCTCACCCGGGGGAATTCAGACGGCTGACCTCTGAAGAACGGGGTGATTATCAGCTAATGGAGTTGCAGATCGATTTTGCTGCAAAATACAAATGTATAGTTGTTCTCAAGGGGGCACATACATCCGTTGCACTGCCTGACGGCAGGATCTGGTTTAACAGCACCGGCAATCCGGGAATGGCCACAGGTGGCTGCGGGGATGTTCTGACGGGAATAATAACCGCACTTCTTGCACAGGGATATGAGCCGGCCAGTGCTGCAATAGCCGGAGTTTATCTTCATGGTGTGGCCGGCGATGTTGCTCTCAGAGTCCATTCTGAAGAATCCGTGATCGCAGGTGATGTCCTTATGAATATAGGAAGAGCATTTCGCGAAACGCAGTTTAATAACTTCAGCCTTTATCTGTAAAATAAGGAGAAACAATGAAAAGAAATTTTAATGCTGTACTTCTGGTATTGTTGCTCATTTCGTCGGGATGTAATACCCTGCAGAAGGGAACGTCATCGGATATTGTCATCCTGCCGCTGGGTGGTGAGGTAAAGGTCACTGAAGGCAGCATAGTGTATGCTTTGCCACAGACAGTCTTCGTGTTTGACATCACTGCCCGGAAGACAATTGAAGTGCCGGGACCATACGCCCGGTTTGCAGGGGAGATGCTGGGACTGAATGATGTAATCACTGAAGAAAATGAAAGCTGGTCTCTGGGTGATGTGTCTGTGAGTTGCGTTGAAGAGCTCGACCCTTCACAGTTTTATATCATACAGGGCACTACACTGATGCAGACGAACCTCCTGGCTCTGAAAAAAAACGGACTGGTGCTTGACATTAACCCTGATATATATTCAGAGACAAACTCTGTTGATAACCAGGGAGGATCTGATGCTTCCGGCCTGCATGTTTCCCGATATGGGGGCACAGGAATATGTCTCAACCAGTCTCAGACACGGCATACAGGGTTGTACATGCCGATACGGTATTTATCCGGGTACCTTACCTCATTGAGAAGAAAAAGGGAATGACACTGGAAGCGCAGGCATCTGACGCTGCAGACAGATTGCTGGAGCTGCGTGAGGGCAAACACATGATACTGACGGGAGAGACCAATATATTTCCACAGGACGGCGCTGCAATCAATGAGATCAACAGGCTTGACCGCGAATATACTGCACTCTTTGCCGGCAAGAGCATGACAGAGATCAAACATTTTCGCGTTTGGTTTACACCTGTCCTCCCAATGGCAGGGGAGAAGAGAACAATTTTCAGGTTCTCGGAGACAGGCGGTGTTTTACCTGCTGGCGACAGCAACGGCACTGCAGTGCTGATTGAAATGACACCGTCAAACAAGACCAAAAACCTCAACCTGATAACCAGTCCGGTCTCTTCGGATAAGGAGGCTGATGCACCGGATAAACTGTATTACAGGGTGCCTGATGTGGTTGACATAAAGATTTCTTCAGGCAACGAAACACTGTATTCCGGCCGCAAACTGATCTACCAGTTCGGTACTGTGGTTACACTGCCGTCAAACTTCATAATAGGTAAATAAAAGTACCGGTTAAAATTAAAAGCGACGCCCGGACCGGACGTCGCTGCATTGTTCTATCGAATTTAAGACCTTGGCCTCTAAGACTTTATGACTTTTAGACTTCATGACTTATTGTACCTTCCCGGTAAATGTCTTGAGGTACTCCTCGTAGCTCTGCTTCTGCCAGCTTGTTCCGCCGAAATATTCCAGCATAGGTTCAAAGTCTTTTGCGCCTTTGTAACCTGACACGGGTGTTATCAGCTCACTTTTAGCGGTAAGGAACACCACGGTAGGATAGCCGAGCTTGCCCTGCAGGAGTGCATATGCCAGCTGGTGCGTAGCTCCCATGGAACCGTCATTGACAAAAGTCCTGCCCTGAAAGATGACAGGCTCTTTTGATTCAGCATTGAATTTTACGGCGTAAAACTTCGTATTCAGTATCTCAGCAATGACAGGGTGAGAGAAGGTATCCTTGTCAAGCTTCTTGCACCATCCGCACCAGTCAGTGTAGGCGTCAACAAAAATCGGCCGGGGACTGGTTGTTGCCAGGGCAACAGCTTCCTCTATAGAATACCACTTTACAGGGGTAGTCTGTCCGGAAGCAAGCAAAGCCGGAACAAAAAGTAACAATACAAGAAATGCTTTCTTCATGATATTTTGATAATTACAATTATTTAATTCTCAAAAAATAAGATTTACAAATTTAATATTTCCCAACTATAACTAAAATTATGCCAGAAAGTTCAGCTGTCATGTTTTTTGCCTGGGTATTTCGAGTGATTTTTTTATACATTTACACACCTTTAATTAATTCTTTAATCACTGATAAAATGGAAAAAATACGAAAAACACTTGCCGATTCCAAAGCTGCAAGATGGACTGCCCTGGCAGTTGTAGCATTTACAATGTTGTGCGGTTATTACCTGACCGATGTCATGGCACCCTCTGAAAGACCAATGCTTGAACAGCAGTTGTCTGGAACAGTGAAGAGTATGGATTCTTCACGAGCGCCTATGGCTGGTTCAATGTCTTTCTTTTAATGCTTATCATTGGAGGTATCATTCTTGACAAGAGGGGTGTGCGCTTTACAGGAAAGATGGCCACGATTTTGATGGTTGCCGGAACAGCAATAAAATTCTGGGCTTTGCAACTCATGATGCTCGATGGACAAGGAACATGGCATTTTTTATTCTGGGACGCTAAACCACAGGTATTAATGGCAGGGTTGGGCTATGCTGTATTCGGGGTTGGTGTTGAGATCGCCGGTATCACGGTTTCCAAAATCATTGTTAAATGGTTTAAGGGCAAAGAACTGGCGCTGGCAATGGGACTTGAAATGGCCACAGCCCGGCTGGGAACCACACTGGCCCTTTCCACATCGGTTCCTATAGCCAAGAGCATCTCGGTCATGTTTCAATGCCTATTCTCGTTGCTTTGATACTGCTGTGTATTGGCCTGATAGCATTCTTTATCTATCTTGCGGAATGGACAAAAAGCTTGACGCTTCTGTTGCCCTTGCTGACAAGGATCACCCAGAGAGCAGAGGAGGAAAGCTTTCAGGCTATCAGATATTCTTGATTATCCTTAAAAACAAGGGATGGTGGTATATCGCAATTCTCTGTGTTCTTTTCTATTCAGCCGTATTCCCGTTCCTGAAATATGCCTCTGACCTGATGGTCAATAAATTTGGTATTGATCCCGACTGGAGCCGGACTGATACCCTCTGTGCTTCCTTTCGGAACAATAATCCTGACACCTTTCTTTGGCAACCTGTATGACAGAAAAGGCAAGGGTGCAACAATAATGATCATCGGAGCTATTCTGCTGATTTTTGTTCATACCATGTTCTCCATCCCGGTATTGAACAAACCATGGATGGCATTTTTCCTGATAATAATTCTCGGTATCGGTTTTTCACTTGTGCCCTCAGCAATGTGGCCTTCGGTACCAAAGATAATACCTGAGAAACAGCTTGGCACTGCTTATGCACTGATCTTCTGGGTCCAGAACTGGGGACTGATGGGTGTTCCCTATCTTATCGGATGGGTCCTGGACAAGTACTGCATCACTGGTTCCTATATGCTTGACGGTGTTCCTGTCCCGAGCTATAATTACAAGATCCCGATGATGATATTTACCGCGCTTGGTATCATTGCACTGGTCTTTGGCTTCCTGCTGAAGGCAGAGAACAAGAAAAAGGGTTATGGCCTTGAGATGCCCAATATTGTAAAAGAATAATCAAAAACTATTTAGTTATGAGTGACATAAGAAATCTTGAACCGAAACTGGTGTGGAAGTATTTCCATGAGATAACACAGATCCCCCGTCCTTCGAAGAATGAGAAGGCGATGACTGAATACATGAAAAAGTTTGGCAAAGAGCATGGTCTTGAGACCATCACTGACAAGACCGGCAATGTCATTCTGCGCAAGCCTGCCACCAAAGGCATGGAGAAATGCAAAGGAATTATAATGCAGGGTCACCTCGACATGGTACCGCAGAAAAACTCCGATAAGAAGTTTGACTTCACCAAAGACCCTATTGAGACACGCATTGAACAGGGATGGGTAAAGGCCAACGGCACAACACTGGGAGCTGATAACGGCATTGGTGTTGCTGCTGCAATGGCTGCCCTGACCGACCCGAAAGTTGTTCACGGGCCACTCGAGGCACTGTTTACAGTCGATGAAGAAACAGGCATGACCGGCGCCAATAATCTTAAGAAAGGCATACTCAGGGGAGAGATTCATGATAAACATGGACTCTGAGGATGAAGGTGAACTTTATGTGGGATGTGCCGGTGGAGTGGATGTCAGCGCCTTGCGCAACTACAAACAGGAAAAAACTCCTAAAGGGGTTACTGCTTATGAGATGACAATCAAAGGATTGCACGGCGGTCACTCCGGCGTCGACATTCACCTGGGCAGAGCCAATGCAAACAAGCTTATGTTCCGCTTCTTCCAGCAGGCTGAGCATGATTTCGGGATGCGTATTGCATCGTACAGCGGCGGAGACCTTCGCAACGCCATACCTCGTGAGTCTTTTGCTACCATAGTCATTCCGACAATTAAAAAGGCACAGTTTGAAAAGTTCGTGAAGGGCTATGAGAAGATGTACAGGAGCGAATTCAAGGATGTTGACCCTGACATAAAAGTTATTATCAAGGCATGCGATGCCCCGGCAAATGTGATGAATGCAGGCGATCAGTACCGGATTATCAGATGTGTGTTCGTCTGCCCCAACGGAGTGCAGAGAATGAGCCACAGCATGAGCGGGCTGGTTGAGACATCCAATAACCTGGCTATAGTCAGGATAAAGGAAGGTAAATTCGAGGCTTACTGTCTTACCCGCAGCTCCGTCGATACAGCCAAAGAGGCTACCGCATGGAAGATCGCTGCAGGGTTCCAGCTTGCTGACTGTGACGTGAAACTCTCAGGAAGCTATCCCGGATGGAACCCCAATATGGAAAGTGCTATATTAGGCACAATGCAGGATACATACAAGAAACTGTACGGCAAGGTACCTGAGATAAAAGCTATTCATGCAGGTCTCGAGTGCGGAATAATCATGGGAGCATACCCGAAACTTGACTCTATCAGCTTCGGCCCGACGATACGTTATCCCCACAGCCCGGACGAAAAGGTTGAGATTGAGTCCGTCGGCAAATTCTGGAATTTCCTGGTGGCAACACTCAAGAACGCACCGGTAACCAAATAATATAACCACGGTTCGTACGAATACATGACGAAGAGACAGGTCTCAGACCTGTCTCTTCGTGTTTAATAAATGGATATCATTATTTGACGGTTATTTCCGCGAGGATATCATCCTTCATGACATTCTGACCGGGTTTGACACCTATCCTTGTGACGGTACCATTGACCAGCGACTGGATCTCATTCTGCATTTTCATTGCTTCGAGTATCACCAGAGCCTCTCCGCGAATCACCTCGGTATTTTCCCGGACAATAACGTCGATAATCTTACCCGGCATCGGAGCACGGACGATATGATTCTCATTGCCGGCCTGAGTGCTGCCAAGCACTTTCCTGCGCTGCAATGAAATAGGCGTCTCTATAGTGAAGGTGTGGCTGATGTCATTAAAAAGGATCTCATACCTGTTCTGCTTGGTGCGGACTATTTCGACCGGATAGCGTCTGTTCTTCCATAGCACGTGAACACCGTACTTTTCATCTTCACACAATTCAATTTTATATTCCCGGCCGTTGACCTTAATTATATTCTTCAGCGGCATTGTGAAAGGGAATTTATGGCCGTCACTTGACAGCGCATAGAGCTTTTTTATCTCGGGTTTGCCAGGTTTCATCCGGGGAATATTAAAATTGCGTTAGTCTCTTCCTCAGCAGCCAGGGCGTCATTTCCTTTCCCTGATCGAAGCTGATATTGTTTTTTTTCTCTGTAAGGTTCTCCTCAATGAAGAGTTTTGTTGCGAGCCATGCGGCTATCATCTCTTCATACTCGCTGGTGCAGTGATATCTTTCGAGATCTTTCTCGATGAATGCCGTGGTAAAACTGCCTGACTGGAACAGGCTGTTGCGCATCAGCATGCGGAAAAACGGCAGGGTGGTTTTTGTACCCTTGATCCACACCTTATCGAGCGCAAGTTTGGTATTTGTGACAGCCTGTCTGCGATCGCTGCCTGTGACTATAAGTTTGGCGATCATTGAGTCATAGGAAGCGACAATTGAAGACCCGGCGCTGACGCCTGTATCAACCCTGATGCCCGGGCCGTCAGGGAAGCTTATCTTCTCTATCCTTCCCGGTGAGGGAGCAAATCCTGCCTGTACATCCTCAGCATTGATCCTGCATTCGATAGCCCAGCCGGTTAGCCTGACATCTTCCTGGCGGATGGTGAGTTCTTCGCCCATGGCAACACGTATCTGCTGCTCTATCAGATCAACGCCCGTAATCATCTCAGTAACCGGATGTTCCACCTGTATCCGGGTGTTCATCTCCATGAAGTAGAAATTGCGGTCCGAATCAAGCAGGAATTCAACCGTACCGGCAGAGTAGTATCCTACAGCCCTGGCTATCTCCACGGCAAGTGAGCCCATCTTTTCACGCAGTTCTTCATCGAGCGCGGGGGAAGGAGCCTCCTCAAGCAGCTTCTGGTGTTTTCTCTGGATGGAACACTCCCTTTCACCGAGGTGAATGATGTTTCCATGCATGTCGCCCAGGATCTGGAATTCAATATGTTTTGGGTTTTCGATATATTTCTCGATGAAGACGCTCGGGTCGTTGAAGGCTTTTTCTGCTTCGCGGCTTGCAAGAGTAAACATCTTCTCCATCTCTGATGCCTGTCTCACAATGCGCATTCCACGACCGCCGCCGCCCGATGCTGCCTTGATGATCACCGGGTAGCCTATCCTTGCCGCGTGCCTGCAGCGCTTCATCCTCATCGGCGATGCTGCCAGGACTTCCCATGGCCATTGGTATCCCGTGCTTCAGGGCAATCTGTCTGGCAACGGTCTTGTTACCCATCTTATAGATAGAGTCAGGTGACGGGCCGATGAAAATAATCTTGTTATCCCTGCACTGATCGGCAAAGTATGCGTTCTCGGCAAGAAAGCCGTATCCGGGATGAAGAGCATCGCAATTTGTTTCCCGGGCAATGGTGATCAGCTTTTCAATATCCAGAAAGACCGGTATCTCTGCTGTCTCTTCAACTTCATCGTATATGAGGTCAGCTGAAGAAAGATACAATGCATTTGGTTCCACTGCGGTGCGTACGGCCACGCATTTTATTCCCATGGCATGCGCCGTTCTCATTATGCGCACTGCAATCTCCCCCCGGTTCGCAATCAATATCCTCTTAATCTTCTTCATTTGCATTACATAAAACTAATTTCTCTTTCATGTATTGCCGGTCTCAGACCGGCAACTACTCGACTTTAGACTTTTGACTTTCAACCTTTTGCCTTACAGTGGCATATTGCCGTGTTTGCGCGACGGCACCTTGACGCTCTTGTTGCTCAGGGCCGAGAATGCTGACAGCACTTTCATACGTGTCATCGCCGGGTCAATCACCTCATCGATATAACCCTTTTCATCGGCAATGAACGGATTGGCAACTTTGTCACGGTACTTCTTTACAAGTTCCTTTTTCAACGCTGCCGGGTCTTTCGCCTCAGCCAGTTCACGCCGGTAGAGGATAGCCACTGCGCCGTCGGGACCCATAACGGCAATCTCTGCCGAAGGCCATGCATAGTTGAAGTCTCCGCCCAGGCCCCGGCTGTTCATCACGATATAAGCGCCGCCGTAGGCTTTGCGCAGGATGACCGTAATACGCGGAACAGTCGCCTCAGCATATGCAAACAGCAGCTTGGCGCCGTGCCTGATTATGCCTGCGTGTTCCTGATCCTTGCCCGGAAGGAAACCGGGTACATCCTCAAGAGTGAGTATGGGTATGTTGAATGCATCGCAGAATCTGATAAACCGTGCACCCTTTGTCGATGAATCTATGTCAAGCACACCGGCAAGCACCTTTCGGCTGGTTGGCCACGATGCCGATTGTCCTGCCCTCCATGCGGCAAAAGCCTGTGACAATGTTGGCGGCAAAAAGCTCAGAAGTCTCAAAGAAGCTGTTCCGGTCTGCGATGAGATTGATAACGTCACGGACATCATATGCTTTATTCGGGTCATCAGGCACAATGTCGCGAAGTTTCTCATTCACCTCAGGTGTATCGTTTTCCCAGGCGATCACCGGGGGATTCTCCAGGTTATTGGAGGGGAGATAGGAGAGGAGCTTCCTGACACCTATTATGGTATTTTCCTCATCGTCATAGATCATGTTGGCAACACCGCTCTTGCGTGCATGTACTTCTGCGCCTCCGAGGTCTTCACTGCTGATCTCCTCATTGAGTACTTCCTTAACCACATTCGGTCCGGTAACGAACATGTAACTGGTATGGCTGGTCATGAAAACCCAGTCGGTCAGGGCCGGTGAATAAACGGCGCCGCCGGCTGCCGGGCCCATGACCACCGAAATCTGCGGGATGATGCCGGATGATTGTATTATGTTGTTGAAAATTACAGCGTAACCGCTGAGGCTTGCGATGCCTTCCTGTATCCTTGCGCCTCCGGAATCATTTATGCCGATGAACGGAGCACCCATTTTCAGCGCCATCTCCTGTACCTTGGCGATCTTGCGGGCATGCACTATACCCAGTGAGCCTCCCATGATGGTGAAATCCTGGGCAAAGGCGAATACAAGGCGTCCGTCGATCTTGCCATGACCGGTGACTACGCCGTCGCCGTATGACTTTTCAACCTTTCCGAATTCGACTCCCGTGTCCAAAGGTGTGACATATGCATCAATCTCTTCAAAGGTGCCTGCATCGAACAGAAGTGCTATTCTTTCATGTGCTGTCAGTTTGCCCTTGGAGTGCTGCTTCTTTATGCGGTCGGCATTGTACTGCTTTTTAAAGGCATCCTCGCGTTCAAGATACGATTTGAAGTACTTCCCGTTTATGTCCATTCCTCTTGGGATAAATTAAATGATCATCATGCCGTTCAGAACGGCATGACAAAAGTCATTAATTTGCGGCAGATATCCAAACCTGTTTTCGAACGCAACAGGGGATGATGATGCAATACTCAGATAATTAATAAATTACAAGTAGACCTTAGTCATTTTATGTATTGGCGCAAAATACCGGCCCAGACACTGTATCCTTCATAGGAGAGATGCAGGCCATCGATGCTGTACTTCCTGGGAAGAAGATTGTTGTTGTCGGCGAGAGGTGTGAAGAGGTCAATATAGGTCATCCCGAATTCTTTCGCTAAAGTTTGCAGGCGGCCGTTGAGTTCAATTATCAGGTCAGTCTTCCCTTCAAGCCTCTTATTGCCTGCCTGTGGCCGGGTTAACAGGCATAACACTCTGCACATAGACCTTTGTTTTGGGCGTTTCGTTTTGTATCCGCTGAAGAATCTCCCTGTACCTCCCGGTAATCTCATCTACGGATATATTACGCGAAAGGTCATTGATGCCTATTAAAAGAAAGATGGCTGAGGGTTTTAACCTGGTAACACCGTCGAGACGGAGCAGTATCCCTTCTGTAACGTCCCCGCTGATACCACGGTTACGGCATCTTTTGTTCTGCAGTAATTCGAACCATTCAGCCCCGTCAGTGATACTGTTTCCGAGAAAGACAATTTCATTCCTGGTGTCGGGCAGATGATCGAACATATCCTTGCTGTGCCAGTAATAGGCCGGGAATTTTGAGCTGTCGGATACAGTCACAGGCTGCTGCCCGTAAGAATAAAAAGAAGCTGCAGCAACGAGAATACATGTCAGGAACAATCTTTTCATTTTGTGATATTATTAATTATCTGTTGCATCTTTTCATAATTTGCCTCCATGCTTCCGAGCAGGGTTGTCTGAACCCTGTTTCTCTGCAGGTTATGCAGAGGGTATTTGATCTTGTAGTATTTGTCACCGTCAAGGTAATCAGTAAGAAACCTGGTGGCCATAATGTAGGTAAGCAGTTTTGGCGCGAAAGCAAGATATTCTTTTTCTGTATTGTTCAATGTACCTTTTGTCTCAGTCAGGTATCCCTTTGCATATGCTTCATAAATACCAATATCCATTGACACCGAGGAAAGATCAGGACTGTCTTCGTCGGCAGTATTTGAGGCCGTCCGTATGGCATCACCGAAGTCATAGTGAACATATCCCGGCATCACGGTGTCGAGGTCAATAATGCACAGGGCCCTGTCGTTGCTGTCGAAGAGGATATTATTGAACTTGGTGTCATTATGGGTGATCCTGAGAGGTATCTTTCCCTCTTCACCAAGCCTTATTATGACCTTCATCTCCTCCTCCCGCCTGGTTATCTCAGCAATCTCCTTTCCGGAAGAGGATACCCTGCCGGCAGGGTCATCTGATATAACCCTGTGAAATGTTTCAAGCCTCTTTACAATATTATGAAAGTCTGGAATAGTCTCATACAGAGGGTCGCCCGGAAGATCTGAAAGCAACGCCTGAAACCTTCCCACTGCCTTTCCGCCTTCAAAAGCTTTATGATGTGAGTCAACCCTTTCATATGAGCGATGATCGGAAATAAAAATGAACATCCGCCAGAAATTTCCCTGCTCATCAATATGCCATGACCGGCCGGTTTCCCGGTCTTCAATGAGTGTCAGGCATTCTCTCTTTAAGTCACTGCCCGGTATGGCTGATAATTTGTTTCGCAGGTGTGCCGTGACCCTTTCCATGTTATCCTGCAGCCTGGGTATGTCCTTGAATATACTGTTATTAAGCCGCTGGAGGATATAATCGTCGCAATGCTTTTCTGCCGTTTCGATCCTGTATGTGTCATGGATATGACCCGGACCGAACGACTGGCCTGAAAGGAATGAGCCTTCCGCCCTGAAACAGCTGTAAATCTTTCTGAGGTCGGGTGTCATAACGACGGTAAATTATCTGCCTTTCAGCCTGTAACCGTGCAGTGAGTAATAAAGCAACATGAGATAGCAGGGCAGGCACACCCAATAAGCTGACTGTGTGGTGAAGATATCAGCAAGTTTCCCGTAGACCAGGGGTATGAGGGCTCCTCCCACGACTGACATGATCAGTAGTGCGGATGCAGTCTTTGTAAACTTGCCGACACCGTTCAGGGCAAGCGGCCACATCGCAGGCCATACGAGAGCATTGGCAAGGCCCATCAGAGCCACAAACAGCACAGTGACAGGAATGGTAAGGGTCACTGCGTCAAATGTAACCAGATCTCTGAAAGGCATCGTAATCTGTGTGGAAACAGGAGTAAAGACTGCCCCGATTGTAAACACTATTCCCAGAAGGGCTGAAATCCGTAAGGCATTGACCTGACTCAGGGCTTTGGGTATTAATATTATACCCATGACATATCCGATTATCATTCCCAGCATTGTCAGTGACGTAAAATATTTTGCGGATGACATATCGATGTTCAGCGACTGGCCGTACCGGATAATAGTATCACCGGCGATGACTTCCACACCGACATAAAAGAAAAGAGCTATGGCGCCGATTATCATATGCGGGAAATGCCATATGCTGGATTTATTGACATTTGTTTCACCAACCGCAGGTTCCTCAGCCTCAGTGTCGACCTCAGGCAGATGAGCCAGGCTCAGGAGAAAGCCCAGCGCCACCAGCACAACCGCCATAATTATGTACGGGTTAATCACCCTTGTAGCGAGCTGATCAAGCAGGCCTCCGCGAATGACAGCATCAGTTATTGTGGCAAGCTGCTGATCAAGGATATTTGAATTCTTCATTATGTGAGCGCCGATAATGATCGGTGCGATGGCACCGGCAAATTTATTCGCTATCCCCATCATGCTGATCCTCTTTGCAGCGCTCTCACGTGGTCCGATGATAGTGACATACGGATTTACCGCAGTCTGAAGAAGCGCCATCCCGGTGCCCTGAACAAAAAGCCCGAGAAGAAAAATTCCATAATTACGTGAAAGAGCGGCAGGGATGAATATCAGTGCTCCGAATGCCATTACCCACAGTCCGATAGACATTCCCTTCCTGAAACCTGTCTTCTTTAAGAAGTGCAGATGAAGGGAGTGACATGACGAAGTAGGAGATATAAAAGGCTGTGGTCACAAAGTAGGCCTGAAAGTTGGTCAGCTCACATGCAGTCCGGAGGAAAGGAATCAGGATGCCGTTCAGCCATGTGAGAAACCCGAAGATGAAATAAAAAACGGCTATCACTGCCAGTCCTACGATATAATTCTTGCGGCTCATCGGTGCCGCTGTGTCTCCTGTGCTCATTTATTTATTGGTTTATTGTGATTTATCAGGTCATGCCCCGTTTCCAAAGGCTGTCAGGTTCCAAAACTACAATTTTCCTGATCAAACTGCAAAAATCAAGAAATTGCCACTTTTCTTTTCGAATGATAGGTAATTCTTTACTTAGTATTAATTTTGCGCCATAAATTATACAGGATGAAAAACAGGGAGATAATCGAAAAGATACGGAGCAAGAAGGCTTTCATCAGTGATATGGACGGTGTGATATACCACGGCAACAAACTTCTGCCGGGTGTACCTGAGTTTGTGGAATGGCTGAAAAAGGAAGGCAAGAAGTTTCTCTTCCTCACCAACTCCAGCGAAAGAACGACGAAGGAGCTTCAGGAAAAGATGCTGCGTCTGGGGATTGACCTGGATGAAAACGCTTTTTATACAAGCGCGCTTGCCACTGCGCATTTCCTGGCAATGCAGAAGCCGGGCGGATCAGCTTACATAATAGGAGAGGCAGGACTTATAAATGCAATGTACAACGCAGGCTATTCAATGAATAATTATAATCCTGATTACGTGGTTGTCGGAGATACGCGCAGCTACAGTTTTGAAAAACTCGAGCAGGCTGTCAACCTTGTACTGAAAGGTGCCAAGCTTATCGGCACCAACCCTGATGTTACCGGTCCTGTTGAGGGCGGAATTATACCTGCAACAAAAGCCCTTCTCGCTCCCATAGAACTTGCGACTGGCAGGCATGCCTACTATGTGGGCAAGCCCAACCCCCTGATGATGAGGATTGCCCTGAAGAGGATCGGATGCTCAAATGAAGAGACAATAATCATTGGAGACAGGATGGATACGGATATTATTGCCGGGATAGAGTCTGAAATTGATACTCTCCTGGTGCTGACAGGCATATCAACCCTGAAGACGGTTGACAAGTTCCCTTACCGCCCGTCTTATATTCTTGAGGGTGTAGCTGATCTTCTCCAGTAGATAATCACGGGTGAACTCTGCGCTCTCCGCTGCAGTATGCGGGACAGAAATCCAAAACTGTAGTTTTTGCATTTCTTGTCCCGGCTCCCAGTTTTTAATTCTTAATTCCCTCAATATGTACGGGTCATGTTCGCGGGGATTACCACAATAAAATCTGCAACACCGCTGTTTTCAGGCAGATAGGGTATCAATGTCATCCTGAAGAACTGTTGTGATTGTGGCTACCCTGATGTCTGGCCGGTAGAGTTTGAGATAGTAGATAATTCCAAGGTAATTGTCTGAGTGATATGAACCGTTGTAATGGATAAAAAGCTTACCCGGATCCAGGTTTTTCAGGATAAAGTGAGCCATGGTGGCATCCTTAATTGCCTGTGCCTTTGGCAAGTTCTCATTGGGTTTGCCTCCCATACCCTGAATCCCATTCATATCCAGCATATCCTTATAGCATTTGACTTCCGGATCATAATAAACCGGCAGTGGTGCTATATACTCCCTGGCCTGGGCAGAGAGACTGTCAAGCACTTCCAGTCCCTTCTTTGAAACCATTGATGCATACCTGCGCGGGATATTTGTTGCTATGAAAGGCAGATTGTTCTTTCTCGCATACTCCAGGAGCGGCTTATAGTCAGTTTTATAATTCTTCCAGAGCTTAACCTCAGCCTCAAACTTGTCTGCCTCATAGGCTGATGAAAGATATTCATCAAGCAATAACTGGTTGTCAGCTTCAAACATTTCAGCTCCCAAAATCAGTCTGTCGGCTACAATCTCATGAAGTCCTGCAGTGATCTCATATTCAAGCCAATGGGCAATTGGATTATCGTGCAGTTCGCCGAAAAAAACGACATCGGCAGAGCTGATCGTTTCAATCATTTTCTGGTACTTTACATTTTTGCCATCTGAAGTATAGAGCAGATAGGCCGGCTTATCAGACCTGAAGGAAACAAGGCTCAGGAATGCTATAATGAGTATTGTTGTGGTTATTTTCATATCTGTTGCTAATAAAAATGGGGTTTGTTTTCTGTTTTGCGGCGGTAATTATTAACCGAAGACCCGGAAAAAACGTTTTACAATTCTGCTGCCCGCATAGGATGTCAGATAGTACAGTGAGGTCTTCAGTCCCGGACCTGATTTTCTCAAATATTTGCGTGCAAGTACCATATCTCCGACGACGTAATGATATCTGGCCCTTGTTCCGTTGATACGGTAAAATGCTTCGGTGGCTTCATCCGGATATTTCACCCGGTATGATTCGGCTGTCCGGGCTGACAAGATCGTATTCCTTCCCTCTGTAGCCCGACTGCAGGGAAAGGTTCTCTCCGCAGATATACCTTGTTGCCAGGGCTCTGTTGCAGTGTACTGATGGGCGTCCTTCAAAAAGTCTTAGCAGCCAGTCGTAATCCACGCAGCCATATTCCTCCTCAAAGAGGATGGAAGACAGCTCCCGGCTGATCATGATTGTGCTCATGTATACAGGTTGCCCGCTTCTTTTCCGCGCCAGCCTGTCACGGAAGGTGACATTCTTTTCGAAGAACCTGAATTCCGGTTCGCCCGTTCCTATTGAAGAGGTGGTTTTTCTAATGCTGTCAATGACCCGGTAGCCGGTAGTAATTATTGGAGCCCGGTATGCCACAGAGAGCTGGGTCTTTATTTTTGACGGATGCCAGGTATCGTCGTGGTCAATCAGGGCGATATAATCGCCTGTGGACTTCTGCAATCCTATATTCCGGCCCCTGTTGGGACCACCACTGGGAGACCCCGTTGAAAGGGGTTGTAATCCCATTGACCTGAGTATTTCGACGGTATTGTCGGTGGAGCAGTCATCGATTGTCAGAAGTTCGATCTCAAAATCACTGCCATTGCCTTCCTGGGAAAGCACCGACTGCACTGTCCGTTCTATGAATGCGGCGGAATTAAATGTGCCGAGAATTACTGATACCCTGATCATACAGGGAACAAATTAAATCAATATTTTTTGTCTCCGGCATGTTTTTATATTATTCGACCTTCTACGAGGGTCAGGTTTATTACCAATCACCTGTTCTACAATAATTTGATCTTCTACGAAGATCTATTTAAGATTTCTCCCAGGATAATTACATTTAATTTCATTCACAAACATGATGACCAGCGAAGATCAATTTGAGATTAATCACAGGTATTTAGCTATTCAAATTTCATGCACATTTATGATGGCCGTAGGCCATCTAACTTTGTAGAAAGTTGAAGGAGACATAAGAAGATGGTCGCAGGCCATCGAATTATTTATTCTAACTTTGTTATGGCAAATGACCAGTTCAGAAAGTAGTCACGAAAGCCTTCGGGAAACCTGAGAAATATGAAAAGAGGAACTATTTTGCTTATGATATTTTCCCTTATAATCTCAGAAAATGTTGAGGGTCATAAGAATAACAAGAAAAATATTGTATCGGGTTATGTCACGGATGTGAACAATCAGCCCGTTTCCGGTGCAATGATCCTGCTGGACAGGCAGCAGACAGATATTGTTACCAACAGAAAAGGCTTCTTTAAAGTCAGGATAACACCCGACACCAGAATGATAGGAGCCTACTCAGACGTGAAGGGTTCAGCTGAGACGCCGGCAGAAGGAGGTCAGGAAATAAATATTGTGCTTTACGGCTCTTTTGCCATCCAGGGTTTCATACCTGCGATCGCGGAAGAAGAAGAGATGGTAAATATCGGTTACGGTAAAATCCGGAAGAAGGACCTCACAACACCTACAGGCCAGATAGACGGCACGGGGACATAAGTACGATTCCTATACAAGCATTTATGATATGATCAGGGGAGAAGTACCCGGTGTGCAGGTCGTTGGCACACAGATCCTGATCAGGGGTATGAGCTCATATAAATTCAAGTAATGATCCTCTGCTGGTTGTCGACGGGATGCCAGTTTCATCGATTGAAAATATAAGTCCGCGTGAAGTGAAATCCATCTCAGTGCTTAAGGGTTCTGATGCATCTATTTACGGGACAAGAGCTGCCGGCGGAGTCATACTGATTGATCTGAAAGGCGCATCTGACAGATGACTGGAATCAACCGCCGATAAACAGGCTCTTGCTTGAATATTCAGGATCGCACGTCAGGTTCACCATTAGCCCCGGTCCGGGTCCTGTGACTATAACGATCGGATGAGTTGTATTTATATATTCGTTTGCCCCGTATCCCTGGTCACTTACAACCAGGTCCACATTTTCGGGGTATCCTTTTATCGGGTAGTGTAAATAAACCTTGACTCCCCTGTGTTCCAGTTTGTTCTTAAAAAAAGTCGCCGCTGTCTGATTCTGGTAACGCGTAATAACCACAGCAGTGATCTCCAATCCCCATTCCCTGAAATCATCAATGGTTTTAAGCGCATCAGCGTCGTAGGTGATCCCGAAATCAGCTCTGACTTTTCTTTTTTCGATTGCACCGGCATCAATACATAAAATTACATCGATCTTGTCCTTAAGCAGTTGCAGGAGCCGCATTTTAACATTGGGATCATATCCGGGCAATACCCTGGCTGCATGATAATCATATAAAAGCTTGCCGCCGAATTCGAGGTAAAGTTTGTTATTGAACCGGTTTACTCTTTCAAGAATGGCAGATGTCTGCTCCCGGAGATATTTCTCATTGTCAAAACCTATGTCTTTGGCATCTTTCATTCAGTTCCCCGGGAATTTAATGATCAGGACTTCATTCAAGCTCCAATATTAACTAAATTTTCATTCCGCTATAATTCAGGCCGGGCAATAAAAAATCCTGCTGGAGCAGGATTCCTTTTGATACCTTTTAAAAGCAGCATAAATTGTCATGTGTCGCTGCCGTTTACGGAAATGAAGAGTTTTAAAGTTTCTCTTCCGGCTTTAGCTTGTCTCTTTCCAGTCTCCGTGCAATTGCCTCGTTATCTTCCCTGGCGCGTTTATCCCTGAGAAGGGAATACTCTTCACTACGTCTGGTCACAGCTTTTATGATTTTCCTCTTTTACCTCAGGAAACAGGTCTTGTGATGTTATTTCAGTTTGCATGGCGCAAAGATACTACAAAATGCCGCTCAATTTTACATTTACACCTGTGTTTATTCCTGAACGGAGGCAGGTCTTGCCGCTGAAGCCAGTGTTGCGGCGGTCGTTTCTTAATAATGCTTACCTTTGTGTCTGTCGGATATTTATGATATGAAAAAAGGACTGACCTGGGGTATATTGTCAACTGTTATTATACTGACTTTCATATCCTGCAATGGAAATGATCCCCAGGCCGATTATGCCAGTATTATTGCAGGTACGTATACCGGAACGGTGACAACCGGAATCAGGCGCTGCCGCCGGGGTCACAATAATTACAAAAAGGTCGGAAGCAAGAGTTGATATGGATATAACAGCCGGCTCGCATAGTCTGAATATTCCGGGGATCAGGGTCAGCAGTAATGAAGACAATGTTTATACGCTGTCGTTTTCTGTTGCAGACAATTCCCTGGCGGGTGAGGTTGAAGGAAACAACCTGACCTATACACTTCTTCGGGTACCCTTGACGGGACATTTATCGGCACCAGGTAATTATTATTTCTTTCTTTGACTTTGGCTTCAGCTTGGCGTATCTTGCATCAGGATACTTATTTCAAATACAGTAGTTTTATCCATTAACCAAAATCAAATCAGATGGAACAACAAATTCACTCTATGCTGCCGTGGCTCATCCCGGTAATTATTGTTCTTGCATTATGGGATACGGTCTGGAGATTCATAGCAATGTGGAAAGCAGCACGAAACAATCATTTGGCATGGTTTATATGTATTGCCATCTTTAACACGATAGGAATTCTGCCAATCATTTATATCCTTTTGCACAAGAAAGAAACCGACAGTGTAACCTGACCCTGACAAGAACATAAGCATTGGGCACTTGTGCGGTCACCGTCTGCATACTGTGACTTCAGCCGTCCAATTACCTCGCGAACCAGTACTTCCATGCGATAACTATTGCGTATACTGACTTGCTAGAGCTGCCTTTATGTCCTGATATGTTTACTCTTATTTGCTATATAAACAAGCTACCTGCCATATTAGAAACAAAAAACCAAGATGATGAAAACTTTTCGCAGTGATTTTTCAAACATAGAATTTCCGATTTCTGAAAAAGTTTCAGCCAGAACAATCAGACATTCTATTTTGAATTTAATTCAAAAAGATAATCCTCAATTTTCACATGAGAGCCATCTTTCCAGGAGCGAACTAAACAACTACAGAGAAAAAGCAATTTCGGATTATCTGGTAAAAGAAGTCGGAGAATTATCAGAACTGGAAAAGACCGTGTTAAATTCAGTGAATAATAATAAAACCCTGACAGATAAAGTAGACGGTGACGAAAAACAAATATTTACTGCCGGACAAAGAATTGCTGACAAAGTTGCTTCATTTGGTGGCAGCTGGACATTTATTATTTCATTTGGAGTGTTTATTTTTCTTTGGATTTCTGTCAATGTATTTTGGCTTGTCAATAAAGGATTTGACCCTTATCCGTTTATACTTCTGAATCTGATTTTATCGACTCTGGCAGCTTTGCAGGCGCCGGTGATTATGATGAGTCAGAACCGACAGGAAGAAAAAGACAGGGACAGGTCCAAGAAAGACTATATGATAAACCTTAAATCAGAATTGGAAATAAGGACTTTGCATGAAAAAATCGATCATTTTATTATGGACCAGCAACAAGAGCTCCTGGAGTTACAGAAAGTTCAAATTGAAATGATGAATGACATACTTAAAAGAATTGATAAATAGAACTTCCTGCTGTTGATCCGGGTCTGTGATCAGAGTTCCGATCAGTTAAATGAACTTTCATAAACTGTGGCAATTTGGCACAAAAAGAACAATGTTTGGGACGCTGAGCAACACGAGTTTGCCGGATGTGGCCGAACTTTGTAGGCGTATCAGGTCCAAAACTTAACAGGAAAGATTTATATCG
The DNA here is from genome assembly GCA_963730615.1 of uncultured Bacteroidales bacterium. Classification (GTDB taxonomy): domain Bacteria; phylum Bacteroidota; class Bacteroidia; order Bacteroidales; family VadinHA17; genus SR-FBR-E99. The sequence goes on along the minus strand of CAVSSR010000006.1, from coordinate 563,683 downwards.
AAAGGTTCTAATTACTAACTAAACTCAATCAGTCATGAAAACAATGCGCATTATTGTTTCCCTGTCATTTCTGCTGGCCATCGTTTCCTGCCAGAAACAGGATAGTGATTTCCGTCAGGCACCCTTGATAGGAGGTATTAATGATCATTACAATTTTAATCCCGGTGAACTGAAAATTGCTGTACTGTCTGATTTGCACTACATGGATCCCTCATTGCTCAGGGAAGATGGCTCTGCATTTCAGATGTATCTGATGCAGGACCGCAAGTTGCTGGCAGAAAGCAGTGCAATTCTGGATGAGATTATAAATGAACTGTTGGTTGAAAAGCCTGATCTGGTGCTTATTTCAGGCGACCTTACGAAAGACGGTGAGCTTGTAAGTCATCAGGCAGTTATAAAACAACTCAGGATATTGGAGGCAAACCGCATTAAAGTACTTGTAGTGCCCGGCAATCACGACATAAACAATCCGGATGCAGTATTATTCGATGGTGACAACACCGAACCTGTTCCGAACATTTCCCCGGAACAGTTCAGTTCCTTGTATGCGGAATACGGATATGGCAGTGCGATTGCCAGGGATCCAAACTCACTGAGTTATATTTCAGAGCCATTCAAAAACTTTTTTGTACTCGCTATCGATGCAAATGAATATTATGACAACACATCGGAATACAGCGTTACAGCGGGAAAGATCAAGGATGCCACCATGGATTGGATAACGTCACAGCTTGCCAGTCTCAAATCAAAAAAGGGAAAAACAGTAATTGGAATGATGCACCATGGAGTTATAGAGCATTTCATGGGCGAATCGGTAATATTCCCGGATTACCTGGTTGATGACCGGTTTACCAGGGCTGATGAGCTGATGCAGGCAGGTCTGAAAGTAATATTCACGGGGCATTTTCACGGCAATGATGCAGTACAGCGTACATCTGGCAGCTTATTGCTGACTGATATAGAAACAGGTTCGCCGGTCAGCTATAATTCTCCGTACCGGATCATTAAACTTATCGATAGCAAGATGTATGTAACGACGAAGCATGTCACAACAATAGACTATCCCGGGTTAAATGGTGTTCCGTTTCCTGAATATGAAGCAGCTATTTCTTTTACGGCATTTGAATTTCTTGCTAAATATATGCTCATGAGCCCGCCGTACAATGTCCCTGAATTATATGCGACTATGGTTGCACCTGTTTTCTCAAGGGCCATGATGGCTCATTTTGCGGGCGACGAAACTATTTCAGATGAAACAAATGCTGAAATCCAGTTTGTTTACGGGATTTCAGCGGATCTGGGTAACATTTTATATGGCTTTTATACCGATTTGCCACCATCTGACAATGATCTCGTAATCGATCTGAATTAACTACAATTCGCTTATCCTGAATAGTCATTCAATAAAAACGGCTCCCGGGAATCAATCTCCGGGGGCTGTTTTTTCAATTTTGGTACACAGAGAACAATCTTTGGGACGCTGAGCAAAACGAGTTTGTCAAATGTGGCCGAACTTTGTAATGAATTGGACATGTTTTAAGCCATTTCATGATTATTCCATTCCAGGATGTAACCTAAAAACGATAAGATGAAAGCAAAGAACTTTACTCTTTTGGTTATTGTGATCATGTTGGTTAGTGTTTCGCGGAGCTATTCTCAAAACTTCTTAACCGACGGTGATTTCAGCACGACTGACGGTCATTGCTCCCTACTACATGACACAGTTGGTCCTGAAAATGTCTGGTGCTGCTTTTCAGGATCCCGGAGCAGATGCAAACTGCAACAGTTGTTTACGGCATCTGCAACTATTGTAATTCCCCAATAGGTACTCAGGTTTCGATACCTGGGAAGTTCAGCTTATGCAGTGGGGATTCTCCTCTGATTCCCGGAAATTCTTACCGGCTTTCTTTTGACGTTAAGGCAGATGCTGATCGCGCGTTCGGTGTTTTCCTTGGTGAAGACGGCGGCTAACTGGACGAGCATTGCTCGGATATGACAGATTACTTGCAGAATGCAACAACCAGATGGCAAACTATAACTCATCGATTTTAATGCTTCAGCGTATTTGCCCGTACCACAAGCTCAGCTTTGAACTAGGTGGCTTAGTACAAGCAATGTATTTTGACAATGTAATGCTGGCTGACCTGGGGCTATCAGCCCACGTTGGTATAATCGGTTCATCCCGTGGAACGATGGGATAGTTGATGTTGATATGGTTACTTCCGATAATGTCAACTTATACCCTGGCTGAATCTACCCTTTAGTACCTGGGGCAATAAAATTCAGACAGAATAACACCTGGTGCAATAAACTGGGGAACGGTGCTGATTTCCCAACGGGGACCGGGTATCATGGATGGCCCGGATATTCCGGTATTCCAACCCAGGAAATTACGATGTGACATTTAACCGGAAACCGGTGAATATTCTTTTGATTGTGTGAGCAATTGCTCAGCCGTGAGTTGGAATTATCGGAACTGCAGTTCCTCCCGGCTATGGTTCGGACGCCTGATGTGAATATGATCGACAAGTGATGGCATCACCTACACTGCTGTAAAATTGCTACACGTTTGACGATGGCACGGCAAAATTCAGGAAGGATGATAACTGGGATTTCGACTGGGGTGGCGCTTCGTTCCCGGCAGGGGTTGCAGCCCTGGTGGCGGCCCAGATATTCCAGTGACTGCCGGAACATTACAACGTAACCTTTAATATTGTTACAGGGGAGTACAAATTTGAATTTCCAAGTATCGGAATTCTCGGCGATGCATTGACCGGCTGGTGGACCGACGACATTGATTTGCAGACAACCGACGGCATAACCTATACGTTAACGGATCTACCCTTTCACTGCCGGTGAGGTAAAATTCAGGCAGGATAACGACTGGATGGTAAATTGGGGTGACTGGGCATTTCCGGCAGGTTATGGGTAGCAGGACGGACCCAATATTCCGGTCCTTGCCGGAACATACACCGTCACTTTTAATCGGCTGACCGGAGAATATCACTTCACAGCAACATCCTGCCCCGAGCCCGGAATAATCTGCCCAGGTTACATCTACGAACCCACTTCTCCGGGTCTTTGCGGTGCATATGTCTTTTACCCTGATGTTGTTGCTGCTCCGAATTGCGGGGGAGAGGGTATTACAATTACACAGACGGCCGGGTTGCCAAACGGTTCCTTCTTGCCCGTAGGGATCACCACCAATACGTTTGTACTGACAACCCCGACATGGTGGTACCGCATCATGCAGCTTTGATGTATATGTATATGACGCTGAACCCCCGGTCATGGAAAACCTGACTGTTGACCCGGTAATCATCTGGCCTCCGAACCACAAGATGGTACCGGTGACAGTCGATTATACCGCATGGGACAATTGCGGCGGTACTATCAACAGCGAGATCTGGGCCTGGAGCAATGAACCTGACAATGGGTCCGGTGACGGAAACAAATCAGGCGATATAGAGATGGTTGACGGGCATCATATTCTTTTACGTGCCGAACGTTCAGCAACAGGAACCGGAAGGGAATATCATGTTTATGCTTATTGTTGGGACGAATTATGGAATTTTGCCGCCCAGGAGATCATTGTAACTGTACCACATGATATGAGCTCCGGTGTGCTTAAACCAACCATCAAATCGGCAGAAATTTCTCCTTTGAATGCGAAGATCTGGCCAAATCCGGGTGATCAGTATTTCAGTCTTGATGTTGAGAGTGCCTCAGATGAAAGCATTGAGCTCTATATTCATGACGCCAGCGGACAGCTTATTTCAATGCTTAATGTTACGGAAAAGAATTCGTATCGTTTTGGCGACGACCTGAAGCCGGGCATATATTTTGCCACTGTGCGCCAGGGTGTCAACGTCATAACGGTTAAACTCGTTAAGAATTAACCAGACAAACTAAATATTGTATTTTGTTGGGCTGCCCGGTGATGCCGGGCAGTTCTTTTTTACCTTCAGACCTCATCTGTTTCCATTTCTTATTAAAAAAGGAGATATATTTGGTTGTGAGTGTAAAATAAATATTCTGAAGGTTTTATGGCAACAATAAAACTTGAACACAGGAGGCAGGAAGTTGCTTCATTGAGTAAATTCTTCCTGAGACTTGGCAGCTACGGGTTATTTTCTTTATTTCTGATTGCCTTTTCAATTGGAATTGGGATTTCGGGATACCATTATTTTGGACAGCTGAACTGGATTGACAGTTTTCATATGTCTTGTATGATTCTGACAGGAATGGGACCCGTTGCTGAAATGACAACTAAAAGTGCGAAGCTATTTTCATCAATCTATGCTTTGTACAGCGGAGTGGCATTTTTGAGTATTACAGCAGTATTCCTTGCCCCGATAATTCACAGGCTATTGCACATACTGCATGTGGAAAAGGATGGTGACGGGCAGTGATGAAACTGAATGAAATAATATCGCCTGCAGGGGTGACCGTGTGTAATATGCAGGGAAGTCTCCGTTCTATTGGCAGGCATCCATGATCTGGCCGGTGGCCGGAGGCCTTCGGATACTTGAAAAACGTGAAGGTGTTACGCCTCCTGTGTCGGCGTGATCCGCAGAGAGGGCTCTGCACAAAAAACAACCGCCTCCGGCGGTCATTTTTTATTTCTCATAAGCTTTCAGAAGCAAGCTTCTTCAGCTTATTCCAAATAAAAAATCCTGCTTACGCAGGATGTTTTTTGTGATCCCGAAGGGATTCAAACCCCCAACCTTCTGATCCGTAGTCAGATGCTCTATTCAGTTAAGCTACGGGACCTTTTTGCATCTGATCCGCAGTCATCCGCCAGCTGGCAGACAGTTAAGCTACGGGACCTTTGCGGGTGCAAAGATAAAATAATTTCCGATTTTTATTGTTTAATTTTATAGCCTGATTTCTGCAATGGGTTTGGGTGTTAATACAGAGACGCTGACAGGAACTTCTCTGCGTGATCAAATCAGCTAAATAGGATGAAATGAAAAAAGGACTGAAAATATTCGCCATCGGAATTGGCTCACTGCTGACCATAATCGTTGTGGCTGCAATTATAATCCCTGTCGCATTCAAAGACAAAATCAAGGCCAGAATTGAGTCTGAGATCAACGGAATGCTCAATGCTAAGGTTTCCTTTACTGATTATAAACTGAGCCTCTTCAAGGCATTCCCGGATGCCGCCTTCTCTCTTGACAACCTGTCCGTAACAGGCACAGGTTTGTTTGAGGGTGACACCCTCGCAGCCGTGAAATCGATGGACATCGTGTTCAACCTCAGAAGCCTGTTCGGCGATAAAGCATACGAAATTAAATCAGTCTCCGTCAACCGGCCTCTCCTGAACGCAATAGTCCTCGAAGACGGGACAGCCAACTGGGATATAATGAAAGAGACCACGGAGGATATTGAAGGCGATACGTTGCCTGAAGCATCATTTAAAGTGCAGTTGAGGGAGGTAAGCATGAGTGAAGGACGCCTCCGTTATACTGACAGGGAATCGGATATGGCCGCATCGCTGGAGAATATGCAATTCAACCTCTCCGGTAACATGAGCGCATCACGGACTGACCTTGAAATGGATATCTCTGCCGGCAGTGTGGATTTTATAATGGACAAGATAAAGTACCTGACAGATGCAAAAGTGAACTATCGTGCCGGCATTGACGCAAATCTTGATTCAATGATCTTTGTTCTGAAGGACAATGCATTGACAATTAATGACATAGTTCTGAACCTGGCAGGCAGTGTGGCAATGCCGGGTGATGATATTTCTACCGACCTTATATTCAATGCCCCGGAAACATCATTCAAATCGCTTCTTTCACTCATACCTTCCTTCTATATGACAGGCTATGAGGAACTAAAGGCTTCAGGCACATTTTCCCTTGACGGTACACTGAAAGGCATATACAGCTCTGCCGACAGCACAATGCCGGACGTCGCAGTCAGACTCCTCGTCAGTGACGGTGTCATCAGCTACCCTGACCTGCCTGAGAAAATTACCGCTATCAACATAAAGGGAGAGGTCAAAACAGGGGGAAAAGACCTGGACAATACCACTGTTGATCTGAGCAGGTTCCATTTTGAGCTTGCCGGTAATCCATTTGACATGACCATGAAGCTTTCCACACCGCTGAGTGACCCCGCCGTAATTGCAGCACGTAAAGGGAAAGATAGACCTGGCAAAGCTGCAGCAGGCAATGCCTCTCGACAGCATTTCGCTGAACGGATTGATCGACGTATCGCTTGCCCTGGAAGGAAAGATGTCTATGCTGGAAAACAAAAAATATGATCAGTTCAAGGCTGACGGGGCTCTCGTCATTTCAGATATGGCAGTTGAAATGGCTGACATGCCCGACATAAAGATCAGCACTGCCGCCTTTAATTTTAATCCTGCCTTTGCTGAGCTTAAGCAGCTGCAGATGACAGTGGGAGAGAAGAGCGACTTTACAGCTTCAGGCAGGCTAGAGAACTATATACCTTATCTTTTCTCCGGTGACACGATAAGGGGCCATCTGTCGATGGCATCAAACAACATTGATCTGAACGAGATACTTGATATAATGCCGTCAGACACCACTGAAAATGATACTGCCTCGCTGGCTGTCATTCAGGTACCGAAAGACATCGATTTCATTTTTGATGCGGCAGTAAAACGGCTGGTTTTTGACAAGCTGACAGGGAATGACGTGAGAGGAAAGGTTACAGTGAAGGATGGTGTGGTTACTGTCAGTGAAGCGGTCATGAAAACGCTTGGTGGCACACTGCTTGCCAACGCTGTCTATGATACAAGAGATACGCTCAGGCCCTCTGTCAGTGCAGACCTGCTTATAAGCACGGTGACCATCAAAGAAGCGTTTAATACATTCAACACCGTTCAAAAGCTCGCTCCGGCTGCTGCCGGACTGGGCGGTAATGTTACTGTAGGCATGAAGTATAAAAGCCTGCTCGGCAGCAACATGATGCCTGTCATCAGCACAATAACGGGAGGTGGTGAGATGCATTCAGAATCGGTGCAGATACTCGAATCAAAAACCTTTGACCAGATAAAGAACGTGCTTAAGCTTAACCAGAAATATACCAACATAATAAAGGATATCACCGCTACTTTTGCAATAAACGACGGCAGGCTCTTCATAAAGCCCTTTGACACCAGGCTCGGCAACATTAAGATGAATATAAGCGGTGATCAGGGCCTTGACCAGACGCTTAATTTTGTTGTCAGGACTGAGATACCACGGTCAGAGCTGGGAGATGCTGCCGGGGCGCTTATGGGAGCGCTTGCAGCCCAGGCTGCGACAATGGGTATGAATCTTACGCCACCCGAAATCATTAAGGTCAACCTTAAGATTGGAGGCACTTTCCTTAAGCCAGTTATTACGCCTTTGTTTGCAGGAGGTGAAGGAGTCAGTCCTGTAACCACAGTGACCGAGGCCGTAAAAGAAGAAGTTACTGAAAAAGTGAATGAGGAAGCAAAGACGCAGGCTGACAAAATACTTAAAGAGGCAGAGGAACAGGCTAAGGTTCTTCGCGAAGAAGCAGCCACCTCAGCAAAGACGATACGATCCGAAGCAGACCTGCAGGGGAAAAAACTCATAAAGGATGCAGAGCCCAAGGGCACCATTGCCGTCATGGTGGCAAAGAAAGGCGCGGAAGCTCTGAATAAAGAGGCAGACAAGCGGGCCACACAGCTCGAGACAGAGGCAAATACCCGGGCCGACAAGTTGCTTGCTGATGCGAAAGCAAAGGCTGACGAGCTGCTGAAATAAAAAAAAGCCACTTTGCAGTGGCTTTCTTATATTCTGAATATCGGTTAGTATATCTTTTCCCTGATACGCGCTTTCTTGCCTGTGAGGTTTCTCAGGTAGAAAATCTTTGCCCTGCGTACCTTACCGAATTTATTGACTTCAACCTTGTCAATGAACGGAGATGCCACAGGGAAAATCCTTTCAACGCCAATGTTGCCTGACATTTTGCGAACCGTAAAGGTTGCTGTAAGGCCGGCGCCTCCTGATCTCTGCATGACCACTCCGCGATACTGCTGTATCCTCTCTTTGTTACCTTCCTTGATCTTATAGTGTACTGTAACAGTGTCTCCGGCTTTAAATTTCGGAAGATCAATGCCTGAAGCGTACTCCTTTTCAACTACTTTCATTAAGTCCATCGCGCAAATAAATTTATAATCTCAACTCTTTTAAAACAGGTCGCAAATGTACAAATAATATTTTGAAAACTGCAAAATAATTAATTGGTCATTTCGACAGGCTCAATGACCGGTGCCTGCAGTTTTTCTTCGACAGGCTTAATGACCGGCGCCGGCAGGTGCCTTCAGTTTTTCTCCTGCATCCTCAACTATCCTGCGGTACCATTCTTCAGGGTAGCCGGGCTGACTGACGCTTGGCATAACATATTTATAGCCTTCCTTAGGCTCATTCCTGGTCTTTATATTTCCGTCCATGTATTTGGTAAACAGGAATTTATACAGTTCGCGCCACTGGCTTACCGTATAGTCACCGGCTTTCACCGAATAGTCTGTAAGATAGGCCATCGCCTTTTTGGGAGATTTCTTGTACAATGCTGCAGCGGTTTTATCAACCTCAACAATCTCAGTTGCATATTTCTGTTCAAGCTCTTTTTGTTTTGCCTGCAGGTCAGGTGTCATGACGCTGGCCCGGGTGTATACAAAATTCGTAACCTCATTGAAAGTCCAGAAGCCTGAGGTTGCACTGTATGTCATTATGTCTCCGTTGCCGACGGCGAACGAATGCGGTACGGCAGTCATGCCGCAATACATCGGTGTGTAGACTGTATAAAAGGTGTCATCAACGCCGAACCAGAATATTCCGCCGACGGGGTCAGGCAGCCAGCTGCGTGACTGGGCCACGAAAGAGAATCCTGTCTGCTGGGTTGAAGCAGCCCTTTCAAAGACATATCCGACACTGTCTACAGTCCAGGTCATAGGTCTCCATCTTATGGTGCATCCATAGGGTCCTGCGCCGACATCTTTTGTCATGTCCATTGGCGTGTCCTGGTAATAATCTCTCATCATCCTTTTAACATCATCGACGGCGAGTTTTCTGTCAGGTTTGATCCAAAGAGGAAACCTGTTTGACAGGTTATGCCCCATTGCATAATCAAGATATTGTCCCATTGTGCTGTTGACAGTATTAAACCCTGCCCATACACGTGCTTCGCAGAAGCGTGCGCCGCCAAATGTGAGAGGAGCATAGGCATCACAGAAGCTGAAGTCAGCGTCTGAACCCGCTGTACCATCCGAAACCGCGTGCAACATCAACCACATCATCAGCATACACTGTCTCAACCTCAGGGTTGTAGATCTTGTCTATCTCACTTGATTTGATCGAGGTTTTTCCGTCAGCCTGAGGGAAGGTCGTGATTCTTGCCTGGTTGGCATGGCCTGAGATATATCCGTCAGGTATCCTCCGGGCAACGAATGCCATTCCTTTCTTGCCGGGTCCCTTGCCAATGAGGTCCATTATCCATACTTCGTTGGGATCCGATATGGAAAATGATTCTCCCGTGCTGGCATAACCGTATTTTTCTGTCAGTTTCACCATTGTATAAATGGCTTCACGGGCGTTTTTTGCACGCTGAAGAGCAATATAAATAAGACTGCCGTAATCAATTATGGCGTCAGGGTTCACACGTCTCTTCACGGCCGGTATAGGTCGTTTCACCAATAGCCACCTGGTGCTCGTTCATGTTTCCGACAACTGAATAAGTGACAGCTGCCTGTTCAATTTTACCCATGTATTTTCCCGTATCCCATTCATAAACGTCCATCATTGTCCCGGCTTTGTATTTCATTGCCGGCCAGTAATACAGTTCACCATAGAGAACGTGTGAGTCTGCCGAATAGGAGATCATTGTTGAACCGTCTTTGGTTGCTCCCTTTTGTTATGAGGAAGTTTGTGCAGGCCATGCTCTTCTCCGAAATTATCATCAGTGAGAGAAGCAGGCTCAGCATAAGTGAAGTGATTCTTTTCATGCTTATCTTGTTAATTTAAGTTTCTGAATAATAAACAAATAATGTTTCAGGAATGTTCCCGCATTGCCGGAACAGGCCCCAAAAATAACATCTTTAATTATAAAACAACACCCCCAAGAATCATAATTACTGATCTGATCCTGTCAGCATCGGCAATTTTCCCGGAATATTCAGACTGGAGCCGGGCGTCACCCATATAGATTCCTTTCCTGCGGAAAGTCATCAGGCTATCAGCCTGGCGGCGGCCTGACAGATGATATTCCCTGGCTCCGGTGGTGGTGGCAAGAAGAGCAATATTGTATTCGGTTATGCCGCCTCCCGGCATAATTATTATCCGCTCGCCTGCCGTCGTAATAAGGTCCTTTATCACTGAGGCGCCTTCAATGGCTGTGCGGGCTTGTCCTGATGTGAGGATTCTTGCAGCACCGGCAGAAATAATATCCTCAAGCGCTCTCTTCGGCTCACGGCACAAATCAAACGCCCTGTGGAACGTCACCTGCATGGGGGATGCATATTCCACGAGCAGTGCTGTACGTTCAACATCCACAGTGCCATCCCTGTTGAGTATCCCGGTGACAATACCGTCTGCACCCGCTTCACCGGCTCTCTCGATATCGCGGCGCATCACGCTGAAATCGTGGTCACTGTAGAGAAAATCGCCTCCCCGCGGTCTGATGATGACATTTACATCGATGCTGATATTGTTCCGCACAGCCTCAATCAAACCGGCACTCGGCGTAATACCGCCTTCAGACAAGAGCGGAGCATAATTCAATCCTGCCAGCTCCGGAAGCCTCAGCAATAGTGGCGGACTCAAGTGAGTCAACACATATTTCAACCAGAAAGGACAAATCTTTGGTTTGAGGTTTTGAAAGTACATAATATTTAGGTATAATTGTGTGACCTAAACATAAAATCAGATGAAACCTACATTATTGGTACTCGCTGCTGGTATGGGCAGCAGATATGGCGGAAACAAACAGCTTGACCAGGTCGGCCCGTCGGGTGAGACCATAATCGATTATTCAATTTTCGATGCAAAGAGGGCAGGGTTCGGGAAAGTGGTCTTTGTTATCAGGCGCGATATTGAGGAACAGTTCAAAGAGACATTTGTGAAACGTCTTAAGGATGTCATCGAAATTGATTATGTGTTCCAGGAACTGGGTAATCTGCCGGCCGGCTATCATGTGCCGGAAGGGCGTCAGAAACCATGGGGTACAAGTCATGCCATCCTGGTTACCGAGCACAAGATCCACGAACCGTTCGGAGTGATTAACGCCGATGATTATTACGGAGTCGATTCATTCAATGTGCTTTACGACTTCCTTACAAAGGACAAGTCAGACACCAATTTCTGCATAGTCGGATACAGGCTGGGGAACACCCTTTCAGATCATGGCCAGGTGAACCGTGGCATCTGCAAGGTAAATAAAGACGGTTTCCTTGAGACAATGGTTGAAACGCGCGGGATTGAAAAGAGACCTGACGGCGTTTTTGCACCTGATGCCCAGGGCGTTGTTCATCAGTACACGGGTGAAGAGATTGTCTCAATGAACCTTTTCGGCTTCAAACCGTCGTGCTACAAGTATCTTAATATGGAGTTCAAAAACTTCCTGCAGGAAAAAATAAGCGATCCGAAGGCAGAGCTTGACATACCAACTTCGCTGGACAAATTTGTAAAGAAGGGCGAAATAACCATTCAGATACTGAGGAGCAACAGCCGCTGGTTTGGCGTCACCTATAGGGAGGACAAACCTTTTGTCGTTGAAAGCATTCGCAAAATGGTTGATCAGGGTATTTACCCCGAGAAGCTTTTCTGATCAGGCATTTACCATTTGAATTCACTCTTCAGGACGGACCTGTTACCACGGTTATCGGTGACAGTCAGCTCCATCTGATGAAGGGTGTTTTCTTTTAATACCGGTGTCTCAGGTCTGTATATGAGGATGTTGTTCTTTGCATCATACTCCGCCAGTACCCATACTCCGTCGATCATGGTGTCATAGTTTTTAATGCCTGAGAATTCATCAGTTATGGTTACAGTGAACAATTGTTTTCCTGTCAGATTTGCACCTGAGGCAAAAGAAGGTTTTATCGATGGGGGCAGGGTGTCAATGGTGACCACATAGTCACCAAGCCTGTTGACATCAGCACTTACAAACCCGTACCGCAGATCCCCTCCTGCGTATGACGGAATCCCTTTCGTGCTCAGCATTGCCAGGCACATCTTTCCTTCCCTTCCTGCCAGGACAGTGTCAGGCCGTATTGAAAGCCTGTACTTGTCGTGCACCGCTACAGTCTCATTATGAACGGAGTGTACCGGGGAAAGGAAGGTACGGATATCCCTCCTGACATTATAGACGAGGAACAGCGTGTCATAAAGAGCCCCTGCAGGAAAGTGCACCCTGAGGCCGTCAGCAGTGAAATCGGAAGCCCTGTTGTAAGGAATTACCTTGCTGCAGCTGACCTCCAGCGGTGGAACAGGCGGCTCTGATAATGATTTTAATCTGAATGACGCCGATGACCTGTTGCCTGCAGCATCACGCACAATGATACTGACACTGTGTTCGCGGTCATCCCTGAAATTCAGCGCACCGCTGTTAACCCGGCAGTTGTACATTGACAGCCTGTTGCCCGGTTCGATAAACAGCTTATGGATATATTCATTATCAGTCACTTTTGCCCTGTAGTCAACATGGCTGTTGAGGTATCTCGATTCGCTGAACGAAAACCGGTCTGCGGTGAAGCAGTACACCTTAACGGAATCAACCAGCATTTCAATGGAATAGATCCCGCACTTGTTGGAACTGTTGTCAAAACTATCCCAGCATTTTATGCCGATGCCTGTCTGGCCGTAAATGACCGGAACACTGCCTGCAGGAAGAGTATAAGAGCCGTTTGCAGCAACAGTTTTAAGAGTCAGCCGGTTATGGCCCTTGTTCACCGATGAGTTTCTGTTAACAGGGTAGAGGAATATTTTATCTATCACCGGCCTGGTTCTGTCAGCCACCCCCATGTCAAAGCTCAGCGGGTTCAGTGTTTCCTCGGTTGCTGAATCACGCACTTCAAAGTGCAGGTGGGGACCTGACGATCCTCCGCTGTTGCCTGACCAGGCTATCACTTCTCCCTTACTGACCTTAAACTGTTCCCCGGAAGGGAAAAGAGAGACGCTGAAGCTCTTCTGTTCGTACTGTTTCTTCTTCACATACTCCTCGATATCAGGCCGGAAGCTTTTCAGGTGGGCGTAAACCGTTGAATAACCTGACGGATGACGTATATAAACAGCCCTGCCGAACCCGGACGGACTGACGGCGATACGGTATACATAACCGTCTGCGGCACTCATCACCTCCTTGCCGGTCACTCCGCCGGTCCTGTAATCCAGCCCGGAATGAAAATGATCATTTCTCAGCTCTGCAAAACTTGCTGAGAGAGACGGCTCATCCTTCAACGGGCTGAGGAAAAGCTTTTCCTTCGGATTTTGTGAACTTATGTTCAGTGCAAATGTTATACCGGCAGCGAGGAGTAATATTCTTTTATTCATGGTTTCGTACAGATTTGCAAAACTAAGTTTCCGCACCAAAAGGGCAAACTTAATGCCGTTATTTTTTTGAAAAGAGTTAAAAAAATGTTATTTTTGCCATTATAGTTGTCGGTTATGAACGCAAAGGGATATGAGGAATATCTTTTGCTCAGAAGATCAGTGGAAGCCCTGGTTTCAGAGCATGAAAAACTGAGAGAGCTGGCAGCGGATCTTAAAAATGAACTGTCAGATGTCAGACGACAACTGGCGGAAAAAAATGAAGAAGTAAAGGAGCTTCAGACAAGATATGAAAGAGCGAAGTTCACGGGGGCTGTCCTCGGGAACGGAGACGATGCCGCGAAGGCAAGGAAGAGAGTGAGTGAACTTGTGCGGGAGATAGATAAATGTATTGCTCTTTTAGACAGATAATATATAACAATGGATGATAAACTTTCGATCAGGGTTAATGTGGCCGACAGATATTATCCGTTGAAGGTGGAAGGTGAAAATGAAGAACGTATCCGGAAGGCGGCCCGGCTGATCAATGAAAAAGTGCTGCAGTATAAACAGCGCTATGTTGATAAGGACACACAGGATTTTTTGGCGATGGCTGCCCTGCAATACGTTATCAGGCTCATAGAGATAGAAGAGAAGGAGGAAGATTCAACAGTGGTGGAAGGACTGAAGGAGTTGTGTGATAAAATCGACCTCTGTCTGTCAAAAAGATAATACGCGTTCTTTAAAATAGCAGGATATTGCCCGCATTGTTTCTCTATTTCATTTTGAAAACTCAACAATTTGTACTTTGAAGATGGTCTTGGATTGCCAAGGACAGGCCTCATCCCGATTCGTCGGGACTCCTTCGGGGGCAGTGGACGTTCAAAGTAATTCGGCCGCTTCAGCCATGTAGATATGGGGTTTTTTTAAAAGTTGGAGAAACTTTGCGGGTTTTTTTATATAATTAACTTAAACTTTATGATCATAGGAGCTATATATAACCGGGATAAACATCGCCATCGGCGGAATTGCCCTTATCGCAGGAACAGGACTGTCATATTACCTGTGGCAGGTGGTTCTGCGTACCAGAAGAAAGAAAATCATCACTGAAGCTGAGGCTGAAGCCGAGGTGATCAAGAAGGAGAAAATACTTCAGGCTAAAGAGCGTTTTCTGCAGCTTAAGGCTGAACATGAGAAGGTTATCAATGAGAAAAATAACCGGATCAACCAGGCAGAGAACAGAACAAAACAGAAAGAGCTTGCCCTCTCACAGAAACTGGAAGAGACTCAGCGGAAGAAAAATGAGGTCGATGCCATCAGGGACAGTCTGACACAGCAGGTAGAACTGCTTGACAAGAAATCAGAAGAAGTTTCAAAGCTGCACCGCCAGCAGGTTGAACAGCTCGAGGCTATCTCAGGACTGTCGGCTGAAGATGCAAGGAACCAGCTGATGGAATCACTCAAGGAAGAGGCCCGCACCGGTGCCATGTCTTACATCAATGAGATACTTGACGATGCCAAGATGACGGCCACCAAAGAGGCCAAGCGTGTCGTTGTAATGGCCATTCAGAGAGTGGCTGCCGAAACAGCCATTGAAAATGCAGTAACAGTCTTTCATATTGATTCTGACGAGATAAAAGGCCGCATCATAGGCAGGGAAGGCCGTAATATCAGGGCTCTCGAGGCAGCGACAGGTGTTGAGATAATCGTTGATGACACCCCGGAGGCCATTGTGCTGTCCGGCTTTGATCCCGTTCGTCGTGAAATTGCACGTCTGTCTCTTCATCAGCTCGTTACTGACGGACGGATACACCCGGCCCGCATTGAAGAGATAGTTGAGAAAACACGTAAACAGGTAGAAGAAGAAATTGTCGAGATCGGAAAACGCACTACAATTGACCTTGGAATTCATGGCCTTCATCCTGAGCTTATCAGGCTTGTAGGCAAGATGAAATACCGTTCATCATACGGACAGAACCTTCTGCAGCACTCACGCGAGGTAGCCAATCTTTGTGCTATCATGGCTTCAGAACTCGGTCTGAACCCGAAGCTGGCAAAAAGGGCAGGTCTTTTGCATGACATTGGCAAAGTGCCTGATGATGAGCCTGAACTTCCGCATGCAATACTTGGCATGAAGCTGGCTGAGAAATACAAGGAAAAACCTGAAGTAATAAATGCAATCGGATCACACCACGACGAATCCGAGATGACCACCCTCATTGCACCCATAGTTCAGGTCTGTGACGCCATATCAGGCGCACGTCCCGGAGCAAGACGTGAAGTGATTGAATCATACATTAAAAGACTTAATGAGCTCGAGTCCCTGGCACTCAATTACCCCGGAGTTACAAAGTCGTATGCCATACAGGCCGGAAGAGAGCTGAGAGTGATAGTAGGAGCAGACAAGGTGTCAGACAAGGATACAGAAAATCTTTCTTTTGAAATTGCACGTAAGATACAGGATGAAATGACTTACCCGGGACAGATAAAGATCACTGTCATCAGGGAGACAAGAGCTGTAAATTACGCGAAATGAAAAAACTGAAAATACTGAATATTGTCGGCGCCAGGCCGCAAATAATAAAGGCATCAGCCATAAGCCGTGCCGTTGCCGGTGAATTTGCCGACAAAATAGATGAAGTAATTATCCACACGGGCCAGCACTATGACAGGGAACTTTCGGAAGTCTTCTTCGATGAGCTGGAGATAAGGAAGCCTGATCATAATCTTCAGGTAGGGTCAGGCAGGCATGGCCGTCAGACAGGTCTGATACTGGAGCGTATTGAAGAAGTGATCCTGAATGAAAAGCCTGGCTGTATAGTCATCTACGGAGATACCAATTCAACTCTTGCTGCGGCTCTTGCCGCCTCCAAACAGCACTACCCGGTAGTTCATATTGAAGCAGGCATGAGGTCTTTCAACAAAACAATGCCTGAAGAGCTTAACCGTATCGTGGCAGATCATGCCTCCACATTGCTGTTCGCATCCACAAACACGGCTTTCAAGAATTTAATGGCCGAAGGCTTCCGTCCCGAGAATGTGGCGCCCTACAGCATCAACAACCCCAGGATGGTTCTTACAGGCGACATCATGTACGACAACAGCCTCTTCTATGCCGGTCTGGCAGAGAGGAAGAAACATGATTTTATTGATAAGATGGGCCTCTCCGGAGACGAGTTTGTTCTGGTCACTATTCACCGTGAAATAAACACTGACGACATCGGTCGACTTACAGCAATCTTCAGTACACTGATGGATCTGGCCGAAAAGAACCAGATGACCATGGTCATGCCCCTCCACCCAAGAACACTCATAGCTCTGCGTGATAAGGTGCCTGTCCTCTACGGGAAGCTGTCAGGTAATCAGTTGACAAGGGTCATACGTCCTGTTTCATTCCTGGAGATGATACTGCTGGAAAAAAAGGCCGTGATGGTCATCACGGATTCAGGCGGTGTGCAGAAAGAGAGTCATTTCTTTTCAAAACCGTCTGTCGTGTTGAGAAAAGAGACGGAGTGGGTCGAGCTTGTGAAGAATGGTACCGTCATGCTGGCCGACGCTGACCCCGGAAAGATAACTGCGGCATGGGAATACTTCATGCATAATAAGGAATCCCTGAAATTCCCGGGCTTTTACGGAGACGGAAAGGCTGCAGTAACAATTCTGCAGGAAATAATTGAAGTATTCAGGAGCTGATGGCGTCAAGCACGTGCTGTGCAAGCGTCTTCATGGCTGGTTTGTAATCTGAGAGAAACTCCCCGGTAACCCTGTTGGCTATCACCACACATATTGTGAGTGCCTTGTGATTTAAAAGTTTTGCGAGACCGTATATCGCAGAACTCTCCATCTCATAGTTAGTTATGCATTCTCCCCTGAAACGGAAAGTACCGATATTATCATTTATCTCGTTGTCAAACGGTTCCAGTCTCAGTCTGCGTCCCTGCGGGC
The DNA here is from genome assembly GCA_963730615.1 of uncultured Bacteroidales bacterium. Taxonomy (GTDB): domain Bacteria; phylum Bacteroidota; class Bacteroidia; order Bacteroidales; family VadinHA17; genus SR-FBR-E99. The sequence continues at coordinate 546,224 of CAVSSR010000006.1, read as the reverse complement.
CGTAAAAGCCGGGAGACGATATGGTGATACCTTTTCGCATTCCGGCTGCGACCTTGTCAAGCAGGGCTGGCATCAGCCTCCACGGCGTACGGGTAAGCCAGGGTATCAGGCCACTCAAGGTGACTGGCAAGAGCATCGGCAAGCATGTGATCAATGCACCATTCGTATCCTTCATAGAAATGCAGCACCCCGTCAAAGCCTACAGCTTTGCCAGTGGCGATAAATGAACCGGCAGGTATATCTCCCTGCAGTCCGCCGGTGGTACCGATCCTGACGAAGTTTAATGAGCGTGGCTCATTTACCGCCACCCCTGTCGCCAGATCAATGTTGGCGAGAGCGTCAAGCTCATTGAGAACTATGTCTATATTGTCACAACCGATCCCTGAGGAAATTACAGTTATCTCGCAAGTCATGATAGCTGCCTGTAACTGGTGCTGAACTCCCTGTTGCTCTTCCTTACGCTCACAGAATCAAGCATTTCGCCTATCATTTCCACCCGCTCCGGATCACCAACAATGATTATGTTGTCTGCAATATCGCCCGGAAGAAGGTGCAGATGAAAAATTGATCCGTCAGGGTTCACTATCAGTTCAGTTTGTTTCATATCGTTATGAATAAGCTGCAAAAATACAAAAAATGTTATCCCTAAAACAACCGGTTTTCTTCCGGAGCTAGCTGTTTCATTTTGTTGATGAATTTTTACGGAACTCCGGTGATATAACTATGTAAGTTACGGTCAAACAATTCCCTTTTGAAAATTTTATATTACCTTGACTTACGGAATTTCAAAGATTTCATTTTAATTATTTATTTGAATATTAACATGATACAGAGGATTCAGACTTTATTTCTGATTGCCATTCTTGTTTTGTCAGGACTAATGTTTACAGGTGACCTGGTCAGGATGGATAACGGTACCGGTACAGTGTTCACAATCAGTTTTGCCGGTCTCGGAGAAAAAGGAGGGGAGATCATTCAGCATCTCTGGCCTCTTACCGTGATTCTGGTCATTGTACCGCTGCTGGCGCTGATTGCTATATTTCTTTTTAAAAGGAGGCAGCTTCAGATGCGGGTCACGATGCTGGTGCTGCTGTTGTCACTCGGCACACTCATTCTCGGAGCGTTTTATATCATCATGTTTGACAGGAAGATGGAAATAACTGTTATCTGGCAGGTTAAGGCTGTCTTTCCCCTGGTTTCAGCCATCCTTGCCTGGCTGGCTTACCGTTCTATACTCAAGGATGATCTGATGGTCAGATCATATGACCGTCTCAGATGATCTCCATCCTTTCCTGGTCGGTGATCTTTTCACAGTAATGGCACTTCAGCGCCACAGGCTTCTTTGAGACAACCCTGAACCGTGTGGTTACCTTCTCAAAGTTGGTGATACACTTGGGATTCATGCACTTGGCTATGGCTGTGATAGTGTCAGGAACGGCTACAACCCGTTTTTCAATGACCTGATAATCTCTGATGATATTGAGTTTTGCATTGGGTGCCACGAGGGCTATCCGGTTAATATCATCGTCCTCGAAAAACTTGCCTGCTATCTTGATAATAGCCTTCTTGCCGTCAGTCTTGCTGTCAAGGTTAGTTCCGAAGGTAATCTGATTCCTTATCCTGTCAAGTCCGAGAATCTTTATTACCTTGAAGAGTGTGCTGGCAGGTATATGATCGATGACTGTGCCGCTCTCAATAGCACTGACAAGCAGTTGCTTCGGATCATTTAAGTTCTTCATGACTTCTTTATTTTAGTCCCAGTAATGTACAGATGATTGCCTGTCTTGTGTAGACCCCGTTGAGTGCCTGCTCAAAGTAATAAGCCTTGGCGTTTGAATCGACATCGGGGTTGATCTCGTTTACACGCGGGAGAGGATGGAGAATCTTCATTCCCGGCTTGGTGCCTGAAAGCATATGATCATGAAGCACATAGGCATTCTTTACTTTCTCGTATTCTATCGGATCTGAGAACCGCTCTTTCTGCACGCGCGTCATATAAATAATATCAGCCTGGTTGATCACATCCTGGAGGTCAGCAGTCTCATTGTATTTCAGTCCCAGGTTATCAAGGTAGAGTTTATACTCATCAGGCATCTTAAGTTCCTCGGGTGCAACAAAATTGAACGAGGTGTTCCACCTTGACATGGCCATCAGAAGAGAGTGTACTGTCCTGCCGTATTTCAGGTCCCCGACCATGCAGATGTTCAGGTTATCAAGGCTCCCCTGCGTCTTCAGGATGGAATAGAGATCGAGTAAAGTCTGGGTAGGGTGCTGGTTGGCACCGTCGCCGGCATTTATCACCGGCACAGTCGATATTTCACTTGCATATCGTGCACTGCCCTCTATAGGATGACGCATGACTATCATGTCGACGTAGTTGTTCACCGTCCTGATTGTGTCATTCAGCGTCTCTCCCTTGCTGACACTTGAGGTCGAGGAGTCGGTGAAACCAATGACTTTTCCCTCCGAGCTTGCTTACAGCACTTTCAAAACTGAGACGCGTTCGTGTTGAAGGCTCAAAAAAGAGTGTTGCCACAACTTTGCCGTGAAGGATCTCCTGTACGGGGTCCTTTTCAAATTCCGCGGCAAGCTTCAGTATCTTCATGATCTCACCGGTGGTAAGATCATCAATTGAGACTAAGCTTCTGGTTTTCATTAAGATATGTTTTACTTACTGCGTTCAGGCAAATTTATTACAACTATTGCGCTTTTATCAGTGATGTTTAAAAGTATTTAAAAATAACTGTTTCATTCTGTCCGGAGCCATGTCAGGGTGACCCCTGCAATTTTGCGCAGGCGACCGGTTACTTTGTCCGTGTTTAAGGCCCTGAACGAAATCTCAGCAGAACATTCCTCCCCGCCATAATCGTGGGAATGCTGACTGCAGCCCTCATCCTTTATCACTTTCATAACATCGTTCATGGCTGTGTAAGGGAAGGTTACAAGCCAGCTTTCATTCACCTGTTTTTCAATAATCCGGGCATTTGACAGTGCATCTTCAGCTGCTGAACGGTATGCATTGATAAGTCCGCTGACACCCAGAAGCGTTCCGCCGAAATATCTTATAACCACTACCAGTATGTTTGTCAGTTCGCGTGAGTTTATCTGTCCCATGATAGGTCTGCCGGCTGTGCCCGACGGCTCACCGTCGTCGTTGACACGCCATGCCTGCCTGTCAGGAGAGAGCATCCAGGCATAGCAGTGGTGCCTGGCATCATGATATTCCTTGCGCAGTTCTTCAAGAATGGTTTTAATCTCCTCCTGGGAAGAGACAGGTCTGGCAATTGCTATGAACCTGCTGCCGCGATCCTTGAAAAGCCCTTTCGATTCAGCTGCAATTGTTTTATAGGTGTCAGAGAATAACATTTCTTATCCGAAGCATTGCTGAATTAAAATCCAAAGAGTGCCTTCGCACCCTTGTATAATGTTATAACTCCCATGATTACCAGAACTATGTAAACTACTGTCGTAAAGGTCTTCTGGCTTATGCGTGACACCAGCCTGTCTCCGGTATAAAGACCTGCCAGAAGGGCCGGAACGGAGCAGAGAGCCAGCAAAACGATCTCTTTGCGGATCAGTCCGGTGATCAGGTAGAAGACGAGTGCGTAGGAAACTGCAAAGAGTATAAAGATGGAAATAATTGCATTGAATTTTTCCTTCGGCGTTTTCATGGAAGAAAGAATAACAGCCACCGGCGGTCCAGTGATGCCTGTTGCACCGGCGAGCAGTCCACCGAACAGTCCGCCGAAGTTTCAGCGCTGCCTTTTCCGACCTGATATGAAGGTTCAGCCCGCGCACCAGTGAGACAACGATGAATATTATCAGCACACCCCATATAAGCTGAATATAGGCAGGATTGACAAACTTGAGCACCACAGTACCTGCGGCAACGCCTGACTCCCGTCCAGGCAGCCATCGCACCCAGGGGCTGGCCTTTCACTATTTCCTTTGACTTGCGGAAATAGAGCAGCTGAAAAGATCACATTGATCATAGCAATGAAGACAGCCGTGTCTGTGACTGGCATAAAAAACTGTATAAGAGGCACTGCAACAAGTGCAAGACCAAAACCGGTAAATCCTCTTACAATCGAAGCAATGAAAATGATGACCGACAGTGCAATAATATTACCCGCTGTTATCATTCTATTCGGGATACAATGTCATTTGACTGAATTCATTATTGAATGATTCAATTGAGGCATCCCATCTTGAGATCTCATCATGCCAGCGATAAACCCTTTTCAAGCACCTCGCGCATACGGCTGTCGCCTGAAAGAATGTCAAATGGCATCAACCTGTATTCATACTCATACGGAGGCGGGTTAAAAGTAAGAGAGCCTGCAGGTGAAGTCTTTATTATAGCATCGAAGAGATGGAGGGCTGTTGCCACCGGTCTGAAGATTGAAGCATCCGTCACGTGGATCTGTATACCGTGGCAATCGATGGCCTGCATATTTATTAAATGTAGGTATGAAGTCATGAATGCGGAAACTGCAGCCCTGAATATTCCTGCTTCTCAGTTCATTCAGAAGCCGTGTGCCGTTAATGAAAGGTGCGCCGATAAGTTCAAATGGTATGACCGTCCCGCGTCCTTCTGAAATATTAAGTGCTTCGGCCAGCACAGTGCCCGGGTAAACAAGTGCGGACTCCGGTGTCGGCATATTAGGGGATGGGAGGACCCATGGGAGGCCAGTCTCACGGTAGAGTGAATTGCGGCTCCATCCCTCAGCCCTGATGACATGAAGGTCACACCCGGGCTCATATTTCTCCTTTATCCATATCGCCATCTCACCGATTGTCATGCGGTGACAGAGCGGTATTGTGGCGCCTCCGACGAAAGTAAAAAACTCTTCTACTGAGCACCGGCCCGTCTGCCTGTACACGGCCAATCGGGTTTGGCCTGTCAAGAATATAAATGGGGATGCCTGCCTCAGCACATGCTTCCATGCACAGTTTGACAGTCCAGATATAAGTATACAGTCTTGCGCCAACATCCTGGAGGTCAATCACCAAAACGTCAAGGCCGTTGAGCATTTCCGGTGTGGGTTTCCGGTGTTCACCGTAGAGACTGTACACAGGTATGTCCAGCACCGGGTCAGTCCTGCCTTCCCACTCGATCATGTTATCCTGGGTCTGTCCGAAAATACCGTGCTGCGGACCGAAGAGAGCAGCTATCCGGCACCCGCTTTCACTTCCGAAGACCTCGGTTATATATCTGAAATCAGAAGTGATGCTTGAAGCATGGCAAAGAATACCGGCCTTCTTACCGCGCAGGCCTGACGGCATGTGCATTGAGACGACATCCAGCCCTGAGAGTGTTTTCATAGTCATACAAAAATATTAAAAAACAGAACTGCCGACGCAACAGTTCCGGATATCTCATTGTTATTGTTAATGGTTATATTTGGAAACCCAAAAAAACATTCAGATGAGGATCAGGCCACTGTCACTGTTCATACTTATTTTGTGTTTGCTCTCCGGGTGCACTGCACCAAAGGGATTAAATATTTATGTCACCACTGACCTTCACGGCATGCTGCTTCCGTTTGACAACACTGACGGAAAGGCTACTGACCATTCACTTGCCAACCTTGCTTCCCTGGTTGATTCAGAGGGCAGTGAGAATATCCTTCTGCTTGATAACGGAGACATTATCCAGGGGGACCCGCTGGCATATTATTACAATTTTGTTGATACCACCAGGGAACATGTCGTTGCTGACATTCTTAACTACCTGCACTATGATGCTTCAACAGCAGGCAATCATGATATTGAGGCCGGTCATCCCGTCTATGACAGGCTGAGACGCGAATATAACTTTCCCATGCTGGCTGCAAATGCAATTGACATCAGAACAGGCGAACCATATTTTGAGCCATATACCGTCATCAGGAAGAAAGGGTTGAAGATCATCGTTTTCGGACTGATCACCCCGTCTGTGCCTAACTGGTTGCCTGAGTCCCTGTATTCCGGCATCAGGTTCGATGATATGGTTAAAACTGCCGAAAAATGGATGCCTGTCATGCAGAAGGAGAATCCCGACCTGATCGTAGGATTGTTTCACTCAGGCATGGGTGATGAGAATGAGAAGGGTGACGACGAGAACAGTTCGATAGCGGTGGCAGCCAATGTGCCGGGCTTTGATCTGATCTTCTGCGGTCATGATCACAGGCAGGACATCAAGGAAATAGCAAACACGGCCGGAGAAGATGTGCTTCTGATTGATGGCGGCAGCAGAGCCGAAGTACTTATGCATGCAAATATCTCCCGGCGGAAAAAAACTGAAGGAAAAGGAAAGTATGAAATCACCGGCAGGCTGATAGAAATGAACACCCTTCCGGCTTCACCGGACTTCATTAATAAATATAAAGGCGTATCCGACACTCTGAAAGATTATACCGCCGAAGTAATAGGCAGGTCAAATGCCACTGTGACTACACGTGACGCCTTTTTCGGACCTTCAGCGTTTGTTGACCTGATACACCGTATACAGCTGGATATCAGCGGAGCAGACATATCTCTTGCTGCCCCTCTTTCTTTTGACGAACAGATCAGTGAAGGTCCGAATCAGGATCAGGGATATGTTCAGGCTATACCGGTTTGAAAACTTCCTTTATACTGTGAAAATGACCGGCAGGGAGATTGATCTTCACCTTGAACATTCATACGGATTATGGTTTGATACAATGGACAACCGCAAGGACTACCTGCTCAGGTACCGTTACACCGAAAGCGGAGAACCGGTAATAGTAAACGGAACCCTCCGGTTGCGCAGTGCCTCTTATAATTTTGACTCCGCCATGGGCATTCGTTACACTGTTGATGTAACCAAACCGGAAGGAAAAAGGGTAACTATCACCTCCATGAGTGACGGCTCTCCCTTCCACCCTGACAGCTACTTACACAGTGGCAGTTAATTCTTACAGGGCCAACGGTGGCGGCGGTCACTTCGCGGCAGCAGGCATAACTCACGAAATGCTTGACCAACGTGTGATCTCGGCAACCACGCGTGACCTGAGATACTATATGACGGAATGGATAAAGGAAAAAGGTGAGATAACCCCCGTACCACAGTCTGAATGGAAAGTCATTCCTGAACAGTGGGCAACAGAGGCTGCAAAGCGTGAAAAGAAACTGCTTTTTGGAAATAATTAATTAATACTGAATATAATATGAAAAAGTTACTTTATTTGAGTACTATTTTATTGATAATTATTACTTTAACTGTCCGCGGGAAGCGACAGGAAGAAGCCAAAAAACCTGATTATTTTCATTGGCGACGGTATGGGTGTGGCTCAGGTATATGCCGGTATGACATTATCAGGATTTACAATGACATTCCCCGCCTTTCCTGTAACGGGTTTCAGCATAACATATTCCAGCAAACAGCTATATTACTGACTCAGCTGCCGGTGGCACAGCTATATCGACGGGAGAGAAGACGAATAACGGCATGCTGGCTGTGCGTCCCGACAGTACAGTACTGCACAACATTAATGGAGACTCGCAAAATCAGCAGGGCTATCTACCGGGGTCGTAAGCACAAGCACTGTTACGCATGCCACCCCGGCCTCATTTATAGCGCATGATGCATCAAGCAGGGAGCTATGAAGACATAGCCCGAGTGGTTCCTCAAAGGCACTGCAGATGTTTTTATAGGCGGCGGGGTAAATCATTTCAGGGTCACGGAAGGATTCTAACCGATCTGACGTGACTGACCTGACCGAAAATGGGTTATGATGTTGTATATAATCTCGACTGACCTTAAGAAATCCTCATCACCTCGTATTGCCGGCCTTATGGCACGATGGTGATATGCCGCTACATTGATACGGGCCGTGATCCCGAATACCTTGCTGCTGCCACTGCAAAAGCCATTGAAGTGCTTTCCCGGAATAAAAACGGATTCGTTCTCATGGTTGAAGGTTCACAGATCGACTGGGCAGGCCATGACAATAATATAAAAAGATCCATAGAGGAGACTCTTGATATGGACAGGGCCGTAAAGTTGCCTATGAATATGCCCGAAAGGATGGCAATACTCTTATTGTTGTTACCGCAGACCACGAGACGGGCGGTTTAAGCATAACCGGAGGAGACGTTGAAGACAGTACGGTGACCGGCTCATTCAGCACCAACGGCCACACCGGCTGTAATGGTGCCTGTCTTTGCATTCGGTCCGGGTGCCGGTGCCTTTTCCGGAGTGCAGCAAAACACTGAACTTTTCAGTGACTTTGTCAGACTCCTTTCCCTGAAGAAGAAATAAATAATGGGTAAACTGCAGGAGAATAATGACGGGCTTCACCTTCCCCTTGCGGAAGAGTTTTATTCTATACAGGGGGAGGGATGCAATACAGGCAGGGCTGCGTATTTCATAAGGATAGGCGGATGCGATATCGGATGCAGCTGGTGTGATACTAAATTTGCATGGAACGCTGACATGCATCCTGAAGTGGATATAAATATGATTGCAGCTAATGTTGTTGCAGCAGGAGCTGATTCTGTAGTCGTTACCGGAGGTGAACCGCTGATGTGGAACCTGACGCCTTTGTGTGACCTCCTCAAAAAGAAAGGCATCAGAACTTACCTCGAAACCTCGGGGGCCTTTCCTCTTTCAGGCAATTGGGACTGGATCACTCTGTCACCAAAAAAAGGCTCACCACCTATGCCTGATATATGGCTCATGGCAGATGAGCTGAAGGTCATCGTCATGGATGGCACTGATTTTGAGGCAGCAGAGTCGTACTGTTCCAGGGTCAGCCCCGGATGCAGACTGCTGCTGCAGCCCGAATGGAGCCGTTACACTGAAATGATTGCAGAAATAACTGAATATGTAAAGAGAAACACAAAATGGGCTGTTTCATTGCAGGCACATAAATTCATGCATATTCCCTGAATGAGATTCAGAAACATCATAATAGCGCTGTCATTGCTGCTGCTGAACCAGTGTTCGGTCACCGGCCAGAGCCTTCACACCCGTTCAGGAAGGGCGCTGAAGTACTATGACCTTGGCAAAAGGGATTATGAAATGCTGTATCTTGACCGGGCCGAGACAAACCTGAAGATAGCCGTCGCTGAAGACGGGCAGTTCTATGAAGCCCATATCCTGCTCGGTCAGCTGTACAGCGATCAGGGTGAATGGGAAAAGGCAGTGACGCACTACAGCAAGGCTGTTTCCGTCGACTCTCTGTATTTCACACCGGCGCTCTATAATCTTGGCAAGGCAGAGATGCGCACCGGACGGTATCAGGAGGCAAAAAACCACCTTGAAGCCTACCTCAGCCAGCCAAAGACAACCCCAAAGCTGCGTTCTGATGCAGAGATGTTTATCTCAAACTGCATCTTTGCCCTTTCATATCCCGGGATCACTCTTTCAGACCGAACCTCTGAGTGTCGGTGACTCGGTCAACACTGAATCTGATGAATACTGGCCATCGGTAACAGGTGACGGCTCAGAACTGTTCTTCACCCGCGAGGTCAGGCGTGCAAGCGCATACGGTCGCGACAGACAGGAGGATTTTTATATAAGCAGGTGGACTTCTGGCGGATACTGGGGCCTGGCCCGGAATGCCGGCGCCCCGCTAAACACTGCAGGCAACGAAGGGGCGCAGTCAATAGCCTCAGACGGCCACTCAATGTACTTCACTGCGTGTGACCGGAATGACGGCCAGGGCCGTTGCGATTTATATTACACGGTATTCGACGGCAAAAGGTGGTCACCGGGCACCAACTTAGGGCAACCAGTAAATTCAACCTACTGGGAGTCACAGCCATCAATAAGCCCGAACGGCAGAATGCTGTTCTTCGTCAGCAACAGGCCGGGAGGGATGGGAGGAATGGATATATGGTACTCAATCCTGGGCAACGACGGCAAATGGAGCAAGCCGGTCAACCCCGGGAAAACAATCAACACTGCCGGTGAATGAATTCTCTCCATTTATTTATTTCAACAGCAAAACACTCTATTTCTCGTCTGACGGCAGAGAATCGTTCGGAGGTCACGATATCTACCTGTCAAAACTCAATGCAGATTCATCATGGACTGAACCCTGAGAATCTGGGCCCGGCAATAAATACACCTGCGGATGAAACGGGACTGATAATTGAATCTTCCGGAAAGAGGGCTTTCTTCTCTTCTGTCAGGGAAAAGTCAAAAGGTAAAGACATTTATTTTATCAACCTTCCGGAGTCCGTCCAGCCTGAGCCTGTGTCATACCTGAAGGGCTCGGTAATTGACAGGGAAAACGGCAGACCACTCAAAGCCAGGTTTGAACTGACAGATCTTACAAACAGGAGCAAGGTGATAGGCTCTGCTACGGATAGCGAGGGCGGTTTTTTTGTCTGCCTGCCGTCAGGCTTCAGGTACGGACTCAATGTGACCGCTGACGGATACATGATCTATTCGGAGAACTTTGATTTTGAAGAGGGATACACTACAACTGAACCGTACAAAAAGACTATCGGGCTTAACAAAGTCAGAAAGGGAGAGTATATGAGGATGTATAACGTCTTCTACAATACAGATTCATGGGAATTGCTTGAAGAATCAATGCCTGAGCTTGAGAAACTTCTGGAATTCCTGACAATCAATCAAACTGTTGTAGTCGAGATCGGGGGCCACACCGATGCCGACGGCACTGACGAACATAACAACCTGCTGTCGGAACGGAGAGCGAATTCAGTTAAGGAATATCTCGTTAAAAGAGGTGTGAAAGCTGACCGTCTCTTTACACACGGTTACGGAGAGGGTTCACCTGTATCTGACAATGAAACACCTGCAGGGAAGAAACTGAACAGGCGCACTGAGATAACAATTCTTTCAGAAGGTACAAATAAATAAGGGGGGAACTGGTGCCCCCCTCATGTCGACTTTTATCAGACTGTAATAAACTTCAGAAAAATCAGATTGCAATCCTGTTTTCCGAAGAAGAACCGGTTAGTATTTTTAACCCTGAACTTTCTTTTGCCGGTAATGAAACATACACAGAAGTACCGCCAGCATCGTTGGTCTCAACCCTGATTTTGCCATCCAATGCTAAAATAAGATTTCTGGCCAGGATTAAATTCATAGCGGAATAGGTATCCTGACTGTCGGAATATTGGATCTCAGGATTATCGGAAAGCAGCAGGGGGCTGCTGTTTGAAAAACCCTGGCCAGAATCTATAATGTAATAGGTTATTATTTCATCATGGAAGGTGCACCCGAGCTTTATAAACCCTGAGAAAGTATTGTCGAGTGCGTTCCTGAAGAGGTTACTGAGTATCCTGACTGTCCGTGCCTTGTCAATTCTCAGCATCAGCTTATCCGGAAGATTATCCTCCTGAATTAGAATAATATTGTCTTTGCCCTTTTTCCTCATTAAAACCCTGAATTCTGAGGTAAGTGACTCGAACAGTTTTCCGGCGTCCGTTTCCCGGAGGCTTGCTTTTGATGAGCCGGACTCAAGGACAGCCGTGTCAAAGAAATTTTCAAACAGACCTATCAGTTGTTCACATGAGGTAATTATCTGATCAGAGAACTCCTGCCTTTCATTGTCACTGAACCTGGTGTTGTTCAGGAGATATGAAAACGCAACGATTGAGTTCATCTGTGTCCGCACCTCATGCGATACGCCTGCTATTATTTGAGGTTTGTTTATCATCTGAAAGCCTGGAAGATTCGCAATTTATTTCAGTCTGCGTGCAAGTTTTGCTGCCTCTTTGCTGTATCTGCTCCCTGATGCCGATATAGCGTTGAACTGTTTCACAGCTTTATCCGTTTCATCAGTCATCATATAACAGAGGCCGAGATACCACGCAGCATCTTCAAGATAGAGGTTATCATTATGCTCTATCACCTTTGTGAATGACCCGCTTGCCACCGGGTAGTTCTTCACTTCCATATTGGCCATACCATGCATAAATACTGATTCCATGTCGCCCTGTTCTGCACTGATGACCTGCTCAAGATAGCCGATCGCTTTATCATACTCCTTTGCAGTGTATGAGGCTATAGCATTCTCCATCAGGGTGTTGCCGGAATTGACAACAGATCTGACAGCACCGGGAGATTCATACCGTGCATAATACTTGTTAAAGAGCGCATCATTCGACCCTGGCCGGAGAGCAAGATACAATGCTGAAGAAATGAGGACGGCAAGAAGTATTGCCGCCGCATAGCTGGCTGCCCTGGCAGCTGTCTTTCGGAAGGTTCCCCCCGAGCGCTTTTTCATCTCTATTATCCCGAGTTTTGTCCTCAGGTCAATGATACTTTTGTCAGCCAGAATCGCATCCGTCCTCTGCCTGAGAGTAACCTCCCTGGCAAGGTCAGGATCCCTCTGCATCTCCTCCTTCAGCCATGTCTCTTCAGCCTTGCCTGTGGAACCGCTGAGGTAATTCTCGATTGTGTTGTTGACATTAATCGTCTTCATATCATAAGTATTATTATATCATTATATCCTATAATAAACTGTCAAACAGTATATTACAATTTTCAACACTTTTCAGTGCACCTTTCGGGCAATGATGCCTGCACCCAGGCATGTTGTGTACCGTCACCGGGTGAAGTGCCAGTGGCATCATCACCCTTGAAATATATATAGTCAGGCCGTCAAAACGGCTGTCGTCGCAGAATTATAACTCAATAATAATAGGAGGTTTGGTAGGGTCTTTGTCAACCATTACCGGGCCACCAATACCACCACGTACATTTATCAGCTCCTCATTTGAAAGAACATACTCAGCGAAGTTTTCAGTTTTCAGGGTATTCATCTCTTTAGATCTTTATTAATAATTCAGGGTTTATATTCACTTTATACCGTACATGTCAGAAAGTGGTCATTTGTGACACAAAAAAATCAATTATTTTTTAAAAAAATTATATCTGGTTCATTATCAGTTCTGTAAAATAGCCGAAAAAACTTCATGACAGGGTATGGAATAGTTTTCTAATTTTACATCCGGAAAGAAAGAAGAACCACCCCGATGAATCTGCCAAGCCATATAATCTGTCTGGCATTGCTGTTATTTACTTCATTTTCGTCCGCGATATCTTCAGAATACCTTAATGAAAATGAGGTTCTGAGAGGAGAGGATGACCGGGATAGTGTTGCCATACATCTGGCAAATCTGAACAGCAACCTTAGGGGAGAATTGGAATCCGGTGAGGTGGCAGGCAGAACAGAAAACCTGGTCAGAGAGATTACAAAGATACTCAGCGAAGAGAAGATGACAGATACTTTGCTGGTTTCGGATTCATACTATCTGACAGGTTATTATTACCTGAGTGTGAACAGGTATTCCGAGGCAATTGAGAGCTTTGACCTTTCAGCCGGGTTAAGGGAGAGTGCCCGTATTTACGACATGCGTTATTCCTTGTGTCTGAACAATCTGGCTGCCACACTTTTCAGGATCGGAAATTATTCGCGTGCATATGACATGGGATTAATTGCACTGAATGCCAGGAGACTGGTCATGGGAAGTGATTCTTCTTCTCTCGCCAACAACTATCTAAATCTGGCAAGCATCTGTCTTGAGATGAATGATTCCGGCAATGCGATTTCCCTCGCTGAGGCGGGACTGACGCTTGCAAGGCTATATCCCGGCAAGGTGACCCCGGCAGTGACTGCTGACCTTTATCAGGTCATCGGTCTCAGCCTTTACCGTAATTCAGAGTATACCAAATCACTTGTTTACTGCAGCGAAGCGCTTAAGCTTTATGACAATTACGGAACGGGGAACAGCGGGTCGAAGCAGCTGGTTATTAATACCATGTCACAGTTGTACAGACGTCTTGATCAGCCGGAGGAAGCAGAGGAATTCTTTAAGAGAGGCCTTTCTCTCTCAGGTGATGCTGATAACAGGGAAAAGTATCTTGTATATATTAATTATGCAGCTTTTCTTGCGGAGAAAGGAAGGACGGTTGAAGGCGAAAGAGTTTTGCAGGATGGCCTCGAAGGTGTCAGAAGAGTTTTCGGACCGGACAGTCGCGAATATTGTATGATGCTGGCCTCAAGGGCTGACTTTGCCCATAATAAGTCCGGTGAAGGGAACAAAGCCATTGAAATATATAAAAGTTGCCTCCCTTACATTGAAAGCCATCCATGGGATGTTGCAATGAAAAAGTACCTGCTGACTGATTATGCCACGACATTGTTTGATGTCGGCCAGTATGGGAAAGCACTTGAGATTACTGATACTTTAATTCATGTCAGCGAAAATTTATCAGGTGGCACAGGCCTTGCCCCGGGAGGAAGTTCCCTGACTTCAGATGACCTGCAGGTACTCATGCTGAGATATAAAGCATTAAATGCACTGGGAAAAGAAACCGGGAATATAAATCTTGTCAGGGAGGCAGTTGAGACAGGAAAGATCATAATGACATTGTTTGACCGTCAGAGACTGGAGATGAGTGAGGAGGAAAGCCGCACAAACCTAAGCGCATATTCCAGGAAGTTCTACACAGGAATTATTGACAATTACGTTCAGCTTTACACAGTGAACCATGACAAGGCTTATCTGGAAGGGGCTTTTGAGGCCTCTGAAAGAAGCAAGGTGGCAGGATTCCTTGCATCAATGAGGGAGCTAAATGCCGCAAAATTCTCACTGCCCGAAGATCTGGTGAGGCAGGACAATGATATCAGGAAAAGAATCGGGCTTTACAAAGAACTCATTGTCAATGAAAAAAATACAGCTACTCCTGACTCTCAGAAAATTGCCACCTGGGAGAGCGTTTCCTTCGGACTGCTTCGATCACGTGATTCACTGATTCAGATCTTTGAAAAGAATTACCCCTCATACTACAATCTTAAATTCAGGAGCAATGTAACCTCCCTGGGCAATGTCAATGATGTTATCAGTAAGAAAGCCAACCTCCTGAGTTATGTTCTGACTGAAGAAAAACTTTATATAATTGTTACCAACAGGCATCGCACAGAGATCATTACAAGGGATATTGATTCAACCTTCTACTCAACCCTGAGCCGATTTCAGAAGTATGCTCTCAGTCATGCCTGCGACAAGCAATGTCCGGCAGCCTTTCAACGAGTATATGGATCTTGCATTCGAGTTGTACAGCGTCCTTCTTGAGCCTGCCGTGCCGTATCTGAAAGGGGATAAGATAATCATCTCGCCTGACAATATCCTTTCATATATTCCTTTTGAGACCCTGATAACAGAGGAGTTTCGAAGCCCGGAGCTGCTGTACCGTGAGGCTCCGTTTGCTCTGAAGAAGTACCGTTTCTCGTATATCTACAGCGTGACGCTATCCTCTGAGACCCAGGAACGAAGCCGCAGCCTGAGCAATCCTCTTGTTGCTTTTGCCCCGACCTACGAGGGAATGGAGATTAATGATTCTCTCTTCAATGTTTTTCCAAACCTTAGAGGTGAGATCCGCAGTCTTCCATTTGCTGTTGTCGAAGCAGAGAATGCTGTCGATCAGTGCGGAGGCAAAGCCTTTATCGCCGGAAACGCCACTGAGGAAGCTTATAAGACAGAAGCACGCAATTATAAAATAATTCACCTGGCAATGCATACGCTGGTTGACGATGATCATCCGGCGTTTTCCAAAATGATCTTTTCTGCCCCGGCCGGCAGCCAGGAAGACGGCATGCTGAACACCTACGAAGTCTATAATGTGCCTGTCAATGCAATGATGGTAGTTCTGAGCTCCTGTAACACAGGTACAGGGAAGCTGGTGACCGGAGAGGGCATACTAAGCCTGGCCAGGGGATTTCTCTTTGCCGGCAGCCACTCGGTAGTGATGTCGATGTGGGCTGTGGAAGACTTTTCTTCTTCAGCGGTTATCAAATCATTCTACAGGAACATGAGAAGCGGTCAGACTAAAAGCTCGGCCCTGCGCAACGCACGTCTTAAATTTCTCAGGACAGCTGACCAGGAGCGTTCGCATCCTTATTACTGGGCAACACTTGTCATTTATGGTGATGATACGCCTTTATGGTTCAACAGAATTAAGCTCTATTCCGCACTTTTACTGTTTCTGCTGGCATCTGCCATTCTTGTTGCTACTGTCTACAGAGGTCCAAGATCCTGATATTCCGGATCTGTCTTGATGATCTCCATCAGGGCTTCCTTGCACAAATACTTCTTTCTCCTGGCGTATGCCTCATTCTTCATACCCATTTTTCGGGCAATCTCCTCGTAGCTGTAACCTTCGCTGAATAGTCTGAGAACCATCTGACAGTCCTCCTTCAGAAGTGCAAATGACCTTGTTACTATCCTCTCGAGGGCTGCCTTGGTTAAATCCTCTGCTTCATCCGGATTGGCCGGTTCGGTCTCAAGAGTGGTGACACGCGAGCGGTACCTGAGCTGGGTGTTCCACAGGTTCCTTGCAATTCCGAAAAAGTAGCCCTTGAGATCAGATGTAAGTTTAAATCCTTCACCGGTGACCTGCTTATAAAGTATAACCACTGATTCCTGAAGTACGTCATAGACATCGTCATCTGATCCGTTGTTCTTTCTCAGATGGTCCCGGATAACCTCATAGTAAGCGTCGTAGAGGTAGGTTAGAATCTTATTGTCCTGTCTCCTGATGCCATCAATGATGTCACTGTCCGGGTACTTCTTAAATAGGCCCAATCAAGCGGTTTAATTGGCAAATATAATGTTTCCGTGGCCGAAAATACTAATACGGCCCGGCGGTACTTAAGTTGCAGCAGGCCGGAAGAGGTCAGAAAATAATGGATATATTTACATCACTGTTAATGCGATAGGCTGCGGAAGTATGAAATATCCCTTTGTCAGACAATATGATGCAATGGACTGTGGTCCGGCCTGCATCAGCATGGTAGCCAGGTGGCACGGAAAACGTATCTCGCTTGAGACAATACGCAAACGTGCCTATATTACAAGGGAGGGAGTTTCGTTTCTCGGTATGAAAACCGCTGCTGAGAGCATGGGGTTCAAGGTGGTAGGGGTGAAGATACCTTTTGCGGAACTGGCTGCAAAAGCTCCATTGCCATGCATAGTCCACTGGCAGCAGAACCACTTCATTGTGGTTAACAGGATTTCCGGCAAAAAAGTCTGGGTAAGCGATCCGGCTCTGGGGAGGCTCCGGATGACCACGGACGAGTTTCTTAAAGGGTGGGCTGTCGAGCAGCAATAGTGATAACAATACCGGTATGGCGCTCTTTCTTGAGCCCGGCCATCAGTTTGACAGAAATTCCGGATGATCCGCCCTCAGGAGGAGGATTTACTTTTCTGCTTCCATATCTAAGACCATACCGCCGTCAGATAATCCTGCTTTTTGCCGGGCTGCTAGCAGGCAGCGCGATACAGCTTGTCTTTCCCTTCCTCACCCAGGCGATAATTGACAGGGGTATTAAAAACAGTGATCTCAGGCTCATTTACCTGATCCTTGCCGGACAGCTGGCTCTCATCGCGGGGCGGATGGCAGTCGAGTTCACCCGCGGATGGCTTCTGCTGCATGTGGGAACACGGCTGAACATAACAATAGTGTCCGATTTCCTTGCCAGGCTGATGAAACTGCCGATTGCCTATTTCGATTCCAAGCTGAACGGAGATATCCTGCAGAGGATTGACGACAACAGCAGGATTGAGAGCTATCTCACCTCATCAAGTCTTGCAATCCTTTTCTCCTTCTTTAATTTCCTGGTCTTTGGTGTTGTTCTGGGACTTTACAGCATTCCGGTACTTCTCGTTTTCCTCGGAGGAACGATACTGTATCTGCTTTATGTGACTCTTTTCATGCCTTCACGTGAGAGGCTTGACAATTTAAGATTCAGACAGATGGCTGAATCTGGCAACAAGATGATAAACATCGTTAACGGGATGCAGGAGATCAAGCTGGCAGGCAACGAAGCAGCCAACAGAAGAGAATGGGAGGCACAGCAGAGGGATATCTTTCGCACCAGGGTTAAAGGCCTTAAGATACTTCAGTTCCAGACTGCGGGAGGGACACTCATACATGAATCGGCCAATATTACTTATAACGGTTATATCTGCCACATCAGTCGTGAACGGTACCATGACGCTCGGCATGATGCTTGCCGTGCAGTTTATAACAGGACAACTGAACGGACCAGTATCACAGATCATTAATTTCATGCGTTCAACACAGGATGCCCGGATAAGCCTTGAACGCCTTGCTGAAGTGCATGCCATGGAACCGGAAGAAGCTGAGGCAGACACAGGTAAAATCAATGCCCCTGATAAAATGCAGATCGACGTTGATGGCCTCTCTTTCAGGTATGAGGGTCCCGGTTCACGATGGGTAATAGAGGATCTCAGCCTGCAGATTCCTGCCGGCAAAATTACCGCCATTGTCGGAGAGAGCGGATCGGGTAAAACAACCTTTCTTAAGCTGCTGATGGGCTTTTACCGCCCGGAAAAGGGCACTATTATGATAGACGGGAAGAAAGCTTGAGGAGATAAGCATATCCTCACTGAGGAGGACAACGGGTGTTGTGATGCAGGAAGGGTATATCTTTCCGGACACGATCCTGGCAAATATTGCCCCGGGTATTGACAACCCTGATATGGAAAGTGTCAGGCGCGCCATCAGTATTGCCAACCTGCAGCCCCTGATCGACACATTGCCGGCCGGAATGCAGACGCGGATCGGCCAGGGCGGCCACGGTCTGAGCCAGGGACAGAAACAGCGAATACTCATTGCACGTGTCATCTTCAAGGAGCCCTCACTGCTGCTCCTTGATGAAGCAACCAGCGCCCTTGATGCGTCAAATGAAAGAATGATAGTGGAAAACCTGGCCGGCTTTTATGCAGGGAGAACAGTGGTCATTGTGGCTCACCGCCTCAGTACTGTGCGCAATGCCGATATGATTGTGGTACTTGAAAAAGGCAATGTTCAGGAGTATGGTACCCACCAGGAGCTCGTGCAGAAGAAAGGCGCCTATTACAGGCTTATAAGAGATCAGCTGGAACTGGGACAGTGACCCGTATCCTGCTATCTCTTTGAATAGGGCTCATAATCATCAGGTGACCCTGAAATACCACCTTTCTTTTCAATCTTTCCTGCACCGGTTGCTGCTGCGGCTTTCTTCTTCCTGGCATTGCGCATATAGAGGTTAAACGCAAGGGCAACCACAACGAGTACCAGAATAATAATATCTTTCTTTTCCATGGTATATTTGACTGAAGCAGAAGGTAACAAAGTTAATTCATTTGATCATTTAGTGAAAGCACTGTCTCATTTAATTGATGTATTGGTTTGAGTTTTACCAATAATCCATTATTTTCGTGCTTTGAAAAATGGGGAGTAAGGCTTTGCCCTCCATTGTAAACTGCACTGATCTAACAGGATTAAAGATGACTACCAAAAATCCGGTAAACTCTGTTCATGATGAACAATTCGATGCTGACAAAAAAGCATCTGAATCTACGGGAGAAGAAATTACTGAAACGACAACACAGGAACAACCTGCCGAGCATATCGAAGTTGAAAATGAGCCTGTTGTGTCTGAGAATGCTGAGCCGGTGACTGAAGAGCCGGTTGAAGAATTGGCACCTGCGGAAGAAATTCCGGCTGTGAGAAGAAACAGCGGAAGAAATTCCGGCTGCTGAAGAAACGGCTGAAGAAATTCCGGCTGCATGAAGAAACGGCTGAAGAAATTCCGGCCGATGAAGGGTCGCATGAAGAAATGCCGGCCCCGGATGAGTTGCCGGATGAAACACCGGAGACAGATCTGGCGCCGGATACCGATGATGCAGAGTTGCCAGCCGGGGAGACGGCAAACTATGACGACATCACTCTGCCGCCTGTAGACTACAGCGGCCTCTCAAGAAAAGAACTCGTTGCAACGCTGGCGCTCATTGTTGAGAACAGGCCTCCTTCCGAGATACTTGAAGATGTCACCCGCATAAAAGAATTCTTTTATAAGAGAACCAAGGTTGAGTTCAATGAGAAAAGACTCAATTTTGCAAAAGAGGGCGGTAATATTGAAGATTACAAGCCTGAACCGGATGAGCTTGAAAACAGGATCAAGGTGATACTTGAGACCTACCGGAACAGGAAGAGCGATTATAACAGGATACAGGAGAGTGAGAAACAGGAAAACCTGCACCGGAAAACAGAGATAATAGAGCGTATTAAAGACCTCGTCAACAGGGAAGAGGCAATCAACAAGACTTTCCAGGAATTCAGGAACCTTCAGAATGAATGGCATTCCATCGGAATAGTGCCCCAGGGAAACCTGAAGGACCTGTGGGAAAACTACCACCACAGTGTGGAGATGTTCTATGATTATATCAAGATTAACCGTGAGCTCAGGGACCTCGATCTGAAAAAGAACATGGAGGCCAAGATTGCACTGTGCGAAAAGGCTGAGGAACTTCTTCTCGAACCCAACGCAGTCAATGCCTTTAAGCTTCTGCAGGACTATCACAATCAGTGGCGCGAAATAGGTCCGGTGACTCACGAAAGTAAAAATGATATCTGGGAGCGCTTCCGTGAGGCAACATCACAGGTCAACAAAAGACATCATGAATTCTTTGAGAAGCAGAAAGACGACCAGAAGAAAAACTTTGACGCCAAGATTGCTTTGTGCGAGAAGGCTGAAGAGATAGCAAACGGCGAGATACTGACATTCGCTGATTTCAGGGAGAAATCCGATGCAATTATTGAATGCCAGAAGCTATGGAGGACACTCGGGTTTGCTCCAAAGAAAAATAATAACAAAATATACCTCAGGTTCAGGGCTGCATGCGACAAATTCTTTGAAAAGAAGCGTGCCTTCTTTGCGGAGAGCAAAGAAGTACAGGTCAAAAACCTGCAGCTCAAGACTGATCTCTGTCTTAAAGCCGAGGCCCTTCAGGAAAGTACTGACTGGAAAGAGACTTCCGAGATGCTTATCAGGCTGCAGAAAGAGTGGAAGGATATAGGCCCTGTTCCGAAGAAATATTCCGAGAAAATATGGAAGCGCTTCCGCAAGGCTTGCGATACATTCTTTACCCACAAGTCGGAGTTCTTTGCCGGCAGGGATACTTCATACGAAGATAACCTTAACGCCAAGCTGGCATTGATTGCTGAACTTGAGGCCGTTGACCCCGGTGAAGATGTCAGAGCCGGCTTTGAGCAGCTTAAGGACATACAAAGACGCTGGACCGACATCGGATACGTTCCGTTCAACAAAAAGGAAGAGATAGCGCGCAAGTACAAAGATGCGCTGAACAAGCAGTTCGATAAGCTCAAGCTGGATGACGAGGATAAAAACATTCTCAGGTTCAGGAGTAAGGTAGACAGCGCCAAATCAAACCCGCGTGCTGCACGCAAAGTCCAGAATGAACGCGAGAAATTCTACAGCAAAATCAAACAGCTGGAGAGCGACATAGTGTTGTGGGAAAACAATATCGGGTTCTTCGCCAAGTCAACCAATGCCGATAAAATGATCCTGGAAGTGCAGGAGAAAATCGCCGACGCCAAGAGGAACATTAAGGTCCTTGAAGAGAAGGTAAAGCTGATCGACAGCTCAATGTCGGAAGAATAAATTGCACGTCTCCGGCGATAAATAAATAACAGTGACTGAAGTAAAATACATTTTTGTGACAGGGGGGGTTACCTCGTCGCTGGGAAAAGGAATTATTTCCTCATCACTCGCCATGCTCCTTCAGGCGCGTGGCTATTCCGTTACCATACAGAAACTTGATCCATATATAAACATAGACCCGGGAACACTTAACCCATATGAGCACGGTGAATGTTATGTGACATCCGATGGCGCAGAGACTGACCTTGACCTGGGTCATTATGAACGTTTCCTGAATGTGCCTACTTCACAGGCTAATAACATCACCACCGGAAGGATCTACCAGTCGGTTATAAATAAGGAACGCAAGGGTGATTACCTCGGAAAAACCGTGCAGGTAATCCCTCATATCACCGATGAGATCAAGCGCAGGATCAGGATCGTCGGATCGGAAGGTAAATTTGATATTGTGATCACAGAGATTGGCGGAACTGTCGGTGATATTGAATCACTCCCCTATATTGAAGCTGTAAGGCAGTTGCGCTGGGAGCTCGGACCGCAGAACTGTATCGTGGTCCATTTAACGCTGGTCCCGTTCCTTCATGCTTCGGGCGAACTTAAGACAAAACCTACCCAGCATTCTGTTAAGATGCTGCTTGAAGAGGGTATACAGCCTGACGTTCTGGTGCTCAGGACTGAAAAGAGCCTGACCGAAGACCTGAGAAAGAAAGTGGCTCTCTTCTGTAATGTCGAAGCCAGTGCAGTGGTTGAATCAATAGACGTATCAACGATTTACGAAGTGCCTGTCAGGATGCAAAAGGAGAGCTTGACACTACTGTGCTTCGGAAGCTTGGGCTGCCACCGGGAAATGAACCTGCCCTTGAAGAGTGGAAAATGTTCCTGCATAAGCTTCATAACCCGGTTCACCAGGTGAAGATAGCACTCGTTGGAAAATATGTCGAGCTGGCTGATGCCTATAAGTCAATTTCCGAATCTTTTGTTCATGCAGGCGTCGCCAATGAAGCTCATGTTGATCTGAAATATATTCAGTCAGAGGATATTACTGAAACCAATTACAAAGAACTGCTGGGATGCTTACGACGGTATCCTTGTGGCACCCGGGTTTGGCTCAAGAGGCATTGAAGGCAAGATCCTTGCTGCCAATTATGCCCGCACCAATGATATCCCGTTTTTTGGGATATGCCTTGGCATGCAGTGTGCAGTGATTGAGTATGCCCGGAATGTTCTCGGGCTTGAAGGCGCTCATTCTACGGAAATAAATCCAAAGGCCAGATACCCTGTGATTGACCTGATGGAAGAACAGAAGAGTGTGACGGAAAAGGGCGGCACCATGAGGCTGGGAAGCTACAAATGCGAATTATTGCATGGCTCCGAAGCCTGGAGATGCTATAAAAAAGAGGAAATCAGTGAACGTCATCGCCACAGGTACGAATTCAACAACAAATACCTCACTGATTTCAGGAACGCAGGTTTAATATCATGTGGTACAAATCCTCAGTCGGGACTTGTGGAAATAGTTGAGATACCATCGCACAGCTGGTTTGTGGGTGTGCAGTTCCACCCGGAATACAGCAGTACCGTCCTCAAACCGCACCCGCTGTTTGTTGGATTTGTGAAGGCATGCGTCAACAAAAATAAAGCCTCATTATAATAACGGAAACCATATATGGATAAAAATACAATAACCGGAATTGCTCTCATTTTCCTGATTTTTCTGGGATTTAGTTTATACAACAGCCAGAAGACCAAGAAGCAATTCGAGGCAGAGACTGAGTATGCAGATTCTCTTTATTCAGCAGGCAGTTATGATCAGGCAAGAGAATCATATATCAGGGCTCTCAATTTAAGACCCAAAGATCAGACTACCGTAAACAGAGTTATTGAGCTTAACAACAAACTGGGGCAAAATACACAGACCCGGCAGTCAGAAACAACACAGACAGCCGGAGATACTATTGCTGCCAGGGTTCCGGTTCAGGCAACTGCGACACCTGACAGCACCGCACTCGGTGTTTTTTCAGCCAGGGCTAAAGGTGATAATGAGTTTTACACTATTGAAAATGACCTGATCATTCTTACCGTATCATCCAAAGGAGGACGACCCTATTCAGCGCTTCTGAAGGAATATAAGACACACGATTCGCTGCCTGTCATACTGTTCAACGGAGACTCTACTGTATTCGGTTACAAATTCTTCACCGTTGATAATAAGCTGATCAATACAAATGATCTGTATTTCAAAGCTGAGGACTATGCAGGCCCCGTGGTTGTTACTGCTCAGCCTTCAAGCCTGACAATGAGGCTTCCTGCAGAGAACGGTGCCTTCATTGAATACGTTTATACCCTTCAGCCGGGTGAATACATGGTTGACTTTGAAACCCGGTTCTCCGGTATGGGCTCGGTGATCCCGGCCAATGTTACTTCCCTCGCTCTTGACTGGAAGATGTACATCCCGCAACAGGAAAAAGGAAAGCTGAATGAGGATACCTATACAGGACTGAAATACAAGGTTTACCAGGAGAGCGTTGAAGGCCTGACAGGAGGAAACCAGAAACAGAAGAAGGAAACTGTGACTGCCAACCTGATGAAGACTGACTGGATAGCATACAAGGACCAGTTCTTTTCAACGGTGCTGATTGCGAATGATTATTTCCTGAATGCATCTGTTTCTTCCAGGAATGCGGACCCCACCTCAAAGTTCCTGCGATTTTTTGAATCAGAAATTGGCGTACCCTATGCGAACGGGGAGACATCTCAGGTAAAGATGAAGATGTACTTCGGGCCTAACAAATTCACCACCCTGAAGAAGTATAACCTTGAGCTGGAAGAACTTGTCTACCTGGGGAAAAATATTATCAGATGGATCAACCAGTATGTCATTATTCCAATATTTAACCTGCTTGACAATTTCATAGTAAACTACGGTATCATTATTCTCATCCTTACCTTGTTAATCAAGATTGTACTCTTTCCCCTGACGCATAAATCGTTCCTGTCACAGGCGAAAATGAAGGTGATGAAACCCATGGTTGACGAGATTGCCAAAAAGTTTCCCAACAAGGATGATGCGATGAAAAAGCAGCAGGCGACGATGGAGCTCTATAAGAAGGCCGGTGTCAGCCCGATGGGAGGATGCCTGCCGATGATGCTGCAGATGCCTATCCTCTTCGCCATGTTCCGCTTTTTCCCGGCATCCATAGAGCTCAGGCAGCAGTCTTTCCTCTGGGCCCATGACCTCTCAACATATGATTCCATATTCAATCTTCCCTTCACAATCCCGATGTACGGTGATCATGTCAGTCTCTTCACTCTGCTGATGACAGCCTCGACTATCATTACAACGAAGATAAGCAGCCCCGCCGGAGGGCAGGAACAGATGCCGGGTATGAAGACAATGATGTACATGATGCCTGTTATGTTTATGCTAATCCTCAATAACTTTTCGGCAGGCCTGACATATTACTATTTTCTCGCTAACGTGATCTCAATTATTCAGACCCAGGTTTCACAACGATTTGTCAGTGAAAAGGATCTTCTAAAGAAAATTGAGGAGAACAAGAAAAAACCCGTAAAAAAATCCAAATGGCAGCAACGGCTCGATGCCGCAGCTAAACAGGGCGGTTACAAGGGCCTAAAGAGATAGAAGAGAAATCCCGCGCAGGCGGGATTTTTTTTAACATAAATTGTCTAAACAGGCCCATGTTCTAATAGTTTTATTTCTAAATTAGCTTTTTAAACTTTTAAATATGGGGAAGAAAGTCAAAAACAAAGACATTGCCGCAAGACTGGGTCTTTCGGGCACGTTAGTATCATTGGTGCTGAATAATAAAGCTGATCAGCACGGAATCAAGAAAGAAACGCAGGAGAGGGTCCTTGCTGTTGCAAGACAGATGGGCTATTTCAATGCTGTAAGCGGGAAAGGGGAGGCTGCCCCTGTAGAAGAGAAACCGGGTGTTATAGGTATGATTGTACCTTCCATGAATGATCCGTTTATTTATGAGATAACCCCTTTTCTTCAGAAAGCTTTCGCAAGCATCGGCCTCGGATTCTCTGTTTTTACACGTGATCCGGACGACATGCGTTTTACACGGCTGACAGCATCACTTAAGAAATTCTTCAGCGGGATGATCCTGATGGGCAGCGCCGCCGATGACACAGTGGTCAGGTCACTGAACAGGGATTCTTATCCGCTGGTGCTTCTTGAAAAAAGCGTCAAGAGGATGAGACTTAACACTGTATGTACAGACAGGGTAGCCGGTGCAAGTATTATGACCGCGCATCTTATGTCCCTTGGCCTCAGGAACCTCCTTATTATTTCAGGCGAGGACACAGCCTCCTATGATAAGGAAATGCTCGAGGAGCTCAAGGCTGCTACAAAGAAGTCCAAAGGGTTCGATTCTGTTCATTTTGCAGTGGGAAGTCTTCCCAAAGCAGGGGAGAAGTTTGATTTCGCACAGATTGAAAACTTCCTGAGACCGCCTCACCGCAGCGATGCCATCATCGTAATCAACTCACCGCTGGTCTTCCCGCTCTATCTGTCGCTGCAGGAAAAAAACATCCGCATTCCGCAGGATGTTGCCCTTGTGTCGATGGAAGACGGCATCGGGTTCGACCTGCTGACAACCCCGGTGACAAGACTGCGCAGACCTCTGTCCGCTATGTCGCTGAAGGTGGCCAACATAGTCTGGTCTGAGGTGAAAAACCAGGGTAAGAGCAAGTACAAGCGCCAGGTAAACATGGTTCCTGAACTTGTTATCAGGAGCAGTTGCGGCTCTTATTTAAAATAGTTGTTAATGACACGGATATTCAGGCTGCCGGCGGTTACGTTGATGGCAGTGTTGCTCTCATGCAGCAACAGCCATCTTATTGTTGACAAATCAACAAGAAACGAAATCAGGAATGATTACATGGCCCGTGCGGAAGTATATTCGCCGGCCAGGCCTGACCTCTTTGCCCTTGCAGATACATTAAACAGTGATTCGCGCCGGGAAGCCGTTCAGTTCCTCCTTGCATACATGCCACTGAGTGATATTGCCTCCTATGAGCCCGCCTTCCTGCTGGCTAACGTAGATGCTGCGCTGAAAGCAAGAGATGAAATGCCATGGGGACCATCATTGCCCCCGGATCTTTTCCTGCACTTTGTCCTGCCCCCCAGGGTGAACAATGAGAACCCTGACAGCTTCAGATCAGTTTATTATGACGAGATAAAAAATCGTATTGACGGGCTTGATGCTGAGGAGGCTGCGCTTGAGATCAACCACTGGTGTCACGAAAAAGTCGCCTATCAGCCGTCTGACAGCCGCACTTCATCGCCCATGGCCACCATACTCTCAGCAAGGGGGCGCTGCGGCGAGGAATCAACTTTCACTGTCGCAGCACTACGCACAGCAGGCCTGCCCGCAAGACAGGTCTATACACCCCGCTGGGCACACAGCGATGACAACCATGCATGGGTGGAGGTATGGATAAATGGTCAATGGCACTATATGGGTGCCTGCGAACCGGAACCGGTGACCGACAGGGGGTGGTTCACCGAGCCCGCAAGACGGGCTATGCTGGTACATACAAGAGCTTTCGGCAGGTACACAGGCGAAGAGCCTCTGGTAAGGAGAGAAAAACTCTTTGCCGAAATAAATACCCTTGACAGATATGCAATCACCAAAGACCTTGAGGTGAATGTCATCGATGCAACAGGGACTCCGGTTCCGAAAGCTAACTGTCAGATATTTATTATACAATTATGCCGAATTTTATCCGCTCTCCACACTAGTTTCCGATGACAGGGGTGCCAGCCATTTTACGACAGGATTGGGTTCACTGCTGATATGGGCCGATGACGGCTCGCGATACGGTTTTACCTTTGCCTCTCCGACGGACACTGCCGTTCTGGTTACCATTACAGCCGTCCCGCCTGCCGGTACCCTGAACGCTGACCTGGTCGCACCGCCTTTATTACCACCTTTCCCGGGCATTGACGGGAACCTTGCTGCCAGGAATGACATTTTGCTAAAGAGGGAGGACAGTATCAGACAGTCGTACATCAATTCCTGGATGCAAAATGTTTCTGTCGGCGAGATTGCTTCATCAACCGGGATAGCAGAGGAGCGGATCACGAAAGCACTGGGCACATCAATGGGTAATTACCAGGCTATTGTGTCATTCCTGTCAGGTGCAGGCGATAAGGCTGACCTGGCAATCAGACTGCTCGAAAATGTATCGGAGAAAGACCTCCGTGACACTCCGAAAGACGTTCTCGATGACCATCTGGCCCATGCACCTGAGAAACCTGCAACGATGGATGAACAGTTTTATGATATGTGGATTCTGTCACCAAGGGTTGACAATGAACTGCTTACTCCCTTCAGGAGCGCTTTGAAAATGGTGCCGGAAGAGCTTTACGGAAGCTTTGTCGCCCGGCCTGAAGCAATCGCCGCCTGGATTGATACCGCCATTACTGTCACTGAAACGGATAATTACTACGGTACACCGGTGGTCCCCGCAGGTGTATTGAAGCTCCGGACAGCCGACAGTCATTCACGTGACATATTTTTTGTGGCTCTCTGCCGGACTATGGGGCATGCATCACGCCTGGCCCCTGGAACGGGAAGCCCCCAGTACTATAAGTCAGGTGAATGGCATGATGTCCTGTTTTCCGGTGATATCACGGAGGCAGGTGAGAAAGGCTATGTAACATTTTTTTCCGGACGAGAAATCCCCTGTTCC
The DNA here is from genome assembly GCA_963730615.1 of uncultured Bacteroidales bacterium. Taxonomy (GTDB): domain Bacteria; phylum Bacteroidota; class Bacteroidia; order Bacteroidales; family VadinHA17; genus SR-FBR-E99. The sequence goes on along the minus strand of CAVSSR010000006.1, from coordinate 518,040 downwards.
TCAGTATCATATTCACTTCACACTGGCTGTGCTTGATGATGGCAAGTACAAAACCCTTGATTACGGATATGAGGTAAAAATCAATGACCTCCCGGAAAGGCTTCCGCTTGCGCCGGGCAAATATATGCTTACCACCGGCAACAGGGACGAAAACGGCAACGTGCTCGCCTCAGTTTCCTTCTTTGACCTCTCGCCGGGGAAGATGCCATGGTGGAGGTTAAACTTCGTCACAAGGAAGATGAAACCCTTTCAGCTGGCAAGATTGACATTGAAAGAATCATAACCTCTGTCACGGGAGAAGGATTTGATCTAAAACCCCTTGCAGAAAAGGGTATTGTGCTGATATGGATTGAGCCAGGCAAGGAACCTACCCGCCATCTGCTTAATGATCTGCCAAAGCTGAAGAAAGAATTCGACGACTGGGGCGGGAACTTCATATTCTTTTTTAATCCCGGCACTGCCTCAGCATCGTTTAAACCGGAAGAGATAAATGGAATGCCGGTGAAAAACATTTTTGCCCGTGACAAGAATCTGACCTTGTTGCTGTCATCGTTTGGTGGCAGTGCGGCAGATCATCCTCTGCCCGTTGTTGTCTGCTGTGACAGCGTCGGAAACATCCTTTTCTTTTCGGAGGGATACAGAATAGGTACCGGGGAACAAATTCTTAAAAACATCAGATAGCAATTTGTCATGAGGATTATTCAACCTGCAGCTGCAGTAATTGCAGCCATTGTCATCTCTTGCAGTGCACCTGCCGACAAGGATGTGACGTGCTACGTTGATCCGTTTATAGGCACGGCTGCGCACGGTCATGTGTTTCCGGGAGCAACTACACCCTTCGGGATGGTGCAGATCAGTCCCGATAACGGAACTTCAGGATGGGACTGGTGTTCAGGCTATAACTATTCTGATTCTGTAATTGCAGGCTTTAGTCATACTCATCTTAGCGGGACAGGCATTGGTGATCTTTGCGATATACTTTTCCTCCCGTCAATGAATGAATTCAGCCTTGCTTTGCCTGACAGCACCGCTTCACTGGCAAAGATGAACCGAAGCTGGTTTTCACATGAGGCAGAGCTGGCACGACCAGGTTACTACGCAGTGGCTCTCGCGAACGGAGTTGATGTGGAGCTGACTGCCACACCCCGATGCGGTATACAGAGATATACTGCGGCAGCTGATGGCATGATGGGTGTACTTGTTGACCTCGGCTTTGCAATTAACTGGGACAGACCTGTTGACTGCAGCCTTGAATGGGACGGTAACTCCCTTTCCGGCAGCCGCATCTCATCAGGATGGGCTGAAAAACAATACTTGTACTTTTCATCGCTTTTCTCAACCAAACCAACCAGTGTCACTTTGATAAAATCAGGAAAGCAAACGAAAGGCAGGTCAGTTGAGGGTACAAACATTGCCTGTGTCCTGGGATTTGATCTCAGGAAAGGTGATGAGCTGATAGTTAAAACAGGCATTTCTGCCGTTGATGCATCCGGTGCGGCAAATAATCTTGCGAAGGAGATGCCGGGATGGGATTTCGACTCAGTTGCTGTGGCAGCATCACAATCATGGCAGGAAAAACTCAGCATCATCCGGGCCGGCTCTGCTGATTCAACCACGCTAAGGATTTTTTACACAGCCCTTTACCATACAATGATTGCACCGAATCTGTACTCTGACACAGACAACAGGTACCGCGGCACTGATAAGGAAATACACACAGCCTCTGACTTTACAAATTACACTGTCTTCTCGCTGTGGGATACCTACCGTGCCGCTCATCCGCTTTTCACAATCACAGTACCGGAACTGGTGCCTGACTTCATAAACACCATGCTCACTGTCAGCGATCAGCAGGGCAAGCTGCCTGTGTGGTCGCTTGCAGGCAATGAGACCAATTGCATGATAGGATATCATGCTGTGCCGGTAATAGCTGATGCCGTACATAAGAAGATTCACGGGTTTTGATTATAACAAAGCCCTGAGTGCATCAGTACAATCAGCCGGCCTTGACTTCAGGGGCCTCGATCATTACCGTAAATACGGCTATATTCCCTCTGAACTTGAGAATGAGTCAGTGGCAAAGACGCTTGAATATGCCATTGACGACTGGTGCATATCGCAGATGGCAGGGGACCTGGGTGAGAATGACATAGCTGCTTCATTCCTTGCCAGATCCGGGAACTACCGTAACGTTTTTGATACCTCGGTTTCCTTTGTTCGCGGAAGAATGAGCGATGGCAGCTGGCGTCCGGATTTCGATCCGCTTTATTCGCACCACACCAATTCAGATTTCACGGAAGGAAACGCATGGCAGTATACCTGGCTTGTACCTCATGACGTTGAAGGACTGATATCCCTGTTTGGCGGCAGGGACCTGTTTATCAAAAGGTTGGATTCACTCTTCAGCGTAACAGAAGCCGTGAAAGGCGAAAACGCTTCCGCGGACATAAGCGGGCTTATTGGGCAGTATGCACATGGCAACGAGCCTTCACATCATATTTCATATCTTTTTTCGATGGCCGGTGCTCCTTCAAAGACAGAGACCATGGTAAGAAGGATCATGAGGGAGATGTACACCTCTGAAAAGGATGGGCTGTGCGGAAATGAGGACTGCGGCCAGATGTCGGCATGGTACGTCTTCTCAGCTATGGGCTTCTATCCCGTCAACCCTGCTGACGGTAAATTCATCCTCGGCAGTCCGTCCCTTGACAGAGCAGAGATCAGGACAGGCATGGGAAAAACATTTACCATAATTGCTGAAAATAACTCTGCTGACCATGTCAATGTCCGGGAGGTCTTTCTTAACGGACAGAAGCTTGACCGTAACTATATCACCTATAGTGAGATAATGGCAGGAGGGGAGCTCAGGTTCATTATGAAATGAACATTCCCTGCCGTTTCTGTTGATAATTATCGTTGACGCGTATATCCGATTATTATTACATTTGTTTCATTCTGGTGCTGCCGGTTTATTACCGGCAGTGAAAAGGGAACCCTGTGAAAATCAGGGACAGTTCCCGCTGCTGTGAAGCCTGTTCCGCCCTGTTGGCGGATCATTACAGCCGGAAATCCCGCCACTGTCATATTTTATGACGGGAAGGCCCGGTTGTAAGGGATGAGTCAGAAGACCTGCCAGAACGTATCCTGTTGAAGGAGCTTTCGGGAAGAAAAGTATGGTTAAGAGGTCATTTACCTATATCATCCCGTCCGTATTGCGCCGGTCTGTTATCCCGGCAGCGGTATTCGCATTGCAGTTTATTCTGCTGTCACCCGCCGCGGCTCAGGATATGTTTATTGACGATACGGTGAATATTTCTGCTGTAACTGTTACTGCTCCTGCTCCGGTGAGACACTCTGCCTACAGTGTCACAAAGATAGACTCTGTAACTCTTATGCATTACCAGGAAGATGATCTTGCCACCCTGCTTAAGTCAGTAAGTTCCATCCCGGTAAAGCGTTACGGCATTAACGGCCTCGCTTCAGTCTCGATGCGCGGTTTGTCAGGCAATCATACGATGGTCACATGGAACGGCCTCTCTGTTACCGCACCCGGCCCGGGGCAGATTGACCTTGCCATTATTCCTGTCTTTGCAGCTTCATCGGTGCTTGTAACAGAAGGCGGATCAGACCTTCAGGATATCACCGGATCAATAGGAGGAAAGATAGACCTGTTATCAGAACCGTCTTTCCGGGGTGGCACTGAAGGATCACTTACCCTGAGTGCCGGCAGTTACGGTGAATATGCCTCATCGCTGATCTTACGGTCAGGCAATGAAAAAGTCTCCGCAAACCTGTGCCTCTGGGGCAGTAAAGCTGAAAATGATTTTCTTTTTGTATTCCCAGGTTCATCTGACGGATCTGAAACGGAAAAAAGAACCAACTCCGCCTCAGCCTCCGGCGGCATCATGACCGACCTTGCATTTCGTTTCACCCGCTCAGCGCTGACGGCACATTTCTGGTATAATGACACTGATCGTGAACTGCCGGGGCCGGTGACAACCGAACAGCAGAATTACGGAGAGACACAGAGGGACAAATCGGTCAGGGGCGTAATAAAATATTCTGCCTCACACGGAAGAGTGACAACAGACATTACTGCAGGCGGATCCTACGACATCAATCTTTATAATAATGAGGCTTTTAACATGACCGGCGACAACAGGTCTGAAATTTACATGCTGAAGGCTCAACTCGGGTACCGGATCAATGATAAGGCGGAAATCATTTTCATTGCCGGCGACGAGTACCAGAGAGCACGCGCACTGAATTATGAAACAAGCTATCTGCGAAATGTATTCTCATCATCACTGGCTGGCAGGTACAATCCTGTCAGGAGGCTGAAACTCATCATACAGGCAAGACAGACATTCGTTACAGGAACAACCACCATTCCGGAATTTACTGCCGGGGCCACCTACCTGCTTTCAGAAAACGGCAGGCATGTAATAAAAGCCAGCATGAGCCGGAACTCTAAACTGGCCTGTCTGAATGATCTGTACTGGGTTCCGGGGGGAAACCCTGAGCTAATGCCTGAGAGAGCAACAGGAGGTGAGGCCGGGTACTCTTTCCTGACTGTTGCACGGTCAGGCTTGCGTAACAGTATCGACATCACAGTGCACGCTTCCAGGGTAAATGATCTGATACAGTGGGTGCCGGGAGAAACAGGGCTCTGGTCTGCGGAGAATGTCAGCAGTGTGAATGTCACAGGAATAGAGGGAAGGGCGGGTGCTGAACTCCCTGTGAACAAGGGAATATAAATGCTTATATAAACTATGCCTTTACCCGGTCAGTTGTTGCCTCTCTCTGATCTGCCGGATGACCCGTCGAAGGGAAAACAACTGATCTACATCCCCCTTCACAGTTCTGAATATTAATATTAATGGCGGCTGGAAATTTGTCAGAGCCGGTATCACAGCTGCATACGAAAGCAGGAGATATACAACCTCAGATAACAGTGAATGGCTGCCTGAGTCTTTTCTTGCCGACGGAAACCTGGGTGCAGTGCTGAAAATCAACAAATCACTGATAACTGTTGATCTGAAAGTGAATAATATTTTCAATACATCCGCTGAAAGTGTTCAGTATTACCCGATGCCCCTGAGAACGTACACCCTGAAAATGAAATTAACATTCTCAGGCAGGAAGGGTGACTGGTGAAGAACCTTTTCAGACTTTACTCCATTTTATGCGTTATCTGATCTGAAGCACATTTTGACTAATTTTAGCACGCCAACTATAAAAGATTGAAAGGCAGATTAATTATATCGACCCTGATTTTGCTTGTATCCGCCTCCTTGTACGGTCAGACAGAGTATGAGGCAGGGGAACCGCTCTTCCCCGGAATTGTTTCGTGGCATGAGTTAAATATTGATCCGGCACAGGTTGAGATCATGCGTTCGCTTGACCAGCCCAAGGACCAGCCACTTCAGTTCGCCATACCTGTGCAGGTCAACCTTACTCCGGAAAAAGACGGTTTTACGGTCAGACAAGGAAGCGAAACCGTCTGGGTCATGCCTGTCTCCTCAAAGGGAGCGCTTTCGCTGAACATGATCCTTTCGCCGTTCAATCTGCCGGAAGGGGCTTACGTCTATGTCTATGATTATGATCACCAGGTGCTCAGGGGGGCTTATACAAACGACAGTGGCGGTGAAACGGGCACCATGCCGTTGCTGCCAGTACCCGGTGAAAGGATGATACTTGAGTGTCATTTCCCCGGGAAGGTAATTCCATCCGGAGCAATAGGAGTAAAGCAGGTTGCTCATGATTTTGCCGGTTTCTTCGGACTTGCAGACACGAAGGATACATATTTTGGCCGCTCAGGCGATTGCGAAGTTGATATAAAATGCTCTACCAATTCCAACTACCTGAGAGCATCACGGTCAGTTGTGCGCCTTCTTGTAGCAGGCGCTGAACTGTGTACCGGAGTGCTCGTGAATAACACAGGCAGTGATTATAAAGCCTATGTTCTTACCGCACAGCATTGCATAGGCAATACATCAGAAGCTTCCAATACAATCTTTGTCTTTAATTACCAGAGCCCGTGGTGTGATGGACAGGATCTTACCAATATGCACTCACTGAGCGGTTCCCTCCTGAGAGCCACCAATCCTGATATTGACTTTACCCTGGTGGAGCTCAATCAGTTTCCTTCTCTTGTTTTCAAACCTTATCTTTCAGGATGGGACGTGACAACCGTTGTTCCATCCAATACATTTACGCTGCATCACCCGGAAGGTGATGTAATGAAAATATCCATTGACAATAACCAGCCTGTTACTGCCACGTACCCGGTAACAGGTTTTGTGGATAACGGGTTCTGGCGGATACTCAGATGGGATACCGGCACAACCGAGCATGGATCATCCGGAGGGCCGCTGTTTGACCAGAACGGCAGATTGCGTGGCACACTCACCGGAGGAGCTGCAACATGTGCAAGTCCCGCAAACGACTATTTTGCCAAACTAAGCATGATGTTCAGTATCACGGCTATCCCGGGAACGCACCTCAGACCCTGGCTTGACCCGGCATCATCCGGTTCGACAGTCGCCAACGGACGGGATCCATATGGATACAACCTTTCGAGGTCCGATACCTTGCAGAATATCCCTGCAGGCGATGCAGGCAGGACCGATGGGTATGCTTCTCCGGGATTTGGTTATTCGACAGGGCATAACTCAGACAGCCTGGTCAGGTATGCCGAGTATTTCAGTTTTGCCGGGACCGGTGAAATAGCCTGGGTGCATCTGCGGGTGGCAGTTGCGTCATATCTTTCGGAGACTGATTCAATCAGGGTTTTTGTCTGGAACGGAGGTGCACAGCCCGGGGCCGTCATCGCCTCACGGATGATAAAACTGAGGGAGGTTAAGAATGATTTTGACCTGGAGGTTGACTTCGGGAGAACGGTTGCTGTTTCAGGCTCATACTATGTTGGTTATGTTATTTACTACAAGAACAATCTTTCCCAGCCCCAACCTCAATTTGCTGTAGAACACTCAGCCCCGTACGCTCTCCCGGCCCAGAACACAGCATGGTTCCATGACGGAAACAGCTGGAAACCCTTCACTCAGCACCCATCCTTTCCTGCTTCGGTATCCCTGGGAATAAGCGTCATCATGGTCGAGAATTCCATACTGAACGGAATTGATGATCCCGGGACGGGTCAGACACGACTGAATGTGTTTCCCAACCCATTCACCCACAGCATATCATTCAGCATTTCAGATATAAGCGTGACATCATCGTCTTTGACCATGTATGATCACTCCGGGCGGGTAGTGTTTGCGGCACTTTACAAAAAGATCTTTCCGGGTGTTCTGACCCTGGAACTTCCGGGCCTTGCTCCGGGGATATATCATTACAGTCTTGTCAATGATTCTCTTACATACACAGGGACACTGATAAAAATGGATACCAGGTGATGAGACTTTGTGTAATTCTGCTTACATCGGTTTTATTTCTCTGTTCATGCGGTAACGGTAATCGCCAGTCAGGCGACAGGCCGGATGAAACGGCTGTTTCGCCCTACACCGCATCACGCTTCCGTATTGACGATTTTCAGAGATTTAAAAGGCTCACAGTTATTGACCCGTGGCAGAACTCCAGCGGTAATGAACTGGTATACTATCTGGTACCTCACGATGTGAAGTTGCCGGATACAATTTCTGAATCACAGGTTGTAAGAGTCCCGGTGAGGAGAATAGTTTGCATGTCGACAACACATACAGCAATGCTGAGCGCTCTGGGTGATGCAGAAATCATCGTCGGCATTTCCGGAACAGGACTGGTATATGATTCCCTCATTCTGGATGCTGTTGCCAGCGGAGGTATACGCGATGTGGGTTATGAGAGCAATCTCGACAAGGAACTGATAGTATCACTCAATCCTGATCTGCTCATGGCTTACGGTGTGGAAGCTTCTTCAGCTGAGTACCTGCGCAAGCTGACGGAGATGGGGGTGAAGGTCATGTATAACGCTGATTACCTTGAAGAACACCCTCTGGCGAGATGCGAATGGATAAAGGTCTTCGGGCTGCTGACAGGCAGGGAAGCAAAAGCTGACAGCCTCTTCCGGCAGGTCTACCGCAGCCTATTTCAGTCTCGCTGACGAGGTCAGGACCACAGTAAAGAACCAGCCTGATGTATTGCTCGGAGCCCCCTGGCAGGATGTCTGGTACATCTCACCTGCCAATTCATACATGGGCAGGCTCATATCGGATGCCGGCGGCAAGTATCTCTTTGATGATCTTGCCGAACCTAATTCAGTGCCTTACGCCGTGGAGGCAGTCTTCAGGCGTGCCACCGAAGCAGATATATGGCTCAATCCGGGTACGGCAGAGAGTCTGAATGATATTGCCGTTGCAGACCACCGGATGACCAAACTGCCTGTCTTCACATCCGGATGCATATGGAACAACAGGAACAGGATGACCGCCTCAGGAGGGAATGACTATTGGGAAGGTGCCGTGGTTCATCCCGACCTCCTTCTCAGGGATCTGGTGTCAATACTTCATCCGGAATTGCTGCCCGATTACAAACAACTCTATTTCAGGAGGCTGGAATGAGCAAAAAAACCTCCCCGTTGTCGCTTCGTGCTGATCATGGCAGGGTTGTTCATCTTCATGATCCTTCTCTTCGTGGCAGACCTGTTGCTTGGCAGTACGCATCTTGCAGCCGGCGATGTTTTAAGGTCGCTTTTCGGTCATGGAACCCCCCACGGTGAGATTATTGTCATGCAGTTCCGTCTTCCCAAGGCACTGACTGCGGTCATCGCCGGCGCTGCCATGTCAGTCAGCGGACTGCTGATGCAGACCCTCTTCCGCAATCCCCTTGCCGGTCCTGATGTTCTTGGTGTCAGCTCCGGCGCCGGCCTTGGCGTTGCCCTCACGGTACTCACAATCACCCCTCTCTTCAGCTTTGCCCCGGGCAGCCCGTTGCAGGACTGGAGCCTCATTCTGGCTGCATGGGCCGGCGCCGGAGCGGTGATGATGGTCATCATGGCCGTCTCGGCACGGATGCGCGACATAATGACCGTTCTTATTGTTGGTCTGTTACTGGCCAGCGCCATTTCAGCAGTGGTGAGCCTGCTGCAGTATTTCAGCAACGAGACTATGCTCAAGACCTATGTGATATGGACAATGGGTAACCTGGGAAACATGTCATATACCCAGATCAGAACGCTCACTGTAGCAACCCTGGCTGGAATGGTGCTGGCCGTTATGATGATCAAGCCCCTGAACGCCATGCTGATGGGCGAGACCTTCTCCCGAACTGTAGGCGTTAACATGAAAATGACGAGGATAATTCTGCTTGCGGCAGCCAGCATACTTGCTGGAAGCGTGACTGCATTCTGCGGCCCGCTGGCATTCATCGGCGTGGCCGTACCTCATGTGGCCCGGATTATCTTCGGAACCACTGATCACCGGACGCTTATGCCCGGTGTAGCATTATCCGGAGCCGTGATCCTTCTCATAAGTGACATGATCTCGACTTTGCCCGGAGGAGGACAGATAATACCTGTCAACACTGTCACCTCACTTATTGGAATACCTGTGGTGCTCTGGATAATTATCGGCAGGACCGGACTAGGGAGGAAATTCTGATGCGTACGGGTAATGTCATAGCAGAGACGGCTGACCTGGCCATTGGTTATATGACCCGGGGCAGGAGCACCATGGTGATGGATCATCTGTCGCTTACAGCCCACCGCGGTGAACTGGTGGCTCTTATCGGCCGTAACGGCACAGGCAAGAGTACCCTCCTCAGGACTATGGTGGCATTGCAGCCTTCCCTGCATGGCACCGTAAGACTGCTTGGGCAGGAAATCAATACTCTGAAAAGCCCGGATCTTCCCAGGATGGTAAGTTTCACTTCAACTGAACCAATTTCGTTGCGCAATATAAAAGTGCGGGAGGTGGTTGCCCTCGGACGCTTTCCCTACACCAACTGGATTGGATCACTCACTGAAGAAGATGAAAGGATCAGTCAGTGAAGCCCTTGAGGTAACGGACATGCCGGCGCTGGCAGACCGTAACATTGACAATATTTCCGATGGCGAGCGTCAACGGACCCTTATAGCACGTTCACTGGCGCAGGATACTGATCTGCTTGTAATGGACGAGCCTACGGCATTCCTTGATCTGCCGTCACGTTACAGCATCGTCGGTCTCCTCAGGAAGCTGACACGGGAGAAGGATAAATGCGTGATATACTCGACCCACGACCTCGATACGGCTATCAACGAGGCTGACAGGATATGGCTGATGACAGATACCGGCATATGCGAGGGTGCACCGGAAGACCTGATGCTCTCCGGGATGCTTGCTAAAGCCTTCGAAAGCCCCCTGCTGACTTTCAGCCAGACGGGTGGCACTTTCAGCTTCGTGAGGGAAAAACTGGCACCGATAGCTCTTGAGGGAACAGGCATTGTCAGAAAACTGACAGAAAGGGCATTGCGCAGATGCGGTTACAGGATAGAACAGGATGCTGCTCTGAGGGTGACAGTGAATGTGTCAGAAGGCGGTACGGAATGGATTATCATAAACGGCTTATATAAAGAGCATTATACTTCGTTATATAACCTGATAAATCACCTTCCGGCTGAAGCCCTTGACTGATCCTCGAATTTTCTGTAGTTATCGATGAACGGACCAATATCCGTCACCGCAAGTCGTTTGGCGATTATTCTTTTGTTCCTGTCGAGAATATAGACAAGTGGGGTGGACTCAACATTATAGAAGTAATCAAACCGGCTAAGGCGCTGAGGGTCCCAGCCGTTTATCCAGCTCAGACCGTGATCGGCAATGTATTTCTCCCACTTTTCCCTGTCAGACTGAGTGCAGACAGCAAAAACCTCTATTCCCTTTCCTCTGTTTTCTTCATAGTATGTTTTAAGGAGCGGAGTAGCTTCCTTGCAGTGGCCGCAGTCCGGCTCCCAGAAATAGACAATGGTGAAGTCTGCCTTCACATCATAGAGTGAGACATACTGACCTGCAAATGAGCTCATGACCATTTCAGCAGCTTTTTTGCCAATCAGGTTTGGACGCAATCTTTCAACCCTCTTTGCGAGGTCTGACAGATACTCTTCGTTCGCCCATGGAGCTTTGCCGGCCAGGTATACACTGTCAGCAAGGTGTACGACCACGGCGTCATGGCCCATGATCTCGCTTGTTGCATACCTGTTCAGAAGCCATACGGCAACATACTGAAACATATCCTTATTCCTGCCGCTCATTTCAAGTACCCTGTCAGCCTCCTTATTGATCGAATCAGGCATCTGGATCACAACCTGTCCGAAAAACTGATCAAGCTTCCCGCCTAGTACAGGGCTGCGGATAAGTCCGGGTTGTGAAAAATCAATGTTGTCAAAGAAATGGTCCTTGTAATACAGGTAAGACCACAGGCGGGAGACGGAATCAGGATTTGCCATGCCTGCCGGAACGGTGGGGGCTATTGTTTCGACCGGGATAATTGACTTTGCAATTGCGCCCAGAAGAGTTCCCTTGTTCTTATCTGCCGTCTCATGCAGGTATTGCTTCATTTTCTTTTCCTGGTCGCTGAGCTGTTGCTTCAGTGCAGCGGTTTCACTGCCCGACGGTGAGGCTGACCCTCAGCTTCTCGCTTGCAGCCATCGCTTCCTCCTGCAGTGTCTTCCACTTCTTCTGGTACTCAAGAAAGCGGTCATTCTCATCCGAGCCCCTGAACACAAGTGTGCCGGCCGGATCGTTAATGCTGCACGAGATGTCAAAAAACTGATCCTCTCCGGCAAGAAACTCAAAGAAAGTGTTCCCGGGAAAAACAATCATATAGACACCGGGTGATAGCTTTTCACTGCCGGTAAACCTTCCTTTACCTGCTTTATCAGTACTTAAGCTGTCTTTTATATATTGTTCACTGCCAAGATGATATGCAAGTCTTATTTTTATCTCTTGTGTTCCGTTAACAGTGATGCCAATTGAGTGGCCGGTCTGGGATGTATAAGCAGCGTAAAAGACTGCAGTGCCAAAATCAGACTTAATGTGACGAAGTACTTAAATTTCATATCGGAATAGCTAGCTGAAACCTTTCAATACAATTTTCCTGCCAGATTACATTCAATGGTTCATGTCTATCCTGAGCATCTCGGCATAACCTGGTGTAGTAATCACTGCTTTCAGAACAAAATTGAAACGGTTCAGGTCAGTGCACAGGAAAAAATCGGTAGGAGGGCTGAACGACAGGTTTGCGGGATTGAAGAAACGGCTTCCAGCCCCTGTTCTCAGGGCATTTATTTCGTCCTTTATATCCACTTCATTCCCGAGGAGCAGTTCTTTTATATACCTGGCACAGAGCAGGTCTTCCCCGGCTGATTCCGTTGCCCTGTAGCCCATTGCAACCAACGTCACCTTCTCCGGGTTCAGCATGCTGATATATGAGGCAACCGCTCCGGCATTGACCAGCCCGGCGCCCAGTATCTCGGTGGCGCCCCGGGCGCTCATGATGCCGTTGGTGCCTGCCGTTGTGCAATGGATCATGGTTTTTCCGTGAAGAATGCCTGTCAGCATTTCGGTGGGACTGTTGCCCATGTCAAAACCGTCCGGTTTCTTTTCTTCACGCTCTCCGGCAATAATTGTCTCTCCCTTAAGTTTTTCCCTTAGAGCGAGTGCTTCGGCAGGGGTGGCGACAGCTATCAGACGCTTTATTCCGCTGTCATAAGCATAACAGGCCGTGCTGAAGGCCCGGAATACATCAATTATAACTGTTATTCCCTCAGCCTCTTGCGCCCCTTTAATGAACTCTTTTATGGAGATAATCATCTTGCAGTTTTCAAAATGTGAAGATAATAATAGTGTTTGAAGATCATTTGTTAAATTTGCAGTCCGGCATAAATCATTGAAAATGAAGAACCCCGTTAATTGGATCACCCGGACATATAACAGTATCAGGACAGATATCTGGAAGACTCCTATGGACAGGCTGACCGGTAATAAGGCTTACTGGATACGTCAGGTACGTATTATTTATATGGTTATCAAGGGGATAAGGAGAGACAATATTTATATAAAAGCGTCAGCCCTGACATACTTTACGATATTGTCAGTAATTCCCCTGGTTGCCCTGGCATTTGGTATCGCCAAGGGATTTGGGCTGCAGGACGAGCTCAGGGCACAGATCATAATGCAGTTCCACAACCAGGAACAGGTGATGGCCTGGATCCTTGATTTTGCAAATACAATGCTTGAGGAGGCCAGCGGAGGGTGGATTGCCGGTGTGGGTATTGCCTTGCTCTTCTATACTGTAGGCCAGCTGCTTAATTATGTTGAAACCACAATAAACACTATATGGCGGGTGGATGAGACAAGGGTATGGTACCGCAAAATGACTGACTATCTTGCCATTATCATAATGGTGCCTGTGATCTTTATCGCATCCAGCAGCGTTACCGTTCTTGCCAACACCAAACTGAATGAGATGCTTGGCCAGTCTGAAATGCTGGAAGTGTTGAAACCGGTTGTCTCATTCCTGGTACAGCTTATTCCGTATATTCTCCTGTGCATATTGGCCACCGCTGCATTCCTGGTGATGCCTAACACCAGGGTGAAGATCAGACCGGCCATAGTTGCGGGCTTGATTACCGGTATTGCCCTGCAGGTGCTGCAAATCCTGTATGTCCAGTCCCAGATGGGTATTTCCAAACTCGGTACCTTATACGGGAGCTTTGCAGCCGTCCCGCTTCTGATGATCTGGGCGCAGGTGACCTGGGTGGCGCTTCTTATGGGTGCTCAGCTTTCTTATTACATGCAGAATATAACCCGTTATGAGTTTGAATTCGATGTACAGACTGTCTCTCCGAAACAGAAAAAGAGACTGTCGTTGCTTGTGATGCATTGCCTGACTGATGATTTCATAAAAGGAATTAAACCAAGGGCCCCGGAAGAAATATCCACTGACCTGAGCCTTCCTGTCAGGACGGTGCACGATTGCCTTGACCAGCTGCGTGATTCGGAACTTGTGACCGAGTTATGGGATGAAACGGAGGACAGATACGTTTATCAGCCTGCTACCGATATAAACCGTATGACCCTTTCATTCGTCCTTGATAAGATGGAGAGTTCAGGTTCAATCCATAAAATTGTTGTAAATAACGCGGATTACAAGAAGATCGACGTGGCGCTGAACAAGTTTGAGGCAATGATAGCCTCTTCAGAGACCAACATCCTCCTGCGCGACATTTAGCAATCACTTATTGCGGAAGGGTGAGAGCCGGTACCTTCTGACAAACCTTATCAGTTCTTCAAGCGAATCCCAGTCGTCAAAGAGGTAATGTGGTGCATCCACTATTATCTGCCTTGTTTCCGGGTGTTCAGACCAGTAGCTGACAAGGTTCGGTGCCCTGAAAACCCGGTCCTCCGATCCTATAAGCGAATAATCCCAGACAAAGCCGGTCTGTACGGGCTCCATCATCCTGTTATAGAGCCATCTCAGTTCATCATGCAGTGACTTCACGGACCTGGACGGGTATATTCTGCCTGTTCATCTCAAAACGGCTCCTGGTGCCAAAAAGCCTGAGATAGAACTTGCCCATGCTATAGTCTGAGATGTTATCAAGGGTTGCCTCGAATATTTTCAGGGGTATACCGTATTTATCATCAGCTGCCACCGGCGTCCCGTTGATGGCGATGGTCAGGTCAGGCTTAATGCCCATCTTCCGGCTGTAATATTCTGCTGCCCACACTCCAAGTGACCATCCGATGACTGTCACCCTCCTGTAGGTTTTCATCTCCGGAAGAATGAGGGGCTCATCCGCCGAATAATTATAATAGAGTATAAAATCAAATCTGTCATTGCAGAGGTCCGAGAAAGCCTTTTCGTCAATACCCCACGTACCAAAGAGAATAATCAGCTCCCTGTTATTCTCAAATCGTCGTAGGAAAGTTTTCATCGGTAGGTACAAAAAGAGAAAGAGGAGAGGGTTAATGTGGTACTTTAAGGAACGGGCTTATGAGATAATCCCGGAATCTACTGTCTGATAAAAGGAAGTGACCTACGGTAGTCAGCCAATAGGTCCATGTGAAAGTCAATGTCTGCAATACAATCCTCTTGATTCCCACGAGTAACCCTTGCTCTCCTCTTTTTATCTTTAGCATTAGCTTGACACAAATATAACAAATTTTCTTACAGAATGCAAATTTTTGACGAAATAACGATTTCCGGTGATGAATGACCGGTTGCTAATCTCGTTATCTTTTCTTAATTTTAGTCGGAATATTTGGATCATTTCTTACCCTGACCATAAACATTTTCTAATATGATTCCTGAAATAATCAGCATCAGGCATGATGATGGCTCCGGCTTCAGAGCCGAGTGGGTCGACAATGAGAGCAGCTTCCTGCACATCCATCCTGAATATGAGATTGTTCTTAACATCACCGGTAACGGTACCCGTGTTGCAGGTGACTCGGTGGAGATCTTTGACCGTTATGACCTTGTTATTTACGGTCCTGACCTTAAGCACTTCTGGAACTTTTACAGGAATGATGACAATGACAGGGGTAACCATGCCATCATGTGTCATTTCAGGCGTGAATCGCTTGGAGAGTCACTGCTGTCGCAGTTTGAGACGGCGCAGCTGCGCCGCTTGCTTGATGAGGCCCCCAGGGGTGTCTCTTTTACAGCTGAGACAGGGATGGCTGCCGAAGAGCCAATGCGAAGAATGCTTACGGAGACAGGGATGAAGAAGATGGTCAGTCTTTTCCAGCTTCTTGGAGATACTTTGTTCAGCAGAGAAGTACAAGCTGCTTTCAGGAGAGGTTCCTGACAGTGGCCACGAAATGACAGACAGCCGTCTCACAGAGGTCTGCGGCTTCGTCAGGGAGAATTTTTTCAGGCCCATACCCATTAAAGAAGTTGCTGCCATAGCGCAGATGAGCCCCCATTCGTTCAGCCGCTTCTTCTCACGCAGTACCGGCAGCGGCTTTGTTGACTATGTTAACCAGGTAAGGACGAACAAGGCATGCTATCTGCTTCGCGAGACAGACCACCAGATAAACGAGATCGTCTTTGAATGCGGCTTTGCCACAGTATCAAACTTCAACAAGCAGTTCAGGAAGCACGCGGGCATGTCTGCACGGGATTACCGGGCACAGTACAGGAGCTGAAAACCAGGGCCTGACCTTTTATCACTTCGCGGCCCGGCGAATGATCTTATTCATTATGAAAACCGAACCGGAATGCTAAATTTGCCTCCGGATGAACACCAAAACACTTAAATCATGGGAATGACAATCACTGAAAAGATCATTGCATCTCATTCAAAATATGATGCCGTAAAACCCGGGGACATTATCGATATAAGTATTGATGCCCGGGCAGCCAGGGATTTCGGCGGTGCCAACGTGGTAAAGAACCTTAACGACTTCGGCCTTTCGGTTGATGACCCTGCCAGGACATTCTTTACGTTCGACTGCAACCCCACGGGCTCGGATCAGAAATATGCAGTCAACCAGCACATCTGCAGGCAGTTTGCACGCAATAACGATATCAGGGTATATGATATCAACGCCGGTATAGGTACTCATCTTCTTATCGAGGAAGGATACGTCTGGCCCGGCGCCACCGCTGTATCGACCGACTCACACGCCAATATCCTTGGCGCCGTGGGTGCATTCGGACAGGGCATGGGCGACATGGATATCGCCGCTGCCTGGAACAGCGGCAAAGTATGGTTCAAGGTGCCTGCCTCGGTAAGGTTAAACCTCAACGGGGAGATGCCGGCAGGAGTTACTGCCAAGGATGTGATACTGAACCTGCTGAAGATATACGGAGCCAACACCCTTCTGGGTTACAGCATTGAGCTGTACGGCGATGCCGTAGATAAAATGACCCTTGATGAGCGCATAACAATAGCCTCAATGGCCACCGAGATGGGCGCTATAATAATCCTCTTTCCTCCCACGGAAGAAATAACAGACTATTGCCGTGCCAGATCCAAAGAGCCCTTTGAACCGGTATTTGCCGACCCTGATGCATCTTATGCGATCACGGCTGACATCGACGTGACAGCGTTCAGGCCCATGGTATCACGACCGGGTGAGCCGCATGATACAGTAACAGTAAGCGGGCTTCCCGTCACCAGGATTGACTCTGCCTTTATCGGCAGCTGCACTAACGGCCGTATCGAAGACATGAGAGTCACCGCCGGTATACTCAAAGGAAAAAAAGTCGCCCCGGGAGTGGTGCTGAAGATAGTCCCTTCAACAGACGAGGTGTGGAAAGAATGTCTTTCCGAGGGATTTATTGAGATATTCAAGAATGCCGGAGCCCTCGTCTCCAATGCCGGGTGCGCAGGCTGTGCAGCCGGACAGGTGGGACAGAACGGCAAGGGTGAGGTGACGGTCAGCACGGGAAACCGTAATTTCCCGGGCAAGCAGGGGCAGGGAAGCGTTTTCCTCGCTTCACCTGCCGTGGTGGCCGCTTCAGCGCTGGCAGGATACATAACGACACCTGACGCCATCCCTGATGAACCGCTTGAATATACAAAACCAGCCGCTCAGCCGGTGACGCCGAAAAGCAAGCCGCAGCAGGCTGCCGCTGAACGCCCTGCCGTTATCAGGGGAAGGGTATGGCTGATTGAGCGCGATAACATTGACACCGACATGATCTTCCATAACCGCTATCTTGCCATAACCGACATACGCGAGATGGGACAGTATGCCTTTGATAACCTCGAGGGGTATAAGGATTTTTCGCGCAAGGCCCAGGCGGGCGATATTATAATCGCAGGAAAGAACTTCGGCAGCGGCAGCTCACGCCAGCAGGCAGTGGACTGCTTCATCTCGCTGGGAATACAGGCTGTGATAGCAAAATCCTTCGGGGCTATTTATGAACGTAACGCCATAAACGCCGCCTTTCCTGTTCTTACATATGATTCATTTGAAAAGATAGACCTGAAAGATCAGGATGTGATAACTGTTAACCTGCTGACAGGCGAGGTGGTCAACGAGCGCAACGGCCTGACCATGAAAATAAATCCGTTCTACGACGCACAGCATGAGATATATATGAAAGGCGGACTGCTTGGGAAAATATAAACATCTGATAATAAGATATGAAACCACAGACATTTATTGAAAAGATACTTGGTGCTCCCGAGGGAGCCGTTGTCTTCAGAAAACCTGATATCATCCTTACCCATGATAACACCTCAAGCATATACCAGACCTTCCGCAAGATGGGAGGAGCAAAGGTGTTCAATCCTTCGCAGATGCTGGTGGTCCTTGACCATAATGCACCGCCTGCTGATGCAAAACTGGCCACACAGTACCAGGACATACGTAATATAGTCACTGAACAGGGTATCATCAGGTTTTATGATTCCGGGATGGGGATCTGTCACCAGCTCATGTCATACCATGCACGGCCGGGGATGATTATTGTCGGGTCAGACAGCCACACCTGCACGGCAGGCGCCTTTAATGCACTTGCTGCAGGTATTGACCGCACCGAAGCCGCAGGCATATGGAAAAGGGGTGAGACATGGTTCCTCGTGCCGCCTTCAATGAGGATTGACCTGAAGGGTAAACTGGCTCCGGGCGTAAGCGCAAAGGACCTGTCTCTGTGGATAATAGGCATGCTGGGCTCCGACGGCGCCAATTACATGTCAATTGAGTTTCACGGCGAGGGTGTCTCCACGCTGAGTATCAGTGACAGGATGACGGTAGCCAACCTGGCATCGGAGATGGGAGCCAAGAATGCAGTCTTCCCTGCCGACGATGTTCTCCGGAAATATACAGGCGAGGCAACAGCGGGAGTATGGGCTGATGAAGACGCCGTCTACAACTGCCGGGTATCAATAGACCTCTCACAGGTCTTTCCGCTCGTGGCTGCCCCGCATAACGTCGACAACATAAAATCCGTGGCATCGGTTGCCGGCACGGTGGTTCATGAAGGCCTCATCGGCACCTGTACCAATGGCAGGATTGAGGACCTGATGACTGCTGCAACGATACTGAAAGGGGAGAAGGTAAAGCCTGGTTTCCAGCTGCATATCATTCCCGCATCAAAGGAAATCTACCTGCAGGCAATAAAGGAAGGCATCGTCTCCGATCTCATCGAAGCCGGCGCAAATATCCTCAGTCCTTCATGCGGTCCCTGCCTTGGTACAGGCCAGGGTATTCCGGCCAGCGGTCACACGGTTATCTCCACCGCCAACCGTAATTTCCTGGGCAGGATGGGTAACAAGGAAGCCTCCATCTACCTGGCATCACCTGCCACGGTGGCAGCATCAGCAATAACAGGTGTCATCACTGATCCCCGAAAGGTCAAGGGAGCTGAGGTCTTTCCCTTCCACCCGCCGCAGAGTGCCACAAATGTCATTAAGGAGGGCGAGAACAGGAAAGAGGGAAATATCTGGAACTATGCTGATGTTGACAATCTCAACACAGACCAGATGTTCGCAGGAAAGCACACATACAGCGTGATGAGCTCTGATGCTGCTGCCATACTGCCGCTGCTCTTCGGCGACTTCGACCCGTCATTCAGCAGTAATGCCCGGGCAGGTGACATCATCATCGCCGGTGACAACTTCGGCTGCGGAAGCTCACGTGAACATCCTTCAGTAGGACTGGCCCATCTGGGTATAAGGGCTGTGATAATCAAGTCAGTGAACCGCATCTTCTACAGATCATCCATCAACCAGGGACTTCCGCTCATCGTACACCGTGAGGCTGTGGAGGCGTATAAACCCGGTGACAAGGTTGAGATTGACTTTGATAAGGGATCACTGACTGTTGGCAGCAAGAAGTTTACATTTGAACCTCTTCCTCCGGAGCTGAAGCAGATCATAGAGAAGAAGGGACTGGTCAACTGGATGAAGAATGCCTGATCTGTTCCGCTCACTGCTATTCTGTTGGGAAACAGAAAAATGTGATTATATTTGCGGCGGTTTTTTTAACCGCTGAACGGTTCCGTAGCTCAGTTGGATTAGAGCAACAGCCTTCTAAGCTGTGGGTCGCGCGTTCGAATCGCGCCGGAATCACAAGATCCTGGAGCGTTATTGCCTCCTCCATTCAAATGGGCACAGAAAAGTGGTTTGATTATTCGATTACGGTTCACTGGAGGAAATGAGAACAATCAACTTCAAAACCGTCCTGAAGATAGCTGGTCTTATAATGATTATTACCTCAGCTTCCATTCTCCTGTGTGTTCCCGTTGCGCTTATCTACTCAGAGCCCTTTATTCACTTTATTCTGGCATTCGTCACCACTCTGATACCCGGGTTGCTTGCTTTATTTCGTTATCCGTAGTTCATTACAGGAAAAGGTGACAACAAAGGAAGGCTACCTGGCAGTCGTCATTTGGCTGGCTCACCTTGATCGTTGCCGGAACGCTGCCTTATTTTTTTAGTGGTGAAATAAAAGGATATATAAACATCCTGTTTGAGACAGTGTCAGGGTTTACAACTACAGGGGCTTCAATATTAACAGATGTTGAAAGTCTGCCCAAATCAATGCTTTTCTGGCGCAGCCTTACGCATTGGATAGGGGGTATAGGCATTATCCTGCTGGTTATAATTGTTCTGCCAAAACTCAAAGTGGGAGGATACAATCTTTTTTCACTTGAATCGTCCGTTAAGCAGAAGCTTCTCCCTAAGACCAAATCAATTGCCAGAGCAATACTGTTCATATATCTGGGCATTAACAATATCAGAGATTGTCCTGCTCACTCTGGGCGGAATGGATTTCTTTGACAGTATTTGCCATTCATTCGGTACAGTTGCAACAGGGGGGTTCTCAACAAAGAATACAAGCATTGCAGGGTATTCTCCCTATATTCAGTATGTTATAACCCTATACATGTTTCTCGCTGCCACCAGCTATGTTGTCTATTATTACCTGGTTAAAAGAAAATTCAGGCAGATTGAGAGTAATGAGGAGTTTTGGTTCTATATTTTTTTCACTACTGCAGCTGTTGTCTTTGTTACCCTTGTACTTTTTACCGGAACAGAGAGACCATTTGAAGAATCTTTTCGTCATGCTATCTTTCAGGTAATTTCACAGATATCCTGTACGGGATTTGCTACTACAGACTATACGGTATGGCCATATGCAGGCATTTTCTTTATGTTCCTTCTGATGTTCGCCGGAGGATCGACCGGGTCAACGACAGGAGGCATCAAGATGGCACGGCACCTTATTTCACTGAAGAACCTTCGAGGTGTGATCGTCAAGCTTCAGCATCCGAATGCTGTTGCACTAGTAAAACTTAACGGCAAGATCGTACCTGAAGATATTAATCATCTGATGACGGTATTCATTCAACTGTATCTGATCATCTTTGTAATCGGAACTCTTATTATGGTTGTCTCAGGCATTCCAATACAGGAGTCAGCCGGTGCTGCCGCAACTTCTATGGCAGGCATTGGTCCGGGTCTCGGTGCATCCGGAAATATGGGTAATTTTGCACATTTCAACATTACGGGAAAGCTGACCATGATTGTTCTGATGTTCCTGGGCCGTCTTGAGCTGTTCCCTGTCGTCGCGCTCTTTACCAGATCCTTCTGGAAAAATTAGCCGCCAATTCCTGTTCGCTGAGATATTTTTTAATAAAAAATCCATTTAATGATACATTATTAAAAAATACCCATTACATTTGCGCCGTAATTTAAATAAATATCATGAACAAAGGAATTGTTAAATTTTTCAATGAATCCAAAGGATTTGGATTTATCAAGGACGCCAACTCACCTAAAGAGTATTTTGTGCATTCATCAGGTCTCATCGACAGAATCAAAGAGAATGACGAAGTAACATTCGATCTCCAGGAAGGTAAAAAAGGATTAAATGCCGTTAATGTGAAACTTGCATAGTTGAAAATATAATGCACATTTAATGACCTTGGTCCCGCCTGTACGGCGGGACTTTTTTTTTGCTCCGGGGTGAAAAACATCTGCTTTGATGACCTTGGTCCCGCCTGCACAGCGGGACTTATTTTTGCTCCGGGGTGAAAAACTTATGCCGGTAAATAATATATTTGAATATGAGCTTAACAAATAAATACGGCAGCACAGCACTGATAGCAGGTGCATCCGAAGGAATAGGAGCTGCATTTGCTTCTTCCCTGGCAGCAGAAGGGTTCAATTTAATCCTTATTGCCAGGAGGGCGGAGCCCCTGCAAAAACTGGCTGACATTCTAGCTGACAGGTATAAAGTCAGGGTCAGGTGTATGGATTGTGACCTGTCTGACGAAGAGGCAGCAGAGAAGTTGACAGAAACGCTTAACGGACAGGAAATTGACTTTCTGGTTTATAATGCCGCACTTTCACATATCGGTGCCTTCCTCGGGCACCCGTCACGAGGCCACGATCAGGCCGCCAGACTGAATATGATCACTCCGTTGAAACTGGTTCATCACTTCGGAGGAAAGATGGTTGAAAAAGGAAGAGGAGCAATCGTTCTGATGTCATCAATGGCAGGATTCCAGGGCAGCGGTTATCTGGCCACCTATGCAGCGACAAAAGCCTTCAGCAGGGTACTGGCCGAAAGCCTCTGGTATGAGTGGAAGGATAAAGGTGTCGATGTCATAGCATGTTGCGCCGGGGCAACCGCAACACCAGGTTATATCAACTCAAAACCCGGGAAAGCACCACTGTTCGCTCCGCCGGTACAAATGCCCGATGAGGTTGTCAAAGAGTGTCTCTCCGGGCTTGGCCGGATGCCTTCATTAATCACCGGCCGGGGTAACAGGTTCGCCTCATTCATTATGCAGAGGTTTCTGCCTCGCCGGACAGCAGTAAAGATTATGGGAGACAACACCCGGAAAATGTACGGGATATAAAGCAGGTATGCTTTCCTGACAAAGGAGTCACCAGATATGCGGGATTATCCGCCAGGGCACTCTCTTTTTATATTCATTCCAGAGCTCACCGTATTTCGCTGAACAACGCCTGTCATCATCATGCTGCCTTGTAAAGAGGAGCAGGACGTAGTAGAGCGGGTATAGCCAGGGCCATATCATACCAGGATAACCGGTGCAAAGTATGATACCCGTCGCCATAAGTATCTCACCGAGGTAATTAATGTGCCTGCTGATGCCCCAGAAACCGTTCACCAGGAGTTTCTTATTGCCATCCCCGATGATCCTCGGCTCTATGCCAAGAAATGATCTATCCGGGTCTCGCTTGAAAAAATACTTCTGCAGGTTGGCGCCTCTGGCCAGCACCCATCCTGAGAAGAATATGACTGCATACAGTACAAGAAGCCAGACGGGAGTCCCGGGATCAGGCAGGGCGACAGTGGACCACAGGGCTACAGGATAGAAGTAAGGATAGAACACAATGCACCCCCATCCCAGCTTGAAGCCTATCCTCTCAGCAAACAGGTCATAAGTATAAAGGTGCACCTCCTCAAATATGAGATATTCAACCAGGAAAAAAGTCAACAGACAGGCAGACAGGATTATTCCAAAAGATGAAGCGTCACCATAGGTTACAAGGTGATAGGCGGTGAAACTAAGAACGTTAAGTTCAAGCATCGTTGCTCCTGCAAGGTAGAGCCACATTTTCATGTCTACCCTTCCTTTCAGGAGCTGGAGGTTTTCTGTTCTCCCAAAGAAGAGATCTGCTGCCAACGACTGTCTGACAGGATTTCGGGGCAATACCAGAACGAGGCTGAAAATTATACCCAGCACGCATGCTCCTGCGAGGCCATACCATCTGTAGTGATACAGATAATCAAAGGAAACAATATCCGTTTTTCCAAGCACCACCCATAAGCCAACCATCACTAAGAACACAAATATTCCATTAAGATGATATCTCATTTTTTCAAGTGATCCCGGCTTTGGTATATAGCCGCTGACCCATCTGCCGGGAAGGAATGCATTGAGAATAAAGATTACGGCCATGATCACGACCGGTGCAAGAAACCCCATTATCTTGTCCATAAAATTATTTATCTGGCATAAATTTAAAAAAATACTCCTGTCAACTTTTAATAAGACGTTACCTGCCGGTGCTTTACACTCCGGGATTTAAATACGAAGGCGATACTGTGACATTGTTCAATGATAAAGCAGTCGGTGTTTCCCTTATGTCGACATCGGTAAAAATCTTTTCTCCGCAATACTCCGGATAACTGAAACAGTCTCATCAATTCCGAGGAAGGAGGAGTTGATACACAGGTCATATGACTGAGCCGCTCCCCATACCCTTCCGCTGAAGTAGCTGTAATATTCAGCACGTTTTCTATCCATTTTCTGGATAAATTCTTCCGCTTTGCTTTCACTGATATTCTGAACGGCAACAACGCGTCTGATCCGGTCACTCATGTCTGCACTGACAAACACCTTCAGGCATCGGGGGTGATCCTTGAGCACATAATCGGCGCACCGCCCTACGATGAGGCACGATTTCTCCCCGGCAAGCTTGCGTATTACATCGCTCTGGATCTTAAACAGCTTCTCGTTGCTCAGATAATAATTGCCATAGGCATCATCCGTCAGAAACCCCCGCAGATCAAGTAACCCCCCGAAGAGAGTGTTTGTCTTTTTCTCATCAGCCTCTTCGAAAATATCTTCTTTAATACCGCTCTCCTGCGCAGCAATCCTGATCAGTTCCTTATCAAAGAACAACAGGTTCAACTGGGCGGCCAGCTTATGACCTATATCCCGGCCTCCGCTGCCCAGTTGCCGGCCGATTGTTATGACATAATTTCCTTTCATGACAGATAATTTATGCAACAATCAAATTTACATCTTAACATTCGAAAAACAATATTGTACTCTCAGCAAATATTGCATCAGAAAGTACTGACAGAACGTGAGCCACCGTGACATCAGCATGGAAGCGCCAACAATGACAGGCGACCTCAATCCCCCCATAGGTCTTAAAAATTGCATTATCTTAGGATGTCATTTTCAAAATCCGGAAATACTCAAATGAAGAAATATATCCTCGCCCTTGACCAGGGAACAACCAGTTCCAGAGCTATTGTATTTAATAACAGCGGATTACCTGTTGCCACTGCCCAGAAGGAATTTAAACAGAATTTTCCGCAACCGGGATGGGTTGAACATGACCCCGAAGAGATATGGTCAACCCAGACAGGTGTGGCACTTGAGGCAATGGCCAGAGCCGGAATAGAAAGTTCCGACATTGCGGCGATAGGCATCACAAACCAGCGTGAAACGACAGTTGTCTGGAACAGAAAGACCGGAAAACCAGTATATAATGCCATTGTCTGGCAGGACAGGCGGACATCAGCCTATTGCGACCAGCTGAAAGAGGAGGGACTTGACAAGGTTATCGTTGAGAAAACCGGACTTATTGCGGACGCTTATTTTTCCGCTACCAAGATCAGATGGATCCTGGAGAATGTCAGCGGTGCACGGGCTCATGGCAGAAAGGGGTGAGCTGGCCTTCGGTACAATAGACACATGGCTTGTATGGAAACTTACTGAGGGCAGGCTGCACATAACAGATGTATCGAATGCTTCCAGGACCATGCTTTTCAATATACACACACTGACATGGGATGAAGAACTTCTCAGGATATTTGATATTCCGGCAAGCATGCTGCCTGAAGTACGGTCTTCCAGCGAGATCTACGGAATTACATCCGGTACATTCCTGTCGCAGATCCCGGTCGCAGGCATAGCAGGAGATCAGCAGGCTGCTCTCTTCGGCCAGATGTGCGTTGATCAGGGTATGGTTAAGAATACATACGGGACAGGGTGCTTCATGATGATGAATATCGGAACCAGACCGATAGAGTCGAAGAACAGGCTACTGACCACGGTGGCATGGAAGATAGGTGACAGGACTGATTATGCCCTTGAAGGGAGCATATTTATTGCCGGTGCCGTGGTGCAGTGGCTCCGCGACAGCCTGGGTGTTATCAAATCATCTGCGGATGTTGAAAAACTGGCGGCAAAGGTGCAGTCGAGCGAGGGTGTATATTTCGTACCTGCCTTTGCAGGATTGGGTGCGCCGTACTGGAATCAGCATACACGGGGAACGATTACAGGTCTTACCCGGGGTTCAACGGCAGCGCATATTGCCCGTGCCGCACTCGACAGCATTGCCTATCAGACACTTGATGTTTTACTTGCAATGAAGAATGATTCAAACATAGATATCAAGGAGTTAAGAGTTGATGGCGGAGCCACTGTCAATAACAGTCTCATGCAATTTCAGGCTGACCTGCTGCAGGCATGTGTCGTACGTCCGAAGATCACTGAGACCACTGCCCTCGGTGCTGCTTACCTGGCAGGACTTGCAACCGGGTACTGGAGCGGTCCTGATGAAATCAGGAGGCAGTGGCAGATGGACAGGACGTTCTCTCCGGCAATAAAACCTGAAGAGACAGTCTCCCTGATCAAGGGATGGAACCGTGCCGTCAGGGCAGCCAATGCATGGGCTGAAGAAAAGTAAATTTCATTTTTTTTATTACGTTTACATAGTTAATCGCTTCAAATGAAAAGAACCGCACTTCTGTCCTTCCTGTTTACGATGCTGTTATGTCAGCTCACCAGTGCACAGGTGGCTGAGAATGCAGATGTCTATCTCCTTACCTGTGCTCCGGGCAATGCAACCTACTCCATCTACGGGCATACCGCACTGCGTGTCATGTGTAAGGGGCACTGAAATTGACAGGGTGTACAACTGGGGCATATTCGACTTCTCAACTCCGAATTTTGCATTCCGCTTTGCAAAGGGAAGACTTGACTATATGCTGGGTTCATACAGTTATGACACATTCATTTACGAATATGTCACCGAGGGGCGTGCTGTATGGTCTCAGCCTCTTAATCTCACCACCGCTGAAAAAGAGAAGCTTTTCTCCCTGATAAACGAGAACCTGAAGCCCGAAAACGTCAAATACAGGTATGACTTTTTCTTTGACAACTGCGCCACACGCATCCGCGACATCCTTGTTGCTTCAGCATCAGATACAATCATCTTCCCGGTAAAGGAGAAGCAAAAGAGTTTCAGGCAGCTCGTTGACCCCAACCAGAAAGTATTACCATGGATAGATTTCGGGGCTGACATGCTTCTCGGACTACAGGCTGACAGAAAGGCTTCACCGGCCGATGAAATGTTCCTTCCGGCCTACCTGATGGAAAACCTGTCGGCCTCCGTCATTGTTCATGAAGGTAATCGTGAACCAATTGTAGGAGATCCTGTTACAGTCGTTGACATGCCCGCTGTCGCAACCGGAGCCCGGACGTGGATGCCGCAGCTTGTGTTTTACCTCGTTCTGCTCTTTGTCATACTTGTCACTTTCGTCCTCGGCAAGCCATTACTGGGACGCATTACTGATATTGTTCTCTATATTATATATTCGGTTCTGGCCCTTCTGCTTATATTCACCAATTTCTTCTCCGAGCACGATGCCCTCCATTTTAACCTGCTTATCCTGGGTATCAATCCACTGATTCCTGTGCTGACGGGTTTCATCCTGGCAGGCAAGAAGGCGGTAAAGATCAGCAGGATCGCGTTTATTATTTCATTACTGTGGATTCCTGTATCACTTATAGCAGGACAGGGCATTAATCCCGCCCTTATACCGCTGGTCCTGATAATCATGGTAAGGCTTTTCAAACACTCCGGGTTCGGCCAACAGCTTTAACACTTCTTTAACAATCTTTAACACTATATTTTATTATATGAAATGATCTTTGCGGATGTTTTTCCGCAGAGTAGAAACAACATAATAATTACCATGGAACACACAACAGATATCAGGCTTCTGAATGAGAAGATCGAAAAGGAAAGTGCCTTCGTTGATCTGCTGAGGCAGGAGATAAACAAGGTCATTGTCGGGCAGCGTCATCTGACTGATTCACTGCTCATAGGACTGCTCTCCAACGGTCACATACTGCTTGAGGGAGTTCCGGGCCTGGCGAAGACGCTGGCCATAAAAACCCTGGCTTCGATCATTGATACGAAGTTCAGCAGGATACAGTTTACCCCCGATCTCCTTCCGGCTGACCTCATCGGAACGATGATATACAGTCAGAAGAAGGAGGAGTTTGTTGTCCGCAAGGGCCCGATATTTGCAAACTTCATTCTTGCCGACGAGATAAACCGCTCACCGGCAAAAGTGCAGAGTGCACTGCTCGAGGCAATGCAGGAGAGACAGGTTACAATAGGCGAAAACACCTACAAGCTCGACGAACCATTCATCGTTCTTGCCACACAGAACCCCATTGAGCAGGAGGGGACCTATCCGCTTCCCGAGGCCCAGGTCGACAGGTTCATGCTCAAGGTGGTGATCACTTATCCTGAAAAAGAAGAAGAGAGGATGATCATCCGTGAGAACCTGGCAAGCGAATTCCCGACGGCAAAGAGCATCCTGAAGCCTGATGATATCATGAGGGCGCGCAGTGTGGTGAGGGAGGTCTATCTTGATGAAAAGATCGAAAACTATATCCTTGATATTATCTTCGCCACAAGGGAGCCGGAGAAATTCGGACTGTCAAAATTCTCTCCGCTGATTTCCTACGGCGCATCGCCCAGGGGAGGCATTAACCTGGCACTGGCGGCAAAAGCATTCGCCTTCATTAAGAGAAGAGGCTTTGTGGTACCTGAAGACGTACGGTTCCTCTGCGCCGATGTGCTGAGACACCGAATTGGACTCACCTATGAAGCCGAAGCCGAGAATATAACTCAGGACCAGATAATTACAGAGATACTTAACACTGTTGAAGTTCCGTAGGAAGAATGAAAAGAGCACTCGATCATATTGCTGCTTATCATTTCATTCTGCTCTGTCAGGGCACAGGATTTCATTGGCCTGAATGAACATAACATCAGGATGATCATGTCAAAGGAGAACCCTGGCCTGACAATAGACAACAAAGTAAAGAACGACACATTCAGATACCTTAAATATTCCTCCGGAAACGAGAACGAGACCTGGGTCATTTTCATCGATGAAAAAGGAAAATGCAACGGGGTAAGGATAACCTGTGACAACAGTTTTCTTGATGTCAAGAGAAATGAACTCGACAGTCTCTATAAGCCGGCGGAAAAAGACAGTTGGACCCACAGGTCAGGAGGCGATGAAATATCGATACGTCTTAAAAATGAGACCTGGTTTTTTACAATAACCTATCAGAGGACACAGCAAAAGGGGAAAAGTGGAAACGACAGAGCTGCTTAAGAAGGTCAGGAAAATCGAAATAAGATCACGTGGTCTGACACGCCAGATCTTTGCAGGGGAGTATCACAGCGCTTTCCGCGGGAGAGGCATGGCCTTCAGCGAGGTACGTGAGTATCAGTTCGGTGACGACATACGCAGTATCGACTGGAATGTGACAGCCCGGTTCGGACATCCTTATGTAAAGATCTTTGAGGAAGAGCGCGAACTCACAGTGATGCTGCTTGTCGATGTCAGCCGGTCAGGCGACTTCGGCACCGTGTCAGGCACCAAGCGTGAGATGATGACGGAGATAGCAGCAGTTCTTGCATATTCCGTGATTGCCAATAACGATAAAGTGGGCCTGATACTCTTCTCTGACAAAGTGGAGAAATATATTCCCCCCAAGAAGGGAAGGGCTCATATGCTGCGAATAGTGCGCGAGATGCTGAGCTTTGAGCCGCAGTCGTCAGGCACCTCACTCAGTGAACCCCTTCGCTTTCTGACCAATGTCATAAGGAAGCGCTGTACAGCTTTCATCCTGTCTGACTTTATGGCCCCGCCGTTTGTGGAAGCGCTGCGCATTGCATCCGGCAAGCACGACCTTGTGGCACTGAATATCAGTGACAGACGCGAGAAAGAAATACCTGATGTTGGATTTATACGGGTAGCAGATCCTGAGACCGGCACCGAAAAGTGGACAGACACTTCATCGGCAAGGATCAGAAAAGAGTATGCTGAGCGATGGAAACTTCACGATGAAACCGTCAGCAGTGCGTTCATAAGCTGCGGCGTCGATGCCGCAACTGTCAGCACGGGTGATGATTACATCAAACCACTGATTTCACTCTTCAAACACAGATAGTAATATGAGAAGAGCGTTTACACTGGTTGCCCTGTTGATGTTTTTCACCGCTGCATATCCGCAGGATATTGTTGTGAAGTCATCGCCTGACACGTCATCCATAATAATAGGTGATCAGATCGGCTTCTCCGTATCTGCAACCATACCATCAGGCATTAACGCTGCCCTGAGTACAATGACAGACACCCTGGCAGGTAAAATAATTATCCTCGGCAGGAGCGACCGCGATACAGTTATATCACCCGACGGGAAACTGACAGTTACAGACAGGTATCTCATTACCGGCTTTGATTCCGGCACATATTCCATACCCCCGTTTTATGCGGAGTACCTTTCAGGTGACAGCCTGAAAAGATATTACTCTGATTATTCGTTCCTCAGGGTCGACCGCCCGGATATCACCCCGCAGGACACCACAGATGTTATTTTTGATATTGTGCCTCCCAGGACAGCACCCGTGACCTTCAGCGAGATATTGCCATGGCTGGTCATTGCCGTCATTGCCCTGGCAGTCATTTACCTGCTGGCAAGGTTACTGCCGAGAAATCCGCTGAGAAGGTTTGTCAGGCCCCCTGCTCCGGTGGAGCCGGCACACGTGATTGCGCTGCGTGAGCTGTACCGCCTTAAGGATGAAGAACTGTGGCAGAAGGGTGAGGTGAAGGAGTATTATTCAAGACTTTCAGATATCCTTCGAAGATATATTGATAACCGGTACGGCATAATGTCTCCGGAACTTACAACCGACGAAACTGTACGCATGCTGCAGAAGGCAGCGGTGACCACTCATGATCAGATGTCGCTTGTAAAGGAACTGCTGTCGGTATCTGATATGGTAAAATTTGCCAAATATCTGCCGCAGAGCGATATACATGAGAAATCTCACAGTGACGGCGTAAGATTTGTTGAGCTCACACGCAAGTCTGACGTGACCCCTGAGGAGATTAGCGGGAAAGGAGGGAAGGATGCATAACATCGTTTTTGAGAACGGATGGTTTCTCTGGTTCCTGTTGCTGATACCTCTCCTGCTGGCTTATTATATTTACCGCCGCGGCAAAGTCACACGCTGCAATTAAAATGTCGACTGCCGGTTTCCTGGATGGTGGCCGGAAGACCTTCCGCCACTGGCTCCGTCATGTTCTTTTCGCGCTGAGACTGATAACGATCGCCCTTGTGATCATAGTTATAGCAAGGCCTCAGAATGTAGACAAATGGCAAAGCTCGACCACTGAGGGGATAGATATTGTCATGGCGCTTGATGTTTCAGGCAGTATGCTGGCCCGCGACTTCAGTCCTGACAGGCTGGAAGCGTCCAAGAATGTTGCTACTGAATTCATCAGCGGCAGACCGTACGACCGGATAGGACTGACTGTCTTCAGCGGTGAGAGCTTTACCGAGTGTCCGCTGACAACAGATCATGCAGTGCTGATCAACCTCCTCAGAGAGGTGAAGAGCGGCATCATTGAAGACGGAACGGCAATAGGCGTCGGACTGGCAACCGCAATCAACAGGATTAAGGATTCTGATGCTATCAGCAAGGTAATTATCCTGCTTACTGACGGGGTGAATAACATGGGCTCCATCGACCCCGTCACCGCTGCTGAGATAGCCGAGACATTTGGAATCAGAGTTTATACTATCGGAGTCGGAAGCATGGGTTACGCCGATTATCCTGTCCAGACACCATTCGGGTTGAGGTACCAGAAGATGCAGGTGGAGATTGACGAAGCTCTCCTCAGAAAGATAGCCGATCTGACAGGAGGAGAGTATTTCAGGGCCGTTGACAACACAAGCCTGCAGAAGGTTTACGGCGAGATAGATAAGCTTGAAAAATCAAAGATGGAGACAAGGGAACACAGCAAACGCGAGGAGGTATTCATGCCCTGGGCTCTGGCTGCTGCCATTATCCTCACCCTCGAGCTTCTTCTCAGGTATTTGTTTATGAGAAACATGTCATAACGTAGCGATGGATACGTTCAGATTTGCACAGCCTGATATGCTCTACCTGCTCCTCATGGTACCGTTGTTCATATTAATATGGATAATGGGTAACAGGAGAAGAAGGATTGCCAGAGAGCGCTTTGGTGAACCTGACCTTGTCAGGAGGCTGTTACCCGATTTCTCAACCGGCAGGATGGCGGCCAAATTCTTCATCAGGCTTCTGGCTTTTGTTTTTGGTGTGCTGACGGTAGCCAGACCGCAGTTTGGTTCGAGACTCGAACAGGTCAAGCGTGAGGGGGTTGAGGTTATCATTGCCCTTGATGTCAGCAACTCAATGCTTGCTGCCGATATCACACCTTCAAGGCTTGAGAGGGCCAGGCAGGCTATCGCACAGCTCGTTGACCAGCTCAGGGATGACAGGATAGGACTTATTCTTTTCGCCGGCGATGCCTATACCCAGATACCTGTTACAAACGACTACCTCTCCGCAAAGATGTTCCTGGAATCGGCAGGACCAGACGCTGTTTCCAAACAGGGAACAGCTATCGGGGCAGCCATTGATCTGGGAATGAGATCATTCTCACAGGAAAGCGATAAAAGCAAAGCGCTGATAATAATTACCGACGGCGAAAATCACGAGGATGATGCCATTACAGCCGCCAAGGCAGCCGCTGACAAAGGCGTGGTAATACACACTATCGGTATAGGTTCGCCGGACGGTTCACCAATTCCGTTGAAAACGGGAGGCAGGACTGACTATCTCAAAGACAGGGATGGAAATACAGTAATATCAAAGCTTGACGAAAAGGGATTACAGGAGATAGCCTCACTGACCGGTGGGCGGTATGTAAGAGCCAATAACACCAGCATCGGACTTAATGAGATATACAATGATATTGGCCGGATGAAGAAGTCGGAGACCGATACGGTGATGTATACTGAATATAATGACCAATTCCTTGTTCCTGCTGTGATAATGTTTATCCTGCTGACAATCGATGTGTTGCTGATGGATCGGAAGAATCATTTATTGAGGCGATTGGGGATAATAGAAAAGGATGTAAAAGTTCAACAGTCATGAAAGGAGGGAGTATAAATAAAGTCATCATGACAGTCCTGTGCCTGCTGCTGTTACATGCCACTCTGCTGGGACAGGAGGAAAGAGAGTACATAAGAAAGGGAAACAGGCTTTATAAGAAGAGTGAGTTTGCCGGGAGTGAAGGCATGTACCGGCGTGCTCAGGCCCAGGATAAATCTACGTATGATTCAGGTTTCAACCTCGGCGATGCCCTGTATAAACAGGGCAGGTTCGGTGAGGCTGCAGAAGAATTCAACAGGGCTGCCTCAGGCAGTACTGATGACTCCCTGAAACAGGCTCAGAGCTTTTATAACCTGGGCAATTCATTGCTGAAAGACCAGAAGTTCGAAGAGAGCATAAAGGCTTATATCAATTCCCTGATGCTTGACCCTGAAAATCCTGAAGCCAAATACAATCTTGCTTATGCCCAGGATCAGCTGAAGAAGCAGGAAGAGCAGAAGCAGCAACAGGCAGAAAGACCAGAAGCAGGATCAGCAGAAGGATAAGAACAAACAGGACCAGGAGAACAAGGATGATCAGAAACAGAAGGACGATCAGCAGCAGAATCAGCAGGACCAGAAGGATCAGCAGGAAAAGCAGGGTCAGGACCAGCAGCAACAATCAATAAGCCGTGAAGATGCAAAGCGTCTGCTCGATGCCCTTTCGGCAAACGAGAAGGCAACACAGGAAAAAGTTCAGCGTGACAAGGCTGCCGGGGCTAAAGTAAGGGTGATTAAAAATTGGTAATTTTGACGGCGATGAGAAGCTATTTGCTCACAATGGTTTACCTGCTGACGGCATTTTCCCTTGCCGCACAGGAGATAACCCTTACTGTCGACGCTCCTCAAAGCGCTGCCGCCGGAGAGAGGTTCAGGATTAGTCTATACTGTAAACTCCACGGAAGGCCGTTTTCTTCCACCTGCCTTTGACCCGTCGTTCACAGTCTCTGGCCCGCAGTCATCGACAAGCCGTAACGTTCAGTGGATCAACGGCCAGATGAACTCCACTTCGACCACGACACTGATTTATTATGTAGTGGCGTCAACACCGGGGAAATATACTATTGCACCAGCTCAGTATGAATCAAAGAAAGTTTCTGTCAGCTGTTTACCGCTGGAGATAGAGATAACAGCTGAGGGTGCCGCCCCTGCCCGGGGTGCACAGGGCGTCCAGGGCACACAAGGCGTCCAGCAAGGCAGGGAGGCTGCTCCCGCATCAGGTTCGGAATTGTCCCTTCGACTGCTGCTGAGCACCAGGGAGGTATATGTCGGACAGCCGGTAACAGCGACACTAAAACTGTACACCCGTATCAATCTTTCAGGCATAAACGATCTTAAATACCCTGATTTCAAAGGGTTCCTTCGCGAGGACATTGAAACACCGCCCCTGAAGAACCTGGAGTCAGAGGTTATCGACGGGGTTCAGTACGGCACAGGCGTACTTCAGCGATTTGTTCTTTATCCGCAGATCTCCGGTGACCTTCGGGTTGACACGGTGCATATAACCGCCCTGGTGCAGCAGCGGACCGGGGCCAGCGAC
The DNA here is from genome assembly GCA_963730615.1 of uncultured Bacteroidales bacterium. GTDB lineage: Bacteria > Bacteroidota > Bacteroidia > Bacteroidales > VadinHA17 > SR-FBR-E99. The sequence continues at coordinate 483,506 of CAVSSR010000006.1, read as the reverse complement.
CCATTCTTCAGCGATCCGTTTTTTGACAATTTCTTTTCCAATGTCACCACGGTGGCCATGAAGGTCTCAACAAAGCCTGCAGTGATAAAAGTCAAGCCTCTGCCGGAGCCGAGGCCTGCCGACTTCCACGGGGCAGTGGGTTCCTTTGATCTTTCATCGTCTCTCTCAAAGACAGACGTGGAGGTCAATGATGCAATGACATACACTCTGACGCTGAAAGGTACCGGAAACCTCAACCTGGCAGGCGCACCGGTCATCAACTTCCCGCAGGGGATAGAAAAATATGACCCCAAAGTGACAGTTAAAAGTTCCGGCACATCCACCGGCACAAAGACATTTGAGTTTCTTCTCATACCGCGGAACACCGGCACCTTTGAGCTTCCTCCTGTTTCATACACTGTCTTCGATGCCAGCAAAGGAGAAGTACATAACTCTCCGGACCGAAGGATACACCGTAAATGTGACAGGAAGCACCGGTGCAGGTGAGACTTCAACGCCGGCCTATGTGCCGGGCGAAGACGTTAAGTACCTCGGGCAGGATATCAGGTATTTCAGGAACGGTGAGAGCAGGCTGGACTTCCGGCCTTCATCTCTCGTCTCAAGAACATATTACTGGCTGTGGTTTGCCCTTGCGCTTTTCCTGACTGTGGTTATCCTTCTGCTCCGCCGCGAGCAGATGAAACGCAATGCCGATATTAAAGGACTGCGCAACCGCAAGGCATCAAAGGTTGCGCGCAGGAGACTGTCAAAAGCCCGGTCACTCCTTGATACAGGCAAACCTGAAATGGCCAATGCCGAGCTGGCAAAAGCCCTGTGGGGATATCTCGGTGATAAACTGGCAATCGCACCTTCCGACCTCACAAAGGACAATTGCTATACCGCCCTGAGGGCACGCAAAGTGGAAGAAGGAGTGATCACCGAACTTGATCTAATACTTTCCGCTACGGAATACTCGCGTTATTCTCCCTCGTCGGAAGGGGAGAGCCCTGCCGGCCTATACAAAAGAGCAGCTGCTCTGATAGGCAAACTCGATAATGTACTTGACTAAAAAGCACAGGAGATGAGGAGAGTTACTGTTTTTTGTATGCTGCTGATTATCTGTTTACTGCAAGTTGCAGCGCAGACACCTGAAGAGAGGTATGCCCAGGCCGGACAGCTTTACAGCTCAGGCGACTACTCCGGCGCTGCGGCTGTTTACAGGAAACTCTTTGACGACGGCTACAAAAGCGAGGACATGCTTTACAATGCCGGCAATGCTTTCTTCAAAAGCGGAGACAATGCCTCAGCCATCCTCTTTTATGAACGGGCCAGGCTGATCGCTCCGGCCGATGAGGATATCAACTATAACCTTCAGATCGCACGCAGCAGGGTAACTGATAAGTTTGAGTCCGTTCCGGAACTGTTCTTCGTCCGATGGTTCAATTTCCTTTCACTTCTGGCCCCGACGAATACATGGGCTGTGGCAGCTCTGCTGCTATTCATTGCCTCACTGTTGTTTGCCGTTATCTTTCTTACAAAGGCCAGAGCCAGCGGGCGGTTACTGTCGTTCTGGCTGTCACTGGCAGCCCTGATCCTCACGGTTCTTTTCATTGGCCTGGCGATAAATAACAATTCACTCATCAACAAGAATAAAAATGCTGTTGTCACCTGCAGTATCGTGACAGGCAGGAGCGAGCCCGGCGAGAGCAGCAGCGAGCTGTTCGTCATCCATTCAGGAACAACGGTGAAAGTCGAAAAAGAGCTTGGCGATTACCTGGAGGTGCAGCTGCCTGACGGAAATAAGGGTTGGATCAGGGGCGATTGCCTGGAAAAGATCTAGCCTGTTACCACATTTTTTGTATCTTTTGTGCGGGTAACCCATCTATCATTCCCTGATGAAGGAATTTATTACAGTCTGTCCGCGTAACTGTTACAGTACCTGTTCATTCAGGGTATTCACCGAGGGTGGAAAGGTCAGGCGTATCCTCCCGTATGCCGGTAACCTGGCAACTCCGGAAGGACCATGCATAAAAGGTCTTTCTTATCTCGAGCGCGAGTTTTCACCGTCGCGCCTGCTTTATCCGCTTAAACGTACAGATGACGGCACTTTCACCCGCATCAGCCAGGATGAGGCACTGGAAACAATTTCTGAAAAACTGCTCGGAGCCCGCGCTGCAACACGGTCCGCACTCCGTTCTGTTTTATAAGGGCAGCGGCTGCTCAGGCTTAAGTAATGATATTTCCGCCATCTTCTGGAAACGTTTTGGCGGCGCCACCACCACCTATGGCAATCTCTGCTGGCCTGCAGGACTTGAAGCGGTGAGGCTGACACTTGGCAGCATAAAACATAATGTTCCGTGGGATCTGGCCAACGCACAGCTCGTGATCATCTGGGGGAAGAACCCTGCTGAAACGAATGTGCAGGAAATGATCCATATCGACAGAGCCAGAAAGAACGGGGCAAAAATTGTGGTAATCGATCCGCGGAGGACGCCTCACCGCAGACAAGGCCGACATGCTTCTGTGTCCGAAACCGGGCACCGATGCAGCTCTGGCGCTTGCAATGGCAAAGGTGATTATTGAAAGGCGGCTGACGAATGACAATTTCATTAAGAAATATGTCTCCGGGTTTGAAAAATTTGCAGCTTCCCTGAATACCACCGCGGAAGAGGCTGAAAAAATCACTGGCATTCCGGCTGCCACGATCGAAGAGCTGGCCATCCTGACCGGTAAGACAGAGAGGGTGACAATAGTGCCTGGCTATGGCCTGCAGAGGTACACAAACGGCGGCCAGACAATACGCTCAATACTCGCCATCCCCGTCATCACCGGAAAGATCGGCCTGCCGGGCTGCGGCTTCAGCTTCGCCAACCTGCAGGGCTATGTCTTCGACGAGACGCTGGAGCCCCTCAGCTATTATCCGGATAAGGAACGAGACAAACCTTTCAGGAGAGCTTTGTCCATGGCTACATTTGCAAAAGACTTTTTCTCCCTGAAAGATCCCGGCATTGACGTAGCATGGATCGAAAGAGGTAATCCTGTCACTCAGCTCCCGGGCAGCAACGACGTAATCAAGGCGTTGAAATCGATCCCGTTCAAGGTTGTGGTCGACCAGTTTATGACAGACAGCGCAGCCATGGCTGATATTGTCCTGCCGGCCAAGGGCATGTTTGAACAGGCGGATGTTGTGAGTTCATACTGGAATCCTTACGTACAATATAAGCCCGCTGTCATCGACTCTCCCGGGGAGGTGATGCCCGAGAGCGAAATATATTTCCGTCTTGCCGGTAAGATGGGCATCGATGTTACCGGTTCCGGCGGCATACCTGCACCTGATGAATATGACCGCTGGCTGGCGGATCGCGTTAGCCAGGCAGACGGATTCACTGTCAGCCGCCTGAAGGAAGGACCGTTGATTCCAGAGCAGTCGGAAGAGATCGCTTACAGCAACAGGAAATTCAGCACCGCTTCAGGAAAGATAGAACTCTGGTCAGACAGTGCCGTTAAACTGTGGGGAGTTGATCCGCTGCCTTCATTCGATCCTCCGGACAACTTCAATGAAGAACATCTTCCTTTCAGACTTATGACGCCATGCATTGCCTCACGCATTCACTCACAGTTCGGAAATCTTGAGGTGATCAGGAGTGTGACTGATGAGCCCGCGTGGGAGATCTCCGTTGCCGATGCCCGTAAACTGGAACTTAAGAGCGGTGACCTTATCAGGGTTTTCAACTCCGGTGGTGAGGTCAGGGGCAGAGTGAAAGTTTCGGCAAGGGTCAGGAAAGGCAGTATTGTTTTTCCAAACGGTGTCTGGCTTCATGAAGGAGGAGGCGTGAATGCACTTGTCACACCGGCTGAGACAGATATGGGACATGGGGCAGCCTTTCATAATACAAGGGTAGGAGTGGAAAAAGCATCATGAGAAGAGGATTTGATTTTGATGCCGCATTATGTGTCGCATGCAATGCCTGCAATGCAGCCTGCATGCTTGAGAACGGGTTTCAGCCCGGCACGAGAAGCGTGCGCTCCTGGAACAGTGAAGCGTTGCCTCTCCTCAGTGTTATCAACATCTCGATTGCCTGTAACCACTGTGAGAAGCCATCCTGCCTGGAGGGTTGCCCGGCCCTGGCTTACACTCTTGACAGCACAGGTGCGGTGATCCATCATCAGGAGAGATGCATGGGATGCCGCTACTGCACATGGAGGTGCCCCTATGATGCCCCTAAGATCAACGAGGCAAAAGGATACATAGAAAAGTGCCATTTCTGCACTGAAAGAGCTGCTGATGGAATTGAGCCAGCCTGTGTCACCGCCTGTCCCACCGGTGCGCTGAGGATGACAGAGCTGGATGAATTTCCGTCCGCAGGCGTTGAATGGTTCCCTGATACAGGCATAAGACCGTCTCTGAAGCTCAGGGGAACGGATGAAAGGTCAGGACCACTGATAATACCTGTTGAGGATCCCGGACCTGATGAGGAGGAGAGCATTCCTTCTGTGGTCGCAACCAAAGTTCTGAAGGAGTGGAGCCTGCTTGTCTTTTCGCTCCTGGTGACAGGCAGCATCGGCTCTGATCATCGCATATGCCCTGAATGGTGAGGTGCCGGCTGTTAAACTGCCTGCCGTCATGCTTACTGCCGCACTGATCATTTCCTTTGCGCACCTCGGTGTACCCGCCAAAGGCTGGAGAGCCATACTTCAATGTTGCCTCATCTCCGCTGAGCCGTGAGATACTGATGGTCATCATAACAACAGTAATGGCTTATCTCAACTGGTTCAGGCCGGGAACCATACATCCTTTCATACACGCCGTCGCAGCCCTGATGACCCTGATATCAGCAGACCTGGTCTTTTTTGCCGCAGACAGGTCACCGGTGCTGAAGTTGCACAGCGGCCAGGTATTCTTCTCCGGTATCTTCATGGCCTCATGGTTTATTGTGCCTTCAACTGTCTTCCTTGTCTTTTCAATGCTGGCTGCCGTCTCGGTCATCATGAGGTACCGGTCGCTTGAAAAAGGTCAGCTGATCAGGTCATTGTATTATCTCAGGGCACTGTCAATACCTGCAGTGTTTATGCTGCTTTATCCCGGCAACAAGATCACCACCGCCGTTGCGTTAATAGTTCTTATTGCCGGCATTGCAGCCGACAGAGCCTTGTTCCTTGACGATTTCAGTCCTGTCAATATTAAAGAAACAATTTCAGACCATTTCAATTACCGAGTATGAAAAAGAAAGAGATAAACAGCGCCAGAACACCGGTATATCGTGATGCCGGGTTTGAGTTACCTACAGCCGGGACAACATCTGATGCTTTTGCGGCCGAGACGGATCATGCAAGAGAACCGGATCTCTACATATATTCCAGGTATCGTAATCCTACTGTGGTTTCCGCAGAGGAAGCCCTGATGGCGACAGAAGGCTCCGGATGGGCTCTCCTGGCAGAATCAGGCATGGCGGCTATTGATATAGCCCTGTCAGTATTTCAGGAAGCCGGAAGAACCGGCAGATGGCTCTTTTTCTCTGAGATATACGGAGGTACACTGTCATATATCGCCAGCGTTCTTGAAAGACGTCGGGGATTACATACCGATTTCTTTAAACCGGAAGGTGCCACGGTACGATTATGACCAGCTTGAGAAAATGCTCTCTGAAACAAAACCTGACATCTTGTATTTTGAGACTATTTCCAATCCTCTCCTGATTGTTGCTGAAGGAAGGAGGATCATTCAGCTGGCAAAGAAACACGGGGCCAGGGTAATCATTGATAATACCTTTGCCACACCGCTTTTATGGAAGCCGCTTGATGACGGTGCAGACCTGGTCATTCACAGCGCCACCAAGTATCTTTCCGGTCACGGAAACCTGACTGCAGGAGTGATATGCGGCAATGACAGTGAGCTGATGAAGAGTGCAATAGAATACCGCAAGTTCGTGGGTCATATGCTTTCTCCTGATGACGCATACAGGCTTGCAGACACAGCTCTCTTCCTTTGAGCTACGCTTCAGGCAGCAGTGTGACAATGCGGCCGCGCGTGGCAGCCCTGCTGCAGTCGTCACCGGAAGTCAGCAGCGTTCTCTACCCGGGTCTTGAAACCCATGCCACCCATGCGGCAGCACTTGATCTTATGGGTGGAAAAGGCTACGGTGCAATTGTCACATTTGACCTTGCCGGTAACACAAAAGAGGAAAAGAGGGCAAGACGTGACAGGTTCATTGCTGCTGTTTATCCGGAAATAAGACTGATACCCACATTAGGCGATGCCCACACCATTCTCATGCCTGTGGAGGCTGTCTGGGGTGCCAAATATCCTGAACCCGGACTGATAAGAATGTCACTGGGATTTGAACCTGGGGAGGAGATACTGGGAGTTATCAGACGCGGACTGCGGTCGTGATCACCATGCTACCGGCTCCATGCCCCTTGCCGTCAGCCATTCATTGCATTTGCTGAAGTGCGAACAGCCAAAGAAGCCCCGTGAGGCAGAAAGGGGCGAAGGATGCACTGTTTTAAGAATCAGATGACGTGAAGGATCGATGGAGGCTCCCTTGTTCTGGGCATAATTGCCCCAGAGCATAAAGACAATATTATCCCTGTCGCGGTTCAGTGCACTGATTGCGGCATCAGTGAATTTCTCCCATCCCTTGTTTTCATGGGAAAGCGCCTGGTGGGCCCTGACTGTCAGTATGGCATTGAGAAGAAGCACACCCTGCCTGGCCCACCTCTCAAGGTTACCTGATCGCGGCACCGGAATGCCGAGGTCCCTCTGCAACTCCTTGAAGATATTGATGAGGCTGGGAGGGAACTCAGTACCGTCAGTAACTGAAAAGCATAATCCGTGTGCCTGCCCGGTGTTGTGGTATGGATCCTGCCCGATGATAACAACCTTTACATTGTCAAAAGGACAAAGATCAAACGCATTGAAAATCCTGCCGGCAGGGGGAAAGACCTGTCTCGTCCGGTACTCTTCCCTTACATACTGTGTCAGAGAAAAAAATACTCTTTGTCAAACTCATTTTAAGCTTTTCTTTCCAGCTTTCCTCGATTTTGACATCCATGGTTTTGCTAGGCTTTGAAAGTAAAATAGACCGCTCCCAGGATACAGATGAACGCCATCAGGTGGTTGAACTTCAGGTTTCTGTCGGAACATTACAGTGTAAATATTACGAAACAGATATTGAGATGACTTCCTGATGAGCTTAAGTTCAACAAGCGTATATGGTCCCCGTTCCGCGGTAACCCATTCTGTTTGCCGGAACCTGGAAGAAATATTCAAACAGGCAATGCCCCAGCTTGCCATGACTATCCCAAACCCAGCATGGCATTCTTTGAAACATTCTGGTACTTAAGGTGACCGTACCAGGCCACCGTCATAAATGAATTGAAAATAAGCAGAATAACTGTCCAGAAACCTCTCATAAGACTTTCCTGTATACCAGTTTGGGGTCACCTGGACCGTAGAATTCCCTCAGGGTAGCTTCAAGCTCGTAGCCGTTTTTGAGGTAGAAGTGTCTCGTCGGTTCATAGAGTGGCCGGCCCGAGGTCTCAATCCAGAGTAACTTGCCTCCCAGGGACCTGACCCGTTGTTCCGCCTCTTTGAGAAGCAGGGAACCGTAATGCTTCTTCCTGTATTCATCCAGAACGGCAAGCCAGTAAAGATCCCAGGAATGTACAGAAGAAGGATTGGGTCCGAAGTTTCCAAAGCCGATCACTTTGCCGTCATCGATAAGACGCACCCAGTAATAGCCGCTCTTCTCCTGGCCTTTGTCAAAGGTCTCGTCAGCCAGTGAGAGCGCAACCTCAACCTCAAAATCATAAAAGTATCCTGATGATTTGAGTATTTTTTCAAACGCAGGCCTGTCGGCAGGAGTGATATCGAATGATATTTCAGGCATAGTGTTATTTATTGAGATCTTTGATGATATCCCCGATAATATCCGTATAGCTGTAACCGGCATGAATACCTGCCGAAATAAATCCGCTGTCGGGTGAGATGCATGGATTGGCGTTGACCTCGAGCACATAAACATTCTCATCGTCATCAACACGCATGTCAACGCGGGCATATCCCTTCAGCCCGAAAGTATGCCAGCAGCCGAACACTGCATCCCGGATGTTCTTCGTCAGCTTCGGGCTCAGGTCATCGGGGAACTGGCGTTTGCTGTTTTCATACTGGAATGTTCCTTCTACCCATTTCGCCTTGTAGCTGACTATCCTGGGCAAGTCATCCGAATAACCATGGAAGATCATTTCTGCCGGTGGTAGCATTTCAGGTCCGTCGGGTCCGGCCTTGACACTTACGTTGAACTCACGGCCGTCAATAAAATCCTCAATGAACCAATGCCGGTCATTCTTGTCCTTTGACAATTTCCGGCAGGATACCGTTAAATGTAAAAACAGATTCTTCGGTAATGCCCAGTGAACCGTCTTCCCAGACAGGTTTCAGAATGTATTTTTTGCCTTTGAGGAGCTTGTCCGCCTCTGAGACATTCATATCCTCCGGCAACTGGTATGCCATTGGATTTCATTATCTTACGGGCAAGAACCTTGCTGCCGGTGACAAATGTGGCTTCAACCGAACACCCTGTATAAGGCATGTGGTGCATATTCAGCAGGGCAGGAATGAAATAAAGTATCTCAGCCTTTTTCCCTACTGACTCGACAAGGTTGAATACAAATTCATAACCTTCTCCCTGATTATCTGTGCTATCTCCCGGAAGAAGTCATCAGTGATGCCCCGAAGTGATACATCATAGTCAAGTTTCTTCAGCGTATCCTCGATGAAATTTACCTGGTCAAGTACATCAAGTTCATCAGGGAGGGCATCGGGACCAGGTTCATTGTATAATATAAGGCACTTTTTCATCACTATGCAAGTCCGTACCTGTTTTTTGCCGAGTTCATTATCATCTCCATCAGGCTGTCGTACTCAACGCCGTTAAAGCGTGAGAGTATTGGCAGATCCGAATGTACCGGGTTCAGTCCGGCAAGCGGATTTGCTTCTATGAAACATATCCTTCCGTTCCTGTCTGCCTTCATGTCAACGCGGCAGGCATCAACGGCATTCAGGGCACGCCAGGAGGCAAGGGCAACAGCGTTGCATTCATCCCTGTAACTGTCATCAATGAGTAAATATTTAACGATATCCTGATAATTCTCCTTTACCTCAACTGAATAGGGCAGATTGTCCTTGCAGATAACCTCCATTCCGCCAATTACATTTACATCTGTCCCGCTTCCGGTGACTCCGACAGTGAATTCCCTTCCGGGCAGATACTCTTCGATGAGTACTGGCTGATTATATTTCTCAAGTAATTCCGTAACCAGGGCTACCAGGGAGTCACTGTCATGAACGACACTTCTTGTAGTGATGCCTTTGCCGGTACCCTCGGCCACCGGTTTGACAAACAGAGGGTACGTAAGTGTTGAGGCATTGTCAATGTCACGGACCGTCACTGCAATGATACCCGGGCTTACCGGCACGCCTGCAGCCTCAACAACCAGGCGTGCAAGGTATTTATTGAGTGAAACTCCCATCACCACCGGTCCGCTGAAGACATAAGGTATTCTGTACTGGTCGAGAAGAGCCGGCACGACCGATTCACGTCCGTCTCCGTACAGGCCTTCGGCGATGTTGAATACCATGTCCCACTTTTTTCCTGCAGCAAGTTTTTCCACCAGCTCAAAGACGTTTCCTATCCGTTCGGTTTCATAGCCGAGTCGTTTAAGCACATCCTCGAGGGCATCTACGGTCTCCTCCTTGTCAAACTCAGCCGTTTCGTCCATGGTATAACCGCGCTCGAGGTACCACGAGCGAAGGTCATAGGTCAACCCGATCCTCATCCCTGTATTACTTTTTATTAGGGTATGTGTATTGGTTTTTCTTATAGTTTCTCAGAACCCATTTCTCGGGTCCGCTCTCAACCACATAAGCCGGCAGGATAGGTATCTTGCCTCCGCCGCCGGGAGCGTCAACGACAAACTGCGGAACAGCATAGCCGCTGGTGTGACCCCTGAGATTCTCAATTATGTCAATACCTTTTTCTATTGTGGTCCTGAAGTGGCTTGAGCCGGGGATCAGGTCACACTGATAGATATAGTAAGGTCTTACACGAATTGTAAGAAGCTTCTGCATCAGGCTCTTCATTACTACCGGGTCGTCATTGATGCCATTCAGCAGTACAGTCTGGCTTCCCATTGGCATGCCTCCGTCAGCAAGCATATTGCATGCCTTGCGCGTTTCGGGAGTGATCTCATCGGGATGAGTAAAATGGATGCTCATGAAAAGCGGGTGGTACTTGCGCAGCATCGCAACGAGCTGAGGTGTTATTCTCTGAGGGAGAACAACAGGCACCTTTGTGCCTATCCTGAGTATTTCAATATGCTTGATAGCTCTCAGGTTCGACAGGAGGTATTCAATCTTGTTGTCATTCATTGTCAGAGGATCACCTCCGCTGATGATGACGTCACGTATCTCAGTATGTTCTGCGAGGTATCTGAAGGCTCTGTCCCATTCACCTTTTGTAAGATGACCCAGCTTTCCGACCGAGTGCGATCTTGTGCAGTACCTGCAGTATGATGAGCAGAACTGGGTGACGGTAAAGAGTGCCCTGTCAGGATAACGGTGTACGATACCCGGAACCGGACTGCTGGCCATCTCACACAGAGGGTCAGCCTTCTCGGCATCAGTGATAATCAGCTCTGCACTTGCCGGGATCATTGTCCTGCGAAGCGGAGATCCCGGCTCTGAATCGTAGATGAGTGACAGGAAATAAGGAGTTATCCTCAGCGGCAGTCTGTTCTTCAGCTTGTTGAGAGCATTGATCTCGTCATCAGACAGAGTCATGACACGTGACAATGCTTCAGCAGTGGTAAAGGAGTTGCGTAACTGCCATCTCCAGTCATTCCAGGAATCAACATTTGTTAGGGGGAAGTAGCGGCGTATGAATTCCGAACTCCGGTTGCTAACTAAACGATCATGGGATTTGATCTGCGGGAAGATCATGGTACCCGCGCCAGGTTCTTCGTCAGAAGAACAACCCATGAGGGGGCTCTCATCATGAGTAACCGTAACCTCTTTTCTGTTAGCGTTCATACTTCGGTAAATGAATTTACCTTTTTTTCTTGGTGTTAATTATTGGTTTTGGTTAATATTAATTGTAATAAAATTTTCGCTAAGTTATTAAATGCAACATCCGCAGTCAGGTCTCACCGGTAAAAGATATCAACACCTGAACTTCATGCGTTTCTACCTGATTTTCATTCCTTTTATGTCTGGCTTGCGGGAGTTATTCACCGCTTGTTTTCCAGTCATAAAAATGATACCCGGTTTTTGAGGCGCAAACATAAATCAAATTTTAATATGTGGATACTTTTCAGACATTATTTTCAATTTTTTTTCAATCATTATTATGCTGTCGGAAATGGTGGTAACCAAATACCGTGCCATCTTCATCAGCAATTCCTTACAACGCTGCCTGTGACCTTCTGAAGCCTGGCATGTTCTTCAAATAATTCTGCGTCCCTTGCGACAAGCACTTCTCGTTTCATGACAGTCTCATGTGAAATCCTGTACAAATAATTCAGATATTGAAAACTTTGACTTGGGCGGTTTATTGTATAAACCTTACGAAGATAAGGTGTCAAATAAAGAATAGTCCCACACCGGCCACGCTTAAAATTGCACCGGCAATCTCCACGATGGTGATCTTTTCCTTATTTATCCAGAAAGAAGGCGCCAGGATGAGCACCGGACTGATTGACATAATGGTTGAGGCAATGCCTGCCTGTGTGTATTTGACTGCAAGCAGCGAAAAGGAGATACCCAGGAATGGGCCGAAGAAAGAGCCCAGGGTCAGTACCTTCATGGCAGGCAAGTTTCTCAGAGAGAGACCTACCTGTCGCCACTTCCTTAAAAGCGTTATAATAATTGAATATCCTGCCACACCTGCTATTATCCTTATCTCAGTGGAGGCAAAAGGGTCATAACTGTCCATCCCGTATTTGCTGAGGACAATTCCAAGAGCCTGCCCGAGTGCACCGATGAAGGCAAAAACAAGTCCCCTGGCAGATAGCTTGATGGAGAGCCATTCTCCTTTTACCGGTTTGTTAAATATGGCAATGGCAATACCTATTATTACAATAGCCATGCCCGCAATCTGTATCAGCTTGAGTGATTCACTCAGGATAAAATATGCAAAGACGGCTGACAGGGGAGGAGCGAGTGTCATGATGAGCTGTGCAAATCTCGATCCGATAAGAGTATAGGAACGGAAGAGAAAATAATCACCCAGCACCAGCCCGATGATTCCTGACAGAGCAAGCCAGATCCAGTTGTGGCGGCTGGCATCCGAAGGAAGGAAGTGACCACGGCTGAAAAAGGTAAAAATACTTATAAAGACAAGTGCCAGCATCAGTCGCAGTATGTTGACGTTCAGTGATCCTATCTTACGGCTTGCTGACTCAAAAGCGAGTGCAGTAACAGTCCAGAACAGTGCCACCGCCAGTGCGGCAAACTCTCCGATATGAGCCGTGATATAATCCATTCTCCAGTTAAAATTGTCAGGGCACAAAAATATATAAACGACACAACTATCACTCAATTTCTGCAGTTTCTGCCAAAATATATCATAAAAAATTGTCCCGGGAGCAATGATTAATTCCTAAATTTGAGTGAACCTTAAAACTAAAACCTATGGATGCAAAGACAAAGGCCATTATTTCACATCTCTTCGGAATTGGATGGCTCATTGCTCTTATCATGAACATGAACAACAAAGAGGAACTGGCCAGCTATTTTATCAGGCAGAACCTGGGTCTGATAATTATTGCCATTGCGTTGAGGATAGTCGGCTATATACCTGTTCTTGGCACTGCAATCTGGATAGCCGGCGGCATCCTTGTGTTTGTATTCTGGTTGATGAGCCTGATATGGTCAATACAGGGTGAAATGAAACCTGTTCCGTGGATAGGGGATAAATTCCAGGAATGGTTCAAGTCATTTTGATCTGACTTACATCTGGTAGCTCAGGGGTGCGTATGCACCCTTTTTTTTAAATACTAACCGGTGAAAAGCCGCGTTTAATCACTATCTATGCATGATTTTTGTAAGACTACATTCAGTAGTAATGGAGGTTTCAGTAACTAATTAACATTTAAGGTATGATTGCCATAAGGAAAAACAAAATGACACTTCTTTGTCTGGCTTTACTGCTTGTAATAGGTACTTCAAACATTTACTCACAGGAAAAGACTAAGGATCACAAAGTTAAACGAGTGATTGTGACTGAAGAAAAGCACAACGGCAGGGAGGTGACAACCAACACAGAGTCGGAAACGAGTTACGATATTAACGGAAATATCATTGAACAGATACTGTACAAGGGCGGGGAAGTTGACACCCATTTCAGATATGAGTACGATGCCGGCAACAATAAAATTAAGGAGATCGAATATACAAAGAAGGGTGCTGTCGATAAAATTTCGGAGTATAAAATTCAAAACGGACAGAGGGTGGAAAAGACCGTTTATGACAGCAAGAAAACCCTGCTGTTGAAAAAGACATACCAGTATCTTTATTACTGATCGCGGTGACCACTCAATCTGATATCCTGTTGATTTTTCCCGGAATCTCACTTAAAGAGATGGATGCCGTGAGCTTTATGAGCAGGGTTGACTCAAAGTATCTTTTCCCTGTAAACATGCTGAGGACAGTATTGTCGGACCTTGCCAGTGACTACAAAGTTCTTGACATAAACCACCAGAGAGAATTCAGGTATAACACTGTCTATTTCGATACCCCGGATTATAAATTCTTCAATCAGCATCAGACAGGCAAGATGGAACGCGACAAAGTAAGGCTCAGGACATATGAGACAAACAGCCTTACCTATCTCGAGGTAAAACATAAAACAAACAAGGGAAGGACAGTAAAAAGCAGGGTCAGAAGTAATGCCAGCCCGCTTGATGATGCCGGATCACAGCAATTCCTTCACGAGAAGATCGCAGATACATATGAATTGCTGCACCCGGTCATAACAAGCCTGTTTACCCGGATCACACTGGTAAATAATAATTTATCTGAACGTGTGACAGTTGACTTTAATATTGCATATACCAACAATGACGGCAGAATAATTGAGCTTCCCAACATTGCAGTCGCCGAAATAAAGAGAGACAAGGTTTCCGGCCGGTCTGTTTTCCATTCGGTCCTCAAAAATAGCGGAATACGTCAGACCGGCTTCAGCAAGTACTGCCTTGGTGCAGCAATCCTTAACGGAGTTTCACGTAAGAATAACGTAAAACCTATACTTCTTAAGTTAAAAAAAATAGATAATGAATCTACTCAGCATGATGTTGCCATACGGCAGTATTGAATTCGCGGGAATGGAATTATTCAATGCCCCGGATTTTTTTGAGCTTGTAATCCGCTTTACTCTTAACCTCGGAGTTATTTTACTCCTTGTCAGATGGCTTTATTTCTCGATTTCCAGGAGAAAGGATTATTTGTTTACATATACACTTATATCCTGCATTGTTTTCCTGTTGTGCTTTCTGCTTGAAAGCGTGAAGCTGCAGATAGGCTTTGCACTGGGCCTCTTTGCCATCTTCGGTATTATCCGGTACCGTACCCGCTCAATGCCGATAAAAGAAATGACCTATCTCTTTCTTATTATCGGCGTGTCCGTAATAAATGCCCTGGCAAGCAAGAAGACCAGTTTCGCCGAGATACTGTTTACAAATGCTGTTATTGTCTTTGTCACTTACGGACTTGAAAAGGTATGGCTGCTGAAGAGTGTTGCAGCTAAAAGAATTACCTATGAAAAGATTGATCTTATCAGACCCGAAAATTATAGTCTCCTGATTGATGACCTCACAGCCAGAACAGGTCTGGTGAATATCCAGAAAGTAGAAATCGGGGAGATCAATTTTCTTAAAGACACCTGCAAATTAATTGTCTATTTTGAGATCAACGGGATGAACAGAAATCACGCCAGCCAGGTCGATAATTATGAGGATGACGATGATGAATAGGCTGTTACTTATATCCGTTTTTCTGCTTTTAACCTCACTTACCCTGAAGGCCCAGAAGACCGACTTCGGACTGTGGTACGAGGCCAATGCCGAATATGGTATTGTCAAGGGATTGAGGTTCGACTTTGAGGCAAACGTCAGGACTGATCAGAATGCTTCCAAAGTTGAGAAATTTTATTTCGAACCGGGTCTGAGGTATAAATTCAACGACTACTTCGCCGCAGGTATCTATTACCGCTTCACTGAACAGCGGGAAACAATCGACAAGTCAGAAGGTATTTATGAGTTTCATCCGAGGCACCGCTGGTTCGTGCAGCTCAAGGGCAGTCTCCCTGTTTACAGGTTTACCCTGTCGGCAAGGTACCGCTTCCAGGAGCAGTTTAAAACATATATTGAAGACCCTGAAGACGAAATACCAGTATGGGCTCACAGGCTGAGAATGGAGCTGAGCTATGATATCAAGGGGCTTCCGCTTGAACCTTACGCCAGTGCTGAAATGGCAAGCGAGCTCTTTGCTTCAAATGAAATAATGATTGAAGAGTGGCGATATATAGTCGGAGCAGACTATACTGTGAACAAGAAACACACTTTCGGGCTCGAATATATTTACAATGTAAGCAAGGACTCAAAACCTGCTTATCTGAATGCCATAGGCCTGAAATACAAAATAAAGCTTTAGTGTATAAAAAGAAGGGATAACAAATAATGATTCTCTGGAACACGGAACAGATCGGAAACCTGAAGGGTAATAATGTAATAATAACCGGCGGCAGCAGCGGCATTGGGCTGGAAGCTGCAAAGGTGCTGGCAGCCAAGGGAGCCGCTGTCACACTGGCGGTAAGAAATGTGGAAAAGGGGAAAAGAATTATTGAAAAGTTCCGCTCTGAATAATCCTGATGCAGTTTTGACTGTTATGCATCTTGACCTTGCCGACCTGAAGAGCATTAAAGATTTTGCAGACCGGTACCGGAGTAACCATGATCACCTGCATGTTCTGATAAATAATGCCGGTGTCATGATCCCTCCGTACCGCAAGACCAAAGACGGATTTGAAAGTCAGTTCGGAACAAATCACCTGGGTCATTTTGCACTGACAGCGCATCTGCTTCCACTGCTTCTCGCAACACCTCACTCACGGGTGGTAACCACCAGCAGCCTTGCAGCACGCAAAGGAAAAATCCATTTTGACAACCTTGACGGCTCAAAAGGTTATGAACCGTATGAAATTCTACCGGCAGAGCAAACTGGCCAACCTGTTGTTTGCCATAGAGCTTCAGCATCGGCTTGGGCTGGCAGGAGCATCAACAATTAGTGTTGCATGTCACCCTGGCATCAGTGTCTCCAACCTCCTGTCACGGGGGTCGGGAAAGGAAGCAAACCAGTTATTGAAAAAAATGATGAGAATCGTTGCACAGCCTGCGCACAAAGGTGCACTCCCGACACTCTATGCTGCTACCAATCCTGATCTGAAAGGCGGCGAATACATCGGACCTGATGGCCCAGGTAACCGCAAAGGCAATCCTGTTCAGACCAGCGAGGCATCACAACTATTCAATACAGAAATTTCAGCAAGACTCTGGAAAGTCTCCGAAGACCTCACCGGGGTAAAATTTACCATTTAACCAGACTCTCAGACCAGCTGACCTTCAGACACTCAGACCTCAGGCTATACGACCCCCGCACCATGTACTCAGATCCTATTAAAAGATCAAGGTCAATAACAGGTATTTGAACACTAATCCGGCAACAGTAAAAATGATTGCATCGCGGATCCGGTGACGCAGCATCCCGGCCGCCAGTGAGATGACAGGCGAGGAGAGAGGCAATGCATTGAAGACAAAAATGGCAATATTCCCATACTTTCTCAGCCTGTCCTCTGCTTTTTCATAACGATGCCGGCCGATGAAAGAGTCAATGATCTTATCACTTAACAGTACACCTATTGAATAGTCAATCGCCTGGGAGAACAATGCTGTTCCCAGCGCTACGGCATTCAGCGCTATAACATTAATATCACCCTGCAGGTAATAGATAAAGGCGATCTCAACAGGCATAAAAAGAAAGAACAGGTATCCTGCGGCATTGACGATTGCAAAGGATAATAATCCCTCGTCACGCGATCCGTAATAGATATCCCGGCCGATAGTCAGGGAGGCGATGACAATGGCTGCAATCGCAAAAAGGAAAGCTAAATAATATTGTATTGTTACTTTGTGTTTCTTTTTTATCATCTCCACCTGGAGTAAGGATTCCCGGAAAGGTAAGAGTTATAATAACGCGGATCACCTGTTACCTCTTTACCGAGCCATGACGGTTTTTCAAAATGCTCATCCTCTGACTTCAGCTCTACTTCTGCGATGATCAGCCCGGCATTTTCGCCGGAGAATTCATCCACTTCAAAAAGGTGATCACCGTGTTTGACTATGTACCTGGTCTTTTCAATCAGCGAAGGTTCACATAACCGGAGAAGTTCCTCAGCCGTCCTCAACAGATATTTCTTTTTCCCATTCATATCTGGTAAAACCTGTCGGACCAGTGCTTCCTTTGATTGTAATGTATGCCTTGTTGTCCCTGATGCGTATCCTGACAGTCCGTCCCTGGGCAGTGCAGATATAACCCTGAACAATGCGGGTTGATTCCAGCGCTTTGCTTCTGAACTCGCCGTTCACGAGAAATTTCCTTTCAATCTCCAGTGCCATATTTCTGATACCATGTATTTGAGTTAACAGCTCTTTACAAAAGTATCATGAAATTGTCACCCTGAAATTACATCCGGTCGTTTTTTATACTTTATTCGCATAATGATTGCGAAACAGACGAAATCACGGGCAAAAAGCATAAGATGGATATCAGGATTCACCCGTCACATATCAGCGGCATTGTCGCTGCGCCGCCAAGCAAGAGCCTGACACAGAGGGCTATTGCGGCAGGACTGCTTGCCAGGGGGACCACGGTGATACGGAATGCCTCATTCTGTAATGATTCCCTTGCTGCGATGAAGATGGCCGAAGCTCTGGGTGCCGGGGTATCCACGACTGATGACATTATCATGATAAAGGCAGGTCTCAGACCTCTTTACCCCGTTTCGCTGCACTGCGGTGAATCAGGACTTGCGCTAAGAATGTTTGCACCGATTGCCTCCCTGTTAAATCCTTATGTTTCCATCACAGGGGAGGGCTCATTAACCGGAAGGCCTGTCAGCATGATCGCGGATGCTCTGGCACAGTTAGGGGTGTCGGTCGTGACCACTGGCGGTTTCCTTCCAATGAAACTGACGGGCAAGATCAGCGGAAGAAAAGCTCTGATTGACGGTTCGTCGGGGTCTCAGCTCCTTACCGGACTGCTGATGGCGATGCCCTTACTGAACTCTGAAAGCGAAATAATTGTTGAAAACCTTAAGAGCAAACCGTATATCAGCCTTACACTTCAGCTTCTCTCTGACTTCGGGATCAGCATTGAGAACCATGATTTCAAACGGTTTTTCATTCCGGGAAATCAGTCATACAGGGCACATGAATACACGGTTGAAGGTGACTGGAGCGGAGCGGCTTTTCTTCTTGTTGCCGGCGCCATCGCCGGCGAAGTTACGATCAGCAATCTGAATTGTGAAAGCAAGCAGGCTGACCTGGCAATCATGAAGGCACTCACTGATACCGGATGCACGCTGACTGAAAAGTAGTGCAGGCCTCAATATCTCCGGATCTGAACTCAGGGCATTCACATTTGATGCCACCGACTGTCCCGATCTCTTTCCCCCGCTGGCTGCGCTGGCGTCATATTGCAGCGGTGAAAGCCGGATAAAGGGTGTCAGCAGGCTGGCGCACAAGGAAAGCAACAGGGCCGGGGCCATCACCGAAGTTCTTGGTGCATTGAATATAAATGCCCGTGTTGAAGGTGACGAAATGTTTATCGAAGGAGGTGAGGTCAGAGGCGCTGTAGTCTCATCGCACAATGATCACCGTATTGCAATGATGGCGGCCGTGATGGCGTTGGGTGGCAGGGGAGAGGTGACCGTCACCGGTGCCGAAGCAGTTGACAAATCGTTTCCGGATTTTTTCGATGTGTTAGCCGGTCTGGGTGCAACCGTGTTATTTTCCGATACAGAACTTCGAAAAGATCTCCCCTAAAATGTCGTCAGGCGTTATCCTGCCTGTGATCAGACCCAGATAATATATTGCCTGTCTCACATCAGTGGCTATCAGCACCGTGGGTATGCCGTCACGAAATCCTTCAAGGGCTCTCTGAAGACCGGATGAGACATTTTTCAGCGCCTCGTAATGACGTGCGTTGGTCACAATATATTGCGGCGATTTAAGCATTCCTGTCTCAACAGAAGCTGTCAAACGTTCCTTCAGTTCCTCTATTCCTGACGTGTTCTTTGCCGAAACAAAAACAACAGGTATACTACTTAGGGCTGAAATCTTCTTCTGCAACGTGTCCGGCCTGTTTCTCCGAAATTAGGTCAGTCTTGTTGATTACGAGGATAATTTTTGCCTCCGGACCGCTTGTCAGTTTAGCCATTGATCCGGCAAACTCTGCTATCGCAGCAGGACTGTCCGTAGCCTCTGCCACAGCCAGCACAACATCGGCGCTCTCAACCTTCAGCCTGGTTCTCTCCATTCCCTTTGCCTCAATCTTATCCACCTTTGGCTGCCGTAATCCGCCAGCTGACTTAGAAGCCGGCACCTCAGCTTCACGCAATCCTGCCGTATCAATGAACCTGAACAGCAATCCTCCCAGGTGCATTACCTCCTCAATGGTGTCACGCGTGGTGCCCGGGATCTCAGATACGATGGCTCTTTCTTCCTGTAAAAGAACATTGAGCAGCGACGACTTGCCCACGTTTGGTCTGCCGGCAATTACAACAGGGATACCCTTTTTAATTGCATTCCCGAGCCGGAATGAGGAGGCAAGAGTGTCAACCAGGTTTTTTATTTTGATTATTGTCTCCGTCATGGATGAAGCGGTCGGCGAACATGACATCCTCCTCGCTGAAATCGAGTTCAAGCTCGATGAGCGATGCAAAGGAAAGGAGCTCCTGCCGTAACTTTTCTATCTCCAGGGAAAAGCCTCCGCGCAGTTGGGTGGCTGCCAGCCGGTGAGCAGCCTCCGAGTCAGAGGCAATAATATCAGCCACCGCCTCGGCCTGGGAAAGATCCATTTTGCCGTTCATGAAAGCCCTCTGTGTGAACTCACCCGGAGTGGCTGTTTCAGCCCCCCGCTCAAGGAGAATTTCAATGATCCGCTGCTGTATAAACGGCGAAGCATGACAGCTTATCTCTGCCATATCCTCACCCGTATAGGAGAGGGGAGAGCGAAAAACCGAAACCAGTACCTCGTCAATGAATTCTTCCTGCGAATATATGCTTCCGAAAACTAATGTGTACCCCTTCGCATTTAAGTATATCTACCTGATTATCTGCAGGTTTGAATATTCCAGACAGGGTTTCAATTGCTTTCGGCCCTGAGACCCTTATCAGAGCTATCGCACCCCCTCCCGAAGTGGCCGGTGCGCATATAGTTGTCCCCTTTTGTACCATAATTTTATATGGTGCAAAGGTAATAGAAATCTACCTGGCCAGGTTATCGGCGATGAAGGTATTGTCAGGGATGGATGCTGAAGTATTTATCTCGTCAAATTTAACTCTTGAGCTTCTTCCGTTAAGATGGTTTTCTGCATACATATCTGTCATGATATATCCCTCTTTTCCGGTCTGGGGTTGGGTGGCAACTATTTCGATCGTCTTGTACAGTTCATTGTCAAAATTATAAAAGTCGATCTTCTTTGTTTTCAGATCTTTTTTATCGAGGTAAGTTATCTTCCTTGAAAAACCGTACTCGTCGGCCTTGTCCTCACTGACGGGTACACTCTCAATAATCCAGGTATCGTTCTTTCCTGACTCAGGCATATGCCTGATAGTGAAGTCGGAGTTACTTGCCGCTTGACATATCCGCATTGGAGAATTCAGAGCTCATGAAGCTCTTCCCTTTTTCCGTGCTCACAATCCGCCTGGTCTTTTTAAGTGCCGGAAGGTAGATCCACATGTCATCCTGAACATCCTTATTGTCTACAATAAGCATTGCAGTTCCTCTTACATCAGCCGGATCAAGGAACTTGACCATTCTCTTTATTGTACCGCCGCTGCTGGTTTTTGTCAGCATGTTCAGCTTACGTGTCCGGACTGAACCGTTCTTCTCGGTGATCGTAAGAGTCACCGTTGACTGCAGATCGCCTGACATTGTCAGGTCACGACTTTTGTCCATCAGCTGCACGGGATCCGGCAGCTGAGCCTTCATAACCTGCAGTGACAGAACCGACAGCACTGCCGATAGAAATAACATTCTTTTCATTTTTTTCTTTATTTTTATTTATACGTGTCAAATTTGCTTCTATGAATGAGGGTCTGAAGTAAAGCATGAATGCGGGCATTACTATAATGGCATAAAGCAGACAGGAGCCTATTGCCAGCAGGGTCAGGTAGCCAAAAAATCTTATTGACAGGAACCCTGAGACGAAAGTGGCCGAGAAACCCGCCATTACGCTCAGGGCATTGATGACGATGCTTCTTCCCGTAGTCCTGTATGTTGTTGATATGGCTTCCTCGCGTGTGGCACCTTTTCTTAACTCACTGTTGTATCTCCACAGGTACTGGATGGTGAAATCAACACCCACACCGATCATGATTGAAGAGAGGAGGGCAGTGGCAGCGTCAATGGCGATACCTGTCAGTCCCATAACACCAAACTGTATGATTATTGATGCTGCCAGGGGTATCGACCCTATGAGGCCTCCTTTAACCGACCGGAATATAATTGCAAGCAAAATAAAGACGGTAATCAGGGCGAAAGCAAGTGATGAAACCTGTCCGTTTATGATTTCCTGAGCAAAATCAGTCATGATGATTGCATATCCGCCAATTGTCACTTTGGCCGGGAAATCCGCAGTATAGCTCCTATATCTCCTTCAAGGGCTTTGACAACCTCATTGTCAGTCTTCGAAAGCCTTACAAGGACATGGGCCTTTGTATTTTCGAAGTTCATCAGCTGTTTGAAATCGTCAGGATTTCCGCTCATGTTATAGAGCTCGAACATCTGTGCTATGGCTTCGGTTGATGAAGGTATCCTGTCATATTCGACCTCTCCGAGGTTCATAGAGTGCCTTGCTCATCTCCCGTACAAAGTCGGATATTGAAAAGACACCGCCCACACCTTCAGTACCCTTCAGATGCTGCGTCAGGTCGTCTATCTTCTGCATCAGGACCGGATCCTTGATGTCTCCGCTGATCATCACCGAGATGGTCTGAGAGCCACCGAATTTCGAATTGATCAGTGCTGAAGCCTGTCTGACAGGATGCTTATGCGGAAAATAGCTCTCCTGGTCGGTGTCTATTCTGAGGAAAGCGATACCGATGCCTAGTCAACAGGGTCATTGCCAGTGAGACCAGAAGGACCCTTCCGGGTCTTTTTATAACGCCTGCAGATATCTTTCCCAGCGCACGACTTATAAGATCGTTTGAATGGTCGTGCACGGGACGGATTTTCCTGCCGGGCTTTTGCTGCAGATATATCAGTGCCGGTATCAACAGGAGACTCATTGCCAACGCCAGGGTGACGCCTGTTGCTGCCAGTACGCCTACCTGCCTGCGCAGGGATAATTGAATGAGCCAGGAGACCAAGCAACCCTGCAATGGTGGTCAGTCCGCTGAACAGTATCGGCATATTCAGCGAACCGGTAATCGATCTGATCATTTCTTTGCCATTCAACGGCAGGTCATATTCTCTTAGCTCCTGGTACCTGGAGACAAGATATATTCCGTAATTGTTTGCGACCGATATAAGAATGATAGGTGCAAGACACATGATGATGGAGAACTTCCATCCAAGCAACGGTATCATTCCCATTGTGAACACAGTCGACAGTATCACGACAGTGAAGGGCATCAGGACGCTTTTCCAGTCGCCAAGTGATAATTTGAGCACCATCAGCATTATCAGCAGGGCAAGAGGAATAAGGATCAGTGGCATCATGGTTCACGTCCTTTACTATACTCTTGCCTGATATAAGGCAATCCGCCTGTCATTATCTCAGCTCCGTCCTGGTGTGCGGCAATGACTGAATCGACCTTGTTCAGGGTGACATACTCCGGCACATTCGAATTTACCGTGCCGGTGATCGCTGCAGCAGTCATGTCATGATGAGGCAACTATACCACGTGCGAACCGGTTAGCCAGTATATCCTGCTTAAGTGCCTCCGTTTCTTCAGGTGTTTCCGGTATCCTCCTGATCAGAGGATCAACAATCATCATTCCCTCTTCACCCTTTAATCTTTCTTGCCGTGTAAAGCGAATTGACAGTACCAATGCCCTCCACTCTTGAAAGGGCTTTATCAATTTCCTTTATCTGTTGTAGATCGACGGGAGTGAGGATAGAGCTATCCTTAAAAAGGACGATGATCATATCCTGAATGCCAAATTCCTGTTCGATGGAATCGTTGGTTACCCTTGAAGGCATGCTGCGGGGTATATAATTCCGGATGTCAGGGTCAGTTTCGGAAGAGGGTATCAGGATGCCCAGTCCCAGTGCCAGGGCAAATGACACTGAAATTATCGCCCATCTGTATTTAATTATAAAGTCTGTCATAGTCTCAGAAATCTACCCTGATTGAAAAGTATGCCGCCTTCATGAAATCATCTATTATATCATACAGGCCGCCTTCAGTACCTGTATAATATTCATATCCGGCGCTTAGTGTCACCCCGTCTGCAGGTTTGTATTTCACCGCAGGCCTCAGCAGGAGATCTTTTGATGTGAAGTTGTAAACCGTGGTCAAAGAGGGAATAAGCCTGCCATAAAACAGTTCGACCTCAAACCTCAATCCTGCAGAATGGTAATACTCATATATCTGGTTGTTATACAGTCTGTTGAATGCCTCAATCTGCAGCCGTGTATACTCAACAGGATCAAATCCCGGTGTGCTGAAAAGCTCCATCAGCTCCTGCCATGTCGGGAGTTGTGCCTATGAGCGGATCATAGGGTGATTCATAGAAGTCAAGCACCTTTTTTCCTGAGTACTCGGCAGTGACCCTTAATGCTCCGGGAGTCCAGTCCAGCCCCGCCACCCACTCAACCTGAGAGAAAGGTATTTCTTCATTGCCCTCCTTTTCCTCAACCGGATTGGTGTAAGCCACGGTTCCCCGCAGCACGAAAGGCGATACCACTGTTTCAAAGTCCAGACCGGCACTGTTTATTATATAGGGAACACCTTTGACAGCAACGACCGGTTCCATAGGATTGGTGTAATCGGCGCTGACCATGTTCAGTCCCGGCATCAGATCAGGACCATGAAACCACTGTAAACCGGCGTCAAATCCCCTGAATGTGAAATCGCCCCTGAAACCGTATGAGTAATATCCATTTCCTGTATTGAGTCCTTCCGGCAGTTCCACCTGCATGTTCGGGGGCAACGGAATCGGTTTGATAATCAGGATTGAGGGATTCCAGAATGGTGCTGCCACAGCGGACAGCCTGAAGAAAGGGGCAGGGGTGAATGTTATCTCACCAAGCAGATTACCCAGTTCCGCATCCTCAAAATCAGGGCTTCGCAATGTATAGTCCATCGGGCAAAATCTCGACAGGGGAGTGAACATGTCGGTTTTTCCCCACTTGATGATCCGTTGTCCCGCAGAAATACTCATGAATTTGTTGTAGTACATCCCCCAGGCTTCACGCACAGTCAGCGAATTCACATTTTCACCGAACTGCTGTCCCAGTCCGCACCCTTAGATCGGCAAAACCCTTGAAGCTGAGATTATCGGTGGCCGTAAGCGTCAGTGCGGCATCGCCAAAGGCTGCATTCACGTCATGCTCGTAATCACCGGTACTTAAATAAACGCCTCCACGGACAAATCCGCCCGGGGTGAAAGTCTTTTCCTGCGGATAAAGAGACAACGGAATAAGAAACAATAAGAATAACAGTCCTGACCTTCTCATGATTGATCTGCTTTTTATGCAAATTTCATCATGATATAGTCAAGATTAAGCGACCAGACCATATGGTTCGGACAGGATCAGAAGGCAGATACTGGTTTCAGCCGCTCGGTTCACACTTTCCCCGGAGGCTTTGTCAGTTCGTTCCTGTACTCACTGGGGGTCTTGCCGGTATAGGTCTTGAAGATGGTGTTAAAGGTTGATTTTGAATTGAAACCGGCGTCAAAGGCGATGGCAAGAATAGTATAATGCTGATATTTCGGATCATTGATACGGCTGATGACTTCCCTGACCCTGTACTCATTGACAAAAGTGAAAAAGTTACGGCCGTATTTTTCATTCAGCACCTCGGTGATATAATGACGCGGTATGCCGGTTTTTTGCGAAAGGTCATGAATAGTCAGGTCGCCGTCGAGATATGGCTTCTCATCATCCATGTAATTAAGCAGTCTTGTCAGGTATTCCTCTGCCTGCTCTTTCCTCAGGCCGCTTTTTGCATATTTTTCTGCGCCTGTCTGAGCAACATTATCATTTTCTGTCGCTGTGCAACAACAGGATAATCAAGCATCTCAGGCTGGCGGATTGCATAAAAACTGTAGGCAAAGGAGAAGAAAGCTATAAAGATAAAAGTAAGGATATAAGGGTCAAACGGTATAAGCCCGGCAATGATGCCAATACCGCCGAGAATGAAAATAACAATGTACCCGACATAGAATGTAATTGAAAGTATCTTAAGCCAGTTAAGTGTCATTTTCTCTGATGTGAATGATACAATATCACGGAGTCGTGCCTGGTGGCGACGTATCTGGATGAACGACAGGATGCTGTAAACAGTCACTGAAAGGAAAAAACATGCACTGTAAACAATTCTGAGTGGAGTAAACCTGTCAATGGTGAAAAAGCCGCTCAGATCATCAAAGAGTCGAAACATTTCGAAATATTACCGAGACGGCAAAGAACACGAAAAAGGGAACAAAATGCAGTGTATGCCATGGTGCATACTTCAGAGACGGGTTTGCCATATGCCTGACATATAAATAAAGCAGTGGTCCGTAGGTGAATGAAATGAACGGGAAGGCGTACATCTCAAGCACCGTATGATTTATCAGGGCAAAAATCATTTCGATACAGAAGAGAAAGACCCATGCCGTCATAATCCGGTTGGCAGTCGTAAAAGGCCTCCTGGTGGCAATCAGCAGTCCTGCGAAGAACGATTGGGAGATACCTATATACAATATGGGTTCAATGAAGTCCATGTCACCGATAATATTCAGTAAATTTAATAAAACGAAGAAAAAATACTTTACTTTTGAAATAAAGGTACTAATACATCAGCATGATATGAGCATTTTACTGAATTCAAAATCCAAAGTTATTGTTCAGGGCTTCACGGGCAGTGAGGGCACATTTCATGCCACCCAGATGATTGAATACGGTACCAAGGTCGTGGGTGGCGTTACCCCGGGCAAGGGAGGCCAGACGCACCTTGGATTGCCGGTCTTCAACACGGTCAGAGAGGCTGTTGAAACCACAGGAGCCGACACATCCGTCATCTTCGTACCGCCTGCCTATGCGGCTGATTCAATTATTGAGGCAGCAGAGGCAGGGATCAGGCTCATCGTGACAATAACGGAAGGGATACCCGTCGCCGACATGGTCCGGGTCAAGAAATTACTGAATACAATCGATACGGTACTTATCGGACCAAACTGTCCGGGTGTAATCACCCCCGGTGAAGCCAAAGTGGGCATCATGCCGGGCTTCATACATAAAAAAGGACATGTGGGTGTCATCTCGCGGTCAGGTACCCTTACCTATGAAGCTGTGGACCAGCTGACGAAGCTGGGACTTGGGCAATCGACCTGCGTTGGAATAGGAGGTGACCCGGTGATAGGCTCAACCTCGCTTGACATCCTTAAGCTGATGATGGAAGACAAAGATACGGAAGCCATTGTTCTTATCGGTGAGATAGGAGGCGTGATGGAGGCTGATGTGGCTCACTGGGTCAGGGAACACGGGACCAAGCCTGTGATAGGGTTCATTGCCGGACAGACAGCTCCCAAAGGACGCCGTATGGGTCATGCCGGAGCTATAATAGGAGGTAAGAACGACACTGCCGCCGCCAAGATGAAAATCATGGCCGAATGCGGGATACATGTGGTGGAATCGCCGGCTGATATTGGCGCCACAACGGCCAGAGTGCTGCATAAATAATTTTTTATCTTTGTGGCCAAATTTAAAGACATGAAACTTCTTGAAGGAAAAACAGCAGTGATCACAGGCGGATCACGTGGTATCGGTAAAGGAATAGCCTTGCGGTTTGCAGCCGAAGGAGCCAACATTGCTCTTACCAATATCATTGATAATGAAGAGTTTGCTGATGCCGTCAAAGAGATCGAACAATTCGGGGTAAAGGCCAAAGGGTATGTCTCTGACGCTTCTGTCTACACCGATGCCGAGAATGTTATTGACCAGATTGTGAAAGACTTCGGCACGGTTGACATCCTTGTCAACAATGCCGGCATAACCCGTGATACCCTTCTTATGCGGATGACAGAGGAGCAGTGGGATCAGGTTATCACCGTCAACCTCAAATCCGTCTTTAACCTCACCAAGGCTGCCATAAAGCCGATGATGAAGCAGAAGAGCGGGTCGATCGTCAACATGAGTTCAGTGGTAGGTGTAACAGGAAATGCCGGTCAGGCTAATTATTCTGCTTCCAAAGCAGGGATACTCGGACTGACCAAGAGTGTTGCCAAGGAACTGGGATCGCGGAATGTCAGATGCAATGCCATAGCCCCTGGATTTATCCTCACCGAGATGACCAGCAAGCTGCCTGATGATGTCAAGAGCGACTGGATATCAAAGATACCCCTTCGCCGGGGCGGACTGCCTGAGGATGTGGCCAATGTGGCGCTGTTCCTTGCGTCGGATCTCTCGTCGTATGTGACGGGACAGACGATAAATGTCTGCGGTGGCATGGTGATGTAAATTTAATTTTGAATTAATTATTTTATTATATTTGCATCGGCAGGGCGCTATTCCCTCAAGCACGAGGAAATGCAGCGAGACATAATTATTCCACACTTATTTCTTACGCGCCCTGCTTTTTTTATTGTATATATGCCTCCTTAGCTCAGTGGTAGAGCAGCTCACTCGTAATGAGCAGGTCGTGGGTCCAACTCCCATGGGAGGCTCGGGGGTTGAAGTTGGGAGTGCAGTAAAGTGACTAAAGTGAACTAGAGTTGGGAATGTGAAAGCGGAGTGAGGAGTTAGCGTAGAGACTTTAGACCTTTGACTTTCAGACTTTAGACTTATAAAAGGCGGGAATAGCTCAGTTGGTAGAGCATCAGCTTCCCAAGCTGAGGGTCGCGAGTTCGAGTCTCGTTTCCCGCTCAAACAAAAAAGGCTGCGACAAGCAGCCTTTTATTATTTAGACTGGCCGACCTCTAGATTTATCTAGAGGGAGGGACAGGATAAATAATAAAAGAAAGCCACGCATAGTGGCTCTTTTTATTTGATAGCGTCCTCCCTGGGAGATCGCTGAGCCGAAGGCGAAGCAATCTCGTTTCCCGCTCAAATAAAAAGGTCCAGACGGTGTCGGGACCTTTTTCAATTTCAGTATTGCCTCAGAATGGCAATCCTCTTTTCGATGGGAGGGTGGGTCATGAACATGGAATGGAACGGGAACGATGCCGGCCTTATCTTTTTTTCCTGAGGATTCTCAATGAATAGCTGCGCCACATCATTACGCTTTACAGCCTCTATCTGAGAGTCAGCAGATATCTTCTCCAGTGCCGATGCGAGCGCGAGGGGATTTTTCGTCATCTGGGCCGAACCGCCGTCAGCCATATACTCCCTCTGTCTCGAGATGGCGAACCTGAAGATTGATGAAAGGAAATACCCCAGGGCTGCAAGAAGCAGAGCAACCATTACCACACGTCCGTCCTTCTTTCCTCTGCCGCCTCCGCTAAACCTGACCGACCTGCACAATTGCCTCGGTAAGAAAAGCAAATATCCCGACAAATATTATTGAGATGATAAGAAGCCTGACATCCCTGTTTCTTATATGCGTCAGCTCATGCGCTATCACCGCTTCCAGCTCTGCATCATCGAGCTTGTTGATGATACCCCTGGAAAGGGTGACAGTGAATGTAGGGGTGTTTATCCGCTGGCAAAAGCATTCAGGGAGTCATCCTCAAGAATGTTTATTTTAGGCATCGGCATCCCACTGCCAATGCACAGGTTCTCAACCAGATTATAAATCCGCATATTCTCTTTCCGGCGTAAGGGGGGCTGCGCCGGTGGCCATTTCGATCATCTTCGTGTGAGAAAACCAGGCAATGATGAACCACAGCAAGCACTGCCTGCGAGCAACCAGGGCAGATACCCTTAAGAACCACTGGTTTGCGTAGTCGACCCTGGACCCGGGATCAGGCTGGACAAGGAATATGAACAACCACATCAGTCCGAAAATGACCACCGGAAAGAGAATAAGCAATACAACCGATTTGAAATTATTGTTCCAGATCTGTCTGTTAAGCCCGGTATATTTCATCTGCTTCTAGAAGTTCAGTGTAGGCGTCTCCTCAGCCTTTGCCCTTGTCTCACCAAGATCATACATTGTTTCGCGCTTGAAACCGAACATGCCTGCAAGAAGGTTTGACGGGAAGGTCTCAACGGCATTGTTCAGCTCCTTGGTAGCGGAGTTGAAGAACCTGCGGGCAGCTGCCAGCTTGTTCTCTATGTCGGAGATCTCTCCCTGCAACTGCATGAAATTCTGGCTGGCCTTGAGGTCAGGATAAGCTTCGACGGCCACCCTGAGACCCTGCAGTGCAGATGACATTTTTCCGTCAGCTGCAATCTTCTCATCGATGCCTTTGGCCTCTATGGCGCTGGCACGTGCATTTGTGATATCAGTCAGGACGGTGCTCTCATGCTTCATGTAAGCCTTCACAGCTTCCACCAGCTGTGGTATCAGATCGAGACGCTGCTTCAGCTGGACATCAATGTCCGCAAAGGCATTCTCACGGTTGTTCCTCAGTTTAACCAGTCTGTTATACAGTCCAATGGCAAGGAAAGCCAGGACCACCAGGATAATAAGTAATGCAATGAACATTTTCAGAAGGTTTTGATTTATAGATGTAAAAATACTATTAAATATTATTCCCCGGCATTCCACTCCCTGTAAAACTGCTCAAGATATCTGACCATGAAATCATGCCTCTCTTCAGCCAGTTTTTTTCCGGTTGGGGTGTTCATGAGATTTTTCAGGACCAGGAGCTTATCATAAAAATGATGCACCGTGGAGGCCGAGTTTTTTGAATCTGCAAAGCCGGGAGGATTGACAAACCCTTGCCTCGGGTCATAGATCTCCCTTCCTTTGAAGCCGCCGTAACTGAAAGCCCTGGCAATGCCTATGGCACCCATGGCATCAAGCCTGTCGGCATCCTGGACTATCTGCAGCTCATCGCTCTTTGGCCTGTCGCTTTTTCCCTTCGAAAAGGAGATATTCTCATTGATGCTGACAACCTCATCAATGACACCCTGATCAATACCGAGAGAGCCAAGTATCCTTCTGTATCTCAGCAGGACCGTCATGTAGTGCAAATTTATGATCGCCGATGTCATGCAATAATGCTCCAAGCTCAACAATAAACCTGTCACCCTTCGCCTCGCAGTCATGAATATGCATCGCCAGTCTCACAACTCTCTCAATATGAGACCATCCGTGCCCGCTGTCGTATTGCTGCACGGCCTCCCTGACATATTCCTCAACAGATTTTATTGCTTCCTGTTCTCCGGTCATTTCGTAAAACTGAGTTTTCAGCCACAAAATATTGATAATTTTGCCTCACCTTTCAATTAAGAATATCAAGATATGAACAGTGTCGAAATTATAACCATAGGAGATGAGATTCTGATCGGACAGACCGTTGACACCAACTCAGCGTGGATGGGCACTGAGCTTAACCATGATGGGAATCAGAATAAACCGCATCACATCCGTATCTGACAATAAAGATGAGATCATCAGTTCCCTCGATGAGGCTCTCTCAAGGGCGGAGGTTGTGCTTATTACCGGAGGACTGGGCCCCACGAGCGATGACATAACGAAGGATACCCTTGCCGGATTTTTTGGGGGAAAGCTGGTTATGGACAACGAGGTGCTTGAAAAT
Source organism: uncultured Bacteroidales bacterium (assembly GCA_963730615.1). Taxonomy (GTDB): domain Bacteria; phylum Bacteroidota; class Bacteroidia; order Bacteroidales; family VadinHA17; genus SR-FBR-E99. Next base: position 452,333 of record CAVSSR010000006.1, on the reverse strand, counting down.
GTAACTGAAAGACTGCGCAGGCGTAATCTGCAGATGAATGAGAATAACCGGAGACAGGCAATGGTACCGGATAACTGCAAGGTACTGCAGAAACCTCACCGGTACGGCCCCCGGAATGCTGTTCGAAAAAAGCGGAAAGATTGTTGTATCAATGCCCGGCGTTCCTCACGAGATGAAGCATATTATGAAGGAGCATGTTCTGCCGTTGCTGGCAGGCAGGCTGCCGGGAGGAGTGATCGTGCATAAGAATATAATGACCTATGGCGTCGCGGAAGCAATGCTGGCAGAGAGGCTGGTGATATTTGAAAAGGAGTTGCCGGCAGAGATCAAACTGGCTTATCTTCCTGCTTACGGCGTTATTAAACTTCGCCTCACAGCTGCCGGCAGCGATGAAAAAAAGATAAGAAAAACCGTCAGGGAGCAGGTTGAAAAACTATATGGAATTATCCCTGATGTCATCTACGGAGAAGATGAAGTCATGCTTGAGGAAGTTGTAGGAAAATTGTTAAATGACAATAACTTAACTCTATCAACTGCTGAAAGCTGCACCGGAGGAAAGATAGCTTCCCTTATAACCTCGGTACCTGGCAGCTCCGGCTGGTTCACCGGTTCTGTTGTTGCATACGACAACAGCATCAAGACAGGAGTCCTGGGAGTGAGCAATGAGACCCTCAGGCTTTACGGAGCAGTAAGTGCGGAGACGGCAGGGGAGATGGCGCGGGGAGTAAGGCGCCTGATGGGTACTGATTATTCAGTTGCAGTGACGGGAATTGCCGGTCCGACGGGTGGAACAGCCGATAAACCTGTCGGTACAGTGTGGATAGCCGTAGATTCCGAGAGAGGACTTCTCACTGAAAAACAGATCTTTGGGGATAACCGGCTAGATCAACATCTCACGCTCATCATACGGTGCTCTCAACCTGCTCAGAAAACAGATTGTCAGTCGTTAAATGTCCGCTATTTCCCGCTGTTAGAAAAAAATGAAGAAATTATTTGGTTAATAGAATTAAAATCACGTATTTTGCGAACCGATTTTCGGAATTTTTCAGAACAAGTAAAAAAGAATAATAATGTCAAAAGTTTGTCAGGTCACCGGAAAGAAGGCAGTGATAGGAAACAATGTTTCCCACTCGAAGAGAAGGACCAAAAGAAAGTTTATGGCCAACCTGTTTACCAAAAGGTACTTTCTGCCTGAGGAGAACAAATGGGTCACCCTCAAGGTATCAGCAGCAGGCATGAGAAACATCAACAAGAACGGCTTAGCATCAGTGCTTAAGGAAGCAAAAGAAAAAGGATACATCGTCAACTAATTAAACCGGAGAGAAAATGGCAAAGAAAAGCAAAGGAAACAGGACGCAGGTAATCCTTGAATGCACTGAGCATAAGGATTCCGGCATGCCAGGTACTTCGAGGTACATCACCACAAAGAACCGTAAGAACACCCCGGACCGTCTTGAGAGAAAGAAATATAATCCCATTCTTAAGAAAGTGACTGTTCACAGGGAGATCAAATAAATAAAGAGTCATGGCAAAGAAAGTTGTTGCAACACTAAAAACAGGAACCGGCAAAAGCTTCACCAAGTGTATAAAGCTGGTTAAGTCAGAAAAGACAGGAGCGTATCAGTTTAAAGAAGAAATCATTAATAACGAGCACGTTAAGGATTTCTTTTCAAGCAAATAAGATCAGTTTCGCTGATCAGGCATTACGGGGAGACGCAGATAATTGCGTCTCTTTTTTTACTTTTGACAATCAATATTTACCTGATGGGGTTATTCGGTTTTAAGCGGAAAGAGGAGAAGGAGATACTTGACAAGGGACTGGTGAAGACACGTGAGAACGTCTTTGCCAGGCTCACCAGGGCAGTGGCAGGCAAGTCGAAGATTGACGACGAAGTACTGGATAACCTGGAGGAGGTCCTTGTTTCATCCGATGTCGGTGTTGATACTACCCTCCGCATCATCGACAGAGTATCGAAGAGGGTAGCCCGTGACAAATATGTGAGTACTTCCGAGCTGAACGGCATCCTGCGTGAAGAGATAGCCGCCCTGCTGGAAGAAAATAAAAGCACCCAGGACATTTCATCCGGCTTCGACGCACCACTTCCCGCCAGTCCCTATGTAATAATGGTCGTTGGCGTCAACGGTGTTGGCAAAACCACCACCATTGCCAAACTGGCGTATAACTTCCGTATGGCAGGCAGGAGCGTGCTGCTGGGCGCTGCCGACACCTTCCGCGCTGCAGCTATTGACCAGCTGAAGATATGGTCGGAGAGGGCAGGCGTGCCGATGATCAGCCAGCAGATGGGAGCCGACCCTGCCTCAGTAGCCTTTGACACGGTCAAATCAGCTGTCGCTGCAGGTACTGAAATAGTGATAATAGACACTGCCGGACGACTTCATAACAAAATAGGGCTTATGAATGAACTCTCCAAGATAAGGAGGGTCATGGAGAAGGTAGTGCCTGATGCACCGCACGAGGTGCTGCTTGTCCTTGACGGTTCAACCGGACAGAATGCTTTCGAACAGGCAAAACAGTTCACGGCAGCCACCGAGGTTAATGCACTGGCTATCACCAAGCTCGACGGCACTGCCAAGGGAGGCGTGGTGATCGGTATTTCCGACCAGTTTAAAATACCTGTCAAATATATCGGTGTGGGTGAAAAGATGGAAGACCTTCGTATTTTCGACAGGTATGCCTTCGTCGACTCACTCTTCGGCGACCGCAGCTGATGAAAAAGAACAGGGTCAATATAGTCACCCTCGGCTGTTCAAAGAATCTCGTTGATTCCCAGAAGCTGTATGCGCCAGCTCCAGGCTGGCGGCTACAGTGTCACCGCAGATTCATCTGATCCGTCTGACATCGTCATAATAAACACATGCGGTTTCATACACGACGCCAGGGAAGAGAGCATCGACACCATAATCAGTCATGCAGAGGCAGTAAGGAAAGAGGGGAGTGGCCGCCTGTTTGTCATGGGATGCCTGGTGGAACGATACCGCCAGGAACTGGAGGCCGCAATGCCCGAAGTGAAAGAATGGTTCGGTGTAAACAAGCCTGGGGAGATCATCAGTCGTCTCGGACTGGTCTATCACCCTGAGCTGACCGGGGAGAGGGTCATGACAGGGCCGCGACACTATGCCTATCTCAAGATCTCGGAGGGGTGTGACCGTACATGCTCTTTCTGTGCTATTCCCGATATAAGAGGTCGTTATATTTCAACACCTGTTGAGGAACTTGTTGCCGAAGCAGAGTTCCTCGCCTCACAGGGAGTCAAAGAACTGATACTCATTGCACAGGACCTTACTCTATACGGCATTGACCTCTATGGCAGGCAGATGCTGCCGGATCTGGTGCGGAGGATCTCTTCAATCAATGGCATTCGAATGGATCAGGCTTCATTATCTGTATCCTGCCGACTTCCCGCATGAGATACTTGAGATGATGCAGTCGGACCCGAAAATATGCAGGTACATTGATATACCCATCCAGCATATTGCCGATCCGGTACTCAAAATTATGAGACGGTCACATGACAGCAGGGAAACAAGGGCACTGCTTAGTAAGATACGGATGAAACTGCCTGATGCAGCCATACGCACCACCGTTATTGCAGGACACCCCGGTGAAACGGAGAAAGAGTTTGATGAGCTGCTCGGCTTCATCGAAGAGTTCAGGTTTGAAAGGCTCGGGGCATTCCGGTATTCACATGAGGAAAATACATACTCATTCCTGAATTATGCCGATGATATCTCTGAAAAAATCAAAGAGCACAGGGTCGCGCGGATAATGGAGCTGCAGCAAAGGATTTCTGCCGAAATCAATGCTTCGCTGGTTGGAACTGAAATGGATATCATCATTGACAGGAAGGAGGGATTGTTTCATGTCGGACGCAGCCAGCATGATTCCCCGGAGGTTGATCAGGAGATACTGACTCACTTCTGCAAAAAAAATTGAACCCGGCACCTTCATCAAAGTGAAGATAACCGGGTCAACTGAATTCGATCTATATGCCGTTCCGGCACAGACAAGTCAAAAAGTCTGAAAGTCAGCGAGGATTTGCGATTTGCGATTTGCGATTATACTTACCCGTTGGCGGACTTAATAATTATCTGATCCTCAAATTCTTAATTCTTAATTCTTAATTCTTAATTCTCAGTACTTTCCTCCGTATTCACTTCTTCAGCACCTTTCTTCCCGCCAACCTTGAACGTAAGCTCTTCCTTATCCTTTGAATAACCCACGTTTATGGTTGCACCCTCATTCACCGATGCTTTTATAAGTACTTCGGCCAGAGGATCTTCAAGGTATTTCTGGATGGCACGCTTGAGCGGCCTGGCACCATACTGTATGTCAAATCCGCGTTCTGCCATAAAGTCACGTGCCGGTGCACTGAGTTTAATCTTGAATCCCAGCGCTTCGATCCTGACAAACAGTCCTTTGAGTTCGATGTCGATGATCTTGTCAATATGCTCTTTTGTAAGGTGATTGAACATGACCACGTCATCAATCCTGTTCAGGAACTCAGGTGCGAATGTTTTCTGCAGAGCTTTCTGCAGGATGCTCTTTGCCTGATCGTCACGTGTGGTCCTTTTGACTGAGGTCTCAAATCCCACGCCGGCGCCAAACTCGGAAAGCTGCCTGGTCCCTATGTTCGATGTCATTACCACAATGGTGTTGCGGAAGTCGACCCTACGTCCCAGGCTGTCGGTGAGCTGACCTTCGTCGAGCACCTGGAGCAGGATATGGAACACATCGGGGTGAGCTTTTTCTATCTCGTCAAGAAGCACAACCGAATAGGGTCTGCGTCTTACTTTCTCCGTCAGCTGGCCGCCTTCCTCATATCCGACGTATCCGGGAGGTGCGCCAACCAGGCGTGAGACGGAGAATTTCTCCATGTATTCGCTCATGTCCACCCTTATCAGGTTCTCAGTGCTGTCAAAGAGGAACTTTGCCAGCACCTTGGCAAGCTGTGTCTTGCCCACGCCGGTGGGACCGAGGAATATGAAAGTACCTATTGGCTTGTTGGGATCTTTCAATCCGGCACGGTTGCGCTGTATCGACTTGACGATCTTGGCAATTGCCTCATCCTGGCCGATGATGCTTCTCTTGAGTTCCTCACCCATCTGCAGCAGCCTGGTTCCCTCTGTCTGGGCTATTCTCTGCACCGGCACTCCGGTCATCATAGCCACCACCTCGGCAACCTTCTCGGCATCAACGATCTCGCGATTCATTGCCAGTTCTTTCTCCCAGCGTTTTTTCTCGGTCTCAATAAGATCGAGTATATCGCGCTCTTTGTCCCTGAAGCTCGCTGCGCGTTCAAAGTTCTGGTTCTTGACAGCACTGCTCTTATCCTTCTTTGTTTCCTCAAGCTGTTTTTCAAGGGTGAGTATCTTCTCCGGGACAATAATATTGGATATATGCACCCTCGATCCTGACTCGTCAAGGGCATCAATGGCCTTGTCCGGCAGGTTCCGGTCGCTTATGTACCTGTTGGTCAGTTTGACGCACGCCTCGATGGCGTCGGGAGTGTAGGTTACGTTATGATGCTCCTCATAACGATCCTTGATGTTGTTAAGGATGTCAATCGTCTCTTCAACTGTCGTGGGGTCCACCAGCACCTTCTGGAATCTGCGTTCCAGTGCCCCGTCCTTTTCTATATGCTGACGGTACTCATCAAGTGTGGTCGCGCCGATGCACTGTATCTCGCCCCTGGCAAGGGCAGGCTTAAGCATGTTCGCGGCATCCAGCGACCCGCTGGCACCGCCGGCGCCAACGATAGTATGAATCTCATCAATGAACAGGATGATATTGTCATTCTTTGCCAGCTCATTGAGTATGGCTTTCATTCTCTCCTCAAACTGCCCCCTGTACTTGGTGCCGGCAACAATTGAGGCAAGATCGAGTGCAACAACCCTTTTATTGAAGAGCACCCTGGAGACATTCCTCTTCGTTATCCTCAGCGCCAGTCCTTCAGCTATTGCTGATTTTCCAACACCTGGCTCACCAATCAGAACAGGGTTATTCTTCTTGCGTCTCGAGAGAATCTGTGCCAGGCGTTCTATCTCACGCTCGCGGCCCACAACCGGATCAAGTCTTCCCTCTTCGGCTGCTTTTGTAAGGTCGATGCCGAAGTTATCAAGTACGGGGGTCTCCGATGAGCTTCTCTGTGCCTGTTGTCCGCCCTGTGGCTGCTTGCCCTGTCCGGAGCCCGGGAACATTCCCTCTTCGTCCTCGTCACGTGGAAAGTCAGCCTGTGCGGCAGGATTACCGGCCTCGACAGCTTTCTTGACAAGTGAATAGTCTATATCGAGTTCCGTGAGGAACCTTGTGACAAGGTTGCTCTCATCGCGCAAGTATTGCCATGAGCAGGTGTTCTGTATCGATCACCCTGGTTTTCATGGCTTTAGCCTCGATATGTACAAGCCTCAGAACACGTTCCGTGCTCTTGAGCAGGGGCAGTATCTCGTTATCTGCCATAGCTACGGGCTTTTCGGCTTTTATGCTCTTCTCTATTGATCCTTTCAGCATGAGAAGATCAACTCCGTTATTGAGAAGAATATCCACTGCCACTCCTTCGCCTTCGCGCAAGATGCCGAGAAAGAGGTGTTCAGGGCTTATATGGCTGTTGCCAAGCCTTATAGCTTCCTCCTTGCTGTAGCCCAGGATATCGTTTACTCTCTGTGAGAAATGTGCGTCCATCATAATTTAGTTGCGGCTTCCATGAAAATGTGTCATAAAGACTGACAATAAGTGCATGAAATGCCCGATTTCAAAGTTAATTTTAATGTAATTATATATTGTCAATAATTGTGCCCAATTTTTAACACCCAATGTTAACAAATTGACCGCATAAAAGGTTAAAACGAGCGTCATTTTTCATTATTTTCGGGGATTAATTTCAATAAAATCATAAATTAATCTAATTTATTTAATATCAATCTGATATGTCAGATCTAGCAAGAATTATTAAAGTAAATATCGAGGAGGAGATGAAGTCGGCCTACATCGATTATTCGATGTCGGTCATCGTGTCAAGGGCCTTACCCGATGTGAGGGACGGGCTGAAGCCTGTTCACAGAAGGGTTCTCTTCGGTATGTCAGAGCTTGGAAATTTTTCCAACAGGCCTTATAAGAAATCTGCAAGGATAGTGGGAGAGGTGCTTGGTAAATATCATCCGCACGGTGATACATCGGTTTATGATGCCATGGTTCGAATGGCCCAGGAATGGTCAATGCGGTATCCTTTTGTTGACGGGCAGGGTAACTTCGGATCCATTGACGGTGACAGTCCGGCTGCCATGCGATACACCGAGGCACGTCTCAAACGCCTGGCCGAAGAGACGCTCTCCGATATTGAAAAAGAGACCGTCGATTTTCAGTCCAATTTTGATGACACACTGCAGGAACCATCGGTTCTGCCAACCAGAATACCAAATCTGATCGTGAACGGGTCTTCAGGTATTGCAGTGGGTATGGCTACAAATATGGCTCCTCATAACCTTTCAGAGACGGTTGATGCAATAATTGCCTTCATCGACAACCATGAAATAACTGTCGAGGAACTGATGAAGCATATTAAAGGACCTGATTTTCCAACAGGAGGAATTATTTACGGTGAACTGGGGATAAGGGAAGCATTTGAAACAGGCCGGGGACGAATTGTCGTCAGGGCAAAGACCGAAATCGAGCTGACCAAATCAGGAAGGGAAATGATCGTCGTCACCGAGATACCTTACATGGTAAACAAGGCGGAGATGATTAAAAAGATAGCCGACCTGATCAACGAAAAGAAGCTTGAAGGCATCTCATATATTAATGACGAGTCAGACAGGAGCGGAATGAGGGTGGTTATTATCCTTAAAAAGGAGATGCCTGCCAACGTGGTGCTTAACAACCTGTTCAAGCACTCTCAGCTGCAGATCGTCATTCAATGTCAATAACGTAGCCCTTGTCAAGGGAAGGCCAAAGATGCTCCCGCTGAAGAAGCTTATTGATTATTTTGTTCAGCACAGGCATGATGTGATTCTGCGCAGAGCCCGTTTCGATCTTGACCAGGCTGAAAAGAGAGCTCACATACTTGAAGGACTGATCATTGCAAGTGATAATATAGATGAGGTTGTTGCCATCATCCGTGCATCCAGCAACGCCGACACAGCACGTGAACGCCTGATGGAACGGTTCAGCCTGTCAGATTTACAGTCCCGGCAATTGTTGAAATGAGACTGAGGCAGCTCACCGGTCTTGAGCAGGACAAGCTCAGGGCAGAGTACGGAGAAGTGCAGAAGCTGATAGAATATCTTAAAAAGCGTCCTGGGCGATGAGGCTCTCCAGATGCAGATCATTAAGGATGAGCTCATTGACGTGAAAGAAAAATTTGGCGACAAACGCCGTACAGAGATAGTTCCGGCAGCAGGTGAATTCAATCCTGAAGATTTCTATGCCGACGATGAGATGGTGATCACCATATCACACATGGGTTACATCAAGCGTACTCCGCTGACCGAATTCCGCCGTCAGAACAGGGGAGGGACAGGAGCGAGGGGAGGCACCACCAGGGAAGAGGATTTCATTGAGCATCTTTATGTGGCTACAATGCATAACACCATGCTCTTCTTTACACAGAACGGCAAGTGTTACTGGCAGAAGGTTTATGATCTTCCCGAAGGAACCCGCACCAGCAAGGGAAGAGCCATGCAGAATCTTATCAACATCGAGCAGGATGACAGCGTCAGGGCTTTCATCAATGTAAAGACACTGGACGATGAGGAGTATATCAATAACAACTTCATTGTGCTCTGCACACGCAAGGGAGTTATTAAGAAGACTTCCCTGGAAGCATATTCGCGTCCCAGGGCAAACGGTGTGAATGCCATTACGGTAAGGGAAGGCGATGAGCTCCTCGAAGCCAGGATGACCAACGGAAATCATGAGATCATGCTTGCTGTCAGGTCAGGCCGCGCTGTCAGGTTCCCCGAAAAGACAGTGAGACCGATGGGCCGGACCGCATCAGGTGTCAGAGGCATTACCCTGTCAGGAGCTGATGATGTGGTGATAGGAATGATAACTGTACTCAATGAATCGGAAGATGTACTGGTTGTGTCAGAGAACGGCTACGGAAAAAGATCATCAATAGCCGATTACAGGATCACCAACAGGGGAGGAAAGGGAGTAAAAACCATAAATGTCACGGAAAAGACAGGCAAGCTGATCGCTCTCAAGGATGTCAGTGACCAGAATGATCTGATAATAATTACCCAGGCCGGGAATGTTGTCAGGCTTCCTGTAAGCAGTCTGAGGGTGATGGGAAGGGCAACACAGGGGGTGCAGCCTGATAAATATCAGAGAAAATGATTTAATTGCATCTGTGGCCTATGTAGAAGTAAATGAGGAAGATAGCCAGACTGAAACTGAGAATCCGGAACAGGTTGAGGAGGCCGACGAGTAATTTGGCAAATTATTTGAAGAATAGATACTAAAGTTATATTTTTGAAACAACATTAAAAGCAAATTATCGAATCATGAAGAAGATCACATTCTTATTATTTGCAGTAATAATCTCAGCTGCTGCTTCAGCCCAGAAGGGAAAAATTACCGCCGCAGAAACTTTTATCAGGGAGGGCGCTTTTGATAAGGCCAAAGAAGCCATCGAAGACAGCCATCGCCAACCCTAAATCCATGAGCCTGGCAAAGACCTATTATGTTAAAGGCAAGCTCTGCCAGGCTGCTTTCGATTCAGGTGATCCCAAGTTCATGGGACTTTATCCGGATATCCTGATGGAGGCATTCAATAACTATGAAAAAAGCGTTCAGATGGATCCGAAGATGAAGAACACTATCATCAGGGACAACACCTTTGCCATGCTGGGCAATTCATTCCTGAATGAAGCCATCGCCAAGTTCAATGAAAAGGATTATGTAGGGGCAATGAAATCCTTTGAAAATAATGTCAAGGTTTCTGCAAGCGATCTGTATGTCGGAGTAGTCGATACACTGGTGATCTTCAATGCAGGACTGGCTGCATACAATGCCCAGTTGTACAAAGAAGCCATTGAATACTTCCGGACCTGCACCATTATCAGGCACTGAGGATACGAAGCCTTATATATTCATGAGCGACAGTTACCTCAAGATGAATGATACTGTAAATGCAGAAGCCATACTGCTGGAAGGAGCAAAGGCTTATCCTGACACACTTGATATTCTGCTTCAGGCAACACAGTTCTATCTTGATACTGACAACACTGACGGAGCCTTTGAAGCTGTTCACAGGGCAATGGAACTGGATCCGGGGAATTACATTCTTGATCTGGTGGAAGGTAGCCTTTACATGAAGCTGGAAGATTATCCGAAGGCTATTGAGTGTCTTAAGAAATCGCTTGTAAAGAATCCGACACAGTTCGAGAGCAATTACAACATCGGCCTTTGCTATGTCTCAATAGCGAACAACATGCTTAATGAAGCAAATATGATAGCTGACAACAAGCAGTATGAAATAGCCAAGAATAAGGCCTTCGAAGAGATGAAGAAAGCAATACCGTTCTTCCTGGATGCTGAAAAAGCAAACCCGACATCAGTTGCAACACTCGAGTTTCTGCGTGAAATTTATCTGAAGCTTAAGATGATGCCTGAATTTGAGGCATACAAACTGAAAGTTGAAAATCTGTAATAACAGGGATATTTACCTGTAAATAAAGAGAGGCGCCTAAGAAATAGGTGCCTTCTTTTTTTTGTCAGAATTCGATGAAGGCCTGGAAATGGGGCTGCAAAGCAGCCAATTCCGGTACAGATCATAAGCTAAGAGAAAAGGTATCTTCTTATAATACTGGCTTTCATGGAACCTTGGGATTGCCGGATTTCAGGAAGAGTGGGGAAGAGGCATTCTGAATTCCTCCGGTCAAGCTCATAGTAGTTGTTAAATATTCTATTTAACATAATATTAATTATAGGCAATTCATATAGCAAATTCTGCAATCCCGACAAATTGTCGGGATTAACATAATATCAGATATGGCTGCAAGCATGTCAGCACCATATCGGCATCCGGGATTATGTTCCAAAGCAAATTCTCTTTTTATTTTCCGATATTTGCTTTAAATACTTCCGCCCTATGCCACAGATTAACAAATCAACACTTACCGTTTCTTTCAAACCTGAAACTCAACAATGACAGAGATTGGTTCGCCAATAACCGTAAGCACCTATGATGAAGCCAGACGTAACTTTGAAGTCTTTGTGCAGGCCCTAATTGATGAGATTGTCAAGTTTGATCCCATATATAAAGGTCTTGAAGCGAAAAGCTGTGTCTTCAGGATCAATCGCGACACCAGGTTTGCCCACGACAAATCGATCTACAAAACCAATTTTGGCGCTTTCATGGTCAGGGGCGGCAAAAAGAACGGTGACAGGTTTCCCGGTTATTATTTTCATATTGAGCCGGGATCATCATTTGTGGCAGGCGGCGCTTATGTACCACCGGCACCATGGTTAAATGCCATCAGGGAGAAGATTGACGAAAATGCGGATGAGTTGATCAGGATCATTAATAATAAGGACTTTAAGAAGCAGTTTGGAGGACTTGATGGTGAGAAACTGAAAACGGCACCCAAGGGATATCCTCGTGATCATCCTCATATTGAGCTACTTAAGTTCAAGAGTTTTCTTGCCTACAGATCAATTTCTGACCGGGAGCTAACCGCTGAAGGTTGTTTTGAGCTGGCAAGTCAGTGCATTCCGTGCCATGAAGCCGCTGCACGACTTCCTTTTGTTTAGGTCTGATGGCCGTAAAGTCTATAAGTCTGAACGTCCGCTAGTTGACTTAAGGTTGAAGGGTTGAAGGGTCAATTACCATCCATAAAGTCCGCAATATCAAGCTTTTGCCTACTGCCTAGTGCTTAATGCCCTTTTACCAGTTTCCAGTGCCTTCTACGAGACTCTTTTCCTCCCTGATCACCTTTTGTTTACCTTTTCGTGTATATTTCTTCCTGTTTTTATAAATTTTTGGCCGGGTTATCTTATCGAGACCGGCTTCCTGTGAAGCTTTTCGCACTGCTGTCCTGTAAGCCTTACGCTTATCCTTTTCGGATATTTGAATCTTTTTGATTTTCATTCCGTCCGATAATATTCCGGAAATAAATGTATAAATATTCTTTTCTCCCTATGGCACAAAAATTGCATTGTTGTGCATATATATCAAAATATTGTATCTTTCGAAAACAAACAAAGAAACCGTAATTATGAAGAAATTATTGTTCACTCTTCTCCTTGCAGCCCTGGTGCTGCCATATGCAACTGCTCAGGGTAAACTTGAGATCGGCCAGAAAGCTCCGGAATGGACCTTGCCGGATGCTGATAAAAAAGAATTCACAATGAACACCTGGCCAGGCAAGGTACTTCAGATAAACTACGTTGATCCGGACGAGTCTGACCTTAATGATGCGTTTAATGACGCCGTCAACAAAGCAACTGACGTTGACAAGATAATCGATGAGAAAGACTTCAAAGGTTTCGGAATTGTAGACCTGAAATCGACCTGGAAACCAAACGGTCTTGTTCGGTCTATCGCTTCGAAAAAAGCTAAGAAATATGACACTACGATCCTCTTTGATTATGAAGGTATGCTGCACCAGGACTGGGGAATGCCAAAAGACAGTTACACTGTTGTCATTGTTGACAAGAACAGGATTGTCAGGGGTGTTTATAAAGGTAAAATAGCTGATGCCGATATACCTGGAATAGTCGATATGATCGTGAAGATCAGCAAAGAATAAAAAAAGAAGCGATTTGCGATTTGCGATTGGATTGATAATAAAAAAAGAAACCGGTGAAAGCCGGTTTTTTATTTGCGATTTGTCGATTTGCGAATTGCGATTTTCGAATTTGCTAATCGACTGTCAATTAATTCAGTTTAAATCTTATCCTCAGGATTCCCATCGGTGAAATCAGCCGAGGTAACTGAGAACATGCCTATCTCTGAGGTATTCGAAACATGCTGTCCGATACACGGGCATGCATCAAAGCTTCCAACAGTGATTATGCGAATTGTCTCGCCGGCATTTTCAGGCAGCTTTCCCGTAAAGTACTTTTCGTCCGCCTCCCTCCTGCCTACATACTCCTCTCCCACCGGAAGGTTTAGTTTAATTATCTCATTAACTGTTCTTTCCACAGCTGCAACCTCCCTGTCTGTCAGTGCTCTCCTGGCCTTGTAATCGCATTTGCTCTTCTTATCCTCTATGTGGCTGTTGAATGAACGGCCGCAGTGATACATCTTATCCATCACCGAGTTGAGGATATGTTCGGCGGTGTGCATGGCGGGGTTGTACTCTTTTCCGGGCATAATGTCTTAATGAAGTAATTATGTAAATAAACGGAGAAAAAGAAGATAAATTTTAATGGTACGAGGTTTCTGCCGGTTACCTCCTGCGTGTCCTGTCAACCCAATTCTTCTCTGCAGTTATATAAGAAAGCATTTGCGACCAGTCGCCGCTCATTGATGAGTACTTCTTATAATTCTCCTCCAGCGATACGGCATAGCGGTCAAGCGATGCAGCCGCTTCATCATTACGATCCATTCTCATCAGCACCAGGGCCTCCTGTTTATATGCTTCAGCCGGCACTGCCGTGCCCGGAACAATCACCCGGCGTACCATCGACAGGGCTTCCCTGTCTTTCTCCTCTGTGTCCGAAAGGAGGAGAAGGGTCTGCGACATGAGTATATAATCTTCGGCCGTAGCCTCGCCTGATTCCATATTGCGATCCAGAAGCCATCTGCAAAGAGGGTACTGCGACTGGCTATATGCGTTAAAGGCATTGTATGAGATTATGGGTGAGATCATTTTCTCATAGTCCGCTGAGAAGAAGGTATCAGTATCACTGAATGTGACTGCTCTGCTTACTGCCGAAGGAAATGCGCCGTTAGCGGTGGTTATATAATAGTCCCCGGTCATCTCACCGTAACGTCTCACCTTCCTTAACACCGATCCCAGAGCAGCAGGGTTCTTACCAAGTATCTTCAATACTGACACTGCACATCCGTCAGCCTGTTTCTCCTGTGCAGGATTGTATTTTATAACAAGTGACAGGTCCGGTTCAGTATAGGTTCGCAACCAGGCTGTCGCAATTGTTCATGAAATGATCAAGTGCGAAATGGGCAACCTCCTGTGCCATCAGCGCCATCAGCTCATCCTCACTGTTCACTGCCGTGATCATACCGGTGGTGATGATCATCGTACCATCGGGGCCAACCCATGCATCAGGAGAAAGATCGGTGATAATACGAAGGCTCATTATTCCCGGGCGTCCGTCATCCGGACGCACAGGATAGATCCTTCGTAGAATGCCGTAGAGTCTGGTCTCAAGGTAACTGTCGATATAAAACCTGCCACCCTGCTCTAATCTGCCAAGATAGTCACCCATCTCTTCTTCCATGGAATTGCGCAGGTCGTATTGGAAACCGCGGAGAAGTTTCTCATATGTCTTTGCTTTCAATAATTCACTCTGCCATACCTGATTGAGATCTTTTGGCATGAACTCAATGTTTTTCAGATCGCGCGAATTAATTTCTATTGTTTCTCCGGTGCTCTTTTCAATTGCGCTCAGCACGAACTCCTGATTGTAAGCTCTTTGAGATATATTTGAAAGTTATATTCTTGTCCGGCTTTTTCTGATGTGCGTCAACATTTAGTATTATCTGTGCTTCAGCGGCGTAACCAACTGATATCATCATCAAGGCCAGCAAAATTTTTATTTTCATGACAGGAAGGTTTATAGACCTGTTACAAAGCCACAAAAAGCATGCAAAAAAGAGACAGGAGCATTAAGTGCCGGGCCGGACTCCAAGTAACCTTGTTATTTCTGAGTTGCCCCTGCTCTGCTCCGTGCTCTCCGCTGCGGGATCCCTCTCCCGTCCTGCTCCTTGCCCTTCTATAGTTCGGTCGCATCCTGGATATCGCGTCCGATGCTCTTCTTCAGCTGGTACAGGTCCTGCTTCATGGTGGCTACTGTACGCAGCAGCTGCTTCTCCGGGAGGACCGGCTCGGGCAGTTCGTCACTGATATAATGTACAAACCGCCAGATCTCCCTGACATCATTTATATGGACCTCATAAGGCTCATAAAGAGGATTGAGCGAGTAGAGCACCAGCATACCGTTTTTTTCGATACTGTTCTCCACCACCTTGAAGACAATTCCGTCGCCGGTGGTCAGTATGATATAAGCCTTACCGCTTTTTATGTCATGCCAGTCCTGCAGGAATTCACCCGTCACCCACGACTTATCCGGTATTGGCAGCATGGAGTCGCCTTTGAGCTGGAACGTGCGGTATTTGCGGTTTCGCGACAGGAACGGCAGGTTGAACAGAGGAAGGTCGCCTATGAACTCAGGATCGGCATAACCAGTGGTGTATCCTGCCCTGGCTTTCTCATTCACGAGCTCAATGTTCTCACGGTTGTCGGGTGTCACCGTTGTTGTCAGCACCCTGAGGTTACTGCCCTTTATATAGGCGTCATAGCCCCTCTCGAGCTCACCCAGCTGGCTCTCGGACAGTTGTGTCAGGTCGATCTTGAGCATGGTGTCAAGAGAGATGTTGTAATACCCCGAGAAAGCCACAAGTGCCTCAATGCCAGGCTGTGCCACACCATTCTCATAACCGCTCAGTGTCGGGCGCTTCATCTGCAGTGCCGATGCCACATCGTCCTGCGTGCGTCCACGGCGTTTTCTTAAAAATTTTATGTTCGATGCGAAGTACATATTATAAAAATTGATTATATTGTAATCATAAGTTTGATTAAATTTTAATCAAATATAAAACAAGTTTTTGAAATGGCAATGAAAAAAATAAAAAAACTTTCGCCTTTAACCTTTCAACCCTTCAACCTTTCAACAAGCCTTAAAATGTTTTGCCATGGATTCGCGAAGCATACTGCATCTTGATCTTGACACCTTCTTCGTCTCCGTGGAGAGGGTGCGTGACAGCCGGCTCAACGGCCGTCCGGTGATCGTCGGCGGCGGCTCTGACCGCGGCGTGGTCTCGAGCTGCAGCTACGAGGCCCGCAGCTTCGGTGTCAGCTCGGCCATGCCCATGAAGATGGCGAGGGCGATGTGTCCCGAGGCGGTCTTTGTACGCGGCGACATGGAGATGTACACAAAATATTCGCGCATGGTCACTGACATCATCGCCGAAAAATCCCCTCTGTATGAGAAGGCTTCGGTGGACGAGCACTATATCGATCTCACGGGCATGGAGCGCTTCTACGGCTGCGCGCGCTGGGCGCATGAGCTGCGCGGCACGATAATAAAAGAGACGGGACTGCCCATCTCCATGGGTCTCTCGGTCAACAAGACCGTCTCGAAGATCGCTGCCGGCGAGGCCAAGCCCAACGGCGAGAAGGAGGTGGCGCAGCAGTATGTCCTCCCCTTCCTTGACCCGCTCTCCATCAGCAAGATACCCATGATAGGACAGAAGACCTACCACACTCTGCGTTCGATGGGCATCTCAACCATACACACCCTGCGTGGCATACCTGCCGAGATGCTTGAGTCGCTCATGGGCCAGAACGGCACGGAAATATGGAAGAAAGCCAACGGCATTGACAACACGCCTGTCATCAGCTACTCCGAGCAGAAGTCGATCAGCACCGAGCACACCTTCGAGCGCGACACCACTGACACGGTGATGCTCAGCCAGCTGATCATCAGCATGACCGAGAAGCTGGCCTATGAGCTGCGCCGCCAGGAGAAGCTCGCCTCGTGCATCACGGTACGCATACGCTATTCCGACTTCGACACGCACACGCTGCAGCAGCGCATACCCTATACCGCCTTCGATCATGTGCTCATCAACGAAGCGCAGAGCCTCTTCCGCCGTCTCTGGCAGCGGCGCATGCTCATCAGGCTGATAGGCGTGAGGGTGAGCGGACTGGTGCGCGGGGTACAGCAGCTTGACATGTTCGAGGACACACCCGAGATGGTGAGCCTGTACATGACCATGGACACGCTCCGGGGCCGTTTCGGGCGTCATGCCATACGCAGGGCCGCCGGGGTGATGACCGCTGCGGAACGCAGCGAGCGCGAGCTCAGAAAGGCGTCAGAGCTGCTTGCAGAAAAATCCAGGATGGAAGAACGACTCAGGGGATGGCAATATCATTAGGAATAGGCAGTAGGCAATAGGTCAATAGTTTGATTTTAAAGACTTTATGGACTTCAGATCCCTTCAGACCTTCAGACCTCTCAGACCTTTCAGACTGATATTCAGACCGCATGACAATGTACCTTAACTGTCACTCATATTACAGCCTTCGCTACGGCACGATCACCGTCGAGCGCCTTTCTGAGCTCGCCGCGGCTGCCGGCGTGCAGCGCACTGGTGCTGACCGATATCAACAACACCACCGGCGTGCCCGACTTCGTGCGCGAGTGCCGCAGCCGCGACATCACCCCGGCGGCCGGGATAGAATTCCGCAGCGACAACAAACTCCTTTACATCGGCATCGCACGCAACAACGAGGGCTTCCGCGAGCTGAACGAGTTCCTCACCCACCATAACATCACCGGCGAGCCTCTCCCCTTTCAGCCTCCCTCCTTCCCGAATGCCTATGTCGTCTACCCTGCCGGCGGCGCAGACAGGCCCGGCGAAGCACAGGCGCTGCCAGGTGTTCCAGGTGCAGACAGGCCCGGCAACACAGGCGCTTCCGGCGCCGGCGTCCCTGCCGTCCTGCGCGACAATGAGTACCTCGGCATACGTCCCTCCGCCGCCAACAGGCTGATGTCAATGACAAAGAAACAAATCTCGAAATGCGTTGTCATGCAGCCTGTTACAATAGAATCGCATCCGACGACTACCCCGTGCACCGCAGCCTGCGCGCCGTAGACAATAACATCCTCCTCAGCCGCCTCGAGCCTCATATGACAGCCTCGCCCGACGAGATCATCATCCCTGAGAATGAGCTCATCCGTCCCTTTGAGATGTGGCCGCAGGTGACTGACAACACGCGCAGGCTGCTCAACGACTGCTCGCTGAACATCGACTTCACCACGCACAAGAACAAAAAGATCTACTCGGCCAGCAGGTACGACGACAAGCTGCTGCTTGAGAAGCTGGCATGGGACGGAATGAAGTACCGTTACGGAAAAAACAACAAGGTGGCTGAAGAGAGAGTGCGGCATGAGCTGGAGATCATCGACCGCCTCGGCTTCTCTGCATACTTCCTCATAACATGGGACATAATACGATACTCCATGGCCTGCGGATTCTATCATGTCGGGCGTGGCAGCGGCGCCAACTCCGTCGTTGCTTACTGCCTGAAGATCACCAATGTTGACCCCATTGACCTGAACCTTTACTTCGAGCGCTTCATCAACCCCAAACGCACCTCGCCGCCCGACTTCGACATAGACTATTCATGGAAGGAGCGCGACACCGTCACCGAGTATATCTTCAAACGATACGGTCACCGTCATACCGCCCTCCTCGGCACCGTGAACACCTTCCGCGGCAAGTCAATCGTGCGCGAGCTGGGCAAGGTGCACGGACTGCCCGTTGATGAAATAGACGCCCTGATTGACAATCCGTCTGCCGTCAGTAACCGCGGCGAGATACAGGACATGATCTTTGAGACCGGCAATAAAATTGCCGACTTTCCCAACCTGCGCAGCATACACGCCGGCGGGGTCCTTATATCGGAAGATCCTGTCTGCTGCTACACGGCGCTCGACATGCCGCCCAAAGGGTTTCCGACAACGCAGTGGGACATGTACACTGCCGAGGAGCTGGGATACGAGAAGCTTGACATACTGAGCCAGAGAGGCATAGGACATATAAAGGAGAGTGCGGAGATCATACGCGCCAACCGCGGCGTGGATGTCGACGTGCATGCCGTACAGCAGTTCAAGAACGACCCGCTGGTGAAGGATCATCTCAGGCGCGGCGACGCCAAAGGGTGCTTTTATATTGAAAGTCCCTCCATGCGCGGACTGCTGCAGAAGCTGAGATGCGATGATTATCTGACACTTGTGGCTGCCAGCTCGGTCATCAGGCCCGGCGTGGCCCGCTCAGGCATGATGCGCCAGTTCATCTACCGCTTCCATAACCCCGATAAATTTGAGTATATACACCCCGTGATGAAAGAGCTCCTCAGCGAGACCTTCGGGGTGATGGTCTACCAGGAGGATGTGCTGAAGGTATGCCATCACTTTGCGGGCCTCGACCTGTCCGACGCCGACACGCTGCGCCGCGCCATGAGCGGCAAGCACCGCTCGAAACAGGAGATGATGAAGATCACTGAGAGGTTTTTTGCCAACTGCCGTGAGAAGGGCTACCCCGAAGAGATAACAAAGGAGGTATGGCGCCAGATCGAGTCCTTCGCCGGCTACTCATTCTCCAAGGCACACTCGGCCTCATACGCCGTGGAGAGCTTCCAGAGCCTCTGGCTGAAGACACACTACCCCCTCGAGTTCATGGTGGCCGTCATAAACAACTTCGGCGGTTTCTACCGTACATGGGTCTATGTGCACGAGGCAAAACGCGAGGGGGCAGCCATAGAAGCACCATGCATCAACAAAAGCACATACAAAACCACCATATACGGAAAGAGCGTTTACCTGGGACTTATACATATAGCAGGACTGGAAAACAGCCTGGCACATGAGATCATAAAAGAACGCGATAACAATGGTGATTATAAAGATATTGGTGACTTTATCTCACGTATTGGTCCAGGTCTTGAACAGACCGTTATACTGATACGTACCGGAGCCTTCAGGTTCACCGGTAAGAGCAAGGCGCTGTTGCTGTGGGAGGCACACATGCTTATCAACAAGGGAAAGAGTGAGACGGCTCGTACGCTCTTTAATCCTGAACCGAAAAAGTTTGTGATGCCTCCCTTTGAACAGTCAAAGCTCGAGGATGCCTACGACGAGATTGAGCTGCTGGGCTTCCCGGTGACACTCTCATGGTTCGACATGCTGCAGACAAAGTTCAGGGGCGAGGTGATGGCGCCGGAAATGAACGGAAAAACAGGCCGCAAAGTGAAAATGGTGGGACACCTTGTGACAGTGAAATATATCAAGACGGTGAAGAGGAGACTGGATGAACTTCGGATGCTTCATTGACAACGGCGGCGAGTTCTTTGACACAACCCATTTCCCTCAGTCGCTGGTCAACTGGCCGTTCCGCGGCAGCGGGACGTATCTCATTCAGGGTAAGGTGGTTGAGGAGTTTGGCTCAACCTCTGTTGAAGTGGAAAAGATGGCTAAGCTGCCGGTGCTTCCCGACCCGAGATATTAATTGTCAAGCCTTGACGCCTTGGTTATGCCCTTGACAGACTGTATCTTCTTTATCAGGCCGTAGAGAAGATTGATGTTTGGTACCAGCAGATCGATCTTGCCTTCAAAGAGGCCGTTGTCCATCTTGTAGGTGAAGTTCTTGACCGATACTTTGTATTCTGTCAGAATATCGGATATGCGTGCAACAATACCCAGGTTCTCAATGCCCGTTACCTTTACCGAGGTCAGAAATCCCCTGGCTGCATCAAGCCTGGTCCATCTGGCCCGCAGAACCCGGTACGGAAAGTTTGATGTCATGTAATCAGCATTGGGACAGGCAGCCCTGTGTATCTTGATCCCTTCCAGGATGGTGACAAACCCGAAGATACGGTCACCGAACACCGGGTTGCAGCATTTTGAAAGCTTGTAGTCGAGACCCTCAACTTTCTCGTCTATGACAAGATAGTCAGCCCCTCCCTTAACTGTCTCATCATGTGCATGCACCTCAGGCACCTTTGCGGCAGCCGGTTCTGCGTCTTCGTCTGTGCGCAGCAGAACTTTCTTCACCTGCAGGAGTTCAATCTCCCCTATTGCTATGCTGAAATAAAGATCCTGGGCATTCTTGAGACCGTACTCCCCGAGAAGCCTGACCACCGTAGCATCACCGTACGGTATCTTCCAGTTCTTCAGTCGTCTTGTCAGCATCTCCTTGCCTTCGGCTGCCAGCTTTACCTTCTCCTCATTGAGAGCCTGTCTTATTTTCGTGCGGGCTTTATTGGTTATTACAAACGCCAGCCAGTCGCGCTTTGGCGATTGTTTAACGGAGGTGATGACCGAGACGTGGTCACCGTTCTGCAGCTTATGTTTGAGTTGCACATTGCGTCCGTTGACCTTGCCTCCCACGCATTTTGAGCCTACCCCGGTATGGATGTCAAAGGCGAAGTCGAGCAGTGTCGCCCCTGCCGGCAGCTGCCTCACCTCTCCCTTGGGTGTGAAGACAAATACCTCGTCGGAATAGAGTCCCGGTCTTATCTCTCCCAGGAAGTCGCTTCCCTCCTTTTCCACGGTGCCAAGCACCTCGCGCATCTGTGACATCCATGCATCGAGACCGCCCTCACCCTTTAAACCCTTGTACCGGAAGTGTGCAGCAAGGCCCTTTTCCGCAATCTCATCCATACGTTTTGTGCGTATCTGCACCTCCACCCACTTGCCTTCTTTGGTCGCCACTGTTGTGTGTAACGACTCATAACCGTTGGTCTTGGGCACGGAGATCCAGTCGCGCAATCTGCTGGGGTCAGGCTGGTACAGGTCTGTGACCACTGAATATGCCTGCCAGCATGATGACTTCTCATGGGCGGGGTCAGTATCAATGATAATGCGCAAGGCGAAGATGTCAAAAACCTCTTCGAAGTTCACTCCCTGTCTCTTCATCTTCTGCCAGATGGAGTGTACTGACTTTGTACGGCTCCTGAGCTCATAACTCATGCCCATGGCATCCAGCCTGCGCCTTCAGCGGCTGTGAAAACTCCCTGATAAGCCTGTTCCTGGAGGTGGTGGTCTGCTTCAGCTTTGCATCAATCTCATTGTATTCGCCAGGTTCCATCAGCTGCATCGCAAGGTCTTCCATCTCTGACTTGATGTTGTAATATCCAAGCCTGTGGGCCAGCGGGGCGAACAGAAAATAAGTTTCCGATGCCACCGGAAGTCTTTCTTTTTCAGGAAGTTTTTTCAGCCTGCGCATCATCAGAAGCCTCTCAGCCAGCGCAATAAGAATGACCCTGCCATCATCGGCAAGTGTCAGCAGAAGCTTTCGGAAATTCTCTGCCTGGCCTGTGAAGTCTCTTCCCTTGAGAGCCGTTACACGTGATAATCCGGTGATAACGCTTTTTACCGCGGGATCTTTAAGATCATCAATCTTCTTCCATCCCTCGCTGCCATCGCTGATGCCTGACAGCAGTGCGCTGATGACAGCCGGTACTCCCAATCCTATCTCGCAGGCAGTGATACGGGCCAGCTCCATGTAATAGATCACCAGCGGCTCGCCAAGGTAAGGCTTGCCGGCAGCATAGTTTGAAATGGCAATTTCGGCAGCAAGCCCGAAAGCTTTTTTCTCGGCGTAGGTGACAGGCCCCGGAAGGCATTTGAGCACCTGACGCTTTTTATTGCGTACCAGGAGTGCTATATCGGGCATCGGTTTTTACTTTAGAGGTGAGTCGGGCTCATTTTTCATCGTGAGGAAAAAGATGTAGTCAACCGTTTTGGGGAATGATCCTCTGCAGCAAGGCAATGAGTCTGCCCGACACGGTCATTATCTTGTTTCTTTTCCTTTTTCTGATGCCTTTGAGTACCCAATGAGCTACAAATTCGGGAGTCATCATCTTTTTCTCCTCCCTTGGTGAAACACCCTGTTCAGAGCCGTCTGCGACCAGGGCGTGTCTGGCGTATATCAGAGGCAGTAAATCCGGGCATGATGATCATAACATGAAGCTTCTGGGTCATATACTCAATCCTGAGTGTCTCAAGGAAACCGTGGATGGCGAATTTTGAGGCAGAGTACCCTGTGCGGCCGGGCAGTCCGTGATAACCAGCAGTAGACGATACACCTACAACCGAACCTTTGTTGGCAACGATATACGGAAGTGCATACCTCGTGCAGTAGACAGTGCCCCAGAAATTCACATCCATAAGTCGCTTTAAAACTGAGATTTCCACTTCCTCAAATAAAGCTCTCATTGAGATACCGGCGTTGTTGATGAGGATGTGTATCGTCCCGAATTTTTCGATGGTGGCCTCCACCATTTTCCGGCAGTCTTCCTCTTTTGACACGTCGGTAACGACAGAGAGTGATACGGCACCTATTCGGTTTATCTCCTCTTCGAGTGAATGGAGTTTGTCGGCAGATCGTGCAGCAATTACGACCTTGCTGCCATTGCGGGCAAATTCCAGTGCTGTGGCCCTGCCTATGCCAGATGAAGCACCGGTCACAATCACTACCTTGTCTTTGAAGTTATAGCGTCTCATGCTGTCAATGATGGCGGATAAAGATAGTTACAATTCAGGGTCATCAGTCCCGCAGGATTTTTTTTTACAATTTTCCATAAAATTCAATTATTTTTTTGATCGGAAAATTATTTGCCCTACATTTGCACTCGCAAAAATTGGGACTGATTCAGTAGCTCAGCTGGTAGAGCACATCCCTTTTAAGGATGGGGTCCTGGGTTCGAATCCCAGCTGGATCACAAAACAAACAATGCTCCGAGAGGAGCATTTGTTGTTTGAAGAGCGGAATCAAGCCGTCAGTGCTTAAGTTCCGCGAAGAAAACAACAAATGATAAGTCCCGACGCAGTCGGGACGGCATCGTTTGTTTTGTAGGAATCCCCTTCAGCGGATCATGCCGCCGCCAGGCGGCATAATCCCTGCCATGAAGTAGCATCAAGACAGTTCATGAAGAGCCACCCTAGCAATGTCCTTTTCAGCAGCAATTAACGGTTACAGATCTGGTCATATTATGACGTCACTCGCTTCCAGGAAGAGGTCTCGTCAATGAAATCAAGCTTGATATAATACTTCATCTGATTTACCTCATACTTGATATCCTTGTAGAAAAACTCTTCTGAGTAAGTGTCAGTTTCAAAAATCTTGCCATCACTGAACCAGGCCTTGCAGGTAATGATAACAATCAGCTTGTCCAGATCGTTTTGCAAACTTGTACTGATAAGGCTGTGGCAGGAATAAGCCTGCCTTCAATTCAGCTTCAGTATAATCCAGTGGAAACAAATTAGGGCTGTATGTAAAATAGCCACTTTTCTTTCCGCTGCAGTAAACTTTTTGTATTGATCCGCTAAACTCAATTTTGGTCGCCGAACCAAGACGGTAGGTGATATCCAAATCAACATTCATTGTACCCGGGTAAACAACTGTTCTAAGATAAATTACTGGTTCTCTTACATCTATCATTTTTGTTGCATCGCAATCATCATTCTCGTCCGGGAACAAGGCGCAACTTCCTGTCATAAGTAAAGGCAGCAATAAGATTGCTAATACCGAAACATTAGATCCAGATTTCAGCATAGACTACAAGTTTTATTTCGACAACACCGGTATCTGCCTGCTGATCGATTCCTCAAGCGAAATCAGGGTCTCGGTTCTCATTACACCTGGTATTACCTGTATCTTATCAGTAAGAACCTCACGCAGATGCTCGTTGTCACGCGTATAAACCTTGATGAAGAGCGAATAGTTACCTGTTGTGTAGTGACATTCAATTACTTCAGGTATATCCCTGAGTTTCTTGATGACTTCCTTGTACTTGCCGGGATTATCAAGAAACAGTCCTATGTAAGCACAGGTTCTGAACCCGACCATTACGGGGTCGACCTTGAACTCCGATCCTTTTATCACACCGATCCGTATAAGTCTCTGGACCCTCTGGTGTATCGCTGCACCCGACACATTGCAGTCGCGCGCTACCTCCAGATAGGGTATCCTGGCGTTCTTGGTGATAATATCCAGGATCTTTCTGTCTAAATTGTCAATTTGCAAATTTTCTGCCATGATAAGTTATCATATTAAAGTTAATAAATTCCAATTCCGCCCCTAAATTTACAAATTTAAAGTGAAACGGCTTTAATTTCTATTAATAATTCCGGTGATCTGGCTTACCGAGGTCAACCCTCTGATGTCAAGAAATGAATTTATTCCTGCGATGACATTTACTGCTGTCCGGGGTTCGATAAAAGAGGCTGTTCCGACCTGCACCGCTGTGGCCCCGGCCATTATAAACTCAAGAGCGTCCGTGGCATTCATTATACCTCCGATACCGATAACAGGGATTGAGACTGCCCTTGCGGCCTGCCATACCATCCTGAGAGCCACCGGCTTGATTGCCGGACCGGAGAGACCTCCCGTTACAGTGGAAAGCTTTGGCTTCATAGTGCCCGCATCTACAGCCATCCCGACAAGGGTATTGATCAGCGAGACAGCATCAGCTCCCTCACCTTCAGAGATACGGGCAAACTCGGTTATGTCAGTGACATTAGGCGAAAGCTTTACTATCAGCGTCTTGTGATATACTTTTCTTACTGCGGCAATGACTTCCCTTGCAGCATCGGGATTGGTTCCGAAGATCATGCCTCCCCTCTTGACGTTGGGGCAAGAGATATTCAGCTCGATGGCGGGTATGGCTTCCAGGTTGTCAAGACGACGGGAGAGTTCGGTATAATCTTCCACTGTGTTGCCGTTCACATTGACAATGACATGGGTATCATACTGTGAAAGACGCGGATATATATTTTTTTCAAAGTAATCTATGCCTTTGTTCTGAAGTCCGACTGCATTCAGCATGCCGGAAGCGGTCTCTGCCATTCTCGGATAGGCATTACCTTCCCTGGGTTCGAGCGTGGTTCCCTTGACGATGATACCGCCCAGCTCCGCAATATCTATAAAATCCTCCAGCTCAGAGCCGTAACCGCAGGTGCCTGAAGCCATCAGCACAGGGTTCTTAAAGAGAAGTGCTCCTATTTTTATACTGAGGTCTGCCATTTCAGGTCGCGTATGTTAAACACCGGTCCGTCAGTACATGTGCAAAGGTTACCAGAGGTTGGTTGGCACCACGCAGCAAAGGCATACGCCTATGCCGCATGCCATAAGGTTTTCGAGGGACACCTCGCAGAAAATATCCCTGCGAAGGCATTCGGCCGCAACTGCTTTCATCATCGGTTCGGGACCGCAGCTGTAAACCCTGTCCCATTTTTCCTCCCTGAAAGCCGGGATGCCTGTGACGAATCCGCGGTATCCCTCCGACCCGTCCTCCGTGGCAAGATGTACTTCCCCCAGTCTGCTGAACTCATCATGCCCGATGATCCTTGACCGGTTGCGAAAACCAAGCGCAAAATGAGGATAAGCGCCTGATTCAATTACCTTCCGGCCGAGGTAAAACAGAGGAGCCATTCCGCAACCGCCACCTGTCAGAAGCACGTTCTCCCCCTTTTGCGGAAGGGTGAACGAGTTACCCAGCGGGTAGATCATGTTAAGTTTTTCACCTGGCTGCAGCCCTGCCAGATGCTCGGTCCCTTTGCCGGCGATCTGTATCAGAAGTGAGACAGTGTTTTCAGAAACATCGACATCATGTACGGAAAGTGGCCGGCGAAGAAAGGTTGCAGGGCTATCTGTAACAAGGGCCTGCACGAACTGTCCGGGCAGGATTTCAGGCAAAGGTGTTGCAGGAGAAAGCTTTAGGACATGGAAACTGTCTTTCAGCCGGCGGTTTTCAGTAACAGTAAAATCTTCTATCCTCTTTTTCATCGAAGCTCTCTACCTGCCTGCAAAGGTAGAACATTTGAGCTGATTTTCTCAGGAAGGATTGTATTCAGAGAAGGATTTGTCAGAATAGAATAACAATACCTTTGTCAGGATCTTGTCCTTTCCATGTTCATCATTCCTCAGAATATTGGCATTCTGATGGTGTTTCCGGACTGTTTGAAGAGGAAACAGGACCGGATGGCATCTCAGTGCCTTCAGCGATCTCCACTCCTGAAACAACCTCTGGCAGGGGAATATCAAACAATGTAGGCTGAGAGGCATATTTATACATTGAACCGCCACCAAACAGCAACCACTCTGCTGACAATGAGGAATATTTGTGCAGCATTTTAATCACAAAATCAAGGCTGGGATTGTTTCTTCCCGAGAGGATATGAGATATTCCGGAAGGCTGAACCCCGATTTCCTCAGCAAATTGAGCAGCACTTTTGTTTTCACTCTGTAAAAAGGCCAGGATTCTCTCTTTCATATAGAAATGTGTTTGTTACAAATGTAAATAAAGTATTGTTTACATATGTAATTTAATTCAATTCACATTTGTAATTAAGTATTAAATTGTCAATAAGTATTTGCCAGATATTCCTTCCGGAATCCCAGGGTCACTGCAATTAATATCGCCAATTATGTGATTTAATTATTGACTTTAGAAGTCATTATTTACTGATTATATGTGTTTTATATTAACAGATACGTTCATTTCTAAACGATGAAGGCCTTACAGGGCCATATATAATAAACAATTATTGTATGTAATTCAATGTAAATCGCTGA
Source organism: uncultured Bacteroidales bacterium (assembly GCA_963730615.1). Lineage (GTDB taxonomy): Bacteria > Bacteroidota > Bacteroidia > Bacteroidales > VadinHA17 > SR-FBR-E99. Next base: position 424,983 of record CAVSSR010000006.1, on the reverse strand, counting down.
TATTATGATATATATAACTATAAATAAGTGATTACAAGTATAATTTACAGACGTAACTTTGTATTGGTCACATTTGTAAATATATATAATGTGATTCCAATCAGATTTACTTGGTTACATTTGTAAATCGGTCTGTTTTTAAGGTTAATTACTGGAATCTGGCAGTAGATTTAGGTTGAGATTATCTGGAATAATCTAAAGTCGTCAGGAAACGATTTTTTGGAGACGTTATCTCCCCTATCCCGGAATTTTCAATTCTGGCTATATTATAAAAACTGCCCTGATGGCTGGGATCTTTTATTTTACTTAATGGGGTAAACCAGATTACAATAGCTCACAAGACGCTTTCCCTGACAATAGACAGGTGTGCGGTGTCATAGCTTATGTGTACAATGACAGGAACCCTCAGCGATAATCACTAAAGGCTGGAAAAGTCCAGGAAACAGCCAGGGATAGGCTAAATGCTGTATGCTCTACCGCTTTGCGGGACTGCCTCTCCGACAAACGCATCCGCCATTCGCCACCAGGCGGATCACAAGCATGCTCAGTGCCTCGTGCATCAACCGCAGGAGCCGCCGCAACCGCTGCTGGTCCTGCTGCCGCATGATGAGCAGCCTGTTGACGGACCTGCCAGCTCCTCCGGAGTGGCTTCACGCACACCAATGACCTTGCCGGAGAAATGCAGGTCAGTGCCTGCCAGCGGATGGTTGAAATCCATTTTCACGAAATCATCACCTATCTCTGTCACAATGCCGTTCATCCGTTCACCGTGCGAATCCATCATAGGTACGGTATTACCTACAAAACATATCTCGCTTCTCAGAACTCCTTCATCTTCAAAGATATTTCTTGGAAGGCTGATAAGCATCTCCTCGCGCTTCTCACCGTAGGCATCAACAGCATCGAGGTGGAAATCAAAGAGTGATCCATCTTCCAGGCCTGCCAGGTTTTCTTCAAATGCCGGCAGTAACCTTCCCGTTCCGAAAACAAAATTCAGGGGAGCAGCCTCCTCAACTGTCTCGAGTAACTTACCGTTGCTGTCACCTTCGTGAAGGGTGTATACGAGTGAAACAAATTTACTATATTCGAGTTTCATAAATATTTGTTTTATAATTAATCTATATTACTTTATCTGAATTAAAACTGAAAGCTTACCCTTATCTCCGGTGAATCATAGATATAGTACTCCGGCTGGTTCAGAGCCCAGAGAAAACTCAGGTTTATGGATGCCCTGCCACCCAGAGGCTGGGATATGCCTGCACCGAGAAGAAATGCATCCGAGTACATCCTGCCTTCCGAATCCGGCAAGCCGCTGATATAGGAAACATATGAATTATCAAGACTTTGTCCCTCATACTCAGCCTGACCGTAGATACCAAGGTGAATGCCGACTGGCAGGATATTATTCAGATCCCGCAGGAGCATGAGCTGAACATACGAGGTACCGCCGTAAATAGTGGTTTCAATATATGGGGTAGCATAATACTGGAATGACGGTCCTGCAGCAATGGCAACACGCGGCAACACCCATACCCCGATCGTGGGAGATACTTCTATGTTTGTATAGTCTCCGAACTGCAGCCCGAAGTAGCCCCCGAAAAACAACCTCTCCCTGAGCGGCGGTCGCTGATCAGGTTTGGACAACGGCCGATCTGTCAAAGTATTCTGCGGATCATACACAGCCTTTTCCTGCTCTGTTACGGTCTGTCCGAACAAACTTGTATTCAGTAATATACCTGCAATTATGACAAAGATTTTCTTCATCGTGTCGTAATCCTGTAAAGAGGGTACAAATAAAAGCAAAATTAGTATATTTACAGTAAGTGTCTTTGACTAAAAAACACAAACGCATTCCAACACACTGAAAATAAAATGAATATCATTGTCACCGGAGCATCGTCAGGCATTGGAAGGGAGGTCGTCATGAAACTGGCCGCGGACCCTCGGAACCGACTGATTGCACTTGCACGCAACAAAGAAGCCCTCAGGAGCCTGGCCGAAGGCTGCCCGAACAAAAATATAACCGGAATACCCATCGATATCGCCGGACCGCGATCATCGCTCAGAGAGCTTAAAAATAACCTCAGCGTTGATCCGGGCATGATTGACATTCTTATTAATAATGCCGGGCATCTTGTGAATAAGCCATTCACGGAACAGAGTGAAAATGAGATTGCATCAATGGTGTCCGTTAACTTTACGGCAGCTGCTGCCCTGATTGCAGAGCTTATGCCTCTTTTCGCAAAAGGTTCTCATGTTGTCAACATCGGCAGTATGGGAGGCTTTCAGGGCAGTCTGAAGTTTGCAGGTCTCTCATTCTACAGCGCTACCAAGGGAGCACTGGCAATTCTTACCGAATGCCTTGCGGCAGAATATGCCGACAGGGGTATCTCATTCAACTGTCTCTGCCCGGGTGCGGTACAGACAGAGATGTTCAGCAGGGCTTTCCCCGGTGCTGATGCGCCCGGTCTCACCCGCAGAGATGGCAGCATTTATTGCGGATTTTGCCCTAAATGGGAATAAGTTCTTTAATGGGAAAATTCTGCCTGTGGCACTATCCGTGCCATAGCATGGCATGGAGCATGGGGCATGGAGCATGCAGTACGGAGACTTAGAGCTCTTTCACTTGCTGACTTGCGCCTTGCACCTTGCTTCTACCCCTTATATTCCTTCACGGATAATCCTTCCTGTAACGGCAAGTAAGCCATTGAATGCCAGGGCCTTCAGTTCATCCTCACCAGGGTAGACATAAACCGGCGCAATCTTTTTCACCATGGCGCTGATCCTTTCCACGTGCTTTGAATCGTATGCCAGTCCTCCGGTCAATATAATGGCATCAACATTTCCGCAAAGGACAGCTGACATTGCCTCCTATCTCCTTGGCTATCTGGTAACTGCAACCTTCCACAATAAGTGCAGCCTGCTCGTCGCCCGCATCTGCCCTTTTACACGCTTCCATGAAACTGTTGGTGCCGAGATAAGCCACCATGCCTCCCTTGCCGGCAATCATTGAGCTCACCTCATCAAGGGTATACCTCCCACTGAAGCATATTTCAGCAAGCTGGAATGCAGGCAGCCCTCCGCTTCGTTCAGGTGAGTATGGTCCGTCACCGTTCAGCGCATTATTGACATCTATCACTCTCCCTTTACGGTGGGCACCGACACTTACTCCTCCGCCCATGTGAGCAACGACCAGATTCAGGTCCTCATACTCTTTACCTAACTGAGGCAGCATATACCCGTGCAACAGCCTTCTGGTTAAGTGCATGAAAGATAGATTTTCTGTTTATAAGCCGGATGACCTGAGAGGCGGGCTACCGGCTCCAGTTCATCAACAACCACAGGGTCAACGATATATGCCTTTGCCTGCAGGAAGGTCCTTTTTGATCTCGCCTGGCGATAAGTGCTCCCAGGTTACTGGCATGCTCGCCGTTCACCGCCTCCGACAGATGTTTCTTCATCAGGTCATTGACTTCATAAATACCCGATTCAATGGGATTTACCAATCCCCCTCTCCCAACAATTGCTATAATATTCTTCAGGTCCGTCTTTTCAGTTTCAAGTGCCTTCATAATAATATCATGCCTGAAACTCAGCTGATCAACCATTCTCCTGAAACCTTCCAAGCTCTTTCGCAGTATGCCTCAGTGTCTTCTCAAAGAGCTGCTTATCAGCGTCATACAATGCGAGCTTAGTGCTGGTAGATCCGGGATTTACAGCCAGTATAAGTCTATTTCCCATCAGTTTTTGTCGTTTTTTGCTGGCCATCATGCAGGCAAGTGCAACACAGTAATATTTTGAGAGTTCGCTTTCACTTCTTGACATGAGCACCACCGGTTTAGAGGTGCCGCAGATCATTCCGGCAAGCTCACCCCCGCCGAAAAGCATCAGGCCCTTGTAAAAAGGATTACATGCCTCAAGTGACGGGAAAAGCAGTATATCGGCATCACCGGCCAGTGGTGTATCCACACCCTTTATCCTGACGCTGGCCGGATCGCAGGCCAGAAAGAGATCAACAGGCCCGTCCATGACACATGACGGTATCTGGCCCCTCTCTGCCATCTTGCACATGACCGAATAGTCGAGAGTGCTGGGAAAGTGGCTGCTTACCTTCTCTGATGCTCCGATAAGTGCCACCGAAGGTTTGGTTATGCCGAACTTTTTTGCCATCGTGATGGCATATCCGGCCATGGCTACCTTCTGATCAAGATCGGGGAATGGTATCACAGCAGTATCGGTAACAAAAAGAAGCTTGTGATAGGCCGGTATCTCGATGGCGCAGACATAGCTCATCACCGCCTTTGGTGGCAGAAGGCCATGTTCCTTGTCCATCACAGCCCTGAGGAACTTGTCCGTGCCGACGAGTCCTTTCATAACAATATCAGCCTCACCTGAAACAGTCATACTGACAGCAAGTTCGGCAGCGTCCTTTTCACTCTCTGCTTCAACAATTGAAAAGCGCTCCGGGTCCGCGCCAGTTTCAAGGCATGTCTTGATTATCCGGTCTCTTCTGCCTATCATCACAGCTTCCGCAAAGCCCTCATTGACAGCCCTATGAAGAGATCCAACAGTGTTCGGATCCTGTGCCCAGGCGACTGCAATCTTATGGCTTCGTCCTGATGACCTGACAGTGTCTGCCATCTGCCTGAGGCTGGTGATCATGCTATTCTGTTTTTGATATGGCAGCTGCAAGAAGGATACTGTAATACTTTGCCTGGTCAGAGTCGCTCCTGGATGTCAGTACAATTGGTGCTGTCGCACCGAGGATCACTGCAGCCACGCCGGCATGGGCAAAGAATACAAGTGACTTATAAAGTACGTTACCCACTTCAATATCAGGCATCAGCAGCAGGTCAGTATCGCCTGCCACATCGCTTCGGATACCCTTATGAGTTCGCGCTCTCGAGGCTGATGGCATTGTCAAAAGCCAGAGGACCGTCGATGAGGCAATGCTTGATCTGGTCACGCTGGTTCATCTTTGACAGCAGTGCGGCATCAAGTGTGGCCTGCATGTTCTCGCTGACCATCTCAACAGCACCAAGAACTGCAACCTTGGGCATATCAATACCCAGCTTGTTGAGACACTCCACCGAATTGTTCACAATGGAGATCTTGTCCTGCAGGTTCGGTGCAATGTTCATCGCAACGTCAGTCACAGCAATCAGTTTATGATAAGCCTCCACCTCAAACAGGGCAAAGTGTGACAGGAGAGCACCTGATCTCAGGCCCCATTCCTTGTTAAGCACTGCCTTGAGAAGTGACGATGTTCCAACCTGACCCTTCATAAGTATGTCTGCCTGATTGCTTCGGACCATCTTGACGGCTATCTCCACCGCCATATCAGTATCCGGCTCATGGATCATCCTCACACCTGTCAGGTCAAGGTTATACTGACCAGCCAGATACTGCACAGCTTCCTTGTCGCCGACAAGGATAGGTTCGATAAAACCATCCTGTGCTGCCTGCAAAGCTGAAGACAGTGAATTATGATCCTGAGCTGCCGCAAGGACTAATCTCCGGGTCGGTTTGTCAACAAGCAGTTCCTTGAGTTCTGAGAGGTGTTTTAATACCATGATATAGAGGGTTTAACTGGTTAACTTCTCAATTATTTCCTGAGTGTCTGAAGCAATGACAAATTCTTCATCCGTGGTGATCACTATAACTTTAACTTTCGAGGAAGGTTTGGATATCAGAAGGTCTTTTGCCCTTGCCTTCCTGTTCTGGTCATCATCGATCTCTATTCCCAGGTATTCCATGCCGGTGCAGATCATCTTGCGGGAGTTGATGTCATTTTCGCCGACACCGGCGGTGAAGACGAGCAGGTCAAGGCCGTTCAGTGCAGCGACATAGGCGCCGATGAACTTCTTGATCTTATAGGAATACATATTAAGGGCAAGTATAGCCTTGGGATTGCCTTCACCGGCTGCGGCCTCAAGGTCCCTCATATCTGATGACAGCTGTGAGATACCTGCCACACCGCTTTTTTTATTGATCATGTTATTCACACCGCTGACGCTCAGTCCCTCTTTTTCAGCAAGATACAGAAGCACACCGGGATCAATCTCACCGGTACGGGTACCCATTATCAGTCCGTCGACAGGAGTGAATCCCATTGAAGTGTCAATCGACTTGCCGTTTTCTATGGCAGTGATGGAGGCTCCGTTGCCAAGATGGCATGTTATGATCTTCGTACTGTGGAAGTCCATATTAAGGAGCCTGCAGGCTTTTTCAGCCACAAACTTGTGGCTTGTTCCGTGGAACCCGTACTTGCGGATCCTGTACTTCTCATAGTATTCGTACGGGATGGCGTACATGTACGCATAGTCAGGCATAGTCTGGTGGAACGAGGTATCAAAGACAGCCACCTGGGGTATGCCCGGAAGCAGCTTCTCGCATGAGAGGATGCCTTTAAGATGCGCCGGATTATGCAAGGGTGCAAGTTCACCGCACTTTTCAATATCCCGTTTTACATCGGCGTTTATCAGCACAGATTCCTTGAAGTTTTCACCTCCGTGTGCGACACGGTGCCCTACCGCCTTTATCTCGTTAATGTTTTTAATTACGCCGTGTTCGGGATGAACGAGAGCTTCCATGACCATATTGATACCGACAGTATGGTCAGGGATGTCAAGCACAACCTTATACGGGTCCTTTCCGGCAGGCTTGTGTGTCAGTACTCCGTCAATGATGCCGATACGTTCAATGAGGCCTTTGGCAAGGACCTCCGAACTGTCAGACATATTGAACAGCTGATACTTTATCGAGGAGCTGCCGCAGTTAAGAACAAGAATCATCATGATAGTGCACTGTTACTTATTCATGCCTGCTGCCTGGTTTGCAGCTATGGCAACAACGTTAATAATATCACTTACCGAGCAGCCCCTTGAGAGGTCATTTATCGGCGCCGCCATGCCCTGCAGAACCGGTCCGATGGCCTGAGCATGAGCGAGACGTTCAACAAGCTTATACGCTATGTTACCGCATTCCAGGTTAGGGAAGATAAGCACGTTAGCCTTGCCGGCGATCTTGCTTCCGGGAGCTTTCTTCTGGCCTATCGCTTCAATCAGTGCAGCATCAGCCTGAAGTTCACCCTCGAACATGAATTCGGGAGCCATCTCCTTTGCCATCCTGGTGGCACTCACTACTTTATCCACCATCTCATGCCTGGCGCTTCCCATCGTTGAAAAGCTGAGAAGGGCAACCTTGGGTTCAACACCTAAAAGTGTTTTTGTGGTGCGGGCGGTGCATACGGCTATTTCTGCAAGCTCTTTGTCTGTCGGATCAGGATGAACCGCTCCGTCAGCAAAAACAATAACTCCGTCAGCACCAAACTCCTTGTCTTTCAATATCATGATAAATGCCCCGGAAACCACTGAGATGCCCGGTGCCGTCTTTACAATCTGAAAAGCAGGCCTGAGAACATCGCCTGTTGTGTTGCGTGCTCCGGCCACCTCACCATCGACATCGCCGTTCTTTATCATCATCACTCCCAGGTAAAGAGGATCTTCAATGAGTCTGGAAGCCTCCTCCCTCGTCAGCCCCTTGCTCTTTCTCAGCTCGACCATCAGATCAATGTACTTATCCTTCATCGGATGACTGACCGGATTAATGATAGTTGCCTTTTCAATATTCTTCAGTCCGAAGCTTTTTGCCAGCGCCTTAATTTCCTGAGGGTCTCCGAGAAGGGTAATGCGCGCAATACTTTCAGCTATTACGGCATCTGCTGCCTTAAGGGTTCTCTCTTCCGTACCCTCCGGCAACACTATTCTTTTGTTGTGCCTTATGGCATTCATTCTGATCTGCTCAAGCAATTCCATTGTCAATCAATAATTTAGTTTAGTAATTGTGATGGGTTAAAAGTAGAAAAAAAAAGTGTAACTGCACCATGATCAAATCCATGATTAAAATCAGATTTTGAAATTTTAGCTAATTTTTTTTCAAAACAGGCATTACGGCTATGGTCTGTGGGTTCAATTCTATATTTTTGACATGATAATTTCCGGATAATGCAGATGAGTGTTACAATTAAGGAACTTGAGGAGTTTGCAGCCTCATGTGAAGGTGAATTGAGGATCGACAGAGCCTCCAGGCTCATGTATGCCACTGATGCTTCCATATACCGGGAAGAGCCGGTGGCAGTTTTTTATCCGGCCCACACTGAAGATCTGAAAAAGCTTCTGTCATTTGCAGCGGATCACGGGGTGGGCATCATTCCGAGAGCCGCCGGCACCTCCCTTGCAGGCCAGGTAGTTGGTTCAGGCATTGTTGCAGATATGTCGCGGCACTTTGGACGCATAATAGAGATAAACAAGGAAGAGAGGTGGGTAAGACTCGAACCGGGTGTTGTCCCGGACGAGCTGAACGCCATCCTGAAAAATGAAGGGCTTCTCTTCGGGCCTGAGACATCCACATCAAACAGATGCAATATTGGAGGCATGATCGGCAACAATGGCTGCGGCCTGCATTCTGTCGTATATGGCTCCGTCAGGGATCATATCATTGAAGTCAAAGTCCTGCTCCACGACGGTTCGGAAGCTGTCTTCGGCCCTGCCACGACTGATGAACTAATCCAGTAAATGTGCCCTTAAAGGAGCCGAAGGTGAAATATACAGGGGGATCAAAGCCATGATGGACGATAAGGCCAACAGAGACTCGATCATGCTTGATTACCCCGGAAGAGAGATCCCGAGGCGAAACACGGGCTACGCCCTTGACGACCTTCTTTACAGCGAGCCGTTTACACCGGGCAGCGGCAGGCTTGTCAATCTGGCGAGGTTTATTTGCGGATCTGAGGGTACACTGGCAATAGTCACCGAGGCGAAGCTGGGTCTTGTGCCCCTGCCACCACCGGTGAAAGCCCTCGTCTGTGTCCATCTGACCAGGCGCAACGATGCCTTCCGTGCTAATCTCATAGCGTTGAAGTACAAACCATGGGCGGTGGAGCTGATGGACAGTAACATTTTGAACCTGGCCGCCACCGTGGAGAGCCAGAAACGCAACATGTTCTTTATCGAAGGCGATCCGGGCGCCCTCCTGCTGGTTGAGTTCTGCGCACAGGGCAAAGATGAAATAGCGGCCATCGCTTCAGCCATGGAGGCTGAGATGAGGGCGGAAGGACTGGGATATGCCTTCCCCACGGTGTGGGGCAGTGATGTAAAGAGGGTATGGGATCTGCGCAAAGCCGGTCTCGGCATCCTATCTAACATGCCCGGCGACGCCAAACCGATCTCGCTCATAGAAGACTGCGCCGTGGCAGTGGATAAGCTGGGCGACTTCGTGACAGATATTGAAGAGATGCTTGCCTCATTCGGGAAAGAATCTGTCTATCATGCACATATTGGAACCGGAGAGCTGCACATAAGGCCGTTGATGAATCTGAAAGACCCTCAGGATGTGAAGCTGCTGCGCACCATCGGAGAGAAGACTGCCGCGATAGTTAAAAAGTACCGTGGATCAATGAGCGGTGAACATGGCGACGGCCGTCTGAGGGGTGAGTTCATTCCTCTTATAATCGGAGAGCATAACTATCAGCTTAACAAAAAGATAAAGCAATCATTCGACCCGCATGGAATCCTGAATCCCGGCAAGATCATACACACTCCTCCTATGGACACATCACTGAGATATGTCCCCGGAAGAGCTACACCTGAGTTGAAGACATGGTATGATTTCTCGGCTGAAGGCGGTGTGGTAAGGGCTGCTGAAAAGTGCAACGGGTCAGGTGATTGCCGCAAGAGCAGCGTCATTGGCGGTACAATGTGTCCGAGTTACATGGCCACTGGAGATGAACGCCTCACCACAAGGGCAAGGGCCAACATTGTAAGGGAGATGCTCAATGCCGACACGAAGGATCCATGGGACAGCAGCGAGATGCATGACATTCTTGATCTCTGCCTGGCCTGCAAGGGATGCAAGAGCGAGTGCCCGTCAGGTGTGGATATGGCCAAGCTGAAGTCGGAGTTCCTTCAGCATTATAACGACAGCCACGGGGCTCCGCTGCGCTCTGGCCTGATAGCCTCGCTCCCGGAGATCTACAGGTTCTTTTCGTTGATTCCCGGGATCTTCAACTTCTTTGCCACCAACAAGGTCACATCACTGATAATAAAGAAGATAACCGGATTTGCCACAGCCCGCAGTATCCCACTCCTGGCGCCGGTGACACTCACCAGGTGGCTCAGAAAAAATCTTAAAGGGATTAATCCTGTCAAGCCAGTTGGTGAGTTGTACATCTTCATTGATGAATTCACAGACCATAATGATGCGCATGTTGGTATCAGCGCGGTGAAACTTCTTACCGGGCTGGGATACAGGGTACTGACTGTCAGGCACTCACCCAGCGCAAGAACATATATTTCAAAAGGATTCCTGCGCAAGGCGAAGAAGCTGATAATCAATAATATTGAGGTCTTTGAACCGATTATAAGCGCTGACAGGCCGCTGGTAGGACTGGAGCCTTCGGCAGTACTTGGTTTCAGGGATGAGTTCCCTGATCTTGCAGGTGAAACCTACCGCGGCAAGGCGCTGAAAGTGGCTGAGAACACTATGCTGTTAGAGGAGTTCCTTGTCAGGGAATTTTCCAGAGGAAAGATCACCAGGGAAATGTTCCGCAATGACAGTACTGAAGTGCTTGTCCATGTGCACTGCCAGCAAAAAGCGATAGTCACATCTGCACCGGTAATCCAGGCGCTGAGCATACCTTCAGGCTTCACTGTCAGGGAGATACCCTCAGGATGTTGCGGAATGGCCGGCGCCTTCGGCTATGAGAAGGAACACTACGACCTCTCGCAGAAAGTTGGAGAGCTTGTGCTCTTCCCTGATGTCAGGGCAGCGTCGAAGGAGACGGTCGTGGTCGCACCCGGGACAAGCTGCAGGCACCATATCAAGGATGGGACCGGCCGGGTTGCATTGCATCCGGCGGAGGTGCTTTGTAATGCGTTGATAGGTTGATAGGTTGAAGGGTTGAAGGGTTGAAGGGTTGAGGAGTTGCCCGTTGCCCCATGCTCTGTGCTCTATGCTCTGTGCTAAAGCAGAGTGAACGGGTCGGCATCGCGCCAGATAGGCATGTCTGCCCTGTACTTGTCAAGAGCCTCCCTTGATAAATCAGCAGTTACCACACCTTCAGCAAAAGGCTCAAGAGAAGCAAGTGTTTCTCCTCTGGGACTGATTATTACAGAGTCGCCGGAATAGGAAGTGCCGTCAGGATTAGTCCCTACCCTGTTTACGCCAATAACATAACACTGGTTCTCAATTGCACGTGCTACGAGGAGTGTTTTCCAGACATGGCTGCGGACGACAGGCCAGTTTGCTGAATAGATAATAACATCACTGTCACCCCTGTTGCGCGACCATACGGGAAACCGCAGATCATAACACACCTGCAGATTAAAGTTAAACTCCCGGTAACTGCGTATAATTCTCTCGTTACCACGACTGTAAACAGTATGCTCTCCACTCATCGAATGGAGGTGCCGCTTGTCATAAACAGTCACTTCTCCCTGCGGTGTGATGAAGAGCATACGGTTAAAAAACTTATTGTCTTCCCTGATAATAACCGATCCGCATAATGCAAAACCGCCTGATAAGGCTCTCTCCTTCATCCAGAGAACCGTCGGTCCTTCCATAGTCTCAGCGAGGCGTGATGGATCCATGGAGAAAGCCGTGGTAAACATCTCCGGAAGAACCACCAGATCCGTGTCACTGCCGGCGAGGCCTTTGAGAAGGGAAGAAATGTGTGACAGGTTGGCGTTCTTATCCTCCCATCTCAGATCAGTCTGGATGATGGTCGCTTTCATACAAATAAAAAACAGGCCTGAGGCCTGTTCCTTAATTAGTTGTCAATTCACTTCCCTTTCATGGTGGCTTGATATTCACTGAATATCCCCGTCACCAGCGGTTTATAATAAACCCAGAAGAATCTCTTGCTGTCATTCTCATTATCTGAGTAGAAGAATGTTTTTGCCTTTTTGTCCATATTCATGAACCTGGAAGTCCAGAAAGGAATATCATTGTTGGCAAAATCGCCTGAGAAATAGAATGTACGTCCTGATACAGCATCCTGTACCACTGCAGGAAAGACGGATGTAAGCTCATTCGCGAGCCAGAAGGGTGTCACCTACAGGTGTTGTATTGAGTTTAAAGGAAGAAACGATAGTGTTCTTCCCGGGATCAATAATATCAAAGCTGTTGGCAAACGTGACCAGCTGCGGAAGGTTGTACTTCTCCGTGTAGGGGCTTGCCGTAGTAATAACAGGCATCGGGGAGGTCAGATGTTTGCCTTCCTCAAGCACAATAATGCTGTTTTCCTTCAGGAGCACCACACCGGGTTTGGTAAAGGTCCATGGTTTCTGGTACTGCTTCCTGTATAATGCCGGCATCCAGTCGGGAACACCCTGGGCTGATACGGTATCGAGGCTCGGATAATACTGTCCCATCCATTTTGTGGAAGTGATACCAAGCAGCTCTTCTGTTTTGAATCTCTCAAGGTCTGCAGTGGGGTAATCAAATGTGTTGTATTCGACCAGGACCAGCTTTTCCCGTTTTTTCATCTCGGACATAAGGAGGTAGTCATTATTATTCAGTCCTCCGTAAAGCTTCCGTGACCGGCGCGCTTTCTTTAATACCCTGGTACCAGTCGTTGAAGAATACCCCGTAAGTATCTGTATAATAGAGAGCATCATTGTTTTCTGCCAGATCAATCAGCTCAGTCAGACGGAAATCCCTTTTTCTGAACTGTTTCTCCCTGACCGGTCTCATCGGTACAAACCCGAAATAGTCTTTTGATGCTGACAAACTGCCGCCCTTTCCTTTTTTGACAAAACGGTCGTTGGTCATGGCATAGACGAAGGACCGATGCCCCAGCCTTTCGAGAGTGGGAACCGTCTTGTCAAGAATGACGACATTAACAGGTTTCTTTTCCTGGAAGGCCCATCTGAGGAAGCTGACCGCCGGTAATATCAGCAGAACTGCCAGAACGATAATGGTAATCAGCAGAGGTTTTTTCATAGTGTCCAAAAATTTGCAAAGTTCCTGCTACAAATTAGTTTCTTCTTTAATAAGAACCAATTTACTGGAATTTAATTGCTAAAAGTATTAATTAATTTCATTTAAAGAAAATAATTTTCCTGAAAAATGGCGCCGGACATGCCTCTGCACGCGAATTTGTGATAATTTGCAGCCGAATTTGCCAAAGAGCCATATGTTTTCAAATCAGCCACTTGCAGACAGGTTAAGACCAAAGTCACTTGATGAATTTGTTGGTCAGGACCATCTTGTTGGACCTGAAGGTGTTCTAAGGAAGGTGATTGAGTCAGGCAATGTTCCATCCTTTATCCTATGGGGTCCTCCCGGTGTCGGCAAAACGACCCTTGCACGGATTGTGGCAGTGAAGCTCGAAAGATCGTTCTTCCAGCTCAGCGCAGTAAGCAGCGGAGTGAAGGAGGTACGGGAGACCATCGAAAAGGCAAAGAGCCAGCAGTTTTTCGGCAAACCAAACCCGATACTGTTCATTGACGAGATACATCGTTTCAACAAGTCGCAGCAGGACTCGCTGCTGGGGGCTGTGGAGCAGGGGATACTGACGCTGATCGGCGCCACAACGGAAAATCCATCATTTGAAGTTATCTCTCCCCTCCTCTCCAGATGCCAGGTTTATGTGCTTAAACCTCTTGGTGATGAAGAACTTAAGGAACTGGTTGACAAGTCGCTGACAAGCGATTACTACCTCTACAAGTACAAGATCAGGGTTGAGGAGTATGAGGCGCTGATGCGCATCAGCGGCGGTGATGCCAGGAAGCTTTACAATGCTCTTGAGCTGACAGTGTCGCTTGAGGCTGAGAAAGGCAGTGAAGAGATTGTCATCACCGACGAGATCGTTCTCAGCCATGTGCAGCAGAACCTTGCAATGTATGACAAGAACGGAGAGCAGCATTATGATATCATCTCAGCTTTCATCAAATCGCTCAGGGGCTCTGATCCCAACGCTGCTGTTTACTGGCTGGCACGAATGGTTGAAGGCGGTGAGGATGTGAAGTTCATTGCCCGCAGAATGGTGATACTGGCTGCGGAGGACATCGGCATAGCCAATCCCAACGCATTGTTGCTGGCACAGGCCTGCTTCAATGCCGTCAATCTTGTCGGCTGGCCGGAGTCGAGAATAATCCTCTCCGAAACAGCTGTTTACCTGGCTACCTCGCCAAAGAGCAACGCTGCCTACATGGCCATCGAGAGCGCCTTAGGTGCAGTGCGTGAGCACGGTGATCTGCCTGTGCCGCTGCATCTCCGCAATGCACCCACAAGACTGATGAAGGATCTGGGCTATCATAAGGGGTACAAATATGCTCATGAATTCGAAGGGAATTTTATCGCTGACAATTACCTTCCTGAAGAAATTTCCGGGACGGTTTTTTACGAGCCCGGTTCGAACCCGCGCGAGGATGAGATACGAAAGCAACTTGCGGCACGCTGGCATGAAATTTATAAATACAGGCTTGGAGACAAATAGTATTATTACTAAATTTAGAGCATGAAAGTCAGTAGATATCGCATTATTTTGGCTGAGAATCTGCTTAATAAATTTACATTAATAAAAACTACAATTAAAACATCTTAATTAATTAATAAAACAAAATATTATGAAAAAATTATTCATTCTCTTACCGGCTTTATTAGTGGCATCAGTCTGCAGTGCCCAGACGCTGGACGAGATCATTAACAAGTACTATGCAGCCAATGGAACAGAGATACTGGAGAAAGCTTCAACCCTGTATATTGAGGGTAACGTAAGCCAGATGGGCACTGATATGCCAATCTTCATCAGTGTTAAGAAACCCGACAAGGTGAAGGTAGTCATTTCCTTCAGCGGGATGGACATCATCACCGCCTTTGACGGGGAAAAGGGTTACATGATTAATCCTCTCAGCGGCGCTACTGACCCTGTCGAGATACCGGCAGACCAGCTTGCAAGTGTACAGGATTACAACATGTTCCGCGACCATATGCTTGATAATTTCAAAGCAGGCAGGGTGAAGCTGGATGGTGTGGAAGATGTCAACGGTAAACCTGCCTACAAACTTTCGATAACTGACGAGGCAGGAACAGTCACAGGAGCTTTCATAGACAAGGAGAGCTTCCTGACTGTGAAAACAACCGCAATGGTGAACCAGATGGGTCAGGAGATGGAGGTTGAGTCATATGTAAATGAGTATATGGACGTCAACGGTGTCAAGTTTCCAAAGGTCATAAAGCAGATGGTCAACGGGATGGAGCTGGGAGGCATGACCTTTACACTGGTTGAGATTGACAAGCCATTGGAAGATTCAGTATTCAAGATCAATTAAACCTCCGGTTGCCGTAAAGACAGATCTGAGACCTGTCTCAACGGAACAGACAAGGCCAATTGGTACATATAAAAATGCCACTCATTCAGGGTGGCATTTTTATTTCAGAGGCAGGCCTGTAAGCCGGATTCTGTCGTGATGCGGCATCCTGCAAGAGGATTATGCATCAGTTTCGTCATTTATCTTGTCCCGCAATTGCTTGCGGGCTCATACGACCCACCCCCCGGCTCGGGCGAGCAGCCCTTAAGCGCCGGTATACATGGTCTTTCAACCCATCAGGTGTACGGCTCCCGGTGTCGCCACCGGAACCGGTGAGCTTTTACCTCACCTTTTCACCAATTCCCCGCCGTGAGGCGTGACTGTCATTCTCTGTTACACTGCTATACCCTTTCGGACATCTTCCCGTTAGGAAGGATGGTGCTCTCTGTTGCCCGGACTTTCCTCCCCGACATTTATCGTCGGGGCGACGAAACGGCCTGCCAGGATGCAAAAATACTAAATATCACGTGAATTCCGGTCATCGGGTCAATCATTTGTCGTCTGCGCCGGAGACAGGACTGAGACCTGTCTCTGCGGTCTGTCAATACGTTATGTCTCTACCGGCGCGATATTACGATTAAGGTTGCACCGCCGACTCCGTAACGGCCGAACGGGGCATCCTGGCAACTGCATGAGGGGTAATCTTCTCCAATAATCCGCCTTATTTCATCCTTCAGTTTGCCGATACCGCCGCCGTGAATAAAAACAATCTCAGCAGCACCTGCCCTGATGGCACTGTCCATCTCTCCCCTGAACCTGGCAAGCTGCCTGTCAAGAGCGTCACCCTGGTTGTATCCGCTTTTCAGATGCAGATCCACAACCCTGGGCTCTCTTCCTTCTGAGGGTCTTTTAGGTGTCATTCGGCTCAAATAATTATCAAAAATAGCTAATTTTGGCCGCAATAAGCCAGTAATGAAGAACCACCCGGGAGACATCAGGACAGACGAGTACAAATATGATCTCCCCCAGGAGAGAATAGCCAGATATCCATTGCCGGAAAGAGATGCATCAAAGCTGCTGGTGTGGGACGGAAAGA
Organism: uncultured Bacteroidales bacterium; assembly: GCA_963730615.1. GTDB lineage: Bacteria > Bacteroidota > Bacteroidia > Bacteroidales > VadinHA17 > SR-FBR-E99. The sequence goes on along the minus strand of CAVSSR010000006.1, from coordinate 408,573 downwards.
ATATTTCCGACAGGATATTCAAAGAGCTTCCTTCCCTGATTGATCGCGATAACCTGCTCGTTTTCAACAATACAAGGGTCATCAGGGCACGACTTCTTTTCGTCAAGGAGAGCGGAGCTGCAATAGAGATCTTTTGTCTTGAGCCGCATGAACCATGCGATTTTTCACAAAACCTTGCTTCTGCCGGTCCTGTCGAATGGAAGTGTCTCATCGGCAATCTGAAAAGGTGGAAGGCAGGAAAACTCCGCGGACAGTTCGTTCATGAAAAGTCAGGCAAAACCCTTTTTGCTGAAAAACTGGAAGCCGCCGGCGACACATTCACAGTCAGGTTTACATGGGATGATGACCGGATATCTTTCGGCGAGGTGCTTGAAGCAATGGGACATGTGCCTGTCCCACCCTACCTTGGGAGAAGTGATGAGGAAAGCGATGCCGTAACCTATCAGACCGTCTATGCCCGCGTTAACGGGTCTGTGGCCGCTCCGACAGCAGGACTTCATTTTACATCCTCTGTCCTGGGGGCTCTGAGAGACAAAGGCATCGGGATTGCAGAAATAACACTGCATGTCAGTGCCGGAACATTCAGGCCGGTCAAATCCGAGAAGATATCCGACCACCAGATGCATACGGAGCATTTCTTTGTCACCAGAGATACTTTGCATGCGCTAAGAGGACGAAAAATCGTTGCAGTGGGAACTACTACCGTCAGGACCCTTGAGAGCCTCTATTGGCTGGGAATCAAGTGGGCAGAAGGCCGGTGGCCTGCGGAAGGCATTCCGCACGTTTCACAGTGGGAACCCTACAATAATGATACTCAGATTACTCCGGAGTCCTCCATTGATAATCTGATAAAAATGATGGAACAGAAAAACACGGATGTTCTGGAAGCGACAACCGGTGTAATCATTGTTCCCGGTTACAGGTTCCGGATTATTGGCGGAATGGTTACCAATTATCACCAGCCCGGCAGCACCCTTCTGCTCCTTGTTGCAGCTTTTACGGGTGAAGCCTGGAAAGATCTCTACAGTCACGCACTATCAGCAGGCTACAGGTTCCTGAGCTACGGCGACAGCATGCTGCTGATGCCTTAACCGGCAGAGCCCCCTGACAGATAAATTAATTTCTTATCCTTATTCTGTTTTTTATTTCACAATAGTGATAAATATTATATTTTAGCCCGCTGAAATCCTGTACGGATAACTTTGTGACCGATCTTCAAAAACCAAAAAATTCTTGATTAATGGATAACCAAGCCCTGTTAACCTGTTTTCTTGTTGGGGCCATTTTCGTCGGAGCTGTTCTGATCTTTTCAGGCATTGTGGCTCCGCGATCGTTTGCCCCTAACAAGTTCGACCCCTATGAATGCGGTATCCCGACAAAAGGGACTACCTGGTTGCAGTTCAACGTAGGATACTATCTGTTCGCGATCCTCTTCCTTGTCTTTGACGCGGAAACTGTCTTCCTGTTTCCCTGGGCCGTGGTAATGAAAGAGATGGGTATGGTGGCATTCGCCGAGATCGTGATTTTCATGATCATCCTCGGTCTCGGGCTTGCTTATGCCTGGAAAAAACACGCGCTCACATGGGAATAAAAGGAATAAAGAACGATGAGTTCAGGGATAACGAAACCCTGGAAAAACTGAAGGAATTAGGTGGAAACGTATTCCTTTCAACGATAGATGATGTCATAAACTGGGGCCGCAGGAACTCACTCTGGCCGCTGACATTTGCCACCAGCTGTTGCGGTATCGAGATGATGGCTACAGGTGCACCGCGGCATGACTTCGCCCGTTTCGGTATGGAAGTGTACCGTGCCAGCCCGCGGCAGGCTGACCTGATTGTCATTGCCGGCACCATAAATAATAAGATGGCTCCTGTGCTGAAACTGCTCTACGAACAGATGTCAGAGCCCAAATATGTACTGGCGATGGGAGCCTGCGCAGTATCAGGCGGACCGTTTTTCCTTAATTCATACTGTGTTGTCAAGGGTGCAGATAATATTATTCCGGTAGATGTTTATGTCCCGGGCTGCCCTCCCCGTCCGGAAGCTCTTCTTTACGGCATGCTTCAGCTGCAAAGGAAGATCAACACAGAGACCATGAAATCAAGGAAGCGACGCAATAAGTCACACGACATTAAGTAACAGACTGATGGATAATATACAGCTTGCTGCCTCTGCAGCCGCGCTTGCTCCCGGGTCCGGAATAGTCCAGGGGAAGCAATTCGTTGAGATCACTGTGGCGCCTGAACTTCTTGTTTCAGCAGCCACCGCACTCAAACAGAACAATGAGACCCTGTTCGATATGCTGGTGTGTATCAGCGGTATGGACCTCGGGTAAAGAACTTGGAACGGTGTATCATCTCAGGTCAACGGTTTACAATCATATGATCGTCCTGAAAACAAAGGTATCGGACAGGGAGAATCCTGAAATCGATTCACTCTGTTCCCTCTGGCCGGCAGCTGATTTTCATGAGAGAGAAGTCTATGACCTCCTCGGTATTAAGTTCAGGGGGCATCCCGACCTGCGACGGCTCTTTCTTGACAGCACGTGGGGTTATCCCGCTCAGGAAAGACTATAAGGACGACATTAATATTCTTGCCAAATAGATTATGGAGGAAGCTGTAAAAAACGTTCCTCTGGAAGAGGAGGAATATATAATAAACATGGGGCCCCAGCACCCGTCAACGCACGGTGTGTTAAGGCTTGTTGTATCGCTTAAGGGCGAGATGGTGCTGAATGTGGAACCGCATATAGGCTATGTCCACCGCGGTATCGAGAAGATGTGCGAAAGCCTCACCTACCCTCAGATCATTCACCTGACGGACAGGATGGATTACCTGTCGGCTCACATCAATAACGAAGCAGTCTGCCTCGCAGTTGAGAAAGCCCTTGGCATTGAAGTATCTGACAGGGTAAAATATATCAGAACCATACTCAGCGAGCTTACAAGGATCCAGTCACACCAGCTTTTCTGGGCTACCTACGGGATGGACCTGGGCGGTCTGACCTGCTTCTTTTACGGACTCAGGGACCGCGAACTGGTGATGGATATCTTCGAGGAGACATGCGGCGGAAGAATGATTGTCAGCTACAACTGTCCCGGCGGACTTATGAATGACATACATCCCAACTTTCAGAAAAGAACCAAAGACTTCATAAAGTACTTCCGGAAGACTTTGCCTGAGTATGACCGTCTTCTTACCGGTAACGTCATCTTCCAGGAACGTGTTAAAGGTCTCGGTACAATTAACCGTGAGGATGCCATAGCCTGGGGACTGACGGGTCCTGTCGGCCGTGCTTCAGGTTTCTCATGCGACATACGTAAGCATAATCCTTACAGCGCCTATGACAAGGTCACATTCAAAGAGATACTTTATAATGAAGGAGATTCCTTTCACAGGTACAAGGTAAGGATGGATGAGATGTGGGAGTCAATGAACATTATTGAACAGCTCATTGACAACATTCCTGAGGGTCCTTATGCCGAGAAGATGAAGCCTGTGATAAAATTACCCGAGGGAGAGTACTGGCAGAGTGTTGAGACAGCACGTGGTGAACTTGGAGTGTTCATAGTGAGTGACGGGAACAAAAATCCGTACAGGGTGAAGTTCAGATCGCCCAACTTCGTTAATCTTGCCCCGCTGAACATACTGGCAAGAGGTTTCAAGATAGCGGATCTGGTAGCCATCAACGGCTCACTTGACCTTGTCATTCCTGATATTGACAGATAAAAATAACAGAATCCTGATATGGAGTTTAGTATATACGATCTTACATCATTCACTCAATGGATAGACAGCAGCCTCCGCGCGTCGATGTCGCCCGGGATGGGCTGTAGCCATTGAGATGATAATCATCGGACTGGCGATACTTATTTTCTTTGCCCTTGTAGGGTTTGTTCCTGGTAATAGCAGAGAGAAAGGTATGTGCTCTCATGCAGAACCGGCTGGGTCCGAACAGGGTTGGCCCCGGAGGTATGTTCCAGACGGTCGCTGACCTGGTGAAGCTTCTGTTTGTTGAGCTTGTTCCGATCAAGAATGCGGATAAAATTTTGTTCAATCTTGCTCCATTCATAGTCATTGTTGCTTCAATTATGGCCATCGGAGCATTGCCCTTCGCAAAGGGTCTTCAGGCCATAGACCTTAATATCGGTGTTTTCTACCTGATGGCAGTATCCTCAATGGGAGTCATCGGTGTCCTGCTGGCCGGCTGGTCAAGCAACAACAAGTATTCACTGATTGGTGCAATGAGAAGCGGCGCACAGATAGTGAGCTATGAACTCTCTGTGGGCCTGGCGCTTGTAACCATGGTTGTGCTGGCAGGAACAATGCAGCTCTCGGAGATGATTGAAGCCCAGAGATGGGGATGGTTCATTTTCACAGGGACATATTCCTGCAGTGATTGCATTCGTGATCTACATCATTGCCGGCACGGCCGAGACAAACAGGGGCCCGTTTGACCTTGCCGAGGCTGAATCAGAGCTTACTGCCGGTTACCATACAGAGTATTCAGGTATCAAGTTCGCCCTTTTCTTTCTTGCTGAATATATTAATATGTTCATTGTCGCTGCCATTGCCACCACGGTGTTCCTTGGCGGCTGGATGCCGCTGCATGTATTCGGCTGGGACGGATTTAACAAAGTGATGGATTTTATCCCTCCTTTCTTCTGGTTCCTCGGAAAATCATTCGGCGTGGTATTTATTATGATGTGGCTGAAATGGACCTTCCCGAGACTAAGGATAGACCAGCTGCTGACACTGGAGTGGAAATTCCTGCTTCCGATTAATATCTTCAACCTCCTGCTGATGGCCTTTCTGGTACTTATCGGATGGCACTGGTAAGAACATGAAACAAAACTGAAAGAAAGCTAATGAAAAGTTTTATCAGATATATAAAGAGCATCATTGACGGGGTGATCTCCCTTCTGAAGGGTTTAAGCGTCACGGGCAAATATTTCTTCAAGCCGGGAACAACATGGACCCAGCAGTATCCGAATAACCGGAAGGAGCTGAAGATGTTTGACAAGTTTAAGGGTGAGGTTATAATGCCTCACGATGAACATAATGAGCATAAATGCACCGGCTGCGGTATCTGTGAGATTAACTGTCCCAACGGATCAATTGAGATCATCTCTGCCTCCATAACCAATGAGGAAGGAAAGAAACAGAGAATTATCGACAAGCACATTTATCATCTCGGGATGTGTACCTTCTGCGGTCTGTGTGTCAAGACCTGCCCGTCGCAGGCACTTGCTTTCGGACAGGAATTTGAGCATGCGGTATTTGACCGCACGAAGCTCACCAAGATACTTAACCAGCCCGGGTCAAAACTAATGAAAGGAGTCGCGTAATGGAAGGCAATCAGATAATGTTCGCAGTCTTTGCGATTGCAATCATCGTTTTTTCAGTGCTGACGGTTACCAGCCGGAGGATCCTCCGTGCAGCGGTGTCGCTCCTGTTTGTACTGATAGCCACGGCAGGTCTCTACTTCCTGCTTAATTACCAGTTCCTGGCTGCGGTTCAGCTGACGCTTTATGCCGGTGGTATAGTTGTGCTGATAATATTTTCAATTCTGCTTACCAGCCAGATAAGCCATAAGTTTGAACCAATTGAATGGAAGAAGTCACTCTTTACAGCCCTTGCAGTCATTGGCGGGGCTATCGTGGTCATTACCACAATTCTGAAGCATACTTTTGCTGCTGACACTGCCGCTGCCCTTGAGGTAAACATGAATGTGATAGGAAAGAGCCTGCTCGGAACAGGCACCGACGGATATGTACTGCCGTTTGAAGTCATCTCCGTGCTGCTGGTGGCTGCAATGATAGGCGCCATTGTAATTGCCAAGAAGGGCAGTCCTGCCAAAGATGAAGAAAAAAACAAGTAAACTGAAAACTATATGAACCAAGGCATTCCATTGGAGTTTTACATCATCGTGGCGACGGTAATGTTCTTTACCGGCATCTATGGTTTTCTTACCCGGAGAAACCTTATAACCATACTGATGTCAACTGAGCTCATTCTTAACTCCGTGAACATCAATTTTCTGGCCTTCAACAGATATCTCTTTCCCGCCAAGCTTGACGGACATTTTTTCAGCCTCTTTGTAATTGCCGTTGCCGCTTCGGAAGCAGCTGTCGCCATTGCAATAATAATCAGCATTTACAGGAGGTTCTCCAATATCAATGTTGAAAACGTAAACGAATTAAAGTACTGATAAAGAAGAGCAGAGATGGCAGATTTCGGATATACAGTTTGGATTCTAATTGTCCCCTTCGTCGCCTTCATTGTGCTGGGCTTCTTCGGGATGAAGCTTAAAGCACGTATTTCAGGGCTTACGGGCACAACTGGCCTGGCAATAGTTACAGCTCTCTCATATGCAACTGCTATCAGGTATTTCTGGGGAGCCGGCCTTGCCGATGGGATTTTTCAGAAGGTAATTGCCTGCAACACCACCTGGCTTACACTCACAGATCATCTCCATATTGATATCGGTATTCTTCTGGACCCGATCTCGGTGATGATGCTTGTGGTGATCAGCACTGTCTCATTCATGGTTCACATCTACAGCCTGGGTTATATGAAAGGTGAGAAAGGCTTTGAGAGGTATTACGCTTTCCTTTCCCTGTTCACTTTTTCAATGATGGGTCTGGTTGTCGCTACAAACATCTTCCAGATGTACATTTTCTGGGAGCTTGTCGGTATTTCATCTTATCTGCTGATCGGATTTTATTATTCAAGGCCAAGCGCTGTTGCTGCCTCGAAGAAAGCATTTATTGTCACCAGGTTTGCTGATATGGGATTCCTTATCGGTATCCTGATTCTGTCATTTACTACAAAAACATTTGATTTTGTGACCCTTACCGACCTGAACGGACCGGCAATCACAAGCACCGGCGGAGCTGTCTTTCTCGGGATGTCGGTCATGACATGGTCAATGATCCTTATATTCGTGGGAGGCGCAGGCAAGTCAGCCATGTTCCCCCTGCACATCTGGCTTCCTGATGCCATGGAAGGCCCGACACCTGTCTCTGCCCTCATACATGCTGCTACAATGGTTGTAGCAGGTGTTTATCTTGTTGCCAGGATGTTCCCGGTTTATTATTTCGCAGCTCCCGAGGCACTGCATATCATAGCATGGGTGGGAGCTTTCTCTTCCCTGTTTGCTGCCGTGATAGCCACCACACAAACGGATATCAAGAGGGTACTCGCCTACTCCACGATCTCGCAGATAGGTTATATGATCTTCAGCCTCGGTGTCTCGGGTTACGGCGGACATGACGGTCTTGGTTTTATGGCATCAAACTGGCATCTGTTCAACCATGCAATGTTCAAAGCCCTTCTGTTCCTTGGTGCCGGCTCAGTCATTCATGCCGTGCACAGCAATTACATGACTGAGATGGGAGGACTCAGGAAACACCTGCCGATAACAAATATCACCTTCCTCATCGCCTGCCTCACCATTGCAGGTCTGCCTCCGCTTTCAGGCTTCTTCAGCAAGGATGAGATACTTACCGCAGCCTTCCACCATGACAAGGTGCTGTTTGCCATCGAGTATCTTGTGGCAGGACTTACGGCATTCTACATGTTCAGGCTCTATTTTTCAATATTCCACGGGCATGACAGGCAATACGAGCACACACCGCATGAATCTCCGGCAACCATGACCATTCCGCTTATGATCCTGGCCTTCGGTTCTGTGTTCTCAGGTTTTCTTCCGTTCAGCAGCCTGGTCACCTCAGACGGCGTGCCGTTTGAGTCACATATTGAATGGAGTATTGCTATACCCTCAATCCTTATCGCTCTTGCAGGTATTGCAGTTGCCTGGGTGATGTACAAAAAAGAAACGACACTGCCTGACAGGCTTGCAGCAACATTCAAACACAGCTATAAGTGGGCATACAACAAGTTCTATATTGATGAGCTGTACCTTTTTATCACGAAGAAGATAATATTCAGGCGTGTCTCACAACCGGTAGCATGGTTTGACAGGCATATCGTTGACGGGACGATGAACGGAATTGCATGGGTGACACAGACTGTATCAAACAAGATAAAAGGATTGCAATCAGGTCAGCTGCAGCAGTACGGATTTGTCTTTGTTTCAGGAGTGGTTGCTCTTGTCCTGGTCTTTATTTACCTGGTTAAATAAGCATCATAATTCGAAAAATATCTGAATATGAATATATTATCCTGCCTGGTCATAATTCCGCTCCTGACAATCACAGGCATTATGCTTGTAAAAGATGCACGACAGGCGAGAGTCGTTTCTGCAATCGGCATGGGCATTCAGCTTATTGTTGCTTTCATAATAGTTTACCTGTATCTCGCAGAGCGAAATGCAGGCAACACCGATCAGATGCTCCTGGTGAGCAGCTACGAATGGTTTAAAAGCCTGAACATTTACTACACCGTGGGTGTTGACGGGATTTCCGTGGCAATGATAGCGCTCACATCGATTGTAGTTTTTGCCGGCGTGTTTGCATCATGGGAGATGGATGATCTGAGGAAGGAGTTTTTCGTCTCCCTCATCCTTCTGGCAACGGGCGTATTCGGATTCTTCATATCGCTCGATCTTTTCACGATGTTTCTTTTCTATGAGCTTGCAGTTATACCAATGTACATCCTGATAGGGATATGGGGCAGCGGGCCGAAGGAATATGCTGCCATGAAGCTGACCCTGATGCTTATGGGAGGCTCTGCACTCCTTATGATCGGGTTATTCGGGATATATTTTAACTCAGCCCCTGACGGTGGTGAGCTGACATTCAATATAATCGAGATTTCCAAGGTCACTATTCCGATTGCAGCCCAGAGGTGGTTCTTTCCACTGACCTTCGTTGGCTTTGGCGTTCTCGGGGCTTTGTTCCCCCTGCATACCTGGTCACCTGACGGTCACTCCTCTGCTCCTACTGCCGTCTCAATGCTCCATGCCGGCGTACTGATGAAGCTCGGAGGCTACGGTTGTTTCAGGGTAGCCATGTTCCTCATGCCCGAAGCAGCACATGAAATGGCATGGATATTCATTATCCTGACAACGATAAGCGTTGTCTACGGTGCTTTTGGTGCCATAGTGCAGAAGGATCTGAAGTACATCAATGCATACTCTTCGGTGAGCCACTGCGGGCTGGTGCTCTTTGCGATACTGATGATGAACCAGACAGCCATGACCGGAGCGATTATCCAGATGGTCTCACACGGTCTCATGACAGCCCTCTTCTTTGCATTGATCGGTATGATCTATGGAAGGACTCACACAAGGATAATAAATGAAATGGGAGGACTGATGAAAGTTATCCCCTTCCTTGGTGTGGCATACGTCATTGCAGGTCTTGCATCACTCGGATTACCCGGCCTGAGCGGATTTGTGGCAGAGATGAATGTGTTCTTCGGAGCATTTGAGCATCCTGATACGTTCCACAGGGTTGCCACAATTATTGCGGTTACCTCAATAGTTATAACTGCCGTTTATATCCTGAGAGTTATTGCAATTCTCCTTCTCGGACCAGTCAGGGATCCTCACTACAACGAGTTCAACGATGCCAGATGGTTCGAAAAACTGTCCATCTTCGCGCTTTTAACAGGTATTGTATATATAGGCATGTTGCCATCGGGACTGTCAGGAATCATCAGGGACAGCATTATGCCAATTGTGCAGAAACTTATGTAATATATTGTATAACAGGAGAATAATTAATCCAGCAGCAAAATGAGTCTTGATAATTTTTTGATGATGCGCCACGAGCTGGTTCTGACTTTAGCCTTTCTGATTATTCTGGTGGCGGAAGTTTTCACCGGTGAAGACAAGAAAGAGAAGTTCAGGGGCTTTGGGGTGGTACTTTTTGCACTCGTTACTGCAATCAGGTATGCTGCCAACTCCGGAGGGAACTCTTTTCGGGGGAATGTACCTGGCAGGGCGTACGACCACTCTGATGAAGAATATCCTGAATATAGGGACCCTCATTGTTCTCATTCAGTCATATACATGGCTCGGCAGACCTGAGAACAGGGACAGGATCCATGAGTACTTCATGCTTCTGATCTCCACGCTTATAGGAATGAATTTCATGATCTCTGCGGGTCATTTCCTGATGTTTTATATCGGTATTGAGCTTGCCACAATTCCTCTTGCAGCCCTGGCCGCATACGAAAGGTATCAGAACAGATCGGCCGAGGCAGGTATTAAGCTGATCCTCTCTTCAGCATTGTCATCCGGAATCCTCCTGTACGGTCTGTCAATGATATACGGAACCGTCGGATCGCTCTATTTTGCTGATGTTGCTGCCAGAGCACAATCAGTGCCTCTCACAATTCTCGGGTTCATCTTCTTCTTCTCGGGTATGAGCTTCAAAATGTCGCTGGTTCCGTTCCATCTGTGGACCGCTGACGTCTATGAAGGCGCTCCGGTAAACGTCGCATCGTACCTTTCCGTGATAAGCAAAGGCGCCGCAGCATTCGTCTTCGTAATAATTCTCTTTAATGTCTTCCCGGTTATTATCGACACATGGGAAAAGATTATCTGGGTGATTGCCGTACTCACAATAACAATTGGTAACCTGTTTGCACTGAGGCAGAAAAACATGAAACGTTTCCTGGCCTTTTCATCAATTGCCCAGGCAGGCTTCTTCCTTCTCGGCTTCATCAGTGGCAGCAAGCTTGGAATGACCACTGTGATTTACTACGCGCTTATATACATCTTCACCAACCTTGCTGCCTTCGGCATAGTCGCAATCATTGCCGAAAAGACAGGTAAGGAAAGTATGGATGATTATGACGGCCTGTACCGGACCAACCCGAAACTCAGCCTGACAATGATGCTTGCCATGTTTTCACTTGCAGGTATACCGCCTGTGGCAGGATTCTTCGGCAAATTCTTCCTTTTTGCGGCAGCTGCGGAAAAAGGTTTCTATGTCCTTGTAGCTATTGCAGTGCTTAATACAATAGTGGCATTATACTATTATCTGCTTGTGGTCAAGGCAATGTTCATCAATAAAAGCGAGAATCCCATACCGTATTTTAAAAGTGATTTTATGCCAAAACTGGGACTTGCAATCTGTATTGCCGGTATCGTTATCACAGGTTTTGCCAGCGGTCTCTTTGAAATGATCAGGAATTTAAGTTACGGCATCTAATTATAACCAATATGACATCACTTACCATTGCCAAACATCAGATCGGAGAAATTGACGGTATCCGCTGTACAATAGTTGAAAGCGGAATTACCAGAAACAGGATGGAGTTTCTCAGGGACCTGCTGACATTCAATAAGCTGGAGGTAAAGGTTAAGGAAGATGCCCCTGCCGAAGGCTCAACCGAAACACTTTACACCATTGGGGTTACCGATATAATTTTTAATCCTGTCTATGCTGTCTACGAAAGGACTCTCTTAAGTCCGGACGGTAATGTTGTCACACCTGCATATTACAGGCAGATGGAGGGTGATACATCGGTCTTGTACTGGGACTACGGCAAGACAGCAGTTGCCGATTTGTACGAGTAACCTTCTACTTTCTCTCTGACATCATAACTGTCAACCGGTCTGCAAATTGATTGACATCATCTGAAGTTGTATCCCAGCTGGTCATCAGGCGGTATTCCGACAGCTGTTCATTCCATGGATAGAAGAAATATTCCCTGCTGATCTGTTCCGCCACATCAGATGGTATTATAATGAAAACACCGTTAGACTCAACCTTCTGGGTAATTGTCAGGCCCTTAATCTCCTGAAGCCTTTTTCCAAGTTCCCTGGCCATCGCATTCGAATGTGTGGCGCACTCCTTCCATAAGTCATTTGTCAGGTAGGCAATGTATTGTGCAGCAATAAAGCGCATCTTTGAAGCCAGCTGCATCCCCTGCTTACGGAGGAACTTAAATCCATTTGTTATTCCCGGTCTGAGAAAGCAGACAGCCTCGCCGTACATCATCCCGTTCTTTGTGCCGCCAAATGACAGGATATCGACGCCGGCGTCAGTGGTGAAAGCCCGGAACGGGAGTCCCAGCGATACTGCCGCATTTGCCAGCCGGGCACCGTCCATATGAAGAAGCATATTATAGCTGTGTGCATAGTCAGCCAGTGCTTTTATCTCGTCCACGGTGTACACTGTACCCATCTCCGTAGTCTGGGAAATCGAAATGACTCCGGGCTGACTGTGATGTTCAAAATCAAATCCATGCATATGTCTTTTTAACATCTCAGGCCTTATCTTGCCGTCGGGGGTATCGACTGTAAGCACCTTGCATCCGGCGAACTTTTCGGGCGCTCCGCACTCATCACCCTCAATGTGCGCGGTACTTGCAGTTAAAACTGAATTCCATGATCTGGCAGCCCCGGCAAGACCCAGTACATTGGCGGCAGTACCTGTAAAGACAAAGAAGATCTCCGCCTCACTGCCAAGCTCGTTCCTGAGCATTGCATGTGCCTTCTCAGTGAAAGGATCGCCACCGTAGCCAACAACATGCCCGTGATTTACACGTATCAGCTCTTCAATGACAGCGGGGTGAACCCCTGAATTGTTATCGCTTGCGAACCCGCGTTTCAGAATCATATCACTCATTTCAGCACTATTATTTGTGAGTGCAATTTACTTAAAAGCTGCAGCCGCACCAATGTTCTTTAGCTATCTTTGTGACAAATGGGTGCAATGACGAGGTATTTCATGTTCTTCTCATTCAGGGGAACGGCCTATAACGGATGGCAGGTGCAGCCCGGCAAACATACCGTGCAAGGTGTTCTTACAAAGGCACTTGGCACCGTACTTAGTGAGCAGATCGCAATAACAGGGGCCGGCAGGACAGACACAGGGGTGCATGCATCATTTTTCTGTGCACATTTTGATTCAGCAAGGAATGACCTTGAAAACGACGGACAGATTCTTCTATAACCTGAACAGCATTCTTCCGCCTGATATTGCAGTAAAGAAAATAGTCAGGGTAAAGGCCGATGCAAATGCCCGTTTTGATGCACTTTCAAGGACTTACCAGTACACAATTACGACTGTCAAGGATCCGTTTGTCACTGACACTGCCTGGCTGCTCTACTGGAAGCTTGATATCAACCTGCTGAACACGGCATCAGCCATACTGCTGAATCACAATGACTTCACAAGCTTCAGTCGTCTGCACGGAGGAAATAAGACAAACATCTGCAAGGTCAGTTATGCCCGTTGGGATGAAGAACCGGGCAGGCTTGTCTTTACAATCAGGGCCGACCGTTTTCTCAGGAATATGGTCAGGGCAGTTGTAGGCACGCTGATCCCTGTTGGCAGGGGCAAGCTGTCTCTAAAGGAATTCGAAGGGATTCTTGCCGGCCGTGACCGCGGACTGGCGGGACAATCAGCAGCAGCGCATGGCTTGTCGCTCACGGGAATTGAGTATCCCGAAACTCTGTTTATCTGATCTGCGGGTTCCAGATCATCCAGGCCAGCTCAGCCTGTTTCAGAAACATCTCCTCCCCGTTCACGGTCTGGCATCCGTGCTCCTCTCCCATCTTAAGGAACTGTGTCACAGGTGGATTATATACCAGGTCAAAAAGCAACTGTCCTTCCCTCAGATGGCTGTAATCGATGGGCGGTGAGGCATCCGTTGCAGGTGACGTGCCAAGCGGTGTTGTATTGACAATCAGTCCTGCTTCGCTGATCACCTCTCCCGGAAGGCTGTCATATGAATAACCCCCTTTAACGGGTTTTCTTGATACAGGTATAGCTCTTATATTCAGTTCAATAAGAGTATGCATGACACTTCTTGATGCTCCACCTGTGCCAAGGACAAGGGCTGTTTCAGGCAGCATGATCAGGTTTTCAAGCAATGATTCCCTGAAAGCAGGAGCGTCAGTATTGAATCCTGTAAGGTATGGCTTGCCGTTTTTCGTGGTCACCCTGACGGTATTTACCGCGCCTATTTCTGAAGCCATCCCGTCAATTTCATTCAGGTAATCCATCACCGCAATCTTATAAGGGATGGTGACATTGAATCCGCAGAGGTCATGTTCTTTTTCAAGCAGTGCAGGAAGCTGGTCTATTGAAGTCAGCTCGAATTTTGCATAACTGTGGTCAGCAAGGCCTTCCCTGCTGAATTTTTCCGTGAAATACTTTTGAGAGAATGAGTGTCCGAGAGGATATCCTATAATGCCGAACAGTCTCATTTCATGTCAGCCGGAAGGAAGCTGAAGAAGGTGTCGCTCCTTAGTCCCAGCCTCAGGGATTCGAGAGCGATTATTTCATTCGGAGCTATGTTGCCAAGGTTGACGTTGGCGCCGAAGTTGAGTATGAACCAGGCCTGCTGCGGTTTCATCGGCGCCTCCCAGAGGACGTTGTTAAAGCCAATCTGCTTCGAAATTGCATTTATCAGGTCGAGGTTCACCGAACCGTCATCGTTATATATGCCTATTGTGCCTGATTCACGTGCTTCAGCTATCACTTTGACTGAGCCTGCCTCAAGCTCTGACTTCATCATCTCAACCCACTGTGCAGGTGTAAAGACGATGTTTTTTTTCTTTGATCCCACCTCAGAAACGACTGTAAATTCCTTTGACAGTTTCCTGATATAGTCAAGCTTTTCGCTGTGTTCAAACTCATAGGAGCCGTCAGATACCTCAACCATTGTGATTCCCGAATCCTTCAGCAGCTCAACATATTCCTTATACATTCCCCTGATGATGAAGGCTTCGAAGAGTGTTCCCCCAAGGTAAACCGTCATTCCGGCCTTATGATAGGTTTTGATTTTTTTCTCTGCATCAGGAGTGATAACGGATGTACCGAAGCCGAGCTTCACAAAATCGACATATTCTCTGCCGACCTCAGCAAAATCTTCCGCCTCCCTGAGACTCAGACCTTTATCCATTACCATTGTCAGGCCTTCATTCCTGGGTTTGGAGGGTCTTTCAGGAATGTGCGTAAGCAGTTGTCTTACATTTTTCATATATGGATCACTTTGTTTTCCTGAAGAGCTTTCTCATTGCCGGTGTGAGCATCTCCTCGGGCAGGATGATGGCATAATCCTCAAACAGTTCGTCATCAAGCATGGCAGCCACGGTCAGCGCCTTCCTTGCTTCAGTTTTTTTACCGGTGTGGAGAAAGGCAGACGCCAGCAGGAAATATATTCCCGGCAGGTCGCCGCTTATCCGTTTAATCTTTTTGAGCAGGCGTATCGCCCCGGTGTAAGCGCCTGTCATCATTATTATAAGTCCCGTTTCTATCCATGCCTCATCGTAGTAACCGTCAAGACGTAAAGTCTCCCTGAAGCATTTGAGTGCCTGTTTGAGGTTACTGAGCATGATATAAGCCTTACCAAGTGTGAACCAGTAATCCGGGTTATTCGGATCGAGCTGAATGGCTTTTTTTAGCGGGGCTATGGCTTCCGAAGCCTTGTCGCGCGATATGGAGAGTAATCCCAGTCCATACCATGGATCCGGAAAATCCGGAGTAAGTTCGATAGCCTCCTGGTAGTATTTCCTTGCCATCTCCTCATTGCCGGTTTTGTCATAGCATTCTGCCAGGTATGTAAGTCCTTCAAGGCTTTCCGGTTCCTCTTCGACGAACTCGCGGTAGACATCCATTGCCTCCATGTATTTCTCAAGGTTACTGAGTATGTTGGCCTTGTTGAAGAGGGCAAAGGTGTTTTCCGGGTTTATCGCCAGGGCATAATCGTAAGCTTCAAGTGCTTTACCGTAATCGCCTGTTTTATTGTATATTATACCAAGGTTATACCATGCACTGTCAGAGTATGGTTCCTCATCGAGGTAGGTGGTATAGTATTTAACGCTCTGCTTGTAATCGCCTTTTTTGTCATATGCATATGCCAGGTCATAGGTATGCGCAGCAAAGTCAGGCTCAAGTTTCTCAAGCATATGGAGATAAGGTATCATCTCCTCGTAATAATTGAGGTTCTGCAGCACGGATGTTATGCTGTACAGGATTGTTTCCTGGTCCTCAGAATCTGATTCCAGCGCCAGGTTAAAGACTTTCCTTGCACCGGTAACGTCACCCAGCATTGCCAGTGCTGTTCCCTTGCACACATAGATGTCATAGTTGCCGGGCTCAATATTTTCGATGAGATTGGTGATGGAAAGGGCCTCAGTGGCTCTGCCTTTCTCAAGCAGCACTCTGGCTTTGCGTATCTGTATCGGAACTGAATTAGGGTGCAGCTCACATGCGAATGATGTGGCTTCAAAAGCATTTACAGGCTTATTACCATCCAGGTAATAATCTATAATCGCTTCAAATTCAATCACATCAAAGTAACAGGACTCCTTGTTCTTCCGCATCTTTTCAAACCGGAGAATAACCTCTTCTACCTCACTGTCGTGCACGAAACCGAATTTCTCTTCTTCCATCCTCCCCAAAAATATCCTGCAAATGTATAATATAATATAATCCCTGAGCTTTAATTCAATATCAATTATCAACAGCCTTAACTTTTTTTAAACATGATAACCAGAGCATTGGAAAAATATATTCCTGGCTGACGCAACCTTCCGGGACTACTTTGCATCTTATAATTGAAATCAAAAGATTACCCTCAAACCCAATATTACCCTAGAATTAACCTAAATTCTACCTTCTGACCGGGCCTCTAGCCCGGTTTTTTTTTGAGCATTTCAGTGTCAGGCAACTTTAAGCCATCTTTTTACGTTAAAAGGGTATTATGACAACTCAGAAGCTTTTATACCCGATTCTTGGCTTAATCGCGCTATGGTCTTATTGCTGGCTGTAACGAAAAGCCGCTGAAGATCAATTTTGATTTGGGCATTTTTCCGGATTCGGTAATGGCGCTCGAAGGGCTTAACACTCAGTATGATGACTACAACATGGCTCTTGAGGCTTCCACAATAGATTCCTATGAACCGCTGGTCTTTTCTTCGAACCGCAACAGTTCTGGCGGTGAGTTTGACCTGGTACACGGTGTCATCTGGTATTCCTTCGGACAAACCACCGGCTATTTCAGCCTCGCCAGCGAGATGAATCCTGATCCCTTCCTGGATGAGCTGACTTCCGTCTTTAACACTTCAGGGAATGAGTTTGGCCCTTTCAGGTTCTTCAATTCCGGTAACGGCAAGGAATATATGGTCGCCGGCACTGAGGCGGAAGGCACCGGGCTCGATATTGTTTTTACATGGTACATACCGGTCTATTCACCGCTCCCTGTCATTCCTGATCCTGTTCCGGCAACTGTCTTCAATTCAGATTTCAACGATGTTTACCTGTCGCTCAGCCAAACGCTGGACACTGCATATTTCTGTTCCGACCGGTCGGGTGATTTTGACATCTACATGATGAAAAGGCCAGCGGCCACCGGTCTGGATGAATGGTTCTCCTCCGCTCCGGCATCTCCTGTTGCTGTTGACAGTCTTTGCAGCGGTTCTCAGGATAAGTGTCCGTTTGTCTCAGGAAAATATATGGTATTTGCATCTGACATGCCTGGAGGGTCAGGTGGATTTGATCTGTACCTATCCGTTTTCAGGGACGGAAAATGGGGCTCACCGGTAAATCTCGGACCAGAAATTAATTCCTCTTCCAATGAATACCGGCCTGTTCTGGGCACTGATCTGTATTTTGAAAACAGGTACCTGATCTTCTCGTCTGACCGTTCAGGAGGCAAGGGTGGTTATGACCTGTATTTTACCGGCATCGATCTGCCGGTGGACTGATTTGTTATCTCCTGCAGGCCTGCAGGGTATTAAGCAGAAGTGACACTCTTGTCATGGGGCCTACCCCACCCGGCACAGGCGTTATAAACGAGCATCTGGGTGCCACATTCTCAAAGTCGACATCGCCTTTCAGCCTCCACCCTGATTTTGTTCCGGGGGCTTCAACGCGGGTTGTGCCGACGTCAATGATCACTGCGCCTTCCTTCACCATATCAGCTTTGATAAAGCCCGGGATAGCCCGAGCGCTGCGATTATTATGTCTGCTCTTCTCAGTACGGAGGCTATGTCGCGGGTGCGGCTGTGCACCAGTGTAACGGTGGCGTCGATACCTTTCTGAGACAGGAGGATGCTTACGGGCCTCCCTACAATGTTACTTCTGCCGGCTACGACGCACTCCGCTCCCTTCAGTGGGATCTTATACCTTTTCAGCAACTCCATGATGCCTGCCGGCGTGGCTGACACCAGGGAGGGCAATCCTGCAGTCATCCTCCCCACATTGATGGGATGAAACCCATCAACATCCTTCAGTGGTGAGATGGTTTCGATGACTTTATCTTCAGAGATATGATCAGGCAGAGGAAGCTGGACTATCAGTCCGTCAATCTCAGGATCGTTATTCAGTTCCTCAACCTTTGCAAGCAGCTCCTGTTCGCTTACAGAGGCATCGAAGCGTACCAGTGTTGACCTGAAGCCGACTTCTTCGCAGTCTTTCACTTTATGAGCGACATAGGTCTCGCTGCCGCCGTCATGACCGACGAGTACAGCTGCAAGATGAGGGACGCGTATGCCTCTCTCCTTCATGCTGATGACCTTTGCAGCTATTTCAGATTTTATTTCATCTGCAGTTTTCTTTCCGTCAATGAGCTGGTACATTCTCTATTTGCGATTTGCGATTTGCGATTTGCGATTTTACCGGAAACTTCAACACCTTTCAACCTTTCAACCTTTCAACCTTCAACCTGTCAACCTTTCAGACCTTTATCTCTTCGGCGCCAGTTTTGACAGATCACCTCCCTTGGCGACCGTTTTCATTATTTTCCGTGTCTGGTCGAACTGTTTCAGGAGCCTGTTTACTTCCATTACCGTCGTGCCGCTTCCTTCGGCAATACGTTTTCTCCGGGTGCCGTTGAGAAGCATGGGGTTTGACCTTTCTGCCGGGGTCATGCTTCCAATTATAGCCTCAATGCTCTTAAAGGCATTGTCGTCAATGTCAAGATCCTTTAATGGCTTTCCCCACGCCGGGTATCATCCCCATCAGATCCTTCATGTTACCCATCTTCTTTATCTGATGTATCTGCGAGACAAAGTCGTTGAAGTCGAACTGGTCCTTTGCTATCTTCTTCTGAAGCTTTCGTGCCTCAACCTCATCATACTGTTCCTGTGCCTTCTCCACCAGGGAGACAATGTCGCCCATACCGAGAATTCTGTCAGCCATTCTCTCAGGGTAGAAGATATCAATGGCATCCATCTTCTCACCGGCGCTGATGAATTTCACGGGTTTGTTGACCACTGCCCTTATCGAGAGGGCTGCTCCTCCCCTTGTATCTCCGTCGAGCTTTGTCAGGACAACGCCGTCGTAGTCTATTCTCTCATTGAACTCAAATGCTGTGTTCACCGCATCCTGACCTGTCATCGAATCAACCACAAAGAGTGTCTCGTGCGGGTTGGTCGCGCTCTTCACGGCAGCGATCTCTTTCATCATCTCCTCATCAACCGCCAGTCGTCCTGCCGTATCTATTATTACCACGTCATTGCCGTTCTTCCTGGCTTCCCTGACTGCATTGCGCGCTATCTCCACCGGGTTACGGCTGCCTTCTTCGGTATAAACAGGCACCTCAATCTGTGAGCCGAGCACCTTGAGCTGTTCTATGGCTGCAGGCCTGTAAACGTCGCCGGCCACCAGGAGTGGATTTTTCCCGCGTTTGGTCTTGAGATATTTCGCCAGTTTTGCGCTGAAGGTCGTCTTGCCGCTTCCCTGAAGTCCGGCAATGAGTATAATTGAAGGATTGGTCTTTATATTTATGTCAGTCTTCTCACCTCCCATCAGGTGAACAAGCTCGTCATGGACAATCTTGATCATCATCTGTGAAGGTTTGACAGACTTGAGCACATTCTGCCCCAGAGCCTGCTGCTTGACAGTGTCAGTAAACTGTTTTGCAATTTTGAAGTTCACGTCGGCATCGAGCAATGCCCGTCGCACATCCTTGAGAGTCTCGGATACATTAATCTCAGAGATGGTCCCCTCGCCTTTTAATATTTTAAAGGATCGTTCAAGTCTTTCGCTCAGGTTTTCAAACATAACTAATCAGATATTTTGATATTACATTCTTTCAGGCGCTTCAATACCCAGCAGCCAGAGTCCTTTTTCAAGCACCGTGCCTGTCAGGGCAGAGAGCCTCAGTCTGAAGTCGCGCACTGTTTTGTCCTCCTCACCGAGGATGGAGTAGTCGTGGTAGAACTGGTTGAATTCCCTGGCAAGGTCGTAACAGTAATTGGCCAACAGTGCAGGACTCAGTTCTCCGGCGGCTTCCTTCACAACGGAAGGAAAATCGTTTAACAGTTTTATGACACTTATTTCCTTGGGATTTGGCGTGAAGCCGTCATAGCTCTCCACCCCGAACTTAACGGCAGTTTCTTCCGCCTTCTTCATCACTGATCTGATACGGGTATAAGTATACTGTATAAATGGACCAGTGTTGCCGTTGAAATCGATTGATTCGGCAGGATTGAAGGTCATGTTTTTCTTCGGGTCCACCTTCAGTATAAAATATTTCAGAGCCCCGAGGCCTATCTGCCGGCAAATATTTTCCTTTTCAGTCTCGCTGTAACCGGCAAGTTTGCCAAGATCCTGCGACATCGTCCTTGCTGTGTCGGTCATCTCCTTAATCAGGTCGTCAGCATCGACAACCTTGCCCTCCCTTGATTTCATCTTTCCTTCCGGAAGTTCCACCATGCCATAGGAGAAATGGAGCAGTCCGCCGGCCCACTTGTATCCCATCCTCTTAAGGGTGAGGGCAAGCACCTGGAAATGGTAGTTTTGCTCATTTCCAACGACATAAATGTGCTTGTCGAAGTGGTAGTCGTTGTACCTTATCACCGCTGTACCGAGGTCCTGTGTGATGTAAACGGCAGTGCCGTCAGATCTGAGCAGTAGTTTCTCATCGAGTTTATCAGCAGTGAGGTCGATCCATACCGAGCCGTCATCTTTTCTTATGAGGCTGCCTGCTTCCAGTGACCGGAGGACCAGTTCCCTTCCGGTTTTATATGTTTCAGACTCTATAATATATCTTATCGAACTCCACGCCGAGGGCTTTATAAGTCACTTCAAACCCTTCGTACACCCATGAGTTCATTTTGTTCCACAGTGTCACCGTCTCCTCATCGCCGGCCTCCCATTTAAGGAGCATCTGTCGTGCGGCGATCATCAGCGGGGCATTGTCGCGCGCCTCATCGGGCGTTGACCCGGCTGCGACAAGACCATCAATCTCCTCCTTGTATTTCTTTTCAAAGAGGACATAATAATCGCCTACGAAATGGTCGCCCTTCATCCCTGCCGAGGCGGGTGTTGCTCCGCCTGCAAAAAGCTGCCAGGCAACCATCGACTTGCAGATATGAATTCCCCTGTCGTTGACGATATTTGTTCTGATCACCCTGTTCCCGGCTGCGCCGCATATCCTCGAGAGGGAGTACCCGAGCAGGTTATTCCGTATGTGCCCCAGGTGCAGCGGTTTGTTGGTGTTGGGGGAAGAGTATTCGATTACCATCATGGTCGCATCACTGCCCGGCTTAATGAAACCGTAATCCCTTTCCTCAGAAATTATTTCCAGTTGTTTTGCCCAAACTGCCGGGGAAATGACGATGTTCAGGAATCCCTTTATTACATTGAACCCGCTCACAGCTTCAACATGTTGAGTCAGGTAATCACCTAAATCATTTGCAGTCTGCTCAGGGGATTTATGTGATATTTTAGTGAGTGGAAAAGCAACCAGTGTCAGGTCACCCGTAAACTCTTTCCTCGTCTTCTGTATCTGAAGGAGGTCATCATTCACATCAGCACTGTACAGGCTTCTGATTGCCTCTCTGACACCCTTCCTGAGCAGCTCTTCCATCCTCATTTATTTTCGCCTGCAAATATAGTATTTCCTTTGTTACATCAGGGCTCAAGTTATTGTTCAAAAGGAGGGTAAATTGTTCAAAAAAGTTGATAACTAGTCATTTTTTTTTGACGAAGGAATTTCATTGTCATAAAAATCGGACTACCTTTATGATGTTGCTTGGGGCAATAAAGCGAGAATAGGGAAGGTATTTACAGTATGGTTAAACTACAGGATATAAGGATTGAGGCCACATCAAAGACGCCAATGGTGAGTTTTGTGGCAGATACGGGTATATTGGCCTTTACCGGCAAATCATTACCTGAGAATGCATCCTCATTTTTCGAGCCTCTTTACAAATGGGCCGGTGAGTATGCAAAGAACCCCGCCGAGAGCACAAACCTCAAATTCAACGTTGATTATTTTAACACCTCCTCAGTCATCTGGATGGGGAAGATTCTAAAGACGCTGACCAAGATCAAAAAGAGCGATCATATACTTTTTGTACATCTTTACTTTGATATTGAGGAGTATGATTCCATGGGTGAGGAAGATGTAAGGGAATCGCTGTCTCCGTTCCTCGATGTAACTGCTGATGCCACATGCAGTGTAGGGATAAGGCTTTACGGCATTGATGAGGACGGAAATACCATCAAGGAAAATATCGTACTTATCTAACTGTTTTTTTCCTCTTTTTTACCGTTTTTTAGTTTACCTTTACGGGTGATAACAGCTGTTTTATGAAAACGGTTAGTTTTATCTTAATGACATTAACAATCCCGCTTATGAACATCAACGGACAGGAAGCCGGGCATGACAGGCAGCCTGCAGTCGCAGGCAGCTTTTATCCTGCCGGCAACGACAAACTAAACAGTGAGCTCGCAGGATATTTCAATTCAATCAAAAACGTATATTCCGGCAACAGGGTAAGAGCCCTGATTTTGCCTCATGCCGGTTATGTCTATTCAGGCCACACTGCCGCTGCCGGTTATGCAGCCATACCTGGTGATTCTGATTACGACAATATATTTCTTATAGGTGTGAGCCACAGGTACTCCTTTGAGGGTGCCGCTGTGTTCACGTCAGGCAATATGGTGACACCCCTGGGTACAGTACCGGTTAACAGGGCCCTGGGTGACGAACTGGTCAGCAAGAGCAAATGGTTCATTGAGATGGATGAAGCGCATAAGGTGGAGCACTCACTGGAGGTTCAGCTGCCTTTCATCCAGTTTCATTTCAGTAAAATCCCCATGGTCGTGCCTATTCTGCTGGGTACACGCAATACCACCATGCTTGATCTGATAGCCTCCGAGCTCAGTCCCTGGTTCAATGAACGCAACCTGTTTATAATAAGCAGCGATTTCTCGCATTATCCCACTTATACGCGAAGCGGTCAGGGCAGACAAGCTCACCAGTGACGCAATTCTGACCGGTGACCCTGATACCTTTCTTAAGACAGTCAGGGAGGTTGAATCTTCCGGTATTGACAACCTCTCAACAGCTATGTGCGGCTGGACTGCAGCATTGGTACTCCTGTATCTCACCGAAGAAGACGGCAGTCTGAGCTTCCGTAATGTCGAATATAGAAATTCAGGTGATTCACCTCACGGTGACAGGGATCAGGTAGTAGGCTACAATGCCATAGTTGTAGATGAAAAGGCCCCTGAAGCCCATAAGCTTGCTCCTATGGATGAGTTTTCGCTTACAGCTGATGAGAAGAAGACTTTGCTTGGCATTGCACGCGAATCCATTTCTGCAAAACTTAAGGGAACAAAACCACGCAGTGTCGACACGGCGAAACTGACACCCCGGCTGAAGGAACCGCTGGGCGCTTTTGTCACAATAACAATTGACGGCAATCTGCGGGGTTGCATCGGACGGTTCACCTCTCCCGATCCCCTCTGGGAAGTCATCGGAACAATGGCCCTGGAGGCTGCATTCGATGATCCGAGGTTCTCTCCCCTTACACTCGCCGAATACCCTGATATACACCTTGAGATATCAGTCCTTGGCCCGATGAACAGGATTACGGACATCAACCAGATAAAAATCGGAAAGCACGGCATCTATATCAAAAAAGGTATCAGGTCCGGTACCCTCCTTCCCCAGGTGGCTTCTGAAAGGGGATGGAGCGTAACCGAGTTCCTCGGCTACTGCGCTCACGACAAGGCGGGCATTGGCTGGGACGGGTGGAAAGACAAGGATACGGAGATTTTTGTCTACGAAGCCTATGTCTTCGATGAATAAGATATAACACGATGTATCATGCCCTGCCAATAGGACTGACCACTCTCGTAATTTATCTGTTCACTCTTTCCCTCACTTCAACCGGTTTCCTTCATAAGGAGTATCACCGGCGCTTCTGGAACTGGGTCCTGCTGGCCACTTTCCTGATGGCCGCATTGTTCGGCTTGTTCATGGCCCTGAAAATCACCTACAAGTGGAACATATCATTTTCCGGGCAGCTGCTTCACTGGCATGTGGAGGTCGGCATCGCAATGGCGTTCGCTGCAATAATTCATCTGACCTGGCACTTGCGCTATTATTTCTCTAAAAACAAAAACAGCGGACCGGAAAATGCAGGCAGTTCTGCTTCAAACCGGCAACTGACAGATAATGCCGTTGCAAAACTGCTGATGCTTACGGGGTTTGCCAGCTCATCGGTGCAGTTTATTCTCATGCGCGAAGCGGTCATTCTCGGGGGCGGAACGGAAGCTTCCGCTGGTTTCTTCCTCTGGCTCTGGCTGATCATCGCCGCTACCGGTGCCATCACAGGAGGACGGTCAGACACAAGTGACCTGAGGAAGATGATGTGGACACTGATTGCAGGCATGACTCTGGCGCCGCTGATTTTTATGTTTATGAACAGGATTCTTCTTGCGCCGGGTGAGTCACCGTCTGTGCTTAAGATCCTGGTTATAACTTCAGTGAGTGTGGCACCTGTTACATTCATCTCATCATTCATCTTCATCAGACTGTCTGCGATAAGACGGGCTGACAATGCGATTGTCCCGGGCAGCAGTTTCAGTACAGAGACAGGCAGGCTCGGTAGCTGCCGGCATACTCACCGCCACCACCGTTACCCTTTATATTTCAAACTATCAGCTATACATTCTCATTCTGCTTTTATCTCTGAGCCTTGTGGTTATGCTCACGGGCTACCCCGCCCGCGTTCGAAGGACAGTGCTGACAGGCGCTTTGCTGATGACTGTGACTGTGTTGATCTTCAGTCCGGACCCTGCCATCAGAAGCGTGCTTCTGCAGGGGGTGAGGGCGGAGAAGAGTATAGATACGCCGTACGGAAATATCACCACAGGAACCTACGGGGGCGAGTCTGCCATCTTTTATGACCACAGGCCACTTTTCTTTTCCGGTGATGTCATCAGGGCTGAGGAGAATATTCATTATGCACTTCTTCAGAGAGAAAAGTATGAGAAGGTAATGGTCATCTCCGGAGGACTGATGAAGCATATCGGAGAGCTTGAAAAACATGTTATAAGCGAGGTGATATACCTTGAGCATGACCCTGGAATTATTGCCGCTGAGGGTGCGCGTGACACCCTGGCAGGCAAAATGACGGTAAGCGTCAAAAAGAGTGATCCTATTTCCTTTATGAGGAGAAACAACGAGGTATATGATGCAGTGCTGCAGCTGATACCCCCGCCTTCCACGCTGTCAGTCAACAGGTACTTCACAATTGAATATTTCAGGAAGGTAAAGGAACATCTCTCCCCCGGAGGGCTCTTCCTCTGCACGCCGATGCCTTATTATAACTATTCCCCTGAAAGCTACAGTAAGGGGTTTTCTCCGGTATACAATGCCCTGAACGAGGTCTTTGGCCATGTGGTACTGATACCCGGATCATCGCTTTATGCCATTGCATCTGACAGTCCTCTTTCAGATTCAATATCAGTACTGGCTGCCAGAAGCGGCATTCAGAGCAGTTATGTGAACGGTGATTATCTTAACGATGATGATTCGAGGCGCAAGAGCGGACAGATCATCATGGAGGTCGACAAGACAGCCGGTTTCAATACTGCCACCAGGCCCGTATCATCGTGGTTCACCAATCTGCTTTCACTTGAGAGCAAAGGTATTGCCGGTGGAGTTGTCGCAGTGATGGTCCTTATGGTTATAATCCCCTTTGTCTTTATACGGAGGGGAGGCCTGATGATGTTTGTTTCTTCCGCAGGACTATCCGGTTTTGGTATGGTAATGATCTTCATACTGCAGATGACTGTCGGGAACATCTATTTACTCTCTGCACTTGTACTTACATTGCTTATGGCGGGACTTGCTGCCGGAGCAAGCCGGGGACGCGTCACAGCAGCCAGGTCAATGATGATCTGTACTCTGCTTCTGGCTGTCATTTATGGTGTTACAGGACTTCTTGCACCCTCCCTGGTAACGGCAGCTCCTGGTATTGTCCTACCATTCATTTTAATCTTTCTGCTTGCCGCCGGGTTCCTGACCGGGTCAGTGTACAGGGCGCTGACATCATCAGGCAGCAAGGGAAGCACCGGGGAAGTGTACGCCTCTGACCTGGCCGGATCAGCTCTGGGTTACCTTACAATATCAACAATACTGGTTCCGCTGGCAGGAATAAGCAATGTATCTTTTATTCTTGCAGCTCTTATTTTAATAGCCGGAATTATTGTATCAGTGCGCTTTAACCATTAGCTTTATATCCATCAATCAATATACGCATGTCATTGGGAATCAGAGGAAGCAAGATCACACGCAGGACATTCGCCAGGCAGGGTTCGCTTGCGATGGCAGCCGGCGTCATAGCTCCTTTGAGCCTGGAGGGCATGAAGCCGGCGCCGAAGGAAAGGCTGGCAATGTACCAGGAGGAAAGCGCCCGGGGTGTAATATGCAGGATCTGTCCCAATGAGTGTAATCCGAAAGAAGGTGAGTTAAGTGATTGCCGCAACAGGGTGGTCAGGAAGTCAAAGCTGTACACGATGGCCTTTGGTAACCCCTGTGCAGTGAATATTGATCCTGTGGAGAAAAAACCACTCTATCATTTTCTTCCTGGGTCAACAGCATTTTCAATCGCTACCGCAGGATGCAATTTTGCCTGTCTCAACTGTCAGAACTGGACCATTTCACAAACCTCTCCCGACAAGACAAGGAACTACGATATGCCTCCGGAAGATGTGGTGGCAAATGCCATATCAGGCAACTGCAGGTCTATTGCGTACACCTACTCCGAGCCAGTGACTTTCTATGAATATGTCTATGAGACATCAAAGCTGGCACGTGCCGCAGGGATAAAAAACATCATGGATTCAAACGGCTACATCAACAGGGAGCCGCTCAAAGAGCTCTGCCGCTATATCGACGGTGCCAATATCGATCTCAAATCGTTCAATGACAGTACCTACCTTAAGCTTAGCGGAGGCAAGCTTCAGCCTGTGCTTGATGCTCTGAAGATATACAGGGATGAAGGTGTATGGCTTGAGATAACCAACCTGGTTGTCCCGGGCTGGACTGACAAGCCGGATGAGATAAGGCTTATGTGCAGATGGCTTGCCGATAACGGATTCACGGAAACGCCTATACATTTCAGCCGTTTTCAGCCACAGTACAAGCTCGAGCATCTGCCTCCCACCCCGGCAGGCATCCTTGACACTGCTGCAGCGATCGCACACGAGGAAGGCCTTAAATACATTTATATTGGTAATGTGCCCGGGACAGGTATTGATGATACGGTCTGCCCTTCATGCAAACAGAAGGTGATTGAAAGAAGCGGCTTCAGGATAGTATCTGACAGTCTGAAAAACGGAAAATGCAGTTGCGGAACCACTATACCCGGAATCTGGAGCTGATGTTATTTACTTTAACCAGTCATTGCCTCAATGAAGCTTGCTGAAGCTAAAAAAAGAGCAGAAGAGCTCAGGAAAACCATCGATGAACATAACCACAGATATTATGTTCTGAATAAGCCTGTTATATCCGACTTTGAATTCGATATACTGCTCACCGAGCTTAACACAATTGAAAAGAATTTTCCGGAGCTGATCACGCCTGACTCTCCAACCATGAGGGTAGGCAGTGACCTCACCGAAGAATTCCGGCAGGCTGAGCACGTCAGTCCCATGCTTTCTCTGGGCAACACATACAGCACGGAGGAAGTGAACGATTTCGGGGAGAGGGTTCAGAAGGCGCTTGGCTATGTTCCTGAATATGTATGCGAACTGAAGTTCGACGGTGTATCCATCAGCCTCACCTATGAAGATGGCAGGCTGGTAAGGGCTGTCACCAGGGGTGATGGCAATGTGGGAGATGATGTCACCATTAATGTCAGGACTATCAGAAGCATCCCGGTTAAGATAACGGCGTCAGAAGCTCCCTCCTCGTTTACAATAAGAGGTGAGATCTACCTGCCACGCAAGGGTTTTGAGGAGATGAATGCTGACCGCTCATCCAGAGGTGAGGCTCCCTTTGCCAACCCGCGCAATGCTGCGGCCGGCACAATCAAGATGCTTGATCCGCGCATTGTCGCCTCACGTCCGCTCGACTGTTTCCTGTACTATCTTCTTGGTGACCAGCTCCCTTCCGATAACCACTATGACAATCTGATGGCTGCCCGCTCATGGGGCTTTCGTATCTCTGATGTCATTCAGCGGTGCAGCGGCATAGATGAGGTCATAAAGTTCATTTCTGACTGGGAGACCCGAAGAAAGAAACTTCCGTACGACACTGACGGTGTAGTGGTGAAGGTCAATTCTCTGGCAGCGCAGAAGCTTCTTGGCAATACTGCAAAGTCGCCACGCTGGGCAATAGCCTACAAGTATGCTGCCGAGCAGGCGCTGACGGAACTGCTCTCCGTCGATTTCCAGGTCGGAAGGACGGGTAATGTGACTCCTGTCGCCAATCTCAGGCCAGTACTTCTTGCCGGAACAACGGTCAAACGTGCGACGCTGCACAACAGCGACCAGATTGAGATGCTGGGATTGCATTACGGCGATACCGTAATAATTGAGAAGGGCGGCGAGATCATACCGAAAATAGTCGAAGTTGATACCAGCCGCAGGTTGCACGGAACGGCCCCGGTCGCTTTTCCGCCTGTGTGTCCGGAATGCGGTACTCCACTGGTACGCACTGAAGGAGAAGCAAATCATTACTGCCCGAACTATCTCCATTGTCCGCCCCAGATCACACGCAGGATCATCCATTTCGTATCACGCAAGGCGATGAATATTGACGGTCTGGGTGAAGAGACCATTGAGCTTCTTTTCTCCCGCGGACTGATAAGAAATGTTGCGGACCTGTATGACCTGAAACATGAACAGCTTGCTTCACTGGAACGTCTTGGAAACAAGTCAGCTGCGAATATTCTCGACGGTCTGGCAAAATCACTCGCCGCACCCTATCACCGTAAGTTGTTTGCACTGGGCATAAGGCATGTGGGTGAGACCGTTGCCAGAACCCTGGCAGCAGGTTTTCCCGATCTTGATACTCTCATGAGTGCAACAGATGATCAGCTTTGCTCATTGCCGGAGATTGGTCCGCGGATAAGCACCAGTGTCAGGGAGTACTTCGCCGATGCTGACAACATAGAGATTATCAGGCGTCTCAGGGCTTCCGGAATGAGTTTTGAAGGGATAGCACCGGCAGTGGCTGCAACGGGGCCTCTTGCAGGTAAGACCATCGTTGTCAGCGGCAGTTTCACGGCATTCACCCGTGAGGAGCTGAAAGCTGCTGTTGAGGCCGCGGGGGGAAAGAACGCCGGGTCAGTCTCGGGAAGCACCTCATTCATAGTGGCAGGCAGCGACATGGGGCCTGCCAAGAGGGCAAAGGCAGAAGAACTCGGCATCCCGCTGATCACCGAAGAGGAGTTTGTCAAAATGATAAAAGAATAATTGCCTTGTAGGACCGGACAAACCAAAAAAAATAATAGGTTTGCATTCTATGGAACTTTTCGGAAGCCTCAGACAAAAAGCCGGAAGGATGATTCTCCGGAACCGCCTCTCATCAGTCAGAAGGCTGCAACATGGATTCGATATTGAAAAGGTAAAAAAGGTTGGCATCCTCTGGGATGCCACATTTGAAAACGACTTTCAGCATCTGGCAGCTCTGAACAGGCAGCTTAACGAGATGGATAAGAGCGTGGAAGTACTCACATGGGTGCCTGGCAAGAGCGTGCCTGACAGGCTTACAGGTCTTTCTTACATGAGGTTTCTGAAGAAGGGTGACATTAACTGGGCATTTATCCCTGCTTCCGGTGATGCCAGGGAATTCATCAATACAAAATTTGATCTTATAATAGATATCAACCCTTCATCACTCTTCCAGCTTCAGTATATTGTTTCCCTGTCGGCTGCACCGATGAAGGTGGGCCCGGACATTTCAGGCGAGCCTGAGAAGACACCGTATGACCTGATGATCAAGACAGCGCGTCCGTTCAGCATTGCGCTCTTCCTTGAGCAGACAATGCATTATCTTACAATGATCAGCGGCCCTGACACAAGAGCCTGACAACTGCATACAAACATATGGATTTCAGCATGATGAAGAAATTCAAAGGAACAGGTGTGGCAGTCATCACGCCATTCAAGAATGACCTGAGCATTGACTTTGCCGCCATGGGAAGGATTATTGAACATGTCATTGCCGGCGGTGTGAATTATATCGTATTGCTTGGCACCACAGGAGAAGCATCAACGCTCAGCAATGATGAGAAGAGTGCCCTGACCTGCTTTACCGTCGAGGCCATCGGAAAAAGAGTCCCACTGGTCCTGGGTATTGGCGGAAACAACACTTCAGAAGTTGTAAGCTATATCCGCAATTCCGACCTGGAAGGCGTTGACGCCATTCTCTCTGTCGCTCCCTATTATAATAAACCATGCCAGAAAGGCCTGTTTCAGCATTTCAGGCAGGTAGCCCTTGCCAGTCCGCTCCCTGTCATTCTATATAATGTCCCTTCCCGTACAGCCAGTAATATTCTGCCTGAAACCTGTCTTGAGCTGGCAAGGTCATGCGATAATATAATCGGTATAAAGGAGAGTTCAGGCAACTTTGAGAATATGATGAAGATGATGAGGGACAAGCCTGATAGTTTTCTTGTCATTTCGGGAAATGATATTGATGTGCTGACAATTGCTGCACTGGGCGGTTCCGGGGTGATATCCGTACTTGCAAATGCCTATCCGGCTGAATGTTCAGAGATCGTTCAGCATGCTTTGAAAAATAACTTTAAGATTGCAAGGGAAATACAGTTCAGGTTCCTGGAGATTACGGAGCTTCTCTTCGCCGAGGGTAACCCTGGCGGAATCAAGGCAATAATGAGCAACATGAATCTCTGTCAGAACACCCTCAGGTTGCCGCTCGTTCCTGTGAGCAGGTCAATGCAAACCCGCATTGCCAAAGCGATGGAAGCCCTGAAGTAGTTTATCTCAGCTAATTTCACTAAACACCTGCAGCAGTGTCGGCGATGTTCTTCCCGTGACACTGTTTGTATTTCTTTCCGCTGCCGCAAGGGCATGGATCATTCCTGCCGACTTTCTTGTCAACCCTGACAGGTGCGGTCTGCTGTTGTTTTTTCTCCGGTGATCCGCCGCCGCTGCCATAGCCTTCGAAGTCGCTCTTCTGCGTCCTGAGCCTGCTCATGTCAATCTGTTTGCGTCGCTGGGCCTCCCTGACATTATCCGGTGAGGTGATCGGAATAGTACCTTTCATAAGCAGGCTGACGACATCCTGGTTAACCTTGGTCACCATTGTCCTGAAGAGCTCGAAAGACTCGAACTTATATATCAGGAGAGGATCTTTCTGTTCGTAAGAAGCATTCTGTACTGATTGCTTGAGGTCATCCATTTCACGAAGGTGTTCCCTCCAGGCATCGTCAATTGTTGCAAGCACAGCGGTCTTTTCAAAAGAGCGGAGCAGTTCCTTCCCTCCTGAGTCAACGGCAGCTTTAAGGTTTGTGATCACACTGTAGGTACGGGCGCCATCGGTAATAGGTACAACCACATTCTCGTAAGTAGCTGACATCCTTTCATAGACATCTTTCAGCACCGGAAGTGCGGTCGATGAGATCACTTCTCCCTTGCGTCTGTAGGCATCAAGCACTTTATCGTAGACGGCATCAATTATAACCTGGTTATTGTCTTTCACGAATTCCTGTTTGGTCACCGGTGAATCCACGGAAAGCGTTCTCATCAGTCCGAACTGAAACTCCTCGAAATCGCCTGAATCCTTATTGACGGTCACTGTATTTTCAGTGACGTCATACATCATATTGGCAATATCGACGCTAAGCCTCTCTCCGAGGAGCGCATGGCGTCTCTTACTGTAGATGACCTCCCTCTGTGAATTCATCACATCGTCATATTCAAGCAGCCTCTTCCTTATTCCGAAGTTATTTTCCTCAACTTTTTTCTGGGCTCTCTCGATTGATTTTGTGATCATGGAATGCTGTATCATTTCCCCGTCTTTCAGTCCCAGCCGGTCCATGATACCGGAGATCCTCTCTGATCCGAACAGTCGCATCAGGTCATCCTCCAGTGACACAAAGAACTGGGATGAGCCCGGGTCTCCCTGTCGTCCGGCACGTCCCCTGAGCTGTCTGTCGACCCTGCGAGACTCATGACGTTCAGTGCCTATGATAGCGAGTCCTCCGGCCGCGCGCACCTCGGGAGTAAGTTTGATGTCCGTTCCCCTGCCCGCCATGTTGGTGGCTATGGTGATGGTGCCTGTCTTTCCGGCCTCAGCCACGATATCAGCCTCACGCTGGTGCAGCTTGGCATTCAGAACGTTATGCTTCAGTCCTTTCATCTTGAGCATCCGGCTCAGCAGTTCTGATATTTCAACGGAGGTCGTGCCTACGAGTATGGGCCTCCCCTGCTTGTTCAGATTTACTATCTCGTCAATAACAGCATTATATTTCTCCCTCTTGGTCTTATAGACCAGGTCTTCATGGTCTTTCCTTATTACCTGCACATTGGTAGGTATTACCACCACATCAAGCTTATAAATATTCCAGAGCTCCCCTGCTTCGGTGACGGCCGTACCGGTCATGCCGGCCAGCTTATGATACATCCTGAAGTAGTTCTGGAGGGTTATTGTGGCATATGTCTGTGTGGAGGCTTCGACCTTGACATTTTCCTTGGCTTCGATAGCCTGGTGCAGACCGTCCGAGTACCGGCGTCCTTCAAGAATACGGCCTGTCTGCTCATCCACTATCTTTACCTTGTTGTCCATCACAACATATTCGACGTCATTCTCGAAGAGCGTATAAGCCTTGAGAAGCTGTGTCATGGTGTGCACCCGCTCCGATTTGACTGCAAAATCCTGAAGCAGCGCATCCTTGGCCCTCATCCTGGCAGTTTCATCCTTTACAGTCTTTTCAATGTCGGCAATCTTGCTTCCCACGTCAGGCAGCACAAAAAAGCTGGAATCTTCCACGGAGGTGGAGATGAGGTCATGCCCTTTCTCTGTCAGTTCGATGGAATTTGCTTTTTCATCAATGACAAAAAACAGCTCCTCCGTTGCCTTTGGCATCTCCTTGGAGTTATTCTGCATGTAGAGGTTCTCTGTTTTCTGGAGAAGAGTCCTTACTCCTTCCTCGCTGAGATATTTTATAAGTGCGCTGTTCTTAGGCAGTCCTTTGTAAGCTCTCAGGAGCATCAGTCCTGCGTCATCGTTCCTGCCGTCATTAAGCGCTTTCTTTGCATCGGCAAGCAGTTGTGTCACCAGTTTTCTCTGGGCGCCAACCAGCACCTCAACTTTATGTTTGTACTCATCGAACTGAAGTGTATCGCTTTTTGCCGTTGGGCCGGAAATGATAAGAGGCGTTCTTGCGTCATCGATCAGCACTGAGTCGACCTCGTCAACAATGGCGTAATGGTGCTTCCTCTGGACAAGGTCCTCAGGGTTAATTGCCATATTATCACGCAGGTAGTCAAAGCCAAACTCATTGTTCGTTCCGAAGGTGATGTCAGAGTTATATGCTTTGCGCCGGGCCTGTGAGTTAGGCTCATGTTTATCAATACAATCAACTGACAGGCCGTGAAATTCATACAGGGGGCCCATCCATTCCGAGTCACGTTTTGACAGGTAGTCATTGACTGTAACTATATGTACTCCGCGGCCTGCGAGCGCATTAAGGAATACCGGCAATGTAGCCACGAGTGTCTTTCCCTCGCCGGTGGCCATCTCGGAGATATTACCCTTATGCAGTGCCACACCTCCGATGAGCTGCACGTCGTAGTGTACCATGTCCCAAAGGATTTCATTGCCTCCGGCCATCCACGTGTTCTTCCAGTATGCTTTGTCGCCCTCGACGGTTATTGACGGACGGATAGCAGCAAGATCGCGGTCCCAATCCCTTGCAGTTACCTCGAGAACTTCGTTTTCCTTGAAACGTCGCGCTGTCTCCTTCATTACGGCAAAAGCTGCCGGCAATACCTCGTCAAGCTTTTTTTCAAGTTTCTCAAGGATCTGCTTGTCGATCTTATCTATCTGATTATAAAGCTCTTCTTTCCGGTTGACGTCCTCTTCTTTTTCAGCTGTGACCCTCAGATCACGGATCTCCTGTTCTTCAGCTGTGATGGATTCCTTTATTTCCTTTTTCAGGGCCGCAGTGCGGTCACGCAGGGCATCATTTGAAAGAGAGGTTATTAGTGCAGTTTCGCTCTTTATCTTTCCGACGAAAGGATTTATTTCCTTTAAATCGCGCGCCTCTTTGTCGCCCAGGAAAAGAGTAAGTACTTTGCTT
The DNA here is from genome assembly GCA_963730615.1 of uncultured Bacteroidales bacterium. Taxonomy (GTDB): domain Bacteria; phylum Bacteroidota; class Bacteroidia; order Bacteroidales; family VadinHA17; genus SR-FBR-E99. The sequence continues at coordinate 374,117 of CAVSSR010000006.1, read as the reverse complement.
ACAAAGCTCATTTAATGATATTTTTAAAAAATATGCCGCAAAAGTAATCAATTTTCCGGCTTAATGAATGCACAAAAGGCTGTCCCGTTATTAAAGGACAGCCTTCTCTGCGGCAAAATTCATTTAAGCTCCTTGTTGGGCTGTCGGTTCAGAAGCCGCTCTAAGGGCCATAATATCCCTGTCCAGGAAATAGAGACCGGACTCACCGGCGAGTGCAAGTTTATCCAGGATAATTCTGGCGCTGCTCTCCTCCTGTATCTGCTCGTTCACAAACCACTGTATCCAGTTAGAGGTGGCATAATCTTTTTCATCGTTGGCGACTGCAAGAACCTCATTAATGCTGGCTGAAATGAACTGTTCGTGTTTCAGGACGTCTTTGAACATGTCATGAACGCTTTTAAATTTCACAGGCGGCTGTTTGAAAGCCGGCAAAAGAGCCGTTCCGCCACGTTCATTGACGTATTTAATGAATTTGAGCATGTGCAGCCGCTCTTCGTCAGACTGTACATAGAGCCATGATGCCACGCCAGCCAGGCCTTTATTCTCTGCCCACGATGCCATTGCAAGGTAAAGGTTTGATGAGTATCCTTCTCTTTCAATCTGCCTGTTGCAGAATTCTTCTACTTTCTTTGTTAACATATATTCAGTTATTAATCGTTATTTTTTCAAAAGAATAACAAGTTATCAGTCTTAATGTTTATCCAGCATCTCTTTTACCTTCTGCACCAGTTCGGAAGGAAGGAACGGTTTTGAAAAAACCAGGTCCGCTCCCAGTTTACTCGCCATTAGAAGATAGCTTCCCGGGCCCGCCTTTCCCCCTCCGCTGATAGCAATTATCCTGGTTGAAGGCTTAATCTCCTTAATCTTCATTATGACCATCAGTCCGTCCTCTTCAGGCATAAGGAGGTCAGTTATAACAAGATCGACAACCGAAGGACGGAATTTTGCTATTGCTTCTCTTCCGTCACAGGCCGTTATTACGACATACCTCCTTTTTTCCAGGGCTTCCCTCAGCATCCCGCGCAGTGCAGGATCATCCTCGACTATCATTACCCCGGCCATATAAATATTTTGCTATTTCTTTTTAAGTAACGTAAAGATAAAGTTTTTAGGGAAGAGAGACAAATTTGCCCGTTTCAGCCGGGATAAGAATTTCAATCACAGTACCCTCATTCACCTCTGATGAAACCGTAATATCACCATTAAGATCCGAAATTATGTCGTAAACAAGGGATAAGCCCAGGCCAGTACCTTTGTTAATCTTACCTGCAGTGAAAAACGGATCAAACATCTTTTTCACTGTCTTTTTATCCATGCCCCTCCCTGTATCTGCAAAGCGTATGAGTGCGTAATTCGCCGGCTGACAGTTGCTTACGGTCAACGGCATTTACCGTCTCAAGTGTTATTGTCAGACGGCCTCCGGTTGATTCCATTGCCTGCAATGCATTAACAGCCAGGTTAGTGAAAGCCCTGAAAAGCTGCAGCGGATCAGCTGAGACAAGAATTTCAGGCGAGGTTATGTTTACTGTTACTTCTGTCCCGTGAGGTACTGATGGCCTGATCAGGCTCACTGTTTCTTTTATGATATCGCTGACACGTACTGTTTTCATGTCGTTAGCGGTGGGGCGGCTAAGGTTCATCAGGTGCCCGGTAAGTGTCCTGGCTCTGTCCGCCGCGAGAATGATGCTGCGAATGTTCTGACCTGCCTCAGTGGTCTCGTCAATTGTTTCCAGGGCCATCTCACTGTAGCCGTATATTGTTGTGAGTATGGTATTCAGATCGTGGGCTATCCCTCCTGCAAGCTTACCGTACTGCCTGATGCAGTTCCTGATTTCCGTTTTTTCGGATGTCAGGTAATCAATATTCCGCGATTGTTTTTTCACGCTCACTAAGAGACAAATAAATAATTATTCAAAATCAAGATTGAATGTTTTTTTCAAATCCTTCAGCGCCGGGTTTTTAGATGCCAGGTGGTTGAATTTCTGTTCGTCGGAATAGAGTATCTCACCTCTTTCGGTTGCTCCCACCGTCGTCTGAAGATTCAGGGAGCTGTTCTGAAGGCTCTCGCGCAGGTGGTGTTCAAGCCGTGCCCGGAAGCTATGGTCAAATAATTCCTTGAGAGCTGTGTTATCAAGCCTCAGGATTACAATATTATCGGGAAGGAGGTCCGGTGTCGCTGACGAGAGCGTCACAGAAATGCGCGGGCTCTCCTCCTTCACCTGGAGGGCGAAGGCACGCCATGCCTCAGAAAGATCGTCAGCGCTGAACTCTCTGTGAGGCTTTATTTCTGTGGTTTCGGGAGAAGGCTCATTAACAATATTCTCCTTTAATTTTGTTTCAGAGAGAAGGTTTTTGATGGATACCTTTTTCCCGGTATCAGAGGCTGGTGCTGCCCTGGGTGGTTGGGCTGATGGTCTTGTCTGCGTGATGGCAGAGGCAGTTGCATGGCCGGATGGGGCAGATGAAATATTTATGACAGGTTCGTCTGCCCCGGGTTGCTGTTCAGCTTTTTTTTTTGAGTCCTCCCCGGCATTGGCGCCGGCCGGATGGCACATGCGCAGCAGCGCAAGCTCAACATGCAGGCGCTGGTTCTTGCTGCTCTTAAAGGTCAGCATGCACTGCGAACCAATGTCAAGAGCCTCATAAATAAAGGTGAGTGGTGCCTTTACAGCCTGTTCCCTGTAACGTTGCCTGATCGACGGTGATGTCTCGAGCAGTTTGACTGTAGCCTCATCACGACTGACAAGCAGGTCACGCATATGACTGTTCAGGCCTGCCATGAAATTATACCCGTCAAAACCCTTATTCAGGATCTCGTTGAAGGTGAGCAGGACTGATGTCACGTTGCCCTCGATGGCGGCGCCAGTGATCCTGAAATAATACTCATAGTCCAGGACATTGAGGTTTGATATCACATCGGTATAGGTGATGGTCTTGCCGCTGAAGCTTACTATCTGATCAAAAATTGAGAGTGCATCACGCATGGCGCCGTCTGCTTTGGTAGCGATGACGTGCAGGGCCTCATGCTCAGCCTTAACGCTCTCGTTGCCGGCCACCCAGCTGAGACGGTTCACTATGTCATCAACGTTGATGCGGTTGAAGTCAAATATCTGGCACCGCGAAAGGATCGTCGGAATTATCTTGTGCTTCTCTGTGGTAGCGAGTATAAAGATGGCATGTGACGGCGGTTCCTCAAGCGTTTTCAGGAAGGCATTGAAGGCGGAGGCCGAAAGCATGTGAACCTCATCAATTATATAAACGCTGAACTTACCGATCTGCGGCGGGATCCTCACCTGATCAGTCAGATTGCGTATGTCATCAACACTGTTATTTGAAGCGCCGTCAAGCTCATGTATATTGAATGATGCCTGGGAATTGAATGAAAGGCACGATTCGCAGTGGTCACAGGGTTCACTGTCAGGGCCCGGTTCAGAACAGTTGATGGTCTTTGCAAAGATCCTGGCACAGGTAGTCTTGCCAACACCGCGTGGACCGCAGAAGAGGTAGGCCTGCGACAGGTGATTGTTCTTTATTGCATTCTTCAGGGTTGTCGTGATGGTATCCTGTCCGACAACCATGTCAAAGGTGGCAGGTCTGTACTTGCGGGCAGAAACAATAAAATTATCCATATCCGATATCAGCGCATTCTTAGGTTATACCATCCACAAATATAGTCAAATAGTTCCGCGAATATTTTTTTTTAAGATTTATTGTCTTACTTTTGCAACCCGAATTATAAACACAATTACAAACCAAAAGAGATGTTGAATCAGTACGAAACCGTTTTCATTGCAACTCCCGTTTTATCTGAAAATCAGATGAAGGAAGCGGTCCAGAAATTCAAGAAGATCATCACCGATCAACAGGGTGATATCGTTCATGAAGAGAACTGGGGCCTGAAGAAACTCGCTTATCCCATTCAGAAAAAATCAACCGGGTTCTATTACCTTGTTGAGTTCAAAGGGCCGGGTGAGTTAGTAGATAAGTTAGAAGTGCAGTACAGAAGGGATGAGAGAATCATCCGTTTCCTGACCTTCCGTATGGACAAGTATGCTGTTGAGTATGCTGAGAAGAAGAGAAGAATGAGAGCAACCGAGAAAGTCAAGGAGGAATAAACATGGCACAGAACAACTCAGAGATAAGATATCTTACACCTCCGACAGTAGAGATTAAGAAGAAGAAATACTGCAGGTTTAAGAAGAACAAGATCAAGTACATTGATTATAAGGATCCCGAATTCCTTAAGAAGTTCCTGAATGAGCAGGGCAAGATCCTGCCGCGCCGTATTACCGGCACCTCGCTGAAGTATCAGAGAAGGGTCGCCAAGGCTATCAAGAGTGCGCGCCATCTTGCTATGCTGCCTTATGTAGCTGATCTTTTAAAGTAAAGGAGGAAGAGATATGAAAATTATTCTCAAGCAGGATTATGAAAAGCTTGGTCTGAAGAACGATATCATGACCGTCAAGACCGGGTATGCAAGGAATTACCTCATCCCTAAGGGATTTGCCGTTCAGGCTACCGGCTCCGCCGTTAAAGTGCACAATGAGAACCTGAAGCAGAGGGCTCATAAGGAAGAGAAGATCAGGAATGAAGCTGAAAAGATTGCTGAAAAGCTCGGCACTGTCAAGCTTGTCATTGGCGCCAAAAGTAAGCTCAGCAGGAAAGATCTTCGGTTCGGTCAATACCATCCAGATAGCGGAAGCGCTGAAGGAAAAAGGGTTTGATATTGAACGTAAGAATATCCTCCTTGGCGAAGAGACAATTAAGGAAGTAGGACACTACAAAGCCGTTGTCAAACTCCACAGAGATGTTAAGGTTGATGTTGATTTCGAGGTAAAGGCTGAATAAACGGGAACAAAATCCGTTTTAAAATTGACGTAGAGGCTGGTCTGAGACCCGCCTCTGCTGTTTTTATTTAACCGCAATCGTTTCTATTTCAATCAGTCGCTCCGAGCGGTAGGCCCTTTACTGCAAAAGCAGCCCTGGCAGGCTGATCTGAGGTATAGAACATGGCATACACCTCATTCATTGCTTTGAAATCCGACATATCTGCCAGCAGGCATGTCGACTTTGACAACATCATTGACTGAATATCCTGCCGCAAGAAGAATGGCTTTAATGTTCTTCAGAACCTGCGTTGTCTGTTCTGTAATACCTCCCTCAACGATTTTTCCTGTGGCGGGGTCAATAGCCACCTGCCCTGAAATGTAGAGTGTTCCGTTGACCTCCACAGCCTGGCTGTATGGTCCGATAGCTCCCGGTGCAGCTGTAGTGCTGATGATTTTTTTCATTCCTGATGATCTTATTTCGTTAATAATTTTCATGATAGTCTTTTTTGCGCTCGTACTTGAGATCCTTGAGCAGTCCGGCTTTTGCCCTTATGGTGAAGTTCCAGCTCTTCATGTAACCTATCGGTATCCATGAAAAGTTCATCTCCCAGCAATGCAGGTCGCGTGAGATACCCACCCTGCTCATTGTGATCTCGTGCTGATCGAAGTCGTAACCCGTGCTGTAGTTTATTGCCATCTTGGGCGTAAGTCTCAGGTCACCGGAGAGAGTCATCGTCTGATGAAATGTCCGACTTGAAGGCGGGCTTCCTGTAGTTGAAGTTATAAGCCATCCTGAGTGACCAGGGAACATCAAATCTCGCATAACCGTATTCGTCATATTCCCGGTTGTCGAGCGGCAGGTTACCGCCAGCCCCGCGCTCCCTCCTGTCTCTGTCCTCCAGCTGCCTGTCCCGAACCTGAGGATGTCTGCTGCCTGGCCTTGTCCTTCCGCTGCAGGAGCCGGCCCAGGTCAAGGTCAACGCTTGTAGTGAAGTTGGTCATCCGGAACAGTCCTTTACCCTGGCTGATGGCAAGCTCCGATACAGTGGTTCCCTTTTCACTGAGACCGTAGATCGACAGGCTGCTGCTTGCCATCAGGTTAATATTCTCTGCAAGCGTGGTGCGGAATTGGGCTGTGACAGGCGCCCAGTTCAGGGAATCTGAAAAAATGTTATAGGAGGTATTGAAAGACAGATTATCTATCAGTTTGATCTTCTTCGGCTTGCCCGTTGTATCATTCCTGGTAAATACCTTGGCTTCCACAATATTCACGAGGCTGAATGTCAGAGACCCGGCGCGTGTTGCCGCCGGTAGGAGTGCCATAGATGGCTCCCTCATAAATAGAATACTCCTTTTCATTGCCAAGAGTATCATATTGAACAGTTTTATACATGTCACTCACCAGCCAGTCAAGCTCGGGAGAGTACGAAAACCCAATCGCAGGTTTAATAAGATGCCGTATCGTTTCTATTTTTGAACCCTTCTTTGTGAACCGGAACCGGCCGTCAATCTGTGTGTTGTACGATGCGCTTATTGATGGAATGAGTGACTGGCCGTACGACAAACCCCTGACAGTATCATTAATTACTGACGGGACGATCTTATTCAGTGATTCATTATAGTAAGTCGGATCCCACCTCTTTTCTATCTCCTGCGTATACAAAACCCCGGTATATCTCACCTGAGGAGAAATTGAAAAATTCTTGAACGGCCTGATCTGCAGACTTAAAGGGATTTCATGCTTAAACCCGTTCTTCATGTTGTTCCACGTCTGGCTGGTAAAAAGCAGGCTGTCATAAGTGTCAACCTTGTTTTCAAGTGAGGCGGAATACTGCGATTGAATGTCATGATACCAGCGCTTTTTGATGACAGGTTTTCTCGGCTTGAAGGGATAAATACGCGAAACCGTGAAGCTGGCTTTAGGGAGGTTCAGCTGCAGGGTCTTGTTCTGCACGTTCTGGCTCTGGTTAAGACTGGTGGAGAAGGCGAACGGCGTGCCGGCCCAGTTCCTTGAATAACTTATGCTTGACTGCCTGGTTGTGGTGACATGATCAGCCACCTCGTAACTGTTTTCTTTATCATACCCGCTCGAGCTCATGTTGACGCTTGCGGAGAAGCGTGAGCCGGGACTTGCTTTTGCGTCCTGCGAATGTGTCCATGTCAGGCGGTAGTTGGTTGATGTAGCCATAATCGGGCAAACCTTTGTAGCTGGTTACGTTGTTGGCATAGCTGAATCCAAAGGAGCCCGAGAAACGGTATCTCAGCTTGTATGTTGTCGCTGCGTCTGCAAGCCAGGTTCCGTTTGTGTAGGCAGTTCCCGTGAGCTTCAGGTCAAAATAGTCGGTGAGGGCAAAATAGTACCCCCCGTTGGAAAGAAAATAGCCTCTGCGTGCCTCCGACCCGTACTTCGGCATTATGATGCCGGAAGCTCTCCGCTTCTGCACCGGGAAAAATCCGAAAGGTACTATCAGCGGAAGTGGTACGTCAGCTATCACCATATAGGCAGGGCCTGACACCATCTTCTCACCAGGATACACCTTTGCCCTGTTCAGTGCGAGATAAAAGTGCGGGTCTTCCGCATCACAGGTTGTGAATTTGCTTTTATTCACATGCAATGTACCGTCTTCCTGCCGCTTTGTCTTCTGGCTCTGAAGAAAGCCTCCCTCCTGCTCGGTGGTAATATTCTGGATCACACCCTTTCTCGACTTGAAGTTATAGGTGAGCTCCCTGGATTCGAATTCTTCCGAACCGTCTTTAAATACAGGCTTTCCGGCCATTTTTCCTGTGGAATCAATTCTTCCCGTTGCATAGACTGACCCTGTCTCCATATTGAGGACTATTGAATCAGCCGTAAGTTCAATGGTGCCGTAGGTGACCTTTGCATTCTGAACGAGGCTCACCTTTTTTGTCTTGAGATCTGTCTTCATATACCCCTCAGCATTGTACACGATAGGCAGGTCGACAGCATCAGGTGAAATGATAATTGCGCTGTCTGCAACAAGGGTGTCAGGCGGTAAGAATACATCCCGGTTAAAGAGTGTGTCGTATTCCTGAATGGTCTCTGCCCTCTTAAGAGAGTCAGGATTTAAGAGGACATCAGGACTGGCAGGTTCCTGGCCATAAAGCGCGGCCTGGAAAAGGAGCGGCATGAAAATTGTCACAAATGATCTTTGTGATTTAAAATGCAAGTTAAATGCTATTTTTGCGTAATATTTGTGCCAATACCACATGCCAGCGGCAAAACTAATTAAAATTCGTAAAGCAGTAATGCGGCAGAGCTCCAAATTCAGAGGGTTAAGAGTTATTCTGACCATTGCCTTTCTGATGGCCTCAATTACCATGCCATATGAGGCATTGGTCACAGGCTGCTCCGTTGCTTGATGAGTGGATTGTGGTTATTGATGCAGGTCACGGTGGCAAGGACCCCGGGACAGTCGGTCTGAAGGCAAGGGAAAAAGATATTAACCTGGCTGTAGCGCTCAGGACAGGAAAGTATATCAAGGAAAACCTTAAGGATGTGAAGGTGATCTACAGCCGTGATGATGATACTTTCATCGGTCTCGCCGAACGGGCCGAGGTGGCAAACCGGAACAAGGCAGATATTTTCATCTCCATCCACTCCAATGCCATGAATGACAAACGTTTCACCGGCGCTGAAACATGGGTTCTTGGCCAGAGCAAGGATGAGGCCAATCTGCAGCTAGCCATGAAAGAGAACTCGGTAATTACCTTCGAGAAGGATTACCAGGCCAAATATGAGGGTTACGATCCTAATTCAGTCGAGTCTTTCATCATCTTCTCGCTGATGCAGAACACTTATCTCAAACAGAGTACGGAATTTGCCTCCATGATCCAGGATCAGTTCAGGGACCGTGTCGGCAGAAAAGACCGTGGGGTCAAGCAATCAGGCTTCGTTGTATTATGGAGAACAACAATGCCCTCAGTGCTGGTTGAGCTTGGGTTTCTCTCCAATGCCGAAGAGGAAAAATACCTCATTTCAGAAACGGGACAGGACTATCTGGCCTCAGCAATATACAGGGCGTTCAGGGATTATAAACATACAATTGATAACCGGTCAGGATTAAACGCAAACGGGACTGTTCACAGTGAGACGGCAGTGTCTGTTAAAGAGGACAGTACAGTCAGGCCTGCCGCCGAAGCTAAAAAGGAGGAGGTCGCGCCACCGGCACCGGTGCCACCCCTGACGGAGATAAAGCCTGAAGTGGTGACCGATGATATTATTTTTATGGTTCAGATCTCAGCGATGCCTAAGGACAAGCCAATGAGTCAGAACCAGATCTCAGGTATCGAAAAAGTAACAAAAATAGAAGAAAACGAACGGATCAAGTACGGAGCAGGCAGCTTCAGCGTTTATGAAGATGCAGTCAAATACAGAAGGACACTTACACTCGGGTTTCCCGACGCGTTTGTTATTGCTGTAAGGAACGGAAAGATCATTCCCCTGAAAGATGCGATAGAAGCAAAAAAAACAAAGCAACAGTAATATGAACAAAATATCACATGAAGTCAAAATTGGGGCTGTGGCTCTTATCACCCTCATTGCTTTTATCCTGATGTTTAATTTTCTGAAGGGTTCCGCTCTTTTTACAAGTACAGACACCTATCATATTGTTTACAGCAATATTGCAGGTCTGACAGAATCGAGCCCGGTGGAGATAAACGGTTACCAGGCAGGTGTGGTCCAGGACATTAAGCTTATCAATGACGGAAGCGGTTTGCTTGCCGTTTCAATTTCTGTCGACAGGAATTTCAACATACCGGTTGGAACACAGGCTGAAATCACTACCGCAACCCTGATAGCCGGTATGAAAATTATACTGCGCATGGGTGACAGCAGTGTGATGCATCACAATCATGACACTCTTGAAGGTTACGTAGCCACAAGTATTATTGACAGGCTGAGCCAGACACTTTCTCCGATAGAGGGGAATATAACTGACATGGTCGTGAAGCTTGACTCGGTCGTTTCAAGCATTAACAACCTGCTCACCCCGCAGGTGACATCGGACATAAGGTCGGCAGTAAGCAATGTCAATGGCATAACGGCCAATCTGAGGGAGATATCGGACAAGGAAAAGGATGAACTTATGGCTTCCATTGAAGACCTTAAAAAATTTACAGCAATGCTGTCATCCAACAGCTCCACTCTGGATGCTTCACTTAAAAACCTTGCCGCAATCACTGACACGGTGGCCTCAGCAGACCTCTCCTCCTCTCTTGCCTCACTTAAAACATCGCTCGGGCATGTAAGCGAGCTGGTTGATGGCATGAGCAAAGGCCAGGGTTCTGTCGGAAAACTGATGACGAATGACAGCCTATACACAAATCTTAACAACACTCTTCACAGTCTCGACCTGCTTTTACAGGATATGCAGGCAAATCCTAAAAAATATGTTCACTTCTCCCTTTTTGGCAAAAAGGCCGAGTAATTTGTAGCATTTTTGCTAAACAGAAATGAATCATACCGTTGCAGGTGCCTGATTTTTTCATCCGGTTCATCTTTAAAGCGTGATAAATATTAGTTCTTTTTTATAACGTATTGTAATACATGACATTCCTTTTATGTATCTGATAATCAGGTAATTATTTTTTTTATTTATTTTTTTAATTATAAGAACCTGATGCTCATGTCAGTATGAAATAAATGTAAAAGTCAAGCGAAAAAAGTTTTTTTTTTTACCTTTTTTTTTACAAATATTGTCACGGGTTTCGGCACCAGAAAAAAGTACTGGAATTTTCGTAATTTTACTTTAAATGAACAAGTCACACGATGAGGTTTGGAATAACTGTCTGGAGATAATCCGTGATATAATTCCTTCAGCCAGTTTTAAGACATGGTTTGAGCCGATTGTTCCGCTGAGGCTCGAAAAGAATATTCTGACAATACAGGTTCCAAGCCCTTTTTTTTACGAATACCTGGAAGAGCAGTACATTGATATCCTCCGCAAGACGCTGAGGCGTGAGATAGGAAACGAAGCCAAGCTTGAGTACAATATTATCATGGAAAACTCGGGCTACAGTAACGGCAAGCCTTATACAGTCAAGTATCCTTCAAGGAACAAGAGTGATCTGAACAATAAGCCGATGCAGGTTCCTTTTGAGGTTACCCAGCCGGCCATCAGGAATCCCTTCATCATCCCCGGTATCAAGAAACTTCATTTTGATCCCAGGCTCAATCCCGATTATTCATTTGCGAACTTCATTGAGGGTGAATGCAACAGGCTGGCCCGTTCGGCCGGTATTGCCGTCGGAAACAATCCCGGCGGAACAGCTTTTAATCCGCTGATGGTCTACGGTGACTCCGGCCTTGGCAAGACACACCTGGTGCAGGCAATAGGTATCCTTGTCAAGGAGAAGTACCCTGATAAGACTGTGCTTTACGTAAATGCCAACAAATTCCAGACACAGTTTGTCGAATCGATCAGGAACAATAACAAGAATGATTTCCTCCATTTCTACCAGATGATTGACGTGCTCATCATTGATGACGTTCATGAGTTTGCAGGGAAGGAGAAGACCCAGGATACTTTCTTCCACATTTTCAATCATCTCCATCAGTCCGGAAAACAGCTGATACTCACCTGCGACAAGCCGCCGGTTGAGTTGCAGGGCATGGAGCAGCGCCTGCTGTCGCGGTTCAAGTGGGGATTGCTGGCTGACCTGCAGAAGCCTGATTATGAGACGAGGCTGGCCATCCTGAGAAAGAAGGCATACAATGACGGCATTGAGCTTCCTGATGAGATCTTCGAATTTCTTGCCGAGAACATATCATCAAATATCAGGGAACTTGAGTCCGGGCTCATCTCTCTTTATGCTCAGTCTACGCTTAACCGCAAGGAGGTGACACTTGAGCTTGCACGCCAGATGGTGGACAGGCTGGTGAACACACAGCGCAGGGAGATTACAATTGATTACATACAGAAAGTAGTGTGTGATTATTACAAGATAGCCGTTGATCAGATGCAGGGCAAGACCCGCAAGCGGGAGATAGTTCAGGCAAGGCAGGTGTCAATGTATTTCTCAAAGAACCTGACAAAGGCATCACTGGCAAGCATCGGATCATGCATCGGCGGCAAGGATCATGCCACCGTACTGCATGCATGCAAGACCGTCAATAACCTTATTGACACAGACCGCCACTTCAGGAACCAGATCATTGAAATAGAGAAAAAACTTAAGGTATGAAAGCTGACAAAAACTTTCTCAGGGAAGAGTTTTTCAGGAAATACGGGGACAGGGCAACAAACCCTGTTCTTTTTTATTCACCCGGTCGTGTGAACCTTATCGGTGAGCACACTGACTACAACGGCGGGTATGTTTTTCCCTGCGCACTCGATTTCGGCACCTCACTGGTTGCGAGAAAGACCGTCAGTCCTGAAATTAAACTCTGCAGTCTGAACTTCACCGGCGATGTAACTGTTCCGGTAACGCTCCTCATATAAGGCCATCGCAGGAAGCTGGACCAATTACCCTGTTGGTGTCATAAATGAGTTTGCCCTGAAGGGCATCATGGCGCCCGGACTGGAACTGCTTTTTTACGGCGACATCCCTAACGGTGCAGGATTGTCTTCGTCAGCATCGATTGAGATGGTGACGGCAGTGGCAATGAATGAACTTACCAATGCAGGCTTCCCAATGATGGAGCTGGTGAAGATGGGACAGAAAGCTGAAAATAATTTCGTTGGCATGAACTGCGGGATAATGGACCAGTTTGCAGTTGGCTTCGGGAAAGAAGGATCATGCCATCAACCTTAACTGTGATACTCTTGAATACAAATATGCTCCTGTGAACCTTGGCGACAGACGCCTGATCATCACCAACACCAATAAACGAAGGGGACTGACTGATTCAAAATACAATGAGCGGCGGGCAGAGTGCGAAAAAGCTGTGGAGCTCATCTCTGAGCACCATAAAATAAGTAACCTCAGCGAGCTCACCGTCAGTGATCTGTGGATGCTTGACAAATATATCGGCGACGAAGTGGTCAGAAAGAGGGCAAGGCATGTGATAACCGAGAACGGCAGGACCCTTGATGCCATCAGGGCGCTTGAGGAAAATGACATTGAGAAATTCGGCAGGCTGATGAATGAATCTCACGACTCGCTGTGCACAGACTACGAGGTTACAGGCACCGAACTCGATGCTCTCGTCTACGAAGGCAGAAAACTTCCGGGAGTGACCGGTACACGTATGACAGGTGCCGGTTTCGGTGGATGCACAGTCTCAATAGTTGAAAACAGGCATGCTGACAGTTTCATGAAGAAGCTTGCCGCGATGTATCACGAGAAAACAGGACTGACAGCTGACTTCTACCTTCCTGGTATCGGTGACGGTGCCAGACGGATTGACTGAAACCTGGTCTGAGGTCTTTGGATCTGCGAGTCTTAGGTCTGACCTTCAGACTTTAACCTTCAACTTTGACTTTCAGACTACTATAAATCCTTACGCATCTGAACCCCACAGTTGCACTGCGGTCATAGCCCGGTGACACCATCAGTTGAATCTGCGTCATATCGAGCTGCTGAGGTCCTCCCTGGACATACCACCAGCTCGATTCAGGCTTGAAATAACTGCCTCCCCTGATGATATTGAAATAGTAATCGCCCGTTGAAGTACACATCTCCGGTCATCTGCCATATGTTTCCAACAAGGTCTGCCACACCGTAAGGGCTCTCCCCTTTCGGGAAAGCATCGACCGGGGTAGGTCTGCCGAAGCCGTTGTTACATTTTGTTGCATGGAATTCGTTACCCCACGGCCACAACCTGCCGTCGGTACCCTGTGCTGCCAGCTGCCATTCTGCCTCTGTGGGCAGTCGCTTACCTGCCCATTTCGCATACGCCTTTGCATCTTCGAGACTGACATTAACAACCGGATAGCGCTCCTGTCCTGACACAGGCATGCCATTCTCCCAGTGTTTTAAATAATTGGTGGTATCTTCAGGGATATACCTGGTCTCCCTGATAAACCTGACAAACTCCTCATTCGTTACCGGGTATTTATCCATCAGGAAGCTGCTTATCTCTGATGTTCTTTCTTTTCCGGCTGAAGGAATTACAATGAATTCATCATTTGATTTAAGCGTATATTTTATCGTCGCTGCAGGCACAAGTACCATCCCCTCAGGTATATCTGAGGCCGGGGCAGTGCGGACAGTCTCCGAGTAAAGCCACGGCTGACCTCCCCTGATAACTATTACCTTTTCATCCAGAAGGAGTCCGTTCTCTGTCAGTTCTATCACTATTTTGCCTTCCGGGGTGCCGAGGAGATCACCAGTGGTGAGTAAGGTATCCACAGGTGATTTAAAAACAACCGGTTTATTTCCATACCCGGGCATCCCCTTATAAACCGATAAGGTTCCCTTTAGGGTTGCATTTATATGAAGCCTGTTACCCTGTCACTTCAGCTTGAATAAGAGAAGGCAGCAGGGCAACACAGTCTACGGAGCTCTCCCGCCTGGTTCCATTGTACGACTGGTTCCATCCTTCCGCTCTGACGGTGGCCATCAGCTGGCCGTTAACAACAGCAGGGTCAAGCTCCTCATGTCTCCAGAGGGAGACAAGGTGTCTGCCTGCGGTATCGCCTGTATTGAACAGCGGGCCTTCATATCCGAGGTGGTCCATATTAAGGACTGTAAATATTGTCTTCCCGTCCGCATTCCATCTGTTGACGTATACTTTGTCGGCTTCGGATTTAATCAACGGTGTCCAGTTGCTGTCGAGGAAAGCATCACTGTTCCTTCGAAGAAGAAAGGTTGTTCTGGCAAGGTACTGAAGATCAGCTTCATATTCATCACCCCTGCCTCCCGGCCTGTACAAGTTCAGCTCTGTTCCATACCCGTTGAAAAATGCCACGGATATTTCACGGTGCAGTACGTCTTCTCCCACATCGGCAACACGGAAAATGGCAAAGTCAGGTTTGATCAGCTTGTTCAGGTTCAGTTCAGGACTAAGGAACAATGCGTTATGAACTCTTGCTGCGACAATGCCGGGCATATCCTTTATTACCGGCATGCCCTCCGAATACATCACGACGCCTTTGCGTACCGTGTCGGCTGCCTGCTGCAGCTCTGCCGATGAGCCTCCCTGTGTATCAAGCACCACTCCATCCGCTTCTGTGGCGGTTATCATCTCAGCCATCCCGGTAAGATGGTTTTCCTCTCTTGTACTCTTGTCCCAGGGGTTATAGGATATGAAAAACCGCCCGTCGTTAAGCCTGACATGCCTCCCTAAATCTCTCAATCCTTCAAGTCCTCCCGGAAGATCACGGTAAAGATCCCACTGGTTTCTCTCATCAAGACCCAGACCGGGGCCAGGTAGGCCATATTGCATACACATCCACATGATCGAAGAGAGTATTGTATCCAGACAGGAAACTGTCAAGCCTGATTTACCGGAAAAGCGGTCATAGTAATCACGGTCCCATGCCATCTGAAGGATCATGAGGTAGCTGCTGCGTATCCATTTCAGGTCATCGCGCCTGTATAATTCATCATTAAAGCTCTCAAGATCATATAGATACCTGTCCCTGAACATAAGTTTCAGCCCGTCCTGCCATGTCCCCTTATATATGTCTGCCCAGATATCATATGTCACCGTTGCACCCGGAGGCAGAATCGTTTCATACCTCTTTTTTGTGCCGTTCTGAACCTTGGTTCGTCTTGATATTGCACTTACCGACATTGAAGATCCGGTTTCGAATGCCGAGAAACCCATCTCCCAGGCGTTATCAGGCAGAATTACACGTACCGGGCTCTTTCCCGGAAGAAAAAGGTTTGCCCTTGCGAGGTCCGGTGCCCCGTGACCGGTGATATAGGCATTATTGCCGTTCTCACCGAATGGGACCACATCGCTGATGACCAGGGTGTCATTCCAGTTGTTGCGGAAAACAAGCTCAGCATTAAATCCGGGATGTGACCCGCCCCGGGGAGTATACCCAACCTCCACCCCACCGGAGTAAATCATAATGAAGCGGTTACCGGTCAATCCTGCCGGCACATCGTCTGATTCAAAATAGACCCCGTCAAGACGGAAACTGAAAAGAGGCCTGGCCACTGGAAGGTTTACGGTTGTGCTGTCATCAAGTATCAGGCTGACCGCTTTCGCACCTGTATCCTTGGTTATTCCGATATTCTCAAGCGACTGGCCTGAGACAGACAGGATCGGCATAAGAAATAATAGAAAAATCTGAAACTTTAACCGGTGCATATCAGTTTAATATGATAGTATTTAGTATCGGGGCACAAGTGAGTGCAATTTAACATATTGTGACAAAAAATAAAAGTCAATGAAAAGTATAAGTCCTGTTACCTGGATAATTAATGAGAGTTTTCTGGTTAACAGGATATTTACTACTTTTAAAAACTGTTTGATTCCTAAATAATGAAAAGGTTTTATTTCAGAAGCATAACTTTCATTATTCTCGTCCTTGCGGCGCTGATCCTGATGCCCGGATGTGCATCCTCGAAGAAAAATGCATACCAGGCCAACAGGAGGAATTCATACATTGACACTTCACAGTTAGGGCGCAACAAATATTTCTTTTCGAAGAAGTATCAGAAAAAACTCTACAATTACAAGAAGAAATAGGTCAATCTTCGCAAAACACTTCCAGTCCGTCCCAGGCCAGCGTTACGTTCACAGGCAGTTCCCTGTTGACATCGGCATGTTTTCCCATCTGGTGACCAATATGAGTGATATAGGCTTTGCGGGGAGACACTTCCTCAATAAGTTTCAGCGCTTCACCAAGACTGAAGTGTGAAATATGCTTCTCTTTTCTCAGGGCGTTAATGACCAGGTATTTCACTCCGATCAGCTTTTCCCTGGTCTCTTCCGGGATATAATTGGCGTCGGTGATATATGCCATATCCCCTATTCTGAAACCCAGTATCGGGAGGCGGTAATGAAAGATACGCAGTGGAATTATGATATCACCCCTCAGGTCAATATTGTAGGTATCGATGTTATGCAGCTCCATCTTTGGCACACCGGGATACTGGTTCTCAGAAAAGACATAGGCATATTCTTTCCTTACCGCATTCTGAACTCTCTCTTCGGCATAAATATCTATTGCCGCCTGGCTCTTATAATTGAACGCTCTCAGATCATCCATACCCGCGATGTGATCCTTATGTTCATGAGTCAGGAAAATTGCATCGAGTTTTTTCACACGGGCATTCAGCATCTGCTGCCTGAAATCCGGTCCGGCATCAATAACGATCGTGTTTGCCGATGTCTCTACCAGTAGTGCGGCCCTGAGCCTTTTGTCCCTGCTGTCAGTTGATGTGCACGTAGCACATTCGCAGGCAATTACAGGTACACCCTGGGATGTTCCGGTTCCAAGAAAAGTGAATTTCACTGGCTCTTTTTTCGATTTACAAAAGTAACCTGAAATTGGAGAAGAACAATATCAAAATTCACTTTACCTCCACGGCACCGTTTTACATATCTTTACGGTAGTTTAAAGTGCAGCAGATGAAGGGAAATATTTACATGGTTCCGGTTACACTGGGGAATGCTGATCACAGACTGACTATTCCCGCTGTAACGAGGGAGATCACCGCCTCCCTGAGGCTTTTTGCAGTCGAGGATGTCAGATCTGCACGGAGATACCTGAGAACCATCGACAGGGAATTTCCTGTCGACGAGACTGTCTTTTTTTCAATAGGTAAGCACTCTGAGCCGGCTGAGTTGGGCGATTTCTTTACGACGGGTATCAGGAGGCATGAATGCCGGGGTGATGAGTGAAGCTGGCATGCCGGGACTGGCTGATCCGGGGAATATTGTTGTTGAAGAGGCTCACCGCAGGGACATAAATGTAATCCCTCTGACAGGTCCGTCATCAATTATGCTGGCACTGGTAGCTTCGGGGCTGAACGGACAATCATTTGCCTTCAGCGGTTATCTGCCCGTTGACTCCCCCGGAAGGCAAAAAATGATCAGGGAGCTGGAGCGCAGATCCGCCGGCGGCCAGACGCAGATCTTCATGGAAACCCCCTTCCGTAATGAAAAGATGCTGAATGATATTCTCGCAGTCTGCAAGCCGTCAACCCGGTTATGCATTGCTGCCGATGTCACCCTCGAAACAGAGGAAATAAGGACCAGGACGATTGCCTCGTGGATAAGCAACAGACCGCCGCTGGACAACAGACCTGTGGTCTTCCTGCTTCTGGCCTGAGGGCGATTAAATCACGAAACACACACTTCCTTCCCTCTCCTCTTATTTTTATTTTCTAAATTACAGGCGTTAAACGTATTGTCATGATGATCAGAAAAACATTCCTGTCTGCTGTGTTTATAACCATTACAGCTCTTCTGACGGCACAGAAGACAGATATGTCACTTTTCAGCGGCATAAAGCCGAGGAATGTAGGGCCTGGCGGCATGAGCGGCAGGGTCACGGCTTTCGCGGTCGATCCGCGCAATGAGAATGTATTTTATGTCGGGACGGCCTCAGGCGGCCTGTGGAAGACCGTCAATGCCGGTACAACATTCATCCCCGTCTTCGACAATGAGGCGGTGGCATCAATCGGAGCCCTTGCCATTGATCCTCTCAGACCTGATATTGTATGGGCGGGAACAGGTGAAGGAAATCCCCGCAACAGTGTCAGTCCCGGCTACGGGATATACCGGAGCACGGATGGCGGACGTACCTGGAAGTGCATGGGGCTTGAACTTACGCGGTACATACACAGGATCATAATAGACCCCGTCAATACTGATATCATATATGCCGGAGCTATAGGCAGCCCGTGGGCTCCCCATACCGAAAGAGGCCTCTACCGCTCAGTCGACGGTGGTGCGACATGGAAGCAAATACTGTTTACAAATGAGACATCGGGGGTGGCAGACATGGTGATGGACCCTGCCAACCCGGGGAAGATATTTGTCGCCATGTGGTCTCACCAGCGTAAACCCTGGTTCTTCAGCTCATCTTCAGAGGGTTCAGGACTATGGCTGACACGTGACGGCGGTGATACGTTCACGGAGATAACCTCCGGTCTGCCGGAAGAGAAAGGCCGGATCGGAATTGCCATTGCAGCTTCCAATACTGAATATGTTTATGCATATGTTGAATCAAAGCCATCAGCCATATACAGGTCAACCGACGGAGGAATACACTGGGAGAAAAGAGGTGAGAACAACATAGGCAACAGGCCTTTCTACTACGCCGAGATATATGTCGACCCGAAGAATGAAAACAGGGTTTACACTCTTTTCTCAGGTGTAAATGTGAGCGAAGACGGTGGGCTGACCTTTGACAAAAGAATTACAGAATCGATCCATCCTGATCATCATGCCTGGTTCATAGACCCGGCAAACCCGGACCGTATCTTCGACGGCAACGACGGAGGAATGGCAATCAGCTATGACAAGGGGGAGACATGGCGCCATATTGAAAATCTTCCTCTGGGGCAGTTTTATCATATCAATGTCGACAATGAAATTCCGTACAATATTTACGGCGGGCTGCAGGACAACGGATCGTGGCGCGGTCCGGCCTATGCATGGTATAATGGTCCCATCATCAATGAGATGTACGATTTTCTTTCAGGAGGTGACGGTTTTGATGCCATGCCGGTACCCGGTGACACAAGGTACTGCTATGCCCAGTCACAGGGAGGCTCATTAAGACGGTATGATGTACTGACAGGATGGTCAAAAAGCATCAGGCCGGCAGCTGAAGGCAGTGAGAAGCTGAGGTTCAACTGGAACGCGGCACTGGCGCAGGATCCTTTTGATAATAACACTATCTATTTCGGAAGCCAGTTTATTCATAAAAGCAATGACAGAGGTGACAGGTGGATAAAGATTTCGCCCGATCTCACTTCCAATGATCCGGAGAAGCAGAAGCAGGATCAGAGCGGTGGTATAACCCCTGAAGCCACCGGAGCGGAGAACCACTGCACAATAATCACCATAGCCCCCAGCCCGCTAAGGCGTGACCTGATCTGGGCAGGTACGGATGACGGCATGATACAGATTACAGATGACGGAGGAAAGACCTGGAGGAACACTTCACAGAATATCAAAGGGATGCCGCGGAACGCATGGGTGCCTCAGATCACAGCCTCATTGTATAATCCTGAAGAGGCTTTTGCGGTTGTGAACGATTACAGGCAGGGTGACAATGCGGCCTATCTGTACCACACAAAAGACCTCGGCCGGAGCTGGAAGAGGATAATTGATGACACTGATGTATGGGGATATGTGCTCTGTTTCGTACAGGATCCCGTAGAGCCGCGACTGATGTTCGCAGGCACGGAGTTCGGTCTTTATGTATCTTTCAACGCCGGGGAGACATGGAACAAATGGACCAGCGGTTACCCTACAGTCTCGACATATGACATGGTTATCCATCCGCGGGAGAACGATCTCGTCATAGGCACCTTCGGCCGTGCACTCTGGGTGCTTGATGATCATAAGCCCGCTGAGAGCCCTGGCAAAAGAAGGTGGCAGGCTCCTCGACAGTAAGATGACAGCTTTCAAGGTACCTGACGCCTGGCTCGCATCGACGAAGAACCTTCCGGGATATTATTACTCCGGTGATGCCATGTTTCAGGGGCGAAAACCGTCCGCAGGGTGCGATGATCTCTTTCTATACCTCCGGGGATTCCGGCAAAGTGACCCTTGAAATAAAAGACACTGAGGGAAAAATAATCAGGTCACAGGAAATTGATGCGGTTAAAGGATTTAACCGTTTTACCTGGGGCTTTGACCTCAATCCGCTGCCGCAGGCAACACAGGTGACTGAACCGCCGAGAGACACCAGAGGAAGGAATTTCAGGAATTTCCGGGGCGGTGTTGCTCTGCCCGGCACTTATAACGTCATCCTGAAAAGAGGCGACGTCACAGCCGAAACCGCGGTAACTGTCAGGCCTGACCCGAGAATAACCGGGCAGGACTTTGATGGAATGGCAAAAAACAGAGCGAAGGCAGAAGCATTTGGTGAACAGGTAAATGCTCTCAATGCGAAGCTGAAAAACATAAGGGAAATTAAGGAAAGCTTTGCGAAGAGTGATGAAATGATTAAAAAGTCACCCTTATTCGCAGAAGCTGCCACTGCAGCTTATAGCACTGTTAAAGAAGAATTTACAAAGCTTGAAGAAGCTCTTGACCGTCGTCCTGACGGGTTGATATCACAGATTAACGGCTACAGGGTATTGATGATGGCAGGCGGGCAGTTATCACAGCAGGAAGAGAAGAGCATGGTTGAAGCTGAGGCCGCACTCATGGAAGCAAACTCACGTATAGATGATTTTGTGAGCGGACCATGGGCCGCATACCTGGAGGCAATAAAAAAGGTGACCTTAACGGGTGACCAGGTGGTTATCAGATAAAAGAAATGCGCCTGATCAGGCGCATTTCTTTTATTTCTTAGCTCTGGTCAGTTCCACCACTTCAATCTCAAAAAGCAGTGGAGTATATCCGGGTATTACGGTGATGTACTGTCCGTACGTATTATAATAACCGTATCCAGAAGTACCGTATCCAAGAGATGAAGGCATGAGCAACTTCGCCTTGGCGTTCAGTCTCATATAGGGAAGGCCGACTGACCATCCTTCGATAAGATAGTATGTTCCTACCCTGAACCTGAAAGGCGTATCATCATCTGTGTTTGAATCAAATACTTTCCCGCTGAGGTAATAGCCTGTATAATAGACTCCGACTGAATCACCTGTCGCGATCTTTTCGCCTGTACCCGGGGTACTCTCCATATAGTACAGGCCGTGCGAATCAGGCGCTACTGTAATATTGTTGTCGTCAATATAGTCGGCAATGAGGCTCTTTTCTTCCTCCTCGTACTTCTTCGCCGGGTCACATGAAACAACAACAAAAGCAAGTGCCAGAAGCACTGCAGCAACTATTTTATTTCTCATGGTGTTTCCAATCATTTTCCGTTTTGCATCAAAAATCATTCCAAACTAAATTACTTCCTTAATTTTTATCCTGTAGATCAGTATTGATCTTCCCGGGTATCTTCCGTCCGTCACCTGTCAGTCCGTGTGCCAGGTAAGGAGGTATGATGAAGATATAGTCACTCCCGGGCTTCATGAGCTGAAGGCCTTCAGTGATCCCTCTTTCAACGCTGGCATAACCCACTCTGAGTGTATTGGAGCCGCTGTAACAGGGGTTACCGTCAATCAGTTTGCATTCATAATAGTACGAGACATCATCGCCCGTCTTTATTGCATCTCCCCCGCCTTTTTCGACAATGCTGTACCATAAACCCGTTTCAGTCTCCCTGAAGCTAAGGTCGCTTTTGCTGATATAGTCGGTTATCACCTCACGGTCGCTTGAGATGAGTGATCTGTTGAGTTCAATGAGGTCTGTCTCCGGTGCCGGTTTTGCAGAACTCCTGCTGTCAGGCTTATTCAGGCAGCCTGTTATTAAAATGAGGATTATTATGGGGATAATTGTTCTCATTTTGCCATCTCAGCGGCGGCGTCATCCAGTTCTTTTCTGTATGAGGGCAGAGTATTTTCGAAGTGCTGCACCACATCATGTATCGTTCCCTTCATCTCGCCTCCGGCTGCATTCCGGTGGCCTCCTCCGTTAAAACACTGACGGGAAAGGACATTTGCATTGAAGCTCCCTTTCGATCTGAGAGACATCTTGACAAATCCAGTGCGTTCGACAAAGAGCACTGAAAGAACGATCCCTTTCATTGTAAGCAGCACATTGGCAAAACCTTCAGTGTCGCCTTTTACATGATTAAATCTCTCCAGGTCCTCTTTGGTCAGCCATATATATGCGGTATGCAGATCAGGGTGCACCACCATTCGCGAATGCAGTGCAAAGCCCTTCAGTCTGATACGGTCAGGCGAGAAATTGCTGAATATATGATTATGGATCTTCTCCTTGTCCACACCCTTGTCAAGAAGGTGGCCGACGGTACGCATGGTGTCGCCGGTATAATATCCGTGCTCAAAATTTCCGGTGTCAGTTATTATCCCGACATATACCGCCGTTATGAAATCACTGTCATCAAACTCACTCCCTTCCATGGCATTGACCACAAAATAGATGAGCTCTGATGTTGAGCTTCTGCTTATGTCAGTGATTTTCAGATCAGTGAAGTTGCCCGGGTCGGGGTGATGGTCAATCATCACCTTCTTTGCCTTTGAAGCCAGAACAAGCTGTTCAGCCTTGCCCATCCGGGATGTGGAATTAAAATCAACCATTATTATAAGGTCTGCCTCATTGATCAGCTTCGTACCGGCTTCGATGTTATGATGGAAATCCACCACCTTGTCAACATCATTCATCCACAGGAGGAATTTCTGGAGGGCGTTGGGTGAGAGCATTTCTGCATTTTTCCCCTGTGACAGGATCCATCGTCTCATTGCAAGCAGTGCACCGATGGCATCGCCGTCAGGATTGATATGGCAGATCAGGAGAATATGATTTGCCGCGTCAATAAGCTTTTTTAATTCTTTTGTATATTTACCGAAGTCTTGCACGTTGCTGCTTTTTGAAGGCGACAAAGTTAAGAAAAATAACAAGGTTATTAAAACCGAACAGTTTAACGCTACATTAAACCTATTATTATGGTAAACGATTACACTTTCTCAATCATCAAACCAGATGCTGTCAGAGCGGGTAACACAGGACCGGTACTTTCCATGATCAATGAAGCAGGTTTTGAGATCGCAGCGATGAGGATGCTGCATATTACCCGCCCTCAGGCAGAAGAATTCTATGCCGTACACCGTGAACGCAGCTTCTACCCTGACCTGGTGGAGTTCATGATATCAGGTCCTGTTGTGGTACTGGTACTCAGGCATGACAATGCCGTTGAGCAGTTCCGTACGCTTATAGGCAGCACTGATCCTGCAAAAGCTGACAAGGGTACCGTCAGGGCAAGATTTGCCACCAGCGTGCAGATGAATGCCGTTCATGGCTCAGACTCACCGGAGAATGCCGCCAGGGAGGCAAGTTTCTTCTTCTCCTCAATTGAGATTTTCTGAAATCAGATCATCTCTTTCAAAACAAAACTTCAAAACTGTTGTTCTGCTAAGAAAATTACATGACCGCTCATATCACCCCTGATTTTTCCGATAAAAAAACGCTCGAAAAATACTCTTCAGCATATACTCTCTCCGATATGGAGATATTTATTTTCCCCGAGCTTTTTTACCCTCTTGTGATTGCCAACATCATGTCTCCGATATTATGGAGATGGCGTGATGATCCGTGGTTCAAGGACATGCATAAGAAGAACTTCATCAGCAAGTCTAACCGTATTAAGCAATATATAATTGATAATTATGTCTTTAACCTCGATCTCGAAACCTGGGGTCTGACAGAAAAGGGAAAGGAAACTGCGCGGTTCAGTGATTTCTTTGACATGGAAGTGCTAAAACAATCCAATGCACTTTTCGGTTATGAAGGAGACAAGTATTACTTCACCATAGACATACGGAGACACTTCGGTCTCGACAAATATGATTCCTCTGTTATACCCTACTGGAAGACAGAGACTGTAGAGGCGATGACGGCCTTCAGGCACAAGGAACATTTCTCAACCGGTGCAGGTGAATGTGTGAGCCTCGCAGCCATTTATGCCGCTGCAATGTTTGTTGTGGGTGAGATACCCCTGGAGAAGATCTTTATGATGGCTACTCCGCTTCACTCCCAGAATTATATCAATGAAAAGGACGGACTGCTGACGAACAACAGGCGCATCCTGACCAAAAACATGTGGTTTAACGGCACCTCCCTCTCCGAAAAGGCAAGAAGGGCACTCGAAAACGAAAAAGTGACAATAGTGTCTCACATTACCGGATACATCCACACTGTTTATAAAAAGGCTACAATCAACAAAAGCGATTACCTGGACTTCACTGTCAGACTGAATGACTTTGTAAGTACGCACCTCACCCCTGCTGTTTTTATTAATTTCCTGAGATTCAAATCAGTATATAAATGCCTCTTTCAGTACCATGACAGGCAGCCAGGAGGCAACTATTACATCCCTCTCGAGAAACTTTACGAATATGAGCACTCATCAAAATGGAGTGTCAATGAGGAAACCCGTGACAAGCTTCTTGCAGAGGTTGACAATGAAGAATTCTTCGCTGACCCTGTCCCCGGAAAGATCATGCTTAACGAGGTGGAGAACTTTCTGAAGAAGCATAAGGATTCTGAACTTAAGGTAATTGAAACCGAATTTCTGAATACGTTCAGCACGGAGCATACCGACTGTGTCAGCAAAATGTTCAATGACATCATGGAGTTTACTGTCATAAAGCCGGAGCTTCCTTCACCCGACAAGGATTTCGTGAATGAGGTTTATCCGGAAATAAGCATCACGGATAGCCGCGAGGATATAATAAGGAAAGTAAGGGCACTGGCAGGCAGTTCAGAAATGGCATTGCTGTCGCTATATGCTTACCGCGATATGGCTTTCACAGACTGGAGGCCTTTCATTAAGGCGGCGATAGAGCGTAATCCCGTATGTCATTCTCACCTGGGCGGTAAATCGCCTGATGAAATCTATGACATTGTCAATAACCTGAAAAACAAATCGATATATGATGACGGCAGGATGGCACAGCCTGATGAGGTATGGAATTTCGGGCGTGGTGACGGGGCTGAGAAAGCAATCCTGATGGCAGATGCCATTATTCACAATGATCCGGCTGCCGGAATATCCGTTTCACTTGACAACGGAAGTGCTTTACTTGATTGTTACGGCAAGACTTACAGTTTCGTGACCACCCGCGGTCACAACAGAAAAATATGGATTTGCAAAGGTGATTATTCTGTCGCCTGATCAGTGGAGCATTATTTCCCTGACGACCTCTTCACCTGCCTTAATGTTTATCTGGCTGCGCAGTGATTCACGAAGCATCATAAGCTCGTTTTTCACCACTGCCGAAGTGAGGTAAATATGGAGTACCCCTTCTTTGACGTAGACCCTTTTTGTGCGTGCTGCAATAGCCTTCCCGGTGACGCCCTCCCAGATCTTAATTACTGACGCTTCCTTCAGTTTGGGTTCAAGATGGTATTCCCTTATCAGATCTTCAAGGGCTTCCCTGAGAGTGATTGTTTTGTTCCTTCTCATTTCTTCAGCTTGCTTCCGTTTGAAATCTCCTCTTCAATACCCGTTCGGCCGATACGGTACAATCTGAAATCTACCCCCGTGTTATCAAGGATTCGGTGTATGCGCTCCTGCTGAGTGTCGGTGATGAATACCTGACCGAACTCACCTGACCCCACCAGCCTGATGATCTCTTCCACCCTGTTCTGGTCAAACTTATCAAAGATATCATCGAGCAGCAGTGCCGGTGCAAAACCGTTCATCCTGCTTATCAGCCTGTATTTTGCCAGCTTCAGTGCAACGATGAATGATTTCTGCTGACCCTGGCTTGCGGTTGTCCTGGCAGGATGGTCGTCGATCTCAAAGACCAGGTCGTCACGGTGTATGCCCAGGGTGGTGAATTGCATCGCATGATCCCTGCTTCGCGATGAGGCAAGCCTGGCTGAATAATCTTCACCTCCGAGGTGAGACCGGTATCTTATGCTTACCTGTTCAGCGCTTCCTGAGATCTTTTCATAGTAGGATGAAAAGAGAGGTGTAAGGTTTTCAGTAAGTGCCTGCCGGGCTTTGAAGATAATCTCCGCCTCAGGCACCATTTGCTCATCATAGATTGCGAGCATGCTTTCGGCGTCAGGACCGCCCTCCCTGATGACCCTGTTGCGCTGCATGAGTGCCTTGTTGTAGCGCATGTGCGCCTCAAGGTAAGCCGGGTCATACTGGCTGATGATCCTGTTGAGGAAACGCCTTCTCTCCTCGCTCCCGCCCGTTATGAGCGTGCTGTCGGCAGGTGAAAGCATTACCACAGGGTACCTGCCCACATGATCAGACATCCTTGGATATTCCTTTCCGTTGAGCTTGAACACCTTCTGCTTCTGCTTCTGAAAGGCGCAGAAAAGCTCATCCTGGCTTCCATCCTTTTCGAACAGGCCCTTCAGGATGAAATAATCCTCTCCGTACCTGATGCTGAGTGAATCGGAATTGTTGAAGAAACTCTTTGTAAGAGACAGGTAATGCACCGCATCGAGAATATTTGTCTTCCCGACCCCGTTATTCCCCACAAAACAGTTGAACCCTGGTGAAAAATCAAGTGACACCTCTTCATAGTTCTTGAAGTTGGTGAGCTCTATTCTGGCAAGATGCATCTTCCTTATCCGGCTAACAAAGCTTCAAAGTTAGAAAAAGAAACGGCTGTAACAACCCCGCGAGAGTTTAAGAAGCGCAGCGCGTGACAGCAGTATTTTTTTATTCCTTTATTGCAGAATCAGACGAGAAATACTACTTTTGCGAAGTTATTTTTTGACCTGTAACTGAGAACTTTGATATGAGCAAGAAAAAAGAGACCGGAAAAGCGATAGAGAATGTTGAACAGACCCTGACCAAAACCGAACAGTTCCTTGAACAAAATTATAAACCCCTTCTGTACGGACTGATAGGTGTTGTTGTCATTGTGGGCCTCTTCTGGCTGTTTAAGATGTATTCCGGAAAGAAGAATGAAGAAGCGCAGAGCCAGATGTTCATGGCCGAAAAGTATTTTTCACAGGATTCTCTTAAGCTTGCACTTAACGGCGACGGCAATAACCTGGGATTCATTGACATAGCTGATCAGTACAAGTTGACCAAATCCGGAAAGCTGGCTAACTTCTATGCAGGAACATGCCTGATGCATCTTGGTCAGTTTGAAGAAGCATTGGATTATCTGAATAAATACACACTGAAGGATGAGATCCTTGCACCGGAGGCCAAAGGACTTATTGGTGATGCCAATGTTGAGCTGGGAGACAAGGAAGCAGGCGTAAAGTATTATCTCGAGGCTGCTGATCTGGCAGACAACTCTTTCCATACCCCTATTTACCTGATGAAGGCCGGAATTATTTACGAGAGTGAAGGCAAATACGCCGAGGCTCTTAAGCTCTATGAAAGGATTCAGGATAAATACAATGAAAGCAACGAGGGAAGAAGCATTGACAAGTACATTGCCAGGGTGAAAATGCAAATCGACTAAGCATTTGGGAACGCGGAATCTCTCAGCATATGATCCGTCAAAGGTCCCTGACGCGACGGGGATGAGGTTTGGCATTGTTGTGGCCGACTGGAACTCAGAGGTTACACACGCGCTGCTTGCCGGTGCTGAGACTACCCTGAGACGTCACGGTGTCACCGAAGAAGATATCGTCGTCAGACATGTCCCCGGCACTTTTGAAATCACCCTTGGAGCCCAGTGGCTGGCCGAGTATGATGATCTTGACGGGGTAATCTGCCTGGGCTGTGTGATACAGGGCGAGACACCCCATTTCACATATATCTGTCAGGGTGTGACCCAGGGCATCACACATCTCAATCTTGACTATAACATTCCATTCATCTTTGGCGTGCTGACAACGGGCAACCACCTGCAGGCACTTGAAAGAGCAGGCGGCAAACACGGTAACAAAGGCATCGAAGCTGCCATCACCGTAATACGCATGGCAGCGCTGCAGCGTCAGATTGAAAAGTAAACCGCGCCCGTTTCTGTCACTATCTCCGGCATAACATCCTGTAAGGACACCATGTGCACCTCTGCACGAAGGGAGTCATAACATAATCCTCATTTTCCGAAAAGATACGGTTGACCGTCAGAGAGAGGCCTTCCGCAAATTTTTCCATGACCTCATTCCATGCAGTGACGTCAGCGCCGGGACCGTCAAGGCCTGGTACATTGGCATACGGTGTAAAACCGTCTGATGTTATCTGCTGCACCCAGTAGACCGCCGGCAGCACCAGTTTGCCCGGATGACTTTCACGGATCAGATGGCAGTAAAGCATGGCCTGCAGCAGTGCATCATTTCTTTTTTCCTTCTCCTCATTGAACAGGTCATCAGGATTCACGGCATCCTTTTTAGTGGCGCCCGTCTTATAGTCCACCACTCTTACCGCGCCACCTGTGGCATCAACCCTGTCGGCTCTTCCTCCTATCCGGATCATGATTTTCTCCGAACCGGCGGCGACACTCCGGGTAAAGCTATCCTCCAGGTTCAGCAGTGTAAGGTCCGGCATTTCTGAGTCATATTTAAGGAGATCCGTCACATACCGCTCAAGTACATCGATGATTATGACACCTTTCCCGGCCATGAGTGTGTCGATATCCCACCGCATCTCCTCTGATGCCGTCGAAATTACCGTGTTCCTTATCAGTTCACTGTCTGCAGACATCGTCTTTATCCCCGGGCCAATGCTTTTTATTCCCCTTAATGGTTCGTAAAGCTTCTGCAATGCCCCGTGAAGTATGTTGCCGAACCGGCGCTGGTCAATGTCTTTCTCAAGCTTCTCTTCCTCAGGTATGTCGCATACATACTTGTAATAGAAGCGCATACGGCAGTTGACCCAGGTGTTTATGGCGCTGGGGGAAAGGTATTTCCTGCCCTCTCCGCCGGCAGCATAAAGCTCTGAGAGTACCCTGTTATGCTCTTTCTGCTTGGGAAGTCTCTCAGCTATCATCCTGCTGCGACCGACTGTGATATGCACTGTCCGGAACACAGGAGAGAATTGATTACTGAACTTCATCTGCACCAGGTAGCGACTCATTTCGCCAGATACCAGTCCCTTCGCCGTGGAATTGTAAAGGAACCATCCCTGAACCGGTTTTCGGAGAAGCCTGAAGAAGTGATATGAATATATTGATTCATGCTCATTCACAGTAGGGAGACCGAATGCTCTCCTTATATTGTATGGAATAAAGGTATTGTCATAGGATGTACCGGGGAAGATTCCTTCATTCAGTGAAAGGAAAATGATGTTGCTGAACTCCAGGGCGCGGGTCTCAAGCACTCCCATGACCTGTATGCCTCTCAGCGGCTCACCGGAGAAGGGCACCTTCAGCTTTCTGAAAACCCTGTCCAGGAATCTGATACAGGTATCTGTTTTAAGTTCAAGATTATATGAGTGCATCAGGTTGGCCAGCATACCTGTCGAGGACATCGCCATCCTGAGGTACTCACGGTCGATGCTCATCCCTTTTCCGTTATCCTGCATCTCAAACGTAGCAGTCTCGATCATCTCCATGACCGCAACAAGGTGATCAGGCAGAGCAGCGCCGTCAGCCGGCACTGTGAAGAGTTTCTTCAGAGGAAGTCGCGAAATGAGAAAGTCCTCATCCACCCTTATCATATTGCCTGATATGATCTCTGCAACCACTCTCTCACCTTCGTTTCCGGAGAGGAGGACAAAGTACTGATGTCTCAGCAGGGTGATCACCTCCTCACTTCTGAAAGTGGTCTTTCCGTTTCCTACCCTTGCTGAACGGATGAGAGCCATGAGCTGCTTAAGGAATGAATAGAGTGAAGTAAACCGGAAAGGATGGCCCATGGTGACATTCACCTCCTCCATCGACTGCGGAAGGGATGTCAGAACCGGCAGCAGCAGCTTTTCATCGGCCAGGATGATTGCAGTGTCTGTAAGGTCGGCGGCCGCATCCAGACCCGCTCCTTCAATGATCTGACCCAGCATCCTGGCCTGGGCAGTATCAGATGGTGTATCGATAACGGTCCATCGTCCGGCTGGCGAAGGGATAGTGTCATCCGTGCCCTTTCCAAGATCGTTGCCAAACATCCTCAGGTTTTCCTGCATGAAGAAGGCAGCCTTATGCTCACTGTCGTTCATGAAGAAATGAGCGTCATCCCAGTAAAACTTCGCCTGACCTTTGCCTTTAAGGTATTTAAAGAGAACCTTTTCGCAGTTGTTCAGGGCATTAAGACCAACTATATGCCAGGTAAAGCCCTCATTGACATGCAGGCTGCCATTTATTGCTTTCTCTGCCACCTCGCGGCAGAGCATGCCCTCACCTGCCTGACCGCGCTTCTTCATTGAAGCATTGAAATCCTTATAGAGAGGTGCGAGCTTTTGCCAGACCGACTGAAACTTCGACCTGGTATTGCTTTCCTCAGATGAACCCGGATTGAATGAAGTCCAGAAGCCTCTTATAATCTCAGTCTGCTCATCGGTCAGCCCGCCGAATTTTGCGTCTATCTCTTTCAGGTCGGAAATATTTGTATAGAGCTTTTCCGCATCGGCAAGGTAAAGGTCTATGTCATTGAAGTCCCTGATGATTACTTCGCCCCATGACCAGAAATCGTCGAAGCTCATCTCAACCGTGAATTTCTGTTTGTATATGCTGTATAGCTCAAAGATCAGGGTCTCGGTATCTGCCGGTCTGAGGTCAGTGAATGAATGAAATAACTCGTTGACTGTAAGCATCATTGGCGACCACTGAGGCTTATCGCTCAGCCGCGCCAGGAACCGTGACAGATACAGGCCTGCCCTGCGGCTGGGCAGAACGACTATCTGCCTGTCCATTTCCTTACCGTGATTCTCACGGAGCCTGTATGCCACTTTCCCGAGGAAATCCATCATTCCTTATTTATTAAACAGCCTTCCCTGCCATGTATCCTTATTCTCAAGCGATGATTCGAAGAGGCTGAAGATCTCATTGCTGCGCTTATGCCAGTTACGTGGATCGTCGAGCAGCGCGGGGGGTGCTTCACCGCTTATACGGTCTATCATCAGCGATGGACTTAGTCGCTCACAGAATGCAATGACAAGCTCAAGATATTCTTCAAGTGTATAAAGATCAAATCGTTCCGGATTATTCCTGTACTCTTCGGCCATGAGTGTTCCTTTTACAAGCTGAAGCTGGTGTATCTTGAGTGAGCTGAGCGGCAGGGCTGAAATCGTTGCCGCACTGTCAATAATCTGTGTACGGCTCTCGCCCGGCAGGCCAAAGATCAGATGAGCACCGGTGTAAATGCCTTTCTCAGCAGTCTCAGTCACAGCCCTGACCGCTGATGCGAAGTCGTGACCCCTGTTTATATGCCTCAGAACTTTATCGTTTGTCGACTCGATCCCGTACTCGACAATGACAAAATAGTCGCGTGACAGCTCGGCAAGATAATCAAGCATATCGCTGGTGATACAGTCAGGCCTGGTGCCGATGACGATACCGAGTACGCCCGGGTAGCTCAGCGCCTCATCATATAAGGCTTTCAGCCGCTCCTTTGCTGCATAGGTATTTGTATAAGCCTGGAAGTAAGCCAGGAAGTTCTCAGCGCGCCGGTATCGCCGGCGATGGAAGGCAATACCCCTTTCTATCTGTTCAGTTACGCTGATATCAGGAGTGCAGTAGGCGGGGATGAAAGCCTCATTATTGCAATATGTGCAACCCCCTGAGCCCAGTGTACCGTCACGGTTGGGGCATGTGAAGCCGGCATTGATGCTTACCTTCTGCACCCTCTTTCCGAAAAGTGTGCTGAACCAGTCGGCGTACGAATTGTACCTCCTGTTTGTTCCCCAGCCGTATGTTGCTTTTCCGGTCATACCTCCTCGATAATATCCTTTTCAACGTACCACAGCCACGACTTCACATTCTCATACCCCATCTGCCCCAGCAGCTCACGGTAACCTGCAGCCTGGCGGCGGTGACGGTCCGACGGCTCCCCGAATTTATAGTCCACCACGGTGACGCTTTTGCCTTTCATCATCACCCTGTCAGGCCTGCGGGCGGCGCCCGAGGGCAATATGATGGTAGCCTCTGTCTTCACGGCGGAAGAGCCGTCGAACCACTCTTTTACATTATCTGATGACAGCATCGTACGTACCCGCGAGGTCATCAGATCTTTCTGTGACAGAGGAAGAAGTCCGTTATCACATACATGACCTATTGCATTGTCAATATCGGCGGTTGTAGTCACCCTGCTCAGCAGCTCATGCATCATGATGCCATATGCTCTTCCGCCGGGTTCAGCAAGCTTTCATCTCGTCAAGCGGGAGGGCGCCGCCCGTCCTGAGCTTCATGGTACCACGAAGCCCGGAGACAGTATACTCTTCCATTATCATGGCATCCTCCTCCCTGGTAACGGGTGCTGCCGGCAGCTCACCGTAATCAAAGTGCCTGACTGTGTCGCTCTCATGCCAGACAAAATCTTCGGGCAGCTCCCTGAGAGCTTCATTGAGGAGGCTCTCGGCATTGCCTCCGCCGGCAGGCATGCGCATGATCTCGGGTGCCATTATATAAAGGGCATCTATAGCTCTCGTGAAAGCAACATAAAGCAGATTGACACCGTCAATCCACTCCGATGCTCTCTCCATTTTTGCCTGGTCAGCAAAGAGCGAATTATCAAGACGGCTGGTCAGTTCAGGCAGCACAACCGGCATAGGGGCAAAAGCCTCAGGCACATCAGAGACCCACAGCAGAGGGCGGTTGTAACCGCGCTTTTGGAAGTCCCACGACACAAAGGGTATGATCACCACACTGCTCTGGAGACCCTTTGCCTTGTGGACTGTCATCACACGTATCGCCTCCTGGCAGTCCGACTGACCGAGGGTGCTCTTGTAACCGTCACTCTCCCACCATGATACAAAGGAGGATATATCAGAACTGTATCTGCCTGAGTACTGAAGCACAAGATCCTGGAAGGAGCTCAGGTATGCCACATTCTCCCTGTGACTTCCAAGGCTGAAGTAACGGATCATGTCTTCAGTGGCACTGAACAGAGATGCGTTTCTGAACCTGACGAGGGCATCCTCCCACCCTTCCGGCAATGGATTGTCTGTAACAACCTTACTGTCAGCAGCATATACCAACTCTTCCTTGCCTTCCGTGGCTAGTATGAATGATCTGACCATCAGGCTCCTGTTTAAACGGCTGCCCGGATCGACCAGGTACCGCAGGCACGAAAGAAGCAGGGTGACGGCAGGGTTGCGTTCAAGATAGAGTGATTCACCCGAGGTCACCTCGAAATTGTACCTGGCAAGTTTCTCCGGCGGACATGATGCGCTGTGCTCGAGAATGGAGCTGATAATGCTCTTGCCTTCCTCGTTGGTGCGACAGAGGAACAGTATGTCATTGGCCTTGTAGCCATGATCCTGAAGCTCTTCGACAAGAGAGGGAATATCATTCAGAACCTTGTCTCTCCAGCCTTCATCTTCTGATTTTCTGTACAGCGATACCTTTATAAAACCTCCCGGTTTCCCGTCAGTTCCTTCCTGCACTGATCCGCTGTAGATATCACTGATCTTTATTCTGTCAGAATTCAGCTTCGCATCGCAGATGGCCGGTATTGCAGCCGGTGCAAACATCAGGTTATTGAATCTGATGATGTTTTTACGGCTGCGGTAATTTTTACTCAGGGGTATTGTCCTTACAGTGTCATCTCCGAATGTACGGTTCACCTCCGAGTGAATTATGCGCCAGTCGCTGTTGCGCCACCGGTAAATAGACTGCTTTACGTCACCCACAACCAGATTGTCCTTGCCGCGCGCCAGGGTCTCCGAGATAAGCGGTCTGAAATTGTTCCATTGTATCTGTGAGGTGTCCTGGAACTCGTCTATCACATAATGATCATAGGCCGTGCCTATCTTCTCATAGATAAACGGAGTATCGTCATCGGCTATCAGCCTGTTGATCAGTTCACCGGAGTCGGAAAGGAGGAATATGTTTTCATCCTGTGCCAGAGTGCGCACCCTTTCGCTGATTGCTCCCAGTATGCCCATTATATGAATGGTTCTAACCTGCTCAACAGCTGAGACATAAAGCTGATATCTCTTCTCAAACATTGAGGAGATGGCAGTAACAACATCGCCGAGACCTTTGCTCAGTGCCTCCTGAAAAGCCTTTACCACATGCTGTGGCGCTCCTCCGGTCAGATACTTTTCTTCTCCGGCCGCTTTCTCCCAGGCACTGCCAGGGGTTTTAACAACTCCGTCGGCATATCTCCGGAGCATCTCACCTACCCCGCCCCTGGTTTTGGAAAGGAAGTCATCAGGCGTCATGCCGCAACCCTCGTATATTGCCACTCCCCTTGCCGCCAGCGACCTGAGTTCAGATTCAAAACCTTTCTTTATCCTGAATACCTTTTCTGTATAATCGTTCAGTATCTCATAATTGCTGATCGCTTTTTTGTCAGCCGGACTCAGCTGCCTGAAATTCTCGCCGAATATCTGTTCCGCTACCTCCATTATCTCGCGGCGTATATCCCAGCCTTTGTTGTCATCGAGACGTGAGGCGACGTATGATGATATCCATCTCCTCAGCCTGGGGTCGGTGGCTACCTCTGCCAGGAGTCCGTCAACGGCATCTGACAGCAGAGCTTCGTGTTCCAGCTCCACTTCATAGCCTGCAGGGACTTCAATTTCACGGGCGAAGGCACGTATCACCCTCTGGAAGAATGAATCTATCGTTCCAACGGTGAAACGCGAATAATCCTGCAGTATATTCTTCAGTGCCAGTGGTGCGTTCTTCCTGACTGTCAGCATAGCCTGCACCGGATCAGGATAGATATCGGGGAAGTTTTTGCACAGATATGCTACAAACTCATTCTTTTCAGCTTCATCGCCGGCGTTGTCGGAGCCCAGCGTGCCGAGACGTGTGAGGATACGGCTCTTCATCTCGGCGGCAGCACTGTTTGTGAATGTCACCGCCAGGATGCGGCGGTATGCTCCCGGGTCAGCCAGGATGCGGGAAAGATAAAAGCCTGTCAGGGCATGGGTCTTGCCTGACCCCGCCGATGCACTGTATCTCAATAACTTACCCGCAGCACTCATGTTCTGTAAAATAGTAAAAAATAAGCCATATCTGATCCGGCAGGTGAAGGAGTTTTCAACATATTGAGTTAAGAGCTACCTTTGTGGCGTGAAAAAGAAGGTCGTTGTTGGTCTGTCGGGAGGAGTTGACTCCAGTGTGGCGGCATGGCTCCTGAAGGAACAGGGCTATGAGGTTGAGGGAATATTTATGATCAACTGGCACGACAGCCGCGGGCTGCTGAAAGGTGATTGTCCCTTTGACGAGGACGTCACCTATGCTGAGATGGTGGCAAAGAAGCTGCAGATTAAGCTTCGCACTGTCGATCTCAGCGTCGAGTACCGCACAAGGGTCGTCGATTACATGTTCAGCGAGTATGCGCGAGGACGAACGCCCAATCCTGATGTGCTCTGCAACCGCGAGATAAAGTTTGATTCTTTTGTGCATGAAGCACTGAAGGACGGAGCTGATTACATAGCCACTGGTCACTACTGCCGGGCAGATGTGATAGATGTCTCAGGCAACCGGGTGACTCGCCTACTGGCCGGTCTTGACCGCAACAAGGACCAGAGTTATTTCCTGTGCCAGGTGAGTCAGAAACAGCTTGAAAATGTCCTGTTTCCGCTGGGTGCTCTTACCAAGCCTGAAGTGAGGAAAATAGCGGAGGATATTGGTCTCGCAACGGCTACCCGAAAGGATTCACAGGGAATCTGCTTCGTAGGCAAGGTGGACCTGCCTGTATTCCTGCAGCAGAAGCTTGAGGTAAAAAAAGGGAGAATCATCATCATACCGCCAGACAGTTCTTTCAGGACATGGCCTGACGGCCTGCCCGGGGAAGAGACAACGGATTCCGTGCTGGCAGATATGTCCGCACCGCACACGATAAGCCAGAGTGACGGCAAAACCGCAGGCGCGCATAATGGAGCCCACTTCTTCACTGTCGGTCAGCGCAAGGGACTGAACCTCGGAGGTTACAAAGAGCCACTGTTTGTCCTGAGTACGGATACCGAAAGCAATATTGTGTATGTCGGTGAGGGGCAGTCACACAGCGGACTCCACCGTAAAGGCCTGTTCATCAGGGCCGCAGAGGTACACTGGATAAGACCTGACCTGGCAATGGGTCCGGGAGAAGTCCGCGATTACCTTGTCAGGATAAGGTACCGGCAGCCGCTTCAGCGTGCACGTATCTTCGCCCGTGAAGAGGGTTACTATATCATCTTCGACAAACAACAGCGCGGCATCACTCCGGGTCAGTTCGCAGCCTGGTACAGCGGTGACGAGCTGCTTGGGTCAGGGGTAATTCACAAATAGGAGTCTGAAAGTCAAAAGTCAAAAGTCTGAAGGTCTATGCGTTCTAAATAGGCTAAGCTACTGATTGTTAATTCTTAATTCTTAATTCTTAATTTCCACTCCTGCCTAATGCCTATGCCTACTGCCTGGTTACGAGAGCCTGTCCCTGTAGTCATTGTACCCGAACTCCCGTACAAGTCTGAACTTCTGATCAGCTGTCCATATGCCTATTGAAGGATGAGGCACGCCGTTGAACGTGGTGGTCTTTACCATAGTGTAATGGATCATGTCCCAGAAGACTATCCTGTCGCCTCTCTTCAGCTCGCGATGGAACGACCAGTCGCCCATGAAGTCGCCTGATAGGCAGGAGTTGCCGCCCAAACGGTATGTCGGTTTTCCTTCGACAGGCTCAAAAGCGCCCATTATTACCGGTTTATATGGCATCTCAAGGCAGTCAGGCATGTGAGCGGTGAACGATACATCAAGGATTGCTGTGCTGATGCCGTCACGCACAACTATATCCTCTACCGTAGCCACCAGCTCACCGGTTTCCCAGGCAAACGCGCTCCCCGGTTCAAGGATGATATGTATGCCGTGCTTCTCCCTGAACCTGCGCAGCAGATTAATAAGGTGTTCGGTGTCATAGCCTTTTCGTGTCATCAGGTGTCCGCCTCCCATATTCAGCCACTTAAGCCCGGGCAGCAGGTGTCCGAATTTAGTTTCTATCACCTCCAGCACTTTCTCAAGAACAAAGGAATCAGACTCAAAGAGTACATGAAAATGCAGTCCCTCAATTCCTTGCGGTAAACCCTTTTCCAGTTCGCCTGCAGTCACACCCAGGCGCGAGCCGGGTGAACACGGATTGTATAAGCCTTGCGCTATCTCTGAATACTCCGGGTTAATCCGCAGGCCGGGAGAGACATGCTTCCCCTCCTGCTTCAGCACAGGTGAGAATTTCTCATACTGTGCGAGCGAGTTGAAGGTGACATGTGAGCTGTAACGCAGTATCATACCGAACTCTTCACTGCGGAAGGCAGGTGCGTATGTGTGTGCCGGAGCGCCCATCTCCTCAAAGCATAGCCGGGCTTCATGTATGGAGCTTGCCGCTGCCCCTGAGACATACTCACGCACTATGGGGAAAACAGACCACATGGCAAAGCCCTTGAAAGCAAGTATAATCTCAGCTCCCGAAGCCTGTGACACGTTCCTTATCAACTCCAGGTTACGGCGCAGGCGCTCTTCGTCGATAACATAACATGGTGACGGAATGCTCTGATAATCAATCATATCACAACTCGAGATCAATGTCGAATTTCTCATGCCACGGCAGACCGAGCCTGTTGAGTTCAGTCATGAACGGGTCAGGATCAAACTGTTCCACGTTCCAGACACCGGGGTTCTTCCACAGTCCCTTTATGTACATCATGGCGCCTATGGCAGCAGGTACTCCCGTGGTAAAGCTCACTGCCTGCGTTCCTGTCTCCCTGTATGCTTCTTCGTGACTGCAATTGTTCCAGATATAGTATGTCCTTTCGGTTCCTTCCTTTGTTATGCCTTTTATCCGGCATCCGATTGAGGTCCAGCCTTTATAGTTCTCTCCAAGATCTCCGGGATTGGGCAGGACGGCCTTAAGGAACTGAATTGGAATTATTTCGACGCCGTTATACATCACCGGGTCTATGCGTGCCATTCCGATATTCTGTATCACCCTCAGGTGGGTCAGGTATTCCTGGCCGAAGGTCATCCAGAAACGTGCCCGTCTGATTGATGGGAAGTTTTTGACAAGAGACTCCAGTTCTTCATGATAGATAAGGTATGATTCCCTGGGGCCTATCCCCGGGTATGTAAGGGGTTTGTGTATTTCGTGCGGCTCCGTGGTCACCCATTTGCCGTCATCCCAGTATTTGCCTTTCTGGGTCACCTCCCGGATGTTGATCTCAGGATTGAAATTAGTAGCGAAGGGCTTTCCGTGATCGCCTGCATTGCAGTCTACGATATCGAGATAATGTATCTCGCTGAAATGATGTTTGGCAGCATGGGCAGTGAAGACGCCGGTTACTCCGGGATCAAAGCCGCAGCCCAGGATGGCAGTCAGTCCTGCTTCACGGAAGCGGTCTTTATATGCCCACTGCCACGAATATGCATATTTAGCTTCCTCGGGAGGCTCATAGTTTGCAGTATCGAGATAAGCAACCCCTGCTGCAAGACATGCATCCATAATATGCAGGTCCTGGTAAGGCAAGGCAACATTGACAACAAGGTCAGGTTTGTATGATCTGATCAGATTTGTCAGTTCAGGCACATTGTCCGCATCAACCTGTGCTGTCTGCACCCTGTTCTTCCCGATCCGTTCAGCAATAATGTCACACTTTGATCTGGTACGGCTTGCCAGCATGATCTCCCTGAAAACTTCAGGAAGCCGTGCCATCGTATTGACAACCACTGTTCCGACGCCTCCCGCGCCTATTACTAACACTTTTCCCATAACTCTTTTTTGAAGGTTATGCGCAAAGTTAATTTTTTTAGACATTTTTTTCCGACCTCCGACGCGGTATCTATAAAAGTTATATTTTTGCAGACATATCAATTTATTGTCTTTTATGGACGATTATCACGCGAGCTGCTATTTTAAATTCTTTCTGCTGAGGTAATCTGGCAACAGGTACCTCCGTGGAACTAAAAAGAGGAGGTATTATAATGATTACTTACTGGCAGATGATCCCGAACGGTCTCCTTCCGTTAAACACATTTGAAAAGGGCTGCATTGTCAATGTCACTGATCCTACTCCTTCGGAGATAGGAATACTTAAATCCACTCTCAGGGTACCTGATGATTTTCTTGCTGATATACTTGACGTTGACGAGAGGTCGAGGATGGAGATTGAGGACGATATCCTGCTGATGATTTATCGTATTCCTTATCAGAATCAGTCAAACGGTTTTCCGTTCACTACAATCCCGCTCGGGATAGTCCTTGAGAAAGATAATCTCGTGATCATCTGTCACAGGAACAATGAGGTGCTTGACGATTTCTTCAGCCGGAGCGGAAAGGGGATAACAATTGAGAACAAGATCGATCTGATCCTTCATCTCTTCCTGAGGACCACGATGTTTTACCACAGGTATCTGAAGCAGATAAACAACCAGACCGGCATGATAGAACAGGATCTTGAAAAATCCACACGCAACCAGGAGTTGCACAGACTGCTGAAGATGGAAAAGTGTCTTGTCTATTTCACAACCTCCCTGAGATCAAATGAGATGATGATGCTCAAGCTGAAGAACTCAAAGTGGATACGTGACTATGAGTTCTCGGCCGACCTCCTTGACGAAGCTACCATTGAGAACAGGCAGGCTATCGAGATGGCAAAGATTTACAGCGACATCCAGAGCGGTATGATGGATGCCTTTGCTTCCGTCATATCAAATAACCTGAACATTGTGATGAAATCACTCACCATAATCACAATCATTCTGATGATCCCGACACTTGTAGCCAGTATTTACGGCATGAATGTCCCCAACAGGCTGGAGAACAGCATGAACGCATTCTGGTTCATTCTGGGAGGATCAGCCATCCTGGCCGTCATGGGAGTGCTCCTGATCAGGAGAAAGAAATGGATGTAATCGCCTGTAATCCTGACTTATCGCTGTCAATGACGAATATCAACATTAAATCGCTTATCAAGATATGCCAGCCTTATTCTGATTATTGTATCAGCCTTCTTTCTGTTTATGCATTCCTGTTGCCCTTATATTCTCAGAATCCATTCTTCCGTTTTGTCTATCCGGTAGCATTAACTCTGATACCCGGTCTTCTGCTATATTTTCTCATTCCCAGCTCAATAGAGGAAAAGAGTCACCGTCCGGGAAGGGTACCTGAGTGTCACCCTGGCATGGATAATTATTACAATATGCGGTACACTGCCATATCTTTTCAGCGGTGTCATCACCAATTTTCCTACAAGCCTGGTTTGAATCAACAAGCGGATTTACGACAACAGGAGCCTCAATACTTGCAGATGTTGAGAATGTTCCGAAATCGATACTTTTCTGGAGAAGTCTCACTCACTGGATCGGCGGTATCGGTATTATAGTGCTTGTCATAATTGTACTGCCCAGATTAAAAATTGGAGGCTATAACCTTTTCTCACTTGAATCCTCAGTAAAACAGAAGATACTTCCAAAGACCAAATCCATCGCCAATTACATTTCTGCTTATTTATCTCGTCATAAGTACTTCTTGAAGTGATCTTTCTGCTGATGGGAGGTCTTGGTCTTTTTGAAAGCATCTGCATCACTTTCGGGACTGTAGCCACCGGAGGATTTTCTTTGCGAAACAACAGCCTGGCTGACTTTTCCCCGTACCTGCAGTATGTTGTGGCAATATTTATGTTCATGTCAGCCGCAAATTTCGTTCTGTATTATCTTCCTGATCAAAAGGGATTTCAGAAAGATAAAAGACAATGACGAGCTCTGGTTTTACGTCTTCTTTCACCACTGCAGCTATTGTATTCATTACGTTGACACTCTATATTTCCACCGACAGAGATTTCAGCACATCATTTCGCCACTCATTCTTCCAGGTGATTGCACAGATAACCACAACCGGATTTGCCACCACAGATTATATGACATGGCCGGCGGTAGGATGGTCATTCATGTTCCTTCTTATTGTTTGCCGGAGGATGTACCGGGTCAACCACCGGTGGTATAAAAATGGCCCGCCATCTCCTGCGCTCAAAAACATGAAGAGCGTATTCCTGAGGCTGCAGTCATCCGAATGTGGTATCACCCATCAAACTTAACGGCAAGATCGTACCGGACAATATCAACATGATGATGCTGCTGTTTATCTTCATCTATATCCTGATCTTTTTGATCGGCGCCATGATGATGGCAATAACCGGTATTCCCGTCAACGAAGCAGCCGGTGCCAGTGTCACGCGATGTCAAATGTAGGGCCGGGCCTC
This sequence comes from uncultured Bacteroidales bacterium, assembly GCA_963730615.1. Lineage (GTDB taxonomy): Bacteria > Bacteroidota > Bacteroidia > Bacteroidales > VadinHA17 > SR-FBR-E99. The sequence goes on along the minus strand of CAVSSR010000006.1, from coordinate 332,413 downwards.
GGAGCATCAGGCAACATGGGAAACTTTTCGGCTTTTAATGATGTTGCCGTTGTTACGATGACCCTGGAGATGCTTATCGGACGTCTCGAAATCTTTACCGTCCTGGCTCTGTTCACCAGGTCATTCTGGAGGAACTGACCTTAATGGGGAGTGCTTAAATAATCCCTTATCTTCTCAAGATTGGCCGGAGTGCCGCAGTCGAACCAGTAACCCTCATTATGAGGATAAGTCATTATTCGATTTTTGCCGGCCAGCATCAGATAAAGTGATGTCATGGTGTATATTCCGGCTGGCATCTTATCAAATACTTCAGGAGACAGCACCTGTATCCCTGAGAAGGCTATCTCTTCCAGTCCTTTGCTGCTGTCTAACCGTTATTATCTCTTCCTTTATTGCAACGTTTCGCCATCCCCGGACTCTGCCTGATTTATCAACGAGATAGAAACCTGTTTCCCGGCCGGTGCCTTACGGCCAGGGTTGCCAGCGCCCCGGAAGCGAGATGTTGTTGATACATATCCCTGATATCCAGATCGGTAAAAATATCCACATTATAGCAGAGAAACGGCTCGTCTGTGAAAAAGTGACGGGCTCTCATCAGGCCTCCTCCGGTGTCAAGGAGTTCGTCGGTTTCATCCGAGACAGTAATATTGAACCCGTCGATGCGGAGTTTTTCTATCTCCTCCGTCATAAGCGCAGGATGATGGTGAATATTGACAATCAGGTCATTAAAACCTGCCGACGAAAGTTTCTCAGCTGTAAGACGCAGGGCTGTTTTTCCATTTATGTCCACCAGGGCCTTTGGCTTCTCCCGGCTCAGCTCACCGAGCCGGGTGCCGAGACCGGCAGCAAAGATCATGGCCTTCATTTGCCGAGCCCTGTATGGTTAACTGTCACTGTCACTCCCGGCATTGCCGAAAGCATTGATGCAACCCTTGTGGCGCACCATACAGACCGGTGCTGTCCCCCGACGCATCCGAAGGCCGCATGTATTTCAAGAATACCTTTTCTTCTCATCATGGGCAGAGTGTTGCGGATGATGTTGGAGCAATCTCCGACGAATGCGACAGCCTCGTCATCATTACCGAAGAACTCGGCTACTTCCGGGTCAAGCCCGGTCAGGTCTCTCAGATCAGACTCAAGAACCGGATTGCGAAGGCCGCGGCAGTCAAACACAAAGCCACTGCCTGTATCATAACTCAGCGTTCTGCCACTGACATATGAGAAGCTCTCAATATTTATTTTCACCAGTTCCTGGTAGTGAGAGAGGATACGGTATTTTCTCTGCAGCGGAACTGATTCCGAGGCTTTTCTCAGTTCCGGGAGATCAATCTGCAACCTGATCACCTCCGAGCAGGTCATTCATCAGCTCAACAGCAGGAACAATGCTCTCCGTAAAAGTCGGTTTGTTCTCATGAAGACCCCTGAAGCCGAATGCACCCAGCGCCTGCATCAGCCTTATCAATGTAAAAGCACCGGAATATTTTGCCAGTGATTCCCTGGGCTTGCCGGTTGCGGCAGCAAAGAGATCAAGGTGATGTTCGAGTGTCTTGTTCCTGATATCAGCCGGAATATATGCTTTGGCGTCATAAACCAGCGAAGCAATGTCATATTGTGGCGCTCCGAGCCTGCCTCCCTGGTAGTCAATATACCATGGCTTGCCGTCCCTGATCATTATATTGGCCGTCTGGAAATCGCGGAAGAGAAAATATTCCTGGCCGGCATCGAGCAAAAACTGGGTCAGCGCCTCAAAATCACGCTCAAGCTTGATCTCATTGAATGGTGCACCAATGAGCTTCAGGAACATATACTTGTAATAGTTCAGGTCCCACACCATGCTCTGCCTGTCAAAGCTGCGGTGCGGATAACATAACGAAAGGTCCAGCCCGACTATCCCTTCAGTCTGTATACGGACGAGGTCAGAGGCTATTGTCAGGAAGAGTGCCTCTGTCTCCTTGTTAAACCGTTCTTCATCAGGTACGTTGTGCCAGCCAGGTAAAAAGATTGGAATCGCCGAGATCTTCAAGGAAATAGACCCTGTCTTCAGGATAATAAACATATATCTCAGGTACCGGCAATCCCTTTGACCTGAAATGATTTGAAAAGCCAACGAAGGCATCATTCTCCTCACGGCTGGGGTTATAGGCTCCGATGACATGTTCATCACCGTACAACAACCTGAAATATACCCTGTCAGAGCCCGACTGAGGCAGCCGTGTTATTATCCCGGGTGCGGTACCTCTCCATTTCAGAAAAGCCTGTTCAACAGTTGTTCTTATATCCATTTCAGAGCCTGATGATTATTTTTCTGCGGTACAGAATATAACCGAAGGCCCAGATAATAGTAACCTGTATTATCGCGAACAGGAGGCTGGCAATCTTCTGGTTTTCAAAGAGCGGACTGCAGATATGAGTGAATATCCAGTTATAGAGTGTGACCTCACCTATCTTGATGCTAAGCATGGTCTTTGTCCATATTCCGGCAAGCACGTATGTGAAGAGCGCATTGGTTCCGAAGGTGTTGAAGAAGCCTGTCCATCCTTTGAGCCCCCATATATCAACGATCATGAACAACAGCGCCAGTATCATCATTCCGATACCTCCTGCATAAAGGACATATGAGCTGGTCCAGATCGGTTTGTTGATCGGGAAATACTGTCCCCAAAGGAGCCCTGCTCCAATCAGTGCTGCACCGAGTGATGGCAAGCCAGCCGACGGTTTTCCATGATGTGCCCAGACTGCTGATCAGATTGCCGGCCATGAAGCCGAGAAGCACCGTAGCCACAGCAGGGATGGTGCTCAGCAGTCCTTCAGGATCAAACGGAACCCCGAAACCCTTATAAAGATGATTCTCTCCCAGGATTTTTATATCAACCTGGCGGGCGAAGTTTCCTTCAAGCGAGTACGGGTCGCTCCCGCCGAAGAAATACATCAGGGCCCAGTAGCCAAAGAGAATAACTAATGTGGCTATCCAGATATAATTGCGTTTAACCATCAGTACTACTATTGCTCCCAGACCCCAGGCCAGGGCAATTCTCTGAAGCACTCCCATTATGCGCAATGTGTCATAATCACGGACAAAACGGGGGAAAATGTTGAGAAAAAGCCCAACGAGAAATATCAGGGCCACCCTTCTCAGGATACGGAACAGCGCAGGACCTGAAAACTCGAAATTGTATTTGCGCAGTGAATACCACATTGCCACCCCTGAGATAAAAAGAAAGGAAGGGAAGACCAGGTCTGTCGGTGTGCAGCCATGCCATGAGGCATGCCTGAGAGGTGCAAATACGTGACTCCAGGTGCCCGGAGTATTTACAATTATCATGAAGGCAACAGTCATGCCCCTGAATACATCTAACGACATCAGCCTGCCTGATGCGCCCTTGCCGCTGTTTGCGGATGTCTTTGAAACTGCCATAGTTAGTTTTTTGGTTACGTAAAAATAGCAAATTGGCAGTAATCATAATGGAAAATAATGACAAAGAAAAGTGCTATTTTTGATCGATGTCAAAATCCCTTAACCAATGAAAAGATCTTACCTGTCACTGCTGTTGCCGCTGATCATGTTCTCTATGCCCCTGCAAAGGGTTAATGCCATTGAGGATCCTGTACCCTGGTTGCGGTATCTTGAAGACAGAAGGGTTGACAGTATAATCAACACGATGACTGTGAGGGAAATGATTGCCCAGCTTATCTGGGTGCCTGCCTGGGCCGGTGAACCGGGAGATAATTTCAGACAGGTGGAGGAGCTGGTTGTAAAATATGGCATCGGCGGGGTGATCTTTTTCGAGGGTAACACTGCAGCACAGGTCGATTTTACAAGACGCCTCGATTCCATCACGGGAATACCACTTATAATTGCACAGGATGCTGAGTGGGGAACAGGAATGCGATTGGCGGATGTCGAAGATTTCCCTTACCAGATGACCCTTGGGGCCCTTCAGGATGACTCACTCATTTACAGGATGGGAGCAGCAATTGCATGGCAGTGCCGTGACGATAGGCGTCAACCTTAACCTGGCACCCGTGGCTGACGTCAATAACAATCCGCTTAACCCGGTAATAAATTACCGTTCATTCGGCGAGGATCCCCAAAAAGTCGCTGAAAAGGCCGTAATGTATATGAAAGGAATGCAGGACAACGGAGTCATGGCCTGTGCAAAGCATTTTCCGGGTCACGGTGACACTGACGTCGATTCACACACCGGTCTCCCTGTCATTAAAGGTGACCGCCAGCGGTTTAACACGGTAGAGCTTGTACCTTTCAGGCGCCTTTCCGATGAAGGAGTAAGTTGCGTAATGAGCGCTCATATAAACGTACCGGCACTGGATGCCACACCGCGCCTGCCCTCTACCTTCTCGCGAAAGGTGATTACAGGGTTGCTTAAAGGAGAAATCGGTTACAAAGGCCTGGTGCTCACCGATGCGATGAATATGGCCGGAGCTACAATGACCTATCCGTCAGGTATAGCTGATGCCGAAGCCCTCATAGCCGGAAATGATGTGATCGAGTACTCCACTGATCCTTTAAAGGCTATAGCTGAAATTGCCCTCAGGGTGGAAAGGAATGAGATAGGTGTCGATGAGATAAGATCAAGGTGTGAAAAAGTGCTGGCGGCAAAACTGTGGCTTTCGGAAATGAACCGCACTGATCAGGTTCTTACCCCGGGACACTTCAGATCCCTGCGTCTGCCCATCCGGCACTGATAAGGGATCTTTATGCAGGTGCTATGACGGTGATTGAAAACAATGATAACCTGATACCTATAGGACGGCTTGATAAAGTAAGAATAGCTACTGTGGCAGTCAACAGACTGGCTATGACTGAATTCCAGCTGATGACAGACAGGTATACTAATGCTGATCACTTTTATATTGACCCGGAGAACGAACAGGCTGCGGAGTATGTCTATTCACAGCTTAAGGATTATGATATCGTCATTGCCGGGATCTGCGGACTTACACAAAAACCCTCTTCCTCCTACGGTGTGACCGAGCCGCTGCGCCTTGTCGTAAACCGGCTGGCGGAGCTGGACAGGTCAGTGATTCTGTGGTTTGGCAATCCATACGGAGTAGCAAACCTGGAACTTAAAACCAGGCCATCAGCAATGCTCATAGCCTATCAGGACAACAAGTATACCCACCAGGCATCCGTACAGGTAATTTTTGGCGCCCTTGGGGCATCAGGCAGGCTTCCTGTGACGATTAATGCCGGCTATCACCAGGGATATGGCATCAAGACCCCGGGCAGTCTCAGACTTCAGTACGGGTTTCCCGAAAATGCAGGTTTGAACTCAGTAACGCTCAACAGCAAAGTGGATTCCATTGTAAAATCAGGATTGGATTCTCTTGCATACCCTGGATGCCAGGTGCTGATTGCCCGGAAAGGTATTGTTGTTCTTAATAAATGCTACGGGTTTCATCTTTACGACAGCACTGAAGCTGTCAGTGAAAATGACCTGTGGGACCTTGCCTCTGTAACCAAAGTGTCAGCCGGCACTCCGTCACTGATGCTTCTCAACGACCGCGGGCTGTTTCGATCCGGACAAGACACTTGGATATTACCTTCCCTGGTACAGGTTCTCCGATAAGGGTGACATGGTGATGCGCGATATACTCGCCCATCAGGCGGGACTAAAATCATGGATCCCGTTCTGGAAGAGTACTTTAAAAGAGGACAGCACCTTTAAGAAGCGGCATCTTCAGCGACTTCCATAACAGGAAATTTGCCTTGCCTGTGATCTGATTCAATGTATATGAACAGGCATTATCTGAAAGAGATGTTCAGGGAGATACGTGACAGTGAAACGGGCACACATAAGTATGTTTATTCTGACCTTGCATTTATTCTTTCAGCAGAAATAATTGAGAGTCTGACAGATTCAACCATTGACAAGTTTGCCCCGCAGAATATTTATCGTCCGATAGGTGCATTCAATATCACATACAATCCGCTGGAGAAGTATCCGAAAGAGCGGATTGTTCCGACGGAATATGATTCGCTTTTCAGAAAGCAGCTTCTCAGGGGCACGGTACATGATGAAGGTGCCGCCATGCTTGGAGGTGTCTCGGGTCATGCCGGGCTTTTTGCCACAGGCAATGACCTGCTGAAGCTTTTTGAGATGTATCGGAGAGGTGGTGAATACGGTGGTGTAAGAATACTGAGCCAGTGAGGTGCTGAAAGAATATACCAGGGTTCAGTTTCCGGAGAATGATAACAGACGCGGACTGGGTTTTGACAAGCCTTCGTTGCCCAATGATACAATACCGCCTGAGGAGATCTACCCGTGTCCTTCAGCCTCCCCGTCAAGCTTCGGGCATTCAGGTTTTACCGGGACATTTGTCTGGGTTGATCCTGAAGCGGAACTCACCTATGTTTTCCTCAGTAACCGGGTTTATCCGACACGTAACAACAACAAACTTTCTGATCTGTCGATCCGCGGACAGATTACTGCAGGCCGCGTATGACTGCAATAATCACAATGAATCTGCAGATTCGCAAATCGCAAATCCAGTCACATTCGAAAATCGCAAATCGCAAATCGCAAATAAAAAAAAGCTGCCCTTTGCAGCTTTTTTTGTGCCCAGAACAAGACTCGAACTTGCACACCGTAACCGGCACCAGCCCCTCAAGCTGGCGTGTCTACCAATTTCACCATCTGGGCGATCTGGCTCAGGGCTCAGGGCATGGGGCTCAGAGCTATAATTTCTTTCGCTCTATGCTCTGTGCTCTTTGCACTTTGCTATTGGTGGTGCCCAGAACAGGACTCGAACCTGCACATCATTGCTGACACTAGTCCCTGAAACTAGCGCGTCTACCAATTTCGCCATCTGGGCTTGTTTCAAGATAAAAGGTTCTTTTCCCTTTTGCCTTAAACAGCGGGTGCAAAAATAAAGATTTTTTTTAACAATTGCCGTCTTTGGAGAAAAGAGAGAAAATATTTAATCATGCAGTATCGCTTTTATTTATATTTGAACCCGGCGCGTAAGGATATGCCGCATAATGATGACCTTCACAAAAGATGAAAATATATAAGTTCGGGGGTACCTCAGTCGGAACAGCGGAACGTTTCAGGGCACTGATTCCACTTATAAACGACGAGACACACAAGATAGTCGTACTGTCTGCCATGGCCGGCACCACAAATGCACTTGCAGAGATGTCAGCCCTCTTTTCCGACGGGAAAAAGAATGAAGCAAAGATCAGGTGTGAAGCCCTTCAGAAACAGTATCATACAGTGGCCGATGCTCTTTTCTCGTCAGCAACATGGTCTTTAAAGGCACATGATCTTACTGATGAACATTTCTTATACATCGAAAGTCTTTTTTCAAGGGAATACAGCAGGCACAATGAGAAGCGCATACTGGCGCGCGGAGAGCTTCTTTCAACGGCTTTCCTTCACTTTCTTCTCTCCGAGACAGGCATTCCGTCAGTGCTTGTGCCGGCGCTGAACTTCATGCGTATTGACAAGGACGGCGAGCCTGACTATTTCTATATCCGGGAGAACCTTAAGCGGGAGCTGGCAGCAGTAAATGATGAAAACATCATCATTACACAGGGCTTCATCTGCAGGAACGTGTTCGGAGAGACAGACAACCTGCGCAGGGGCGGCAGTGACTACAGCGCCACCATCATCGGGGCTGCGCTGGGAGCAGAAGAGGTCCAGATATGGACCGACATAAGCGGCTTTCATAACAATGATCCCAGGTATGTTGAAAATACCCGCGTCATAAGGAACCTTTCTTTTGATGAGGCAGCCGAGCTTGCATACTTCGGAGCCAAGATACTTCACCCCTCGAGCGTCAATCCGGCAAGGATGAAAAACATTCCTGTCAGGCTGAAAAATACAATGGAGCCCGTCGATGAAGGAACACTTGTGACCTCGGCTTCAATACCGGAAGACTATAAGGCGGTGGCGGCAAAGGACGGTATCACAGTGCTGAGGATCCGCTCTGACCGCATGCTCATGGCATACGGCTTCATGAGAAGGATCTTTGAGGTCTTTGAAGCCTACAAAACGCCCATCGACATGATTACCACATCGGAGGTATCACTATCCCTGACAATTGATGATCAAACCTGCCTGGACGATATTGTGAAGTCGCTGGGTTCAATAGGCATTGTTGAGGTTGAGAGTGAACAGACAATAATATGTGTTGTTGGCGATTTCCGTCCCGGCAGGGTCGGTTCGGCACCTGAAATATTCGAGGCACTGAATGAAATTCCTGTAAAGATGATCTCCTACGGAGGAAGCGAAAACAGTGTGTCAATACTCATAAATACAAGCGACAAGACCGTGGCGCTGCGGTCGCTGAGTTCAAAACTATTTCCTGAAGCATGATATTTACAGAAGAAATTATCGGGCGGCTGAAGGCTCGCGGTACACCATTTTATTACTATGACACGGATGTGTTGAACGGGACTCTCGCCGTTGCTTCGAAGGAAGCAGCCGAAAGAGGATTTAAGGTACATTATGCCGTGAAAGCCAACTTCAACCCTGTGATCATGAAGACCATTGCAGGGTTCGGTTTCGGGGCCGACTGTGTGAGCGGAAATGAGATTGAGCATGCTGTAAGCTGTGGCTTTCCGGCTGCCGAAACCGTTTTTGCAGGAGTTGGCAAGAGCGATCATGAGATAGAGACCGCGCTCAGGCTCGGAATAAAGTGCTTCAACTGTGAGTCTACGGAAGAGCTGGAGGTCATAAACGGAATTGCCGGCCGGATGGGCAAAATTGCCAGAGTGGCCCTGCGCATCAATCCAAATATAGAAGCCCATACAATAAGGGATATCACCACCGGGACTGATGAGAATAAATTCGGAATAAGGATTATAGAGCTTGATAAGGTAGTATCCCTCCTGCCGGATTTAAAGAATGTTTCTTTCAGTGGCATTCATTTTCATATCGGGTCACAGATCACCGATCTTCATGTTTACAGGAATCTCTGTTCAAGGGTGAACGAGCTGTATGACTGGTTTACTGACAGGGGACTTGAACCGGCTGATATAAATGTGGGCGGAGGACTGGGAATAAACTATTCCGAGCCTGATCAGATGCCTGCGTTTGCCGATTACTTCAACATCTTCCGCGATCATCTCGATAAAAAGATACGAAGCACAATCTCTTTTGAGCTGGGACGATCGCTGACAGCCGGATGCGGTTCACTTATCACCAGGGTCTTATTTGTCAAGGAAGGTGCAGCCGAGACGTTCGTGATCCTTGATGCAGGCATGACTGATCTGCTGAGGCCTGCACTGTACCATGCATATCATCGCATAGATAATCTGACCTCGGATCTTGCGTGAGAAAAAATACACGGTTGCCGGCCCCGTCTGCGAGACCACTGATACCTTCGGCAAGTTTATAGAGCTCCCGGAGACGAGGCGCGGTGACCTTATTGCAATACGCTCTGCCGGAGCCTACGGCGAGGTTATGGCTTCAAGATATAACCTGCGGGCACTGCCGCCATCGGTATTTTCCGACAAGCTGTAACAAGACAGGAAGGGATACTGAAGATTTGCGATTTGCGATTTGCGATTTGCGAATTGGAATTTGCGATTTGCGATTAATATCTTTTAAATCGAAAATCGCACATCGAAAATCGCAAATCTGATGTTATTTTTTCTTCCTCATTCTGCTCCTTACCGGATCAGAGAAAAAGAGCATCACCAGGCCAAAGATCAAAGTACAGATGCCTGATATCAGGTTGACATTTACGCCCAGCGAATTACATACATTGCATGATGGCCTATCGTGGCCAGACCGTAAATGGTCAGAATCACCCCGAATATTGAGAACATCAGTCCTAACGGAAACCTTATATCTATCATGATATCAATATTTTAAGTCTACCAGAACAATATTGTCAGGGCAAAAAACATGATGCCGACGATCACAGCAAGGAACCATGGTCTCTTGTACCATACCACGCCGCTGTCGTCGAGCCTGGGGGTCATTGAATAGACCAGGCCGTTGAGCTCTTCATCGGTCTTGGTGCGCTTTGCCAGAAGCGATAATAATCACTGTCAGTAATGTTGCAGCCGAGAAGGCATAAATGGCTGTCCAGAAATTCTGAGCCATCTCAACAGGATATGTAATCAGCGGAGCGATCCAGCCTCCTTTGACAAGTGTGGTAGCTCCCTCTGGTACGCTCAGTCCGTGATGCAGCAGAGCAATGAGGAAGCCCGCGAGCAGACCCGTAAAGGCTGCATTTCCTGTAGACCGTTTCCAGAACATTCCCAGTAAGATCACAGCGAAGAGTGGTGCATTGATCATTGAGAAGATCGCCTGAAGGAAGTCCATGATGTTTCCGAACTTGCTCGCTATGAAGGCTGCGGCGATACTTGCCACAACACCCAGGATAGTAGCTACCCTCCCGACTTTCAGATAATGTTTGTCATCAGCCTCCTTATTACCTGTGGCAGGCCTGATATAACTCTGGTAAATGTCATAAGTCCAGACAGTATTGAAAGCAGATACATTACCCGCCATACCAGACATGAATGATGCGAGGAGGGCAGTAACACCAAGCCCCAGCACACCTGCCGGCAGGTACTGTTTCAGGAGCATTATTATTGTATAATCATATATCGGCTGGCCTGTGTCATTAAGCGGCAGGACAAATCCTTTGGCCGGATCATTGAGCAGAACAAGTGCAGCAACACCCGGCAGAATGATAAGAAACGGTATGAACATCTTTGGTATGGCTCCTATCAGGGGCACTTTACGCGCCGCTGTCATAGATTCGGCGGCCATGGCACGCTGAACGATCAGAAAGTTCGTGCACCAGTAGCCGAAATGCGAGAACAAATCCAAGTCCTGCGAAGATACCATACCATGCAACCCCGAACGGATTATCCGAGGCGCTGCCTGTGTATTTCCAATGTGTTGTCCAGGTGTCCGGAGCATATCCCTTGGCCTCAACTATCGGTGCCAGGCTTGCCTGCATTCCGTGCCACCCGCCGACATCCTTCATAACAAGAATTGCCATCGGAAGGAGGCCGATAATGATTATGAAGAACTGCAGCACTTCGTTATAAATAGCCGATGACAGGCCGCCGAGATATGTATATGCAAGCACTATGGCTGCCGATGCAAAGAGCGAAACAAGAAAGTTCCACCCAAGCACATTCTCAAGCAGGATTGCGAGTGCATACATGGCAATGCCTGAAGCAAGAATAGTCATAACAGCAAACAGAATGGCGTTGAGACCACGGGTCTTCTCATTGAAGCGCAGTTTCAGATATTCAGGCACTGACCTGGCTTTGGAACCATAATAGAACCGCATCATGAAAAGTGCAAGGAAGACCATTGCCGGAATAGCGCCTATCAGGTAAAAATGAGTGGTGTGCATACCGTACTTCAACCCGGAGCCGGTCATACCCATCACCTCAAGTGCACCAAGGTTGGTGGAGATGAATGCGAGACCTGCTACCCACGCGGGGATGGACCTGCCAGCTTCGAGAAAGGCTGAGGCATTCTTCATGTACTTTTTCAGGGCCCATCCGATACCCAGTACAAAAACGAAATAGACCCCCATGATCAGGTAGTCTATTCCACCGAGTGCAAATTTTGTATCCAAGTGATTTTTTCGATTAGGTTCGTGAACTCACAAACTTAGCTAATTTTATCACATCCGGAATCGCTGAATTAATTTTTATACTCCCTCAGATTTACTTCTTTACCGTCGCAGCCAGGGTCCTGCTCTTTGAAGGCAGAAGCTGTTTCCTGTCACGGGCTGCAGCAGTACCCTTGGTGCCCGGTATAATCAACCCAGGCGATGAACTGGTTCAAGCTCATTTTTATAAAGCTGGTCGGTCCTTATGAAGTTGACGTCTTCATTCCTGAGGGTATAGTTATTATGATTTGCATGCCAGACATCAATATAGTAAACGTAAGGTCCCAGGTCGGTGAATATCACCTTGCCTGACGAGTTGGTGAAGCCTTCGACAATGGCGTTTGTCTCATTATCCCAGTCAGTCTCGGTGGGGTAGAGTATCACGCTTGCACCCTGAACGGGGTACTGGTCATACCACTCCAGCACTTCCACCTCGAGCATTGTGGGCGAGAGGATCTCAATTTCAGCATAGGATTTGTCGACATTACCTGACGAAGAGAAGGCGCTCAGAACCACCGTGAAGGTACCTGATGCGGAATATGAATGGACAACCTCGAATGCATCGGACCAGGTGCCGTCACCAAAGTCCCATTCAAAATGACTGGCATTGTACGAGCCGTTGGTAAAGTAGATTTCCTCACCTATTTCAGCCGTGACCTTATCCGTATAAAAATAAGCCTCAGGCTGTATTTCACATGAGCTGAGCATTATTGCTGCTACTGCTGTTAAAAAAATCATTCTTTTCATGACTGCCGTGTATTAGTGCTGTTATATCAAATCCAAAATCTGTGCCAATGATTTACGGTAAAAACTGACTATATTACTGTACATAAAAGAGGGTGATCATCTGCGTGCAAAAAATCGTTATCTTTGCGAACTAATTTTAATTCAACGTTAATGATCAGGATCACATTCCCGGACGGCTCTGTCAGGGAGTATCAGAATGGTATCAGCAGCTATGAGGTGGCGGTATCCATCAGTCCGCGGCTGGCAGCTGATGTATATGCAGCAACGGTCAACGGTGAACTGTGGGATCTCTCCCGCCCTATTGACACTGACGCAACACTGAAATTGCACAAGTGGGATGACCCTGAGGCAAAGCATGCGTTCTGGCACTCATCGGCCCACCTGATGGCAGAGGCTCTTGAAGTCACTGTATCCGGGTATGAAATTCGGCATTGGACCGGCGATCGAGAACGGATTCTACTATGACGTCGACCCGGGTGAAGGAAAAGTCATTACGGATTCAGACCTCCCGGTCATTGAAGACCGCATGAAGGAGCTTGCTGCAAAGAACAGTCCGGTAGTTCGTACCGAGGTCAGCAAGAAAGAGGCCATGGATCTCTTTACAAAAAAGGGAGATGAATACAAGACCGAGCTCATCTCGGAGCTTGAAGACGGCACCATCACACTGTACCGTCAGGGCAACTTCACCGATCTATGCCGCGGGCCTCACCTGCCTGATACATCATCTATAAAAGCCATCCGTGTCCTGAGCCTGGCCGGTGCATACTGGAGAGGAGACGAGAAGCGCAGGATGATGACGCGCATCTACGGAATAACCTTCCCGAAGCAGAAGATGCTTGATGAGTACATGGTCATGATCGAGGAAGCCCGCAAACGTGATCACCGGCGCATCGGAAAAGAGCTTGAGCTGTTTGCCTTCTCACCGAAGAGTGGGTATGGGTCTGCCTCTCTGGCTTCCCAAGGGAGCCGACATGAAACAGAGGCTCATTGATTTCATGACGAAGGTGCTCAAGGGGAAGAGGTTATGTCATGGTCTCGACACCGCATATCGGCAATGTCGATCTTTACAAGACCTCCGGTCATTATGAGAAATACGGTGCTGATTCGTTCAGGCCGATAACCACGCCGCAGGAGGGTGAGGTCTTCATGCTCAAACCCATGAACTGCCCGCATCACTGCGAGATATACAACGCCACACAGCACTCATACAGGGACCTGCCACTGAGGATGGCCGAGTTCGGCACAGTCTACCGTTATGAACAGAGCGGTGAGCTCCACGGACTTACCAGAGTGCGCAGCTTCACACAGGATGACGCCCACCACTATTGTCGTCCTGATCAGCTCAAGGAAGAGTTTAAAAGCATCATTGACCTTGTCCAGTATATCTTTAAAATTGCCGGGTTCAATGAGTTCACAGCGCAGATCTCACTGCGTGACCCCGCCAACAAGCAAAAATATATAGGGTCAGATGAGAACTGGGATAAGGCTGAGAAGGCCATCATAGAAGCTGCCGGTGAGAAAAACCTTATTACTTCGATAGCCATAGGCGAGGCTGCCTTCTACGGACCCAAGCTCGATTTCATGGTCAGGGACGCCATCGGACGCAGATGGCAGCTTGGCACCATACAGGTTGATTACAACCTCCCTGAGAGGTTTGAACTGTCATATACGGGCAGCGACAACCAGAAGCATCAGCCGGTGATGATACACAGGGCCATATTCGGTTCCATGGAGCGGTTTATTGCCGTTCTCATTGAAAATACCGCCGGGAAATTTCCTGTCTGGCTCACTCCCGACCAGGTTGTTATTCTGCCGATCAGCGAAAAATTCAATGATTATGCAAAAACTATTTTGAATTTCCTTAATAATTCCGATATTCGCACCCTGATTGACGACAGGAGCGAAAAGATAGGTAAGAAGATAAGGGATAATGAGTTAAAGAGGATTCCCTACCTTCTCGTGATAGGTGAAAAAGAGGTTGAGAGCGGGACTGTCTCTGTCAGAAGGCAGGGTGAAGGCGATAAGGGAGTTATGAAACCTGATGAGTTTATCAGCCTGATCAGGAATGAGATTTCGAAAGAAATTGATGTTTAAAAGATTGAATTAAAGCATATTATTAACTTAACTGGAGGACAATATCATAGCAGGACCAATCTTTTCCAGGCCCAGGCCGGGAAGAAAACCGGAACCGGAACACCGGATTAACAACAGGATCACAGCCAGGACAGTAAGGGTCGTGGGTGAAAACATCGAGCCGAAGGTCATGGACATCAGGGATGCCCTCAGATCTGGCTGACGAAATGGAACTGGATCTTGTTGAGATATCTCCCAACGCAGACCCGCCTGTCTGTAAAATTGTTGATTATCAGAAGTTTCTTTATCAGCAGAAAAAGAAACAGAAGGAGATTAAGGCCAATGCAGCGAAAATAGTTGTGAAAGAGATACGTTTCGGACCGAACACTGACGATCACGATTACAATTTTAAGCTGAAGCACGCAATTAATTTCCTGGAAGAGGGAGCAAAGGTCAGAGCATACGTATTCTTCAAGGGAAGATCAATTCTCTTCAAGGACCAGGGTGAAAAACTGCTTGCACGGTTTGTCAGTGACCTGGATGAATACGGCAAGGTAGACCAGACGCCGAGACTGGAAGGAAAAAGGATGATCATCATCCTTTCTCCGAAGAAAAAGAAATAGAATTTTTTATACATATATATTTACAACATGCCAAAAATTAAAACAAATCCGGGTGCAAAGAAGAGATTTACTTTGACCGGTACAGGTAAGATCAAGCGTAAGCATGCTTTTAAAAGCCACATCCTTACCAAGAAGTCGACCAAGCGTAAGAGGAATCTTACATATGACGGAATGGTAGAATAAGGCTGACCAGAAGAATGTTAAACTTATGCTCGGGTTAAAGTAATATTAACCACCTGACAGCGTGATAATCAACAAGAATTATTAACCTGGATGTGAAGCACAAAAGACCTTAACGGCGCTTACATCCGAAAAAGAGAAAAGAAAATGCCAAGATCAACAAACGCACCAGCATCAAAGGCCAGGAGAAAAAAGATTTTCAAGCAGACCAAGGGGTACTTTGGCAACAACGCTAATGTTTACAGTGTTGCCAAGAACGTTCTTGAGAAAGGTCTGGCCTATGCCTACCGTGACCGCAAAGACAAGAAAGGACAGTTCAGGGCGCTGTGGATCCAGAGGATCAACGCAGGCGTACGCCTTTACGGTATGAGCTATTCAGAATTCATCGGCAGGCCTTGACAAGAAGGGTATCACCCTCAACCGCAAGACCCTGGCCGACCTGGCAATGAACCACCCGGAAGCCTTCAAGGCGATAGTGGATAAGGTAAAAGAATAAAAAAAAGCTGCGGTCGAGCCACGCTTTTTTTATTTGCGATTTGCGATTTGCATCGATTTATTATTGCGATTTTGAAAAACCTTTTGAATCTTACCTTTTTAAGTCCTGTGGCCTCCTTGTCTATCGACAGCCAGACAAGCACCGGACGGCCGATGATATGATCCTCCGGAACAAATCCCCAGAAACGGGAGTCGGCAGAGTCGTGCCTGTTGTCACCCATCATCCAGTAATAGTCCATTTTAAAAGTATAGCTGTCTGCAGGTTTGCCATTGATATAGATCAGGCTGTCTGTTATCTTCAGCTCATTCTCCTCATATATCTGAATGATCTGTGAATAGAGGCAAATGTTGGAAGGGTCAATTTTGACAGTGGCTCCTTTCGAAGGCAGCCAGAGTGGCCCGAAGTTATCCTCATTCCACCTGTATCCCTGGTCATGAGGGAAGATGTAAGAGGCGTACTCCCCTGCCCTCTTGATATCCATTTCAATTCCCGTCACATTGGTAAAGCCTGAAATCAGCTTTGCATTGCCCTTTGTAAGCGGAAGCCTGTAAACGGTTCCTGAGAGCATGAGCGACTGGTCCGATTTTGACACTCCCATTCTCTCGAATGCCTTCGGGTTGATGCGGGTGCCGTTTGTGCGCACGTAATATGATGTCTGCTGTGTCTCGTTATCAGGCACTTCGACGTTATTCACATAAAGTTGTCCGCTCTTTATAGTAATTGTATCTCCGGGGATTCCGACACAGCGCTTTACATAGTTATCACGACGGTCAACAGGCCTGTAGATAACCGTATTCTCACTGCGTACAAGCTGCCTTGCTAAAGAGGTATACTCCTCCCTGGTCTTTAGCTTCCTGTTTGCCCTTATATCGTCTACTGTCAGCGCCTCGGCACGTTCCCTGACAATCTCATAATAGCTTACAGACGTATTTTCGAGACATACCGTATCACCTGCAGGAAAATTAAATACCACAACATCATTGTTCTTAACATGGCCGAATCCGGCAAGTCTCTTGTATTTGAGGTGAATCAGGTCTGACCATGATTTGCCTCTCCTGTTCGAGAAAGGCATCGTATTTTGTGTAAACGGAAAAGCAAGAGGGGTATTTGGCATTCGCGGTCCGTAAGCCACCTTGCTGACAGCCAGATGATCACCCACAAGCAGTGATTTCTCCATGGATGGTGTGGGAATGCGGTAATTCTGGAAAAAGAATATGTTGATCAGGGTGACAGCTATTACTGCAAAGATCAGGGCATCAAGCCATTCGATGACAACGTTGTTTTTGCCGGTGCGTTTCTTCCAGAATGCCCAGTTGACCTTCTTGCTGACATATATATCATAAGACCACTGGCAGCCCAAAGAGCCACCAGAAATTACCCATCCAGATGACCCAAAGGATGTACAAAACTGCTACGATGCCAAATTTGAAATACTTGCTCTGGAATATACCGTTCATCTCTTTTCTTTTACTGTGCAAATCTAACTATAATTATATACTTAAGACGTCAGCCATTGTAAAAACCCCTTTGCGGGTCGAAATGTACCCGGCAGCCAGCAGGGCTCCTGCGGCAAATCCCTTGCGGCTCAGAGCCTCGTGCTTCAGAGTTATTATGTCGGCGTCAGATGTCCATGTCACAGTGTGTATTCCCGGTACCGTTCCTTCTCTCACTGATGTCACAGGTATCTTTTCCGGATCTGCTTTCTCCCCTGCTTTTTGCCAGCCGTCGTAGTCATGATGCTGCCCTGCGATACCTCCCGCAAGGGTAATGGCAGTACCGCTGGGAGCATCAAGCTTCTTTACGTGGTGTATCTCCTCAATTGCAGCCCTGTAATCAGGGAGCAGGTTCATAATTCGCGCCAGTTCCGCATTCAGTCTGAAGAGAATATTTACACCGATGCTGTAATTTGATGAATGTATGAATGATCCGTTTTTTTCGGTGCAGAGGCGAACCACCTCGTCATATCTGGCCAGCCATCCGGTGGAACCGGAGACCACCGGCACACCGAAAGAGAGTGCCCGGATGATGTTATCAGCCGCTGCCTCAGGTCCCGTGAATTCAATGGCCACATCGCAGCCGGAAGCTGCATCTGCATCAAAGTCGCCCGGGTTATTTATATCAGTCCTGAGGATAATGGTATGTCCTCCTGCCACAGCAGCCTGTTCAACCTCACGGCCCATACGGCCGTATCCAAGCAGGGCGATTCTCATCTATAATGCCGGCTCCAGTTTTATTTTAGCGGTTTTTTCAAGATCTTTTACATAGAACCGTGAACCGGTGAAGAAGAGCAGGGCTCCCAGTAACAGCATAAAAGGAAGAAGAGCCATGGCTGTTTTGATTGTCGTACAAATCATAAAGCTTGCCTATCACCAGCGGAGCGGTGGAGGCCCCAAGAAGGTTCTGAACCACAACGGCAATCGCGTATGACATTGCTCTCAGTCCCGGATGTATTACATCCTGTGTAACGGCTGCGGCTCCCGGGAGAAAAGCCATGACCGTCACTCCCATCAGCAGGAAGAAGATATATTGCATTGTACCTTTTGTCAGCCACAGGGCACACAGGAGAAAGACTGCAGCCAGCATAGAGGTGATGACAGGAAATAAAAGCCGGGCTCTGATATTCTTTTTTCTCCAGCGGTCGGTGATAATGCCTCCGAGCGGCGCTCCGACAATGGCGAGTACCATCACTGCACTTGCCATAGACCCTGACTTTTCAACAGAAATACCGCGTGTGACACTGAAATAGGTGGAAAGCCAGGTTATCAGGGATGTGGTGACAAAGACAACAGCAGCAAAGCCAAAGTAGGTGAAGATAAGCGAAGGTCTGGAGAGGAATTCGCTGCAGGATATCCCCTGGCTTCATCTTTATCTTCTGGTTCTGGCTGTCGGTAACGGAGAGGTCAACGGTTTTGTAGTCCTTTACAAAGAAAAAGAGGATGGCCACAATTAGACCCGGCAAAGCCACTATTCCGAAGGCATGCTTCCATCCCAGCCTGGTGGCTATGATACCTCCCGCCAGCACCCCTATTGCTGTCCCGAGAGGAATTGAAGCATTCCACAGGCCCATCATCTTTGACCGTTTATCTTCAGGATAAAGACCGGATATAACAGCGCTGCCTCCGGGGGCGTACCCGGCTTCGCCAATGCCGATAAGAGCCCTTGTAAAAAGAAGCTGTACGAAATTGCCTGTCAGGGCGCACAAAGCCGTGGCAAGGCTCCATAAAACCGCCATTACCCCTATTGTTTTTGTCCGGTTCCACCGGTCGATAAGTATCGAAACAGGGAATGTAAGAAGCACTATTGCCCAATAAACAGCCGATACAAGACAGTCCGCTCTGTGTATGTGTTATCCCAAGGTCCGCTTCAATATGCACAAACATTGAGGTGACGATCATCCTGTCTATGTAGTCAAACATATAGAGCAGGAATAGAAGCACAAATATGTAATTTGTGTAACCTTTAGGGAAAAGATACCCTTGAGGGATGATCTTGTTTTTCATGGTTTCAGTTATTGGAGTTTAACTTCACAGGTTAACAGGGAACTAAAGTAATGTCATTTTTCACATTCCACACTGGCAGACGGAAATTTAGTAATATCCCGGAAAAAGACCGTCAGATCAGATCAGGGAGGTCAGTATCGACATAGCCTCATTGCGGTCACTGCCGCAGAAATCCGGTTCGGCCCTGAATGCTGAACAGACCTCAGGTCGTTCCGGGCCTGCCCCACAGAGCGCACCTGTAATCAGGGGTGAGATGCAGGCACCTCACCCCTGCAGGCTTACCATCCGGCATACCAGGTATAGGCGACGATATCGAAGGAGCAATGCAACATGCTCCACAACCGCTTCTGCACTCCATTGCTCTCAACCGGGCAGATTAAATCCTGCTGTCAACAGGCAGGGTTATTAAATATCAGAATGGTTCTATTTGGTCTTATCCTCTATTTTGGCGTCAACGGCATTTTTCTTTACCGATGCTATTCCGTTTTCGCAGGTGCTCTGTGAATCGTACATTTCACTTGAGCCTATTACCTGGCCGTTTGTGGCTTTGAGGTTAAAATGAAATTTGCCGTTCTTTGCTACCTTCGATTCAAACCTCTTGACTTCAGCTGCGTTTTTCATGACTGACTTTACACCGTTCATGCATGACGGCTTTGATGCATAACCTTCACTTGTAAGGATTATTTCACCATTGCCTGCTACCAGGTTGAACTGAAACTCTCCATTCTTTCTCTTCGAGATTACAAATTTTCCCATTTTTCTGATTTTTTAAAGGTTAATTTGGACTTAATACTCTCAAAAATACAAAAAAAACTTTATTAGATTTACCAATTGAGTTTTTTATGCGGATAGACATAATTACAGTACTGCCCGAGCTTCTGAGGAGCCCTTTTGACGAATCAATTATCAAAAGAGCAAGAGCTAAAGGTGTGGCCGAGATCAACATCATCAACCTGCGTGATTTTTCAACTGACAAACACCGGAACGTTGATGATTACCCCTTCGGCGGAGGCGCCGGAATGGTGATGATGATAGAGCCTGTCTACAACTGCATCACTCAGCTTTCGGCGCAGCGTGACTACGATGAGGTTATTTACACCTCACCTGACGGTACACCTTTCAGCCAGCAGATTGCCAATGAGCTGTCGATGAAAAATAATATCATCATTCTTGCAGGGCATTACAAGGGTGTTGATCAGCGCATCAGGGATCATCTCGTCACAATGGAAATATCTATCGGTGACTATGTGCTTACCGGCGGTGAGCTGCCGGCGGCAGTGATAACGGATGCCGTTGTCAGACTTCTTCCCGGAGCAATATCAGATTCTGAATCTGCACTGTCAGACTCATTCCAGGATAATCTCATTGCCCCTCCTGTCTACACCAGGCCGGCAGATTTCAGGGGCTGGAAGGTGCCGGATATACTGATTGGAGGCAACACTCCTGAAATAGAAAAATGGCGTTTCGAACAGTCGCTCCGCAGCACGGAACAAAAGAGACCTGACCTCCTTAAGGGAGATTCATGATTCTTTGTTTCTTTATGTCGAAAAAGGTTCGTAAAATTGCCTGCCCATTTAATAAATGATAATAAATAAAATATCACGTATGAAACCTCATGAATATATTGAGAGAGAAGAAAAGTTCGGTGCCCATAATTACCATCCGCTGCCGGTAGTTCTTGAAAGAGGCCAGGGGCCGTTTGTATGGGACGTGGAAGGAAAGCGCTACTATGATTTTCTTTCAGCTTATTCGGCAGTGAACCAGGGACACTGTCATCCGAAAATCACCGCTGCCCTGATTGAGCAGGCTCAGAAACTCACCCTCACCTCCAGGGCATTTTTCAATTCAGTCCTTGGTGAGTATGAGGAATATATCACAAAGTACTTCGGATATGACAAGGTGCTGCCGATGAACACCGGTGCAGAGGCTGACGAGACTGCACTGAAGCTCTGCCGCAAATGGGCTTATCTTGTAAAGGGTGTTAAGGAAAACCAGGCGAAGATCATTGTCTGTGAAGGCAATTTTCACGGACGCACCATAACCATTGTCTCCATGTCTACGGACCCGGATGCAAGGAAGGATTACGGGCCGTTCACACCGGGATTTATCACGATTCCCTACAATGACATTCCCGCGCTGGAAAATGCGCTGAATGATCCTGATGTTGCAGGTTTCCTCGTTGAGCCTATACAGGGTGAAGCCGGTGTATTCGTTCCTGATGAAGGATACATCAGGAAAGCTTACGACCTGTGCAGAAAGAAAAATGTTCTCTTCATTGCCGATGAGGTGCAGACGGGCATTGCCCGGACCGGTAAGCTGCTGGCCTGCGACCATGAGGGAGTGAGACCCGATATCCTCATACTCGGCAAAGCCCTCTCAGGAGGTACGATGCCCGTCTCTGCAGTTCTGGCTGATGACAGTATCATGCTTACGATCAAACCCGGCGAACACGGATCAACCTTCGGAGGGAATTTGCTGGCCGGTAAAGTGGCGATAGCAGCCCTTGAGGTTGTACAGGGAAGAAAAACTCGCAGAGAAAGCTGAATATCTCGGGAAGATATTCCGTGACGAAATGGGGGCCTTTAAATCAGACATGATCGAGCTTGTAAGGGGCAAAGGACTCCTCAATGCCATCGTCATAAGACCAAAGAACGGAAAGGAAGCATGGGATGTATGCCTGGCAATGATGGAGCTTGGCGTGCTGGCCAAGCCCACCCACGGACATATAATCAGGTTTGCACCTCCTCTTGTTATAACGGAAGATCAGCTCCGCGATGCCATTTCAATTATTAAAAAGGCAATTAAACAGTTTGAGTAGACCCTATATGAAATATAATTTAATTGCAAGTGCAGTCGTTGCGATTCTGCTTACCTCCTGCGCCGGCACAAGTCGCAATCCGATGATCACTCATGATGAGCTGCTGGATATAACATCCCGCCTGACTGATGATGATTTTGCGGGAAGAGGAACGGGGACAGGCAACGACACTCTGGCTGCAGCCTATATTGAGAGGGAGTTCAAAAAAGCAAAACTGGATCCTTTTACCGGCGACGGCCTGCAACGGTTCGTCGTAAATGTCTCTGCTGAGAGCGGTAAAGCAAACAGGCTTTTAATAAACGGGAATGAACTGGTTCCCGGAACCGACTTCGTTCCGCTTGCCATGACGGCTAACAGCTCTCTTAAAGCGGAGGTGGCCTATTGTGGTTACGGTTTCATGGCAGCAAATGATTCAATGCAATGGAATGATTACCAGGGCATTGATCTCAAGGGTAAATGGGTGCTTCTGCTACGCGGATACCCGGAATCGAATGCCGCTGCTTCAGCTTACAGCACCCTGTCGTCTGACCGGATGAAAGTCATGTCAGCAAGGGAGAACGGAGCCGCAGGTGTACTGCTCGTTTCCGGTGAGGGATGGGATGCCGTCGATAACCTTGACAAACCCTTACGGAGCGAGAGCAGTTCAGGAATTCCCGTGATACAGATCAGAAGAGGTGTCGCCGACACCATCCTGAAGTCTTCCGGAAAAACGTCTGAAAGAGCTTGAAAAGACAGCCGGCACCGACCTCAGACCTGACAGCTTCATGACTGCCTCAACGGCTGACGGAGAGGCTGAGGTAATAGCCAGGGATGCCATCACTGCCAATGTGGTGATGGTCCTTGAGGGAACAACAATGAAGGATGAATATGTCATTGTCGGAGCGCATCTTGATCACCTTGGCATGGGTGGACCGGGTTCATCAAGCAGGATACAGGATACTGTAGCTATTCATTCCGGTGCCGATGACAACGCATCCGGTGTGGCCCTGATGATAGAACTGGCCGAGAAGCTTGCTTCAGACAGGCACAAACATGCGCGAAGCATACTGTTTGTTGCTTTCAGCGGCGAGGAGATAGGATTGCTCGGATCGAAGTACTTTGTTGAACATATGGGCATCAGTCCTTCGGCTGTCGACCTGATGGTGAACCTCGATATGGTGGGGAGAATGAAAGAGGGAAACGGGGTACAGGTAGGCGGTGTAGGTACAGCGGCAGGACTGCGTGACACGGTGCTCTCATTCAATGATACGACCCAGATCAGCCTCAGCTTCACGAATGAGGGATACGGTCCTTCGGATCATTCATCATTCTATGGAAAGAATATACCTGTTCTGTTCATCACCACCGGTCCGCATCTCGACTATCACACCCCTTTTGACACTTATGACAAACTGAACTATGCCGGTATGGTCAGAATAGGCAATCTTATGTACAAGATTGTAACCGCCGCCGCCAATGACACTGCAAGACTGGCTTTCCGCGAGGCAGGACCTATGGCTCCGCCTCAGGGTATGGGAAGGCGCAGGGGAGTGACCCTTGGAATAATGCCTGACTTTGCGGGGAACGTAAAAAACGGACTCAGAGCTGACAACGTAACTCCGGGCAGACCGGCTGCCCTGGGTGGAATGATCAAGGGTGATATCATTGTTGCCATAGACAATAAACCTGTCAATGATATTGAGGAATACATGTTCAGGCTCAGCCAGCTCAAGCCGGGGCAACTCATAACTGTCGATGTAATACGCGACGGCAAACATGAACTTTTACTCATTCAATTGTAAAACCACCTGATTTTCAACTGACATGAAAAAGATCCTCTTCTGGACAATAGCAGTTCTCATAACGGTTGCAGCAGCAATGTACCAGAGAATGACGGGCCCGACATATCCTGCCAAAGAAACTGTAACAATTGAGGGCTCAGAATATGAAATAAACCTGAAGAGGAGCCAGACGAACACGCACCCGTGCACCATTGGTTTTGAGATCCCGGATAACATTACCGGGAAGATTTTCTACCGGAAATTCCGGTCGCAGGAAGAGTGGATTTCCGTGCCCATGAACCGTGACGGGAGCCGTCTTGCAGGTGAGCTCCCCTCCCAGCCTGCAGCCGGAAAACTTGAATACTACATCATTCTCACACCACCATCCGGAAGCGAAATCACCATCGGCAAGGATGAGCCTGTCGTGATACGGTTCAAGGGCAATGTACCGGCAGCGGTGATGATACCCCATATTCTCATCATGTTTTTTGCCATGCTGATGTCTAACCTGGCAGGTCTCACGGCAGCCTTCGGGAAGCCTGAGCAGAAGAAATACGGAAGATGGGCGCTGTGGCTGCTGCTTGCCGGAGGGATGATCCTCGGGCCGGTTGTGCAGAAGTATGCCTTCGGTGACCTGTGGACAGGAATACCTTTCGGATGGGATCTTACTGACAATAAGACGCTTATTGCAGTCTTCGCCTGGGTTCTGGCTGTTGTCCTGAACCGCAAAAAGGACCGTCCGGCATACACCATCGCGGCAGCCCTCCTTCTCCTGCTGGTTTATTCCATCCCTCACAGCCTCTTTGGTTCGGAGCTTGATTATGCAACCGGAACGGTGACACAGGGCTGAAAACTTTTTTTTATCCTCTGACAGCTTTTTTTTACCTTGGATGCAGCATTCACGCATTACATTCGTCATTGCTATGAATAGTTCAAGTACGTGGGTGCAGCAACTAACATATACAAATCAGATCTTGTAAGAAAGATGGAAAATGTTGAAGCAGCATTCAGGAACATACACCAGGACCTGATCGACGGTTGTCGTGACGGAGACCAGAAGGCTCAGTTCCAGGTTTACAAGTTGTACTACAAGGCTATGTATAACACGAGCCTGCGTATTGTGAACGACAACATGGAAGCTGAAGATGTGATGCAGGAAGCATTCCTCTCAGCATTCGAGAAGATAAACACCTACTCGGGTACCGTCAGCTTCGGCGCATGGCTGAAGAAGATAGTGGTAAACAGATCACTTGACGCCCTCGGGAAGAGAAAAGCGATCTTTGAAGACATTGAAAATCACACCGGCCTCCGCGACAACAGCAATGAAGATGCTGCTTATCATGAAGATGTGGAAGCCAAGGTTGAAGAAGTCAAGGCAGCGATTGAAAGACTGCCTGAAGGATACCGGGTGATACTCTCTCTCTACCTCATCGAAGGCTATGACCACGATGAGATTGCAGAGATGCTCAACATCTCAAGCAGCACCTCCAGATCACAGCTCTCGAGGGCGAAGCAGAAGCTGGTGGGTGAATTAAAAAACAGTAACAAATTATTATCATGAATACACTTGAAGAGATAATCAAAAAAGGAAAAGGTGAGTTTGACGACAGGGAGCCGTCAGACGGTCACTTCGAGAGGTTCAGCTTTAAGCTGGCGACACGGTTGCATACAGGAAAAGCCAAACGGAGCATCCTTCCGTACCTGCTCAAGGCTGCCGTGGTGACACTTCTGGTGACTCTCTCATCGCTGTGGTCATTTGACCACTTCATCAAGCCGAACCTGAAAAAGACGATGACCCTCAGCCAGGTGTCTCCCGAATATCGCGAGGTTGAGAATTATTACGTCAGCCAGGTTAAATTCATGCAGAATGAATTCACAACCATCGATTTAAGCAATCCCGACCAGAAGGAGATCATGATGAAGGAGCTCACAAGCATGGATTCAGTCTATGTAGAGCTCCAGAAAGAACTTAAGGCAAACCCGGGCGACCAGCGCATCGTTGATGCAATGATCAAGCATTACCAGCAAAAAATAGAAGTGATGAGCTATCTACTTGAACAGCTCAGACAGATAAAAGCAGAAACCGAAAATCCAAGCAGCCATGAAAAAGTTACTATTTAATCAGCGGGTAGCCGCATTCACAGTCTTACTGTGCGCGGCAACCCTGTCAGCCTCGGCAATAGAGGTAAAGAAAGACTTTCACAGGGAGATGATACCTACCGACCAGACCACTCTCACAGTCATCAACAAGTTTGGTTCCGTGGTTACAGAGACATGGGTCTGAGAAAAACATCGTTATCGATGTCACCGTCAAGGTTGATCACTCATCTGCCGAAAAAGCAAATAAGCTACTGGATATGATTACTGTAAAATTCACCGAGACAGACGGCAACCTGACGGCTGAGACAGTATTCAATTCCGAGTTCTCTTCCATCAACTGGAAAGGCGGCTCCAATACGTTCAGCATAAACTATAACATCAAAATGCCGGCATATATCAACCTGGATGTTTCCAACAAGTATGGCAACACGGTCATTGATGAGGTATCAGGCCTGACCACTCTGACAGTCAAGTACGGCGATCTGACAGTCAATAAACTTACCAGAGGCAATGTCAAGCCATTGAACAGCCTGGTAGTAGCCTATGGCAAAGCAACAGTTGATGAACTGGGATGGGCTGAGATCAACGCACGCTATTGCGGACAGTTCAGTATTGACAGAGCCACTGCCCTGCTGGTTGACAGCCGTTATTCAAAGATCTCGGTAGGTAAGGTAAGCTCACTGGTGGCTGACGCAAAGTATGACGGATATAAAGTCACGGCTTCAAATAACGTCGTTATCATGGCCGGTTATACCGACATCAGTATCGGAACGGTGACCAAAAAACTGGAGGTCGAAACCAAATACGGAAATCTTTCGGTTGACAAGATCCCTGCCGGGTTCAGCAGTGATTAATGTCAAGGCCGGTTACTGCTCAGTGAAGCTTGGTATCGATCCGGCGGCCTGCTATAACCTGAAAGCAAACAGCTCTTACGGCAGCGTTAAAGTTGATGATGCCAATTTCTCACCCGACAGGCGTATCGTAGGCAACACTTCAACCGAGCTTGAGGGGAAGGTAGGCAAGTGCAGCAACCCCACGGGTGATGTGACGATTTCTGCTTCGTACGGTTCAGTACGGCTTTTTTAGATGACACAGATTATATATTGAAAAACGGCGCCTGGACAGGGCGCCGTTTTTTTTGCATTGAGCAGGTCTGGACGCCCGCCGTGTGTCTTTACGTATTCTACCTGATTAACCTGTCAGGTTCGTCCGAAAATATATAAACCCCTGCCTGTCCGTCAGAGGTGCGGTATCCGCGATACATGCCTTCAGTATTAAAAGGCATGGATATATTGCCGGTGCGGTCAAGTGCAATCACTCCTCCGGTCCCACCCGCCTTTACAAGCTTATCTTTTACGACCAGCCTCGCAGCTGAATCAACTGTCAGTCCTTTGTATTCCATGAGAGCAGAGATATCATGCCCGACAGTAAAGCGGATAAAATACTCTCCGTGACCCGTTCCCGATACTGCACATGTTGCATTGTTGGCATAGTTTCCTGCACCTATCACCGGGGTGTCGCCTATGCGGTTGTAGCGTTTGTTTGTCATCCCTCCCGTCGAAGTGCCCGCAGCGAGGTCACCGTTCATATCAAGTGCAACGCACCCGACTGTTCCGTGCTTCTCATCCTCCAGCGCTTTCTGCAGGTCCTGATACCGTCTCTCAGTGTAGAAGTATGACGGGTCGACTATCTCCAGTCCCTGTCCGGCAGCAAATTCCGATGCTCCCTTTCCTGAGAGCATCACATGCGGAGATGCATCCATTACCTTTCGTGCGGCGGAGATGGGATTGCGTATGTCAGTCACTCCGGCAACAGCGCCTGCCGAGAGGTCGCTGCCGTCCATTATTGCCGCATCGAGCTCATTAATGCCTTCATGAGTGAACACCGCACCCTTGCCGGCATTGAACATAGGTGAGTCTTCCATAATCCGTATGGTGCGCTCAACAGCATCGAGGGCAGTGCCACCGCGGGCAAGGATGGCGGCGCCGGTATCTGTCACTGCCTTTATCATGGCACGGTATTCCGCCTCTGTCTCAGGTGTCATGCGGTCACGGGTGATGACACCGGCGCCGCCATGTACAACAATAGCCCACTTCGATCCGCCCACTGGCAGCAACAGGTTAATCTCCATGACCGACTTGATAGCCCGGTCAGAGAAAAAGTCAGCTGCAGGAAAGAGTGAAAACCTTCCTGAACCCTGCTCATCTTTACGGTCAATTACCAGCGTCTCCTCCTGATCATTCCTGTTGACCAGTTCGCTGAGTGTAAAAGCAGCACGGTAGCCATCGACACCTGCTATGACGGCAATGCCTTTCTGAAGAACCTCAGGGGAGAGATTATAGTATCCCGACAAAACATCCGACAGCATTATTCCCGTGAAGGGTGTAGTGCCGTGGATACCCATCCCCCGGCCGTAGAAAACTGTCCTGTAAGTCATTTCATCGCTTGCACGGCGGCAGCTCAGTGATACTGGTCCTTTGTTTGCCATTGACACATATCCTCATGGTTCCGCTGAACATCGGACTCATGTTTTTCTTAATCTCGTATTTACTGTCGAGCGACCTGACGGTGATGCGCACAGGATTGCTTATATTTCTTGCAGTGATAAGGTCATTGCCTGCAACCACCCTGGTCTGTTGCGGCAGAGGCCAGAGATCTTTGCTCTTTGAGGGAACAATGCGGGCAACTGATGTTGCAATCAGTATGCGATGACGGTTCACCGGGTAATAGACCTCGCCCCATGAAAATGTCACGCTCTCGCCTGCTTCATTGGAAACCTCGACATAGAGGTCAATTATCGGTGGAAACTCAGCCTCGTTCTTTTTCTTCAGTACAATTTTGTCGAGGATGTCATAAAGTGAGTATCCGTCATAGCGGTATGCTCCTACGAAACCTGCTGCACCGTCTGTCAGTGTTGTCTCTTTTACAGTTATGCTGTGCAGTGGCAGTTTGTTCAGATCGATGGTCATCTCCTTAGCCACCTCACCTGTCACCAGGATTTTTTTGCTTCCCTTCAGGGCATTTGCCGGAGCATCGTCATAGAAATCATTTGTCTGTGCGCTGAGTGAACCAGCAGCCATCATCATTATGGCAATGAGGATAAAGAACAGTCTCTTCATAATACAGGTTAGTAAAACACAAATCTATAAATTTAAGTCTGACCAGAAAAATTTTGCCGCGAACGGGCGGATAGAATCAGATATCAAGCTCTACTATTGTGATTCCGGCGCCGCCGCGTTCAACGTGCTCATCTTCTGCACTCTTCACGGCGCCGGTGGATACCAGGTACTGCCGTATCATGTGCCTCAGGATACCGTTGCCCTTGCCGTGCAGGATGCGCAGATGCCTGAACTGTATCATCATGTGCAGTGTCAATGAACTCCTGCACCTTCTGCAACGCTTCCTCCGTACGCATTCCCCTGACATCGATCTCTGAATTGAACTGGTTTCTCCTCGTGTTAAGTGACCAGTCTATCTTCTGCTGCGGGCGGTTCTTTGACATCTCCTTCAGGTATGCGGCACCGTCTACCGGCTCGGTCTTGTCGATATCGACAGTCATCTTCAGGCTGTTGGAGATGATCTGCAGCTTTTTGCCTTTAACTTCCGTCACCTCACCCACCGTATCACTTCCGGTGAGCCTGACATAGTCGCCCACGGTAGGCCTTGCCGGTCTTCTTCTTCACCACAGGCTCCGGTGCCACCTTTTTACTGATGCGTTTCACTATGCCTGCCGTGCTGCTCTTAAGCGGCGGCGGCGCAGGCAAGGGTACTTCGGGGTGTTTCACCTCTGCCGTCAGATGTTCGCGGAAGGTGTCGAGCTCCTCACGTACATCCTTCGTCTTCTCCTTCTCTGCCTGGGTCTCGCGGATAGTACGTATAGTGTTCTCTATCATCTTGTTAGTCTCGCGCAACATCTCTTCCGCCTTATTCTTTGCCTGCCCGATAATTTCCTTCTGTTGTGTCTTTATGCTGCCCAGTTGCGCCTCATAGGATGTGATCAGTTCTTCCAGCCTCTTCTCATGATGACGCACAGTCTCACGTTTTTTCTCCCAGTAGCGTTTATCGCGTGCAATCTCCCTGAGGTTACGGTCAAAATCGACATTACCCTCACCTGCCCTGGCGGCAGCATCATTGAGTATCTCCTGCGGCAGGCCTATCTTCTTTGCAATCTCAAAAGCGAACGAGCTGCCCGGCTTGCCCTGATCGAGGCGGAAGAGAGGCTGCATCAGCTGGTTGTCGAATGCCATTGCGCCGTTGCTTATCCCCTCCTGCGAGGTGGCAAAGTGCTTGAGGTTGGTATAATGCGTCGTAATCACTCCGTAGGACTTCCTGATGTTCAGCTCTGCGAGGATAGCCTCCGCTATTGCTCCTCCTATGACCGGCTCCGTGCCGGTGCCGAACTCATCTATCATCATCAGCGATTTGTCATCGGCATGCCTCAGCATCTGCTTCATGTTAATCAGGTGGGAGCTGTATGTGCTGAGGTCGTTTTCAATGCTCTGTTCGTCGCCTATGTCAATGAAGAACTTGCCGAAGATGCCGGTCTCAGTGCCTTCAGCCACAGGGACTAGTCATGCCGCATTGCAGCATGTACTGTACCAGTGCCACTGTCTTGAGACATACCGACTTGCCTCCCGCGTTCGGACCCGAGATGACAAGGATACGGTCCCTGCTGTCTATCCTGACCGTCAGCGGAACCACCTCCCTGCCCGTGGTGCGTGCAAAGGAAAGAGTGAGCAGCGGGTGACGTGCATTGATCCAGCGTATGTGAGGGGTATCGGCAACCGGGGGTCTGATGCTTTGAAGTCTTACTCCGAAGAGCGCCTTCGCCCTTATAAAGTCTGTTTCGGCCAGGAAGTTGAAGTTGTCGAAGAGGTCATCTATATAAGGTCTTATGTTGTCTGCCAGGGCTGTCAGTATGCGTACTATCTCCCTCCTCTCCTGGTGCTCCAGCTCAGTGATCTCATTATTCAGCTCCACCACCTCCGCCGGTTCAATGAAGACGGTCTCTGCCTGTGGCAGATTCGTCATGTACAAAGCCTTTTATTCCCCGCTTGTTGGAGGCGCTGACAGGTATCACTCCGCGCCCATTGCGCACTGCCACTGTTGCATCACGGTCCACTATGCCGTCAGCCTGTGCCTGGCGGAGTACGGAATGAAGCTTCCTCACAGCTGCCATACTCTTTGCCGACAGATCGGCACGAATGACCTTCAGTGCCGGTGAAGCATTGTCACGAACCTTGCCTTCCTTGTCTATTATGCGGTCAATGGCTTCATTCACAAATGGGTAGTAAACGACAGCCCCTGCCATGGCTGTCAGTCCCGGATACTTGCCATCCTTCCTGTTCTTAAAAAACCCGATAATGCGTCTTATCGTGTCAAGCGATCCTCTGAGAGCCACCACCTCCTCAAGTTCGGGGAAGGTGCCTTCAATGCGCAGCTTCTCCAGCATGGAGTGAGGATCATTGTAGTTGTCTGAGGGGAACTGATCGCTGCTATTAAGTATCTGCTGAAACTCCTCAGTCAATGCAATACGTTGTCTTACCTCCTCTCCTGAAAAAGAAACCTTCATCGCCTCCACCCTGCGGATACCTGCACTGCTGAGGCAGTTTGCCGTCAGGTACTCCCTGATGCGGTCAAATCCTATTTTTGTCTCGTATGTGTCGGGGTATATCATTCAGTATGCTACTCTTCAGAACAAAAGTAAGGTTAATTAATGTTAATGCTTCACGACAGCAAAGTTTATGGCTATATTTATTCCTCCTAATCGACATGTATGAAAGACAATAATGCCCCCCGGAAAATTGTTGTGACAACAATTCTGTTTCTTGCCTTGATGCTTCAGGCTGCGCCTCAGGAGGTGGCAGTCGATCTGACAATGGCTTACAAGATCAGGCAGGAAGGACTGAAAAACTCAGACATTGATACTATTGCCTGGCTCATGACTGACCTTGCCGGTCCGCGACTGACAGGTTCATCCGGCATTGACCGTGCCAACGAAATTGCACGGGCGAGGCTGGCTAAATACGGTCTGTCTGAAGTAAGAATTGAGGAGGCTATGGATCTTCCAAACGGTGGCTGGGATTATTCAAAAGCCTACGCTGCAATGGTGGTCCCCTACTATGTCAGCTTTGCAGTCACTCCCGTAGCCTGGACCGCCGGTACAAACGGACTGTTAAGAGGTGAGGTAGAACTAGTCGAAATAAAGAAAATTGAAGATTTAGACCAGTATAAAGGCAAGCTGAAGGGAAAGATAGTGATGACTCCTTCGACCACTTCCTATGAGGTCAGCTATAAGCCTTTTGCTTCCAGGTTTAGTGATGAAGAGCTTGAGGCCCTTGAAAAAGCAGAGATCCGGAACCGGTCTCCTTTTGACAGGAACTATGGAGACTGGAGGGCAATGTATGAATTAAGGAATAAGATCTCTGATTTTTTCCGTGAGGAAGGTGTTTGCTCTCATTATAAGTGAAGGCAGGGCCTTCAATATACCTACCTCATCCGGTTCGCGTTATGATGGAAAAGGGGATCTTCCCATAGCCCAGATAAGTGTTCCTCAGGAGGCTTACGGACGCATGGAGAGGCTTCTGAAACACGGCGAGAAGGTTGAGGTCGAGGTTGAAGTTGACAGCAAATTGACTTCCGGGAAGAAAGTATATAATGTCATAGCAGAGATACCTGGTACGGACCCTAAGCTTAAAGACCAGATAGTGCTGATCGGAGCACACATTAACTCATGGCACGGCGGGACAGGCGCCGCTGACAATGCATCAGGCTGTATTGTCATGATGGAGGCAATGCGCATACTTAAATCACTTGACGTCAAACCGCGACGTACCATACGCATT
Organism: uncultured Bacteroidales bacterium; assembly: GCA_963730615.1. Lineage (GTDB taxonomy): Bacteria > Bacteroidota > Bacteroidia > Bacteroidales > VadinHA17 > SR-FBR-E99. Next base: position 299,658 of record CAVSSR010000006.1, on the reverse strand, counting down.
GCCCTCTGGGGTGGTGAGGAACAGGGTTTTTACGGATCACGGGGTTATATTGAAAAATACCTGTACAACAGGAAGACCAAAGAGCGTAAACCGGGATATGAAAAGTTCTCAGTCTACTTCAACATGGACAATGGTACAGGACGCTACCGCGGTATATTTCTTCAGGAGAATGAGATTGCCCGTCCGATCTTTGAAGCATGGATGAAGCCTTACGAGGACCTGGAGTTTAAGACTATAACCAACCGGACAACAGGTGGTACTGATCACCAGGCCTTTGACGGTGTCGGGCTGCCCGGATTCCAGTTTATCCAGGATGATATAGAATATGACCGTGGTTATCATTCAAACACCGATACATGGGAGCGGCTTCTGCTGCCTGATCTGAGACAGAATGCAATCATCACAGCCTGGTTCGCCTATAATGCAGCCATGCTCGATGAGCAGCTTTCCAAGAAAACCCGAAATGAAATTCAGGCAGCAGGGATCACCCAGGGGTTTCTGATTTTTTTGAATCTGTTTTTATGTAAATAAGAGAGGCTGGCCCTGCAACAGGTCAGCCTCTCTTATATTGATCCCGTACGATATTGACCCGCTATCTTCAGAGTAAGATACCGGATGTGGCAATTATTGATTGATGCCTTCCTGATCGAGTATGAAGGCAAATTCAAGAGCTGTTTTCTTCAGCCGCTCGAAACGCCCTGACGCGCCACCGTGACCGGCGGTCATGTTGACATCCATGATCAGCAGGTTATTATCCGTCTTTTTATCCCTCAGCTTTGCAACCCATTTGGCAGGCTCCCAGTACTGCACCTGTGAGTCCCAGAAACCGGTTGTAACCAGCATGTTAGGGTAAGCCTGTTCCTTCACCTGGTCATAAGGCGAATAGGAAAGCATATAGTCATAGTATTCCTGTTTGCGCGGATCACCCCACTCATCCCATTCGAAGGTGGTAAGAGGAATGGTCGCATCAAGCATGGTGCTGACGACATCGACGAATGGCACCTGTGCAATTACTCCGTTGTAAAGCGCCGGTTCCATATTAACGATAGCGCCCATAAGCAGTCCGCCGGCGCTGCCACCCTCTGCGTAGAGGTGCTCTGCCGAGGTGTATTTCTCATTGATGAGAAAGCGTGCGCAGTCGTTAAAGTCGGTGAAGGTGTTGATCTTTTTCAGCAACTTGCCGTCCTCGTACCATTGCCGGCCCATCTCGCTTCCTCCCCTGATATGGGCAATGGCATAGACAAACCCCCTGTCAAGGAGACTGATTATGGAAGAGCGGAAAGAAGGATCAGTGGAATGAACCGTATGAGCCATAAGCATAAAGCAGAGTCGGAGCACTGCCATCCTGGGCAAATCCTTTCCGGTAAACGATGGAAATCGGAACCATAGTGCTGTCACCAGCCATTGCCCACAGTCGTTTTGATTCATAATTGTTTTTATCAAAACCGCCCAGCACGCTGTCCTGCTTGAGAAGCGTCCTGGTCTTCGCTGCCATGTCATAGTCAAATACCGAGTTAGGTGTTGTGAGCGATGAGTACCCGTACCTGAGCAGCGTGGTATTACCGTTGGGATTGACGTTGATACCTGCCGTGTAAGTCTCTTCACCAAAGTCGAGGTAATGTTCCGAACCGTCAGCAAGGCTGATGATCCGGAGGTTGGTAAGACCCTTTATCCGCTCATCTGCAACAAGGTAGTTGTCGAACACCTCTATATTCTCCAGCAGGATGTCATTGCGATGTGGTATTACTACGGTCCAGTTTGCCATACCCGTTTTATTATCGGGGCAAACCATAAGCTTGAAATTCCTGGCACTGTCGGCATTTGTTCTTATATAGAATTTACCGTTAAGGTGCTCCACGGAGTAAAGATGGTCAACCCTGCGGGGTTCAAACACGATCACCGGACCATCAGGTTTTGCGGCCTCAACCAGGCGTACTTCAGTCGTCAGGGTCTGGCCGGAAGTGATTGTGATATATTTTTTACTCTTTGTCTTGCCAATGTAAACTGCAAATGTTTCATCCGCCTCATCAAAAACAACCTGATCGTCAGTCGCCGGTGTACCCAGGATGTGTTTCATGACCTTAGCTGCCCTGAGTGTTTCCGGATCTTTGACAACATAGAACATGCTCCTGTTGTCATTCTGCCCATTCAACCTGTCCGGTAGTATTGACAAGCGTATCAGGAAGGAAGGCGCCTGTAGTGAGATCTTTGATAAATATTGTATACTGGCGGCGGCTGACATGGTCTGATCCGTATGCAAGCAGGTTATTGTCGGGAGAGACCGACAACCCTCCCACTCCCGTATAGCTGTGGCCTTCTGCCAGTGCATTCACATCGAGGAGGACGCCTGGTTCGTCAGATCCGTCTTTCCATCTGTAGTAGACCGGATATTCTTTTCCCTGGTAGTATTTTGTCTGGTAATAATAACCATTGTCGAGGTAGGGCACCGTCTCGTCATTCTCCTTGATCCGTCCCTTTATTTCTTCAAACAGCTGCTGCTGGAATGCTTCGGTATGCTTCATGATTGCCTTTGCATAGTCATTCTCGGCGTTCAGGTAGTTGAGAACCTGTACGGTCTGTGAGTCAGGCGTTTCCGCATTTTTCTGTTCATCAGTCAGGCGCATCCAGAAGTATTCATCAACGCGGTCATTGCCGTTGTTGCTGATGACATAAGGGATTTTCTGAGCCACCGGAGGTTGTGGTTGTTTTGTTCCGCATGATGCCAGAATCAGCATCATTGCTGCCAGGATTAACAGTCCAGTGTCTTTTCATAGGTTGATTGGTTATCGGTTATCTGGTTATCTGTTGAGTAGGTCTGAAGGTTTAAAGTCTGAGAGTCTAAAGTCGTTAGGTCTGAGGGTCTGAAGAATTTGTCGATTTGTCTGATATTGCGATTTGCTGAATATATCTGTTTGTTCAAATTCTCAGTTCTATCATGTCTTAATTTTCCTATTGCCTTTATTCCCTACTGTCTTAAGTCCTTTCATTGACAGTTGAATTCTTTTCCTTGCAAGATCTACATTCAGTCACGCGCACCGTAACATGCTGATGCAGCTTCACCACCTTTGAGGGATCATCGACATATTTGTCAGCCATCTGGGAGACATGCACCAGGCCGTCCTGCTTCACCCCTATATCAACGAAGGCACCGAACTTGGTAATATTTGTAACTATTCCCGGCACTGTCATTCCCTCTTTGACATCCTCGAGGGTATGGATATCGGCAAAACTGAATTCCTGTATTGCTGACCGCGGGTCACGTCCCGGTTTTGCCAGTTCCTGCATGATATCACTGAGTGTCGGAAGTCCTGCCTCAGGTGAGACATACTTTTCTATCACAATCGATTTGCGTTTCGCCTCGTCCTGTATCAGTTCAGCGACTGTGCAGCCGGCATCGGCAGCCATCTTCTCCACGATATGGTAGCTCTCAGGATGGACGGCAGAGGCGTCAAGAGGATTTCCGGCATTTCTTATCCTGAGAAACCCGGCTGCCTGTTCATAGGCCTTGTCGCCCATACGCTTGACCTTCATCAGTCCGGAGCGTGACCTGAACGGGCCGTTTTCGTTCCTGTATTCGACTATGTTCTGCGCCAGGCGCGGTCCCAGTCCGGAGACGTACGTGAGGAGGTGCGGGCTGGCGGTATTGACTTCCACTCCCACTGCGTTTACGCATGACATGACCACCTCGTCAAGGCTGGTATGCAGTCTTGTCTGGTCCACATCATGCTGGTACTGCCCCACACCTATCGATTGGGGATCTATCTTCACCAGCTCGGCCAGCGGATCCATCAGCCTGCGTCCGATAGAGACGGCTCCCCTGACAGTCACATCATGGTCCGGGAACTCGTCACGCGCTGTTTTTGATGCTGAATATATTGAAGCGCCTGCCTCGCTCACAACGTACACTTTTACGGTACCCTGAGAAGAAAGATACTGTTTCACAAACTCCTCAGTCTCACGGCTTGCGGTGCCGTTACCTATAGCGATAGCTTCGATACCAAATTTTTCTGCCAGGGAGAGCAGTTTGCTGACGCTTCTGGCAGTCTCATTCTGCGGGGGATGCGGATATATCACATCATTATGGAGCAACGCGCCCTGTCTGTCGAGGCAGACTATTTTGCATCCGGTGCGATAACCGGGATCAATGCCCATAACGCTTTTCTCGCCGAGAGGCGGGGAGAGCAACAGTTGCCTCAGGTTGTCGGCGAAGACACGTATGGCTTCATCGTCGGCCTTTTCTTTTGAAACCTTCCTGAATTCCGTCTCCATCGACGGTGCCAGCAGGCGACTCCAGCTGTCTTTGACAGCTGCCCTCACCTCCGCCGCGGCGGGGTTATGAGCCTTGATAAATTGCTTCTCAAGCAACTGCACAGCCTCTTCTTCACGCGGCATGACTGAAAGCTTCAGGAACCCCTCCTCCTCGCCGCGGCGCATGGCAAGCAGCCTGTGGGAAGGACAGCGACGGAGAGGCTCTGACCACTCAAAATAATCGCTGAACTTATTGCCTTCTTCCTCTTTTCCCTTTATTACCCTGGAAGTGATGACAGCCTCACGCTCATACAGTATCCTCAGATTTCCGCGTACCTGCTCATTCTCACTTACAATTTCAGCGATAATATCACGTGCACCGGCAAGAGCATCGTCAACGTCCACGACATCTTCGGTGAGATATTTCTCCGCCTCATCCGCCGGTGCTCCGGGCACCTGTTCCAAGCAGCCACAGGGCAAGGGGTTCAAGGCCTTTCTCACGTGCAACAGAAGCTCTTGTCCTTCTCTTTGGCCTGTAGGGCAGGTACAGATCCTCGAGCTGCGACAGTGTCAGGGCATCATTGATCCTGGAGAGCAGCTCCGGCGTCATCTTTTCCTGCTCTTCGATAGATTTAATAACAGCTTCCTTGCGTTTATCGAGTTCCTTCAGCCTCACATATTCGTCACGTATATCAGCAAGCTGCACTTCGTTCAGGCTCCCGGTGACCTCCTTGCGGTAACGGCTTATAAACGGTATGGTGGCGCCGTCGTCAAGAAGCCTTAACGTGTTCTCAACCTGCCAGTCGTGGAGGTGAAGCTTTTGCGCAATGATCTTTATGTTTGTTGCCGGATCCATTACTGCTATTCAATGTACAGAACAAGCCCCTTCAGGTATTCACTTTCCGGATGATAAATATTTACAGGATGATCTGGCGGCTGACCTGTCTGATGCAGTATCCTCACATTCCGTCCGGTATTTGCAGCGGCAACGAAAACCGAGCGCCGGAAGTCATCGCGACTGACCACCTGCGAGCAGGAGAATGTAAATATTATACCGCCCGGTTTTATCTTCTCAATAGCAATCGCATTAAGACGTCTGTAGCCCTGCAGGGCTTTGTCGAGAGCAGTCTGATGCTTTGCGAAGGCAGGTGGATCGAGCACTATCAGATCATATTCCCGCTTCATCTCAGCAAGGTAGCCGAAGGCATCAGCAGTGAATGTTTTATGCCGGTCGTCAGCGCCATAGTTCATGCTGACGTTCTCATCTGCCAGTGCTGTGGCCGCCGAGGAGCTGTCAACGGTGTGCACCAGGGAAGCATTGGCCATGGCATAGACCGAAAAACCTCCTGTATATCCGAACATATTGAGAACCTTACGTCCCTCGCTATAGTTTCTCAAAAGGCTTCTGCTGTCGCGCTGGTCGATGAAGAATCCTGTTTTCTGGCCTGTCTCCCAGTTAACCCTGAATTTGAAGCCGTTTTCAGTGACGATAGCGCTGCTGCCGGCTTCTTCGCCTGCGAGATACCTGTTTACAGCGCCTAGTTTGGCCATGAATGGCACTGTACCTTCGCTCTTGTCATATACTGAGGTCACGGTACCTTTAAGTACCTCCAGGACGAGTGCGGCAATCATCGCACGTATATGCCAGAAGCCTGCAGTATGAGCCTGCATCACCGCCACGTTGCCGTATATATCAATTATGAGGCCCGGAAGACCGTCGCCTTCGCCATGCACAAGCCTCCAGGCGCTCGTTTCGCTTTTTCCTGCAATACCGGCATTAAGCCTGTACCTGTAAGCATCACCGATCTTCCTCCTGAAGAACTCCTCGTCAATTGCACACTGGACAAACGAGAAGATGCGCACGGCTATCGAACCCGGAGACCAGTGCCCCGTGGCAAGGTAGGTTCCGTCAGAGGCAGATACCTCTACCACATCCCCTTCGGCAGGCGAACCTGTGATGTTTGCTATTGCACCGGAGAAGATCCACGGATGGTATCGTCTTACCGACTGGTCCTTACCCTTTTTCAGGGTTATTCGGGTTATTGTCACTTGCATAGGTTTAATGGTTTCTCTTTCCGTTCAGCTGCATGTATATGCGCCTGCAAACCCATGCGTCAGTGGCAGCATAGACCTGCTGAGGCAGTGTCAGTCCGGGTGCTTCCCAGTTTGAAGTCTGCTGCGACTTGGAGATTGAGAAACCAAGAATAATTGCCGACAGTCTTTTAAGCCCCAGCTGTTTGATACCATGGGCGGCCACCACTGTCTGCAGGTCGACGAACCCGTCGGGTTCAAAGGGCTCCAGGTGCCTCAGAGCCTTGATATCATCATGTACGGCCACTCCTATCTTTACGATATCCGGGCTGGCCAGCAGGGCAGCGAGCTCCGGCGGCAATCCAATCATGTTCAGCCTGAAGAGCCAGGCATTCCGGTCGTCAGCCAGCTGAAGGAGAGAAACTTTATGCCTGGTACCTTTTTTAAATGAAGGTCTCGTCTCTGTGTCGAATCCGAGTATTTTGCACCGGCTGATCTCACTCAACGCGTCACGGAACTTCTGTATGCTGTCAACCAGCTTTACGCTGCCTTCAAACTGCACCACCGGAAGTTTCTTCAGGTCCTCATCGGTGACACTCTCATCAAACTGCCTTATCATCGCCGGAAGTTTGGTTGGTGTCTTTTTCATCGTCTACTGAGTAGAGGACGGTATGTATGGCGACAAGGACATTGAGCATTTTCTTTCCCCAGAATTCTTCAAAATTCATAAGCGTCTCCCAGACAGCGTCATTCATTACCTCTTCGTTCCCGCTCTTATAGTTGACTATGAAGTTTTTCAGGTCCTGGTAAATATCTGCAAGGCTCTCGGCAATGCTTCCTGTATACAGTCCGTCAGCGGGGTCACCTATATCAACTATGACCGGGAAAGGATCATCGTTCCCTATCCTTGAAAGCAGGGTATCATGTATGCGTGTCCAGTCAAACTCGCTCACCGTCTTTTCATTTCCGTCTTCAAGCACAGGTTCAACCAGAGGTAACAGCGATGCCCTCAGATATATGAAAGGCAACAGCCGCTGCATGACCTTCAGTATTTCAATCCCTTTTGTTTCCTTGATTCCCTCAACGTATTTGCAGAATTCATTAGCTGAAGCTGCATACTCAACTACCTGACGGGAAAAAATTATCTTCTCCTCTTGTTCCATCTGTTATAAATAATCGACAAAAGTATTCATTTCAAGTTTAAAAATGCTTCCGGGTTCATAAAAGGAGGTTAATCACCGTTTCCATAAAAGTTTATGGGCATCGTCATACAGCAGCTTCTCATGGTCAAGAAGCCAGCGGATCACCTTTGTGCTTTTCTCTGCCGGCAAATCCATCGCGGCTGCAAGATCCTCAGGCCTCATGGAACTGTCTGCGAGCAACTCCTTTATCCTGTCTATTATAAGGTCGAACTCATACTTGCTGAGTTCCAGTTCATTTCTCTCCTGGCATGTATCACACATGCCGCAGCGGCCGTTTTCTTCCCCGAAGTAGTTGGTGAGGAAAGCAGACCGGCAGCGTGTTTTGTTCTCGGCGTACTCGGTAATTTTTGCCACCCTTTCAATGTAGTTCTCCCTGACCCGCAAATAGACGTCGGGGGATATTGTCAGGTGGCTCCTGTCAAGCCTCTCTTCCGTAAAGATCACCAGTGGGCTTTTCTTGCCCGGGATAAAGTGAATTATGCCCTGGGAGGTCAGTCTCAGCAAATACTGGTAGATTGCCTCGCGTGTCAGTCCCGATCTGCTTGCCAGTGTTTCCTCGTTGATGGGAACAAATTCAGAGAACATGCCACTGTATGTTCTGAGCAGGAGTTTGATGAACCTGTCGTATTCTTCGTTTGCCACCTGGAATTTATAGAGGTCATCGCGACTGAAAACGAAATGTACCCTTGAAGGATTGTTGATCTCGTCAGTGAATTCAAGGTATCCCTCCTTCTGCAGGAAGTTAAGGCTGTTGTAGGTCTCCGTCACCGAAAATCTGAAGGCGGTCACGAATTTCCACAGGTCAAAATCGTGAACGCTGTTCTTGCCTGATCCCACCGGCAGCTGGTAGAAGTTGCCTATTGCCTCATATACATCCTTGATCCGGTCTATCGGCGGAAATTTTATGCTGTACAGAGTCAGCCAGTCTTTTCTTTTCGTCCTGTGACCATAGCAGAACGGCGAATGCGGGTTTGCCATCACGTCCCGCCCTGCCTGACTCCTGGTAATAAGCCTCAATGGAGTCAGGGCAGTCCCAGTGAATCACAAATCTGACATCAGCCTTATCTATTCCCATGCCGAAGGCGTTGGTAGCGACAATTATGCGCACCTCTCCCGTGGTCCATGCATGCTGTTTCCTGTCGCGCATCTCCTGGGGCAGGCCGGCGTGGTAGAAGTCTGCCCCGATATCATTGGCCATCAGCATTTCAGCTACCGCTTTGGATCTTTTCCTGCTGTTGACATATATTATTCCGCTTCCGGCTTCCTTCTTAAGGCTCCGGATGACGTAAACGCTTTTATCTTCGACCTCCCTGACCACATAGGTGATATTGGATCTCCTGAAGCTTGCCTGCAGTACCCGGGCATTCTTCAGGCTGAGGCGGGCGATGATATCCTTTACCACCGCGGGTGTTGCCGTTGCCGTCAGGGCCAGGAACGGCACCTCCTTGCCGATGATATCACGTATCTCTGCTATATGGAGGTACGATGGCCTGAAGTCATAGCCCCACTGGGATATGCAATGAGCTTCATCGACGGCCACAAGCGTGAAGTTAAAGCGTGCCAGGCGTGCCCTGAAAACGGGGGTCTGCAGCCTCTCCGGGCTGACATAGAGGAGCCGGTAGTCACCGTAGAGACAGTTGTCAAGTGAGATCTCGACCTCCTCGCGGGTCATCCCGCTGTGGATCGCCATAGCCTTGATATTAATTGACTTAAGCCTGGTGACCTGGTCCTTCATAAGGGCTATCAGCGGGGTGATCACCAGGCACAGTCCCTCGCGGGCTACGGCAGGTATCTGGTATGTCACCGACTTGCCGCCACCGGTAGGGAGAAGGGCAACGGCATCATTTCCTGACACCACCGCATCGATAATCTCCTCCTGCAGTGGCCTGAATGATGTGAAGCCCCAGTAACGGGCCAGTGTCTCCCTGTAAATGTCCGGTAACATTGTGTTGCAGGCTGCTTATTTACAAATTTAATAACTCAATCTCATTTTTAACGTTTTATTGACATTTAAGATGTGCCGGTGCTCATCATTTTTTTGTAATTTTCGCCCCAAATAAAACCCTGCCCGATGTCATTCTCTGAAGATAAACTACTGTTTGAAGGTCTGACCTTCGATGACGTACTGCTTCTTCCGGCTTATTCGGAGGTGCTTCCGCGCGACGTTGATCTGAGATCGAAGTTCACGCGTAACGTCATTATCAATACACCTATCGTTTCGGCGGCCATGGATACGGTTACCGATGCCGAGCTCGCAATCGCCATTGCCCGTGAGGGAGGTATAGGGGTGATACACAAGAACATGTCAATAGGCCAGCAGGCTGCCATGGTGAGAAAGGTCAAGCGTGCCGAGAGCGTTATGATCTTCGATCCCGTGACCATTAATGACAATGGCACTGTCGCCGATGCACTGGCCCTGATGAAGGAATTCAAGATCGGAGGTATACCTGTAATCAGTGACGACGGCGCCCTGGTAGGGATAGTTACAAACAGGGATCTGCGCTTTGAGACAGACTATTCGCGCCGGATAAGCGAGATCATGACCCCACAGTCGCGGCTTATCACCCTCAGTCACTCGACTGACCTGGCGGCTGCGGCGGAGGTCCTTCAGAAATACAAGATAGAAAAACTGCCTATCGTTGATGATAAGGGAAGGCTCAAGGGGCTGGTGACATATAAAGACATCACAAAGGCAAAAGACAGGCCCTATGCATGCAAGGACGATAAAGGCCGTCTCAGGGTTGCAGCTGCCGTAGGCATAGCACCCAACACCCTGTCAAGGGTTGAGGCTCTTGTAGGGGCAGGTGTTGATGCCATTGCCATTGACACTGCACACGGTCATACAAAGAGTGTGATCGACATACTCAGGGATATTAAGAAGATCTTTCCGGGTACCGAGATTGTTGCCGGTAACATAGGTACCGCCGATGCTGCAAAGATGCTTGTTGACGAAGGTGCTGACGCCGTAAAGGTAGGAATCGGTCCGGGCTCAATATGCACCACCAGGGTGGTAGCCGGTGTCGGAGTGCCGCAGCTGTCAGCAATTTATAATGTTGCAAGAGCGATAGACGGATCCGGTGTTCCGGTGATAGCCGACGGCGGAATACGGTATTCCGGCGACATAGTCAAAGCGCTGGCTGCTGGCGCTGACTGCATCATGGCCGGTTCGCTCTTCGCAGGAGTGGAAGAATCTCCCGGTGAAACAATAATCTATAACGGACGCAAATTCAAGACATACCGTGGCATGGGCTCTGTGGAGGCCATGCAGCTGGGATCAAAAGACAGGTATTTCCAGGATATGGAGGATGACATTCACAAGCTTGTTCCTGAAGGCATTACAGCCCGTGTACCGTATAAAGGCACCCTGAACGAGGTTATATACCAGTTCCTTGGGGGGCTGCGTTCGGGAATGGGTTACTGCGGTGCACGTGATATTCCGACACTCAAGAAAGAAGGCCGGTTTGTGAGAGTAACCAGCGCCGGTGTGACAGAAAGCCATCCGCATGACGTGACAATCACCCGTGAAGCACCCAACTACAGCAGGAAGATTAACGAATACTGATGATACGGACAGCATCAATATTTCTGGTTTTTGTCCTGGCAGTCTCATGTAACAGGGTTACAAATGAGACTGACCGCCTTGCCGTTGCAAAGGCCGGCGACAGGGTACTCTATTTTGACCAGATACCTTTGACGCTTGTGACACCGGGGATGAGCGGAACTGACAGTACATCGGCGGTCCAAAGCTATATACGGCGCTGGTCACGAAAGGAACTGATGGCAATGAGAGCTGAAGAGAACCTGACATCAGAGTACAAGGATGAAGTGACCAGGCAGCTGGACGAAATGAGAAACAATCTTCTGATATACCAGTATCAGCAGCAGATGATCATCCAGAAAATGGACACTGTTGTCACCGAGAGCGAGTTGCAGGACTACTATGTCAGTAATCTGAACACGTTCTCGCTGACAACCAATCTGGTAAAAGCGCTGTTCATCAAACTGCCGGCAACCACGCCGGACATCGAGAAAGTAAGAAAACTGTATAAATCATCCGATCCGGAGGAGATAAGTGAGCTGGAGGATTACTGTTCCCGGTTCGCACTGAGATATGATGACTATGATGAGGCCTGGATACCGTTCACTCACCTCCTGATGGAAGTGCCGCTAGAATCTGAAAACCAGGAGGAATGGCTGTCCAGAAACAGCGCAGTTGAGCTGAAAGATGACAAATTCACATATTTTGTTGCTATAAGAGAGTACAAACTGAGAAACAGTGTGGCCCCGTTCGAATACATTCACGGACAGGTAAAAACGATTATACTCAACAACCGCAGGAACGACTTCCTGCAGAAACTTGAAGACGGTATTTATAACGAGGCAATCAGGAACAATACCCTGAAAGTCTATTAAGCACGAATTCAAAGCATGAAAATCAAAATAATAATTTTAAATGCGCTGTTGATGCTTGCAGGGTACAGCGCTTCCGGTCAGCAGGTTGTTGAATCGATTGTGGCTGTGGTAGGAAATGAGGTCATTTTTCTCTCTGACATTGAGGGTCAGGTGATGCAGATGAAGGCTGAGAGGGACCCCACTCCTGTTGAGGAGCTTCGCTGCCGCGTTCTTGAGGATCTGATGATACAGAAACTTTTTCTTGATCAGGCGAAGATTGACTCCATTGAGGTGTCACCCGACAATGTGGAGGCTGACCTGAACAACAGACTGGCAGAATATATCAGGCGTGCCGGGTCAGAGCAGGCTCTGGAGACCTACTTCAGCAAGAGCATGGCTGAGATAAAGAAAGACCTTCGTGAGATGCTCACAAACCAGTATATCGTCCAGGAGACACAGGGAACGATAGCGCAGGACATCACCGTTACTCCTGATGAGATAAAAAAATACTATACCACGATGCCAAAAGACTCTCTGCCGCTGGTTCCCAGGAAGGTTGAGCTCAGCATTATTTCCGTTGAGCCTCCTGACATGGAGTCCAGCAAGGCCGAGGTGCGCCAGCGTCTGCTTGATCTGCGCAGCCGCATCGTTAACGGTGAGAGTTTCAGTGCTCTGGCAGTGCTGTATTCCGAAGACCCCGGGACAGCTCCCAAAGGCGGGGAGCTCGGGTTTGTCACCAGAGGCGAGGTGGCAAAGCCATACGCCGAGGCAGCCTGGAGCCTGAAAAAAGGTGCTGTCTCCAAAATTGTTGAGTCCGAATTCGGCTTCCATATCATCCAGCTCATCGACCGTAAAGGTGAAATGGTCAACACGAGGCATATACTCATGAGACCGAAACTTTCGGCGGAACAGACCGAATGGGCCATCCTGAGACTTGACAGCATTGCCAATCTGGTTCGCATAGACAGCCTGACCTTTTACAAGGCTGCTTTAAGATACTCGTCTGATAAGGCTACCAGGGCCAATGGCGGCAAGATGGTGCAGGAGAATCCTTCTGATCGTGTAACATGGTTCACCCTCGATGAGCTTCCGCGTGAGATCAACCTGGTTGTGCGTAACATGAAACTGGGAGAGATTTCGGAGCCCTTCCGCACAACTGATGCCAAGGGAAACAACGTTTATGTCATTGTCAGACTTGATGATGAAGTTGCACCACACAGGGTCAACCCGAAGGAAGATTACAATTACCTGGCAGAAGCCGCCTTGATGGACAAGAAGAACAAAGCATACCAGGACTGGATCACCGGAAAGATAAAGAAGACATATATCCGTGTCAGCGATGATTTCCGCGGCTGCGGCTTTCATTATACCGGATGGCTCGAATAGGACAGATAATATCCCGGAGAGATTTTTGCTTCCTGTTACCTCTTATCCTCTCTCTCTTGCCGCTACAGTCAGCTGCGCAGGAAGGACCGGTGCGCAGAAGGGTCGAGATACTTCATTCTGATGAGATGCAATACGGCCTCTTGGGTGACCGGTCGCGCAACAAGCTGAACGGCAATGTCAGCCTGAAGCATAATGACCTTACCATGACATGCGACAGCGCCCTGTACTATGATGACACCAATGAGGTTTATGCCTACAGCAATATCCATATAAGACAGGGCGACACCATACATATCTGGGGTAACTACCTGTTTTATGACGGTGACACCGGAAAAGCCGTAATGACTGACAGTGTGAAACTTGCAGATAAAGAAACACAGCTCTTCACCCGCAAGATTGATTATGATACCAATACACAGATAGCAGTTTACGATGACGGCGGACGCATACTCAACGGTGAAAACACGCTCACCAGCATCATAGGAATTTACTATGCCGACAGGAAGATGCTTCATTTCCGTGACAGTGTTAAGATCGTCAATCCTGATTTTGTAATGCGTGCCGACACGATGCGTTATGACACATATAATGAGATCGTTTGGTTTGAAGGACCTACAGAAGCCGTAGGTGACAGTATTTACCTCTTCTGCGAGAAAGGGTGGAGCGATACGAGAAAAGATGTCTCGCAGCTGATGAAAAATGCTGTGATTGACAACCGTCAGCAGCGTATCACAGGCGACACACTCTGGTATGATGAGAATAAGGGACAGGGTGAGGGCTTCGGCAACGTAACAATTGCTGACACGACGGATAATGTCATTTGCGGAGGAGGTTATGCCTGGTACCTGAAGCGTCCTGAAAAGTTTATTCTTACGCACACTCCGTGGTTTACGATGTCGTCCAGTGATGACACCATCACTCTAAGGGCCGACACCCTGAGGGCGCTGCCGCAGACAGACACTCTCGGCATAGATCACAGGCTGCTGAAGGCCTATTACAGATGTACCATCTTCAGCAGGGAGATGCAGGGACGGTGCGACTCACTTTCTTACTCATTTATGGACTCAGTGATCAGGTTGTATGATGACCCACTCGTATGGTCGCGTGAGAGCCAGCTTTCTGCGGACTCGATCGCCCTGTTCACAAAAGCCCGCAAAGCAGATCACATGGAGCTTTACAATTCAGCTTTCGTGGTCAGTTCGGTTGATACTGCCCGCTTTGACCAGATCAGCGGAAAGAACCTGTCAGGTTACTTTGTTGACAATAAGCTGCGTCGTATAAAGGTGACGGGCAACGGTGAAGCTATCTATTATGTCGTTGACAAAAATGAGCTTGTGGGTGTTAACAGGGCCAAGAGCGCCAGCATTGAGATATTGCTTGAGGACGGTAAGATTGCGGAAATAATTCAGAACCAGAGTCCTGACGGTACGCTTAACCCTCCACAGGAAAAGCCGGACAGTGAAATGAGGCTTGATGGTTTTCGATGGTTGCCGGACTTGCGGCCGGAAAGAAGTCAGGAAGGTCGAAAGTCTGTAAAGTCATTGGATTCTAGAAAGACACAAGTATCAGAGCCGGATTCTGAACTTCTTAATGATAAAGCTGAAATTTCTGGAAAACAAGACCTCAGACTTTAGGACTTTAAACTTAATTAGTACTCGTCTTCGTTGAAGAAAAAGTCTTCTTTTGATGGATAGTCAGGCCAGATATCTTCAATACCCTCGTAAATATCGCCTTCGTCTTCTATCTCCTGCAGGTTTTCTATGACTTCCATAGGGGCACCTGACCGTATTGCATAGTCAATGAGCTCATCCTTGGTTGCTGGCCAGGGAGCATCTTCGAGTTTTGACGCTAATTCAAGTGTCCAATACATTTTTTTGAAAGATTTTTGTTACCTTCCTTAAAGTCCGCAAATATAAAATTATTTAGAATAATAAAAGAGTGGCCTGACTTTTTTATCGATTATTTTCCCTTTTTATCCGGGAGCCACTTAATCTCTTCAATGCCAGCATCATAGCTCAGGCACCGTGTCAGTACGAAGAGATAATCGGAGAGTCGGTTAAGGTATTTGATGATTTCCCGGTCCACTTTTTCTTCCTTATCAAGGCGAAGGAGAGCTCTTTCAGCCCGCCGGCACACACATCGTGCAATATTGCAATTTGCTGTATGAGGATGCCCGCCCGGGAGGATAAATGAGTTCAGTGCCGGCAGCCGGGCTTCCATAGTGTCTATTGAATGCTCGAGCACATGCTGTGTCAGTGGCGGTTATGTTAACGGGCACTTCTGCCGAAGGGTCAGTAGCAATGACCGTGCAGCATGTCATAAGTGCAGATTGTATCGAAATGAGTTCTTCCCGGCTGACACAGTTCTGATCGGCGCTGCGCAGCAGTCCGATCCATGCAATAAGCTCATCAACAGTGCCATAGGCTTCAATGCGGGGATGGTGTTTCGGAAGCCTTTTGCCGCCAATGATAGAGGTCTCTCCCCTGTCTCCGGTTTTGGTATAGATCTTCATCTGCAGGAAATGAAGTATATCTATTTCCGTTTTACTTCGATCCGGTTCTCGTTGATGTAATCATTTGAAACCTCGCCGTCCATAAGCTTGATTATGCGGTGTGCATGGCGGGCGATATCCTCTTCGTGAGTCACAACTATGACCGTGTTGCCCAGTTCATGGATCTTATCGAGAAGACCCATGATGTCATACGATGTCTTGCTGTCAAGGTTGCCGGTAGGTTCATCGGCAAGGATGATTGAAGGCTTGTTGACAAGTGCCCTGGCAATTGCAACTCTCTGCCTCTGTCCGCCGGAAAGCTCATTGGGCTTGTGGGTCATCCTGTCAGCCAGACCGACCTCATCAAGTGTGACTTTTGCATGTTCTTCCCTTTCATGGCGGGGTACGCCGGCATATATAAGAGGCAGTGTGACATTCTCAAGGGCTGAATAACGCGGCAGCAGGTTAAAGGTCTGAAAGACGAAGCCTATCTCCTTGTTTCTTATCTCGGCAAGACGGTCATCTTCCATCTTGCTGACGTCGGTTCCGTTAAGGATATATTGTCCTTTGGTAGGTGTATCAAGGCAACCCAGGATGTTCATCAGTGTTGACTTGCCTGACCCTGACGGGCCCATGATGGCCACATATTCGTTTCTGTTGATAGTGAGTGACACCGAGCGGAGGGCACGTACTATAACCGTTCCGACCTGGTAATTCTTTACAATCTCGTGTATCTCTATGACCTTATCCATGCCTGTTTTGTTAAAGTCCCGAAATTAGTTCAAATATACTCTATAAATATGTTATGATCCTGTTATTTTTTGTTAATACCTGATCCGGTATCTGCCCGGTGTTATGCCATGTTTAATGAAAAGTATCCCGAGACGCAGTGTCTCCATGGTGACCGTTGCAATTCCTGATGCTGCCATGGACCGCCATGCCCGGAACATTTCTTTTGTCAGGCGGATATCATCAGCCACAATGATCATCTCTTCTCCCATCGCAGCGATTTTTGAGACATATTCAGTCAGTGCCGCGCCTCTGTGATTGCCGTCGATGAATGCGAAAGAGACGTTCAGCCCTTCCTTCTCGAAGGCTCTCAAGTGCTGCGCTGAACTCCATGGTCATTACTTCGGCATTGGCTGCGCCATATCTCTGAAGATTTTCGCGGGCAATCGCGGCCAGTGCGGGGCATCCCTCCACCGTTATCACCCTTCTCTCCGGCGCTGCCAGTGCCAGTGCCAGCGTGCTGATACCGAGAGACGTGCCCAGCTCCAGGATTATCCCCGTGCCCCGGGATGCTGAGCCTGTGTCCTGGAATGCTGAGCCTGTATCCCATGCTGAGCTGCTGACTGCTCTGTCGAAGCAGCCACCATCCTCGCAAGCAGTCCTGCCTCCCTCGCCGGCAGCGCCGCCGTCCTGGCTATCTCCGGCCACACGTCGCTCCCCTCCTGCCCTGGTCACAGAACCTGCCCCGAGATCCGTCACCATGATACTTCGCTTGTCAGAGAGCATCGCACGGCGAAGGCTTTCAACCTGACTGACGATCTTCACATCTGTTCTGTTCCGGACCACTTTTGTCAGGAAATCATAGATATACGGACTGTGAACTCCGTGTCCTGCAGTACTTCGGGCAGTAAGGAGGTGTCTGAGGTATGCAACCACCGGATATAAGTTCATTTCTTCAGACAGGTCATTTGAAAGCAGCTCAAATTTAAGTATTTTCGGTGAGTATCTTTTTTGTTTAAACTGATGTCTGAACTGCTTGATACAGAGATAAAATTTCTTCCCGGGAGTGGGCCCTAAAAGGGCCGAGCTGCTGGCAGCAGAGGCAAATATTCATACTTTCAGGGACCTTGTTTATTATTTTCCGTACAAGTATGTTGACAAGACACGCTTTTACACTGTCAGCGAGCTTGACACCGACATGCAGTATGTTCAGATAAAGGGAAAAATACGACGTTACTCCACCGAGGGCGGCGGGTCAGCAAAGCGTCTCACCGCTGATTTTTATGATGATACGGGCATGGTCAGGCTGGTATGGTTCAAGGGGCAGAAGTGGGTGCTGAATACTTATAAAGTTGAAAAAGAGTATATTATCTTCGGCAAACCGACACTTTTCAGCGGCGCCTTCAATATAGTTCATCCTGAGATCGAGGAGGCGGAGAAGAAGGCTGCCAGGGTCAGTTCAGCCCTCGAGGCGCAGTACAGCACCACCGAAAAGATGAAGGATCACTTCCTTCATTCGAAGGCCATAGCCAAGCTGATGGCTACCGTGTTTTCGCAGCCTGCGCTTCACTTTGCTGAAACACTTCCTGCCTCGCTGATGAAACCGATGAGGCTGATAAGCCTCTCCGATGCCATGTTCCGGATACACTTCCCGGATTCGAACAATGACCTTGAAAATGCCCGTTTCAGGCTCAAGTTTGAGGAGCTGTTTTATATCCAGCTCAACCTGTTGCGCTATAAGGGCAGCAGGGCAAAAAACACGCGCGGTTTCATCTTCTCCGTAGTTGGTGACAGGCTCAATTCATTTTACAGAAACAATCTTCCGTTTGCCCTTACTGAAGCGCAGAAGAGGGTTATACGTGAGATACGCACCGATCTTGGCAGCGGCAGGCAGATGAACAGGCTGCTGCAGGGCGATGTGGGCAGCGGCAAGACCATGGTTGCGCTGATGAGCATGCTCATAGGAGCCGACAACGGCTTTCAGAGCTGCCTGATGGCCCCGACGGAGGTGCTTGCCATTCAGCATTTTAATTCGATAAGCCACTTTGTCCACGGCATTGATGCCGGGGTAGCCCTGCTGACAGGTTCGACAAAGCGCAGTGAGAGGACCCGCATTGAGAATGGCTTGCTTGACGGAAGCATTTCAATACTGATAGGTACCCATGCCCTGATTGAGGATAACGTGAAGTATAAAAACCTTGGCCTGGTGATAATAGACGAGCAGCATCGTTTTGGTGTGGCGCAGAGGGCAAAGCTGTGGCAGAAGAGCGACTGTCCGCCGCATGTGCTGGTGATGACGGCGACACCCATACCGCGCACCCTTGCGATGACACTGTACGGTGACCTCGATGTATCTGTCATTGATGAGATGCCACCGGGACGCAAGGCAATAAAAACAATGTCCTTCACCGATGCTGAACGCGAGAAGGTGTTTGGTTTCATGCGACGCCAGATCGAAGAAGGAAGACAGATATATGTCGTTTATCCGCTCATAAAAGAGTCTGAGACACTTGATTACAAGGATCTTGAGGACGGGCTTGAGAGCATGGCGCGCGCCTTTCCGCCGCCGCAGTATTGTATCAGTGTTGTCCACGGGCGCATGACTGCCCGTGATAAGGAGATATCGATGAATCTGTTCCGCAAGGGCCAGGCACAGATCATGGTTGCCACGACCGTAATTGAGGTAGGCGTTGACATACCCAATGCCAGTGTCATGGTCATTGAGAGCGCAGAGCGTTTCGGGCTCTCACAGCTTCACCAGCTGCGAGGACGTGTGGGTCGAGGTGCTGATCAGTCGTTCTGCATACTCATGACATCGCATAAGCGTTCTGCCGACGCATCCGAGCGCATCAACACGATTATAGGCACCAACGACGGTTTTGAGATCGCGGAGGCTGACCTGCGCATGCGCGGTCCGGGCGACCTCGAGGGGACGCAGCAGAGCGGCATGGCCTTTGACCTGAAGATTGCCGACCTGGGAAGAGACGGACAGATACTTAACCTGGCACGGTCACATGCCGAGGAGATTCTTGCCGACGACCCCGAGCTTGAAAGTAATGACAACCAGGTGCTGAAGGTCAATCTGAAGAGACTGTTCGGGAAGACGTTCACATGGAGCGAGATCAGCTGAGAGCTATCAGTCGCAAGTCGCAATCCGAGCAGTCGCAAGTCGCAAATCGATCCCAAATCCTCAGACTCCCAAGGCTGCCAGCTTACTGTTGTCTATTGGCAGATGCCTGATGTCAATATTTCCTCTCCTGCAGTCTGTCTCCTCGCTAAAAATGCCCACCGGGCTTTTTATTAACGCTCGGTCCTCTATTGCCTTATGCCTATTACCTGCCAAAATAATGACAATTGTTCTGTTTTATATTCCTTACAATTACTTAAAATTGCCGGTTCAATGATTTCGCGATGCCGCAAGGAGATAATAATCACTCATGAAGGAATAGTTTTAAAAGCACCGGGCGACGGCACCGCTGATGTTGAGATCGTGACCGGCAGCGCCTGCTCCGGATGCCATGCAAAATCAGCCTGCTCGCTTGGCAACACTGATGTCAGGATTATCAATGTCAGAAGTGATGCAAAACTTAGTCCCGGTGACAAGGTCACGGTGGTAATGGAGCAGTCGCAGGGTTTTCGTGCACTGGCTATCGGTTATGTGATCCCGTTCCTTGTACTTATTTCCGTATTTACTGTCTTAACGGTGGCAGGGGCAGGTGAGCTGAGCTCAGCACTCCTCTCTTTTGCCTCACTGGCAGTTTATTACTTTATCGTTTGGCTCCTGAGGAGCAGGATTGAAAAGAAGTTTGAATTCAAAATAAAGGTCTGACAGATGAGTTCCATTGTTTTGTTGACTGTCATTATGCTGAGTGTGCTGGGTCTGGTATCAGCGGTGATACTGTATTTTGTAGCGCAGAAGTTCAAGATTGTTGAAGACCCGCGTATAGACCTGGTGACCGAGGTGCTTCCGGGCGTCAACTGCGGCGGGTGCGGCTATACCGGCTGCCGTGCCTTTGCTGAGACCCTTGTGCAATCAGTCTCTTTTGAAGGTCTCAACTGTCCGGTGGGCGGTGCTGAGACAATGGGTAAAGCTGCTGATATGCTCGGCCGCAAGGCTGTTGCAGTTGAGCCGAGGGTGGCTGTGCTGCGATGCAACGGCACCCCTGAGAACTGCGCCCGTACCTCATACTATGACGGTGCATCCAGTTGCCGGGTGGCTCATGCACTTTTCGGAGGCACCACAGGCTGCCAGTACGGTTGCCTTGGTTGCGGCGATTGTGTCACGGCATGCAAGTTTGATGCAATGTATATGGATCCTGTGACCCAGCTGCCGGTGATCATTGATGAGAAGTGTGTTTCATGCGGCGCCTGTGTCAAAGCATGCCCGCGTAACATTATTGAACTGCGCAAGCGAAATAAGAAGGATCGTAAAATTTATATCTCCTGTGCAAACAAGGACAAGGGAGGCCCGGCACGCAAGGCATGCAAGGTGGCCTGCATCGGATGCGGCAAGTGTGTGAAGGTCTGCCCTTATGAGGCAATCACAATGGCCGACAACCTTGCTTACATTGATTCATTTAAATGCAAGCTATGCCGCAAGTGTGCCAGCGAATGCCCGACAGCTGCTATTCTTGAGTGTAATTTCCCGGTTAAGGAGGAAAAACCTGCTGAGCCGGCCGTAACAGAAGCTGTTTAATAATATATTGATAACCAGATAAATAATTCTAACTGTGTTCAAGACATTTCCCAAAAGGCGGCATTCATCCGCCTGAGAACAAGCTCACAGCCGACAAACCCATCGTGGTATTGCCGCTGCCTGCCCAGGTAACAGTGCCTGTCTCACAGCATATAGGCGCCCCGGCAACGACGGTGGTTGAGAAGGGTGCTGCAGTAAAGGCCGGACAGGTCATTGCTCAGGCAAAGGGTTTTGTCTCTGCAAATATTCACTCCCCGGTATCAGGGCAAGGTGAGCAAGATTGAGCCTGTTGCTGACACCACCGGGTACAAGCAGATGGCTGTGGTGATTGATGTGGAGGGCGACGAATGGGTTGACACCATTGACCGCAGCAGCACCCTGGTAAAGGAAATCACGATGACGCGTGAGCAGATCATTGAACGTTGCCAGCAATGCGGTCTGGTAGGTCTCGGAGGAGCTACCTTCCCCACACACATAAAGCTCACAGTACCGGCAGGTAAGAAATGTGACCTGATTATCATCAACGGTGTTGAGTGTGAACCCTATCTGACTTCTGATCACAGGCTGATGCTTGAGAAGGGCGCTGAGGTGCTGACAGGCGTGACCATCATCATGAAGGCCCTGGGAGTTGAAAAAGCAATAATAGGCATTGAGGCCAACAAGCCGGACGCAATAAATCATCTTACAGGGCTTTCCGGAGATTTCAAAGGTGTCACAGTGGTGGCGCTGAAGGTAAAGTACCCGCAGGGAGGTGAGAAACAGCTTATCAAGGCATGTACCGGGCGCGAGGTACCCTCGGGAGGTCTCCCGCTTGATGTGGGTGTCGTGGTACAGAATGTGGGCACCGCCTTTGCAGTATATGAAGCCGTCCAGAAGAACAAGCCGCTGATTGAGAGAGTAGTGACCGTTACCGGGAAGTCAGTCAGTAATCCGGGTAATTTCCTTGTACGGATAGGTACACCGGTCACGAGTCTTATCCAGGCTGCAGGCGGGATGCCCGAAGACACCGGCAAGGTTGTCAACGGCGGGCCAATGATGGGTAAGGCGCTGGCGATGACCGATGTGCCGGTGACAAAAGGCACCTCGGGAATAATCCTTTTCCCGTGCTGATGAAGCCCGGCGCAGCGAGGTATTGCCATGTATCAGGTGCGGTAAGTGTTCAATGGCCTGTGCTATGGGACTTGAGCCATATCTCCTTGCAGCAGCATCCGAGAGGGCAATGTGGGAAATGGCTGAAAAAGAAAAGATCACTGACTGCATGGAGTGCGGGGCATGTGCCTATACCTGTCCGGCAAAGAGACCGCTGCTCGATTATATCAGGCTGGGCAAGACCACGGTGATGCGCATGGCACGTGAACGTATTACGAAATAGCAGTAAAACAATATGAATAATATCCTTAATGTTTCGCCCTCACCGCATCAGCAAAGTCCTGAGACGACGCGCAAGCTGATGTACGGTGTGGTGATCGCGCTTCTGCCGGCGCTGGCAGCATCGATATATTATTTCGGGATGGGAGCTATAATTGTCACTCTCACCTCGGTGCTCTCATGTGTTGCCGTCGAGTATCTCATACAAAGGTTTATTTTAAAAGTCAAACCGTCGATAACGGATGGTTCAGCAGTGGTGACCGGATTGCTTCTTGCATTCAATGTACCATCCAATCTCCCGGTTCATATAATTGTTATCGGTGCGATAATTGCCATTGGAGTTGCAAAGATGACTTTCGGCGGACTGGGCAACAACCCGTTCAACCCGGCACTTGTGGGCAGGGTTTTCCTGCTGATTTCATTTCCTGTACAGATGACCAGCTGGCCGGTGCCGACAGGGTTTAAGACCGGATATGCTGATGCTGTCACCGGTGCCACACCTCTGGGGTTGCTGAGTGAGGGTGTAAAGAACGGCGAGGCTGTTTCCGCCATTATGGATAAAATTCCTTCCCATATGCAAATGTTTTACGGGCGCATGGGAGGCTCGATGGGTGAGGTTGCAGCTGTAGCCCTCATCATCGGTGGAATTTATCTCCTCTGGAAAAAGATTATCACCTGGCATATTCCTGTCTCCATACTGGTTACGGTAGCTCTTTTTACAGGCATACTCTGGATGGCTGATCCGGAGAAATTTGCTGATCCCCTGTTCCATCTGCTTACAGGAGGTCTTATGCTTGGTGCCATCTACATGGCTACCGATTATGTGACCTCCCCGATGACACACAAGGGAATGATAATTTACGGCATTGGCATAGGTGTGATAACGGTATTGATAAGAACCTGGGGTGCATATCCTGAGGGTGTGTCATTCGCTGTACTTATCATGAACGCCTTCGTGCCGTTGCTTAATATGTATATCAAACCGCGCAGGTTCGGAAAGGAGGTGAAGCATGGCTAAGATGCAGTCGACACTAAAAAACATGGTGCTTTCGCTCACCCTGATTTCATTGTGCGCCTCTGCCGCCTTGGGATTTGTCTATGAGTTTACAAAGGAGCCCATTGAGATTTCCTTGCTGAACAAAAAGCTTGATGCCATAAAACAGGTAGTGCCTGAATTCACCAACAATCCGAATGAGGAGATGTTTATGCTGCCGACAGGCGAGGGTGACAGCCTCGAGGTTTATCCGGCAAGGAACGGTGAGGAGATTGTCGGTTACGCTGTCAAGTCATATACAAACAAAGGTTTCAGCGGTTATATTGGCTTTATGGTCGGTTTCAGGCCTGACGGCACTATCATTAATATTAATGTTCTTGAGCAGAAAGAGACGCCCGGACTGGGTACCAAGATGGTTCCTGACGGAACTCCGGATAAGCCTGCGTTCAAGGATCAGTTCAACGATAAAGAATCCTGCCACCTTTGCGCTCAGGGTAAAGAAGGACGGCGGGCCTGTTGATGCAATCACCGCTGCCACAATCAGTTCAAGGGCATTCTGCGACGGTGTGCAGAGAGCCTATAACGCATTTGAAAAAGGAGGTCTGAAATGAGCCAGTTTAACAATTTCACAAAGGGGTTTCTGAAAGAGAACCCTATACTGGTACTGGTGCTTGGCACCTGCCCTACCCTGGCAACGACATCCTCAGCCATTAACGGCATGGGTATGGGACTTGCCACGACATTTGTACTTATCGGATCAAATGTCTTCATTTCGCTGCTGAAAGATGTGATCCCCGACAAGGTGCGAATTCCTGCCTTCATTGTGGTCATTGCCACTTTTGTGACCATTGTTGACCTTGTGATGCAGGCGTATGTGCCTGCTCTTTATGCCACCCTGGGTATTTTTATTCCCCTGATTGTTGTGAACTGTATTGTCCTTGGCCGTGCTGAGGCCTATGCAAGTAAGAACACAGTATGGTCGTCATTTGTCGACGGTGCCGGCATGGGTCTGGGCTTCACGATGGCGCTTGGCGTACTTGGAACAATAAGGGAGATCCTTGGCAGCGGCTCCATTTTCGGATATAAATTCATTGAAGGTGACGGCATCCTGGTGTTTATTCTGGCGCCGGGTGCATTCATGGCTCTGGGGTACCTGATAGCCATTGTTAACAGGATAAACAAGACAAACAAAGCATAGGGAGGAACGGAAATGGAATATATTCTGCTGATTATATCTGCCGTACTGGTCAACAATGTTGTGCTGGCGCAGTTTCTTGGCATCTGCCCTTTTCTGGGTGTCTCCAATAAAGTCGGGACTGCTATGGGCATGGCGGGTGCAGTCGTTTTTGTGATCGTGCTGGCCACCATGGCTACCTATCTCGTTTACACTTTTGTGCTTGTACCGCTGGGGATAGAATTCATGCAGACAATCACATTTATTCTTGTGATTGCCTTTCTTGTACAGATGGTAGAAATAATACTTAAAAAAATAAGCAGGCCGCTTTACCAGGCGCTGGGTATTTTTCTTCCGCTGATAACCACGAACTGTGCCGTTCTTGGTGTTGCACTCCTCGTCATTAAGAAAGACTATAACCTGGTAACAGGTATCATCTACGGTGGTGGCACAGCTATCGGTTTTGGTCTTGCGCTAGTAATCCTTGCAGGGATCAGGGAACAGATGGCGCTGGTAAACATACCGAAGGGGATGCAGGGTGTTCCGATCTCACTGATAACAGCGAGCATACTGGCTCTTGCGTTCATGGGATTTGCAGGACTTGTTTAGTGGGGCTTGTTTTGCAGGGCCCATTTTGCAGGGCTTGTTGAGGAGGGCTTGTTGAGGAGGGCTTATCTTGCAGGGTTTGTTTAGAGAAGATTAGTTTTTACAATATCAGCTGTCATGGACATACTGTGGCGGCTTTTTTATTTAGTCTTCATTTTTACAATATCAGCTGTCATGGACATACTGTGGCGGCTTTTTTATTTAGTGTTCATTTTTACAATATCAGCTGTCATGGACATACTGTGACGGCTTTTTTATTTAGTGTTCATTTTTACAGTATCAGCTGTCATGGACATACTGCGGCGGCTTTTTTATTTAGTCTTCATTTTAGCCGGATTTACTTGTTTAAATCCGTTTCTTTTATTACATTTCCATGTTTGCATTTACATATCTTCTGTCAGTCCGTGAAAGTTAGGAGGAATGAGTTTTTGCAGAAAACTTTTAGTGTGACTGACGAAACGGAGTTTTATCTGTTACTTAAGTCGATTATACTGATAATCAAAGTTCTGACTATCAATTTTGGCTATCAATAAATACAATAAGTTTATAGCCACTTGCAGCTTTATTGACCTTTCCGCATTGAACGCTGCAACTTCGTGGATCTTTTTGCCCTGAACCTTGCAGCCTGGTGGACCTTATTGCCTTGAACCCTGGAGCTTTCTCCTGGTACCATTTACATTAGGCCTTGAATGTTGCAGCATTGTGGACCTTATTGCCTTGAATCTTGAAGCTTTGTGAACCTCGATGCCTTAAACCTTGAAGCCTTTCCGTGGTGTCCCTTCCGCAAAGCCTTGCAGCAAGGTCTCAGTGCCTTGTCCTGAGGTCCCCCGGGACTCCAATTTCCCGAAATCAATGCCTTGACCCTTTTCTACTGCACCCCGAACCTAATGCCTTGTACACTGGACTCCTGTATCCTGAACCTGATGCCTTATATCTCGGCCCATCAACACCACGTGCCTTACACAAAGGATTCCGGCACCCTGATCCCAATGTTTTACATCCTGAACCATCAACACCACGTGCCTTACAAAAAGGACTCCGGCATCCTGAACCCAAAGCATTTAACTCAGCACATCTTAAGCATTTACCTGCCCGTTTATGGGATTAAAAGACTCTGTAATGGTAAGAATCAAGATATGCTGTATTAAAAGCGTCGAGGAAGCAAGGATAGCGGTGAGCTTCGGAGCTTCAGCGATTGGATTGGTCGCTAAAATGCCGAGCGGACCAGGTCCGATTTCTGATGACTTAATAAGGGAAATAGCCGCGACTGTTCCCCCTCCTGTTGCGACATTTATGCTGACCTGTGAAACTTCGGTGAGTGAAATAATCAGGCACCATCAGCGCACAAATACCAACACTATTCAGATTGTTGATTCCCTTACGGAGGGAACATATGCCCAGCTTAAAAGTGCTCTTCCGTGCGTAAAAATTGTCCAGGTCATTCATGTCATTGATGAAAATTCGCTCAAAGAAGCAATCAGGATCTCAGAATCAGTTGACGCAATCCTTCTCGACAGCGGTAATCCTAATTTAAAAATCAAGGAACTTGGCGGGACCGGGAGGGTGCACAACTGGGAACTGAGCCGGCAGATCAGGATTAGTTCAAAGTGCCCGGTCTTTCTTGCAGGTGGATTAAAGCCGGAAAATGTTAAGCAGGCAATTGAAACTGTCAGACCGTATGGTGTTGATGTCTGCAGCGGTGTAAGAACGGATGGCGATCTCGATATTCAGAAGCTGGAATTCTTCTTTCAGGAGGTGTTTTCGTACTCCAGGAACATAAATAAATTGCTTTCTAATCGATCCCCAAAACAAATTTCGTAAACAAATGGATACATCAAGACCTGAATTTGAACCTCCGTTAGCCGTGGAAAAATGGGGTTGGAAATACCATCACCTCGGTATACCCGACTAAAACTGTCATGCCTGGGGAAAAGTACTTGCCTCA
The DNA here is from genome assembly GCA_963730615.1 of uncultured Bacteroidales bacterium. Taxonomy (GTDB): domain Bacteria; phylum Bacteroidota; class Bacteroidia; order Bacteroidales; family VadinHA17; genus SR-FBR-E99. The sequence goes on along the minus strand of CAVSSR010000006.1, from coordinate 272,396 downwards.
ATTTAAATTTTATGTATCGGGATTTAGCACAAGTCCCTTTGGTGTGGAATGGATGAGGTTTGAAGATGACAGTCCGATAAGTCCTCTGATTAAGACAGTTCCTCATCTTGCTTTTGAAGTTGACGACCTGGAGAAAGAACTAAGGAGACCTGGCCTGAAAGTGATTACCGAGCCAAATCAAACTGCGGAAGGCATTACAGTAGCAATGATTGAACACAACGGAGCCCCGATTGAATTAATTGAATTCAGGAAAAGATTTGCGAATGGTAGCAGCCGTTCGAAATGAAATGGTGCCTGCTCTGTCAAAGTGTATGCACCCTCTTCTGTGCTTACACTAAGCTTTTGTGCATTGTACCATGCATCCTTTACCATTAACCCTGTACCCAAAACAACATTGTTAAATATAATACTCGCTGCAAACAATGATTACAGTAATCGCCGGGAGGGTGAGGCACGACGGTGGAATGCGTGTTGCCCTCAAGTTCCCCTATGATCAGCAGGTCGTTAACCTGGTCAGGAAGTTACCAGATGCCCGATGGAGTAAGCGAATGCAATGCTGGCACATTGCTGACAGTGATGATGTCATCACTCTCCTCTTAAGGACGCTTTCTAAGGATGCATTTATTGATTATACAGCTCTCAGGAAGCCGGATCTGGCTGACCGGGTAAGCGCAATTAGAAAAGAGAGGCAGGAAAAGTATCCGCAGGTAAAATCAGCCGAAGAGATCCCTGCTGAGGATTTAACCCGGGGAAAAACCGGAAAGACAGAGCAACATAAAATCCCTGGCTTACTCAGCATCAGAGGAAAAGAGGATATCGGGAGGTATCGGCTATGGCTGGAGTCGCATCGTTATCCGGAGACCACTGTCAGGACTTACACCTCGATGATGGAGACCTTCCTGAAGTTTGTTTCTCCCAGAGAGGCGTCAGAGTGTAATGGTGAAGATCTCATAAGGATGGTTAATGAATATATATTACCGAGAGGTCTGAGTTACTCATTTCAGAATCAGCTTGTAAGTTCAGTCAAGAAGTTTTACAAAGAGATTTGTCGCGAGACCATTGATCCCGGTGAATTTACCCGTCCCCGTGCACGACATAAACTGCCAAATGTACTGAGCAAGGAAGAAGTAAAGAGGATCTTGTCTGCTCCGATGAATGAGAAGCACAGGGTAATGCTAAGTATAATCTACGGTTGTGGTTTAAGGCGCAGTGAAGCAATAATGCTTGAGCCGGAGGATATTGACCGTGACCGTATGTTACTTATTGTCAGGCAGTCGAAGGGATTCAAGGACAGGATAGTTCCTGTTTCGGTGAAGTTGGTCGAGATGGTAGACTTGTATGTCAATAGGTATCGCCCGGTTGTTTATCTTTTTGAAGGGCAGCGGCAGGGAGACAGGTACAGTGCTGCGAGTATAGAGAAGGTATTCAGAATGGCAGTAGAGAAGGCAGGGATAAAGAAGAATATTACGCTCCATGGTTTGCGGCACAGTTATGCAACGCACTTACTGGAGGCAGGTACAGATCTGCGGTACATACAGGAATTATTAGGGCATAAGAGCAGCAAGACCACAGAGATTTACACGCATGTGACGGAGAAGAGTATCATGAAGATTCGCACGCCGTTTGATGATTTATAACAACCGTTTCTGTCAATAACAACCACCCCTAGTTTCCAATAACACCCATTTTCGGCAAATATGCCTACCTTTAGTACACATATAAACGAGTTATGCGACAAGCCGAAAACTCAATTATTGAGTATTCTGTATTTTAGACTATCTTTGAGTTATGATTATCAAAGATGAAATATCAAGGCATCTACCAGATTTCATTATTCTGTTTGAGAACTCATAATGTGAAATACTTATATGCTTTTGGATCTGCTGTCAGTGATAAATTTGACAGTTCAAAAAGTGATATTGATTTATTAATAGAGATAGATGAACCAGATCCTATTAAGAGAGGTGAAAAGCTTATTTCAATATGGGATTCATTTGAAAGCTTATTCAACCGTAAAGTGGACTTATTAACTGATTCGAGAATACGTAATCCATTTAAGAAAAAGTATTGACGCAACGAAAGTGCTCATTTATGACGGAAAAAAGTCAAAAATACTTATCTGACATTCTTCATTCTATTGAGCTGATAGAAGAATTTACAAAGTCGATTAAGACCTTCTCTCAATTCGAAAATGACTTGAAAACTCAGAGTGCTGTTGAACGTCATCTCGGAATTATTGGAGAGGCCGTTAATAAGTATGACCTTCTTAATCCAGATGACAGTCTTTTAAATGCAAGAAAGATCGTTGGATTTCTTAACAGGTTGATACATGCTTATGATGCTATTGATCCCTCAATGATATGGGCGGTAATAATAAAACAATACTAACGCCCTAAAGAAGAAGTAATTCTAAGGCAAAATAAATGGCCTGTTGCTAACAGGTCGGTATATGCAATTGCCTTCCGGCTGGTTTTTGCGCGCTGATCCGATAGACCAGCACACCAAAACCAGTTGGTGCTTTATCGGCCCGGCTTTGCGGCTAAAGCCGCCGGGCAAAAACCAGCCAGGCTGCCCCGGCTCTCGCCGGGGTCTCCCTCCTGGTGTCATGGTTTTTGCCAACGCGATAAATTTGTAACGAAAAGCACAATCCTACACCGCAGCATACCTGCAAAAACGCATGCCACCGCGATACTGCGGCAACTGCACATACCGCCGGAACGTTAGGTGGCATACGGACCCACATGCCAGACAGAAATATTTCAGTTAACGGAAGATTTTAAATAATTGAAAATGATAAAAAAAAATATCGACTTATAGTGGACCTCTTTTGCTTCTTCTATTTTTGGTTGGAACATTGGAAGTAAGAGACAATGTAATTCTCTCTTCGGCCCCAAATAGCAAATTAAGAATGTTAAAATTATTCTGGATTTCTTGATATTCTCGGATTAATTGCCTTTATTTTTCTCTAGCGAGAACTATCTCTACACTATTTACAGATGATTTCGGCAATCTTAGGATTTCTCACTTCCCCTGATACAATCCTGATTTTTGGTCAATCAACATTCTACATAAAAAAGAATGGATCGTCAATATGAACGGGCGCAGTCCATATTTTTCTAATCCTTGTACTCAACAATTAATAAGAAGACTACAAGAATGAAATAAAATATTTGAAAAAGATGAAGTTATTGACAATGACAAGCAAATAAGATATTTGGAGGTAGAGATTGGAAATATTAAGTATTTTTTTATATCGGGTATCACAGTCCGTATAACCTAAGCGATCCTTAAAAGCCTATTTGCAGATTACTAATAGTAATGGTCATCAATGCTTTATGGCTGAAATGGAGAAAATATAACAATATTAGAATAAAAATATACGACCACCTAACACGGACAATAAAGGTCATTTGTTTGTCACGGTTTTTGCTTTTCTCCTGCACCTAGGATAGATTTGAATGCATATACCGCGACCGCGCCACTGCCCATTACCAAATGCTATACCGTGACTAAGAAGTCGGCCTCGATTAAACTTGTACCGCGACACTCATATAGCCCACAAACTACTGCATGACTGCAAAAACGCGCGCCATACCCTCCTCGCACCGTGACAGTTTCTCTGGCTAAAGTATCAGGATGCTGCCCGGTGCTTCGTCGGGTAACACAAACGCCCTTTATTGCCGGGCCGTTGTGCCCAATTAATGGCCACATCAGCACTATATACATAATTAAACCCCATAATATTATGAAAAAGTCAATCTTAACAATCGGATTACTAATTGTCTACTCTACCCTTTTACTATGTCAGGCTGAAAAAGAGATCACCTCATCAATTAAGAGTATAACACTTTATACTCAAGGTGCTCAGATTGAAAATGAAGCTTCTGTTTCATTACAACAAGGACAAATGGTTTTAAAATTTACCAAGCTATCTCCTTATATTAAGAAAGAAAGCATAAGGATTGAAGGAGACGGTTCATTTACTATCCAAAACGTTCAGCACCAAAACGACTTCGTAAATGAGCTTGAGAAAAATAAAGAAACAGCAGCAATTAGAACAAAGATTGAAGAATTCCAAGATAAGATTGAATACGAACAAACACTGATAAACATCCTTGTTGATAAACTGGACTTCTTAAAAACAAACAAGGAAATTACTGGCAAGGAGCAGGCTATAAATCCGGATGTTTTTAACTCTTTAAATTCAATTTACGGTAACAATATTGAATCCCTTACTCTAGAAAAACTAAAGAAAGAAAGGCTCCTAAAGGAGTACAATAAAGAGATTAACAAACTAAACAATCAACTGAACTATTTGAATAACAGAACTGACTTACCTTCTGGTACAATAATAGTTTCAATTGATGCCAAGCAGACAAAAAGCTCGAAAATTACATTCAGTTATCTGGTTGATAATGCAAGGTGGTATCCATCATATGATATTCGCTTTACAAGTATTGACAAACCCCTTACTGTAACATATAAGGCTAACATTAGCCAAAATACTGGAGTTGATTGGACGAACGTAAATATTGTTCTCTCGACCTCTAAAACAAATATTTCTGCTCAGATTCCGACACTTTATCTCCATTCTACCTACAATTCTTTTATCCAAAGTATGATGTTACAAGTGCATTACAGGGCAAAGTTGCAGGTGTTCAGACAACACAAAGTCCAAATGCAATCAGCGCAAACAACATGATCAGCATAAGAGGTGCTACCTCCTTGGATGGGAACAATAAACCTCTTTACGTTGTAGATGGTGTGCCACGCGACGATATTTCATATTTAAATCCTGATGAGATAGAGTAACATTGAAGTATTAAAAGACGCCTCTGCAACAGCAATTTATGGCTCAAAAGGATCTAACGGAGTTATTATAGTTACAACAAAAAGTGGCGACTATGATGTTGAAGAAGAAAATGCTTCACTACCGTTAACAGTTACTTCCAGGAGAGAAATTTCAAATGAGTATTCTGTCGAAACGCCGCAAACTATCATTTCGAACGATAAAACAAGTTCAATAATATTTAAAGAAACAAAGCTAAACTCAACATTTGAATATCAAACTATTCCACTGCTGACAGAACATGTATATCTCATCGGCAAAATAAACGAGTGGTACAAAACTGACCTACTGGATGGAGAAGCAAATATTTACCTTGAGAATTCGTATGTAGGCAAGTCAATGATTAATACCCGACAATTCAAGGACACATTAGAAATCTCATTCGGCGTAGATAACAACATAAGTGTCAAGCGCGAGAAACTAACAGACTTCTCAGAAAGTCAACTTATTGGTGTAAACAGAAAAGTAACAGTCGCTTATAAATTAACATTAAGAAATAATAAAGCATATCCGATCACTGCTAAGGTATTCGATCAGATCCCAGTAACTACCACAAAAGAAATCCAGGTTGAAACCATTGATATTTCCGGTGGCAAACTAAATGTTAACACTGGCAAAGTGGAATGGGATTTAGAGCTTAAGTCTAATGAGGTGAAAGAACTGATTGTTAAGTTTTCAGTTAAATATCCGAAGGACAAGAACGTAATAATTGAATAATAATTAACAGGGCGGAACAGTTCGGTATATGCAATTGGCTTCCACGCCACGACAACCTTAAAGCCACCACGACAGATTTGTACTGTCTGGCGGTAAGGCTGGCCCCGCTGCCGCGGGGCACTCCCTCCTGGTGTCACGGTTTTTGCCAACGCGAAAATAAACAAAAACAGCATAATCCTGCATCGCAGCACGAGTGCAAAAACACCTCGTCGCGCCGCGCCACCGCGACTCTGCGCCAACGCCACATACCGCCGGAACGTTAGCATTAATGGTTTAACTTCATCTGAGCATTAAATTAAAGAAAAGTATAACATGAATGCGATGTCTATATGTTTGAAGGATTACTTTCAATTGATACAAATAGAATAGGTAAATAATTTGAAATATTGCAATCATGAAAAAAATCACTTTAACTACTATCTTGGGCTTGTACTCAGTTTTTTCAATCGCACAGACTTATTTAATTCAAGTAAGACCTATCGGATCCAAGCTTTGGAAATATGCAAATTTAAAAGGCGAAATTATGATCAATTGTGAATATCCTAAAACCTATCCATTTTCCAAGGAAGGATTTGCAGTGGAATACTTTCCCAAAAAAAACCTTTATGTTATTATTAATACCAGAGGTGAAGAAATCAGTACTGAAATTAAGCATTTTTACTTGAAGGACGTATATGGCTATGGCGCTAAAGGATATTCCGACGGCCTTTGTTTTGGATTATAGTTGTTGAGATTGGCAATCTGTTTGGTTTTAGAACATACTAAGAAAAATAGCAACTCCCAAATACAATTACTATGAAACCTTTGCATAAAGTACTATTGCCGGCAATCATGATTGTTTTATTGTGCAATTGTGAAAAGGAGGACCCCTTCGTTGAATTTGCCGACGATGAATTTCTGGATCTTCTTATTAGTCGGGGCATTGATGTGAACGAAGATGGCAAAATATCTTACGACGAAGCAGAAGCTGTTCATATATTAAATATCAGTTATGAATCGTTAAAAGATGTCTCAGGAATCCAGGCATTTAAAAATGTGGATACCCTTATTTGTGACATGAATTTATTGACTACTCTCGATGTTTCCAATATGAAAAATCTGGTATATCTAAATTGTTATATGAACAATCTGACATCCCTGGATATTGGGGGTAATATACAATTGAGGGACTTAAATTGCGAAAATAACAACATTGAACATATTGACGTTTCAAAAAACATTTATTTGGCACATTTATCGTGTGGTGGAAATCATATTTCTGATTTAGATCTTTCAAAAAATACGATGCTGGAAGTTTTAAACTGCTATGGCAATCAACTTAATGAATTGGATGTTTCAAACAACTCCATGTTAACCTCATTGGTTTGTGGGTCCAATAATCTTTCCAGTTTGGATTTATCTGCCCAACATGAATTGATGGAGTTGGAATGCGCTAATAATTCGCTGACAACCCTGGATGTTTCTGAGAATACGATGTTGTCTGAATTGGAATGCAGCGAGAATTTAATTACATCCCTGGATATTTCTGAAAACACATTATTGCATTATCTGTATTGCGAAAATAACAAGCTGACCGCTCTTGATGTTTCGGCTCAGCATGGTTTGTTTACACTGCAATGTAGTTACAATTTATTAACAGATTTGGATGTTTCAGATAACCTGTCCCTGACTTAATTGGCATGCGGTGACAATCATTTGACCAGCCTTGATGTTTCAAAAAACCTGGACTTAGATTTGTTGGGTTGCAGCAGCAACCCACTCAATGTGCTGGATATTACGTCCAATAGCGCTTTGGATTGGCTAAATTGTGAATTGAATCAACTGACAGAACTTAATACTTCAGCAAATACAAACCTGAAGCACCTGTTTTGCGCAGGTAATAGTCTTACTGCTTTGAATGTTACAAACAATCCAAAACTGATGTGGTTGAATTGCAGCAGGAATTTAATTGTGAGCTTAGATTTAACTGGCAATACTGTACTTGACATGTTGGAAATTGAGGGTATGCCCTCATTGATTTCAGTCTGTGTTGCACAAACACCTAATTTGGGGATAAATTCTGAAGGTAGTCCAAATGTAGTTTTATCGAGTGATTGCAGTGATTAATTTAATTATCACTACCGTTCAACCAAAACAAGTAAAAAATTGATACTCCCACAGTTCGGCTCGGGTTGTGCCTGAGTTGGGCCTGTTTCATCAGGCTTTTTGCTTGATAAGTGTTTTGTATGCAATCCTAAAAACCTCACCCGGCAAAGTCCAGTTGCGCTGAGCTCCCCCCGCTCAGCTGAATTTGCAATTCAGCTGTTCTTAATAATTCGCTTAGTAAAGCAAAGGTACCTTGCTTTCCATCGGAATTCAATCGCTTCGAAAAATCTGAAATTGTTACCATAATAATTAAGGCGTTAATTATAAATTAGTTAATAAGATGACGGGGGGGGGGTACTCATACCCCACAAGAATCTTAGGGGGTGTATTTAAAGGGTGGTCAGTACTTACCCGTGTGAATAAAAATTATTGGAGTGGTCTGACAATAAGAATTATATGATTAAATTTATTGGGAATAAGCCAACAATTGTTCTAAGAAATAATAGTCTGATGAAAACTTTGAATCCGTTTCAAAACGTCCATTATTGCTGTTTAGAAGCGGATGATCCGCTCTATAACAGTGTTAGCATTAATGGCAAAAGACACAAACAATTAACAGAATATGTTCGATGTACTAAAAAAATACAAAGAGAATGATCATTTCTTCTTGAGACCAAATGATGATTTAGATGTTGTTTGCAATTCTCCTTCTAAAAATGGAGTATTTTTTAATTTATTCATTAAATAGAGGAAGAATTGAATTAGTGTACATTGGCTGTATCTGATATGACTAGTGAAACACCAGGACTAAGAGATCAGATATGTTCTGGAAACAAATTTTTGAAATCAAGAATTAAGAAGAAGGCTCTGACGCTCTTGATATATATTGGTATGTAACCAGTAATTCAAAAACGATAGATAATCCAAAAGAAGTTGAATTTAAAATACTGCAAAAACATATTGAAATTTATGCCACTGTTCCAAGATGGAATAAATAATAACCACTAATGCTAACAGCGTGTATAATCAATTGCTTGGCATCAAGTTGCGAACAGTATCACTTTGGGTTGCACTGGTGTATCTCGATACAGAATCACTTTGGCAACGCAACTGATCATACACGCGAACGTTAGCAGCAAGCCCAAAACACCCATGAGTATTGTAAGAATTAATACAGATCAGTATCTGACTTCTAAAATTTATGATCCTTCTCCGCACAGGATCAATCCTGATGAGGTTCCGGTAAGTGATAGAAATATTCAGATAATTTACAGTTGTGAAAACTGCGACCAACAGATTTCATTCAGTCCAGATAGATTTCAAATACACAACAAATCAAGACATTCTAACTTACAAATTATGGATCGGGACGAATTCGAAAGTTTCATGAAGTTAAATAATGTAGAAGATTTATTTCTTGACTTTTATTGTCCAAAATGCCATCAGCCAACGACAATTATTTTTGCTGGAAATCCATCTGGATATTGGGGAATATTCGAATTTTCTATAAAATATATCCTGATAAAAAAATAGGCCAACTGCTAACAGGTCGGTATATGTCATTGCCGCTCCGTGCCGCGAGAATTTTGTAACTAAAGAGGACCGCTTTGTGGCCGGCGGCACAGGCTGCCCCGGCTGCCGCCGGGGACTCCCTCCTGGTGTCACGGTTTTTGCCAACGCGATAATAAACAAATTAACACATAATCCTACACCGCACCACGAGTGCAAAAACACCCCGACCTTCTCTGCTTTCGGTACGGGGCACGGCGCGCCACCGCGACCCGATAGCAATCGGGTCTGCGCAACTGCACATACCGCCGAACGTTAGCGTTCATTTAAAACTGACTGCCAGCACTTTAGAATGACATTTCAAAAGATAAAAACGAACGCTAACTCACCAATATGATCTCTCGTATTTACCTTATAATGATAGTTTTGTTTATCCTAGCAATTACCTCGCAATGCAAGCGGTCAGAAAACAATACTATTAAAGATATCGATGGCAATATCTACAGTACTGTCTTGATTGGGGACTACTGGTGGATGACTGAGAATTTAAAATCGACCAGGTTCAATAATGGCTCAAATATTCCATGCGTAAAAGATCAATCAATTTGGTTAAGATTAGACTCACCTGCATACTGTTATTATCAGAATAATCTAAACTATGCGGATACTCTTGGATTTCTTTATAATTGGTATGCGGTTAACTCAGGAAAACTTTGTCCTACAGGTTGGAGGGTCCCTGCAGATAGTGACTGGGTACAAATTGAAGGCACGGCAGACACAAAATATAACATGACTGATTCTATTTGGAATAAACTGGGACTTAGAGGATTTGATGCCGGACAAAGACTTAAATCTGTCAAGGGCTGGAGAAAGGGAGTTACTGGCACTGACGAATTAGGCTTTTCAGCTCTACCTGGAGGAGAGAGATTGAGCCGCTTCTATGCAGGGGGTAGTAGTGGTTTCTGGTGGACAAGTACTGAAGCGAGTGCATCGAGTGCATATTATCGAAACTTGATCTATTCTTTTGAATTAGTAGCCCGAGACACCCATCCAAAAAGAATGGGATTCTCAGTACGATGCATAAAAAATAAATAACGAAACGCTAACACGGACAATAAAATTAATAGGTTTGTCACAAGTTTTGCTTTTGCTCCTGCACTCAAGACAGATTTGTAACCGGGGATAAATCCGGACCGCGCCACTGCAACGCATAAAAATTCTGCACCGTGACTAAATATATCGTTCGCATCAATTTTGTACCGCGACACGCGTAATGCTCAACCAGCTTTGTACCCGGACTGCAAAACTTGCGCCATACCTTCCTTGCACCGTGACAAATTTCTGCCTAAAGTACCTGGACAGGTGCCCGGTGCGGCGTAAGGTAACACCTACTAATTTTATTGCCGGGCCGTTGTGCCGCATGCAAAAGAGATTCTGCTAACAGTTAAAATGAGATAAAAATGATTTTTTTACATTATTTTGAACATTATTAAAACAAAGACAAATTTTTATACTATGAGACGATTAACAAACTTTCTTTTATTTTTTTTAATTACAACCGGATTTTGTTTAACAAGTTGTAACCTAAAGACAATCAATAATCAAGAGCCAGTTGTTAGAACCACCTCTGGTGATGTATCTGGCAGTTTTAATGATAGTGTATTTGCTTTTAAGGGGATACCTTATGCCAAGGCCGAAAGATTTATGCCTCCACAGGATCCCGATGCCTGGGACGGAGTTCTTGAATGTAAGGACTTTGGGCCGGTAGCCAAACAAATAGTGCCATGGTATCCCGATTCCATTCAAAATGAAAAAGAACTCTTCAGTGTAAATGTGTGGACACAAGGGATTAAGGATGGCAAAAAGCGTCCGGTAATGCTCTGGTTGCATGGCGGTGGTTTTCACGTTGGCGCCAGCAACGATCCCATGACCTATGGTGAAGCGTTGGCCAAAAAAGGTGATGTGGTGTTCGTATCGGTAAATCACCGGTTGAACATTCTTGGCTTTCTCGATTTGTCGGCATGTGGCGAAAAATATGCTCAATCGGCCAATGTTGGTATGCTCGACATTGTGAAAGCCCTTGAGTGGATCCAAAAAAATATTGAGAAGTTTGGAGGCAACCCATCCGATGTAACCATTGTGGGCGAATCGGGTGGTGGCGGAAAAGTTGGCACCCTCATGTGTATGCCGGCCGCAAAAGGTTTGTTCCACAAGGCAATTATTCAAAGTGGAACCCTTCTTAACACTATGAATAAAGAGAAATCGCAAGTACTGGGTTTAGCCGTTCTTGAAAATTTAGGACTTACACCCAATGATGTTGAAAAATTAGATACGATTGCTTACCTGGATCTTGTGAAAGCAGGAAACGATGCAATAGCAAAAATCTCCGGACCACGAAAACCCGGGTCTCCAACTATGTTTGGCTTTGCACCTTCTGCCGATGGAGTTGTTTTACTCCAGCAACCATTCAGCCCCGGATTTGCTGATATTTCTTATGAAATACCCCTTATGATAGGTTCCACGCTGAACGAGCTGATGCCCACATTTTATGGTGAAAAAAACCTGACATTGAAGCAGGCTAAAGAACGCCTGGCAAAAGAATATGGTAAAAATACCGACAAATACATTGAGCTTTTCGCAAAGGCTTATCCCGATTATACACCTCAGGATCTTCTATCTATTGATAAAGTTTTCAGGCCATATACCATACGAACCGCCGATGCAAGGGCTTTAGAGTCAAGCGCTCCATTGTATGTTTATTTCTTAGCATGGAAAAGTGGTGTTGACGATGCATCGAAAGGTTCTTTTCACGGTTTGGACATTCCTTTGGCATTCAACACCGTTGACCTGAGGTCCGATTGGACAGGCAATACTGAAGAAGCATGGAAAATGGCCGACAAAATGAGTTCGTCATGGATAAACTTTATTAAAACAGGTAATCCTAATGTAGAGGGTGTACTGCCGATGTGGGAGCCTTATACTGCCAAAAACGGTGCTACAATGTATTTTGATAATGAATGCAGAATTGTATATAACCACGACAGAGAGTTGATGAATTTCATTAAACCTATTGATTAGTCGTTAGAGTCATTCGTAAATTTTATGAATAACACCGGCTATATTTTTATGTTCTAATATAAAGTTGGTAAAACAGCGATTGAACAAAACGGTTGTATTAAAGGAAAGTATTGACATGGATTAAAAAAATGCACGACGACACAACATCGTGTATAAAACATTTGGCAGTCAGTGCTTTATCAAGCGGTATAGCTCATTTAAAGTAGTTGTAGCTGATAGGAAAGTGCTTCGAAATGCCAAACGTTTCATACACGCAGCCGTTAGGCTGCATGTCAAACTAAAATCGCTTGCATATTAGATAATAAATACTTACTTTTGCCGTTAGTAACGCTAGACGTAATATGATTACTTCATTTGGGTCAAAAGGGACAGAGAAAATATGGCATGGCGAACGAGTAAAAAACATGCCTCCAGAGGTCCAAATGATTGGCAGGAGAAAACTAAGAATGTTAAATAACTCTCAAAACCTTAATGATCTCAGAGTCCCTCCTTCCAATAAGTTAGAGAAGTTGAGCGGTAAAATGAATAACCTTTATAGCATTCGCATTAATGACCAATGGAGAATAACATTTAATTGGGATGATGGACTAGCAAGTGAGGTTACAATTATTGACTATCATAAATAAGAGACATGGAAACTTTACAAAACATACACCCCGGAGAAGTACTACTTGAAGAATTCCTGAAGCCTATGAGTATTTCTGCTTATAGATTATCAAAGGACATTGGAATTCCTCAGACAAGAACTTCTGAGATAATAAAGGGTGCAAGAAGAATAACCGCTGATACTGCACTCAGGCTCAGTTACTATTTTGGTAATTCTGCAAAATTCTGGCTCGGACTTCAGAATGATTACGATATAGAAGAAGAAAAGAAGACCAAAAAGGACGAGTTTAAGAGCATTAAGAAAGCAAAACAACACGCAGCCTAACAGGTCGGTATAGGTCATTGCCTTCTGTGCCGCGAGAACTTTATGACTAAAGAGGACCGTATTGTGGCTGGCGTCACAGGCTGCCCCCGGCACCACCGGGGAACTCCCTCCTGGTGTCACGGTTTTTGTCAACGCGAGAATAGACAGACAACATCATAATCCTGCACCGCACCACGAGTGCAAAAACACGTGCCACCGCGATGCTGCGGCAACATGCACATACCGCCGGAACGTTAGGGGTAATGATATAAGAATCGGCAATGTACGCTTATTATTTTGTCGGATTACGAGGTCTTTAACGGAAGATTATTAAAAGATAGAGAGCCTATAAAGGATCAAACGCTTTAGAATAAAAGGATTAACAAATTCATTGAAGGCTTTGCCAGAATTACAGTGCTATGCTGTTACACTTATGACGTATTCACGTCAGCAAAGCTTTTGGTAAGCGGGTAGGAAAAAATAAGAAAGTCGAAAGAGGTGATAATAACTTTGATAAAAACCGAAACAACTCCCTTGTATATCTTTACAAGATCAATCTATCATAAATATTAATATAAATTTAAAGTAAAAGGAGATCATAAAATGGCAGAACCACTTGATGCAATTATGGCATTTCACAATGCTTTCCGACTCGACATGACCCGGATTGACTTAGCAGCACTCGAATCTGCACGCGGGAATAATGAATTCATACCGACAATAGAGCGCTTCCGCTTCTTTAATGAAGTGCTTGCCTGGCATGCTCATGGCGAGGAATTGTCCGTCTTCCCGACGGTTGAAATCGTTGCGCCCTTGGTCGCAGAGGCATATGAGAGAGATCACCGTGGTCTGGATGCTGCATTCAATGCCCTGAATACCGCAGTTTCTGCAAATGATGTATTGGCAACGGCACGCGCAACAGCAGCATTCAAGTTCCATCTCGATATACACTTAGGAAAGGAAGATGCACATTTGTATCGTTTAATGAGAGAACGCGTATCCATGGCTGATCAGGGTAAGGCAGTCGGTATCATGGCAAATCAAATACCACAGGAACGCTTTCCGGAGCTTGTTGCCTGGTTATATCCCTTGATTGACCACAATGACCGTGAGAACATGACCCTTATTTGGCAAATGCTGATGCCTCCTCCGGCATTCGATCAAGCAAAATTGCTTATTCAAAAGGCAATCGGCAATGACTGGGCCGAGTTGATAAGGCGTATTCCAACGCTGGAGTAAAGCATTCCCAGCTAGCGTTCGGCGACAAACTTTTTTTATCCCAATAGCTGGTTTGGCTGGCATAATAATAAATCTGATGGTAAGATTGCTGATGAATGATAAGTGTGAAAGAATACATCACTACCCCTAACAGGTCGGTATATGCAATTGCCGCGACTGGTTTTTGCGCGCCGATCCGCCAGACCGGAACACCAAAAACCAGTTGGTGCTTTATCGGCCCGGCTTAGCGGCTAAAGCCGCCGGGCAAAAACCAGCCGGCCGGCCCCGCTCCCGCGGGGCACTCCCTCCTGGTGTCACGGTTTTTACCAACGCGAAAATAAACTACTAACTGCATAATCCTTCACCGCACCACGCGTGCAAAAACACCCCGACCTTCACTGCGTTCGATGCGGGGCAGGCGTGCCACCGCGATGCTGCGGCAACTGACCCATACCGCCGGGCCGTTGTACGGCATGTAAATACAAACAATGAATTATTTAACTAACAAACAATACAATATGAAACGTTGTTTTAAACCACTTCTGATAGTTCTGTTTTTGGTTAGCACAAAGCTTTTTGCTCAGCAAGTAACAGAAATTAATCCCGAATTGCTTTGCAGACCCTGGACTGCAAAATGGATTTCTTATCCTGATAAAACAAATTCGGAATATGGAGTTTATTTATTCAGAAAAGAAATTTCAATTAATACAAAACCTGACAAATTTATTATTCATGTGTCGGCAGACAATCGGTATAAGCTATATATAAATGGTGAATACGTTTGTAATGGCCCTGCCAGAAGTTATCTGTTAAAATGGAATTTTGAAAGTATTGACATTTCCCCATATCTTCATTCTGGCAGGAATATTATATCTTCTATTGTATGGAATTTTGCCGAATATCGTCCTTTAGCCCAGATTTCAGGGCAAACAGGATTTATGATCCAGGGAAATACGAAGGATGAAAATATTCTTAATTCAGATACAAGCTGGGTTGTCATGAAAGACACGGCATATAAACCCATTCCCGTAATTATGAATCAATACTATGTTGCGGGGGCCGGCGAGGAGTTTGATTGTGAAAAACATCCATGGAACTGGATGGATAAGGATTTCAATACATCTGGCTGGAAGCATGCTCAGGAAGTTGAAACTGGTAAACCTGTTGGTTGTATGGGAGAATATGGAAACACTTCATTGCATTTACTTTCACAAAGAGAAATACCTTTAATGGAAGAAAAAGTACAACGATTTTCCAGAATTCGTCGTTCCAACGCAAACATAATTACTGAAGAATTCCTGAAAGGTACTAATCCGGTCATAATCTCGCCAAACAGTAAAATAAAAATACTTATTGACCAAAGCGTGCTGACAACTGCCTATCCTGTTATTAATTTTTCAAAAGGAAGAAACAGCTTAATAAAACTTACTTATGCTGAGAGTTTATTTGACAGTGTTGGAAACAAAGGCAACCGGAATGATATTGAAGACAAACAGATACTAGGTACCTCTGATGTTATTATTTGTGACGGAGGTAATAATCGTATATTCCAACCACTATTCTGGCGTACTTTCAGATATGTTGAACTGGAAATAGAAACAAAAGAAGAGCCACTTGCAGTTAACGATGTTTTCAGCATTTTTACTGCATACCCTTTGGAAGAGAAGGCATCATTTACTTGCGACAATTCTCTTTTTGACGATATTTGGAAGGTTGGCTGGCGGACACAGCGCTTATGTGCAAATGAAACTTTTTTTGATTGCCCATATTACGAACAACTTCAATATATTGGTGATGCGAGAATTCAGGCATTGGTTTCAACCTATGTTTCCGGAGATTCCAGATTGACCAAAAATGCAATATCTGCTTTGCATGCTTCACAATTACCTATTGGTATAACACAAAGCAGATTCCCATGTAATCAGGTCCAAATTATTCCGACCTTTTCATTAGTCTGGGTTACAATGATTTATGATTATTGGATGCTGAACAGCGATTCTATTTTTATTAAATCAATGATTCCCGGTATGCAGGAAACACTCAATTGGTTTGGAAACCATATTGACTCAACTGGTATGTTAGGTCCTGTTGAATGGTGGAATTTTGTAGACTGGATTGATTCAAAAGGGTGGGAAAACGGTGGCCCGCCGGCTGCGCAGAATGGCAATTCCTCTATACTAAGTTTACAGTATGTTTACACTTTGGAAAAAGCATCAGAGGTCTTCGAAGCATACAGGATGCATGACATTGCTGTCGAGTATAGAAATCTGGCGGATAAAATTAAAAAATCAGTTTATCAAAGATGTTACGATTCTAACAGAGGATTAATTGCCGATTCCCCCGAAAGGAGTACTTTCAGTCAACATGCCAACGTTTTAGCTGTTTTAACCAATACATTTCCTGAAACAGCCGATAAAACCAAAATAATTAATAAGCTTCTCAATGACAAAGAGTTGGCACAATGTACATTATATTTCAAATTTTATTTATTCGAAGCACTTGAAAAAGTTGGGCAGGCTAACCAATTTACCGAATCACTAATTCCCTGGAAACAAATGTTAGATGCAGGTTTGACCACTTTTGCAGAAATTCCAGGTCCTGCACGTTCTGATTGTCACGCCTGGAGTGCTTCGCCAGTTTATTACTTCTTATCATTAGTAAGTGGTATTAAATCTGACTCACCGGGCTTTAAATCTATAAGGATAGAGCCTAATCTTGGAAGTTTGAAAAATATTGATGCAACAATGCCGCATAAGCTTGGTTCTATTCACATTAAATTACAAAAAGATAAGGATCATCTTAGTGGTGAAATTACTTTACCAATTAACTTAGACGGAGTTTTCATCTGGAATGGAGAGCAAAGACACTTGCAAGGCGGAACAAATAAGATTGATTAAATAAACTAAAAAAATAACACACCGTTCAACATCGGTATATGTCATTGCTTTTCTGTGCCACGAGAACTTTCTGGCTAAAGGAGACTGTAAAGCGCCGTGTGGCAAAAAGAAACTATCTAAAATTAAAAAATATGAAATTGAATATTGTATTAGTGTCTTTATTTGCAGCAATCGCATTTTCATGCGGACAGAATAATGAAGTCAACAAAAAAATCTCGTGGATTTACGATTATGAGGAAATATTAACCAAAAGCCAGGAGAGATATCTAAACTCCATTATTTCAGACTATGAAAAAAAATCGACAAATGAGATTATGATTGTAACTTCAAAAGATATTGGTGAGTTTGAGACAGCGATACAATATGCTGCTGATTTTGGAAGTATACATGAAGTGGGCAAAGAGGGGAAAGATAATGGCTTAGTTATATTTGTCAGTAAAAATTTGAGTGAAACAGCATTGTCAACCGGATATGGACCTGATAAAACTTTCAAAGATGAAATTTGTAAGAAAATCGTAAATTCTTGCATGATACCTCTATTCAGGGAAGAAAAGTACTTCGACGGCATAAAGGTTGGTATGGATGAATGTATTAAAGAATGGAAGTAAAAAAAAGCACTGCCCACAACAGCCGGTATACGCAATTGCCGGGCCGTGGAGTTGCTAATGCTGTTCATTTAGCTACCTTTCGGATAACACAACAAGTAATCACACAGAAGCGGCAACTGCGCATACCGGCGGAAGTTAGTTGCCATGTGCAACAACCGGGACTACTGACTTGAATAAAATATCATTTTTTATAGGGTAAATCCTTTCCTGGGGATCATATAAAAGATAATTCATTATTTAAATCAACCTCTATGAAAAACCTATTTGTCTTATTCGTGCTCTCTGTCCTTGTTTCAACATCCAGTTCCTGTTATTCTGAATTGAATGGACAATCCTCTGTAAATAGAGATACCATTTTTCTTGCTGCTCACGAAATAATTAATGAAACAACCTATTGTGGACTTGTCACCATAGACTCCTTAGGACAACCCCAAATTCGTACGATAAATCCTTTTCCTGTTAAGGATGACTTTGTTATCTGGTTTGCTACTTCAAGAACAAGTCGTAAAGTCAGAGAAATTACAAACAATCCAAAAGTCTGTGTTTATTTCGCAAACCATCTTACTGCAAAAGGATATGTCAATATAAACGGATCATGCATCAGTTATAGACAATAGGGAATTACTTATTAAAATGAAACGAGACTATTGGAATGGCATACAAGGCTGGCAAGATAAATTTGTACTTATTAAAATCATTCCCAAATCCATTGAGATCATAAACTATAAACATGGACTAAATAATGATCCTAATACTTTCAAAGCGCCAACCATCTCATTTTAAAAAATTAATAAACGCAGCAACTAACACGGACAATATGGGTAAGTTGTTTCCCGCCTTGCGGGACAAGTTGTCATGGTTTTTACCAACGCGATAACTTAGTAAAGAAAAGCACATTTGTGCATCGCAGTTTGCCTGCAAAAACGCATACCACCCCAATACAAGGCAACTGACCCGTACCGCCGGACCGTTATGCCAAATGCTCTCTCTCGTCCTGAAAAATGATTACCTTCAAAAACATTATGGATAGAAATAAGAAAATATCAACGTTAGTACTTTTCGGGCTTCTCATTTCACTCACTATGCCAGGGCAAAATGAAAAATACTCCGAACGGTACGCTAATGCATATAAGAAATATTTGAGTGCTGCTTGTCCTCTGGAACCTGACAGCATTAAACATTTTGTCTATTTTGCCCGGGACAGGGAACTTATACAAGACCATCCGTTCTTGAATATTCCAAGATTTGTGGGCGCTCAGATAATGTATTCCTGGAAACAGCTTGAACCTGAAAAAGGGAAATATGATTTTTCTATTATCCAGGAGGATTATAAATACCTTTTATCTCATGGCAAAAAATTGTTCATCCAATTGCAGGATGCATCATTTAGCCCCAAATATGTTGGATTACCTGGATATCTTCTAACCGATGAATACGATAAGGGTGCAGTTCCGCAATTTAATGGCAATGGAGAAATTTCCGGGTGGGTGGCAAAAAGATGGAACCCGAAAGTACAGGAGCGATTCGCACTGCTGATGAAAGCTCTGGGAAAAGAATTTGACGGGAAAGTGGAAGGAATAAATTTACAGGAAACCGCAATAGAAGATATAAGTAAAATTGATTCTACTTTCACGCAGGAGAGCTATACTGAAAGCTTGAAGATCAACATGCTCGCTCTTAAGAAAGCATTCCCACGGTCAGTTACAATGCAGTACGCCAACTTTGTCCCCGGGGGATGGCTTCGGACCAGCGATAAAGAGTATTTGCATTCTATTTATCAATACGGACAGGAAATTGGGGTTGGCCTGGGTGCGCCTGATTTACTGATTAGAAAAAAGGAACAGCTAAATCATGCATTGGCAATGATGCATGAAGGGAAATTTTCAGTACCTCTTGGGATTGCAGTTCAGGATGGCAACTACATTGAAGAAACAGGAAACAACGATGTTGTAATAAATCGGAATAACATTGTGCCGGTACTCCATGCTTTTGCTAAAGATTTTTTAAAAGTAAATTATATGTTCTGGGTATGTCAGGAGCCATATTTCACAGAAGATGTAATCCCCTGTTTCATAGCTAAATAATTCAATCAGGACAATATATCAAATTAGAATCCGCACATTGGCATAAAACGGACTATTTGGGTAAGTTGTTTCCCGCCTTGCGGGACAAGTTGTCATGGTTTTTATAAAACCCTGCTCCCATGACAAGTCCTGCTGAAACTTGCAACCGAACGCCCGCACCTGCCCGCAAAATAAATCCTGCACCGTGACAGCTTTGTGGCCAAAGAACCAGGACTATGCCATGTGCTTGCGTCGGGTAACAACCTCTTCATATTGCCGGGCCGTTAGCGTTCATTGATCATCTGATTTGACAATCAGTTAAATACGTAAGGAAACGATTTAAAAAAGTGACAATTAGTCGATATTAGAACAAAATCTAACTTATATATGTTATAACGATGGATAGACAAAAAGATATAGTAATTAGACAACCTTAGTATTTGAAAATATGTTACAGAACAAAATAGTTCCAAACCTTTGGTTTTGTGAAGACGGAGGTAATATTTCAAAAATAATTGAATATTACAAAAACATTTTTGGCAAAGACTTTCAGCATGGACAGATAATACCTCTAGGGGAGACACCCAGTGGAATAACAGAAATGTGTGTGGTAAATATTTTTGGGCAAAAATATTCTCTTATGAGTACTGCTGAAGAACATCATCCATTGAATGACGCAATATCATTTATGATTAATTGTGAGGATCAAAATGAAATTGATAAATACTGGAACTATTTTACTCAGGATGGTGAAGAATCTCAATGCGGTTGGTGCATAGATAAATATGGACTTCGGTGGCAAGTGTTACCCAAAAATCTAGATGAGCTAATGAATCGACCAAACTCATTTAAAGTAATGATGGGACAGAAAAAGATTGTGATTGAAGAATATTTGAAATAAACAACAAAACGCTAAAACTGACAATATGGGTAAGTTGTTTGTCATGGTTTTTGCAGGCTATCTGGATAAATTACCGTGAAACCGAATTCCTGCCCTCACCGTGACACTGCAAAAACGCATGCAAGACCGAAGCGGACGGCAACTACACATACCGCCACACTTTAACTTTTATAATTTCGCAACAACAGGAAAATTTCTACCCTATTTAGAGTAACATTATCTTCTTTTCTGCTATTTCATTTCAGCCAGGTAGTGGTCATCAAAAGAAAAACTGCAAAATTGGTATGCATAAAATAAATAATAAACAAAAGAAAGGAGATTGCCATGAGTATTGAACAAGCGGCACCTGAGACGAAAGGTGTTACGGTAAAGCATCTTGCAGCGATTGACCTTGGCCCTGAAATAGAGGGCATGGCAGGGCGCCTGCTTCGTATGCGTTTGGTGACTCTCGAACCTGGAGGCGTCATCGGCCCGATTCATAACCATATAGACAGGCCGGGCGTTGTCTACATTCTGCAAGGAACGATAACTGACCACCGAAATGGAGTGGCTAAGGAGTATGGGCCAGGAGTGGGCTGGCCAGAGGATAAGAACACCACACACTGGCTTGAGAACAGGGGAACGACAACAGCAGTGGAAATCTCAGTCGATATATTCAATCAACAGTAATCTGAGGCGTAACTTTAAACCCGGTCCCCTCCTGACAACACACTTCAGCCGACTTGTAGCCGGTTGCTTCGCTCCATCCTTCTTGGATCGGGGTTAGATTTCATATTGCTTCGTAAGGCAAAAATTGTGCTCGATTCCCGGTTGCCTTTGCCAGATCTTTGCTAGAGAAATTTGTGTCGTAACAAAACCAATCTTGAAGAAGTTTGTTGTAGAATCAAGAGGAAGTGAAATAATATGAGAAAAATAATTGTTTTATCATTTATTACATTGGATGGAGTCATGCAAGCACCTGGTGGACCAGAGGAAGATACATCAGGCGGTTTCAAATATGGCGGTTGGGTTACGCCTTATTTTGACGATGTTGCTGGTAAAGTCATGGAAAAACAGATGAAACCTGCAGACCTTCTTCTGGGCAGAAAAACATTTGAGATTTTTGCCAGTTACTGGCCAGAGCATGAAAGTGTATGGCCAGGTATCAATGATGTAACAAAATACGTCATGTCCAGGACCATTAAAAAGTCAGATTGGAAGAACTCAGTTTTCCTTAAAAACCTGGCAGATATCCAAAAGCTCAAAAAGTCAAAAGGTTCTGACATTCAGGTTCACGGCAGCGGTGAGCTTATCCAACTGCTGCTTAAAAATGATTTAGTGGACGAACTCTGGCTCAAAATCTTTCCGCTGACTCTTGGTAAAGGAAAAAAGTTGTTTAACAATGGTGCGATTCCGGCAGCGTTTGCATTGACAGAGAGTTTGGTTTCGCCAACAGGAGTTTTTATTGCCAATTACAAGCGGGCTGGAAAAGTCAAGACAGGTACTATTGGGTCTTAAGTACCAGGATCCTGCCCTGTACTGTAGCCGGGTAACACAACCTTCTTCTATTAACGGACCATTATACTTCAATCCCGGACAGAGTTCCATGAGTCTGTAAGAGACCCGCAGAATAAAAGCAGGGAAGCCGAAAACTGTAGAGAGTAGGCAATATTTTTTATCAAGTAAAATGAAAAAACAATCGAAATTGAGACAAACATTTGACCTGCAGAAAATTCTATTATCTATTTCTATTCTGATTTTTTCATTATTCCTGACCTCATGTAATTCCAGGTCAAAGAATAACATTAATTCATCCAAAGGCAGCTCTGACAGTATAAGCCCAGTTGAAACGCAAAATACTTCACAAGATTCTATAGTTCATTTATTACTTGATGCGGCTGCCAAAGATTTTCATGACCATCAACCACCAGTTCCTTTAGGTTTTCGTAATGTTGAATTTAAATATCTAACAAAACCCAATGAGGAAAAAACATATTTAATATGTGGACAATTTCTTAATCAGGATAACCAAAACAAAGGAGAATGGACTTATTTTGCAACCATTAAAACAGATCCATATGAACAATGGATAGGATCTAATGCTTTAGTATACTGCAAGGATTCTAAAGAAATAGTCTATACAAAAATTGATTTATCTATTGCTTTAAAAAGCAGATTTGACTCACTGCAATAGGTGCGCCCCTGTCTTGCTCTGCTCGTAGGGACACTGCATACCCTCCTTTCACCTTAATAGTTTCCTGGCTAAAGTACCAGAACTCTGACCGGTGCTTGCATCGTATAACACAATCTCCCTTTATTGCCGGGCTGTCAGCTGCAAGCGTTTGCATGCCAACACATAATGTCTATCTTGTGAAGCAGGAAACAAAATAATGGTACCGCGTATAGAAACATTAATTGCAAAGAAACTGGTTGGCAAACGTATGACCATGACCTTCTCCAATGATAAAACTTTTGAGCTTTGGAGGAGCTTCATGCCTTTGAGAAAAGTGATACACAATGTCGTCAATACAGATCTATATTCTTTACAAATTTATCCGTCAGGCTTCTTCGACAGTATTGATCCAACGGTGACTTTTGAGAAATGGGCTGCTGTTGAAGTTGCTGACTTTAATAGTGTTCCAGATGATTTCCTGACATTAAATCTTCCTGGTGGCCTTTATGCTATTTTCCCTTACAAAGGTTTGCCAACAGCAGCTGCCGGGACATTTCAATTTATTTTTGGAACATGGATACCTAATTCCGGCTATTTATTGGACAGTAGGCCTCATTTCGAGATATTAGGGGAAAAGTATAAGCCTGATGATCTTGATTCTGAAGAAGAGATTTGGATTCCAATTCAATCTAAAATTTAACACCAGCATCTAACTGGCCGGTTATGTCATTGCCTTCTCCATCAGGATCACACTTATGCTAAAATGGGGAATTATTAACGGGGCATAAGCTGCCACGCTTACGAGGGGGCTTGCACATGGTGTCACAGCCTGCCCCGACTTGTCGGGGGTTTTTGCCTTCCCGAGAAATAAGTAATAACAGTCTAATCCTGCATCGTAAAACCAGTTCAGGAACACCCCTACTTTCACTTCGTTCGGGAGAAGCAGCTATTAAAAACATTCTGGATGGTAAGAAACATAGTTGAGAATCATCTTGTTCCAAAACAGGATCCCGGCTGTAATGTAAACCCAGTGGAAAAAAGTAAGTGCGGTAACTGTAATATATGCGTATTAAAATGTCCTGCCAATGCAGCTACGGGATTAAAGTGGAATGTCGCCATTCACAGAGATGAATTCTTCGATGCTTTCAAATGCAGAGAAAAATGCAGAGAGCTGGCAAAGCAAAACTCAACGTTGAAGAACGTATTTGCGGGCTTTGTATCAGTGTGTGTCCGATTGGCAGGTCGTGAGAAAATTATAACTGCTGGCACGGAAAGTGACATACTTTTTCGAGATTGTTTTTAATTATCTCTGTTAATAACAATGTTACCTTTAGTCAGGATTATACAATACATTTAACTTTTCAAGATGAAGACCAAAACAGACAACAATTCAGACATTCATTTCATCCACAAAAGCAATTGGCTGAGAGCCGCAGTTCTTGGTGCAAATGACGGAATTCTATCAACATCCAGCCTGGCGATAGGTATTGCTGCGGCAAGTAATATAAGGGAACCCATCGTGTTGGCAACAATCGCCGGACTGGTGGCTGGTGCTTTGTCAATGGCAGCAGGTGAATACGTTTCTGTAAGTTCTCAGACAGATGTGGAAAAGGCTGATATTGAACGTGAAAAGCAAGAGTTAGATGAAATGCCCAAAATTGAACTGCAGCGATTGGCGGAAATTTATGAAAAAAGAGGACTTAAAAAAGAAACAGCATTAGCAGTTGCGAAAGAATTATCTGAAACCGATGCATTGGCAGCACACATCAGAGATGAACTGGGGATAAATGAAATAAGTAAGGCCAAACCAATACAAGCAGCGCTTGCTTCAGGTTCAGCATTTTCGGCCGGTGGAATTCTTCCTCTTGCAGTTGCTCTCTTTCTGCCGTTAAAAGGCATCGAATATTATCTTTATGGTTTTGCTATTTTCTTCCTTATTATACTAGGCGCATTGGCTGCCAAAACGGGAGGCTCAAGTGTAGCCAAAGCAATTATCAGAATTACCTTCTGGGGTACTGTCGCCATGGGCCTGACTGCGCTTGTCGGATTATTGTTTCACGTAAACGTTGGATAAAAATCTACGCACAACACAACCATAAAAGATCCCGGTTTATTGATGTAATTGTAAATCATGCCGGAGACAGGTTTAGCATTTATGCAAAGTCGTCGATGCCATCAAAATAATGAGTAAATACAAAATAGAAAAACAAGGTGACTGATTTTGAAAAGAGATTTAAACCGGCAGTTCCCAAAAAGGTTTTGCTTGCATTTGCCGGAGCAATGTGGTGTTGTGTGGGAATCATGCTGATTATAATGGCCGTTCACTGGTTGTACGATTATGATGGAAATCGATGGTTATTTGGTGTTCCCGGAGTTATTGCAGCATTAATCATTCATCATTTCGGGTTCCTGAAAATTGTAGATAAAAACCTGGGACGTATTTCACGATTACCGGGGAAACCATGTGTTTTCTCTTTTATTTCATGGAAAAGCTATATCATTATTATTATAATGGTTACCATGGGAATAACCTTACGTCACTCTTCCATACAAAAGCAATATCTTTCTTTAATTTATTTAAGCATCGGGTTTGCACTGTTTCTTTCAAGTATCAGGTATTTCAGAAATTTGTTCTTAAAGAGTTGAATAAAAGGGATGCAGCGCATGGCAGAAGTCATTACAGGGCACTGCCTCAACATGGTGCTGAGGAGCGCTCTGGTGCTAAGCCAAAAACATTTAATTAATGACCTTGTTAACCATTTAGGTGAGACTTACAAGGTGAAGGTTGAGACAATGATAATTAAAGCCACTGCCAACTGCACAATGTCAGAAGCGGGGAGCAAGCTAATATAAGAGTCGGTTGGTCACTTAATTGTTGTTTTCGTGCAGACGGTAGTACTAACAACACCCGTCCGGGAAAATCCAGTGTTTGGTGTCAATCGAAACCACGCAAAATGATAAAACATTTTCGGGAACCTTGTTAATAATTAAATGCATCTCAGATATCAACCATGGAAAAGCCCAGACCAAAAACAATTGAGGAATATATAAATGCTGCGCCAAAGAGAAGCGAGGGAAAAACTCAGGGAATTACGCGATATCCTGAAGGAAGTCGCCCCGGATGCAACAAAATCATTGAAATGGGGATCTCCGGTATTTGAAGAAAAGCGAATCCTGTTCTCATATTCCGCTTTCAAATCGCATCTTAATTTTATGCCAACACACTCTTCCCTACAGCCTTTCGAAAAGGAATTAACAGATTATAAAACCGGCAAAGACACGATACAATTCCCTTATAGCAAGCCTCTTCCCAAAACGCTTATTCGGAAGATTGCCGCTTTTCGGGTAAAAGAGGTAAGGGAAAACGGCGCCTTATGGATGCCCCGGAAGTAAAGCTAGCAAACGCCTGACGGGGGCGGAACAATTAATAAGCTTGTGTGCTAAATTTTACCGCAGAGCCGTCAGATAAAGTACTAAACAATACACAAATATGCAGTTCATATTATGAAAGTAATCAAGAAAGATAAAAACTGTGACAACCTGTTATCTATTCCGGGGATAGGCAAGAGTATTGCAGAAGATCTGCATCTTATTGGCATTCATCATGTTCATGATTTAATAGGTCAGGATCCACAAGCATTGTACAATGATTTGTGTAACGAGAACAAGCAGATAATTGACCCATGTGTTTTATACACATTTCGTTGTGCCGTCTATTATGCCCAGAATGATAAACACGATCCGGAATTATTGAAATGGTGGAATTGGAAACACCGGGTATAATTACAACCTGATGACTCCTATTTTCTTTCAGGATCAAAAAGAATTCAGAAAGTGGTTGGAGAAAAACCACAAAAAAGAAACTGAATTGTTGGTGGGCTATTATAAAGTAGGTAGCGGGAAACCCTCTATGACCTGGTCACAGTCTGTTGATGAAGCTCTCTGCTTTGGCTGGATAGATGGAATCCGAAAGTCAATTGATAATGAAAGATACTCTATTCGTTTCACTCCCCGGAAACCTACCAGTATATGGAGCAACATCAACATCAAAAAGGTAGAGGAGCTCAAGAATAAGAAACTCATGAAACAAGCTGGTCTTAAAATATTTAATGAAAGGAAAATTGGAAATTCCGGAGTTTACAGCTTTGAGAAAGAAACTTCAAAACTGAGCGATATTTTTGAAACCATTTTCAAAGGAAATAAACATGCTTGGGAATTTTTCAAAAACCAGGCTCCTTCATATCAAAAAGCAATCATCCATTGGATAATGAGTGCAAAACAGGAAACGACTCAACTCTCAAGGTTAAATAAAACCATCATGGCATCCGCAAAACAACAAAGGGTGATTTAAATCCTGCGTGACCCTGACACCGCAGTGGCCGAATCAAACATGCAGGATCCCCGGCACCACCGGGCATTAGCATTAAGTATCGGTTTCCCGCACAAAATTGAGTTTCAATATTATGAACACAGGGCCAGTTTCTTTGTTGAATAGAAAAGCACCACTTGTTTCCTTAAAATCAGGATTATGTCAAACGTCGAAACAAAAAAGAAGCTGTCACCGGAACAACGTGAAGAACTGCTCAGAGCATTGAAAGCCCGTTTTGAGAAAAACATGAACCGCCATAAGGGTCTTGAATGGGCAAAAGTACAGGCAAAGCTGGAATCACCAGCCGGAGGAGAAAAACTGTGGTCACTCAATGAAATGGAACGAACAGGCGGTGAACCGGATGTTGTCGGTCTTGATAAAAAGACGGGCGAATACATTTTTTATGATTGTTCAGCGGAAAGTCCCAAAGGCCGCAGAAGTTTATGTTACGACCGTGAAGGACTGGAGTGCCAGAAAAGAATTTAAACCAAAAGATAACGCTATCGATATGGCAGCTGCCATGGGCATTGAGCTTTTAACGGAAGAACAATACCGGGAGTTGCAGAAGCTTGGAAATTTCGATACGAAAACGTCGAGCTGGGTGAAAACACCCTGCTGATATCAGAAAACTCGGCGGCGCCCTCTTTGCTGATCGCCGCTATGACCATGTCTTCGTGTATCACAATGGTGCAGAATCTTACTATGCCGTCAGGGGCTTCCGCGGCTCGCTAAGGGTCTGAGTGCGGACTTTGATTTTTATCAGCCTGGTTTTAGCCAAATCGCGATATTCCAGATCAATAAGTAAATGTCATATTATTTAATAACAAATGACGTTAAACAAATTAATTCTTTGACATGTTACCTATACACATCCTGATGAATTAAATCCAAACCGATGACAACACAACAAGGCACAAAAGAAAATCCCTGGACACTTAAAACTCCTCCCCTTACATCTGACTTCACGATGCACAAAGATGTCAAAGACAACAAAGAAGTGCTGGTATGTACTGTCGGAAAGACGATTTTATACTATGATTACCGATGTCTTTCTGATCTTCATGCGATGCTTAAAAAACATGGAGACTGGATGGAGCTTGGCAGTGCTGATGAACAGAAACCTGCAAAAGACGGGACTGTCGAAGCGTGGGGTCGTTCTGAAAAAAACCCGGTCGGTGGATGGTATGGACTTAAAAAAGGACTTCGGGGACGGTTCGGAATGTATATTCCCCCATTAATGGAAAAACTTGGACTGGCAGAACTTACTCATGATCCAAAAGGAAACAAAATGAGGGCCAGGTAATTTAACCGATATCCCAAAAAAAATTAAAAATATGAAAAGTCTATCTCTAATTCTGTTCGTTGTTCTGTTTATCAGCTGCACTCCCGGGAATGATTACAAAACACTCCTTCTCAAGACCAGCGGTATTGTCGAAATAGCGCCTGATGAAGCAAGCATAATATTAGATGCAAATTGCATAGATATGAATATCAGGCAAGCCAAAGCCTGCTTAATTGACATCACTTCGAGACTTAAGGATGATCTGACCAGTTTCGGAATTAAGAAAGAAGACATATTAACAACCAATGTCAATCTGAGCAAGGATTATATCTGGACAAATAATTCTCAAGTGTTCAACGGTTACAGAGCTTCGACCACGACACGTGTTAAAGTACGTGACCTGAAAATCCTGGATGAATTATATTCAAATCTTCTAAGCAATGAAAAGCTGACAATAGGTTCATTGTCATATAGCCATAGTAAGATGGACAGCATTAATGGAGTTGCATCATTGAAAGCTCTGGAAAACGCAAATAAACTGGCAGATCAG
Source organism: uncultured Bacteroidales bacterium (assembly GCA_963730615.1). Taxonomy (GTDB): domain Bacteria; phylum Bacteroidota; class Bacteroidia; order Bacteroidales; family VadinHA17; genus SR-FBR-E99. The sequence continues at coordinate 243,208 of CAVSSR010000006.1, read as the reverse complement.
ATTCTTTCACAACTCCCGGAGAAAAGCAAAATTATTACACAAATAAGCAATTTTGAAATATCAAAAAGTGATGCTCAACCTGAACGTAATGCTGTGATGTTTGAAGTCACTGAACAGGCACTTGATAAGAGTTCAATTACTGTCAATATAGGAAACATTATGGCTGTACAAAACTTATACGTAGAGTTTAAAATCTATTAAAAAATACGGCACATAACAGGTCAGTATAGTCTGATCAATATTTTTTCAGGCTTCCATTATCCGTAACAGTTTTTTAACTTACCGCATCCTTAAAATTTCTGATGGGAATAAAACAAATCATCATTGTTGGTGGCGGGCCTGCAGGTTTAATGGCTGCAGATATACTCAGTTCCGCTCACAATGTATCTTTATTCGACAAGGAAAAAAACGTCGGGCAAAAATTTCTGCTGGCCGGAAAGGGCGGTTTTAACCTGACCAATAATTTGCAGGGTGAGGAATTAACCGGTAAATATTCACCTGCCGGGTTTATGAACAAAGCATTATCTGATTTCGACACCTCAGCTCTCCGGCAATGGCTTTCTTCGATGGGTATCTCCACCTTTGTCGGTTCCAGTGGCAGGGTCTTCCCGGAGAAAGGCATCAGGCCAATTGATGTCCTGGACAAAATAAGAGCGAAGTTATTGAACCAGGGAGTTCAGTTTCATCCGGATCATGAACTGGTTGGGTTTGACAATAACAGGCATGTTACATTTAAAAATCAGGAACAGGAGATAACGCTTGAAGCAGATTACATCCTTTTTGCTTTGGGAGGAGCCTCATGGCCTAAAACGGGTTCAAACGGATCATGGCGGACTATTTTCGAATCCATGGGTATTGAGACCAACCCTTTTCAATCGTCCAATTGTGGCATTAACATTAACTGGCCGGAGGCTGTCAGGCAATATCATGCCGGAAAACCTGTCAAGAATATACAGCTTTCTGTGAATGATATCGAAGTGAAGGGTGAGGTGGTAATTACTGACTACGGGATGGAAGGCAACGCCGTTTATCCAGTTGGTGCCAGCCATACGTAATATGCTTAATAAAAATATACCTGTGCATATTATATGTCGATTTTAAACCATTAAATACCGAGGAACAACTTCTGCAGAAAACCAAAGGGAAAAATGTCAGGACAAATGAATATGGTCAGTTATTCAATTTAAACACCGTTCAGATGGCCATAATAAAAGCCTTTACCTGCAGGGACAGTTTTCTGTCGCTTCCCGGGTTCATCAGCAGCATTAAAAAACTGGCTATCCCCGTTGACTCGCTGAGACCGGTGGAAGAAGCCATTTCAACTATTGGCGGAATCGACCTGAAGGAAGTAAATGATGACTTTTCATTGAAAAAATACCCCTGGATATACGCTATTGGCGAAATGCTCGACTGGGATGCACCTACCGGAGGTTTTCTGCTTCAGGGTTGTTTTTCGATGGGACATTATGCTGCCAGATCAATTCTTGGGAAAGAGTAAATCATACAGGTGCAATGAATAAAAAGAAGTTTAAAATCGGTGACAGACTCAAGAGCTTTAAATTTGCTTTCAATGGCATCAGGATCATGTTTGCAAACGAACACAATGCCTGGATACATTTAGCTGCGGCCCTTCTGGTAATTATTGCCGGTATAGTTTTAAAGATTTCCGCTTCTGAATGGGTGGCCGTTTCCATTGCAATCGGACTGGTTTTTACTTCAGAAGCCATAAATACGTCAATTGAAAAACTATCTGATTTTGTATCTCCCGAAAAGCAAAACCCGATAAAAGAAGTGAAAGATCTTGCTGCGGCCGGAGTCTTAATCAGCTCAATAACCGCCCTCGTAATAGGACTAGTTGTGTTTCTGCCTAAAATACTGATGTTATTTCGAACACAATAACCGGGAGTATGACGAACACGATCATAGCTTACTGCGGCCTGGCTTGTGAAAGCTGCCCAATTCACCTTGCGACACTTGAGAAAGATGATTCGGTCAAGGCTAATATGAGAATTGAAATAGCGGAGCAACTGGCCCAAATTTATAAAACAACTCCAAAACCCTGGATTATTACAGACTGTGATGGTTGCAAAGTAAATGAAGGTAGGCTGTTTACAGGCTGCAATGACTGTGAGATCAGAAAATGCGCAATCGCGAAAAAAGCAATAAATTGTGCTTATTGCGACGATTATGCTTGTGATAAACTAAAAAGGCACTTTGCGATAGACCGCGACGCACAAAGCCAGGCTGGAGGAAATACGTAAGAATAATAACTGAATAGCATAATTCGCACTTCCGGGAATAGCCGGATTGCTTGACAAATATGATATTGTGATTGAAAAATAAAAAGGGAATCCATGAAAAACAGTACCCTTGAACCAAAGCCCTTCCGTCCGCTGGCCGGAAAAAGATTTAAGATCATTGTTCTGATCCTTGTTTTACAGATCCTGTTCATAGGCCCGCTGGGCAAGGATGTATACTCATGGGGAGCTTTCAGGGGTATAGCCAGGTTTGCGAAAGTTACTGATACTCATCAGGATATTATCAGAGCTGCCTATGGTCTGCTCCTGAGGGATCCGGTAATGAGCAGAGCAAGATTAATGTATCTTGGTGATAATTCATTTCTGAATGTTGATGATATTCTCCTGTATGAAGGGGTAGATGTCGGTACTACCGCCTCGTTTGGTACGTATACTTACGGGCCAGGACCGGATGCAGATGGATCAACCCCGTATTCATGGCACTGGTACAATCCCAGGACCTTTTCAGGTTATGCACCGAGAGCAGCCAGTAATCATTATTTTGATTTTGCACTGGCCACCCTGCAAACGACTTTTGACAGGGAAAGGGCTTTGAAGGGAATGGCCTGGTCAGCCCATTTTGTGGCTGATATGACCGTGCCTTATCATGTCAATGGCGTCCCATATTTTGATGAGAACCCTAAGCTCGAACCCGGACCGTGCGTACTTAGCGGGGATGATTCCGGGCCTCTGTTTCTCTGCAACCTGACGCCTTCCTTCCTCCTTCCGTCTTCTCAGGAGAACAAGGAGCAGTACCGGGGTTATGGACTCGACAAGGATTTCACCAGAGCTTATGCGGAATTCAAAAGTGCCAGGGAAAATGCGATATTAATGGAAGATGGTGTTAACCCTGTTGACTGGTTCGATCCATGGTACTGGAACGGTAGTACTTTGTCAGCTGCACAATCAAGTCATGTCACTTTTGAAGCAAATGCTCATATTGCATGGCTTGAAAAAGGTGGCCTTCTTAATCCGGTATTTTCCGGCACCGGCCAATATGATAATTTATGGGTGAACGGCACTTCCTGACTATGAATTCAGTGGTAATGCCGCAGGCATACAGTCAGAACAGGTATGGAGGTTTGCATCCAAAGTGGCCGGCAGGACCAGAGAAAATTCACAATACTTGTTTTTATCTCCTGCAGAAGGAATTATTGAGGCTGTTTTCGCAGTTTATTCAGTCTGGAGGTCGGCCTGGTCAGCCCTTCAGCCGGTTATTGAATTCGAACCGGACATTACGGATCCGGGGAAAATTAACATCACGACATCAGTATACAATCACGCCCCGGAAGACTGTCAGAATGTGAAAATAAGGCTCACCATCATGGATGGATCAGCTATATATTTTCAGAAGAGCATACCCCTTACCGATAATCTCCCTGGAACAGTAGCTGCTTCGATCGACTGGAACGTACCGGTTGAAAGAAACAAAAACTATACTGTTTTTGCTGAGGTGGCGGAGCCTATAACAAAACACCTGACCTGCAATATGCTTATTGCTCATATGTCATACGAACCGGTTGCCGAAGCTCAGACTGAAGAACAGGAAGTCTTCGGAAACAACAGATGGATCCAGAATGCATTCACTGGCGATATCTATTACCTTCCGGAAGGAACATCACAACTACCGGACTTTTCCTCGCTGACTTCAGTCGGAGCAGATTTATACCAAAATCCTGAACATACCGGAAAGAGCCATTTGACTAGGGATTTCCAAACGTAACCAGTCGTTTTGAATGGTTTGCCATCCGCTATACCGGAGAGATCAGGATAAGAGCAGTCGCAGGAGGGTAATTACTCATTCAAACTCACCAGCGATGACGGCTCAAGGCTGATCATCGACAACAAAATCGTTATAAACAATGACGGGCAGCACCGGACCTCAGCCGCGGAGGGCAGCATATATCTTTCTGAGGGTATTCACCAGGTCACGATTGATTATTTCCAGGGGCCACGGCTTCATGTCGCACTTATCTTTGAGGTTCAACCCCCGGGGGCATCGTCGTTCTCGCCATTCAATAAGGACGACTATTGACAGTGGAAACATAAATCCCGGAAATGAACATCAATGACCTTGGCTTTACTGCCGATCTCATCTGCGTACCTGGAAGAAAATAATCTCTCAGACTTTTCTGTCGGCAGGGTAACTCAGGAGCACCGTGAAAGATATGTCGTCTCAGATGGCGATAAAGAATATGAGGCAGAGATTACCGGTAACCTGAGATTCTCCGCCAGCTCACGGACTGACTTTCCTGCTGTAGGCGACTGGGTTACAATGACAGTATATGATTCAGATCAGGCAATCATTCATGAAATACTTCCCAGAAAATCAATACTCGAAAGACTGGCTGTCGGTAAACCTGGTGAAACTCAGATCATTTCCACCAATATTGATGCGGCTTTCATTGTTCAGGCAATAAACAATAATTTCAGCATCAACAGGCTTGAACGATACCTGACAATATGCTATTCAGCCAATATTGAACCGGTTCTGGTAATCAGCAAGATTGATCTGTCCACCGAAGAAGAAGTACAGGATGCCATAAGCAGCCTCGAAAAAAGAGACAGCAGAATAAAGTATATTCTGCTTAGTAACATGACCCTTCAGGGGCTTGACCAGGTACTGGATTTTATACAAAAGGGTAAGACATATTGCGTAATTGGCTCCTCAGGAGTTGGTAAATCGACCCTCATAAATAACCTGTTAAAAAAGAACATCTTAAAAACCGGACAAATAAGTCTTAGCACCAATAAGGGCAGACATGTCACTGACCACCGTGAATTGTTCGTTCTGGAAAATGGAGGCATCATTATTGACACGCCGGGAATGAAAGAACTGGGCATTGCAGATTCAGCAAACGGATTGGAAATTACATTCGACTTAATTGTAAGTCTTTCTCAGAAGTGCAGATTTAAAGACTGTACTCATACAAATGAAATTGGCTGTAATGTTATTGCAGCTGTCAATAATGGAGAAATCGATAAAGACTCGTATGAAAACTACATTAAGTTACAGAGGGAAAAAGCCCATTACGAATCTACAATTGCAGAGAAACGGAAAAAGGACAAGGTATTCGGCAAGCTTATAAAAAACTATTTTAAGGACATTGATAAAAAATGATAACAGATGCCTGTTCCCCTGACGGTCATTATTCAGAATAACAAATACCTTTACTTAAGTTAACCTGTTGAATCATGAGACTGGTAATTAAGCTTTTGCCATGCGTTTTGCTTCTCACTTTCGGGATATAACCTGCATGCCCAGAATGAGAACAAAAAGAATGTTTTCAGCGGACACCTGGGGGTTTCAATACCCACAAACGAATTTGCAGAAACAACCTTTGATTACGATGCAGGCTTTGCAACTGCCGGAGGAAACATCGAACTGAACTATTACCGCTATACCGGTAAATATTTTGCTTTAAATGCCAGTATCGGATATGCAGCTTTTGGTTTCAATGAAAGTGCATACACAAATGAATACTACCTTGCATTAAACAGAACGGATGGGATAAAGACGGAAGCAGGTGCTTACCAGTTCCTCAATACATCCTTCGGGTTAGTATTCAAGATACCGATAGGAAGTGACTTTGAAGTTTTGTTTGTTCCGATGATCGGATTTGCACTGTGTCATCATCCTGATCTGGTTGTCACCGATGATGAGACAGGGGTGATTAACAGCGTCAGTAAGGATAATTCCGCATGCCGCATCCGCCGGCATAAAAGCGCAGCTTAACTATTACTTTTCAGAAAAGTATGGAATCAACCTCTCTTACAGCCGGTTTTCCACCACTCCCGCATTCAGTGATGAAACCAGTTTCGAACAGCATTTCAACCTGCCTGTCAGTTTTCAGAATATAAACATCGGCTTAACTATCATGCTTTAAACCGTCCCGACCATGAATAGAATAAAAGCTTTACGATCACTAATCACTGGTATTTCCAATAATACTGACTTCCTGCTACGACACACACAGGCTGAATTTTGACAAAGGCCTTATACCTGTTACGCCCCAGAATTTCAAGGCAGTCAATTCTTCACACGATGATTATAATTCGGACCTGGATTATGACTGGTCCGAAAAATATTTCACACTTATTTTTTCAACGAACAGAAAAATCGCAGGCGATTTTGATTTTATCTGTTACGACTGCATGGCTTACTCAGCTCTTATTTCCGGAGAATTCGAAATGCATGCTGATTTCAGGGAATGGGAACTTATTGATTCAATTAACTCAGCAGGCAATGAACTTGGTCCTTGCCTGGTGTATGATCCGGCAAATGGTTTTTTTGATCCGACACAGCTCACAGATGCTCAGAAACGTTTCTTTTATGCCTCTGACAAGGGAGGAAGTCTTGACATTTACTGGGCTGATCTGAAAGTGGAGGATGATGAATATGTAATATCAGGTGAACCTGCTGAGCTTTCTGAAATAAATTCCGGGTCTGATGATGCGTATCCGACAATTTTCTATGACAATCAGACCAGGTCCGAAGTCCTTTATTTTACATCAGACAGGGGTGACAATTTTGACATTTATAAAGCCACCGGCAACCCGGATAAATTAATAAATCAATCCACGGGTGTGGTCATTGAGAAAGTAGAGGCATTAAGCACAGGAAGTGATGACAAGTGTCCCTATATCAGGGGTGATATCATGGTATTCGCTTCAGACAGGGCAGGCGGATTTGGCGGCTTTGACCTCTGGTATTCAAAGTATGTCAATAACCAATGGTCTGCCCCTGTAAATTTCGGAGATGCAATAAATACGGAATACGATGAGTACAGGCCTGTAATAGCCGAAATGGACGAGGAATCATTTCCTCAATAATTTCCTTAATGATCTGATGATCTTTTCCTCGAACCGGCCCGGAGGAAAGGGCGGATTTGATTTATACTATGTCGGAATAAGCAAATCGCTGAAATAGGTACAACATTGATGATAAAGTATCACACAGCATCCGGGAACTTTAAAATAGCTGAATTAGAACCCGAATCTGACTTAATAACGAGTGCCGGTGATATGCTGGACATCCTTGCGGAAGCAGGATATCATGACTGCAACAGATTAATCGTTCACGAAAAGAGTCTGCACCGTGACTTCTTCGATCTCAAAACCGGGCTGGCCGGGGAAATCCTTCAGAAGTTCTCAAATTACCGGGTGAGGCTGGCAATTATCGGAGACTTCACAGACATCAAAAGCAAAAGCCTGAGAGATTTTATCAGGGAGAGCAACCGTGGCAGGACAGTCAATTTTGTAAATTCAGTTGAAGAGGCTGTGGGGAGACTGCTGATCCAATGATCAAAAGTGTGTACTGGCAGGCGGGATGGTTTAAAGAGCACCCAGTCCGGTTGTCTGGCATGTTATTTGTGCCATTTTATTTGATTTTGTACCGCATATGACATCAGCCACACCTCCAAAACCTATGATACGCACACTAACCATACTTTTTCTGCTTTTTTTTCTCAGTGCGTGTGAGAATAATGACTGAGAACGATCGGACAGCAATATTCGAGATTCAGTATATTAACTACGCCTGGGGATATCAGCATTCCGGATCAATTATTGATGCTGCCGGAGTTGTAAGGGAATTCAACCTTCCTGCTGAGTGGAATTTTCCCGACAGTGAGGGCTATATAAGTGAGGCTGACATGGAAGAGAATCTGGCTCAGCTCGGAGAGAAATCATGTGCGGTCAGCAAGACTGAAATGCTGAAATACTCGGACAAACTTATAAATGCCCGGGAAGGGAAACTGTCGACTCCGGAACATCAGATGTGTGATTTCGGCTCGCTTTCATATGTTGGATACATATATGAACCCGGACACAACAGGTACAGGTATGTTCTCATCAGGCAGACCGGAGATTTCTATGTTGAGAATAAATCGAGAGAGCATCTGACATTTATGACTGGCTGACCAATCCTGACCACTTTATGACTGGCTAGACCTCAATATCTGCCTGTGGCATTAATTTCCGCAAGCTCTTAGCTCCATTAAAACATGAAATGATAATACAGCTTTTCATGCTGTCAGACAATGTGACTTATGCCTGTTCAATTCAGTCAACGTGCTGAACAGCATACTGTGGTCGGAACAATTCGACTACCAATGCCGGTCTGTCATCGATTTGACTTTTCTTGACCGTGTAGACAGTGAAGGCACTTTGTCTGATAGAAACTTTCTTAATTTTAAAAACATGAACAACAATTTTACTCTGATGGGATCGCCTGTCCCAACTGTGTAACTATTGCTGAACATTAACAGGCTGGAGCTGCACAACCTAAATAACAATCCGGCACTGCTGCAAATGAAAATCAAAATCGCACTTCTCCTGACGGTACTTCTGGCTGCACAGGCATGCCAGGCGCAGGACCTGAGTGACAATCATTTTACAGTAAAAATACTGTCATTTAATATTTATCACGGCGCTACTACCCGGGGTGATTATAACCTCGATGCCATAGCCAGAGTGATCAACGATGCTGATCCTGATCTTGTGGCACTGCAGGAAGTTGATTTAAATACAAACAGATCCGGGCATATTGACCTGGCAACAGAGCTGGGGATAAGAACACATATGGCGCCTTTGTTCGGAAGGGCGATGTACTATGACGGCGGAGAGTACGGCGAAGGAATTTTATCGAAATACAGTTTTATAACAACCAGGAATGTTCCCCTGCCTTATACCCCTGGAAATGAACCAAGGACTGCACTTGAAGCAGTTGTGGTACTGCCGTCAGGAGATACAATATCATTTGTCGGAACCCACTTCGATCATCTTAATCCTGAAACTGACAGGATAGCACAGGCTGAGAAGGTCAATGAAGAGTTTGCTTCGGGCCCCTACCCTGCTATCCTGGCGGGTGACCTGAATGCTCAGCCAGGCAGCAACCCGATCAAAATCCTCGAAGAGATATGGTCAGCCTCTTATGATAAAATCAATCCTGAACCCACATTTCCGTCTGATGCTCCGAGGATAAAGATCGACTATGTCATGCATTTCCCCGCAGAGAGATGGGAAACCGTTGAGACAAAGGTTATATGCGATTCCATTGCATCAGATCACTGTGCTTACCTGGTAACCCTGAAGCTGCTGAACGAGTGATTACAACTGAGAAAAAAGAAAAAATCTCCAATTAATACAGGCTAACTCACATGAAAAAATTCCACAAATACCTCGTTACGGTTGCACTGCTGTTCAGTGTGATCTCATGTCAGAACAATAATCAGTCGTCAGATATGATAATAACAAATGCAAAAATCTGGACCGGCAATGAAAGCCAGCCCCTGGCGGAAGCCATGGCCATCTCAGGTGACACAATCATTGCGGTGGGGAGTAACCGGGATATCATGAAACTTAAAAGTGAAAACTACCGTCGTTACCGATCTGGAAGGAAAATTTGTCATCCCCGGCATTATAGATTCTCATTTACACTTTCTGCAGGGAGGGTTAAATCTTTCTTCAGTGCAGCTCAGGGATGCCTCAACACCTGAGGAGTTCATAAAAAGGCTGGCTGACTTTGCCGCTTCCGTTAAACCCGGGACATGGATCACCGGCGGTGAATGGGACGGCAAGGGATGGGAAACACTGCCTGAAAGAAGCTGGATCGATTCTGTCACGCCTGACAATCCTGTCTTTGTCGAGAGGCTCGACGGACATATGGCTCTGGCAAACTCCCTCGCTTTGAAGCAGGCCGGTATTGACAGGAAGGTGAAGGATGTCAGTGGCGGAACCATTGTGCGCAATGAAGCCGGTGAGCTGACAGGGATTTTCAAGGACAATGCGATGGATTACATTTTCGGCAAGATACCATCTGCATCGGATGAGCAGGTTGACAAAGCATTGCGGGCAGCAATGAATTATTTTGCGTCAAACGGCGTGACATCCGTTCATGCCGTTGATGCCGCCAGCTATGCAGATGCAATTGAGAAAGTCAGAAACGACGGAAACCTCATCACCCGGGTATATATCATGGAGACGATCAGCCGATGGGAGAAGCTGCAGAAACAGGTTGAGCGTGACGGAAAAGGTGATAACTGGATAAGGACCGGCGGACTCAAGGGCTTTATTGACGGTTCACTGGGCTCCCACACTGCTGCATTTCTTGAACCGTACACTGATCTGATAACTGATTCCGGCCTCCTGGTCAATACCAGGGAGGATCTGTATACATGGATATCAAATGCTGACAAGGCCGGACTGCAGGTCGGGATCCACGCAATAGGCGACCGTGCGATCAATATAATGCTAGGCATCTATGAGCAGGTGGAGAATGAAAACGGTGAGAGAGACCGGAGGTTCAGGATTGAGCATGCACAGCACATTGCCCCCGGGTGATATTGAAAGATTTGCAAAGCTGAACGTCATTGCATGCATGCAGCCTTACCACGCCATCGATGACGGCAGGTGGGCTGAACCTCTGATCGGCCCTGAACGGGTTAAATCGATGTATGTGTTTAAGTCGTTATTTGATGCAGGAGCTGTCGTTGCTTTCGGCAGCGACTGGCCTGTAGCCCCGGCAACACCCATGGAGGGTATCTACGCTGCCGTCACCCGCAGGACTCTCGATGACAAGAACCCGGAAGGCTGGGTGCCGGAGCAGAAGATCACAGTTGAACAGGCGCTGACAGCTTATACTAAAAATGCCGCCTATGCCTCCTTCGAGGAGAAGATCAAGGGAACGCTCGAACCCGGCAAACTGGCTGATTTTGTAGTGCTGGGTGATGACATCACAGCAATTGATCCTGTTAAGATCAGGGATACAAAAGTGCTCCAGACATGGGTCGGCGGAAGGAAAGTATTTGACAGTACAGGTTATTAAAATGAGTAAGTCAAAGATTAATACCGGAGGAATCCTTCTTTTATCCCTTTTTATGACTGCATGCAACTCATATAAATCCGCAGATAATCTCGCACGGGAACTGGATTCATTACTTGTAAAAGAATTCAATGCTGACGAACCGGGAGGTTCCGTGCTGGTCAAAAAGGGACATGTGACGGTATTCCTGCGCAGTTACGGGCTGGCTGATCTTGACACAAAGGAAAAGATCACCGGCAACACCCTGTTCAACCTGGGTTCTGTATCGAAGACATTTGTCTCCAACGGCATACTGATCCTGAAAGAAAACGGGAAACTGTCACTTGACGACAGTATTTCGATGTATTTCGACGATTTCAAAAACCGGGATATTGCAGATAAAGTAAAAATAAAGCATTTGCTGTCACACACTTCCGGCCTGCCTGACAACAGAGATGTGGATAATAATTTTGATTTCTTCCTGAGCGCAAAGGATGAGGAAAACTTTGCGCCGGTAAAGCAGGCCGACAGCTCTGAATTTTGAGCCCGGAGAAAGATTTGAATACTCCAACCCGGCATATAACGGACTGGCGCTTATCATTGAAAAAGTGACAGGTCAGCAATGGCAGAAATTCATTACAGACAGCATCTTTCTGCCATCCGGAATGGTCAACAGCAAGATAACCGACGGGCCTTACCCTCAGGAAGGTGTTGCGCACGGATATGAGCTGAAGGATGGCAGGTATATTGAATCCGATTACGGTGAGTACCCGACTTTCGCGGCTGCAGGCAACGGAGGGGTGTGGAGCTCTGTCACAGAGCTTGCCCAATATGAAAAAGCCCTGGAGCAGAATATCTTCCTCGGCAAGGAGCTTACTGATGAATCACGTACAGTTTTCAGGCCTGAAAACTGGGCAGGTGCCAGCGATCCGTTTATCGGTTACAGCTGGTTTATAGGAGAAAAACAATTTCTTGACGAAGAGAATAAAACAGGGGTTAACCTGATTTATCACAACGGTGACCAGGGAGGCTTCAGGGCATTCTACATCGTTATTCCTGAAAAGGATATTCTGTTTATCGGTCTTTTTAACCGGCCGCCTGACGATTTGAATAAGATAATCATGGAAGGCATTGCCCTCCTCGAAAAGAATAACTGGCTGGAATAATAGTCTTTACCAGGCTTTTAATAAGCTTTCCTGTTCAGTCAACCTGTGACCCTGTGGCATTGCCTCAGGGTCTTTTTTTTACAGGGGATAAGCTCCGATATAGGGCAAGCCTTTTTTTGGCCTGCCGAGAAGTGAGCTGATATCTGCCGGTAAAGGAGATGCTGCCTTTATCCCGGGGAATGAAGGAAGTATCTGGTAGTTACCGAGCTCGCGGCTTTTGTATACGCTTCCCCCGGCAAAAAACAAGCTGTGTGCAGAAAACTGCGGGTGAAGCTTATTCAGTTCAGCAGGTGAATCAAAAGCTGCCATGCATTTATCATTTGCAGCCGGGCTCCAGAGGATCAGCGGCATGGTCCTGCCGGAGGGGTTTTGCACATATACGTTATGGTCAATCTGAGCGAACTGAGGCTCTTTGAGTCTGTCGCAAAGCATCTTACGCTGCCATACAAACAGCAGCGGCCTGTTAAACCCGTCATCGCCGGTCATCAGGTTATTGACGAAGACATGGCCGTCACGCTCATCCACACCGGGACCGGTGGCCGGATGCCATCCGAAGTGATCGCCCACGGCGCTTCTCTCGCTGCGGCTGACGCAGGCCGTGCTGTTGATAAATGTATTCTGGTACATCCTGACATCACAGCTGTTCAGGATATGTACACCAAGTTCGCAGTTCACAAATACGTTGCCTGCACATATGGCTCCCTTTGATATCTCAAAAAAGAAACCGCTCTCACTGGGCCATGTCTGCAGATCGGATATTTTCCTGTTTATATCTCCCACACCTTCCACCCGGTTGTTTATGAAAACACCATCAACATTGCCCACATCATACCAGATGCCGTTTGAGAATGGCAGGCCGGTGATCAGGTTATCGCGGCATGTCACCCTGTAGCACTGGTTGAATATCTTCACCGCGGCAGGATAGTATCCTGTAATATGTTCGATGTTGTTACGCGTGAAGATATTCTTTTCAAGCAGCACGTCAGAAGAACTCAGGATATAGATTCCCTCGGTGCTCGTATCACTGACCTTGCAGCTCCTGATGGTCAGCCTGTCGCCCCGCAGGTATGCTGCCACCCGCGAGCAGAACGTGATGGTGCAATGTTCAAGCGTTGTGCCGACGACATCTTTTCCATGATCGCTTTCGGGAGAAATGCCTTCCGGATCCTTCCCGTCCACTTCGATCGCCCTGTAGGCATACTGTGTGAATGTAATGCCCCTGATTACAGGACCGAGATGATCTGCAGCCATGCCGTGACATTCCCCGGTAATCCGGTGGAGTCCTACATTGAATGCAGTAATTTCCACGAGATGATTTGCCGGGTTAATTCCGATATATACCAGTCCTGATAAATAATCTATATAAAAGGATGTTTCATCGACCTCCCCTTCGTAGCCTGCAGCCTGCAGGAGCCTGCCGTCAATGAATACCATATCGTCATTGAACCTGTGCAGTGGTGTCTCTTTTCCGTTTCTGTCGCGTTGCCACCAGTCGGCAGGTGCTGATGGAAACAGCCTGTCCCATTTTGTGGTCCAGAGACCGTTACCAAGATCCTTCCACCCTGCGGCTATATACGAACCTTTAATGACAGGTTGTTCATCCAGGTAAGGCTGGATGGTTATTCCCTGATTAAGGATCAGATCTCCTGTGCGGTATGTTCCGCCCCGCATAACGATAACATCACCGGTTTTTACCCTTTCAATGGCTGCCTCAATTGTAGTAGGAACGGATAAGGCTCTCACCTGTTGACTCCCTGTTCCCGTCAGGGGAAACATAATATATCTTCCCGGAAGTCACTGGAAGAGGCCACGATTGCCTGACCGGCCCGTACGGTCCGCCGGATGGCTGACTGGCAGCCGGCACGGTGAGAGCGAAACAGAGCATTAAAACACTGATGAGATGGAAAAAGCAGGTTAACTTCAAAGGGCGGTTTGTATTCATGGATGTACTCTTTATGAATTGGACTTAATGCATAAAGTTATTAAACTTTGCGTGACTATTATTAAAGAATTCGGAAGGGCTTTGAGCCGAAAAGATTAATTTGGTATCCGTAAAACGAGGCACCCTGCCTGACAAAAGTCATCGTCGATTGTTTATTGTTATGAACAGATTAAAATTTCAGCAATGAGCTACACACTTGAACCCGGACAGAAGGTTATTGATTTCAGGCTTCCTTCCACTGAAGGACCGGAGTACGGACTGTCCGATTTTGATGAGTATCCTTACCTGGTGCTGTTTTTTACCTGCAACCATTGTCCTTACGTCATCGGCTCGGATGAAGTGACACGTGCCACTGCAGAAAAATACCGGTCTGCAGGAGTGGTCTTTGTCGGCATAAACTCAAACAGTGAACACACTTATGAGGAGGACAGCTTCCCGAATATGGTGGCACGGATGGAAAAACACAAGTTCCCCTGGAAATACCTTTATGATGCTGACCAGTCTCTGGCCAAGGCATACGGAGCACTGAAGACACCGCATTTCTTTGTCTTCAATAAAGAAAGGGTGCTTGTATACACTGGCAGAGGAGTTGATTCGCCCCGTGATGTAACAAGGATGACAGTCAACAATCTTGATACCGTGCTCGGTGAGCTGACGTCAGGGAAACCGGTTTCAGTAACAAAGACCAATCCCATTGGCTGCAATATCAAATGGGAAGGCAGGGATGCTCACTGGATGCCTCCGGAAGCCTGCGACCTGGTATGAATCCTGCAATGGCGAACTCCATCATCACATCTGCCAGGGAAAAGGCAGGGAATCTGTGGCTTGAATATTTATCACGCCGTAGGAAGAGCAGGATAAGCCGGATGACAGACCCGGCACTCTTCAGCCATCTGCAACCTGCTGTTAAGGTTAAGTGCAAGTGGTATGGAACAAGTTACGGCGGCTTTTATATCATTCCTTCACTTCTTGACAAGTCATCAGTCATCTATTCATTCGGAACCGGAAGGGACATCTCCTTTGATCTAAGGTGTATAAGGAAACACGGAGTTTCGGTGTTCGCTTTCGATCCCACTCCCGTGTCAATCGACTGGATAGGCAATCAAAAGTTGCCTGATGGATTTCATTTTCACCCTTACGGAATAAGTGCTTCAGCGACCGGCCAGGCTGACTTCTTTCTTCCTGTCAATCCCAGGGCTGTTTCCGGAAGCCTGGTTAAGCATAAGGAGGTCGATGCCGGAAAGTCAGTCAAAGTAATGATGAAGACATTTGCAGACATCACCGGGGAACTCAATCACAGTCATATTGATGTACTTAAAATGGACATTGAAGGATCCGAATATGATGTTATCGATACTATCCTGGCATCGCCGGTTACCGTTGATCAGATCCTGGTGGAGTTTCATGACCGTAATTTTGAAGAGGCCGAACCAAGATCCAGAGAGGCAATCAGGAAACTTTCCGAAAAGGGTTACCTGGTCTACGGTTGTTCCAGGTCATATGAGGAACTTTCCCTGATCCATAAAAGAAAGATCAAAGCATAATTGAGTACATATTCCTGAAACAGAAAATATGCAAATAAGATTCTCCAATGAATACATCAATTATTGATATCAGGGATCTGACAAAAAGCTATGGTAAGGCCAGAGGGATTGAACATGTCAGTCTTGAAGTGGAGGAAGGTGATATATTCGGATTCATCGGCCCTAACGGAGCGGGCAAATCCACCACTATCAGGGTATTGCTGAACCTCATCTTCCCCACCGGCGGAGAGGCCAAAATCATGGGCATGGATGCAGTCAGGGATTCAAAAAAGATCAGGTTAAGCACCGGCTATGTTCCCTCTGATGCTAATCTGTATTCATCAATGGATGTAGATGAATTTCTCGGCTATTGCCTTGGGTTTTACAGGACCGTGAACGGTGCGGACCGCATAGCCGAGCTGTCGGAATTATTTGAACTGGACCGGAAAAGAAAGATTTCGGATCTGTCGATGGGAAACCGCAAGAAGGTTTCCATTATCCAGAGCCTCCTTCACAACCCGCGGCTTCTTATCCTTGATGAGGCGACCATGGGTCTCGACCCGCTGATGCAGGCAAGGTTCTTTGAGCTGCTCAGGTCTGAGAACCGCAAGGGAATGACAATATTTTTTTCTTCGCATACCCTGAGTGAAGTGCAATTATTATGCAAACGTGTAGCCATCATCAAGGAAGGGAGGATAATCAAAGTAGAGGATATTGAAACACTGAGGAAGAGACAGCTGAAGAAAATTTATATCGAATTTACCGATCGGGCCGACAATGAGATTGCCGGACTTGATGGTATTGAGGGTACTCCTGTGATTTCCGGCAAAACTCTGCAATTTATGTACTCAGGCGATATCAATGGGCTTGTTTTAAAACTCACAGGCAGAAAAATAACCGACCTGACAATCGAGGAGCCATCCCTTGAAGAGATATTCATGCATTACTACAATTAAGTCCGGATTTGTCAGATGAACAAAAACCTTTTTATAAGAGAATTAAAATATAATGCCGTCAGCCTGCTGGTGTGGACGATAGTCATTACAGTCCTGATATCTTTGACAATGTCGGTTTACGGGACTTTTCTGGAGAACAATTCCAAGATACTGGCGATGATGAGCATTCTGCCCAAAGGGGCATTGCAGTTCAAGGGTATTTCAGAAATTGATGATCTGTTTTCTGTATTGGGTTTCTATTCCGCCAATAATGTGATATACATGATGGTGCTTGGCAGTATCTATGCAATAGTACTCTCTTCCAATATTTTGCTTAAAGAAGAGTACAACAAGACCGCAGAATACCTGCTTTCATGGCCTCTGACGCGCAGCGAGCTCTTTGCCGGCAAGGCGGCAGTTGTTTTTCTGAATGTGGTTTTACTTAATATCGTTACGGCAGCTGCAGGTTTTATAAGCATGACAATAGTTAAAACGGAACCATTCAGTGTCAACGCCTTTCTGATCCTCACACTTTACACCCTGTTGCTTAATCTTTTCTTCGGTGCAGCTGGTTTGTTCATGTCGACCCTGGTTAAAAGGTCCAGGCCGATAACCACATTAGGCATAGGGTTGGTGCTGGTCCTCTATTTTGTTTATACGCTCTCAAAAATCGCTGAAAGTCTTTCAAAGATAGGGTACATAAGTCCGTTCAAATTTGTCAACCTTGATACGGTAAATCCGGAATACAGGCTGGAGTTCAGGAACCTGATTTATTTTATCGGCCTGTCGCTGATTTTGACTATTTTGTCGTACCGGTTTTATAAACGGAAGGATATATATTTATAGCAACTTAAGAATTTGGAAAAGGGATTTGTGATACCGGTATGGTCACATCCGGCTTTTTCACTGCCGGATGCACAGAAACAATCGCTTTATACCTGAGTTGAGTTAACAATATAATTTTGGACAAATGGTTGGAAAATTATTCATTATCTGTATGGCGGTAACAGCATTAATATCAGACCCTGTCTCCGGGCAGGACTATTCAAAAAGTATCTTTGACGGACACTCTGATGTAGGAGCGTGCAAACTGCAGGGAGACCTGATCTTTAATCCCGCAGACCAGGAATATACTCTTTCAGGATCCGGTGAAAACATCTGGTTCACCGGAGACCAGTTTCATTTTGCCTGGAAGAAGCTCAAAGGAGATTTTATCCTGAGCGCCACAGTGCAGTTCCTCGGGGAAGGAAGTCACATGCATCGTAAGGCCGGCTGGATGATTCGTCAGAGTACTGATCCGGGCTCGGCGCACATCAGCGGAACAGTGCACGGAGACGGACTCACATCCCTGCAGTACCGTCTCTCGCCAGGAGCCGAGATGTCCGAACGGAAGTCGGGGGTTGTTTCACCCGACGTGATACAGCTTGAACGCAAAGGCAACAGGTTCATCTTCTCATGTGCTGTGACGGGGGAAACTTTTGACACTGTCATGATCACCGATGATACAATGACCGGTGAAATTTATGCCGGGCTGTTCATCTGCTCTCACGACAATAATGTGGTTGAAAAAGCGGTATTCAACAATGTGCGGATCACCAGGCCGGCAAAGGACGACTTTGTGCCTTACAGGGATTTTCTCGGCAGCAACCTGGAGGTCATGGATGTTGAGACAGGCATGAGGAAGGTCATCTACCAGTCGCCGGTATCGATACAGGCACCCAACTGGTCTGCAGACGGCAAATATCTTATCTACAACAGCGGCGGCCTGCTTTACAAATTCGACCTTGACAAAGGTGAACCTGAAGTGATAAACAGCGGTTTCGCCACCAGCAATAACAATGACCATGTTCTCTCATTTGACGGGAAGATGCTGGGTATCAGTCATCATGTTGCCGATGAGGGAAACAATTCAGTCATCTTTACTTTGCCGGTTGGTGGCGGCACACCGAAAAGAATTACAAAGCTGAGCCCCTCCTATCTTCACGGATGGTCACCCGACGGGAAGTACCTGACCTACACCGCCGACCGCAATAACAATTTTGATATTTATAAGATCTCTGTCAGGAATAAGAAAGAGATGAGACTGACGGATGCTCCGGGACTGGATGACGGTCCGGAATATTCACCGGACGGAAAACATATATACTTCAACTCAGCAAGAACCGGAACCATGCAGATCTGGAGGATGAAGACTGACGGGTCGCAGCAGGAGCAGCTGACCTTTGATGAATATAATGACTGGTTCCCGCATATCTCGCCTGACGGTAAGCTGATCGTGTTGCTATCCTTCCCTCCGGAGGTAAAAGCCGATGATCATCCGTTTTATAAACATGTGTATATCAGAATGATGCCGGTTGGCGGCGGGACACCGCGGGTCATAGCCTATCTCTATGGCGGACAGGGGACAATCAACGTTCCAAGCTGGTCGCCTGACAGTAAAAAAATAGCTTTCGTCAGCAACTCGGGCGTTGAATAGCCCTGACCGCAGGTAATGTAAAGTTATATTTGCAATTAATATTTGAACAAAAAGCCGGTGATACTGGAATTAGTTGTACTGCCGGCTCAAAATAGACCGTAGCAGCATGAAAACCTATAAACATTTCCTTGCGGTAGCAGGCATTCTGCCTTTGCTTATTTCATGCAACCATGAAGACAGGATGAACCTGGAGAGTCCCGGCGGCAATATCAGAGTAAGCATGATTGTCAGCAGCGAGGGGAAAGCCGCTTATTCTGTATTCTTAAATGAGTTGCCGGTAATTGAAAGCTCATCGCTCGGAATAATAAGGGATGATGGCGATTACTCTGCCGGACTGGTTCTTGACTCAGCATCTGAAATCCAGACGATTCGGGATGATTACTCTTTGCTATACGGTAAGAAGAGAGAAGTGCATTATACAGCCAACAGGCGTGTCTTCCACCTTTCCAACGCCTCCGGCGGGCAAATGGATGTGATTTTCCAGGTGTCAGATGACGGTGTAGCATTTTGCTACTCTTTTCCCGGAAACTCTGATGATCTTAAAAAAATAACTTCTGAAAAGACAGGTTTCAATTTTGTCGCCGGAACCACAGGCTGGATCCAGCCGCGTGCAGCATCAAAGTCGGGCTGGAATCAATGTAACCCGTCATATGAGGAACATTATATTGAAGATGTTCCGCTTGACAGTATCAGGCCCGGTATTAATGGCTGGGTGTTTCCCGCGTTGTTTCACACGAAAAACTGCTGGATAAATTTGACAGAAAGCTGGCCTGACAGGAACTATTGCGGCAGCCATCTGAACAAGGGTGAGGGATCCGGTGAGATGGTCATAGCTTTTCCTGAAGCTACGGAAGGTTTCACGGGCGGTGCAGTATATCCGCAGTCGACCCTGCCCTGGACCACACCGTGGCGGATTATAACCATGGGCAGTTCCCCGGGGGTGATTGTTGAATCAACACTTGGTACTGACCTGGCCAAACCTTCTGAACCGGGCGACTTCTCCTATGTATTGCCGGGGAGGGCTTCCTGGAGCTGGGCACTGATGAAAGATCTTTCGGTGAATTACGAGGTGCAGAAGGAATTTATCGACTATGCATCGGAGATGGGGTGGGAATACTGTCTTGTCGATGTCAACTGGGACACTACCATCGGTTGGGATAAGCTGGCTGAACTGTCGCGCATGGCAGCCGGGAAGAATGTCAGCCTGATAGTCTGGTACAACTCAGCCGGCGACTGGAATACAGTGCCCTACCATCCCAAAAACAAGTTACTGACACATGAGAGCAGGGAGGCCGAATTCTCCAGGCTTGAGCAGCTTGGCATCAAAGGCATCAAGGTCGATTTCTTCGGAGGCGACGGACAGTCAATGATGGACTATTACCAGGAAATACTTGCGGACGCACATAGGCATCACCTTGTTGTTAACTGCCACGGCTCGACCCTTCCCAGAGGACTGCAACGCACCTGGCCAAACCTTGTATCGATGGAAGCGATACGCGGCCTCGAATATGCGACATTTGATCAGGAGAGTGCTGATAAGGTGCCGTCAAAAGCAACCACTGCCGCGTTCATACGCAATGCCTTTGACCCGATGGATTTCACTCCTGTGTGCTTTACCACATATGACAATTTCGAAAGGGTCACAGGTAACGGGGCTGAGTTGGCCATGGCCGTCCTTTTCCTGTCCGGTGTGCAGCACTATGCCGAGACCCCTGGTGGAATGGCCATGATGCCGGAATATATAAAGGAAATCATGGGTGCAATACCTGTCGCCTGGGATGAAACAAGGTTCATTGACGGTTACCCCGGAAAGTTCGTTGTGATTGCAAGGCGTACCGGTGACGTGTGGTACATTGCAGGCATCAATGCGGGCAATGGACCCATGGAACTGCAAATGAAGTTTCCATTCATTGACAATGCCAATGGCATTCTTGTGACTGAAGATGATACGCCCAGATCATTTGACCTTAAGAAAGTGACTCTGGAAAGTGAAAAATCAACAACTGTCACCCTCAGACCTAACGGTGGATTTGTCATGAGATTTGATCCGTCAGAAAACATTAAACCTGAAAATGAATAAAAAACCTCTTATTCCGCTTATTTTAACCTTTTTACTGTTGTCAGGTTGTGGCTCCGGCCATTTACAGCACAGAAAATATGTAATGTGGTACCAAACCCCTGCCGCAGAATGGACCGAAGCTCTTCCTGTCGGTAACGGCAGGCTCGGGGGAATGCTGTTCGGGAATCCTGTTGTTGAGAGACTGCAGGTCAATGAAGAGTCCCTCTGGGGCGGGATGAATATCCCGAACAACAATCCCGGGGCCCTCGCACACATGCCGGAAATCAGGAGGCTTATTCTTGAAGGCAGGATACCTGAGGCCTTTGCACTTTCGGAGAAGTATGTTGCCGGCATACCCATAAAGCTAAGGTCGTATCAGACGGTGGGTGATATTTACTTTCATTTTACCGATACCGCCGGAAAGATCACAAACTACCGCAGGGAGCTGGATCTTGAGACCGGTATAGCAAAAGTCAGTTTTAAAAGGGACGGGAATAAAATTGAATATGAGGTCTATTCATCAGCCGCTGACAATGTGATGGTTATTTTGATGAAGTCAAAGAAGAAAGGAGGCCTGGATATGTCCATCTCCATGGTGCGTGACCAGGATGCGGTTGTCAATGTTAAGGAAGGCCGCATTGATATGGAGGGACAGATTGTTGACACTGATGATCCTGAACTGGGGCCGGGTGGAGCACACATGAAGTTCTTTGCCTCCCTCCTTCCCACGGCGTATGACGGAAAGCTGACACATGACAGTAAATCGCTGATATACCGTGGAGGTACTGAGCTGGTAATGTTTTTCAATGCAGCTACGGATTATAATATCGACAGCCTGAATTTCGACAGGACAATAGACCCCCGCAGGAAATGCACTGATGTCATAAGCACCGCCTCATGGAAATCGTTTGAACGTCTGAAGAAAAGTCATATTGAGGAACACTCCGCAATGTTCAACAGGGTCAACCTGAAAATCGGTGATGACAGGGAAGCTGATTCCATCCCCACCGACGAGCGTCTCAGGAGGTTTCAGGCGGGCGCCGATGACCCAGGGCTGATAGCCACCTATTTTCAGTACGGACGTTATCTTCTTATGGGATCATCACGCGGGGCCAGCACAGCTCCCCGCAAATCTGCAGGGTATCTGGAACAAGGATTACCAGGCACCATGGGGCTCTGACTACCATGTCAACATTAACCTGCAGATGAATTACTGGCCCGCTGAGGTATGCAATCTCAGCGAGACCGTCGACCCCGTGATCACTTTCATGGAGGAGCTTACTGTTCCGGGAAGTGTCACTGCCCGTGAGATGTACGGTGCGAAGGGGTGGACAATGCATCATACGACAGATGTCTTCGGCAAGACGGCCGTGATCGACGGTGTGTACTGGGGCATGTTTCCCCTTGGAGGAGCATGGATGACTCTTCCGCTGTGGGAACACTATGAATTTACATGTGACACCGCCTATCCTTGCGTGAAAGAGCATACCCCGTCATGAAGGGAGCAGCCGACTTTATCACGACTTTCCTGTATTGAAGATAAGGAAGGGTATCTTGGTCACCGCTCCTACCTACTCTCCGGAAAACAGTTATATCGATCCGGTCTCCGGTAAAGAATTCAAGCTGACCTATGCCCCGACAATGGATAACCAGATCATACGGGAGGTTCTCACAAACTGTCAGAAAGCTGCTCATATACTCAACACTGACGCCGGCTGGGCGGACAGCCTTCAGCAGACCCTGGACAAGCTCCCTCCGGTCAGGATTGCTTCCAACGGTACAATAATGGAGTGGATAAAGGAATATGAGGAGGCTGAGCCCGGACACAGGCACATGTCGCATCTCTTCGGGCTGCACCCGGGCACACAGATCACGCCGGATACACCTGATCTCTATGCCGCTGCACGTAAAACGCTTGAGCACCGGCTTGGAAACGGCGGCGGACATACCGGCTGGAGCAGGGCATGGATCATCAACCATTATGCACGCCTGCAGGACGGAAATGAATGTTATAAACACCTCAGGCTGCTGCTCGAAAAATCAACACTGCCAAATCTCTTTGACAACCATCCTCCGTTTCAGATTGACGGAAATTTCGGCGGTACGGCAGGCATCGCAGAGATGCTGCTGCAGAGCCAAAACGGCGTGGTGAACATACTGCCTGCCCTGCCCGATGCATGGCCGGAAGGGTCAGTAACAGGATTGAAAGCGAGAGGCAATTTTGAGGTTGACATTTTCTGGGAAGAAAGGAGCTTTGAAGGAAGTCGTTGTCACCTCTCTTTCCGGCGCACCACTGGCAATGATCTGTGCGGATAATAGTATTTCCATGAACACCGTAAAAGGTTCAACCTACAGATTTGATAAAGAACTGAAATGGATAAAGTAATTCTGTTTATTGCACTTAGCCTGCCTGTCATTTACCTCTCAAAACGGTCCCTTTTTGATATAAAAAGCCACGGCTTCCCACGTTTCTTCAGCTGGGAGTGCATCATTGCACTCTTCGTGGCAAACTACAAATTCTGGTTTGTTGAGCCGTTGTCGGCTAAAACAGGTTATTTCGTGGCTACTGCTTGCGATTTCTGTTTACATGATTATCGCAGGTGCCTTGCTTCTCAGAAGAGCCCGTAAACCCGGAGTTGTAAGGGTAGATGAAAAACTCTTCAAATTTGAGAGGACCACAGAGCTTGTAACTTCCGGTATCTTTAAGTATATAAGACATCCGCTTTATTCCTCTTTAATGTTTCTTACCTGGGGTATATACTTTAAGAACCCGACAGTCATCATGACTTTTGTGGCCTTGCTCTCCTCGATCCTTCTATGGTTTACTGCAACCGGGGACGAAAAGGAGTGTATTGAATATTTCGGAGACAGATACAGGGATTACATGAAGATGACAAAAAGATTTATACCTTTCATTATATAACTTGAGTGAAAAATGGCAATACCGACTTCCCGCGCAAAAGAAAAGGCTGAAATCAGAATAATCGAAGAATTATGCACTGGCTGCGGCCTGTGCGTTGATGTCTGCTCAGACTTTGGACTGGTCATCGAAGACGGCAAAGCAAAAACCAGCGATAAAGCGGTCTTCGGATGCATTGCGTGCGGGCACTGCATGGCAGTATGCCCTGAAGGGGCAATTGAAATACACGGAAGAACAATGTCTCCGTCGGATCTGTTTGACCTTCCGCCACAGGACAAGGCAGCAGACTTTGACCAGATGCTTGCATTGCTCCGGAGAAGAAGAAGCATCCGTGAATTTGACGGCAGACCTGTTGAAGGTAACAAAATTGAACAGATACTGAAAGCTGCAGTTACTGCCCCGATGGGCCTTCCTCCTTCTGATGTTAATGTCCTTGTTCTTGACAGCAGGGAAAAGAACAGGGCATTCGTAAAAGACTTCTGCGAATTCCTTGAAACCATTAGATGGTTTGTGTCTGACTGGTTCATGGCCCTGATGCGTCCTTTCTGGGGCAAATCCAATGATGAAATGTTCAGAGACTTCGTGAAGCCATGTTTTGATATTTATATTTCAAGGATGAAAAAGGGTGAGAATGTTGTAACCTATGACGCTCCGCTGGTAATGTACTTCTACGGATCTCCATATACTGACCCGGCTGATCCGGTTGTAGCAGCAACATACGCAATGATAGCAGGTGAATCCATGGGACTTGGAACATGCATGCTCGGGGCGATCCATCCTATGATCCAGTATGGCAAAAAGGCACGCAGATTCAGGGAAAAATACGGAATTAAATATGCCAGCAGGGAAGGCTTGTTTGTTATATTCGGTTATCCGTCAGTAAAATACAACAAGGGAATTAAAAGAACCTTCGCCTCAGTAACATCAAACTGAACTGTATCGTGAAACAGAAATCTCTTTGAATTATCTATTAATTAATAATTTTGTGAGATGATCCTGGGAAAAAGACAGATTATTATTGCAGCGGGTCTGGTATGGCTTACTTCATGCAGTGTAATAGATAAGGCCTCAAGGCACGGTTTTTACAGCGATTACTATGAACTGATCTCAGGAAAGAATGAAGTTGAAAAAGTATATTTAGATGTTGGCGATGAAGAAATCAACGCTTACAGGATAACTGAAAACGGATTGGATGATAGCGCAATGATGTCTGTTTCTTTCCCTGTCGTCGACAGCCTATACCATTTTCCGATGACTTTTAGAAGAAAAAGCCTTGACATTGATCTTACCGCTGTACTATTAAAGTATCGTCTGCCTGTAGATGATCACCCTGCTCAAATGATTACAGATTTCAATGCTGCCTTATATGCTGGCTGGAGAACTGATAATTTCCGGATAAGGAAGGAATTGGATCCGATGGGTAAACAGAAGGATGGGATCATTCATCGCGGTTATGATTTTGGTATATTCGCTGGTACAGGAGCAACTCTGATTGGACCATTCTCGACAAATAACATTGTAACCGATGAGTATAACGGAATGATTATTGAATTTGGTCTGGCAGGTTTTCTGGAGACTGATTTTGCGAGTTTCGGAATTGCCGGCGGATTTGATTATCTTATGAGTCCGGACAGAAATTCATGGATTTACAATAATAAACCATGGATTGGACTAATAGTCGGTATTGCCCTGAATTGATTGATTTGCAAACAAACAGGCCGGATAATCAGGTATCAATACAGCATCCTGACCCGAATTGTTCCCTCAATTGACCTCAGCTCCCTGATGATGCTGCTGTCAAGAGTACTCTCCGTATCAATTATCACATATCCTATTTCAGCATCAGTCTGAAGATATTCGGCGGCAATGTTTATGCCTTTAGAGGTAAAGACGTAGTTCACCTCTTTCAGCACCCCGGGTTCATTCCTGTGAATATGAAGAAACCGTTGTGCGTTTTTATTAGGCTGCAAGGAAATCTGTACAAAGTTCGTAGCGCCTATTGTATCGCCTGTATCGCTGTACCTCACAAGCTTTTCGGCCACTTCAGTTCCGATGTTCTCCTGGGCCTCGGTGGTGCTGCCTCCCACATGAGGTGAGAGGATGACATTATCAAACTTCCGCAGGTCCGAAATAAACGGATCTCCGCTCGATGCCGGTTCATCCGGGAAGACGTCAAGAGCTGCTCCCAGAATATGTTCAGCTTCCAGGGCGGACACCAGGGCAGGTATGCTGACAACCGAACCCCTCGAAGCATTTATGAGACACGATCCTTTCCTCATCATGCCAAGTTCCTTTTCACTTATCATGTTGCGAGTAAGCGAAGTTTCGGGCACGTGCAGGGTCACAAGGTGAGCGACGGACAGCAGCTCCTCAAGAGTTGAGCAGGCGACAGCCTTTCCCAGGCTGAGCTTCTTCGCGATATCGTAATAATAGACATTCATGCCCAGGGCCTCTGCCATTATCGATACCTGTGATCCTATATGACCATAACCTATTATACCGAGGTTCTTGCCGCGGACTTCGAATGAATTACTGGCTGATTTCAGCCACTGCCCCCTGTGGGCAGCAGCATTCTTTACCGGAATGTTCCGCATCAGGAGGATGCACTCGGCGATAACCAGTTCAGCTACAGAACGGGTATTGGAAAAAGGAGCATTAAAAACCGGGATGCCCCTGAGCCGCGCTGCGCGACCGTCAACCTGGTTGGTTCCAATGCTGAAACATCCTATTGCAAAGAGCTTTTCAGCCCTGCTTAATACATCTGCAGTAATCTCAGTACGCGAGCGGATCCCAATAATATTTACGTCTC
This sequence comes from uncultured Bacteroidales bacterium, assembly GCA_963730615.1. Lineage (GTDB taxonomy): Bacteria > Bacteroidota > Bacteroidia > Bacteroidales > VadinHA17 > SR-FBR-E99. Next base: position 216,278 of record CAVSSR010000006.1, on the reverse strand, counting down.
TAATTTTGGCTTTCAGGGCAGCATCATCAAGTGAGCCGGAATGGATTTCTATATTTGTGTATCCGTTGGCCGTAAAGAAGTCAACAGCACTTTTATGAATTCCTTCGAGCAACAAGACTTTAATCTTGTTCTTTTCAAGTGAGTATTTCTGTAACATTTTTAAATAAAATAAATATTTAATTTATCCGGGGTTTATAAAATAAATACAGAGACCAATATAACGAAATATTTTAGCTGTCATGTTTTGGTTGACTGAATGTTGAAAAGTACGGAAAGCGGCACTTCCATTATGTCACAATTATGTAATAAGATCCTTTTCAAAATCAGCCCTTAAAACGGGCGGTCAGAACCGGTATGTGATATTATGCAGTAAAGTCGCTCATCTCCCGTATGAATAAAGGCTTATATTTGACAGTCTTTTTATGATTTAAAATGAAAATAGCTGTTACCGGCGCTTCAGGACATGTGGGCGCAAACCTGTGCAGAATGCTAATTGAACGGGGTCATGAAGTTAAAGCCCTGATACACAATAGTAAAAAAGGGCATTGAGGATCTTGGTCTCGAATTTGTGAACGGTGAAATAACAGTGAGGCTGATCTCAGAAAGCTATGTTCAGCGGCTGTGAAATAGTATTTCATCTCGCAGCTACATAAGCATCCGAAAGAACGATAAAAATTGCCATCTGATAAATGTTGACAGTTGTGCCAATCTCATTCAGGCAGCAAAAGCTGAAGGTGTCAGAAGAATAATTCATTTCAGTTCAATACATGCATTTAACCATGAGCCTCTTGACATCGAACTGGATGAAACACGTAGTCTTGCCCTGGCAGCGGGGTATCTTATGAATGTTCCAAAGCCATGGGTCAGAAGATAATGATTGAAGCATCATCACCACGAGCTTGAAGTTGTAGTCCTAAATCCGACAGCAATCATAGGACCCAATGATTTTAAACCCTCTCTGCTTGGCAATGCAATCATCAGATTTTATCAAAGGACAGAACCCAAGCCTTCTACCCGGTGGATATAACTGGGTGGATGTCAGGGATGTTTGCTTGCTGCAATAAATGCTATTGAACTCGGCGTACCCGGGGAGTGTTATTTACTTGGCTGGAACTGGTAAAGCCTGAAAACAATGGCTGCTACAATTGAAAAACTGGGAGGTCATAAAGCCCCATGGCTCTGTCTGCCGGTGTCAGATTGCCTCCCTTGGTGCAATATTCCTGAATCTCCATGCAACGATTACGAGAGTATTCCCTTGTACACTGCAATGTCGCTTGAGACACTAAAGCACAGCCACAGGAATATCTCACAGTAGAAGGCAGCAGAAGGCTCTTGGCTTCAATCCCCGTCCATTTGAAGAGACCATGGCAGATACAATAAACTGGTTTAAAGAAAACAAATACATCTGATGGATAAACCGACATTTGACCTGTTAGTCTGGCTCTGGACAGTCATTGCCCTGATAATTTTCCTCGTTCTTATGTTCGTGACCGCCCCCTACGGCAGGCACTCGAATAAAAAATGGGGAGTGACCATCCCCGACAGGATCGGATGGTTTATTATGGAAGTCCCGGCCCTGATAGTATTTCTTGTCTTTTATATTTACCGGAACAGCTGAGAAAACAGTGACAGTCTGGATCATTGCCTCCTTATACGTCGCTCACTACATCAACAGGGCGGTGATCTTTCCGTGGCGGATACGGGTCAGAGGCAAGCAGATGCCGCTGGTGATAGCACTCATGGCCGTCTTCTTCAATTTAATGAATGCCGGCTTCCTGGGTTATTATGCAGGTTCACTTCATACACATTTCACAACGGCTGGCTGAGAGATCCGCGCTTCATTGCCGGGCTGATTATCTTCATCACAGGAATGGCAATAAACATATCTTCCGATGAGAAGCTGATCCACCTGAGGAAGAAAAGAAACGGTGACTATCAGATACCGCGCGGAGGATACTTCGAAAAGGTATCATGTCCCAACTTTCTTCGGAGAGATAATTGAATGGGGCGGATACGCAATCCTATGCTGGTCTCTTCCTGCGTTTTCCTTTTTCATCTGGACCTTCTGCAACCTGGTGCCGCGCGCACTTTCGCATCACAAGTGGTACAAGAGCCGTTTTGCCGATTATCCTCAGGAGCGAAAAGCCATTTTTCCATATATTTTGTAATTTAACGGCACATAATTTCTGTCGTGAAAAACTTTGATTTAAGTTACCGGTCCAGGTTTGTCTGGCTGGCCGTTTTCGCCGTGGCAATGGGCTTCCTGGAAGGCATTGTTGTCATTTACCTCCGGGAATTGTACTATCCTCAGGGATTTGATTTTCCGCTGAAGATGATGCCACCGGAGCTGGTCAGCATTGAATGGATCAGGGAGATCACCACACTGATCATGCTGGCGGCTGTGGGCATCATTGCAGGCAGAAACAATCTCCAGAGGCTAATGTATTTTCTGTTTGCATTCGGAGTATGGGACATCTTTTATTATGTCGCCCTGAAGCTTCTCATAGGCTGGCCGGCCTCCCTCCTCACCTGGGATCTGCTTTTCCTGATACCCTGTATCATGGCTTAGTCCTGTTCTTGCTCCGGTAATATGTTCCGTGACGATGATCGTGATGGCAGTATTGATAATCGGAAAACAGGAAAAAGGTTTTACAGTTGATTCACGACCGCTTGACTGGATACTGATCGCCGCAGGTGCGGCAATAATCCTATTCACCTTTATGGTTGATTATATGAAACTGACCATTGACAGCGGCGTACTTGCATCAGAAAACTCCTCCGGCACCAGGGAGCAGTTGATTAATATGATAACAAATTATGTACCTGATACATATAACTGGTTCCTCTTCATAACCGGAGAATTGATGATTATAGCTGCTACACTGAAAATAATAATTCAAACAAACAGAAAATGAAAAAACTACTTACGCTTACTGCTATGATAACCTTGCTGCTCTCCCTGACAGGTTGCGGAGGAGAAAAAAACAATTCTTCAGAGAGTGCCGATCCTTATCTCTGGCTTGAGGAGATTGAGGGAGAAAAGGCTCTCGACTGGGCAAGAGCACAGAACAAGATCTCGGATGAAGCCTTCACCAGCCTGCCTCTCTTCACTGAACTGAGAGACAAGTTCCTGACGGTGTTTAATGACAAGGAAAGGGTGATCTATCCTGATATGGTCGGTAATAATGTTTATAATCTGTGGCAGGACGAAAAGAACGAACGCGGTATATGGAGGAGGATGTCAAAAGAAGATTTTCTGAATGGGAAAAATGACTGGGAGGTAGTTCTTGACCTCGACAAGCTTTCAGCAGAGGAAAACAGGAAATGGGTGTTTGGCGGAGCCACCTGGCTTGGTCCGGAGTATAACCTCTGCCTGCTAAACCTCTCCGACGGCGGGAAGGACGAAAGTGTGATAAGGGAATTCGATGCTTCAACAAAAACATTTGTGACCGGCGGTTTCACGGTCAGCGAGAGCAAGGGCAGCGCCGGCATGGATTGATGAGAACAATATTCTCGTAGCGACAAATTACGGTCCCGGAACAATGACCACATCAGGATATCCTTCAATAGTAAAACTTTGGAAAAGAGGTGCTGATCCTGCCGGAGCAGAAACACTGCTTACAACAGACACCGCCACAATGGGAATTTTTGTCAGTAGCATGAACGTCAGAGGCAAACAGTATGCCTTCGCTGGATTTAAGAAAAGGATTCTATGAGACTGAGCCTTTCCTCTTTACAGTCTGAAGGCCTTCGAAGAATTGAGGTTCCGGCAGACGCAAATTTTTACGGTATGCACGGAGACGATGTGCTTCTTTATCTTCAGTCGGACTGGAGTATAGAGAATGAAACATACAAATCCGGATCACTTGTCAGCTTATGATCTTCCCGGTTTTCTTGCCGGCAAAATTTCTGGTAAGAACAATCTATCAGCCTGAAGAACGGACCAGCTTTGTCTCGGTTTTATCAGCAAAAGATTTTGTAGTGGTTTCCACAATGGAAAATGTGCAGGGCAAACTGAAGATTTTTCGCTCCGAAGGTGGAAAATGGGTGGAGAATGCTGTTCCTGTACCTGAATTCGGAACGGTCTCACTTGTCAGTTCAGATGATCAGACTGATGACTACTTCTTCTCTTTCAGTAATCCGTTGACACCCTCAACTTTGTATTACGGTGATGGCAACAAAATCACGCGCTTAAGAAACAGAAGGACATATTTTGATGCATCAGGGATGGAAGTAAATCAATATGAGGCAATTTCAAAAGACGGGACTGCAATTCCATATTTTATTGTTCACCCGAAAGATATGGTCTATGATGGCAAAAATCCGACACTGATATATGGTTATGGCGGATTCAATATTCCTGAACAGCCGGTATATAGTTCAGTAACCGGCATTGGCTGGCTTGCGCAGGGGGGTGTTTATGTCATCGCCAACATCCGTGGCGGAGGTGAATTTGGTCCTGCATGGCACCATGCAGCACTTAAGGAAAAACGTCAGAATGCATATGACGATTTCTTTGCCGTTGCTGAAGATATTATAAGTAAAAAGATAACCTCCCCGGAGTACCTGGGTGCTTTCGGATGGAGTAACGGAGGGCTGCTCGCCGGTGTGGCACTGACACAGAGACCTGATCTTTATAATGCAGTGGTAATAGGTGCGCCTCTGCTCGATATGAAACGCTACTCTCACATGCTTGCCGGTGCCAGCTGGATGGATGAGTACGGTAATCCTGATAATCCTGAGGACTGGGCATACATCAGCAAGTTCTCCCCGTATCAGAATGTGAACAAAAAAACCAGATATCCCGAGCCGCTCTTCATTACCTCAACCAAGGATGACAGGGTGCACCCGGGCCATGCACGGAAGATGGCAGCGAAGATGATTGGCATGGGTCACCCGGTTTACTATCATGAGACAATTGAGGGTGGTCACGGGGCTGCTTCCACCAATGCACAGGAGGCTGACATATGGGCCCTGATGTATTGCTACCTTAATAAGAAGCTGATTAACAAGTAAAAGTCCTGAAAAAGAAGACTGCCGGCTTGGGGGCCCGGCAGTCTTCATCAATAAAACGGACTTATTTAAAGAAAGAAGGTTTCAGATACTGATGCCTGCTTGCAACATACCAGGCGAAAATATTCTGTAATTATGAAGATTTAATGAAGAAGGAGACAATTGTGATGCTTCTTCTGTCCCCGGATACCTGAACAACCTGAATACTTTTTACTGAAATTTGAGATATTTCCCAAGGTGAAATAAAATTTTATACATTTATGGAGCCTGATTGATTGATTAGATAACTAACCTAAATACCTGAATTATGACCAGTTCAAAATTAACAGCAGGTTTCCTCCTTGGTTTGTTGCTGCTCGTTTCTTCGTGCGGCGGCGGGAAAACAAAGGAAGTCAAGGCTGCGCCTGCAGCAACCACAACCATTGAATTGTCAATCGGAGGAATGACCTGCACCGGATGCGAAAATACAATTCAGACAAATCTCGGCAAGGTGCCAGGAATAATATCAGTTACAGCTTCATACCTGAAGGGAAATGCTGTCATCGAGTATGAGCCCGGCAAAGTTGACACTGCTTAAAATAAAAGAGGTTGTTGACGGTGCGGGTTATACTGCTCTGAAGGTTTCTCCTGCAGAGACGAAGTTGCCGACTGATCTGAAATATACCACACTTTAGTTCCACCTCAATTAATCCATTATGTCGAAAGAGAAGCAGGAGAAGGATGATGGAAAGCCTGACCTGGATAAGGTAATCGAAACGTCGAGACGCGATTTTATCCGTAAGGTCACCATTGCCGGAGCAGTGACAGTCACAGGTGCTGCAGCCGTATACTCCGGTCACCGTTTTGAAAAAGGGAAGCACCGGGAAGGCATGGTCAGGGTTCTTACCGAGGACAACCGGCTTGTTGAGATACCCGTTGAGCAGATGAAGGATTTCAAGCCTGATCTGAAGATGCTGCAGGGCCGGGGCCGTGAGGGTATCAGCGGCAGAAAGTGGGTCATGGTGATCGATCTTTCAAGATGCAGAAATGCGAGGAAATGTGTTGAGGCGTGCCAGCATGCACATCACCTGCGCCCTTATGAGTACCACCTCAACACGCTGGTCATGCAGGAATCTGTCAAATACGCCAACCTATTTCATGCCCAAACAATGCCAGCACTGCGACAATCCGCCATGTGTCTCTGTCTGTCCTGTTGATGCCACCTTCAAGAGGCAGGACGGCATTGTGCTTATCGACAATGAACGCTGCATCGGGTGCCGGTTTTGCATCGCTGCCTGCCCCTACTCGGCCAGGATCTTTCACTGGCAGGAACCCTCGATGGCAGAGGCTGACAAAGACCTGGAGTATGATGTGGAGCTGAACGTGCCACATAAGAAGGGAACAGTCACCAAGTGCCTCTTCAGTGCCGACAGGCTGCGCGAAGGAATACTCCCCTACTGTGTCACAGCCTGCCCCAACGGAGTGTATTACTTCGGTGATGAGAACGAAGATGCCGTCACCAACGGAACTACCAAAGAAACGGTACGGCTGAGCGAACTGCTGGAAAAGAACGGGGCATACAGGCTCATGCCCGAGCTTGGAACAAAACCGAGGATATATTACCTGCCTCCCAAGAACAGGCTGTTCGACTTTGAAAAGGGTGAGAGTAAAGAATATAAGGAAGAAACGATCTAAACAGGCAACATTATGGAGGAAACCCGTTTCAACACTCCTGAAGAACAGAGGAAAATTGATTCCATTGCTGCGGATGTATTAAGAAATGTAAGAATAAACAAGGGTTTTATACTCTGGATGGGATTTCTTCTCACCCTTCTGGCCCTGTGCCTCCTGGCTTATACAATTCAGCTGAGGAAGGGGCTTGGGGTTACCGGACTGCGTGACTTCACAAGCTGGGGAATGTACATCGCCAACTTCGTCTTCTTTGTGGCGACCAGCCTTGTGGGTATGCTGATCAGCTCAGTCCTCGGAATGATTGGCTACCAGTGGGTCAAACCGATTTCACGTATTGCCGAAATAATTGCCATTGCCTTTGCCGCCGTAGCCGGGCTGGTGATCATATCTGACATGGGTCGTCCTGACAGACTGCCCTATGTGTTTATGTTCGGACGTGTACAGTCTCCCATTCTATGGGATGTGACCGTTGTGACTACATATTTTGTCCTGAGCCTGCTGCTATGGTTCTTTCCGCTCATACCCGACCTTGCCATTTCAAGGAGCAGGATGGAAGGAAGACCTGCATTCCTTGTGAAAGCATATGAGATTCTTTCATTCAGGTGGGAGCACCATGAGGCACAGTACAAAATAATGAAACAGGCTGTACGGATACTTCTGATACTCATCATCCCGACGGCCTTTGCCATTCACACTGTGACATCATGGCTCTTTGCCGTTACGCCCAGGACAGGCTGGGACAGCACGATCTTCGGGCCCTACTTCATTTCTGGCGCTTTTGTATCAGGGACGGCGGCAGTGATCATTGCCATGTATTTCTTCAGGGTAAATTACAGGCTCGAGAAGTACCTTACGGAAGAGCATTTCGAAAAGATCGGCAGGGTGCTGGTACTCGTGTCAATAGTATATCTCTATTTTAACCTGAACGAGTTCCTTGTGCCCGGGTACAAGCTGAAGACCGCTGATGCAATCCATCTCCGCGAACTGTTCACCGGACACTTTGCTCCGCTTTTCTGGGGTATCCAGATCCTCGGATTGATAGTTCCCATTATCCTGCTGCTGTTCAAAAAAATGCGCAGACCGTTGCCAATGCTCATCATATCCCTGATCGTGCTTGCCGCCTCATGGCTCAAGAGGCTTATCATCGTTATCCCTCCGCAGGCTCATCCGAACCTGCCGATACAGTATGTTCCGCCTGAATGGATTGTTTATAAACCAACCCTTATTGAGTCGGCTGTAACCATGGCCTCAATACTGCTTGTACTGATCATCATAACCGTTCTTTCAAAGCTGTTTCCGGTGATACCTATCTGGGAGATGGCTGAAGAGAGCAATAAAAAATCCATTAACATCGAAAACCAGTAACAACACGTGAATATGAAGAGCGTCATTGCGGTCATCTGGTGCCTGATCCTGTTCCCTTCCTTTACAAGGGGCCAGGAGTGGATCGTACCGGAAGAGAAAAGAGGCAGGCTGAGTACTTTCCCTTTCTCCGACGAGACAAGAAAGGAGGGTGAGAAACTCTATACCGTCAACTGCATGTCATGTCATGGCAACCCGGGGAAAGGAAACTTCCTCGCCCTGGTTCCCGTCGCCCGGTGACCCTGCCACTGATAAGATCCAGAGAAACAGCGACGGAGAGATCTTCTATAAAGTTACTGACGGGAAGAGGACAGATGCCTTCATTCCGGAGTGTTCTCACAACTGATGATATCTGGAAGACAGTCTCATATATCAGAAGTTTTAATAAAAGCTATGTTCAGCAAGTCATGCAGGTCATCACCTCATCAGCTTATCCCGGAGCAGTGATAAGCATGAAGATAGCTTATAACGCCGCGGAACACGCTCTGACCGTCATGGCCATGGCGGCCGATGAAGAGAAGACAGTCCCTGTCACCGGGGCCGGCGTGAGACTTCTTGCCGGCCGGTATTTCGGCATGCTGCCTGTTGATGAGGAGAAGGTAACCGACAGCAAAGGCAATGCAGTCTTCATGATCCCGGTTGACTTGCCGGGTGATACAGCCGGCAACGTCAGAATCAGTGCAAAATTTACTGATGAGGAGGTATTTGGTGCCGTTTCAAAAGATACCGTCATTAAAGCAGGTGTAATAACCGTTCCTGTCAGCCTGGTGGCACAAAGAGCCATGTGGAACAATGTCAGAAAAGCCCCTGTCTGGATCATCCTTACCTATACGCTGGGTGTTCTTGCCGTATGGGGATTTATTTTCCTGGTGATGATGAAACTGCGTGATATATATACTATTGGCAGTGCACTCAGAGGTAAACTCCATGACCCCACAGGAACCGGAGACAAATCAAAAACAAGCAGAAATATGAAAAACTTAACTCCTGTCGGCAGGATCCTCTTCGCCCTGCCATTTGCGATATTCGGGATCAACCACTTCCTGATGATGGATTACTACGTTGGAATGCTGACCTCATTCATTCCTTTTGGAGGATATACAATAATTCTGACGGGGATGATACTCATTGCAGTGAGCATAAGTATCATCACAAAGAAAGTTTGTCAAGCTGTCAACGCTGATCCTTGCAGGGCTTTTGCTCATGTTTATTCTTACAATCCATATCCCTCATCTCATTCACGGGACCGACAGACCAATGGTTCTTATCGCCCTGCTTAAGGATATCTCGCTGATGGGCGGATCACTGATGATAGCAGGCATGTATTCAGACGATGAAAAACAAATAACGAAAAAATGAAAACAAGACATCTGGTTGCAGCAACCCTGTTGCTTTTTATCCTGCCGGTTATTACCGCACAGGATATAAAGAAAGCGGACTATAAGTTTAAGGATGTGGAAATAGGTGTTGTTGAACACCTCGGTGACACCATCCCGCTGGACCTCTGGTTTTACAATGAGGAAAACGAAAAGGTCACTCTGAGAGAGCTGATTGACAAACCGGTAATACTGTGTCTGGTCTATTTTGACTGTCCGAACATTTGCAGTCCCCTGATGGACGGTGTTGCCGATGTGGTGAGCAAAATGGACATGAGTATCGGGGATGATTACAAGATCATAACCATCAGCTTCAACACAAGCGACACCCCTGAGAAAGCCAGGGAAAAGAAAGTGAATTTTGTGCAGCGCATCAGCAAGGAGCACCAGAAAGACTGGATCTACCTTACCGGGGAACAGGAGAACATCAGCGCCATAACTGAAGCAGTCGGGTTTAAGTACAAACCTCAGGGACTGGACTTTGCTCATCCTGCAGTGATAACGATACTCAGTCCTGCCGGAAAGATAACACGGTACCTCTACGGCATCACCTATCTTCCCTTTGATGTTAAGATGGCAATCATCGAGGCACAGAAAGGGATAGCCCGGCCAACATCCAACAAGATCCTGGAATATTGTTTCGGATATAATCCTGCCAGCAAAACATATACTCTGCAGGTCACAAGGATAGTAGGGGTAATAACCATTTTCCTGGCTGTGGTGATACTGGCATTTCTGCTGATCAGACGGAGGAAAAAATAAAAAGAGGCAAGTATGGGAAGTGAAACACAGGTAAGCTACCTGGAATACCAGGGCAGGCACAAGGGAATATGGTCATGGCTGCTGACCACTGATCACAAGCGGATCGGGCTGATGTACCTCTATGCCGTCATCGTCTTCTTTTTTGTTGCTGCCTTCCTCGGAGTTGCTGATGCGCATAGAGCTTATAGCTCCGGGCCGCACTATCATGGGACCGCAGACATACAACGGTCTCTTCACCATTCACGGGATCATCATGATATTTGTGATCGTCATTCCGGGTCTGGCGACCGTTTTCGGCAACTTTTTCCTGCCTATACTCATCGGGGCAAAAGACGTGGCTTTTCCCAAACTGAATCTGTTCTCGTGGTACCTTTATATCATAGGTGCCCTTCTGGGAGTTGCTTTCACAGTTCATGGGAAACGGGCCGCCTGATACAGGCTGGACCTTCTATGTTCCTTACAGCGTGGAGTCGTCAACAAGTGTCATCTGGGCTCTCACTGCCGCTTTCATTCTGGGCTTTTCCTCCATTCTTACCGGTCTTAACTTTATTGTCACCATTCACCGGATGCGTGCACCCGGAATGAAATGGATGAGGATGCCTCTCTTTCCATGGGCCCTCTATGCCACGGCATGGATACAGGTTCTTGCCACCCCGATAATAGGGATAACCCTTCTGATGGTAATAGCAGAGAGAGTGCTGAATATCGGTTTCTTCGATCCTGCTCTCGGAGGTGACCCGGTGCTGTTCCAGCATCTTTTCTGGATATATTCGCACCCTGCGGTATACATTATGATATTGCCTGCCATGGGTGTCGTCACTGAGATATTCCCCACCTTCAGCCAGAAACCTGTGTTCGGCTACGGAGCCATTGTAATTTCCAGCCTTGCCATTGCCTTTGTCGGGTACTTCGTATGGGGACACCACATGTTTACAGCAGGCATGAGCTATACTGCCAGGTGGTTCTTCTCGTTCCTTACATTCATTGTGGCAATACCCAGTGCTGTAAAAGTATTTAACTGGATATCAACAATGTACGGAGGATCAATAGATCTTAAGCCTCCCCTGCTGTACGCCATTTCATTTATTTTTCTTTTTATGATAGGTGGTTTCACAGGACTGGTTCTGGGATCCCTGGCAACCAATATTCAGACCCACGACACTGCGTTTGTGGTAGCCCACTTTCACTACATCATATTCGGAGGCATGGGCTTCTCCTTCTTCGCTGCAATACACTACTGGTTCCCCAAGATGTTCGGAAGGATGTACAATAACAAGGTTGCAAACATTGCATGGGGATTTAACTTCGTCGGGTTCAACCTTCTCTATTTCCCGCTCTTTATCATCGGGATACAGGGAATGCCGAGACGCGCATATGATTACCTGCCTCAGTTCCATACAGGACACTTCCTTTCAACGATCGGAGCTTTCATACTGTTTGCCGGACTGATTCTCATGGTCTGTAACCTTCTGGTTGCCAGGCGGCGGGGAGCTATCGCTCCTGCCAATCCCTGGCACGGTGTCACACTGGAATGGACGATACCATCACCCCCGCCCCATGAGAACTTTGAAGAGATACCTGAGATAACCTCGAGGCCATATTTTTTCGGTAAAAAGGAAGAAACCAAATAGAAGATTATCCATGGCAGTTCATCAAACCCATACGGAGCATATCGACAGCGAGACAGGTAAACTGGGAATGTGGATTTTCCTGTTCACCGAGCTGTTCCTTTTCGGGGGCCTGTTCCTTGTATATGCCATTTTCAGGGCGAAGTACTCTGCTGAATTTCATGCCGGAGCCGGAGAGCTGAACGCTTTCATAGGAACCATGAACACTGTCTTCCTGCTTGTCAGCAGTATGACCGTGGCAATGGCCCTGGCTGCAATGCAGAAAGGTGACAGGCGGCTTACCCTGTTCCTGTTAACTGTAACCCTTCTTCTGGCTGCTCTGTTTTTGTTAAATAAGTACTTTGAGTGGTCGCATAAGTTTGAGTACGGTATCTATCCGGGTTCACCGGTTCTGAAGAACATGTCACACGGCGAGCTCCTGTTCTTCGGCCTTTACTACATGATGACCGGCCTCCATGCACTGCACGTGATCATAGGTATGGTGCTGCTGTCTATTAACGTGGTGAGGGTGCGGGCGCGCAAGGTTAACAGCACCAGTTTCCTGATGCTTGAGAACAGCGCCCTTTACTGGCACCTTGTAGACCTGATATGGATTTTCCTGTTTCCTCTCCTTTACCTGATAACCTGAGATAGCTATGAAGCAAGAAGAAAAACATATTTCATCATTTTCATCTCTGGCGGTTGTGCTGGCCATTCTGCTGGTTCTTACCACTATCTCAGTCCTGGCAACAGGATTTCACCTCGGACCTTTTACAGTTGTCCTGGCACTTGTAATTGCCTGCACAAAGGTTGCAATAGTGCTTACCCAGTTTATGCATCTCAAGTTTGAGAACATGTTCCTCAGGCTGGCAGTAACAGGAGTCTTCGTGCTGTTTGCACTGGTTGTAATCATTACATTCGTTGATTATTACTTCAGATAAAAAGGATAATTATGTTTACAGGGGCATCAAATCTGGCAGAAGGAGTAGACAAGGCATTCCTGTTCATCTTTATTATAGCCTTCATTTTCATTATAGGGATAACTGCCTTTATGATCTACACTGTTATTCATTTTTCCCGGAAAAAGGGGAAAGAAGCAAAACAGTTCTCGAGCAACATGAAACTTGAAATCTTATGGACTGCGGTTCCCCTGGCACTGGTGATGTTAATGTTCTGGGTGGGATTGAAAGCCTTTGCACCGATGCGCAGGGTGCCGGCTGATGCAATGGTCATAAAGGCCATCGGACGCATGTGGGAGTGGGAATTCATTTACGGCGACAGCCTGAAGTCGAAGGAACTGGTGCTGCCCATCAACAAACCGGTAAAGCTCGAGCTGGTGTCGGAAGATGTCAATCACAGCCTGTTTATTCCGGCATTCAGAGTCAAGGAGGATGCAATTCCCGGGTATGACAATTACCTGTGGTTCACTCCAAATTATATCGGTAATTATGAGATCCTTTGTACAGAGTATTGCGGGCTGTTGCATTCAGCCATGACATCGAAGACCCGTATTGTGGAACAGGAGGAATTTGACAGGTGGTATAAAGAGCTTGCAGCAGCAGCATATGTACCTGAGCCTGAAGGACTGAAGCTGCTCAGGAATACAGGATGCCTGGCATGTCACTCGCTTGACGCCACGAAGCTTGTCGGTCCGTCCTTCGCGGGCTTGTACGGCTCACAGCGTTCGGTTGTTTCGGGAAATACAGAAACAACAGTAACGGCTGATGATGCGTACATCACCAACTCGATCTACAATCCCAATGATGACATAGTTGCCGGATTTCCAAAGAACCTGATGCAATCATACAAGGCATTACTCACAGAGGCTGACATAGCTGTCATCACCGGATATCTGAAGACACTCAGCCAGGATGCCAGATAACAGGTCATCTGCAGCCATGGTTGCAGAGCTCACAAAATGGAAGCTCTCGCTGGCCGTTGCGTTCTCATCAGTGACAGGTTTCCTCATTTCTTCGGGAGGAGCTGACAGTGGTCTGACAGCGGTGGCAGCAGGTGTCTTTCTACTGTCATCAGGTGCTTCGGCTCTCAACCAATACACTGAGAGAGACAGTGATGCCCTTATGCCCAGGACTGCAGGCAGGCCTCTGCCCTCGGGTCGCATGACCCCGCCCGCTGCCATTGCTGTCGCGGTTATACTGCTTGTCTCCGGCAGCATCCTTCTTGGTTTCAGTGGCCGGATGCCATTCTTCCTTGGCCTGGTGAATGTGCTCCTCTATAATGTAATCTATACAGGACTAAAGAAACGGACCACGCTTGCCATTGTGCCCGGGGCACTTGTGGGAGCCATCCCTCCTGTTATAGGATATACAGCCGCGGGAGGAGCCGTGACCGATACTGTAATCATGCTCTTCGCCCTCTTCATGTTTCTCTGGCAGATGCCCCACTTCTGGCTGCTGCTGGTCAGATACGGCAGTGAATATGAAAAAGCCGGCATTAAAACCCTGTACAGCACAATGGATGGCGAAAAGATAAAACGCCTGGTATTCATCTGGATCATCGTTTCATCACTGGCGCTATGGATACTTGCCGGCATATTCATGCCCCTGCCTGCGATTGCAGGTGTGTTGCTCCTGGTTCTTAACATTGTATTTATTCTGTTGTTCCGGCAGATCATAAGCCTTCCCGAAACCGAGAAAAGGTCGAGACATGCCTTTATCCTGATAAATTCTTTCTCCATTCTGGTGATGATCGTGCTTATTGCAGTATTTAATCTTTAAATCTGAAATCATGAAGAAAATTATCTCGACGACACTGGTGCTGCTGCTGGTCATTTCAGCTTATTCCCAGCCAATTACATCACCACAGATAGACAGTCTGGTGAACCTGACAATGAAGGTCTTTAATGTACCGGGAATTGCCGTAGCGGTAGTGAAAGACGATAAGGTGATCCACCTGAAAGGCTACGGTGTCAGCTCAATAGCCACCGGAAAGAAGACGGATGAAAACACCCTGTTTGCAATTGCATCCAATTCCAAAGCCTTCACCACAGCAGCCCTGGGCATCCTTGTCGATGAAGGGAAACTGACCTGGAACACGAAGGTCATAGACATTATTCCCGAATTCAGACTTTATAATTCTTATGTGACCGAGGATTTCAACATCAAGGATCTCCTCACCCACCGGAGCGGACTTGGCCTCGGTGCCGGCGACCTGATGATGTGGCCCGATTCAGCATCATTTACAAGACAGGATATCATAAATAACCTCCGTTATCTCAAACAGACATCATCGTTCAGAACGAAATACGATTATGATAATCTCCTTTACATTGTCGCCGGAGTTGTTGTTGAAAGAGTGTCCGGGACCACCTGGGAAGAATTCATTGAGGAGAGAATCATGCAGCCGCTTGGCATGACCAAGTCAGCCGCATCGATCAACAGGCTTAAGGACAGGACAAATATAATTGATGCTCATGTGCCTGTCAACGGTGTCCTGCAGGTTGTCGCAAAACATGAAAGCGATGTGCATAATCCCGCCGGTGGAATATTCAGCAGCGTGGCTGACATGAGCAAATGGGTCATCATGCAGATGAACAATGGCAAATACGGAAAAGACCTTGAGAAACAGATCTTCTCCGAGGAAGTGCATAATGAGATGTGGACCCCGCAAACAATAATACCTGTCAGAGGCCGCACAACCTATAACACACATTTCTCAGGTTATGGCCTCGGATGGGGATTGTCAGATGTAAGCGGTTACCTGCAAGCCTCCCACACCGGAGGGCTGATGGGTATAGTGACCCAGGTGACTCTTATCCCAGAGCTAAAACTTGGAATAATCGTATTCACCAACCAGCAGGAAGGCGCTGCCTTTACCGCAATTACCAACACCATCAAGGACAGTTACTTCGGAATTAAGGGCGTCGACAGGGTCAAAGAACTGCACGAACGGGTTCTGAAGAACCAGTCTGATGCAAAAAAGGTCACTGATGAAATATGGGCAAAGGTCGGGGAACAGCAGAAGAAGGGAACCCAGTGCACTGACCCGGCTCTTTACACCGGGACCTACACCGACGATTGGTTTGGTGACATAGTCATCTCATCGGTTAAAGGAAAGCTCAGGTTCAATTCAGTGCGGTCTCCGAAGCTTCGAGGGGAGATGATCTTTTACACGGGAAATACTTACATAGTCAAATGGGATGACAGAACCCTCGACGCCGACGCATTTGTGGTTTTCGCACTTGATAAAGACGGTAAGCCATCTTCGATAACGATGGAAGCCATCTCCCCGCTGACAGATTTCAGCTTTGACTTCCATGATCTTTATCTGACAAGAAAAGAAACAGTCAACTGAGTTGCTCCTGAGACACTGTCAGGCTGACAGAAACTCATCCGGGACTTCTCTCAGGCGGGAGATATCCCGGATTTTTTCTTTGATATCAAATCCTGCTGTGCATTTCACACTGCATGATGAACAACTCTCACAGCAGCTTCCGTCAAAACCGGCATCTTCGAGGTTTGCTTTTGCCAGCCTGGTATTCCGGTAGCCATAGGCATACATATAGCTTCGCATGGCAGCCGGTATCTCGAGGTTGTAAGGGCACTGCGGCACGCAACGGCGACACTGGTGACAGTAAAGACCCGGTTCAGGACCTGATACTGCCAGCTCAAGGTCTTTCAGTTCATCCGGGGTCATCCTGAGATCGCTGATCATTGTCAGGTTCTTCTTCATCTGCTCCACAGAGCTCATCCCTGAAACAATGGTTGAAATATTTTCATTTTGCAGAACCCACTTTAATGCCGCATTGGTATTCACCGGCTGAGTGCGGTTTTTGTCGCGGAACCCGCCGGCAGTAGTTTTCATAGCAAGAATGCCAATTCCCTTACCGGCAGCATAGGCCAACGCCTCATTCATTTTCTCCTTGTTTTCTGTGGTGAAGTTATATGCGGTCATTACTATGTCATATATTCCGCTGTCTGCAGCCAGCCGCAGGGCATCCTCACAGTTGTTGTGCGTTGCTGCTCCGAGAAAGCGCGTCTTCCCCTCTGCCTTAAGTTTTGAAAGAGCTTTAAGCAACGGTTCATGCAAAAGTGATTCGCGCTTACCGGCAAACGGAAACAAAAAGAAGTCAACATAATCAAGGCCGAACCGCGTAAGGCATGCTTCAGCTTTCCTGATGTAGGCATCCGGATCAAACCCGGAACTGAAATTCCCCTGCCTGTTGTCAAACCCGTCAGCCGGAACCGCCGTTCCGACAACGAAAGAATCCCTGGGAAGACCCTTCAGGCCTTCGCCAACCATTTTTTCATTGTTCCCTTCACCATAATATGTTGCGGAAAAGAAAAGTTTGATGCCGGCATCATAGGCAGCCCGGACAAAATTAGGGTCATAGGCACCCCCGGCACCAAGGCTGATCAGAGGTGCCCTGATGCCTGTCCTGCCGAGCACCCGGGAAGGAAGTTCAGCAATCTTTCCCTGCCTGACATCCGGGGATTCTGTTGATCTGGCATTTCCCTGCAGAAGTGTTGCTCCTGTGATCCCGAGAACACTCTTCTTAAGGAATTCCCTGCGCTTGCTGTTTCCCATGGTGAGTTTATTTATACCTGATATTGTTAAAAGAGATTACAATTTACACAAAATTATCACGACGGGAAAATTATATCTTTGGAGGGCGGTTGAATATTTTTTCAGAAGCAACAAAACACGATGCACATAGCTTTAATAAATGCAACTTTCTTCACCGGAAGTGAGATGATAAGTGACAAGGCACTCCTTATTTCAGGAGGCAGGGTCACGGGATTTTCTGATTTTTTATCATTGCCTCCCGATGTAAAAACTATTGACTGCATGGGCTTTCTGGTTGCGCCAGGACATATCGATCTTCAGATTGCTGGCGGCGGTGGATATCTCTTTTCGTCCAATACATCACCCGAGGCCCTGGAAGCCATCACTGCCGCTATCCTCAGCAGTGGCACTACCGGCTTCCTGCTGGCTCTTCCGACAAACACCGATGAAGTCATAAGCAGTGCATTCAAAACCGTCAGGGAGAATCCTCACCCCGCAATTCTGGGGCTGCATCTCGAAGGTCCATACATAAGTATCGCAAAGAGAGGCGCTCATGTCAAAGAGCTCATCAGGCGCCCGACTGTATCCGGGATAACCACCCTCCTGAAAGAGGCTGACGGCCTCATTAAGATGATGACCGTTGCTCCTGAGGTATGCACACCTGAGATTATCAGTATCCTCAGGGACAATGGGGTGACCGTTGCCGCCGGGCACAGCAACGCCACCTTCACGGAGGCCTCAGATGGGTTCGCCCATGGCATTGAGACTACAACGCATCTCTTTAATGCCATGTCGCCGCTGCATCACCGTGACCCCGGTCTCCCCGGTGCGGTCTTCAACTCCGATAAAGCGCGTGCAAGCATCATCGCCGATGGCATTCATGTGGACTTTTCCGTGCTGACAATGGCCAAGAAAATAATGAAGGAGAGGCTCTTCCTGATCTCGGATGCCGTTGAAGAAAATGATCATGGTGCTTATCAGCATGTCAGACAAAATGATCGCTATACTTTGCCTGACGGCACGCTTTCGGGCTCAAAGCTTACAATGCATGCAGCTGTAAAAAATTGCATCACTCATGCGGGCATCAATACTGAAGAGGCGTTAAGGATGGCCTCCCTCTACCCTGCACAATTGATAAAGGCAACTGACCGCGGTGTCATTTCTCCAGGAGCCAGGGCTGATCTCATTGTGATGGACAAGGATCAAGAACTGAAAGGGATGTTTTATAATGAAAAAATGACAATAATAAACTGATATCATGGCACTTTTAGGAATTGACATTGGTGGAACAAAAATTGCCTTTGCGCTGTTTGACAACTCCGGCAACATAAGTGCAAAGGAAACCCTTGCCATCGGTAACCGCAGGGGAACAGAGGTTGGTAACCTTGTTACTGTCACCGCAGCTCTGATGCTGGCGCAAGCCGGCAGTAACAATGATCCGGTGGAAGCGATCGGCATATCCGTTCCGGGTATAAGCCGCCAGGAAAAAGGAACAGTGTGGGCTCCCAATATTCCGGGATGGGATGACTACCCTCTCATGAAAGAAATCAGGACCGTTGCTGAGCAACTGCCCGTTGTGATCGTAAACGACAGGTCATGCTATATATCAGGTGAGGTCTGGAAAGGCAATGCCCGGGGGTGCAGGGATGTGATCTTCCTGGCTGTGGGCACAGGCATAGGCGCCGGTATTTTAGTCAACGGGGAGATACTCCGCGGAGCAGACAGCATTGCAGGTGCCATAGGATGGATGGCGCTGAGCAGGCCTTTCAAAAGCAGGTATGCCATCTGCGGCTGCTTTGAATATTATGCATCAGGCGAGGGCATTGCCAGGCAGGCTGCCGAGTACCTCATGAAACATATTTCATATGATGGTGAGTTAAGGGCTGACAATGCCGGGAAAGTAACTACACAGGACGTCTTCTCTGCTTACCATAACGGCGATTCTGTCGCCACTGAAATAATACAGCAGGCAGTTGAATACTGGGGCATGGCTGCAGCCAATCTTGTCAGCCTGTTCAATCCTGAAAAGATCATCTTCGGCGGAGGCGTATTCGGGCCGGCGACAGAGCTTATTCCTGACATTAAGCGGGAAGCAGAGAAATGGGCGCAGCCGATAAGCATAAAGCAGGTGAGCTTCGAAGTTTCTTCTCTGGCAGGTGATGCCGGCGTATATGGCGCCGGTTTCCTCGCAAAGAAATTTCTTGACGATCTGAAACAGAACAAATGACCAGGCTATACAACCGTAAACAGGTCTTCTGGTCTGCATGTCTTGGCATGCTGCTCTTTGGCATTGGACTCCTTACCCTGGGTTCCGTGCTGCCTGACCTGATGATCAAACACTCTCTTGATGCCGTCGGTGCCGGAACGCTCTTCTCAATAATGCCCCTGGGAATAATCGGAGGGTCACTCCTCTTCGGGCCGGTATGCGACAGGTACGGATACAAACCACTTCTTGTCATTTCTTCCCTGCTGATGTTTGCCGGTTTTGAGGGACTGGCTTTTACAGGTACAACAGGACTCCTTGTAATCTCTGTACTGATGATAGGACTGGGTGGCGGAGCGATCAACGGAGCCACCAATGCTGTCGTCGCTGACATAAGCACCACAGGCAAGGGTGCTGACCTGAGCCTGCTCGGAGTGTTCTTCGGGATAGGGGCTCTTGGCATGCCGCTGTTGCTGAGCATCCTTGAGAAATCCGTTGATTTTGAAGTTATCATATCTGCTACCGGTTTTCTTACCCTGGCGGCTGCAATTATCTTCTTCCTGGTTGTCTTCCCTCCTGCAAAGCAGTCCGGCGGCATCTCCATGAAAATGATAAACGGACTTAGTCAGAGACGGTGTGATACTGCTTGTTGCCTTCTTCCTTTTCTTCCAGAGCGCATTCGAAGGTCTTATCAACAACTGGACAACAACCTATCTTATTGATCAGCTCTCTGTTTCACAGGGCAGCGCCCTTATAGCCCTCTCATCATATGTTGCCGGGATGACAGTCATGAGATTGCTGATCGGCAGCGTTTTCCGCAAGGTGTCAGAGAAGAGACTGCTTTTCTCATCATTCCTGATAATATTTGCTGCACTGGTCCTGATAAGGTTTTCAGCGGTTCAATAGTTATGGTCAGCGGCGGCATTTGCCCTTCTCGGTACTGGTCTTGCAGCCGGCTTCCCGACCATGCTCGGCATCGTGGGAAACAGGTATCCTGACATCTCCGGGACAGCTTTCAGCTTCGTTATGGCTGTCGCTCTGATAGGCAATATTCTGGTAAACTATTCAATGGGACTGGTGGCAGAGAACTTCGGGATAACACACCTCACCACCTTTACATTTGTTGAGCTGGCCGTTCTGGTCATCCTCGCCGTGATGATATTCAGAAAATTAAAACACAATCAAAATAAATCATAAAACGAAGAAAACATGTTAGCAACTGAATGGCTGAAGAATACCCGGGATGTCATGTCCCGTATTGAAGAAACACAGATGGATAATATTCAAAAGGCGGCGGCCGTGATGGCTGATACAATTGAGTGCGGCAGGTGGGTTCATACCTTCGGCTGCGGTCATGCCACCCTGCCCATCGAGGAGATGTATCCCAGGATCGGAGGGTTTGTCGGGTTTCATCCGATGATAGAGATCCCCCTGAGTTTCTTCACTCACATCACGGGTGAGATGGGAGTACATCAGTTCGTCTTCCTTGAGAGGGTTGAAGGTTACGGTGTGGAGATCATGAAGGGTTACACTTTCGACAGTCGCGATACAATGTGGCTTTTCTCCCATTCCGGAATTAACAACGTGAATATTGACATAGCCCTCGAATCAAAGAAAAAAGGGATGAAGGTTGTCGTATTCGGTTCAGCGGCAGCGGCAACGGGCAAGAAGACAAGGCACTCTTCAGGCAAGACCATTTTTGATATAGCGGATATTGTGGTTGACACCTGTGCTCCTACTGAAGATGCCTCAGTCAGGCTTAAGAATCATCACGACAAGATAGGACCCGTCTCGACCATGGCCTTCGTCACATGCGTCTGGATGACGATAACAACAGTGGCTGAGATACTTGCCGACAGGGGAGTGAAGCTTTATATTCATCCTTCACATAATGTGCCGGGAGACACCACGGCAAGGGACAGGCTTGACGAGGCGCTGGCGGAGTACAAGCAGAGAATTGCAGGCGTATAATTATCAGGCAGAACCATGAACTCACTCAACAGGACAATTGATTTCATAGAGGGCAGGAAAGACTGACAGGGTACCCTTCCATCCTATCATGATGCGCTTTGCTGCCGCTTATGCAGGAGTGAGATACAGAGACTTCTGCCTCAGCGCCAGGCATAAATGCAGTGCCAATATTCTCTGTGCCACAGATTTTCAGTCCGACTGGGTAAATACAATGTCTGATGCTTATGCAGAGGCTGAAGCCTTTGGCACTGTGCTCTCATACCCTGAAAATGACCTGCCTAAGGTGCAGCAGTATGCTATAAGAGATATAACCGACATTGACCGTCTTACTGTCAGGAAGACGTCAGAACACAGCCGGATGAAAGAGCGTGTCGCTGAGATCGGAGAGTACAGGCAAACGACCTCCGGCAGTTTCTTCATCTGCGGATGGGTGGAGGGCCCCCTGGCAGAGTACTGCGATATAAGGGATATCAATCTTGCCCTTACAGACCTCTACGAGTATCCGGACAGGGTGCACAAAGCACTTGATGTAATAACAGAAAGTGCTGTCAGCTTCATTACCCGGACAGGTGAAGGCCGGTGCTCACTGCATCGGTATCGGCGATTCAGTATGTTCGCTTATATCACCGGAGCTCTACAGGGAATTCTGCTTCAGTCGTGAGAAGGTCCTTGTCGACCATATACACTCTTGCGGAGCTTATGCAAAAATTCACATATGCGGAAATATTTCGGCAATACTTAATGATGTCATCAGGACCGGCACTGATATCATTGACATTGATCACCGGACAGGTTCTGTCGCTGAGGCCCTGACACTGCTGTCAGAAAAGCAGGTATTTTCAGGCAAGAGCGACCCTGTGTCCGTCATCCAGGACGGAGATGAGGAGATGATACGCGAAAGCACCCGTTCATTCTTTGAAGAAGCCGGCAGACGTGCGATAGTGTCTGCAGGCTGTGAGATTACTCCCGGGACAGGCATTGAGAATATGAAAATCTTCAGTGCCGTGGCAGGGGAACTGAAACAAGGACTTTAATCTGAAGTAACCGGCACAGTACATGAAAAAGAATATTGCTTTGGTTCTGTCCAGCGGGGGAGCAAGGGGATTTGCCCATATAGGTGCTATTAAAGTGCTCGAACAGCAGGGTTATAACATTACCTCTGTAGCCGGCACCTCAATGGGTGCACTTGTCGGTGGCATTTATGCATCAGGAATGTTGCCGCAGTTCGAAGAATGGGTATCCACCATCGATAAGATGGAAGTACTCAGGCTGACGGATGTGACCCTCAGCAGCAGGGGCCTGGTCAAGGGAAAGAAGATAATTGAAAAGATAAAGGAAATTGTTCCGGACCGGAACATTGAAGATCTCCGGATACCTTTCTGTGCAGTGGCAACTGACATTCTCAAAGGAAAAGAGAAAGTCTTCACTGAAGGGGATCTTTATGATGCCATCAGGGCTTCCATCTCGATCCCGACCGTTTTCCAGCCCTTCCGGATAGGAGAAGACTTTTATGTAGACGGCGGGCTGGTAAATCCTGTACCCATCAACAGGATAAAACGTCACGAAAACGACCTCCTGGCAATTGTCAACGTCAATGCAGATATACCTCCTGAACCCAAAAAGGAACCGGAAGAAAAACCGGCTGACAACAAATATATCAGAAAGATCAGAAGTATTCAGGCAAAGCTGGCCAAAGAGATACCCGGAAACAACAAGGACAGCATTGGCCTCTTTAACCTCAGCAACCGCAGTATCGGCATTATGCTAAGGCAGATTACCGACCTTACCCTGGTGAACCACCAGATAGACATTACGGTAAATATCTCAAGGAATTCTTTCGAAATATATGACTTTTACAAGGCCGGAGAGATCATAAAAGCAGGTGAAAATGCCACTCTGAAAGCGCTCGGTCTCCTCAGCCAGTGAATGAAGGTTGAAATCAAAAATTCCGAGGGCTGATTTGCAGATTTTCAGGAATAATATTACCTTTATCGGTGTACCTAAACTAAATTTTGTAATGAAAAATTTCTACCTCATTTTTTGTCTGGTATTAATGCTTCCGGCCCTGAATTTGAGAGCTCAGAAGCCTATAACCATAATGGAAGACAGCCTTCTTGTCGGCAAATACATGCACCCGGGAATAAGCGTCACGATCCCGGAAGTTAACTACGAGAAGACGTTAAAGAACTGGATAAAACAGATAGAGGCCGGCACCAAGTCAAAAGTCGTTACAGAAGACGGGATGATGACAATATTCGGGGCTATGCTGAAAAAAATATCACCGAATCCGGTGAACATGTACAGCAAGCTGGTCAATCAGGATACGCTTAATAAATTAATGGTTTGTATCGAGCTGAAAAAGGACGAGTACCTTGAACCGGCTCTTGGTGATGCACAGATGATGGCAGCCAGAGATTACCTCAAAGCGTTTGCAAAGGATCAGTACATAGAGTTCATCAAGGATGAGGTAGCCGCTGAAGAAAAGAAACTCAAAGACCTGACCGGTCAGTTAAGCAGCCTGGAGAACAGCTATTCAAAAACCCAGAAGAAGGCTGAGTCAAGCAGAACCACAATTTCCAAAGAACAGGAAACATCTCGCGACGATGAACGGTCAGCTCAGCCAGCTGTCAACAGATATAAACAGGGAAAACTCTGTCATGATTGGCATGGATACAGGGCCGGAAAAAGAGGCTCAGGCAGCCCGGATCAAGGAAATGAACAAGACTAAAAAGAAATTGCAGAAAGATATCAGCAAAGCGGAAAGTAATATCAAGAAAGCTGAATCATCAATTGCACAGGCAGACGAATCGATACCTCTTGAATAAGAACGAGCAGTTTGTTATGCAACAGAAGATCGATGAACAGACTGCTGTTGTTCAGAAATTCATTGATAAACTGAATACTGTCAAGCTATATTAGCTACAAACATTTTAAATACTTAAGATCATGGAAAACCAGGAACAAAAAGAAAACTATCAGCAGAAAATTGAATCTCAGCTTGACGAGTGGAGAGCTGACATTGACAGGCTAAGGGAAAAAGCCAAAGGTGCAAAAGCTGAAACCAAATTAAAATATCAGGAAAGCATTGATAAGCTCGAGCTCAAGATGGATGAGGGCAAGTCGAAGCTTAAAGACCTGAAGGAATCAGGAGGAGAGGCATGGGAATGCAGTTAAGGAGGGCGCAGATTCAATCTGGGACACAATGAAAGCCACATTTAAAGAAGTCAAGGAAAAGTTCAGGGACGACGACAAGGACGAGGTCAAGGACTGACAAATTTAAACTGTTAACTATGAAAAAAGGACTTAAGATCGGCTTCTTTATCTTACTGATTGTAGCTGCCGGGCTTTTCTGGTGGAGGCATTACTTTGTATTTGGTGAAGGAGTAAAAGCAGGTGACCTGAATTACCTCGTCAGGAAAGGATACATATTCAAGACCTGGGAAGGAAAGCTCATTCAGACCGGGTTCAAAACACCCACACCGGGTGCGATACAAAGCAATGAATTTGAGTTCAGTATTGTTAATGACAGCATTGCATCGACACTTGAGAGAGCCAGCGGCAAATTTGTGGAAGTCCGTTACAAGGAATATATCAAACCGCTTCCATGGAGAGGCATGAGCAAATATGTTGTCATTGAGATCCTCGAGATAAAGGATCCGGAACCGAGTCTGTTTTGCCTTATCAGTCCCTGTGATTTATCTGTTATACGAGATCTTTTAAACATGAAATTCAGAATAACTGTTATTATTCTGTCAGTATTCCTGTTTACCGGCTGTGCTGAGCTGACGCAGATCCTGCAGACAGCGTCAACAGTACAGGAACTGACTGAGGCTGACGTTATCAGCGGATTGAAGGAAGCCCTGATCGTGGGTGCAAAAAATGCCGCCGGAAGACTGTCATCGGAAGGGGGCTATTACAGTGACCTGGCAGTGAAGATACCGCTGCCTGATGAAGCAAAGACGATAGTTGAGAATGTCAGTAAGATACCTGGCGGTGAGAAGCTGCTGGAGGATGTCGTGCTCAGCATAAACAGGGCGGCAGAGGATGCTGCCAAAGAAGTCGCTCCTATTTTCGTCAATTCGGTGACGCAGATGACTGTTACCGATGCTTTCGGTATACTTAGAGGCGCTGACAATGCAGCAACGCAATACCTTGTAAAGACCACTTATAATGAGCTGTACAACCTCTACAGGCCAAAGATAAGTGCATCTCAACCAACAAAGAGATTGTTGCCGGAATTTCAGCACAGGAATCCTGGACAACACTTACAGGTAAATGGAATACAATTGCCAACAGCATTGCAGGCAGACTGGCCGGATTTAAACCGGTGACGACCGATCTTGACGACTTCCTGACAAAAAAGGCCCTTGACGGGATGTTCCTGAAAGTTGAGGGTGAGGAGCTGAAGATAAGAAAAGAGGTCTCGGCCAGGGTCACCCCCATTCTTCAGAAAGTGTTCGGAAGCCTTGATAATAAATAAACAAACTTAAATTAACATTAACTGATAACAATGAAAAAAACAATTGTTGTTATACTGGCTGGTCTGATCTTTTCCAGTTTCAATTGCATGGCACAGAATCAGGTCGCTGACACAGTGTGGCGCACAGGCGGAATATTCTCACTCAACCTGGGTCAGAGCTCATTCACCAACTGGGCGGCAGGGGGACAAAACTCCTACAGTTTAAACGGACTTCTCAACCTGACCGCCAACTACAGGAAGAATAAGTCGGCATGGGACAATGCCCTTATTCTCGGCTACGGAATGATGCGTTTGAAGGAAGGTACCCCGGAGTGGACCAAGACCGATGACAGAATCGATTTTCAGTCGAAGTATGGCTTGAAGGCCTCGGAAAAGTGGTACTATTCTGCACTTATGAGTTTCAAGACACAGATGTCTGACGGCTATAACTACCCCGACACCGAGAATAAGATCTCTGATTTACTCGCTCCTGGCTTATCTGTTGTTCTCCCTTGGTATGGACTATAAGCCAATACCTGAATTCTCAGCTTTCCTGTCCCCGCTGACATCAAAAAACACAATTGTCAATGACCAGTATCTTTCTGACATCGGCGCCTTTGGTGTTGAACCGGGGAAAAAGTTCAGGGGTGAGTTTGGAGCTTATGCCAACCTGACATACAAGAAAGATGAGCTATTCAAGAATACAAGCTTTGCTACAAGGCTTGACCTGTTCTCAAATTATCTCCATAACCCGCAAAATATTGATGTCAGCTGGGAGACATTCCTGGTGCTCAAGGTCAATAAGTTCCTGTCAGCAACTGTCAACACCCTCCTGATTTATGATGACGATGTTCTTATTAAGGTTGATGAAGGCAATGAGGGCGAAGCAATTATGGGCAAACGTGCTCAGTTCAAGGAAGTCATCGGGGTAGGTCTTACTTACAAGTTTGCAAAATTTAAATAAGGAATAAGATCGAAAACGGTTATCATGCTTTCTGAAATGCATTTCCTGCTTTCTCTGGCGACATAAAATAACCGGATACAGATCAGTTAACAAACCATGCTGAAGCTTATCAATCATCCCCTGATTACACACAAGCTGTCGTTGATCAGGAGGAAAGAGACCGGAACCAGGGATTTCAGGGAGAACGTAAATGAGATTGCGGGTCTGATGGCTTACGAGATCACGAGGGATCTGCCCATGCGACAGGTCATTATTGATACGCCTGTTTCTTCCTGCACCACATCGGAGCTGTCGAAGGACATCGTCCTTGTTCCGGTACTGAGGGCAGGGCTCGGGATGGTTGAGGGGATTACCAACCTGATCCCTACCGCGAAGGTAGGTCATATCGGACTCTACCGTGATCATGAGACCCTGGCTCCTATTGAGTACTTTGCCAAATTCCCCTCCAATCTGGCAGAAGCAGTGGTTATGGTTCTTGATCCCATGCTCGCCACCGGAGGCAGCGCCAGTGCAGCTATCACGGCAATTAAAAACAGAGGTGCAACAATAATCAGGCTGGTATGTATCGTGGGTGCGCCCGAAGGTGTGGCGCGGGTGGAGAAAGACCACCCTGACGTGGATATATACCTGGCAGCCCTCGACAGTCACCTCAACAGCCAGGGATACATTGTACCCGGTCTCGGTGACGCCGGTGACAGACTTTTCGGAACCAAATAACTGACATACAAATATTAAGAAGATGGGGCTCAAGAACCGGTTAATCATTATGAACTTCCTCCAGTTCTTTATCTGGGGATCATGGCTGCTGACAATCGGGGCATACTGGTTTCAGAACAAGAACTGGTCAGGGACTGAGTTCGGCGCTATTTTTTCAACCATGGGTCTTGCCTCTCTTTTCATGCCGGCCATTGCAGGCATCATTGCTGACAGGTGGGTCAATGCCGAGAGGCTCTACGGTATCTTTCATATCTGCGGTGCAGTCATGCTCTCACTCCTGCCAGCAGTAAAAAGTCCTGACACCTTTTTCTGGGTCATGCTTCTCACCATGATGTTCTACATGCCCACCATCGCACTGGCAATTACAGTGGCATACAGTTCCATGAAGAACAAGGGTATGGACATTATCAGGGATTATCCCCCGATCAGGGTCTGGGGCACCATAGGATTCATTGTGGCATTGTGGGTTGTGAGCCTCTCAGGCTTCGAAACCTCATCACTGCAGTTCTATGTGGCAGCTGCTGCATCACTCGGGCTCGGCATATATGCATTCACCCTTCCCAAGTGTCCGCCACTGGGAGGAGGCCACAAGAAAAGCCTGGTTGAAACAATGGGGCTTAATGCCTTCAAGCTCTTCAGGAGCAGCAAGATGGCACTATTCTTCATTTTTGCCATGCTGCTGGGTGCAGCCCTGCAACTGACAAACGCCTACGGCGACACTTTCCTCCACGATTTTGCAGACATTCCTGCATATAAGGATCTCATTGCCGTGAAATACCCGGCAATTATAATGTCAATATCCCAGATATCCGAAACGCTTTTCATCCTGACAATTCCGTTTTTCCTCAAACGGTTCGGCATAAAGAAAGTCATGCTCATGAGCATGGTTGCATGGATCCTTCGTTTCGGGCTCTTCGGTCTTGGCAACCCGGCAGAAGGACTGTGGATGATAGTACTCTCGTGTATTATCTACGGGATGGCTTTCGACTTCTTCAATATTTCAGGTTCGCTCTTCGTGGAGACGCAGAGTGCACCGGAGATCAGGGCCAGTGCCCAGGGTCTGTTCATGATGATGACAAACGGCTTCGGTGCATTCCTGGGAGCCGCATCAGCGGAATAGTCATCGATAAGTTCTTTGTACTTGATAGCGGCACATTTGACTGGAAGGGTATCTGGTTTTCGTTTGCAGCATATGCCCTTGTGGTGGCAATACTCTTTGCCGTCCTGTTCAGGCATAAGCATGAACCTGAAGCTGTCAAAAACTATCCAGCACTGATTTCCACAAGCCCTGATTACACAGTTGATATCTGATCCGGGCTTAATCGCAGAAGGATAAGACTGATTCCTATAACGATAATACCGCTTATGAGACCGTAAATGGCCACATGGTGCTTTCCGTACTTATGGGCTGCCGGCAAAAGCTCGTCAAATGATATGTAAATCATTATCCCGGCCACCATTGCAAAGACAAATCCGAGAATAATGTCACTCCGGAACAAGGAGAGGATGAAATAACCGGCCAATGCACCCACAGGTTCTGCAAACCCTGACAGGACTGACCAGAGCAATGCTTTCCTCTTTGACCCGGTCGCGTAATACACAGGCACCGAAACGGCTATTCCTTCAGGAATGTTGTGAATGGCCACGGCGATAGCGATGCTGATACCGACTGTCACGTCAGACATCGCAGACATGAAAGTGGCAATACCCTCCGGGAAGTTGTGCACACCGATTGCAATCGCTGTAAAAGTCCCTATCCGCATCAGCTTATGGTCCCTGACCGACGTGATGGCCCGTGATCGTCCTGCTTACCGCTGCTTTTACACTCAGGCTTGTCAGGGTAACGCGCTTCCCGGATTCATCTGCTCCACCCTCTTGAGTTCATGCGGATTGCCCTCCGAAGGAAGGATCTTGTCTATTACTGCTGATAAAGCTATTCCGCCGATAAATGCAATGAAAGTAAGCCATGGCAGCCTGTATCCTGACCGTAGGAAAACTGCAGCTTATCACCTGCCTGGGTAAGAATTTCAGTGAAAGAGATAAATATCATCACTCCGGCAGAAAAGCCGAGTGAAAAAGCCAGAAACGTCGTTTTTGTCCTTTTGGCAAAGAAGGCGATCATGCCCCCTATTGCGGTGGCAAGTCCTGCAAAAAGTGTTAATCCAAAAGCAAAAAGTAAATGAGAACTGGCCATAAACCGGCTTATTTAGATTCATTATAAACTGCAAAAGTAGAATAATCAGGAAAAAAACAAAGCATTAAAAGGAATTGGTGAGATAAAATATCCTTATTTAGTAATTCCAATCGGGCATATGAATCTGTGGGATTATTACAAAGTTCTGGGTGTCAGGCAGGGAGCTTCCGATGACGAGATCAGGAAGGCTTACCGGCGGAAGGCTATGGAGTTCCATCCTGACCGCAATCATTCGGAAGAGGCTCAGGACATGTTTATCAGAATCACTGAGGCCTACGAGTATCTCACATCACACCCGCACGGCCGTAATATAACTCAGGAAGAGGTCAGGAAGAATTACGAGGCATGGGTTACATACAGGCAGGCTGAAGCCAGGAAGAGAGCCGAAGAGTACGCAAAGACCACTTACAGGAATTTCACGAAAAGTCCCTTGTATCAGAGCACCACTGTGATTGACGGTACCATGGTTTTTCTTGGACTGGGCCTTGCCGTTACCGTAATATTTATGACAATATTCGGTTACTTTTACCGGCACAGGATGGCAACCACTCCGGAAGAGGAACCATCGGTATCGCTTGCCATAGTAACATTTACTGTCGGGATAAGTTACCTGGTGATATCAATATTCTACATGAGCTCCTGGCTGGCCCGGAGGCAAAAAAGAAAAAAAAAAAATGATGCCGCAGAGAAGAAAAATCAGGAATCCATTTGATCCGGAGCAAAATTTATGTTTCGGGTGCGGACCGGCAAATCCGGCAGGACTGAAACTCACTTTTGAGGAAGATGACGAGAAACTATATGCTGAGTGGCAGCCGTCAGTTCATTTCCAGGGTTATACCAACGTGCTTCACGGAGGGATAATTGCCACCCTGCTTGATGAAACAGGAGCCTGGTGCGTCAACGTCAAAGCAGGCACCTCCGGAGTAACATCCTCAATGACAGTGAAGTATCTTAAACCTGTGTATATCAGTAAGGGAGCTGTCAGTA
Organism: uncultured Bacteroidales bacterium; assembly: GCA_963730615.1. Lineage (GTDB taxonomy): Bacteria > Bacteroidota > Bacteroidia > Bacteroidales > VadinHA17 > SR-FBR-E99. The sequence goes on along the minus strand of CAVSSR010000006.1, from coordinate 185,466 downwards.
TTGAAGCTTCCATCATCAGCCGTGAAGAGAAAAGTGCGAAGCTGCTTTTGCAGTCTCTTTGACGGTGAAGGCAGGAAGTGTGCCGAGGCTGACCTTGACTATTTCATTTATCCTGAAAATATTGCCAGGAAACGATACTTCTACCCGGGCAAGGAGGCTTTTTAAAGCAGACCCTGAAAGTTACATTTGCATCCGTGCCTGCGGTACCACACTGTGGTCAGCGAACTCAGACCTGAGGTATTTGTAATAGGCTGTCACACCTATCATTGCTGCATTATCGGTGGTGTAGCGCAGCTCAGGCAGAAACAGGTTCCACCCCCGCTTTGCTGCCTCCTTCTGCACAGCTTTTCGTAAGTCCTGTGTTTGCCGATACGCCACCTGCAATTCCGATCTCCGTTATACCCGTCTCTTTTGATGCTTTCACAAGTTTTGAGACAAGTATTTCAATGATTGTGTTTTGCAGAGACGCTGCGATGTCATTCATATTTGCCGGCAATGAAATTCTCATCTTCCCTGACCCTGTCACGCAGAAAATAGAGAAAACTTGTCTTGAGGCCCGAAAAGCTGAAATCCAATCCTTTTATACGCGGTTTGGCAAAGATAAAAGCATGGGGATTCCCTGCGGCGGCCAGCCTGTCGATGACCGGGCCGCCGGGGTATGGAAGCCCTGTTACTTTGGCGCATTTATCGAAAGCCTCTCCTGCAGCATCATCGATTGTATTTCCGATAAGTTCCATCGACAGGTGGTCATGCATTACTATCAGCTGTGTATGTCCGCCTGATACCAGCAGACACAGGAACGGAAATCCGGGTGTCCGGTTATCGCGGCCAGGTTCAAGGGCAAAATGCGCCATCACATGAGCCTGCAGATGGTTGACTTCGATAAGTGGTAAATCGCGAACGAGGGCAAAACCCTTGGCAAAGGAAGTGCCGACAAGCAATGATCCCAGCAGGCCCGGTCCCCGTGTGAAGGCCACTGCGCTGATGTCATTCCGGCTTTTTCCCGCTTTGGATAATGCCTGATCGACCACCGGGATGATGTTGGCCTGGTGTGCCCTGGACGCCAGTTCAGGAACAACTCCGCCGTAGGCTTTATGTATATCCTGATTGGCTATAAGGTTTGAAAGCACATAACCATCGCTTATGACAGCGGCAGACGTATCATCACAGGATGATTCTATCGCAAGTATCGTGATGGCGGGCACCATTTTTGTTATATCCTTTTTTATTAACTTCGCCTGCGGCGGGAATTTTCAGCAGGAATGGCCAAAATTATTAAAAAAATCGGCAGGATACTTCTCATAATTATAACGGTGCTTATTATGATACCGGCCGTTTCTTTTCTATTGGCACAGACTCCCAGGGTTCAGGACTTTATTGTAAATTTTCTTACAGAAACCCTGTCAAAAAAGACAGGGGCTGAGATCCGCATCGGAAAAGCCTCCTACACCATTTTCAACAAGATCGTGCTTAATGACGTACTCTTTAAGGATCACAACGGTGATACCCTCCTTGCCGTCACGGAGGCTTGATCTGAGGGTGAGGGAATTTAATCCGTCGGGAAAAGTGTTCAGGTTTGGCAGGGCCGAGCTGTATGAACCTGACTTCAGGATGATAACGGATACTTCAGGGGTCACTGAACCTCTCACGTTACATCGATTCAATCAAGGAGCGACAAGGCCAGTGACACCACAAAGAGCCTTGAGATAAGCTTTTCGGATATTGAAATTTTTAACGGCTCCTTTACGCTTCTTAGACAGGGATGACACAATAGGGTCGCAGCAAGGACACGTAAACTTTAAGGATCTGAGAATAAGTTCTCTCAGCACCAAGGTCAGGGACCTGAGTATTGTATCTGATTCAATAAGCATGGACATAAGGAACATGGCTTTCACTGAGTCCGGCGGCTTCAACTGCAAAAGCCTTAACATGAGTGCCACAATAATTGGTAACGGCCTTGCCTTCAGGCATATTGACATTCTGACAGACTCCAGTTCAATTGTGGCGGAGAAGATAATTCTGCGTCCGCAGGGCGAGGCAGGATGGTCCGATTTCATCAATAAGGTCAGGTTCGATATCGTCCTTGAAGATTTATGGCTCCATTCCGGCGATCTTGCACAGTTTGTCTGGCCTCTTGCAGGCGTCAACGAAACTGTCAGCCTTTCAGGAAGGGTAAGCGGAACCGTGGCAGAGATGAAAGGACGCAACATCAGCATAGAGTATGCCGGATCAACAAGGATGGGTTTTGATTTCGATATCTCAGGCCTGCCATCAGTCAGTGACAGCTACCTCCATATAGTTTTCCATGAAATGCAAACCATGGCTGAGGATATTGAACGCATAGGCCTGCCAGGCTCCAAAGTGATAAAGTTACCTGCAATAGTGCATGATCTTGGCATGATTTCATATGAGGGAAGCTTTACCGGATTCACCACCGATTTCGTCAGTTTCGGGACCCTGACTACTGAAATAGGGAGCTTCAATACTGACCTGTCAGTCAGGCCTGACGGAAAGGAAATGTTCAACTTTAAAGGCCTGCTGAAAGCCAGAGACGTAGACCTTGCCTATATTACACATAACAGTGAAATGTTCGGCGGCTTGTGGCTTCAGGGCAATGTTGAAGGTTCCATGAAGTCATTCAGGCACCTGTCAGCGAACATCAACGGCATTATCGACAGTGTGGAGATAAACAATTACCTCTACCGCAATGTCTCACTCGAAGGAACTTATATCGACAGGATCTGGGACGGTGCCGTTACTGTAAGGGACAAGAACATAAACATGGACATCCTTGGAAGGTTTGATCTTGAAAAAGAGATGCCGGAGTTTGATTTCACAATGAACATCGCCCATGCTGACCTCCACAAGCTTAATATAATAAAAAGTGACACTGCCTTCAGGGCGACGGCGCTTCTCACTGCCTCATTCAAAGGCACCCGGATAGATAATATGGACGGCGATCTGAGGCTGATAAACTCAAGCATTCAGAATTCAAACGGCCGGATAAACATATATGATTTCCTGATAAGCTCAGTCAGGGACAAAGGTGTACCTGTGCTTACCCTGAAATCTGACTTTGCTGATGCAGAAGTGCGGGGCGCATTCTCTTTTGATGATATTAAGAATACTGTCAGCCTTGTTCTGGCGGAACTGTTTCCGTCAAAGTTTCCGGAGCCATCCAAAAGACTTGCGGAAGATGTGCCGGCAAGTGATTTCACTTTTGATGCACGCATCAAGAAGATTGACAAGCTTAATGAGTTTTTAGGTACCGGGTTGAGCATTGCAGATGGCAGCCGCCTCAGCGGTCACTTTATGTCCGAGCCTGCGATGACCGTTGCACAGTTCAGTTCAGGGGCTGTTAAGTATGCCGGAACAAGAATGGGAAATATGCAGCTTGACGGATCGGTCACCCATGACAGAATGGCCCTTTCGGTAACCGCAGACACTGTTCTCCTGCCCAACAAGTCAGAGATGGCAAACTTTATTCTTGAAGCAAATGGTTACCGTGATACGATTGATCTCGGCATTAAATGGGACAATAAAGACGCTGACCGGACACTGGGCGATATCAGGGCCAAAGGCTTTTTCAGCATTGACGAACTGAATAAGCCAGTCCTTATAATAGGGGTTCTCCCCTCACATTTCAATGTCAACCATGTTCAGTGGACGATCAGCCCTGCGCGTATTGTTGTTGATTCAACCAGCGCCTATTTTGACAACATCCTTATAAACAGCAAAAAAAACTATGTCAGGCTTGACGGCAGGCTTTCCTCCGATAAGGATGACAAGCTCATACTTAGTTTTGAAGGTCTTAATCTCTCATACCTTAACAATCTGATAAAAAAGCCTAAGGCGGAGCAGGATGAGAGTTCAATAGATATGACATTCGGGGGCACAATGAAAGGGGACGTTATCGTGTCAGATGTTTATGACGAGATGCTTTTCGAAAGCAATATTGATGTCAGCAATTTCATGATGAATAATAACCGGTACGGTCTTGTTAACATCAGAAGTGAATGGGATCCCAGGAAGAAAGTGGTTGAAATAAATGTCTCCAACGATTATGAAGGATCGAAGTTTTTTAATATAAGCGGCACCTATTCCCCTTCCTCAAAAATTGCTGACATTAAGGTCTCTACATTCCGGATGCCGCTCGATATAATTAATCCTTTTGTCAAATCCTTCGCTTCTGACCTGCGAGGTGTCGGTTCAGGTACTGTTGGGATTCACGGTAAATTCAAACAGCTGCTGCTCAGCGGTTCAATAATGGCTGATGATGCTTCGATGAAAGTTGACTTCCTTCAGACAAGGTACAGTTTCTCGGACAGCGTCAGGTTTAATCCGCGGGGAATTGAGTTCAGGAACATTAAGATTTATGATGAAAAGAAGAACCAGGGAATTGTTAACGGCAACCTGTTTCACAGTTCCTTTAAGGACTTCAGGATAAATCTCGATTTTAATGTTGACAAGATGCTGATTCTCAACACCCGGCCCAAGGATAATGAGTATTTCTACGGCACGGCTTATGCCACGGGCTATGCAGGTATACGGGGCACATCCCGAAAAGATAACCTTTAATATCTCGGCCAAAACGGAGGACAATACTGAGTTTTTTGTTCCCCTGAACTCATCCGCAATCGTCAGTGATTATCCCTATATTATTTTTGTCAACACAAAAAAGGAAGAAGAAGCCGCCAGGGAGAGGGAGAATATCTTCCTGAAACAGGAGGAGAGCAGCAAGATAGAGCTGAATTTTGATCTTGAGGTAACACCCGCGGCTGAGGTGCAGCTGATCATGGATGCAACATCCGGTGATGTGATAAGGGGTACCGGGGCAGGGAAACTGAACATCAGCCTGAACACCAGGGGAGATCTGAAGATGGCAGGCGATTATGTCATCGAGAACGGCGATTACCTGTTCACCCTTGGCGACATACTGAACAAGCGGTTCTCCGTCGAGGAAGGAGGAACAATTTCATGGAACGGCGCCGTTGACGATGCCAATATCAATATCAGGGCGATCTACAAACTGAAAGCTTCATTGTACGATATTTATCCCGACGAAGCCTTCAAAGAGCGGATACCCGTCGAATGCCTCCTCAGTCTCTCGGAGAAGCTTATGAATCCGGTCATTAAGTTTGACATTAATCTGCCGACAGCTGATGAAGAGACCAAGGAGTACCTGAAACTGGCTATCAACACCGAGGAGGAGCTAAGCCGGCAGTTCCTTTACCTTCTTGTCATGAACAGTTTTTATCCGGACCCCGAGATGTATGTTTCCAATTCAGGAGGATCGCAGGGTACGCTGCTTACTGATCCCAAAAGTGCCTCAGCTATAGGCGTGACAACGACGGAGATGCTGTCGAACCAGCTGAGCAAATGGCTTTCGCAGATAAGCAACGACTTCGATATCGGGTTTAATTACAGGCCCGGCAACGAGATCACTCCGCAGGAAGTCGAGGTAGCTCTTTCGACCCAGCTGCTCAATGACAAGGTTGTGCTTAACGGTAACGTTGATGTGGGCGGGAAAATGTCCAACACACAGGCCAGCAATATCAGCGGTGACTTTAACATCGATTTCAAGTTAACCGAAAAACTTCGCTTCAAGGTATTCAACCGTTCAAATAATAACCTGTTTTACGAGACTGCCCCATATACGCAGGGGATTGGCATATTCTTCAGGCGTGATTTTGATCAATTCAAAGATCTGTTCGTCCTTCCTGACAACCGGAAGAAAAAGATCTCTGAAGATGTTAAAGGCACTGACGGGCAATAACATTTCAACAACTGGTCTATTTTTTCCACCCTCAGTATAATTCGGGGAATGAATGGCCGTTTTTTTCATATATTCGCGGCGAAACACCCGTTGGGAATATATTGTAATTAAGTAAACATCTTACATAATTAATAAGGAAATGATATTAGCGAACATTTTGCTGCAAGGTACTGTTGCTACCGGAGTTGAAAAGGAGATGACAATGTCACTGATTGATCTCTATTTTGCTGGTGGGTGGGTTATGCACGTGATAAGCGTACTCTCCCTCGTAGCCCTGTACATATTTACCGAGAGGTTCCTGGTGATCAGTAAAGCCACAAAGGTTGACAATAACTTCATGAACCGCATTAAGGATTACATGTATGAAGGCAAGGTCGATGCTGCCCTGCAGCTCTGCAGATCGACCAGCACTCCTCAGGCCAGGATGATCGAGAAGGGCATCACCCGTCTGGGCCGGCCTCTGGCGGATGTCTCTGAGGCAATTGAGAATGTGGGTAAAATGGAGATTTATAAGCTTGAAAAAAGCTTTCCGACGCTGGCAACCATAGCAGGCGCCGCACCGCTGCTCGGATTCTTCGGAACGGTTATCGGTATGGTTCAGGCATTCTATGAAATGTCACAGGCAGGTAACAGTCTGGATATAAGCACTCTCAGCGGAGGTATTTATGTTGCCCTGCTGACCACTGTCTGGGGCCTTATTGTGAGTATCATCAGCTACTTTGCATATAATGCACTTGTGGTAAGGGTTGAACATGTGGTATTCCGCCTCCAGGCTACATCCGAAGAATTCATGGATATTCTGAATGAACCGGTAAAGTAAAGTTCAATGGCAATAAGTAATAGAAACAAGGTAGGTATTACCTTCAGCAATGCAGGAATGTCAGATATTGTCTTCCTGCTGCTGTTGTTCTTCATGCTTACCTCAACGCTTGTGCAGCCCACGGCGCTCAAGGTATTGTTACCCAAGGGAACGACGCAGTCGAATGCCCGGCCGATGACAACTGTATCGATAACTAAAGATCATCAATACTTTATTGAAGATCAGCCCATTGCCCTTGAAAATCTCGAGGCTGCCCTTCAGGCCAAAGTAGGCGCAGATCCGGAAATATATATTTCGGTTCATGCTGACAGGTCTGTTCCGCTTGAATTTGTGGTTAATGTTATGAATATCGCGGCAAAGAACCAATATAAGCTGATACTTGCCACAACACCAAAATAATCAGAAATCTACCCTGACAAAAGAAAAGAAACAGGGGATGGCAGTGACTGTATTTATACACTTGCTGCTGGTGCTGTTTCTTATACTGGCATCATTCAAAGTAAGGCCTACGATGCCTGTTGAAGTTGAGGAAGGCCTGCTTGTGAATTTCGGGTTTGATGAGACCGGCCAGGGGCTTTTCGAGCCTGCCCCTGTGGCAGAAGCTTTGCCTTCTCCTCCTGAAGCAGGAGAGACAGTCGAAGATGATGCCATTCTCACTCAGGAATTTGAAGAGGCCCCGGAGGTCAAAAAGAAAGAACCGAGTGCCGAAGAGCTGAAGAGGCTTGAGGAGGCCCGCACGGCAGAAGCGAAAAGACGCCAGGAAGCTGAGGCAGAGAAAAGACGAATTGATGCGGAAAATGCCGAGAGAATAAGGCGTGAGGAGGAGCAAAGCAGGCTTAACCAGATAAATGACCGCACCCGTAACGCCTTTGGAAATGCCGGTAATGTGGGTGAATCAGGCACAAGCGAAGGCGTAGCAGGCGGTCAAGGTAACCAGGGTGTGGAGACAGGTTCACCAGGCGCCCGTAATTACGGTCCCGGCGGAGGTGTCGGTAACGGGGCTCCTTCATACAGGCTTGGCGACAGAAGAGTTCAGTCGCTTCCCGTTCCCATGTATGACAACCAGACTGAAGGCGTTGTCGTAGTGGAGATATCCGTTGACAGAAAAGGAAACGTCACCAAAGCTGTTGCCGGGGTCAAGGGATCGACCACACTGGATGAATATCTCCTCAGGGAAGCGCGTGATGCAGCAATGAAGGCAAAGTTCGACAGCAATGACAATGCTCCCCTCCTGCAAAAAGGGACCATTACCTATAATTTCAAGCTGAAGTGATTGTCAGTGTCGGGCTCAGAACAGTCCAATCATAAAATCTATTGCGCCGGTCAGCTTAAGGGCTGAAGCCATCACTGCCACGAGCAGAATAATGCGGACCACTTTTGGTCCCCAGCTGACTGCGACTTTTGAGGCAAGCCATGCGCCGGCACCCTGCCCTACCGCAAGGATTATCCCGTACAGGTAGTTCACCTGTCCGCTGATGATAAACACGATGAGAGCTATGAGGGTCAGCGCTGCTACTATTACAACCTTAAGTGCATTGGCCTTTGTCAGACCCAGTCCTGCACCCAGCACCAGGGCTGCAAGCAGAAAGAATCCGACGCCTGCCTGGATGAAGCCGCCGTATATGCCGATAAAGAAAAAGATAACCGAGACCCGCCACTTTCGCCTGTCGCTCAATGCAGCAGCGTGTTCGCGCACCCATTTTTCGGGTTTATAGAGGATAACAAAAAACATGAAGATAAGCAGTCCGCCTATGAGCAGCTCCATGATCCTTTCGTTGATCCTTATGGCCACAAGTGATCCGAGAAATGAACCTGCGACGGCAGGAATGACCATCCAGAGGCTTTCCCTGACAGTGTACAGTTTCTGTTTTTTAAAGCTCCAGCTGCTGACCGCACTCTGAACAAAAACGCCGATCCTGTTGGTGCCGTTGGCGATGTTGGCAGGCAGGCCGAGAAACATCAGCAAAGGCAGGGTGATAAGAGAACCGCTTCCTGCCAGGGTGTTGACAAAACCTGCAAACAAACCGGCAGCCACGACAGCCACAAACATATACCATTCCATCAGATGCCGGGCTTATAAATGCAGGGTCTCTTTGATTGTATTCTGAAGGTTACAACAAACATCTGTATTTCCTACATGGAGAACAGCGGGTAGTCTTTCATCATCGTCTTTACGCGCTGCCCCTACCGATGTTATTACTGTCTCATCATCAATATTGCCTATCACCTCATCGATAAGGCTCACAATAATGGCCATATCACTCTCCTTCAGTCCGCGGGTTGTGACGGCAGGGGTTCCGACCCTTATACCTGATGTAAGGAATGGTGATCGGGTATCAAAGGGCACCATATTCTTATTGACTGTGATATGAGCTCTTACGAGTGTATTTTCAACTTTTTTGCCCGATATATCGGGGAATTTGGTTCTCAGGTCAATCAGCATCGAATGATTGTCAGTTCCGCCTGATATCACCTTATAACCATGGCTGATAAAGGCATCGGCCATCACTGATGCATTCTTTTTCACCTGTTGCTGATAATGGCGGAACTCCGGGGTGAGTGCTTCGCCGAAGGAGACTGCCTTGGAAGCTATCACATGTTCGAGAGGGCCTCCCTGTATTCCCGGGAACACTGCCGAATTTATCATGGCCGACATCATCTTCACCTCGCCTTTGGGTGTAGTCACTCCCCACGGATTGACGAAATCCTTACCCATCAGGATGATTCCCCCGCGGGGACCTCTGAGTGTTTTATGTGTTGTTGATGTAACTATATGAGCAAATTTCAGCGGATTATCAAGGAGGCCGGCTGCAATAAGTCCTGCAGGGTGCGCCATGTCGATCATCAGCAAAGCCCCGATTTTGTCGGCAATCTCCCTCATCCTCCTGTAATCCCATTCCCTTGAGTACGCCGAAGCGCCGCCGACGATAAGTTTAGGCTTCTCTTTCAGTGCCACCTCTTCCATCATATCATAATCAACCCTTCCTGTCTCCTCCTTCACTCCGTAAGAAACCGGCCTGTAGAGAATTCCTGAAGAGTTGACAGGAGATCCGTGTGAGAGATGTCCTCCGTGTGACAGGTTGAGGCCCATGAATGTATCTCCGGGTTTCAGCACCGTCAGAAACACTGCCATGTTTGCCTGAGCCCCCGAATGCGGTTGCACGTTGGCATATTCGGCGTCAAAAAGCTGCTTCAGTCTGTCAATAGCCAGCTGTTCAACCTGGTCCACAACCTCACAACCGCCGTAATACCTTGCTCCGGGGTAACCCTCAGCATACTTGTTTGTCAATACCGAACCCATGGCTTCAAGTACCTGAGGGCTGACAAAATTCTCGGAAGCGATCAGTTCTATGCCGTCGGTCTGGCGTTCACGTTCACGGTCGATCAAATCGAATATCGCGCTGTCTCTTTTCATCTTAATTGTTTAAATTCTAATTTTTTTTGCCTGTTCCTGAAACGGAAATCATGGCAGGGATGATGGCAAATATACTTAAATATTAACAGAAAATGTCACTCATCCGAGAACTGCTTAAGCAGTTCCCTGTAGGCAGAGAAGATCCTTGATTTGGAAATAAAACCGACATACTCTCCCCTGTCAAGTACAGGCAGGTTCCATGCACCCGTACGTTCGAAAGTCTGAAGAACGGCATCGCCTCTGTCACGGACATCAACATAGGAAGGCGGTATGATCATGACCTCCCTGATGGATATTTTATCATACAGCTGAGGGTCGAACATCTTGTCGCGCACATCGTCGAGCAGCACCACTCCTTCGAGGACATTGAATTCATCAACCACAGGGAAGATATTACGGTTTGATCTGGCTATCTGCTTCACCAGGTCGCCCAGATTGCCATCGGGACTCACTGTCAGCAGATCTTTCTCCACTTCTTTTGTCCAGTCGAGAAGAGTCCCGGCCGCCTTGTCCTTATCGTGGGTGATCAGCTCCCCGGTTGCTGCCAGCTGTTTGTGATAGATAGAGTGCTTCTGGAAGGTTCTCGTTGTTATATATCCTGCGGTGGAGACAACGATAAGGGGTACCAGGAGTCCGTAACCTTCCGTAATCTCCGCGATAAGGAATATGGCAGTCAGGGGAGCATGAAGGACAGCGGCGAAAACCCCTGCCATACCTGCCAGGGTGAAGCTGCTGTCAGGGAGTGACAGTCCGAACAGGTGGTTGAACAGATTGCTGAAAAGAAATCCGGCCACACCACCTGTAAACAAGGCAGGTGCGACTATCCCTCCCACTCCGCCGGCGCCGTTGGTGGCAGCAGTCGCAATAACTTTGAACAGAATAAGAGCTGCAAGAAGGGCCATGAAGGCCCATGACCCGGTTGCAATACCGCCGAACATGCTTACTCCCGCGACACTGTCCGGCTGAGCATTAAGGAGTGCCATGACCGTACCGTATCCTTCACCGTACAGTGCAGGGAAAAGGTAAATAAGTATCCCGAGGATGATGCCACCCGTAATCATCCTGACCCAGATATTCCGGATCTTCTTAAAAAGTTTCTCAATACCAACTGTTGCCCTGGTGAAATAAAGGCCCGCAAACCCGCAGAAAACCCCGAGGATGAGATAATACGGCAGGTTTCGCAGGAGAAAGCTATCCCTCACCTGGAATGAAAACAGAACATCGTTTCCCATAAAGAAATAGGCCACAGTGGCAGCTGTGACAGATGAAATAAGCAGTGGCACGATGGATGACATCGTCAGGTCAAGCATCAGTACCTCGAGTGTAAAAAGGATTCCTCCGATGGGGGCTTTGAAAATGCCTGAGATGGCTCCTGCTGCTCCACAACCAAGCAACAAAGTCACATTCTTATAGTTCAGGCCGAAGTAACGTCCTATGTTTGATCCTATGGAGGCACCAGTAAGCACAATGGGAGCTTCCGCACCAACAGATCCTCCAAAGCCTATTGTCAGTGAGCTTGCAAGTATGGAAGACCAGTTATTATGCTTTTTAATATAGCTTTTGCGTTTTGAGATGGCAGACAGCACACGGCTTATGCCATGCGAAATATGATCATGAACAAGGTATTTGACAACCAGCACCGTCAGGAATATGCCAACCAGCGGATAAGCCAGTGAGAGAATGCCTCCTGCTCCTTTCATGATTCCCTGGGTAAAGAGAACATGTGTATAATGAATTGCATTCTTCATCACAACTGCTGCCACGGCACTGGCAAGGCCAACCGCAAAACTCAGCAGGTAAAGAAGGGTTTGCTGTTCAGTTAGGAAAGACTGGAGTTGTTTTATTTTCCTCGTTATCAGAGAGTTCAATCTTGACATTATTAAAGCGCCCCGATGATGACACTCACAAATATAGAATAAAATGAGGAGCAGCTGTTTATTTTGGTAAGTTTGAAATATTTTGTACGCATGATTGAATTCGAAAGACACACCCTTTCTAATGGCCTGAAGGTGATCGCACATTACGATGACAGCACCCCGATGGTCACCACAAATCTCCTGTATGATGCCGGGTCAAGAGACGAGGATCCGGAAGCGACAGGCTTCGCACATCTTTTTGAGCATCTCATGTTTGAAGGCACCGGAAATGTTCCTGTTTTTGACACGCCGGTGATGCTTGCCGGAGGTGAAAACAACGCCTTCACCAACAATGACATTACCAATTATTATATAACCCTTCCGGCAAATAATCTTGAGATCGCACTGTGGCTTGAGTCAGACAGGATGGTCAGTCTCGATCTGTCTGAAAGCAGGCTGGCGACACAGAAGAGTGTGGTCACCGAAGAATTCAGGCAACGGTATCTGAACCAGCCCTACGGGGATATTTTCCTGCTGCTGAGGCCGCTTGCCTATAAAGTGCATCCCTACATGTGGGCAGCCATTGGCAAGGATATCAGTCATATTGATAAGGCTGACAGTAAAAGGATCAGACAGTTTTATCACAGGCACTATGCTCCCTCATCGGCAATTCTGAGCATTGCCGGAGCCGTCAAGCCTGATGATGTCTTCAGGTTGGCAGAAAAATGGTTCGGTGATATTCCGTCATCAGAAAAAATTGCCAGGGTGCTGCCTGAGGAGCCACAGCAGAAAGAACGCCGTGAGATCACTGTTTACCGTGATGTGCCGGCCGCTCAGTTGATAATGGCTTTTCATACCCGAGGAAGGGAGAGTCGCGACTTCTATATACTCGATCTTCTGACGGATATCCTGTCAGGCTGTGAACTCGGGTCGTTTTCCAAGCTTGCTTGTAAGAAAAAAAGAGCTTTTCAGCGATGCTGACATCTACCTCTCCGGTGAGATTGATCCGGGACTGGTCATCTTCAGCGGAAGGGTGAAGAAAGGTACTGACATAAAAGAAGCCGAGGCTGCAGTAATACATGAGCTGAACAGGCTGGCATCGGAGCCGGTAACTGCCGCTGAACTTGAAAAAGCACGGAACCGCTACGAGTCTCTCAGGCTGATGTCATATCTCAGCGCTGCCAACAAGGCTTTCAGCCTGGCTTTCCATGAGCTGCTTGGTGACGCTGACGGGATTAATACGGAAATAGCCAGATATATGAGTGTCACTGCTGCGGAGATTATTGACAGCTCTGCACGCACTTTCACTGCGGGCAACTGCAGTGTAATCCATTATCTTCCCGAAGCGAAATGAAGAGACAAAACATAAAACAACCACCCGTAATCATCACCCCTTCAGCCGGTGACACTGCATTTCCCGTGACGGTCAGCCTAAGTAACGGCGTACCTGTATATCTTCTTGGCAAGGGTACCGTCGACCTGCTCAGGATTGAGTTTGTTGCTGACGCAGGGCAGCGGAGGGAGAAAGTGCACATGGCATCCTCAACCGCCAGCGCCATGCTGACCGAGGGCACTGTAAAATCATGACGCAATAACCCTGAATGATCTTATTGACAGCACCGGAGCAGTATTAAATCATTCAGCCGACAAGGAGACTGCCAGTCTGGTTTTGATCACGCTTTCAAGAAAACTGGAAGAAGTGACGGCTCTTGCTGAGGAAGTGCTTTTTCATCCCTCTTTCCCTGAGACCGAATTCAGGATGCTGATCGATAAAAGAGTGCAGGCTTTCCTGACAGGCAGGCAAAAGACATCGGTCATAGGAAGGGAAGAGTTTTACAGGGCGCTGTGCGGAAATAACAATCCATATGGCAGGGTCACTAAACTGGAGGATTATCAATCTATTACTACCACGGATATTCGTGCAGTTCCATTCGCTGCATTACAGGCCTCACAATATGTATATCACCGTTGCCGGACGAGACCCGGAGAAGGCTTTACCCGTGCTTGAGAAGTATTTTTCAGGAAACGGCTCAGGCATGTGGCATAGGCCTGAGATGCCTGACCATGTATTTGAATCAGCAAAAACGGGGCGTATTTTTGCAGAAGTCGGAAACTCGGTCCAGAGTGCCGTAAGAATGGGATGGAAAGGTATCTCACGTGACCACCCGGATTACCAGGGACTTCAGGTTGCCAATATGATACTGGGTGGATATTTCGGCTCGCGGCTGATGCGAAACATCAGGGAAGAGAAAGGATATACCTACGGGATAAACTCGGTTGTGGGAGCATTTCACGGCCTGGGATATATTGCAATTATGACCGAGGTCGCCAACAACTATCGCGAGGAGACGATCACGGAAATCAAGAAGGAGATAATTAAGCTGTGCAGGGAGGAGGTCGGCCAGGATGAGCTGAGTATTGTGCGGAACCATTTCATGGGCGAGATTGCGCGCATGTTCGACGGTCCGTTCAACAGTGCTGAAGCAATAAGAGGAATCATTGATTACAATACCGGCCATGACTATTTTGCCCGGTTTGTGGAGACGGTTAAGACAATCACCCCGGGTAAAATAAAAGAACTGTTTAATACGTATTTTAATATTGATAATTCCTTTGAGATCATTGCGGGGGCAAAATGAATTCGCTGAAGCTCATATTACTGACTCTTTTCCTTTTCTGTCTGATGCGTTTCGGCCACAGGGCAGGATGTCACTCAGCCTCTTTCACCTCAGCTTGATAATGTCACCGTGGATCCGTACACCGGTTACGCGACGATCAGGTGGCTGCCTTCGCTCTCCGGCGATGTGGCAGTTATATTGTTTACACCTACAGCAACGGGATCGCAGATGCTAGTTGACACAATCAGGTCGCCATATATCACGGAATACACGCATACCCTCTCTGCCGCCCGTTATATGAGTATCACCTATGTAGTTGCGGCCATGGATTCATCGCTGAATATCAGCCCGCTGAGCAATCCTCTGAGCACCATTTACCTGGAAGTAAAAAATGATTCCTGCAAACAACGGATCGAACTCAGATGGACTCCTTATATTAATCAGGCTCATCCGGCTGACAGGTATGAGCTATGGTTGAGTGCCGGCGGGGCTCCGGCAGAACTATACGAGACTGTTGCAATGACAGATACCTCATATTTCTTTGACGATTACGTTCCTGCCACCCGGTACTGTTTCTACATAACAGCCTCAGGCAATACCGGAGGCCTCTCCTCTTCCAACATGCAGTGTGTCACCTCCGGAAGTGAGACGGCACCCTCATGGATCAGGACAGATGCCATTATCGTTGAAAATGGCACTCTCCTGGTCACAGGCAGCTATGACCAGGCAACCGATATGATGGGTTTTATTGCTGAGCGTTACAAACCCGAATCACAGGGATGGACCATGGCAGGCACTGCAGCCGGATTAAATGGTGCGGTAACCATCACTGTTACCGCCGGAGACACCAACAGTATCAACCTGTACCGCATATCAGCACTGAATAACTGCGGGAGAGAGGTTGCTTCATCACCTCCCGCAAGAAATATTGTCCTTTCCTCATCAACATCCGGCACCCGTATTGATCTGATATGGAACGATCCGTTGCCTGCCGGTGATGCCGGTCTATTCAGTCTGGCGTGATATCGGACAGGGTTGGGAAGAGGCAGCCGTTTTGCTTTCTGACACACTCTGGTCAGAGGATTACTCACTGTTTGCCTCCTCAGTTTCATCAGCATCGGTGGCCTATTATGTCACTGCCGAAGACCCTGAGGCTCCGGCCGGTGTGCCTCTCTTCCGTTCAAACATCACCCTTATCGAGGCTACCGAGAATATCTTCATGCCAAATGCATTTACCCCTGATGATGATGGCCTGAATGATATATTTAGCCCCGTAATTACCTTTACACCCTCAAAATATGAGTTCAGGGTTTACAGCCGCACTGGGGTTCTTCTCTTTCACACCAGCAGCCACGGCACGGGATGGGATGGCCGGCATAACGACAAGCCAATGCCTTCAGGTGTCTACCTGTGGAGCCTGAAACTGACCACGCCGTCGGGCCTTTCGGAACAGAGAACCGGTACCGTAACCATCCTGCCCTGAAATGACACAAAGAGAAATAATCCGATTTTAGTATCTTTGAATTTCCGTTGCGGATAATGGCTGATGGTTAAAAAGAAGGTTAACATATTCACTGCAGATGATGTCAGTCGTATCGAATCTGAGTTTAAACTGCTGAGAGACAACTTATACAGGTGTGATAAACCCGGGGATATTGAGCTTATTGACAAGGCTTTCAAATTTGCCAACGAAGCTCACCGCGATATGTACCGCAACTCCGGTGAGCCGTATATAATTCATCCGATCAATGTTGCACGCATCGTTAACCAGGAGATAGGCCTTGGTGCAAAGTCTGTGGCAGCTGCCCTGCTGCATGATGTCGTTGAAGACACCGGTGTGCCGCTGGAGGAGATTTCAAGGGAGTTCGGACCGAAAATAGCAACACTGATTGACGGTCTGACAAAGATCTCAGGAACGTACAATCAGGAAACCAATTCCCTTCAGGCTGAGAATTTCCGCAAGATGCTGATGACCCTGTCTGATGATATCAGGGTCATCCTCATCAAGATAGCTGACAGGCTGCATAACATGCGCACTCTTGATTCAATGCCTGAGCACAAGAGGATGAAGGTTGCCGGTGAGACCATTTACCTTTATGCACCCCTGGCTCACCGTCTTGGGCTTGTTTGCCATAAAGACCGAGCTGGAGGACCTGAGCTTCAAGTTCAGGCACCCTCGTATCTATGATGAGATAGCCAGGAAAGTCAAGATGGACGAGAAGAAGAACCTTTCTCTTATAAACAGGTTCAGCCTCCCCATTATTGACAAGCTCAATAACAACAACATCATCTTTGACATTTCCGGAAGGTTCAAGTCCATTTATTCCATCTGGAAGAAGATGCAGTCAAAGAACATCCCCTTCGAGGAGGTGTTTGATCTTCTGGCGGTCAGGGTAGTCTTTGAGCCCGGCCCTGAAATGAGTGAGAGGGCACAGTGCTGGCAGATCTATTCTCTGATAACGGATATTTACACTCCCAAGCCTGACAGGCTGCGCGACTGGGTGAGCAGGCCCAAGTCAAACGGTTATGAAGCCCTGCACCTGACGGTCATGGGCCCTGAAGGGCGCTGGGTGGAAGTGCAGATACGCAGCCAGCGCATGGATGACATTGCTGAGAGGGGATTTGCCGCGCACTGGAAATACAAGGGCGACACCACGCAGTCAGAGAATGAACTCGATAAGTGGCTGAAGCATATCCGTGAGATGCTTGCCAACCCGATGTCGGACCCGCTCACCTTCCTCGATGAGTTCAAGCTGAGCCTCTTCTCTTCGGAAATAATGGTGTTTACGCCAAAGGGCCTCCTGGTCAACCTGCCCAAAGGAGCATCAGCACTCGATTTTGCCTACGAGATACACACCGATATTGGCAACAAGGCTATTGGCGCCAAGGTTAATTACAAGCTGTCGCCGCTGTCGACGACATTGCAGAGCGGTGATCAGGTCGAGATCATAACTTCCAACATTGGCAAGCCTGAGAAAGACTGGCTTGAATATGTGCACACCGCAAAAGCCAGGAATGCAATAAAAGATGTGCTCAAGGATGAATCCACTGACCGCATCCAAAAGGGCATAATCATGCTTGAGGAGAAGCTCAGCGAACTTGGCATCCTGCCGGATTCAGATATCATCAAGAAACTGCTCGACTACTATGACCTCCTGAACAAGGATGAGCTTTATTCGCGTATCAGCCTGGGACTTATCAATCTTAACGATATCCGCAAGGTGCTTAAAAAGGCACCGGAAGGCAGCCTGAGAAAATACTGGAAGCTTGCTGTCGGTACCGTCGTCAAAAAGGCACCTGTGGAAAAAGAGACGACAGTGGCAACGGCGCCAATTGATAAAAGTCACCCGTACCTTCTGCGCGAAAACATTGACAATACAGGAGATTCATACGCAATTGCACAATGCTGTAATCCTATTCCCGGAGATGAGGTTGTGGGATATATTGACATGAATAATTCAATTGTCGTGCATAAACCCAAATGTCCTGCTGCCGTCAAGCTTATGTCAAGCGAAGGTAACAGGATCATTCCGGTCAGGTGGACAATACATAAACTGGCCTCATTTCTGGCCAGGGTAAGCATCAACGGCATTGACAGGCTCGGACTGATCAATGAGACAACAAATATCATTTCGATGGAGCTCAATGTAAACATCCGGAACATCAACGTTTCTGTTTACAATGGAATATTTGAGGGCACCATCGACTTGTATGTACATCATACCCGTGACCTGAACAACCTTATCCTGCAGCTTTCAAATGTCAAGGGCATTTCCAGCGTGAAGAGAGTTGAAGAATTCGTTGAATAATGAACTTTCCGGAGAACACAATGACATCAAATCAAAGTGACTAATGGTCAGTGAAGACGCCAGGGCAATTGTAAAGCAGGTCTTTACAGAGTATCTCGTCAGTCATTCGATGAGAAAGACGCCGGAAAGATTTGCCATCCTTGATGAAATATATTCCAGGGACGGACATTTCGACATTGAGTTGCTTTTCAATTTCATGAACGACAAGCACTACCGCGTATCAAGGGCTACTCTGTACAACACCATTGAGCTCCTGATCGACTGCAAGCTTGTTGTCAGACATAAATTCGGCCGGAGCCAGGCGCAATACGAGAAGACATACCAGGCCGGACAGCATGATCACCTGATCGACACTGAAACCGGAGCCCTGCTCGAGTTTCATGACGCCAGGATCAATGAGATAATAAAAAGCGCCTGCGCAGAGAATGATTTCATACTCCATCATTACTCGCTTTACATATTCGGGAAAAAATCCGGAAAGTAATCTGTATCTGTTAATAATTCAATTTACGGGGAACTGAAAAGTTAATAATATTTCCTATCCGTAAACGTTTATTAAATAAATTGTGCCTTGCTGATATAGAAACCTAATAATAAGAAGCATGAAAAGTACAAAGGTTGGCATTAACAGTTTCACCAAAGCTTTTCTTAGTGTCTTAGCAATAATGATGCTGCTAAGCAGTAATGCAGTTGCCCAGCAAGTCATTACAGGTGAAGTGTCCAAGACCTATACGGTCACTCTGAACGACGGATCTACCATTTCCGGCACATTGGTATCGATTGATGACAATGAGGTTGTTATTAAGTCAGGTACAATGGGTGAAGTCCGCTTGCAGAAAGTAAACATTAAATCGATGACACAAGTATCATCCTTTAATGAAAAAAAATCGGGAATATGGTTCACAAATCCAAACCCGACCAAGTATCTGTTAGGCAACTCCGCCATTCCCCTGGAAAAGAAAAGCGGGTACTATCAGAATACCTGGATCTTCGTAAATTCTTTCAGCTATGGAATAACTAATAATATTAGTATTTCAGCCGGCTTTGAAATAATTTCGATTTTCGCAGGAGGTGATGGCCCTTATGCATTCTACATCAACCCTAAAGCCTCATTTAAAATAGCCAATAATTTTTATGCAGGGGCAAATATCCTATATGCAAATACTATAAAAACAGTAGAGGAATTCGGAGGTCTGGCCACATTCAACGGGTTCGCAACATATGGTAATAAAAATAATAATATTACATGCGGCGTTGGCTTTGGCTGGGCAGATGGAGAATTTAGCACCAAACCGGTAATTGTCATTAGCGGAATGGTAAGAGCATCGAAAAGGATCGGGTTTATAAGTGAAAACTGGATTATCCCCGGTGTAAACGAGGATGGTGGTTATTACGGAATTTATTCATACGGCATCAGATTCCTTGGTGAAAAAATTTCAGTTGATCTGGCATTCCTGAATAACCCGGATATTGCGTCAGCAATAATTATTGGCATTCCATGGCTTGATTTTGTTTTCAACTTCTGATCTGAACGAATATTCATGTATTGCTAATTTCCAAATGAAGAAAGACCCACGACCGGGTCTTTTTTAGAACAATGATTTTAATACTGACGATGTTAAAAAATTTCGTATTTTGTGCAGCATTTTCTAAATACAAGACATTTTTGTAAGATGAACATTGACATATTGTTAGGGCTCCAGTGGGGAGATGAGGGGAAGGGAAAGATTGTTGATGCGCTGGCACCGGAGTATGATATTGTTGCGCGTTTCCAGGGAGGCCCCAATGCCGGACATACTATTGAATTCAATAACACCAAACATGTGCTTCATCTGATCCCATCGGGTATATTCCACGAGGGTAAGATCAACGTAATCGGCAACGGGCTTGTGCTTGACCCCGTCGTGTTCCGTCACGAGGTTGAGAGCCTCGGCATTGACGTCAGAAAGGTGATTGAGAGACTTCTTATCTCTGTCAGGGCACACCTTATACTGCCAACGCACAAGCTGCTTGATGCAGCCCATGAGACCTCACTGGGTGATTCAAAGATAGGTTCCACCCTGAGGGGTATTGGTCCAGCCTACACTGACAAGGCTGGGCGCAACGGCATGAGAGTGGGCGATCTTTTCAGAAAAGATTTTGCCGGGCTTTATAAGGCGCTTGTCAGCGAACATCTCAGGATGCTGAAAGGGTACGGCTACATTCAGAGCCTTAAGGAGCTTGAAGAGGAATGGTTTGATGCGGCGGAGTACCTGAAGCAGTTCAAAACGATAAACGCAGATTACTATCCTCGACAATAGTCTCAGCAATGGCAGCCGTGTACTGGCTGAAGGTGCACAGGGTACGATGCTTGACATTGATTTCGGGACCTATCCTTATGTCACTTCATCAAATACCGTTGCTGCAGGAGCATGTACCGGCCTCGGGGTAGCACCCGGGCGCACGGGAGAGGTCTTTGGTATCTTCAAGGCCTATTGTACCAGGGTAGGCAGCGGTCCGTTCCCGACAGAACTCGAATGACAAGGACGGTCAGATGATGCGTGACCTCGGCAATGAGTACGGTGCCACCACAGGCCGGCCTCGCCGATGCGGATGGCTTGATCTGCCGGCACTGAAATATGCCATCATGATCAACGGTGTGACACGTCTTTTCATGATGAAGGCAGATGTGCTGTCAGGCTTCAGTGAGATAAAGGTCTGTACTTCCTACACCGTCAACGGTGCAGCAGTCTCCGAGCTCCCTTACTGTCTTACAGATATCGAAGCACTTAACTACCGGACCATGCCCGGCTGGAAGGCCGATATCAAAGGATTTCAGAAATGGGATGAACTTCCTGACGAACTCAGGAGTTACATTGAATATATCGAAAAAGAAACAGGGGTCCCGATAACAATTGTCTCTGTCGGACCAGACAGGTCTGCAACAATATACAGGTAGACCTTACTCTTTCTTGTAAACCCAGGCCTCCCCGTTAATATTCTCCTGGATGCTTCCTACCGAGTTCCATGCCTCGCGCAGGGTCGGAAATGATTTTGCCGAGACGAGATGCCATCTTCCGCCATTCATATCAACCAGTTGCGCGTCATAACCAAGATCTTTTATATGTCCAAGCCAGTCCTCGGGCATACTCAGGTGTCAGGAAACTGCCAACAATGACATGGTATTTCCCAAGCTCCAGGGTTGCCTGTTCCGCAATTCTGTTGAGCTCATCCTGCCGCGCCTTCTCAGCTGCCGCAGCCTGTTCATCTGGCAACACGAATTAGAATCAGCGACCCGGTATGCCTCCTGTTGCTTCTGCAGAGCTTCTGTCTGCCGTTTCTTCTTTCCGAAAGGATTGATGCTTTTCATGAAATCACATGAAGGGGTAAGGAGCATAATCACGGCCAGTAGTACGAGGATCAGTCTCTTCATAAACGATAGTTTTTCAAGATTATAAAGGATAAAGATAGAAGAATCGACTTAACAAAACAATGAATTTACGATTAAGGAGCCTTGCTTATGAATTCTTTCTTAAATTAGGTTGCTTTTTCAAAACCATAAAATAAGGTAATCGGATGAAATCACTGATCCAGTTTTTCGAAGAAAATGTTGAGATGTATGCGAACAACATTTATCTATGGGAAAAGCCTCAGGAAAAATATGAGGGGACCACTTATCAGGAAGTAAGACGCCAGGTTCATGAGTTCGGAGCCGGATTGATGCAGCTGGGCATTAAAAAAGGAGACCATGTCAGTCTGCTGGCCGAGGGAAGAAACAACTGGGTGATAGGCGAACTGGGAATTCTGTATGCCGGTGGTGTCAATATACCCCTGTCCGTGAAACTGAACCCGGAAGAGATAAAATTCAGGCTGATTCACTCAGAATCAAAAATGGTGATCACTTCCAGCGGCCAGGCACCCAAAATACTGGAGGTCATTGACAAGTGCCCCGCCATCGGCAAGGTTATATTTATGGATCCGAGGGAGGAATATTCTGACAGCCAGATACATTTCAATGAAGTAAGAAAGATAGGGCGGGAATGGCTTGATAACCCGGTCAACAGAAAGACCTTTGAAGAGTTTACGGCATCCATTGTTCCATCCGACCCTGCAAACATATGCTATACATCCGGCACCACTGCCGATCCCAAGGGTATCATCCTGACCCATAGCAACTATGTCACCAACGTTTACCAGGCATACACCCTGATGGATATCCCGCAGCACTACAAGACCCTGCTTATCCTGCCGTGGGACCACTCTTTTGCCCATACGGCGGGCATCTATGCCTTCATGGGCAAGGGAGCCAGCATCGCCTCGGTGAAGACAGGCAAAACACCCATGGAGAACCTGCGTAACATACCCATCTGCATGAAGGAGATCAAGCCGAACCTTCTCATGAGTGTTCCTGCACTGGCCAAAAACTTCAGGAAGAACATAGAAAAGGGTATCAGGGAAAAAGGCAAAATGACTGAGACGCTCTTCAATACGGCGCTGAAGATGGCCTATTCCTACAACAAGGAAGGATATAATAAAGGAAAGGGATTACAGAAGATCAAAAAGCCTCTGCTTGACCTGTTTGACAGGATACTCTTCTCAAAAGTGCGTGAGGCTTTTGGCGGCGAGCTTGAATTTTTTATTGGCGGCGGAGCGCTGCTGGATATTGAACTGCAGCGATTCTTCTATGCAATTGGCGTTCCCATGTTCCAGGGATACGGACTGTCAGAAGCATCACCCATTATCTCATCCAACGGTCAGAAAAGGCATAAGCTGGGATCATCAGGTTACCTGGTAAACAATATGGAGCTTAAGATATGTGATGATGACGGCAACGCGCTGCCCGCGGGTGAAAAGGGAGAGATAGTCATCAAGGGAGGAAATGTCATGCGCGGCTACTGGAAGAACGAGACAGCAACCAGTGAGGCAATACGCGACGGATGGCTCTATACGGGAGACATGGGATACATGTCTGAAGATGGTTTCCTGTATGTGCCTGGGACGGTTCAAAAGCCTCCTGATTTCTGATGACGGAGAGAAATTCAGTCCGGAGGGTATTGAAGAAGCAATGACAGAACAGTCGAAATACATAGACCAGTGCATGCTCTACAACAACCAGAAACCGTACACGGTTGCACTGATAGTTCCCAACCAGCATGCACTCAAGCTTTATCTTGAAGAGCGCAACCTGTCAGCCACCACCGAGGAAGGCAAGCGTGCAGTGCTGAACCTCATAGAGAGTGAGATCAACGAATACCGCATCAACGGGAAATACGGGTACATGTTCCCGCACCGATGGCTGCCGGTGGCCCTGGGCATACTCAATGAGAGCTTCAACGAGGAGAACGGCATGATGAACTCAGTGATGAAAATAGTACGCGGTAAAATCACTGCCAGGTACCAGGATCTTATTGACTGGCTTTACACACCGATGGGTAAGATCGTTTACCATGAGCGCAATATGGAAGAGGTCGAGAAGATGAAACTCGGCTGAACAT
The DNA here is from genome assembly GCA_963730615.1 of uncultured Bacteroidales bacterium. GTDB lineage: Bacteria > Bacteroidota > Bacteroidia > Bacteroidales > VadinHA17 > SR-FBR-E99. The sequence goes on along the minus strand of CAVSSR010000006.1, from coordinate 161,698 downwards.
TATAAATTATTTTCCAGATGAAGTTTAAAGTTTTACTGGCTGTCATCGGTTACAGCTCTGTTGATGACTTTCTGCACCGGTGATAAAAGCCCGGTATGGCATCCTGCCGAAAGTCCGCTTTTCACTGTATGGGGTGAAAATGTTGACCCCTCTGCCCCATGGCCTGAATATCCTCGTCCCGGACTGGTAAGGGAAGAGTGGATGAGTCTCAACGGACTGTGGGACTATACCATCTGCGGAAAGGAAGAATCCCGTCCTGCTCCCGAAGGGAAAATACTTGTACCCTTCCCTGTTGAATCGGCGCTCTCAGGTGTAAAACTGAGAATGACAGATTCACTGGCACTCTGGTACTCACGTGAGTTCGTTCTGCCCAGAGCATGGCGAAGCAAACAGATTATACTGAATTTTGAGGCATCCGACTGGGAGACATCAGTATGGATCGATGATAATCTGGCAATGAATCACCGCGGAGGTTATGACCCTTTCACATGCAATATCTCACCCTTCCTTTCAGACAGCAGGAAACACAATATTGTTGTCAGGGTGACTGACCCCACTGATAAGGGAAGGCAGCCGAGAGGAAAGCAAGTCTCCAGACCCGGGAGGTATATGGTACACTCCTTCTACAGGCATATGGCAGAGTGTGTGGCTTGAACCTGCAGGCATTTCATGGATAAGCGATCTGCGCATTATTCCTGATATTGATAACGGCAAGCTGTCAGTCACAGTACTGGAAGATCGTTGCCACGGACCTGAGGGATGCCCTCCCGTTGATATGGCGCCCTCGCTTGCCGAGGTGACTGTTTCTCTTGACGGAAGCTACAATCGGAACCGCCTCGGGAGAGGCAGGCATGCCTCGTAACAATTGGTATCCCTGATCCGAAACTGTGGAGCCCTGACAATCCTGTTCTGTATGACCTGAAGATCAGGCTCATCACCGGAGGCAAGGTGACCGATGAGGTCAGCTCTTACGCAGGGATGAGGAAAATATCACTTGGTGTCACCGAAGACGGCATCACACGTATAATGCTTAATAACAGCTTTGTATGGCAAAACGGTCCTCTTGATCAGGGCTTCTGGCCTGACGGCATCTACACTCCTCCCTCTGATGAGGCAATGAAGTATGACATTGAGATGCTGAAGAAGATGGGATTCAATATGATGCGCAAGCATGTCAAGGTTGAGAACAGGAGGTTTTACTATCACACTGACCGCCTGGGCATGCTGGTCTGGCAGGATATGCCAAGCGGTGATGACTATATAGGGGGTGACGACCCTGATATAGAAAAGAGTGCGGGTGATTCTGCACAGTTCATGACAGAACTGAGCAGGATGATTGACACGAAGTTCAATAATCCTTCCATAATAATGTGGGTAATCTACAATGAGGGATGGGGTCAGTACAACACCCCGGCTGTCACTGAATATGTTTCAGATTATGACACAACGCGCCTTGTCAACAGCGCTTCAGGATGGACTGACCGCGGAACAGGTCATGTCAGGGATGTGCACAACTATCCCGATCCGGTTGCTCCGGCTGCTGAGTCCGGCAGAGCAATTGTTCTTGGAGAATTCGGCGGGCTCGGCCTCCCTGTGCAGGGTCACACCTGGGAGCAGAAGAACTGGGGTTACCAGAAAATGAGTGACAGCACTGACCTGCTCAGGAGATATGAACAGTTCTATGACATCGTCAGGGAGCTTGTCTCTGTGAAGGGATTAAGCGCTTCAGTGTATACCCAGACCACGGATGTTGAGACAGAGACAAACGGTCTCATGACCTACGACCGCAAGGTTGACAAAATGGGCTTTGAGAACGTACGCAAAGCCATGCAGCTCGGAGCGCTGAGCACTGAGCTCTGAGCATCCGAGCACAGGGCTGCAGTATTTACATAATCAGCCTGCTCTTGAAAGGCAGGAAGGTCATGAAGTCGGCATGATGCACGATATATGCTTCCGTGGTGCGCTTGACAAGATCACCTTCATGAGCATGGGCGGCAATTATGTGACATACCTCAGGCGGCACACCACATTCCTCTGCCAGGCTGACGCCTGAGAACGGATGCCTCAGATACTGCCCGTAACTGCCCTGTACAGCCTTGCCCTGCGCATCAAGCTCGTATTCAAGCATCTTTCCGACATCAGCGAGGATAGCTCCGGCGATCAGCACATCCATGTTCACCGGAAGCTCATTCTTGAAGAATTCGTTCATCTTTTCCCCGGCTTCGCGGGCTACATGTACAACGCACCTCTTGTGATCCATGAATGTCACTTTAAGGTCAGGACCGCAGAGCAGGGTGAATGGTATGCGGTTCAGGTCATCAGCTGTCAGCACACTGCGTTCAAGAGCCAGTTCCCATGTCCGGGCTGTTTTCTCCCTGAGGCCGGGATCTTTGATCCACTCCAGTTCAGGCCACAGTTTTTTTATCTCTTCTGTCATAGCCGGTTTCTATAAGTGAGCAATAATTGCATCAGTCATCTGTATGGTAGAGGCTGCCCCCATTGTGACCACCTCAGGCTTGCCTGAAAGTTTCATCATATCATAGGTTTTGACTTTGCCTTCCTCAATCACTGCGGCAATAGCCTTCCTGATACGGGTGGCGATGCTCTTTTCCTCAATATAATCAAGCATCATGCATGCAGATTCGATCATAGCAATAGGGTTAACTATCGGTATACTATATTCGGCATATTTCGGTGCTGAGCCGTGGGTGGGTTCAAAGACACCGATACCATCCTCCGAGAACTGGGCGCTGCAGGCAAAGCCAAGACCGCCGATGAGACCTGCAAAGGCGTCAGAGGCAATGTCACCGAACATGTTACCTGCAACAATTACACCATAATCTTCAGGATTCTTGGTGAGCCACATCATCTGGGCATCGATGTTGGTGTTATGCAGCTTTATAGCCGGATACTCGTTCTTCTGCATATCCTTGGCTATCTTCCACATAAGTCCTGATGTCTCACGTATCACATTAGGCTTCTCACAAACTGTCACTGATTTGTAACCGTATTTTACGGCATGCTCAAAGGCAGCTCTTACTATGCGTTCAGTATACTTTTTAGTAAATATGCGTGTTGACACCGCCAGTTCTTCTTTGGGGCACCATCCGAAATTCTCCCGGAATTTGGGGTGTGTCATCAGGGCATCGTACACCTGCTGGGGAGGATTTGACCATTCGACGCCACCGTAGAGTCCTTCGGTATTCTGACGGAATATTACCACGTCAACCATCGGCTCTTCGGGATTACCGTCAGCTCCCGCGGCGAATGAAATTGAGGGGGTTACCCTTATAACTCCGGCATGGTCTCACGCAGATATCAAGGCCAAAATGTTGTCTCAGGCCCACTATGGGGCTGCTGTAGGTGAAGCCCTTACCCTGCAGGGCCGGAGAGAGCTCAGCTGCTGCTTCATCCTTAGGTTTGGAAGTTATTGCACCAAAAAGTGCAATCTTATGTTCAGCAATCAGATCAAGTGTCCGCTGAGGAAGCGGATTACCTTCCTTGCACCAGAGATCCCATCCGATGTCACCATAGATATATTCTGCATCAAAACCTGCCGCATCGAGAACGCGTACGGCCTCTTTAAGTACCACGGCACCTATGCCGTCACCCGGTAGTGCAACAATCTTGCGTTTAGCCATATTCTGATATTTATATTTGTTTTAAAAGTGATTGGCGTAAAAATATAGTTTTTATTGTGTTAAAAAAAAGACTTTCAGCAGATAAAAACTCATGATGGTTACTCAGGAAAAAAACTATATTTGCCGCTTCACATGATTCTGTGAAGTTTTAATACAAAGAATGAATGGTTCAACTGGGGGAAATGAAACCAAGGAAGCTGTGGGGATACTTTGAAGAGATCTGCAGAATACCGAGGTTATCCAAGAACGAAGAAAAGATAAGGGCCTACCTGCTTGATTTTGCAGGGAAGCATAACCTTGAGGCCAGGGAAGACGGTGTTGGCAATATTCTTATAATCAGGGAAGCCTTTCCGGGCAAGGAGCATGTCAGGACAGTGGTCCTGCAGTGTCATCTTGATATGGTAGGAGAGAAAAATGCTTCACACCCGCACAACTGGACGGAAGATCCTATTATCCCGATTGTCGACGGAAAGTGGGTATGTGCCAGCGGCACGACACTCGGTGCTGACGACGGGATAGGCATTGCCGCACAGATGGCAGTGCTGACGGAGCCATCTCTGCAGGTCGGACGCATTGAATGCCTGTTCACCGTTGATGAGGAGTCAGGGATGACAGGAGCCATCAACCTGAAACCTGACTTTTTCACCGGACGCATACTGCTAAACCTCGACTCAGAGGATGAGGGCATTCTCTTCATTGGATGCGCAGGAGGAATAGATACGCAGGCGATGCTTCCGTATGTACCTGAAAAGGTGCCGGCAGGGCACAGGGCAATGAATATTTCGGTTACCGGCCTTCACGGTGGTCATTCAGGTGACGAGATACACAAGGGTTATGGTAATTCCATAAAGATCATTTCCAGACTGTTACAGGACCTCGAGAAAAAATACAAAATTCAGATAAGTAATTTCACCGGCGGAAACCTGCGAAATGCAATCCCGAGGGAAGCATTTCTCACGATCACCTTCAATCCCGCACATGAAGAACTGATCCTTGCCGATACAGCTGCAATACAATACCCTGGTGCGCGAGGAGTACGGTACTCTTGAGCCGGACCTTAAGGTCTCGGCCACACCCGCAGACATGCCGGCAACGGTGATTGATCCCAAGACACAGCACAAGCTGCTGAACGCTCTGAGCATTGTTCCTCACGGTGTGCTTGGCTGGTCAAAAGAGATACCTGACCTGGTTGAGACATCGAGCAACCTGGCGACCATACGCCTGACAGATGACAAAATGATCCATGTTGTCACAACCCAGAGGAGCTCGTCTGACGAGGCAAGGCACTATGCCGCCATGAAGGCTGAGGCAAGCTTCGACCTTGCAGGTGCTAAAGTGACGCACTCAGACGGTTATCCCGGATGGAAGCCGAACATGAACTCAGCTATCCTGAGGCTCATGATAGATTCATACCGCAAGCTGTTCGGAAAGGTACCGCAGGTCAAGGCAATCCATGCAGGACTGGAATGCGGACTGATACTTGAAAAATACAAAGGAATTGATATGATCTCCTTCGGTCCTACAATAAGGGGAGCTCACACTCCGGAGGAAAGGATTGAGATCGAAACGGTACAGATGTTCTGGGATCTGCTGATGGATGTTCTCAGGCATATACCTGAAGAGCATTCCTAATCGTATTCTTCAAAATCATCGACAGGAGCTCCGCATACCGGGCATGCCCATCCGGAGGCAGGTCTTCAAACAGTGTACCGGCCTCCACGCCGGAATGTTCATCGCCCTGTTCGGGGTCATAGATATAGCCGCAGACCGGGCACTTGTATCTCATCATTTCAATAGCTCTTAATTCTTTACTTTTCTGACAGCGTCAATTACTGTTCCGTCAACCCATTTGATTGCTGCGACCACCTTCTCATCAAAAGCTGCCTTTTCGGGTCTTCCGCATATTTTTTCCGCAGTATCCTTAAGCTCTTCAATAGTCACAAGCGGCAGTCCCTTGCCTCTTACAGAGTCAATCAGATCCTGTCTCCGCGGGTTGATGGCAATGCCCCTCTCGGTAACGATGACATCAATCAGTTCACCTGGGCCGCACAGTGTTGTGACATGATCAACGATGACAGGTATCCTGTCGCGGAAGAGCGGAACGGGAATGATCACGTTGCGGGCATGGAGACAGTTCTGCCACCCGCCTATCCCGTGAAGAAGGAGTCCGTCAGAGTGGGTCACAACATTACCGTTAAATCCGGTATCGATCTCCGTTGCGCCCAGGATCATAATATCCATCATTGTGGTCAGATTACCTTTTGAATGGTAATTATATGCATTGAACACCGGGTAAGGTATATGATTTGGGTTTTGCTCGATTGATCTTACGGCATCAAGATCAAACGCCTGGGCATCAAGAATATATCCCATCTGACCCTCTTCCAGCATCTTGACCATATACTTTGTACTGCCTCCGAAACCGAAACGGAACTTCCATCCCTTTTTCCTGAGCATCTCATGCACATATACTGCGATGGCGAGGCTTGTCCCTCCTGCTCCGGCCTGCATCGTGGCTCCGTCGTGCATGAGACCTGATTTCTCAAGGAATGATGCCGTCAGCTCGGCAATGAGGAGTCTGTCAGGGCTTTTGGTGATCTGTGTCGTGCCGGAAACAATTTTTTCAGGTATGCCTATTTTGTCAACCACAACCACATAGTCGACGTAGTTACCTTCGATCTCCATCGGGAAGCAGGGCAGGTCAACGAGGTTGTCAGTGACCACAATTACCTTGTCAGCATAGAGGTAGTCAGTCTTGGCATATCCCAGCACTCCTGTGGATGACGGGTCCGCCGGTACCTTTTGCATTTCCGAATGCATCGGCAGCAGGTGCCGCCAGCACTGCTATATCTATGTTCACTTCGCCGTCCTGAATAGCCTGTACCCTGCCGCCGTGTGATCGCAGCACCGCCATTCCTTTCATTCTGCCTTCTGAAACGAACCTGCCAAGGGGTCCGTTCATACTGCCTTCGATACGATTGACCGTCCCGTTCTCCAGGTGTTCAATAACAGGGTCATTGCATGGGAATGATGCTGAAGGGAGCCAGACAAGGTCTTTGACGCCCATGGAGGCAGCAATGTCAAATATCTGGTTGCTTATCAGATCGCCGTCACGAAGGTGGTGATGGGTTGAAACTGTCATCCCGTCTTTCAGTCCGCACAGTTCAAGGGCCTCTCTCAGGGAAGCGACTACCTTATTGTTATCCTCGGGGTAGTCAATGCATGTAGGTATCGGAGGAGCATATTTTCTTCCGGAGGGCCGGTGTTTACCCACACCTTTGAAAGGGACGGCCTCTTTGCCGTTAATCTCATCCGGAACCATGCGTCCGGCGGCATTCTTAACCATTTTCATGACCAGGTATGCATTAATATTATTCTGTAACCTCTTCTTCACTCCATTTCTCAGACAACAACCCCAGCCTTACTGCCAGGTTTATTGTCTTCTCAGCCCGTGCCACGACAGGCGGATCGATCATTTTTGAACCCAGGGCGACAACACCGAGTCCCTTGTCAAGGGCATCACGGTAAGCAAGAACTATTTTTTTTGCTTTTTCAATCTCATCTGAGTCCGGCGAGAAACCCTCCCTTATTACTGCTATCTGCCGGGGGTGAATGCACCCCATGCCTTCAAATCCCATTGCTTTTGACGACAGCACATTAGCAAGCAGCCCTTCCATGTCACCAACATCTGAAAATACAGAGTCAATAGGCTGAATACCGGCAGCCTTCGCGGCGACAACAATACGGTTACGGGCATAGAGAGATTCCTTGCCTTCCTTAGTTCGCTGCACGCCAAGATCAGCGGTATAATCCTCGAGCCCGATTGCCAGTGCAACAACATTCTTTGTGGCAGTGGCTATTTCATAAGCCCTTTCGACGCCTCCGGCACTTTCAATTATTGGCATCAGGAAGACAGTTTCGGGCTGACCTTCCCTGCTTTTAACTTCTTTTATTTTTTCATCAACGGCCCTGAGTGTTTCAGCATTCTCGCATTTAGGAACAAGGACAAGATGCACATTGTGAGGAATGACATATTCAAGGTCTGTCAGACCGCGTTCACCCTGGTTGATACGTACCATTCTCTCTGCCCCGTAAAAATTCACTGCACGAAGAGCATTTCTGACAAGTATCCTTGCCTCATCCTTTTTGTCCGGGGCAACGGAGTCTTCGAGGTCAAGAATTACACCGTCAGGCGAATGGAGGCCTGCATTAAGGAACATGCCCGGATTGTTGCCGGGGAGATACAGTCTTGAAAAGCGAAACCTGTCCTTTGATGGAGGGGTAATTATTTTCAGCAATCATTTCCGGCAGGAAAGAGGTGGTGGTACCGGTAAGAGCTCTTATGGCTGCCTCCACTCTTGCTGCTATGACAAAAGGAAGGGCTCCTGTGTCGTTGACAGAGAGCCTGGCGTTCTCTGACGCCGAAGAATGTGAGGAGATCACGGCATTGCGCTTCAATGGCTTTACCGTACATGCTCCTGACTTTTGATTTTATACTGAGTTCAAGGCCTCCCGAACCTGTTAACTCAAGAGTCACTTCAATATCCGATCTGACCTTTGGCCCGGCATTGCCGGTTACACTTTGTGTCATCTCTGCAGTTTTTGGTAGTTTTTTTTGTGCTTTTTATTGGTGCTCCTACCGGAGTTCAACCATAACTTCATCCTGGTTCACTGTCTGCCCGGGTGTGATTTTGACTGAAACCACTGTTCCCGGGTTCTCAGCTTTGATCGCATTCTCCATTTTCATGGTCTCGAGGGTGCAAAGGCTCTGGCCTTTTGTCACTTCATCACCGGGCTTAACCAGTACCTGTACGATTATGCCCGGTAGCGGAGCCCTTACCTGCACAACAGGACCGTCTTTACCGGCTGGTGATGATGATCCGGCATCTCCTGTTTTTATACGTGCGGTCGGAATCTGAACCGGCTTGAGCTTCGGCGGCTCGCGTATGAGCTCTACATTGTAGGCTGTACCGTTGACCTCAATTTTTGTCAGGTTACCTTCCGTATCCAGCACATCAACCTTGTACAGGTTTCCGTTTATCGTGAATTTATATTCTTTCATTTGACTTTCCTTTTGTGCGGTATTATGGTCTTACAGGTTTCGCATGTGATAAAGCTTCGAGCTCCACGGTGAATATAACTTTGAGATACGTTTTATGGTCATCACACCGCTTTCAACATCATGCATCTCTCCGAAATGCAGGTAAAGAGCCATGGCAACGGCTGCGGAAATCTCTCCTGAATCAACCTGAGGAGTATCGTTTTTTTCTGCCTGCTTCCCCCTGAAAATGTTTCTCAGTCCCTTTTTCTCTTCCATATCAATTCAGATTAAAGCGGGATATTGTTATGCTTTTTCATTGGCCGGGGATCCTTCTTTGTTGACAGGGTATTCAGCGCCCTGATGATCCTGAATCTTGTATTTCTTGGCTCAATCACATCGTCAAGATAACCGTATCTTGCTGCTTCATAAGGATTGGCAAACTTCGAGCGGTATTCTTCCTCCTTGCCTGCAACGTACTTTTTCCGCTCTTCCGGGTCGGCTATTTCACTTATTGCTCTTCCTTCGAGGACCTCTATTGCTCCCTGCGGGCCCATCACTGCTATTTCTGCGGTAGGCCAGGCATAATTGAGATCTCCTCTGAGCTGTTTTGAAGACATCACGCAATGGGCTCCACCATATGATTTGCGAAGTGTGACGGTCACTTTAGGCACGTTTGCCTCGCCATATGCAAACATGAGCTTGGCCCCGTGGATGATAATACCGCCGTATTCCTGAACAGAGCCCGGCATAAAGCCCGGCACATCAACAAAAGTCACAATAGGAATATTGAATGCATCGCAGAAGCGGATGAACCGGGCTGCCTTGCGTGATGATTCAATATCAAGCACGCCGGAAAGGTAAGCAGGCTGGTTAGCCACTATCCCAACAGGCATACCGTCAAATTTTGCAAATCCCACAACAATATTTTTTGCATAGGCTTCATGCACCTCAAGAAAATCTCCGTAGTCAACGACTCTCACAATAACTTCCTTGACGTCATAGGGTTGGTTCGCGCTCTCGGGTATAATGTCATTGAGGTCATTCTCAAACCTGCCGTCAGGGTCATCACATTCAGTCTGGGGAGGCTCCTCGAGGTTATTCTGAGGCATGAAGGAGAGAAGTTTTCTGATAAGCATCAGGCCATCTTCCTCCTCATCCACGGCAAAATGTGCCACGCCTGATTTTGAAGCATGCATATCTGCTCCGCCGAGTTCTTCAATTGTGATATCCTCACCTGTAACTGATTTTGCCACTTTGGGGCCAGTGACGAACATATAGCTGCTCTTGCGGGCCATAATTGTGAAGTCGGTAAGAGCGGGCGAGTAAACAGCGCCGCCGGCGCAAGGGCCGAATATGGCTGATATCTGGGGTATCACGCCCGAGGCAAGAATATTACGTTCAAAAATCTCCGCATAACCTGCAAGGCTGCGAACACCCTCCTGTATCCTGGCTCCGCCGGAGTCGTTAATACCGATGATAGGCGCTCCCACTTTCATGGCCTGATCCATGATCTTGCATATTTTTTGCGCATAGGTCTCGGAGAGTGAACCGCCAAAGACTGTAAAATCCTGGGCAAACACAAATACTATACGTCCGTCAATTGTTCCGTGCCCGGTTATCACACCGTCGGAGAGAAACTTCTTATCAGCCAGACCAAAGTCCTCGGTTCGGTGAGTGACGAACATGTCATATTCCTCAAAACTTCCTTCGTCAAGGAGCATTGTTATGCGCTCCCTTGCCGTAAGTTTGCCCTTTGAGTGCTGGTCCTCAATTCGCTTATCACCTCCGCCCTTACGTGCTTTCTCCCTGAAATCAAGGAGTTGTTTAATTCTTTCCTGACTATTCATCTACTCTGATAGTTTATTTTTATTCCTGTTTTTGTCTTCGCAAAGTTCTGTCAGAACACCGAAGGTCGACTTGGGATGGAGGAAAGCAATGGTCAGTCCTTCTGCCCCCTGACGCGGTGCAGCGTCAATCAGTCTGACGCCGGCAGCTTCGGCTTCCTTAAGACTCTCTTCAATATTTTCAACGGCATATGCCATATGATGTATCCCTTCTCCCCTCTTCTCAATGAATTTGCCTATCGGTCCCTCAGGATCGGTTGATTCCAGCAACTCAATCTTGGTCTGGCCAACCATAAAAAAAGCAGTCTTTACTTTCTGGTCGGTAACTTCCTCTATTGTGTAACATTTTAGCCCAAGAACCTTTTCATAAAACGGGATGGCATCTGAAAGCGAATTTACAGCAATTCCGATATGCTCGATGTGTGTTGGTCTCATATAAGTGAAAATTTATCTGCCAATGGAAATGATTGCGCAAAGTAATCGTATTTAACACTGCCTCAAAAGATAAATATCATGTTTTAGGGTTTTAAACAACATTAAAACACACCCGGGGGAAAGAAAAATATCCTTTACATCCTAAGTCTGTAAATGACAGTATCTGTTAAACTCACAAGGGTATCAGAAAGGAAAATCAGCCGGAGCGGATTCCAGCGCTTTTGATTTAGGCTTGCTGGCAGCCTCGTGAACAGGATTTCCGTCAACAAAAATAGCCTTGAACGGTTTTGTCGGGCAGGCGTATTCGCAGGCCCCGCAACCGATGCAAATTTTGTCATCCACTTCAGGTATGAGAAGCTTACCCTCATAAGGCTTCATGTCACACGCCTTTGTGGGGCAATGTTCAGAACAGGCTCCGCAATTGGTTTTCTCAGTTTCAACAATACAATTATCCTTGATGAATACAGCCTTGCCTATCTGTGTCAGTTTTTTGGCCTCAAGCATAAGGGGCATGATGGCACCGGTAGGGCAAATCTCTGTACAGAGTGTGCATTCATAATTGCAGAAGCCCCTGTGATTATCCATCCTTGGTTGCATTATACCTGCTACACCGTACTCGCTCACCGATGGCTGCAGGACGCTGGTGGGACAGGCAGAGACACAAAGGGCACATGCAGTGCATCTTGCAGTGAAAGATTCTATGCCTGTTGATCCGGGAGGTGATACAGGGTACAGCCTGTCTTCCTTTACTGTTGATTCTTTTTTAGGAACAATGATTGTATCCTGGGCACGAACAATCTGTGAACCGCCGGCAAGCAGAAGAAGAGACCCTGCAATAAAATTGCGCCGCGAACCGTCAGGTTCATCTGCCGGCTTGGAAGGCTGCAATCCTGACAAGACCGTATGACATTGCCTTCTCGCTGCATGATTCAATGCAATTGAAGCAGTTGACGCACCTGCTTGTATCAATATGTTTGTTCAGAAAGTCGATGCATGATGATTTGCAGGCCATTGCACACCTTCCGCAACGGCTGCATTTAGCTTCATCAAATCTTATCCTGAACAGGGATATTTTACTGAGGAACCCAAGAAATGTTCCCACAGGACATACCGTGTTGCAGTAAAGCCTGCCGTGCTTGAATGCTAAAAATCCGATCAGCATCAGGAACGCTGCGGGAATGGCATAAGCCGCAACCTCATAGTACTTTATGTCAACCTTGAAAAGAGTGTAAATATCAAACTTCCCGAAAAGCGAAGCCAGCAGATTGTTTAGCATAAGCACAACCGGCTTGGCAAAAAAGGTCATAAATCTGCCGAAAGTACTGTAAGGGTCAAGTATTGTCAGTACATATACCCCTCCCAGGAGCAGTATCCCTGCAGTAAGAACAAGGATAAAGTATCTGAGGATTGTATAGGGTTTCTTATAGCCGTATTTGCGGAAACGTCTCTTGAACATCCCTCCTATCCTGCTGATTACATCCTGGGAGATACCCAGAGGGCAAAGGAATGAGCAGTATGTCCTTCCTGTAAGCAGGGTTAAAGCCAAAACAATAATAAATCCTGTCGCAGTCACAACACCTGCGATGACAAACTTCAGCAGTGAGGGAATGAACTGAAGGTAAAGAAGCGGACCGAAGAGTTTCTCGGGCACAATACCCCTGAAATCAATAAACAGAATGGAAAGCAGCAGCAGAACGAAGACTGAAAAGACAATACGAATATGTTTCAGGGCTGAGGACCGCATGAACTCCTACATTTTAATTCTGTGGATGTTCAGTGTTGCGAGGTCAATCTTACCGATGCCCATTCCTGCAGCAATTGTCAGGTGTTCTATTTTGGAAGGCTCCAGTCCCATCATCTTGGCACCGGCAGCATCAAGTGCCACCCAGTCAGTTGAAAGCAGGAGTGACTTCATGTTTGAAAGGTCATCCTTTGAGACACCCCTCGGGCCGTTACGCATCATGACATTATACGCATCCATGATGTTCAGGCTGGGTTTTTTGGAATAGAGTGCATAATCTGCGATGCACTGGTTAAGGTTATTACTGTGCCAGTAGCCGCGATCCCATACAACGCCCATCATATTCTTCAGCGCTCCGGTTATCCGGTGGAGCTGTGGTGTTTCAGGACAGGTACATTTATGAAGACGTCACTGTCAAGAACCATTTCATGAACCTTTGCGCTTTGTAAGCTTTTTACCGTTGGGAATGGCAACCTCCTGGTAATAGCTTTCCGAATTACCCGGTACCATTTTACCGCCTGCGCTTTTCACTGCCTTTTCTATTCCTGAGTTCTTGTAGCATTTCATCCAGTCGTCACAGGTATTGTCGAAGACATAAACCTCTTTGGCACCGGCCCTGAGACAATGTTCCACAACACGTTTAACGAGTTCAGGATTGGTGTTTCCGCCCTTTTCAGGTACCACATCCCAGCCTATATTGGGTTTTACCAGAACCTTTTGTCCCTTGCTGACGAAAGTGCCCATCCCGCCGAGGGCCTGGATGCCCATGTCAAACATTTCTGCCGGCTCGCCATTCATTACCGCAATAAGGTCATAACTGGGACCTGCCGGAATACGCTTGCCTGCTAAAACCCTCTGATATCCGCCAAAACTCATAAGGGCTCCGGCGGCCACACCCGCTCCAAGCGAGCTGCGCAAAAAATGTCTTCTTTTCATTACCTCCTGTCTGATGTATTACCCCAAAAAGCGAAGGTGCAAAATAAACATTTTTTTTAATATATCGCGCCCGTATTCTTATATTAGCGCCCTGAGAGCACTGCCATACCGCCTTGTATGCAGTGATAACCTGAATGTTAAAAAAGCTGAAATAATGAAGATCCTCTACTACGATTGCTTTTCAGGGATAAGTGGTGATATGAACCTGGGGGCCATGCTCGATCTGGGCGTCAGCAGTGATATCCTTGTCAGTGGTCTGGAAAAGCTTAATATCGACGGATGGAAGCTGGACATTTCCCGTGATCAGAGACACGGTATCACAGGCACCAGGGTGACAGTGATCATTGAAGGGGTCACCGGCCATGAGCATGAGCATGAACACCACGATGGACATATCCATCACAGCGGTCACAGGCACCTGGATGAAATAGAGAAGATCATTACCGGCAGTTCCCTGTCTCCGGAGGTTATTGCACTGTCGATGAAGATCTTTACCCTCATTGCCGAAGCGGAGGCTGTCATACATAACAAACCCGTCAGTGAGATACATTTTCATGAGGTAGGCGCCCTGGATTCCATTATAGATATTGTCGGGGCAGCTATATGCTTCATTGAACTTGGTGTGGACAAGGTATATGTCTCTGATATAGAGCTCGGAAGCGGGATGGTGAGATGCGAGCACGGCCTTCTGCCGGTGCCGGCGCCAGCCACAGCACGCATTATCGCCGGTTTCCCGGTGCATACGGGCGGTGTTGATTTCGAGGCCACCACACCCACCGGCGCAGCCATCCTTGCCGCCCTGGCCGAACCTGCCCCGGCAGCACTGAAATATGCCATTAAAACTACAGGCTACGGCATTGGCCAGAAGAATAATCCCTCCAGGCCAAACATTCTGAGGGTTTACCTCGCCGAAACAGCCGAAAATATTATGACAGGGCACCAGGCCTTCGTCGCTGAGTGCAATATCGACGATATGAACCCCGAACTGTCTGAGTACATTTCTTCAAGGTTGTTTGGTGCGGGTGCAGGTGATGTATGGTTCACCCCGGTAATAATGAAAAAAGGCCGGCCGGCAATGACCATAAGCGTGATCTGCGAAGAACACCAGATCGGGGCCATCAGGGAAATACTGTTCAGTGAATCAACCACCATAGGGCTGAGGATCCACCCGTTCATGAAAGAGACTCTTCACCGCGAGTTTGAGGAGATAGATACACGTTTCGGCAAAGCAGTCATCAAAAAATCATTTTACAACGGGCGTCTTGTCTCCGTAAAACCTGAGGCTGACCGCTGTGCTGCCATTGCCGCGGAGACCGGTCTGCCAATGAAACAGGTCATGCAGGAGATAATCACCCTGGCTTCAAAAGAATATGACACCACACGATAAACTAAGAAAGCTCAGGACAATTCTGTCTGATTCCGGTGCAGCTGCCATAGCACTCTCCGGTGGCACTGACAGCACTTTTCTGGTGAGTGTTGCCTCAGGTATAAGCGGACTCAGGGTTTTGGCTGTCACGGTCAGCACTCCGTATATGTTCGCATCTGAGGTGGAAGAAGCTGCTGCGTTCTGTGACAGATTCGGGGTCATGCACAGGGAAATCAGGATGGAAATCCCTGAAACTGTGAAGGGGAACCCTCCGGACCGGTGTTATCTGTGCAAGACCGAGGTGATGGGTGTTATCAGGGGTGCTGCCCGGGAGGCAGGAATTTCAGTCATATTTGACGGCACAAACGCTGATGATGTCAATGACTACCGGCCCGGCATGAGGGCTCTTGCCGAACAAAATGTACGGAGCCCTCTCCTGGAGGCAGGTCTTACCAAAAATGAAATAAGGATGCTGGCACGGGAAGCAGGCCTGGACGTAAGCGACAAACCGTCAAATGCCTGCCTGCTGACTCGTTTTCCCCATGACACTGTCATACTTCCTGGTGAACTCCGGAAGGCTGAGGAAGCCGAGACATTACTTTCCGGATTGGGCCTGGGAGGTTCCCGTATCAGGGTGCACGGCGATCTGGTGCGCATAGAGTGCAGAAAGGATCTCTTCCACGTAATAATGGAAAACGATACGAGACAAAAGATAATCACTGCTCTCAAAGGCATGGGTTACAAATACATAACTGTTGATATCGAGGGTTATCGCAGCGGTAGTATGAATAAAAATATTATTGAATAATGAACGCCGGAGAACTGGAAACAATACTTAAAAGCATCAGTGACGGATCATTAAGCGTAAATGAGGCTCTGGAGAAGCTTCACGATTTTCCGTACAGTGATCTCGGTTTTGCAAGGATAGACCATCACCGTGAGCTGCGTACCGGATACCCGGAGATAGTTTACTGTGCTGGTAAAACGCCTGAGCAGGTAAGGGCAATTTTCTCCGTAATGGAGGAGCACGGAAACAATATAATGGGCACCCGTGCCAGCAGGGAGATGTTTGATTATATCAGTCCATTTTTCGCGGATGCCGTTTATTTTGAAACCGCCCGTATAATAAGTATTAAAAAGAAGGATATAGTACCTCCCTCTTCCAGGATTGCAGTTATCACGGCAGGCACCTCAGACATACCTGTTGCTGAGGAAGCTGCCATCACAGCCGAGCTGCTCGGTAATAATGTTGTAAGGATATATGATGCAGGAGTGGCGGGCATACACAGGCTCGTTGACAAGCTCCCCGAGATCCGTGCCTGCAGGGTGGCAATAGTCATTGCAGGTATGGAGGGAGCCCTGGCAAGTGTGGTTGGCGGGCTGGTGAATATGCCGGTTATTGCAGTGCCAACAAGCGTGGGATACGGAGCTTCATTTGAAGGCCTGTCAGCACTGCTTGCCATGCTGACCTGTTGCGCTGCAGGGGTGACGGTGGTAAATATTGACAACGGTTTCGGGGCAGGCTTCGCGGCAAGCAGAATAAACAGCCTCTAGGATGCAATGACCCGGGAAGTCTTATTATCCACAGCTTACTTTCCTCCGGCAGAATACTTCTTCCTGATTGCACACAGCAGCAAGGTTTTAATCGAAAAGTGGGAAAATTATCATAAACAGACCTACCGGAACCGGTGCCGGATTCTTGGGGCAAACGGACCGCTGATGCTGTCGGTCCCTGTGCTGCGCGGCTCCTTCCATAAGACACCCATAAGGGATCTTAAGATAGACAATAGCCGCCGCTGGCGTGAACTGCATCTCAGGAGCATAACCTCGGCATATGCCACCGCTCCTTTTTACGAATTCTATTTTGATGCAATAAGTACTGTAATAAAAAAGCCGTTCACCTTCCTGCTGGACCTCAACGCAGAGGCTCTTTCAGCAGTGACTGAAGCGATAGGCATCAACAAGGATACGGATTTTACGAAGGAGTACCTGCCCGAAGGCACCTTCACAGGAGATTACAGGTACCTCATCACACCCAAAAAACCTTCCCCGGCTGATGGGTATAAGGAAATGCCTTATATGCAGGTCTTTGCCGAAAGATTTGGGTATGTACCCGGTTTGAGTATCATTGATGTACTGCTCAATAACGGACCAGGGACCGGAGCATTGATGCTGGGGTCCCTGGCAATATAATCAAAACAGCAATAATCGTCAGAACTTCAGACCAACGGTTCCTGTCAGTATTTTATCATTATTATGCATATAGACGGGCTCAAGCCATGCATTGGGATACATCAGATAACTCTCATCGTTGATAAGGCCTGAAAAAGACAGATCGATATAGAATTTGTCCTGCCGGTATCCTATTCCTGCGCTGTAGCCATTATAACTTGCATCCTCATTGAGGGAGCCGCTTTTGAATGCTGATCCGTAATATTTGTAACCTCCCCTGATGTAAGTGGGCCCGAACCGTAATTCAGCTCCAACCCTGAAATTGCTGGCACCTTTCAGTTCGTACCTTATTTCCTCATTTTCATCATAAAAGTCATAACCGTCCGCACCATGCCTGAATTCTGCATTGGAATAATCGACATACTCATAATCTGCACTTATAATGCCCATTGTGCCAATCTGAAAAGCTATACCGGTGTTTATCCTCCAGGGAGTATTCAATTCGTAATGGTAAGTATTGGGATCCATTTCAGTGATGCCTTCGAAATCATCGCTGGGATCATTTGGAGTGTTAAGATCCAGGTATGAAGAAAGATTACTGTAATAGTACTCATCGATATTATAATAGGTAGGGGTGGCGAAGCTGAATCCGATACGCACCATCTCCACAGGTCTTAAGATTGCTCCTATCTTGAAGTTCCATCCTGTGCCATCGGCATCAAAATGGTCAGTGTATGTAAAGTCTACAAAGTCAAAAACATTGTTTGCAGCATCGATTTCTGTATGCTTGTAATGACCGGTATAGTCCATTGTTGTTATTCCAAACCCCGCCCCGATGTAAAGTTTATCAGCCAGGTTTGCACCGAAAACGATAGTGTGTTCTCCCGTATAGCCTGCGTTATCAATAGTTCTTTTTGTCTGCTGGCCATATTGCGGGCTGTCTTCGCCGTAATAGGAAAAAATTGAAGCGTAATCGGTAAAACTGTTTGAGAGGGTATCGATGAGTAATTGCTGATAAGCCATATAACCTGCAGAGGTATTGTCCTTCAGCTCCCAGGTATTATATCCGGTTGCCAGGTCAGCCCAGTAATCAGCCATTGAGCTTGCATCGCTGATACCGTCAATAACTATATGTGTATCGTAGTTATTGGTTCTGTTATAGGAATAGCCGAAGCTTAAACCTTTCAGGCCTGATCCGTTCCCCATTGTCATGGAAGTTACCAGGCCTATCTGGCCGAGGCTGAATTGTGAAAACTGATTCTCATTGTTGTATCCGGAAAAATTCGAGTTGTTGTCTTTAAAGTTCACCTGGGTCGACACTGTAAACTCAGTTGATCTGAAGACGGCAATACCGGCCGGATTTAATGATATTGCAGTCAGGTCTCCGCCCAGGGCTGTAAATGCTCCGCTCATGCCATCGAAGCGTGCCGTACCCTGGTAAAACAGTTTTGAATATCTGAGGGCATCGTCTATGTTCTGCGCTGACAAACTGAGTGGCAGAAGCAAAACAGCTGCTATAAGGATCAATCTTGTTTTCATCTTTTCTGTCTGTTTAAGTATACGAGCCCTGCTGCTCCGGATTTTTAGGAACACAACCATGCAATGTTATTTGTTAAAGTTATCGTCTGCTTCCGCCGCCGCCGCTGTGTGACGAAGAGGATGAGGATGAGCTACCTGAAGATGATGAGCCCTGAGCTATGGCTGCTTCCGCCTCCGCTGTATCCTCCTGAGCTTCCTGAGCTGCTGCTTCTGCTGCCGCCGGAATATGATGAGGAGCTGCTGCTTCTGCTGCCAGAACTGGAAGAATCCACTGCTTCTGTACCCGAGCTTCCCGAACTGCTGCGGGAAGGAGCAGAATACTGAACAGATGAGGATGAAGATCTTGAGGGTGCCGAATACCCTGACGAACTGCTTCCGCTGCTGCTTCTGGTGGTAGTGCCCCTGTTGGTGTTAGTGGTACCCTGAACCGATTCAGAAGTCCGGCTATTGTTGTAAGAAGGTTTTGAACTCATCCTGGGACTGTTGTAACTTGGAGTATAAGTCCTGTCGGTGGTCTGGTACTGTGGTCTGTTCACGCTCTGTGTCTGACCCTGTGCCTGGGACTGGGATGTTCTGGTCTGAGTGCCGGTTTGTGTTCTGGTCTGAGTGGCAGACTGTGTCCCGGCCTGTGCACCGGGTACTGAAGGATCGCGGCGGGTGTATCCCTGCCCGGTCGTCAGTCCGCTGTTCGGTACTGATGAAGACCTGTGTATATGTGCTTTTCTCAGATGCAGTTGCCGGTCTCCTTGTTGCTGTGCTTGTTCCGGATTGTGCAACTGATGTTGCAGATGATGCAGAAGGTGATGCTGACCCGGAACGCTCTTGAATAGGTGCTCTCAGTGGGTATACCTGATTTGACTTCTGCCATCACCCTCTGTTGTATATGATCCCCTGGTGGTTGTGCTGTATCCTCCCCTGCGTGACATATAATGACTGGAACCGTCATTGTAATAGGGTGGATAACTACCGCCGTAGTATGGCGGATAGCCACCGTAGCCATAGTATGGGTAACCGCAACCGTAACCCCAGTACGGATCATAGTAACCGCCATAACCATATCCGTAATAAGGATAATATGGATAGTACCCGCCATAACCATATCCGTAGTAAGGGTATCCCCAGCCGAAGCTCATGCCTAAGCCGTAACCGAAACCGAATGACATGTTAAAGGAGTAAGGACTGTAATAATCCCAGTAAGGATAGAAACCGTCATTGAATAGGTAGATCCTTTCTGCAGCGCTTGCTCCGTAATAGTTGTTTACTACTGCAGCGTCAGCGCCTGTTCCTGAAAGGTATGTTCTGAAGGCACATAGTCGTCAGCGATCAGTGTATCACTGGCAAGCATGTTATCGTAGTACTGGTCAGTTGTGCCGGCAGGGGTAGTAGTCTGAACTGCGACTACCGGTTCATCAGATGGCCTGTAATACAGATCATCGTCAGCAGTTCCGGTGTAAAGCTGTGATGTACACGAGCTTGCAACCACCAGAATGACCGGGATTATGTACCTGAACTTTTTCATGTTATGTCCTTCCATTGTTATACTGAATATATTACAAATTTCGTACCAAAAATTAAGCACTCCTTACAGTTTACCTCCTGCTCTTTGATGAAGAACCGGTTTTCTCCGGTTCATTACCTGCAGGCGAAGTAACTTCGGCAGCCTCCACGGTACCTTGCTGACTGCTTTTCTCAACAGTCGGCTGTGCAGGCGCTGAAGAGCTGACTGTTGGGCTCTGTCTCATTGTTGTCTCCCTTACCTGTTTATTGGTTCTGACAACGGTCTGAGTCTGCTGGCGGGGCTGCGTCGGCTCGGTGACCCTTACAACGCTGGCAGGCTTCTCAACCACCGTGGTGCTTCGTCTTGAAGAAGTCTCACTTGCCGGAGCTGTCGTTCCGGTTGTTGTGCCCGGAGCCGTGCCGGTTGATGTACGTGTAGACGTCCCGGTTGATGTACGTGTAGTCGTGCCGGTTGAGTGCTGTGTCGCCGGTTGAAGTGCGTGTAGACGTCCCCGTTGAGGTACGTGAAGACGTCGCCGGTAGTGGTACTTGTAGCCGTGCCGGTTGAAGTACGCGGAGCCGTCCCTGTGGTTGTACCCTGGGTAGTCGACTGAGATCCGGTACTTCTCCGGGTGGAGACCGGATAACCTTGCCTGTGGCCGGTATCGTAAGGTTTCGATGGATTATAACCCGTGTTGTTATTATTATTGTGACCGTTATTGTTGTTCCAGTTTTCCGGCTCGTTATGATGACTATGATGGTCATACCTGTCGTAAGGGCTGCTGGCATTCCAGTTTGAATAAGACCAGCTGTTCCATGCCATGGGGTAATGGTAATACGGTCTGCCGAGATAATAGTTGACACCGTAGCTCATGCCGGGGGCATACCATGAATTCCACCCGTAACCCATCCAGGGATCGTAGTTCCACCATGGATCATAGCCCCACCAGTAAGACCCGCCGAAGCCGCTTGTCCAGTTGTACCTCGACACCCCTCCGCCATAATAATACCAGTCGTCATAGATTGATACCCCCCATGTATAAGGAGTGTAGTGATACCAGAAGGTCTCCGTATAGAGAGGCGAATAAAAGTCGAAGGCAACGTATGAATTGTGGAACCTGTTTATGCGGGAGGCGTATTCATAACCGCTCTCGTAGTAATAGTTGTTCACCACGATCTGCTGGTTGCCGTAACCGTTACCCCTTTCACCTGAAAATTCACCGGGGCCTGAGGCCAGTGCCGAATATGCAAGCGCCATCGTGACCATAGCTGTGAGTAAAATTTTCGTCTTCATTGTGTGCCTCCCTGTTTGGTTCGCAAGTTTTGTCTATTTTTACGCAATTCTTTTTTTGCTAATTAACATAATTCAAATACTATACCAAACTAATGGCCAAGTTTCTTACTAACAGGGAGGAAAATTATTCACAATGGTACAATGATCTTGTGATCAAAGCTGATCTTGCCGAAAACTCAGTAGTGAGGGGTTGCATGGTCATCAAACCATACGGTTACGCCATCTGGGAAAAGATCCAGGCGGAACTTGACCGGAAGTTCAAAGCTACAGGACATGTAAATGCTTATTTTCCGCTGTTTATTCCCAAGTCGTTCTTCAGCAGGGAAGCTGCTCACGTGGAGGGTTTTGCCAAGGAATGTGCCGTTGTGACGCACTATCGTCTCAAACACTCACCCGACGGCAAAGGCATCATTGTTGACCCTGATGCGAAGCTTGAAGAGGAACTGATTGTAAGACCCACCTCAGAGACAATCATCTGGAACACCTATAAGGACTGGATACATTCTTACCGTGACCTCCCGTTACTGATTAACCAGTGGGCAAATGTTGTAAGGTGGGAGATGCGTACCCGGCTGTTTCTCCGCACGACGGAGTTTCTGTGGCAGGAGGGCCATACGGCTCATGCAACCAGGGAGGAGGCACAGGAAGAGGCAATAAGAATGCTTGGTGTCTATGCTGATTTCGCGGAGAATTTCATGGCGCTTCCCGTGATCAGGGGGGTGAAGACTGAAAGTGAGAAATTTGCCGGAGCCATAGATACATATACAATCGAAGCGCTGATGCAGGACGGCAAAGCCCTGCAAGGCGGGACAAGCCATTTTCTCGGTCAGAACTTTGCGAAGGCATTTGATGTACAGTTCACCAACCAGGAGGGTAAGCTTGATTATGTCTGGGCTACGTCATGGGGTGTGACAACCCGGCTCATCGGTGCCCTGATCATGGCACATGCCGATAACCACGGACTGGTCCTGCCACCAAAGCTCGCCCCGATACAGGTAGTAATTATTCCGATATACAAGGGTAATGAGCAGCTGGGAAGTATCTCCGAAATAGCAACAGACCTCAAGGGCCAGCTTGAGAAAGCCGGTCTGTCAGTAAAATACGATGACCGTGACACTCAGAAACCGGGATTCAAATTTGCAGATTATGAGCTTAAGGGTGTACCTGTCAGGCTCGCCATCGGTCCGCGCGACGCTGAAAACGGTACTGTGGAGGTAGCCAGGCGTGATACTCTCACCAAGGAAACCATCAGTCGTGACAGCGTGGTCACATACGTTACCGGACTGATGGAGGAGATCCATAAGAATATCTACAGGAAAGCAGTAGATTTCAGAACTGAAAACACATATACTGCTGACAGCTGGGATGAGTTCCGTGATATCATTGAGAACAAGGGAGGATTCGTTATGGCACACTGGGATGGCACCACTGAAACAGAAGAGCAGATCAAAAACCTGACGAAAGCAACCATCAGGGCAATACCCTTCGATAATCCTGCCGAAGAGGGCAAATGCATCCTGACCGGTAAACCATCGCACATGAGAGTCCTCTTTGCACGGGCCTATTGATTGTTCATACTTAAATTGACGCCGTTCCGTTAATAGAGGAGTGTTTTGCCAATCGTTAATAAAACACTATTTTAGTGGATTAAGTAATAATATTTGCCATGGTAGATGATCCGACACAGAGAAAGATGATGATAGTCGATACCCTGAAGAACAAATCAGTACTTAAGACAAAGGTATTTGACAACACTGCGGAAGCATTTATAATGGTTAAGGATATACTGAAAAACCTCTCCAGGGAGGTAAACCTCAACCTGTCGGATGTGGATCAGAGGATACGCATGGAATATACTGACAGAAGCACATTTGATGCCCAGATCAGGGTAGCCGCCGATATGCTTCTTTTCAGCATGCACTCGAACATATTCCAGTTTGACCGCGATCACCCGGCATGGAAGACTGCCTACATCCAGAAGAGTAAATACAATGCCTACAGCGGTATCATAAATATTTACAACTTCCTGGCAGATTCCTTCAAATATTCAAGGCTCGATGACCTGGGGTACCTCATCGCCCGCATATTCATAAACCATGAAAATCAGTATTTCGTGGAAGGCAAGCGGCAGATGGGCATGCTCTTCACCAACTACGGAAATGAGGAATTCAGCAAGGAATCTCTTCAGAAAATTGTTTATACGGCCATAAACTACTCGCTGGAATTCGATCTGCTGGTACCGCCCTACGATACGGTAAAGATTGCTTCTGTAGGTCAGGCCGAATCAAAAATACAGCATTCAAGACTGATTACAGGAAAAAGACTCGGGTTCCAGTTTAACTCCGATGATGTCCTGGAAGACAATTCAAAGCAGCTGTGAACCGATGTGCCAATAATAGTCTCTTCCCCGGAACATTAATTATTATTTGCCTTCTTCTTGCAGGTTCTGAGCTGCATGTAACCGCACAGGCAGGAGCCTCCCCGGATACGATTTCGCGTGCATTTTACGACACCCTCAGGGTAAGGTCTGAAAAGCGGAAGCTTACCAGCCTTCTTTATGATATGCTTGTCGTCGCACCGCCTGCTGCCGGAAACATGAGGGAGAAGATGAAAAGCACATCGCGTTATGATGAGTTCGAAGGCAAGGTGATCAGGACCAGGAAAGTGATAAGGCTTAATGCCTTCGGTACAGACATAGATAATCCGGTTGAATCTGATCAGTCAAAAGCAGACAGGCTGCTCAATTCGACCTATGTCAAGACCCACACGTTTGTGCTTAATCAGTACCTGGTGTTTCACGAAGGAGATACCGTATCCTCACTGGAGATGGCAGACAATGAGAGGCTGCTAAGGGAATTGCCATTCGTTGAGGATGCACGCATCATCATCGTTCCGGCAGACAGTAACCTCGTGGATGTGGCGGTGGTAGTCCGGGAAAACTATCCGTACGGCGTTGCCTTCCAGTTTGACGGTATTCCCAAAGGGACAGTGAAACTCTTTGATAAAAACTTTGCAGGGCTTGGGCACGAGCTTGCCGTGACAATTCCGTATAACTTCGATGAATACGCATATCCGGGTTTCGGAATAAAATATGCTGTCAGGAATATCGCGCGGACATTCGCGGATCTGGAACTCGATTTCTCCGACGGTCTTGGCTCAACAAAAATGGGTGGGATTTTCAGGCGGGGTTTCACCACTTCAGATACAAAATACGCATGGTCAGCATCTATAAGACTGAACTATACCACCGAAGACCTTGACACGATGGCTACCCCGCAACCTCTGCGCTACATCTATCATGATTACTGGGGAGCGAGGTCATTCATGCTGGACCGTGAAAGCGTCACAAGACTGATTTTTTCAGCGAGATACAACAGCAACAATGTGATCAAAAGACCTGAAATAGATGATAATTCCTACTACCGCCTCCAGAGCTATCAACTGATCACAGGAAGTATTGCAATTTCGTCACAGAGATTCATCAATACATCATTGATATACAGTTATGGCCGTACCGAGGATGTTCCCTACGGATATATGCTTGAGCTGATGGGCGGCAGGGAGGTGAATGAGTTCAAGTACAGAAATTATGCAGGACTGAAAGCATCATTCGGGAATATTTTTACCAGGTTCGGATATCTGTACGGCGGAGTCAGCTTCTCGACCTTTTATAATGAAGGGAACACCGAACAGGGGCTGTTCGAGACCAGACTGAAGTACTTCACTCCGCTGATAAAGGCAGGGGGGTCAAAGATCCGCACCTTCGTCAATCTGTATTACATCAGGGGGTTCAACAGGTATTCCGACGAATACCTGTATTTGCGCAATAATGATTTTATAAGGGGCTTCAGGAATGATTCAATCGCCGGCGACAACAGGATTATTGCCACCCTCGAGCCGGTTCTTTTCACTGCCAGGCCCCGTCTCGGCTTCAGGTTCGCCATTTTCGCCTTTGCTGATGCCGGATTTCTTATCAGGGGAGAGCTGACCTCCGGAGAATACAACTATATATCAGCCCTGGGAGCGGGTGTGCGGATCAGAAATGACCGGCTTGTTCTGAACACAATACAAATCAGGCTGGCCTGGTATCCCAACCTGCCGGCCTACTCACAATCGTCATGGATTACTGTTGACGGGATCGTACGGCTTAAGCCCCCCGGTTTTGAACCTGACCCGCCGGGTGTGATTACCTACCAGTGACCAATCAGCTGAAACCAGTTCTTTTTGACATGGCAGCAGACCAATGTTCTTTCTGATTCTTAACTTTGCACAGGGAAAAGAGAATGTACAGGAGGTTTATCGAATATTCAAAGCAGCAACAACTGTTTTCAGCGGGCAGCAGGGTATTGCTTGCAGTCAGCGGAGGTATAGATTCGATGGTTATGGCTTTCCTTTTCAGGGAAGCAGGCACAGACCATGCGATAGCGCACTGCAACTTTTCTCTCAGGGGAGAGGAATCTGACGGTGATGAGAAATTCGTAATCAGCTACGCGGGAAAGAGAAAGATTGAGTGTTTTACCACAAGGTTCGATACCCTGGGATACGCTGCCTCAAGGCACATCTCGGTTCAGATGGCTGCAAGAGAGCTCCGTTACAACTGGTTTGACACCCTGATTGAAAAAGAAGGCTTTGACGCAGTGGCAGTGGCTCATAACCTGAATGACAACATTGAGACCTTCTTCATAAACCTGCTCAGGGGTACCGGGCTCAACGGGCTTACAGGGATGAGCCCGCGGCATAACAATATAATCAGACCACTGCTTTTCGCCACAAGGACCGAGATTGACGCTTTTGCCACAGCAGAAAAAATAAAATACCGCGAAGACAGCTCCAATGCTGAGGTTAAATATACCAGGAACAGAATAAGAATCAGGGTTTTACCGGAGATTGAAAAAGTAAATGCAAACTCCGTTGCTGCCATTACTGAAACCATGACTCATCTTAATTCAGCCTCGAAGCTGGTTGATATCTATATAGAAGGAATTCACTCTGAAATTTTCAGACCGGCAGCCAATGGAACAGAGGCTGATGTCAGTAAGCTCCGAGTCACTTACGCCTGCTGCTCCCCACATTTATGAGCTTTTTAAAAGATACGGACTCTCATCACAGCAGACACAGGAGATGATCGACCTGCTTGATTCATCGCCGGGAAGGTATATTTTAACATCGACCCACCGTTTGCTCAGGGACAGGGGCAGGATCCTCATTTCTGCCAGAAGTGATGATCAGCCATTATCGTACATTTTTTCCTCGATAGATGAGATGCGGTTGTCAGGTCTTTTCACCGATCTGCGCATCACGGGACCGTCTGATGACCCCCTTCCGCAAAGCAGCCTGACGGCATGTCTTGATCTGGCACTTGTCGATTTTCCTGTAACCGTCAGGCACTGGGAACCGGGTGACAGATTTGCGCCACTTGGTATGTCACAGCTGAAGAAAATAAGTGATTTTCTCATCGACCTGAAAGTGCCTGTGACAGAAAAGGAGAAAGTGCTTCTTCTCCTTTCCGGAAACAAAGTTATGTGGGTCATGGGTTACCGCATTGATAACCGGTTCAGGATAACAGACAGTACGGAGCGCATACTGATAATGACTATGTGAGAGTCATCACGGTGCTCCGGACCTCTGCACTTTTACTAAGGTCTCTCTCTCAGTCCGTTTATGCCCCTGTCTATCATGAGCAGGTCAGCGAGGCCAATCGCTACTGCAGATTCGAGGATCACGGGTATCCTTCTTGCTATGCAGGCATCGTGTCTGCCGGTGATCTCCAGTTCGGTCATCTCTCCCTTATCCTTGTTGAAAGTCTTCTGAGGCACCCCGGTGCTGGCTGCCGGCTTGACTGACACTCTCATTACCAGGTCGTTGCCATTAGTTATTCCTCCATTGATTCCGCCGGCATTGTTTGTCGATGTCTTACCCCGGGCATCGACAAAGGGGTCATTGTGCAGTGAGCCGTAGCTTTTTGAAGAAGCAAATCCGGCGCCGAATTCAACACCGTTCACAGCAGGGATCCCGAACGCAATCTGACCGAGAGCTGACTCCACAGAGAAAAGGGCCGGCTCTCCCAGTCCCTTCGGAACGTTTTTTACAACACATTCAACAACACCGCCAACAGTGTCATTGGTTTCCATTGCCCTTGCAATAGCTGCTGCAGGGTCTTTCTCCCCTCCTGCTTCAATAAGATTTGCAGTGATGATAGCCGGAGAGAGTATCTTCCTGGCGAAGTATCCTGCGGTCACCATCCCCCATGTCAGGCGGCCGGAGAAATGCCCTCCGCCCCGCATATCGCTGAAACCCTTGTATTTATACCCTGCCGTAAAGTCGGCATGGCCCGGTCTGGGTATGCTTGAGAACTGTTCATAGTCGCCGGGACGGGTGTCGTCGTTACTGGGTGCAGATAACCAGCGGAGCACCGGTGGTAAAATTATTATAATATACCGCCGAGGATTTCCGGCTCATCAGATTCTTTGCGCATGTGTGGTACCGGGTACCAGTCCCTTGCGCCTCGACAGGTCTGCCATCAGCTCCTCACGCCAGTAAGGCAGTCCGGCAGGACAGCCGTCAATAACCACTCCTATTGATGAGCCGTGTGACTCACCGAATATTGAAACCCTGAAAACAACTCCTACTGTGTTCATCTCCCTGTTATTTCTGTTTGATTTCCTGTTCATTTTCACTGTAATAACTGACAAAGGCCTCAATTTCCGAAACCGGCAATTTCCTTATGACAGCTTTCCCACAGAGCGCAGGAGCACGAAGCTTACGGAACCGTGCCGGCTTTTCTTATCCCTTGATATCATGCTGACTGCATTACCGGGCAGTACATGCTCACCGGGAAAGCCTGCCTGTTCGAGAACCATCTCAAAAATGCGCAGCTCAGACAGCGGCAGCTCATTCGCCCACACCGACAGTCTTGAAGCGATCAGCATACCTTCCATCACTGCAATACCATGAGGCAGGTTGTATGCCCTCTCCAGAACATGGCCGAAAGTATGCCCGAAATTGAGCAGCCTTCTCACTCCTTTCTCAAGAGGGTCACGCCTGACAATACCTGCTTTTATCTTAACAGCCCTGTAAATCAGATCTTCAAGTATCAACGGATCACGGTCATAAATACGGTCAAGCGCTGATGAAATATCAAAGAAGAGATCCCTGTCGCGTATGATGGCATTCTTGATCAGCTCGCCCAATCCTGACTGAAACTCCTCATCAGGAAGTGTCGAAAGCATTTTGTGGTCACACAGTACAAACTCAGGTTGCCTGAAAGTACCAATGATATTTTTGTATGCTCCCAGGTTTACGCCTGTCTTCCCTCCTGTGCTTGCATCGACCTGTGAAAGAAGTGTTGTAGAGACAAAGCCATGCCGCACGCCTCTCATATAAACCGAGGCTACCAATCCCGCGATGTCACAGACCACACCTCCGCCAAAGCCCAGGATAAATGCTGACCGGTCTGCACCTGCTTCAAGCAGCCTGGCACACAGATCACCTATGACCGTCAGTGTCTTGCTCTCTTCTCCGGGCTGCACAGTCAGCACTTCTGCTGCGGGGAACCTGTCACCGTACAATCTCCTGACATTCGTGTCAGTGATTATGAATATCCTGCTGCCTGAAGGAAGTAATGCGTGAAGATCGTTCAGATCACCTCCTGTAATGATCAGCGAACTGCCATGAATCAATGTTTATCTTAATACGCTGCATAGGGGCGAAAAATAGTAAATAGGATAATGAATTACCATGATTTTATTCACCTGAGTGAACCATTTTCGTCTGAAAAGTAAAAAAATATTACTTTCAACCCGTAATTACCGCCAATCAGGTGAAGATAAAAGAAAGGTACAAGGGTGTGCTGGAATGGTTTGAAGTGAATATGCCTGTTGCAGAGACAGAACTGGGCTACAGTGATCCTTTTCAGCTCATTGTTGCAGTGATTTTATCAGCCCAGTGCACTGACAAGCGGGTAAACATGATCACACCGGCCCTCTTTGAGAAGTTTCCCGATGCCGGAACAATGGCACAGGCCACCCAGGAAGATATCTTTGAGATTATAAAAAGCTGTTCATATCCCAATAACAAGGCCAGGCACCTCAAAGGCATGGCAGAGATGATCGTCAGTCGTTTTGGCGGGGTCGTCCCTTCGGAAATCGATGAACTGAGGGAGCTTCCGGGGGTAGGACGCAAGACTGCCAATGTCGTCGCCTCCGTAGTATGGAACAAGCCTGTTATTGCAGTTGACACCCATATTTTCAGGGTTGCCAGGCGTATCGGGTTAACCCCCGGAGCCAGGAATCCGCTGGAGGTGGAACTGAGACTGACAAGAGAGATACCCGCGGGATAAAAGGCCGCTGGCCCACCACTGGTTTCTGCTGCACGGACGTTATATATGCACTGCCCGCAATCCTGCATGCAGCACCTGCGGTATATCAATATGGTGTGCCTACTTTAAAAAACATAAATCAAATGCAATATTATAAACCCTGCAGCGGTTTAATAATGGTGTCAGATATAACTACTTTACCATCGTTAATTCTGCCTCAATCCGGATATATTGAACGATTTAGACAGGTACTCAGATGGAAAACCGCAAAGAGAAAAGAAAGGAGACTGATGCTTCACCCGCTTTTCTGGATTCCCTTAAACATCTGACAGATATTCCTGAGCTGGCATTCAATTCAACAAACCAGCTTATCACTCTCAGCAACCTTGAGACGCTGGAATACATTGAGGTTAACCAGGCCTTCCTTGATACCACCGGCTACAAAAGGGAAGAGATCATCGGCAGGACCTCGGAAGACATCCAGCTGTATGTTGACCTGATACAGGGACGGAAATACCTGAGACTGCTTCTGCGCCTCAAGAGGGTAAGCGACCTGGAGATCAGACTTCGCATGCGTTCAGGTGAGGAACGAACCTTCCTTTTCAGTGCACGAACATTCTTCTTCGGTGACAGCATCTACCTGATCACTTACTATAATGATATAAGTACGCTGAATGACGGGTATGCCAGGGCTGAATCAGAGAAGATCCTCAAGGAGATCTTTGATTCGATGAGCAGTTATGTCATGATCCTCAGGCGTTCTGACGACGATAAATTCTATATCATTGATTTTAACTTCCGTGCGGAGGAGGTTGAGCAGCTCGACCATGATGATGTTCTCGGAAAGGAGATCAGCGAGACACCCCTGGGTGACCATAAAGCCCTGCTGACACTCCTTGAGAATATTCAGAGAAGAGTAGGATCATTTAAAATTCCTGTCTCAGACGACGGGAAACGATGATAACGGATATTATATCGGTCTCCTTCTCTCCTCAGGCGATATCGTAGTAACATGGGAAGCAGGACAGCATCAGAAAGAGAGAGAAAATGAAATACTGAAGCAGGGAATAGTCTTTGAGACCTTTGCCGAGCTTCTTCCGGAGATGATCATGGAGATTGACACCAAGGGGCATGTCACTTTCATGAACACCCAGGGAATGATCACTCTCGGGTTTGACAACAATGATCTGACAAAAGGGGTTTCGCTCCCTGAGCTGTTCATGAACGAAGACCTTGACAGGCTGATGAGGGAGCTTTCCGATCTTACAAAGCCGGGGCAGATCACCTTCGATGAGTATTACCTTTTAAACAAACAGAAACGCAAGGGTCTCGGTGCTCTTTCATGCCGGACCCATAATCATAAGGAACAGGGTCACCGGATACAGATGTGTTCTTACAGACGTGAGCAAGCACAAGGACTATGAGCAGAAGCTCTCAACGGAGAAGGCAATGCTCGAACACCTTATTGATGCTGCTCCTGAGGCTATTGTACTTACGGATTTCGACGGACGGATTATGCGGATCAACAAGGGATTCACCAAGCTCTTCGGATATCGAAGCCTGAAGAGGTGCAGAACAGGATGATCGATGATCTGATTGTCCCTGATGAGCTCAAGGAAGAGGCAATTAAGGTCGATGAGATAGCTCTGGAACAGGGTACGGAAGCCATGGAGACCGTAAGGAGGGATAAGCAGGGAAACAAAATCAATGTTTCACTTATCGCATCATCCGTGATCTCCAATGACCAGACGATCGCCTTCCTGGGGATCTACCGCGATATCAGCCGTGAGATCAAGAGCCGCCTGATGCAGGAGATCCAGTATAACATATCCACTGTCGCACTGCAGGATTCGGACATCTTTGACATTTACCCTACCATTGTCAAGGAAATAAGTAAGTTATGGAATGTAAACAACTTCTTTATTGCCCTTTACAACCATGAGAAAGATACGCTGACCTTTCCGTTCTTTGCCGATGAGCTTGACCATTTCAAGGAGACTGATGCAAAAAACACGCTCACGGGCTGGGTCATCAAGAATAACAAGGCGGTCCTGCTTGATGAAAATGACATCCTCAAAATAGAAAAAACAGGAGCCATAAGCCTGGTGGGCTCGCCCTGCAAGATATGGATGGGTGTCCCGCTCAAGATGGATGATGAGGTCATTGGCGCCATCTGCCTTCAGGATTACAAGAAGGTTGACGCATTCAACAACGATGACCTCCAGGTGTTCGAGTTCATTGCAAACCAGATAGTGCTCACACTGCAGCGCCGAAAGATGCTTGACAACCTCATAACGGCACGCAAGCGGGCTGAGGAGGCTGCTTTTTCAAAGCAACAGTTCATGTCGACGATGAGCCACGAGATCAGAACACCGCTGAATGAGGTGATTGGCATCACCAACCTGCTGTACCAGAGCAATCCGCGTGAGGATCAGATGGAATTCATAAATACGCTGCGCTTCTCGGCTAACCACCTGATGACCCTGGTCAATGACATCCTTGACTATAATAAAATGGAGGCCGGTAAGATTGTCTTTGAAAAGACAGAGTTCGATCTTGCCAGCATGCTGGAAGATGTCAAGCGCTCATACAGCCACCACGCCAAAGAAAAAGGTATTTCCTTTGCGGTTGAGAAATCGGCTAATCTCCCTGTATCGCTGATTGGTGACCCTATCAGGCTGAACCAGATTATTACCAATCTCATTTCAAATGCAATGAAGTTCACCTCCACCGGAGGTATCTCGCTCAGCGCCGCTGTAAAGGAAAAACATGACGACAAGGCTGTCCTGGAATTTGCCGTTACCGACACAGGCATAGGGATCGCAAAGGATAAGCTGGAGGAGATTTTTGAAAGCTATGCGCAGGCTTCTCCTGACACCACCCGCAAGTATGGCGGTACCGGACTTGGTCTGGCTATATGCAAGCGTCTCGTTGATCTGCAGGGCGGAAGTTTAAGCGTATCGAGCGAGCCGGATAAAGGATCCGTATTCAGGTTCTCAATAGAATACGGCCTGCCGGCCACAGATGCCAGGGCGACTGATAAGAGCGCCGCTGAAACAATGAAGGGGCTGGTCGGAAAGAAAATCCTGGTCGCCGAGGACAACAAGATAAACTTCTTTGTAGCCAATAAATTCCTTGAAAGCTGGGGTGTGATTGTCACTCATGTTGAGAACGGAAGCCTGGCCCTTGATGAAGTGAACAAAACCCAGTATGACCTTATCCTCATGGATCTTCACATGCCTGTGATGGACGGGATAGAGGCGACACGCATCATACGCAGTTCGGCTGACAAGAAGATTAGCAGCATGCCTATCGTTGCACTGACAGCAGCAGTGATGTCAGAAGCTCACGACAAGATTGAAAACCTTGCTATCAATGATTATGTGCTGAAGCCCTTCAAGCCGAAGGACCTGTATGACAGGATTGCGAAACATGTAAGGTGACTCGCCCTCTCTGAAAACCTTTATCTGATACAGTATTTGCTCAGGTACTTTGTTGCATCCTTATTTCCAAGTTCCTTTGCTTTGCGGAGGTAGTGGCATGCGTCTCCGGTCTTGCCGCTGTTTATCAGGGATATCCCAAGATTAAGATTTACATCGGCATTCTCAGGGTCGAGATCGAGGCTCATTGTATAATCTTCCGCTGCCTTATCCCATGTGCGTGCTGCAAGCCATGCATCACCCCGTATGCTGAAAGCCGTGGCTTCGCCCGGGTGTTTCTCGATGTTCATATTAAGGTAAGGAAGCGCTTCATAGATTGCTCCCTCCTCCGCATAGGTCTTTCCGATCAGCCCAAGAGCTTCAGAATTCTCCGGGTCGAGCCCGAGGTATTTTTCCATGTCATCCCTGGCAGCATCACGGTCACCTGCTTTGACAAGCATTGCCGCCCTTTTCAGATAGAGTTGCGGATCGGGATACTCAGCATCGATAAGTCTTCCATATACCATGGCAGCCGCGTAATAACTTCCCTCCCCGGCCCTGTGCTTCTGCAAGGGCGTTCAGGTATGAAGCGGGTGCATCCGGATTAACTGTCAGCGGTGCAAGAAGTGCTGCGGCATCACGGTACTGGCCTCTGGCTATGAGTATCCTTGCAGTGGTAATAGTCTGTAACAGGCATGTCTGAATACACGGCAGACAGTTCGCGCCAAACCTCTTCGGCAAGATCCGTATTTCCCGTCTTCAGATAATTGTCTATCTCCCAGCCTTTCCTCTCGTAACCTTTGTACCACTCTTTTTTCCAGAGGCTCTTCCACTCGGGTGAAGATTGAATTGACCCGAATGACTTGTCAAGCATGATCTCAGGTTCGCTCTTCCTGTACTGCGATTTAAGGTGTGCTTCCAGATAGGCAACGGCTGCCCTTGCGTCACCGCCGGCAGCAGCACAGCTGGCAAGTCCGTACAGGCCCGACCCCTGATTTATGCTCTCGGCAGCCATAAAATCACTCTTTGCCTCCTTCACATTTCCGGATTTCAGGTACGCATCTCCTCTGAGGAGCAAGAGATCAGGATCAGGGGCGGCGTTTATCAGCCCGGTAAGGATTCCGGCAGCCTCAATATTTTTACCCCCGGCAGACAGTGCGACAGCCTTCAGCATCTCATTATACCTTCCCTGTCCGGCAATCAGCTGTGACGCAAGAATTATGATCAGAAGAACAACACCTTTTTTCATTCCGTTTTACTTTTTTGCTTCCACTACCGCAGGACCTGCTCCCTTTTCCGTGAGTACATGGACAAAACCGCTCAGATGAAACTGTTCCGTCCCTGAAATCCTGCGTTCAAACACTTCGCAGTCATAATAATATACGCCTGCAGGTACAACTTTACCTTTATATGTGCCATCCCAGTTCAGTTTTGGTTCCTCTGTTTTGAAGACGAGCACACCGGCCCTGTTGAAGAGGCTGAATTCCACCTTCTCAACAAGTACGGAGGTCTTGGCAACAAGCCAGTCATTGAAGTCGTCACCGTTGGGAGTGAATACGTTTGGGATCTCATAAAAATTACATGAGTCAACACATATCATCGTTGACAGATTACTTTCATTACCCACAGCGTCGACCGTTGAGATCGCATAGCAACCGGCGACATAGTCAGGAAGATAATGGATATATTTATGTACATCCCTGTTCTCGATTGTGGTAAGCAGTTCAAGATCCTCTTCCCTGGTCTGTTTATAATAAAGCTTATAGGCCGCCACATCGTCGTAACACGCCTGGTCGGCTATTGTCCAGGTAACCGTGTTGTAAAGACTGTCACACTGCGATGACACTGACAGTACGGGTGTGCACGGAGGCTCATTGTCGACCGGGGTGATGCAGGTTTGCTGGGAAAAGTTTATCAGGTTCTTGGGTGTATCCGAACCCTGATAACCGCCTGTCGATACCACATAATAGCAATACTCGGTACCGTTGACAAGGTTACCGTCGACGAAGGTCAGCTGACCGGAGGTGCTTCCTATCAGCACCCATGAAGTGCCGTCGAACCGGTAGAAATCATAAGTGGTGTTGATCCAGGGCACGTTGCGTTTCAGCTCAAACCTGACTTTCCTGTCTCCCGGCGAGGCGTCGGCAAAAAGTGATGAAGCTATACCCGGGTCGCTGATCAGGAACCGGTTGCCGGATTCGTTATTGTACAGCTCAACCTTATAGATCCATCCCTTGTCGAGGGTATTGATCAGAGTGTCAATATAGACAGTATCATTCAGATCAGCTGTAGGCAGAGTATAAATAAGCTGGTAATCGGTACCGGTGATACCCTCAGCCCTGTAGATCCTATATTCATAAGGCCCGTTTGCAGGAATGGTATCCAGGTGAAGGGGCTTCTGCCATGCCAGTTTCAGTGATCCGTTGGTTGCGGAGGTGTTGCGGATGGAGACATTTGTTATCAGCGGCAAGCCCCTGATAAGAGCAGTCACAATCTCATTTGACGGCTTGCTTTCAGTGCCGTTGGGATATACTGCCACAATTCTGTAGGCATATTCAGTTCCGGCTTCAAGACCTGCACCGCCATTGGTGTCAGTAAATGTCAGGGCACCGTAGCCGGATACATAACCTACCTTGACAAAGCCTGATGAGGGCGGTATGCCGTCATAGCATGTGTCAGCAACGAGTGATGATGCTCCTTCACGGCGGTAGATGCTGAACCCGGCAATTTCCGGGGTGCCATAGTTTTCCCATATCAGCTGAACGAAATTCCCCTGCGGCATGATATCGGTCAGCACAGGCGGGGGTCCAAGCACCTTGATGCTCATGTTGTCAATATCAACAAGCTGCAGCTCTCCGTTATTATCCTCAGCTTTAATGATGATATCATAAGGCTGGTGCCTTACGCTGCTGTGACAGGGCACCCACTGCAATCGTGCCGTGGTAAGCCCCGGTGCGGAGCTGATGGTGGTGAATGTTGCTTTGCACGAACCTGATGTAAAGATCCCGGAGGTTGCGATAAGCTTTATAGAATCAGCATCCTCATCCGTTGCCGAAATATTTAGTGAGACAGTCTCACCGACCTCCACGCACAGGTCGGTAAGCGGGGCAGTGACAGGCGGATTATTGTCTGTTTCATATACTTCAATCTGCATGTCCCTGACAACAATTCCTATCTTTATTCCACCGCGCCACTCCTGTATCTCCATGGCAGCATTATAGATGCCAATTTTAGTAGGTGTGTCCCATACCAGGTCTCCGGAAATTGAATCAACATAAAACTTCCTGGATGCAGGTGGAAGAGTGTAATTGGTGATTGGCTTGCCATCCTCCTTTGTACATACGGTAAGTTTGTAAGAGAGACTGTCGCCGTCCGGATCAAAGGCAGCGGGATTATGAATGAATATATTCCCGAGGGCAGCCTTGTCATATGGCGGATTTAAAAGTACCGGGGTGCTGTTTCTGCCAATGGAGCTGTTTACAATAAGTATGGTGGAAATGGAAAACACAACATTAACAGAATTCGGAATATTTTCCACCCCGTAATTCCTGTTTGGATCCTGCACGACTATTCTGTATATGCCAGGTCCCGGGATAGGTATGCCTTGAAACATAAACATTCTTCTTGTAATTGTTCGGCAGATAGGTTTCGGAGATCCTTGCTACGTTTGTGATGGAATTATCACCCCATTCAACATCAAGTGTTGGCCTGTCAGCCTTACTGAGAGTATATGTGAATGTGGTGACTGTGACCTCATAAGTCAGGTCAGATATCTGTGTGTAGGTTATTTCTCCTGCACGGTTATGCGTAGCGTTTGCAGAAGCCGTAATCAGAAACAGAAGCAAAAATGCTGACGTAACTCTTCTTATCATCTCAATCCCCTTTCATTTTACCTGGTAATTCTTCAATGTATCGGCAGCGGTGAACTTGTATCCGTCTTCAAGGCCATTAAAACTGAAAAGCAGCATGTTTGCCTGATCATCATAAAGCCGTGTCATGATCCGGTTGATCACGGTAACATTGGTTACCGCCCGGCTTCCGCTGGCTTCAAGGTTAAACCTGTGCTCCAGTGCCGTCGGTTTCCGACTTCAGTAATGTCATCTTCAGCTGTTTTCCGTCCTCAATTATTAAAATCCTGTCTGTCAGATATTTGTAATATATCTCATTTTCATCCCCTTTACTCTGCTCACTTCTGATGTTCAACAGTCTGATGTCTGAATTAAGGTCGTCAGACCATACTTTAACAAACACGGAGTAAACCTGGTTCATCTTGTCATACTCAATACCTGTCAGTGACACATGCACAGGATGCAGAAAAATCAATATTGCGAGTGATAATATTTTCATGCCTGCATACAGTGTTTCACAGCAAAAATCAAGCCATCAGGTCACTTTCACTTATTCTGACCCGCTCCTTCAGGTACTCGACAGTACCGACTTCAATAAATGAAAATCCGGCAGCCCTTGAAAAGTTGCCCGCAAGTACGACAATAATGTCATTGTCATCAAGGTCGTGCTTGCTGAGCAGGTCCCTGAGAGAAACCCTGATGAACTCATCAACAGACTTTTTCTTCTCAATAAACACAGGCACCACGCCATATGACAGTGCAAGCTCTCTCATCGTCCGGTACGAATAGCAAAGGGCGACGATCGGCTTGATGCCCCTGAAGCCAGCCATATTTCTGATCGCAGTTCCGTTTACGGTATCGGCGAGCAGAGCTTTGGCATTTATCCGTATTGAAGTTTTCACGGCAACTTTTGCCAGGTAAGCTGATACTTCTCCGCTGAGTGATCCGGCGGGCATCTCAATATACTCGTCTTTCTCCACTTTCAATCTCCACGGCTATTTTGGTCATTGTTCTTGACAGACTCAAGCGGAAATTTCCCCGCCGCCGTTTCACCGCTCAACATCATGGCGTCAGTCTGGCTGTAAACTGCATTTGCCACATCGCTCACCTCTGCACGTGTCGGACGTGGGTTTGTGATCATCGAATGCAGCATCTGTGTGGCCACAATAACAGGTTTGCGTTTCGCGATGCATTTCTCAATAATTGTCCGCTGGATACCGGGTATTCTCTCAAAGGGTACCTCGATGGCAAGATCGCCACGGGCCACCATTATCCCGTAGGAATTATCCATGATCTCATCAAGATTGTCCACCCCCTGCTGATTTTCGATCTTTGCTATGATCTTGATCTTGCTGCCATGTTTGTCAAGCAATTGCTGAACAGCGAGGACATCTTCCTTCGATCTCACAAATGAGTGTGCAATGTACTCAACATCAAGCTTTACCGCCAGATCAATAAAGGTCAGGTCACGCTCACTTACTGACGGAAGGTTGATCCTGACCTGTGGTATGTTAACAGTCTTTCTTGAGCCGAGCACCCCGTCATTCTCAATCCTGCCCACAAGCATGCCACCCTCCCGACCGGTAATTTTTATCTCAAGCTCACCGTCATCGATGAGTATGAAGGATCCTTCCGGGACATGCAATGCTATATCCCTGTAATTAAGGTTAATGACTTCAAGTGATGTTTTTTCATCTGAATTACCGGCTATCTTCACACTCTGACCCTTAATGAATTGCAGGGGTTCGTCGCAGACAGTGGTTCTTATCTCCGGTCCCTTGGTATCTATCAGAATTGCGATTTTGTCTGAAACAGCACGGGCATTGGTGACGATTTTTGTCACTCCTTCGGGATCGAGGTGTGCGGAGTTCACCCGCACCACATCCATGCCGGCTTCAAAAAGTTGCCGGAGAAAATCAGGATCACAGTTTTTATCAGAGATAGTGGCAACTATCTTCGTTCGCTTTGTCAGAATACGTTTATTCATTATCCTCTTATTTCTTCAACACCTCCATGAGTGCTTCCACAGCCAGCCGGTAACTGTCCAGGCCAAAACCCATGATCGTTCCGCGGCAATACCTCCCGGTAAGGCTTGTATGACGGAACTCCTCCCTTGAAAGCAGGTTTGAAATATGCACTTCAATGACGGGAATATTGACGGCAGCAACGGCATCTGCAATCGCCACGGAGGTATGGGTATAACCTCCGGGGTTGATGATCAGGCCGTCTGAACGCATGCCGGAAGTCTGTACCATTGTAACAATCTCACCCTCAACATTTGACTGCGAGTAATTAAATGAAACTGACGGGAACCTGGCTTCAATCTCACTGAGAAAGTCTTCAAATCCCCGGCTGCCGTAAATCCCGGGCTCCCTTGTACCAAGAAGGTTCAGATTAGGCCCGTTTATGATCTCTATCTTCATAACATTATTACAGACCACTGGTTATGACCTGATATGCAAAAATAAAGAAATGACCGGATTTATGACTGTTATGTAATATGATATAACTTTGGACCGGTTCATATGAGATCATGACAGGAGCGTGGGCGGAAGCAGTGAAAGGGTTCGGGAGTTACCTCAGGATTGAGAGGTCACTCTCATCAAACAGTGTAGGGGCTTATCTGAATGATGTACGCAAACTCCGTGATTATATCCATGAAAACAGGAATGACGCAAATCCTTCAGACCTTACATACCAGGATCTGAGCGATTTTATTGCCTTCACTGCCGGAGGTCATGATTCTGCACGCACTCAGGCCAGGCTCATCTCAGGCATCAGGTCTTTCTGCCGGTATCTGCTTCTTGAAAAGATCATCACCGATGATCCTTCGGCCCTGCTCGAATCGCCCAGGACGGGTATGAAACTGCCGGAAGTCCTGTCTGTGGATGAGATAGACATGATGGTAAATGCCATTGACCTGAGTACCCCTGAAGGGCACAGGAATAAGGCCATTATTGAGACAATGTACAGCTGCGGACTGCGTGTCTCGGAGCTGGTGAACATGAGGCTGACCGACATCCATCGCAATGAAGGTTTTGTAGTCGTGACAGGCAAGGGCAACAAGCAACGGCTGGTGCCGGTAGGGTCTGTTGCCCTGAGGGAGATCGACAACTACCTCGCCCGGAGAATGACAATGCCAGTCATCACTGACCAGAACATCCTCTTCCTTAACCGCAGGGGAAAGAGACTATCAAGGGTTATGGTATTCACCATGATAAAAAGACTGGCAGACGCGGCCGGAATAAAGAAGACAATCAGTCCTCATACCCTCCGTCACTCGTTTGCCACACACCTTGTCGAAGGCGGAGCAGACCTCAGGGCCGTGCAGGAGATGCTGGGTCATGAGTCGATCACCACCACCGAGATATATACTCACATAGACCGGAGCTACCTGCGGGACACCCTGCATGATGTACCATCCGAGATCAAAACATAAAGAAAAAGGTGTTTTATAATCTCCACATTTATTATAATTTTGCGGTTCTGAAAAACAATTCAATAATTAATATAATCCTATAAACTATGTCAAAAGTTAAGCGTGTTTATTCCTTCGGCAAGAAGATAGCTGAGGGCGGGGCAGATATGAAAAATCTGCTTGGCGGCAAAGGAGCCAACCTGGCTGAAATGTGTCTTCTTGGCCTCCCGGTACCGGCAGGTTTCACAATCACCACTGATGTTTGTACCGAGTATTATGAGAACAACTGTCAGTTGCCCGGAGAGCTCATGCCAGAGGTATGGGAAGCAATGAGCAAGGCCGAACAAGCCATGGGAATGAAATATGGTGACAAGGATAATGCTCTTCTGGTCTCATGCCGTTCAGGTGCCCGCAGCTCTATGCCCGGTATGATGGACACAGTGCTGAATGTCGGCCTGTGCTCGGCAACAATCCCCGGACTTATCAAGAAAACAAACAACCCCCGTTTCGTATGGGATTCATATCGCCGTCTCATCATGATGTACGCCGATGTGGTTATGGAGAAGGCAGAAGGCATTGAGCCGACAGACGGCAAAGGTATTCGCAAGCAGCTTGATGAGATGCTCGATGAGTACAAGCACGCAAAGGGTTATAAGTCAGATACTGACCTCTCCGCCGATGATCTCAAGTCTCTTGCAGAGGAATTCAAGAAGAAAGTAAAAAAATCACTTGGCAGTGAATTTCCTGATGATGCACGTCAGCAGCTGGAAGGCGGTATCAAGGCCGTTTTCAAGAGCTGGAATGGCAAGAAAGCTGTCTCCTACCGTCGTATTGAAGGAATTCCTGACGCATGGGGAACAGCAGTTAACGTTCAGGCAATGGTATTTGGCAACATGGGTGATTCATCAGCTACCGGTGTCGCATTCACACGTAACCCCGCAACTGGTGAGAATCTCTTCTACGGTGAATGGCTTGTAAATGCCCAGGGCGAAGATGTCGTGGCAGGAATCCGCACCCCCAATCCTCTCAACGAGGCTACCAAGAACGAGCAGAACAAACACCTGCACTCTATGCAGGAAGCAATGCCCGGAACCTACAAGGAGCTCAGCGATATCCGTGATATCCTCGAGAAAGCTTATCATGACATGCTTGATATCGAGTTTACAATTCAGGAAGGTGTTCTTTATATGCTGCAGTGCCGCGTAGGAAAGCGTACCGGTACCGCTGCACTGAACATGGCCATGGATATGCTTGCCGAAGGCCTCATCGATGAGAAGAAGGCTGTTCTCAGGGTTGACCCGGTACAGCTTGACGAACTGCTCCATCCTATCTGTGATCCGGCAGTGGAAAAGACTGTTAAACCTATCGTCAAAGGTCTTCCCGCCGGTCCCGGCGCTGCTGTCGGAAAAGTGGTATTCACCGCTGAAGACGCAGTTGCATGGAACCGCAAAGGTGAAAAGGTAATCCTCGTTCGCGAAGAGACCAATCCTGAAGATGTGGAAGGCATGCGTGCTGCTGAGGGTATCCTCACAGCACGTGGCGGTATGACCTCACACGCTGCTCTTGTGGCACGCGGCTGGGGCAAATGCTGCATCGTCGGCGCAGGAGCACTGCATGTTGACCTCGCTGGCAGGAAGGTAAAAATCGCCGGAACAGACATCACTTTCAAGGAAGGTGACGTTCTCACCCTGAACGGGACGAAAGGTTGTGCATACAGCGGAGCACTCAAACTCATGGATGCAACCGAGAACCCAAGGTTCCAGCAGTTCATGAAGATAGTTGATTCATGCCGCACAATGGGTGTCCGCACCAATGCCGATAACCCTGATGATGCAAGAGTGGCCCGCGAATTCGGTGCTGAAGGTATCGGTCTCTTCCGTACAGAGCATATGTTCTACGGCAAAGGATCAGAGAAGCCTCTCTTCCTTCTCCGCAAGATGATCCTCAGCGAAGGCGAGAAAGAACGCAGGGTTGCTCTGGAAGAGTTGTTCCCGTTCGTTAAGAAAGACATGAAAGGCACACTCGAGGCAATGAACAATCTGCCTGTGACCTTCCGTCTCCTTGACCCTCCGCTTCATGAGTTTGTTCCCCAGGGAGTCGAAAAACAGACTGAGCTTGCAAAGGCACTCGGCATATCTGTTGAGGCAATAGCCAAACGCGGTGAGGCTCTGCACGAGTCTAACCCGATGATGGGCCACCGCGGAGTACGCCTTGGCGTAACCTACCCGGAAGTCTCAGAGATGCAGATAAGGGCAATGTTCGAAGCTACAGCCGAGCTGCTGAAGGAAGGCAAGAACCCGATACCCGAGTTAATGGTACCTGTAACCTGCGATGTGTCTGAACTGGATGTCACGAAGAAGATCTATGACAGGGTCCATGACGAAGTATGCAAAAAGTTCGGCCTCAGCAAGATCGAAAACAAGTACGGCACCATGATTGAGATACCGCGTGCCTGTCTGCTCGCCGACAAGATGGCAAAGACTGCCGAGTTCTTCTCATTCGGAACCAATGACCTGACACAGATGACATTTGGTTTCAGCCGTGATGATATCGGAGGATTCCTGAATGACTATCTTGATAAGAAGATGCTTGCTACCGACCCGTTCCAGACAATTGATCAGGACGGTGTTGGACAGCTCATAACCATGGCATGTGAGAAAGGACGTTCAACACGTCCCAAACTCAAGATTGGTATCTGCGGTGAACAGGGCGGTGACCCGGCGTCAGTGGAGTTCTGTTTCAAGAACGGACTGACCTATGTCAGCTGCTCACCATTCAGGGTGCCGATAGCACGCCTCGCCGCTGCACAGGCATCATTGAAATTCGGTAAAAAGTAAACTGCTAAATTGAATTTGCGATTGTCGATTCTCGATTGTCGATTTTCTTACTCTTCAATCGCAAATCGCAAATCGCAAATAAAAGAGCTGCTCCGGCAGCTTTTTTTTTGACCTGATTTACCTGATCCGTATAAACATCACTGAGGAGGATGATACCCCTTCTGGTGACCTCGCTTCCAGCCTGATTATATAACTGCCGGCAGGCAGTCCGGCTGACGGCGTCCAATTATGTAAACAAGGTCCGGGATTTTCTTTCCCGTGAAAGATGTTCTCAGCTCTTCTTCCGTCAGGAGTGAAGAGGTCAATAGAGACCTCAGCAGCGGACCTTAGAGTATATGTCACA
Source organism: uncultured Bacteroidales bacterium (assembly GCA_963730615.1). Lineage (GTDB taxonomy): Bacteria > Bacteroidota > Bacteroidia > Bacteroidales > VadinHA17 > SR-FBR-E99. Next base: position 118,010 of record CAVSSR010000006.1, on the reverse strand, counting down.
GTTGCCGAAGATGATGAGGGATTTGGATAAATCGTAAAATCGCTTCCCTCCTCCCTGGTCTTCGCTGATTGCTGTCGGGGTAATCACCATGGCATCATCAAAAATCATTGTTCCCTGCTTTGCTCCTCCCGGGGTCTGGTTAATAACCAGGCTGTGGTACTGCCAGTCGCCATTGCCACCTATCCGGCTGAATGGCACTGTAATCAGATCCCAACCTGCCCAGTCAACTGTGTCTGCAAAGACTATCTGGTTAACACTTCCGGGCGAATAAAACCAATACTCAAGCACATTGTTGCTCAGAGTCACCGTACACCCACATCGCAAACGAAGAAGACAGGTTGCTGCCTATGACCGGTTTGCGTGTGTCGAAAACCCTGCATATCCCTCCGTTCTCACCCGTGAATACATAATCAAGCCTGCCGGCGACGCTGCCGGTACGGAGAATATCATAAGAAGGGGTAAACGTTGTAAGCGGATTGTCAGTGCCAACAGTGCTGCCGCTGGCTTCGGGGTCCCAGAAACCAGATATGTCATCAAACGGCTCCACCACCGTCCCGGTTTCATATGCCTTGGCACGGGTGGTAAATGAGTGCTCGCTGTTCTCACCCAGAGTAATACCGGTGATATCTTTCACCCCGGCATCGAGGATAATACGATACTGGCTGTTGACTGTAAGAGGCAGTTCCGGTTCAAAGCTGTATATTCCCTTTCCGTTAACTGTTGCAAATTTTTCCTTTATTCTGGCAAGTGGTTCGGACTGACTGTTGACAAGCCTGATCCCGGCTGAAGCCGAAGCCTGGTCAGGAGGCGCATCAAGGAAAACGGTGACCCGCGGATACAATGTTACTCCCGACAGTCCGCCTGAGGGATAGATTCTTTCCACCTTGAGTTTAGTCCGGGATCTGGTAACAAAATTATACTGAAACTCAGACAGAAGGGGCACATTCCATCGTGAGCAGGCGCCGGTGATCAGCCTCAGCTGATAATTGGTCCGGCTGGCAAACCCAACAGCAGGCTTAACTTTCAGGACCTTGCTTTCTTCGTCCCATTCATATACCACACTGGCTTCAGGGCTGAACACCAGGTTGGCCTCAACAAAGCTCCTGTTCATTGGGATATTGAACACAAGAGTAAACTCCTGGTTAAACGGCAGGCTGTCGGCTGTGCTGGTAATAAAATCAAGAACCACCGGAAATCTTGTGGTATCAAATGCCGGGAGGAAGTCTGCCAGTGTTGTATTCCCGGCAGTGACAGCAACGTTGATAGTCTGATTCAGGAAATCAGGTATTCCGCTGCAGATAACCTGGTAATTTCCCGGGGCAAGTGAATCGAACATGAAAAATCCGTTGTTCAGGTTATCCAGGGTGACAGTAAGATTGTCAGGCATAAGAGTGACCATGGCATTATTGACCGGAGAGTCTTCGTCTTTCGTTCCGGGTTTGAAATAGTATGAAGGGGAGGTCAGTTTGTCTCTTACCGTTCCGGCAATAATACCTGTTGGTTCGGAATTGATACCCCCATACTGAGACAGGGCCCTGAGTATGGCCCATGATTCATGATGAAGGTGATTCTTGTTTCTAAGTCTCCATGATTCAGGAATATAATCATGAAATGATCCTTCAGACAGGACTCCCGGCATTGTCAGTGTCCTGAGAACGCCGAGACCGACCTTGTCACCCCACTCCGGATAGAAGGTCCAGTCGCCCTTAACCCACTCAAAGGTATTTGTCCAGCAGTTGCCCTTTTCGAACAGCTTAGCCCACAGTATCTGAGCCATGACCTTTGACTGAGGGTAGACTGGCTGGTCATCGTATCCTCTGAAAAGCACCAGTGGCTGGTTGCGGGTACCGTCAAATCCGTTGCTGTGAATTGCCACAAAGATATCGGCATTGGCAGTATTGGCCATGGCGGCTATCGACGAGAGAGGAAGGTCATCAGAAGTATAATTGGTGGTTCGCGAAATGAATACCGTGGCGTTACGGTCTGTCAGCAGCTCACGGAGAAAAAGTCCCTTCTCAAGGTTGCCCTCCGACTCCCAGAAGTCAGTTGCGAGCATATGCCTGTCATCTGAATCATTTCCTCCGTGGCCGGGATTGAGAAAAATCCTCATGCCGGTAAAATCAGCCTTCTGACCGTACTGAACCGACGGAAAAAGGAGGCAGGATGTTATGAGCCCGGTTATCAGCCACTTGCTCATTTCACCCTGATCTTCATCATAAATATTTCGCCCTCATCGGTACAGAAAGCGAGTTTCTTTCCGCCGGAAACCGGAAAAGGATACATCTCGCTCCGGTTACCTGTATCAGTCAGATAACTCCTCTTTTCGGCCGGAAGTGAATAGTAAACGATCTCTGACGAAACCACCCTGTGGCCGTCGTCTTTGTCATCCATACCTATTATAATATTATCATTCAGCCACTTCGGGGCATTGATTCTACCTGCATCGTACAGGATACGGCCCTCTCTGTTACAAATAAAGGTATTGAGTCCCTGAAAGTTGTAAACGATTTTGGATTTATCAGGCGACAGTGAAACCCAGATATAATAACCTTCTCCGTTTGGCCTGAGCGGCTTCCTCTCGCCTCCGGCATAAAGGACAGGGATAAGATCCTCAATGACAATAAAAATATCGTCTCCTCCTCCCTTAAGTAACTCAGAACCCGAAGTCTCAACACTGCTCCTGTTGTCTGATTTTATCAGTACCCGGTTACCGGAGACAGCAGCGGGCAATACTCCTCTTTCTTTATCCATCAGGGTTGCAGTCTCACCGGTTTCAAGATCATATTTATACAGGGAAGTGTATTTTTTCTGTTCGCTGAAGGTATCTGAACGGTATATCACACTTTTGCCGTCTTCCGTTACTGCAGGCTCATATCCTGAGCCTGCATCAGAACTTATCTGCCGGATCTTTCCCCGTCTTGAATCCAAAAGAGAAAGTCCTGCATACCCCTCTTCTGTCACCAGTAAAAAACGTGAGCCCGGAATGGTACCTGTCAGCATGTAGGTTCTGTTGTCATCCGGTCTGACTTTGGTAACGGACCTCATCCTGAGTTCCTGCCCTGAAACACTCAGGGAAAGGAATACAAGCAGCAGGGAAATGGTATCTCTCATATCAATCAGTAAAAACCGTTAAAGATAACAATTTAGCCTGTCACAATATTATATCAATATCTTACCGGGCTGACATTTGTCACAATCCGGAATAACTTAATATTGTTAACTTTAGCACCACTACCTAAATATCTGTTATGAAATCAAAAGAAATGCTGGAGCAGTATGGTATCACGGATGTTAAGGAATTAATCTATAATCCGTCATATGAACAGCTTTTTGCCGAGGAGACATCACCGGCAACTGAAGGTTTTGAGAGAGGCACCGTTACGAATACCGGCGCAGTGGCTGTTGACACAGGCATCTTTACAGGCAGGTCGCCCAAGGACAAGTATATAGTACGTGATGCCAAAACTGAGAATACAGTATGGTGGAAATCGGAGACGGCCACTGTGTCTGATAATAAACCGGTCACAGCAGAAGCCTGGGAACACTGCAGGAAGATTGCCTCGGGGCAGCTCTCCGGCAAGAAGCTTTTTGTCGTTGACTGCTTCTGCGGCGCCAATGCTGATACCAGGCTTAATGTGAGGTTCGTCATGGAAGTGGCATGGCAGGCACATTTCGTAAAGAACATGTTCATACGGCCGTCAGAGGAGGATCTTAAATCATTCCACCCTGATTTTGTTGTTCTGATGGCATCGAAAACCACCAATCCTGAATACAAACAGTTCGGAATGAATTCCGAGAATTTCGTACTGTTCAATCTCACCGATAACATGGCTCTTGTCGGTGGCACGTGGTACGGCGGCGAGATGAAGAAAGGGATCTTCTCGGTGATGAACTACTACCTTCCCCTCAGAGGCATCGCTTCAATGCATTGCTCCGCCAATGTCGGGAAGGATAAAGATGTGGCTATCTTCTTCGGCCTGTCAGGAACGGGCAAGACTACGCTGTCAACTGATCCTGACAGGGCACTGATAGGTGACGATGAACACGGATGGGATGACGCCGGCATTTTCAACTTTGAGGGAGGGTGTTATGCCAAGTGCATTAATCTCAGTCCCGGGAATGAGCCTGACATCTACAATGCCATCCGCCGTGACGCCCTGCTCGAGAACGTGGTGGTCAGCGAAAATGGAGCGATAGACTTTGCCAGCAAAGCAAAAACGGAGAATACGAGGGTATCATACCCGATATATCATATTGACAACATTGTCCGGCCGGTCTCAAAAGCCGGTCATGCAACCACGGTGATCTTTCTGACGGCTGATGCATTCGGAGTCCTGCCACCGGTAGCCAGGCTGACGGAGGAGCAGACACGGTATTATTTCCTCAGCGGTTATACGGCCAAGGTTGCCGGGACCGAACGGGGTATTGTAGAACCTCTTCCCTCTTTCTCAGCCTGTTTCGGTGCTGCCTTTCTGATGCTTGATCCGATCATTTATGCACATGAGCTGACACGTAAAATGAATGCGCATAAAGCCAATGCATGGCTTGTAAACACCGGTTGGACGGGTGGCCCGTACGGTACCGGTCAGCGTATGGATCTGCCCTCAACCAGGAATATAATCAATGCCATCCTCAACAGGACACTTGACAATGTACAGTTTGTCAGCCTGCCGGTGTTCAACCTCAGCATACCTGTCGAAGTCGCCGGTGTGCCTGCCGGACTGCTTGATCCGCGCAAGTCCTGGGGCAGCAGTGAGAAATGGACTCTGGCTGCGAAAGACCTGGCCGGAAAATTCATTAAAAACTTCGGTAAATTCACTTCGAACACCGAAACAGCAAAACTTGTATCTTCGGGTCCGGAGTTATAACAAAACATAAATGGTAATTTACCTGGCTGTTCTGGCTTTGATCCTCTCTTACCTGGCCGGATCCATACCGTCAGCGGTGTGGGCAGGCAGGATGTTTCACGGTATTGACATAAGGGAACACGGCAGCGGAAATGCAGGCGCCACAAACACTGTCAGGGTGCTGGGGTGGAAGACCGGCATCCCCGTTCTTGTGTTTGACCTTGCCAAAGGATGGCTTGCTGCTTCCCTCCCGGTCTTTCTCAGTGCTGCCCCGGAAGGATCGCCACAGATGACGGCACTGAAGATAGCATGCGGTCTGGCAGCAATCATCGGTCATGTCTTCCCGGTCTTTGCAGGCTTCCGCGGAGGCAAAGGCGTGGCAACAACCTTCGGCGTGCTCCTGGCACTGCACCCTCTGCTGACCCTGTACATGTGCCGGGATATTCCTTGTGGTGCTGCTGATAAGCAACTATGTATCGCTAAGTTCAATGACTGCAGGAGTAATGTTCCCGGTACTGCTGATGACCGTTTTCCGGACTCCCTCGCTCCTGCTGAAGATCTTCGCCGTTGTTATCGCAATAGCCCTGATCGTAACCCACAGGAAGAACATCGGAAGACTTGTCAGGGGTGAAGAGAAGAAACTCATAAAGTGGAAGAAAAGGTAAATTATACTAATTTTACAGTCCTGTAAACAATCAAAAACTAAAATAAAACTGAAATGGAAGGTATTAAAGGAACACGCACGGAGAAGAATCTCCTGAAGGCATTTGCAGGTGAATCACAGGCAAAGAACCGTTATGAATTTGCAGCAAAAGTTGCAAAAGAGGAAGGATACGAACAGATTTCTGCCATTTTTCTTGAAACTGCAGCGCAGGAACAGCAGCATGCAAAACGTTTCTTCAGCTTCCTGGAAGGTGGCATGGTGGAGATTACAGCATCATATCCCGCAGGTAAGACCCTGACGACCGGTGATAACCTTGCAGCTGCTGCCGCAGGTGAGCATGAAGAGTGGTCAGAGCTGTACCCCGCGTTTGCAAAGGAAGCTGAGGAAGAAGGCTTCAAGGAGATTGCCACTGCATTCAAAGCCATCTCTTCAGCTGAGAAGGTTCATGAAGAAAGGTACAGGAAGCTTCTTGCCAATGTGATGGGGAATAAAGTGTTCGAACGCGATGAAAAAGTCTTCTGGTATTGCCGCAAATGCGGGTATGTTCATTTCGGCACCAAGCCGCTGAAAAACTGTCCGGCATGTCTCCATCCTCTGTCATACAGTGAGATCTACGCCGAGAACTATTGATTACAACTCTGAAAGGAATGACTGACAGCCAGGCGATGCTCGAAGTGATGAGCGTCAGACAGAGCGAAAGAAAATATCTCGATAAGCCTGTTGAAAAGGAAAAGATCGACAGAATAGTCGAAGCAGGAAGACTGTCTCCATCGGCGTGCAACGGTCAGCCGTGGAAGTTCATCGTGGTGGATGAGCCTGCACTGCGCCTCGAGGTAGCCGGCGCAACAGAGTCGAAGGTACTTAGCATGAACGGTTTCGTCCGCCAGGCTCCTGTACTTATAGTCATTGTAAGGGAGAAATCGAACTTCACCTCAAGGGCGGGTGACCTGATAAAGAAAAAAGACTATTCGCTGATCGACATCGGCATTGCAACAGCATCAATGGTTTACCAGGCTTTCGCGGAAGGACTGGGTACATGTATCGTGGGCTGGTTCGACGAGAAAAAGATCATGAAAATCCTGGGAATACCAAAATCAAAAAAGGTTGAACTGGTACTCTCGGTGGGTTACACTGAAAACACGGTCAGGAAGAAATCACGCAAACCTGCGGAGGAGGTGATCTCATTCAATAAGTATTAAGAAAAAAGCTGCCCGGCGGGCAGCTTTTTTTATTTGCGATTTGCGATTTGCGATTTCGATTGCGATTCGATTTGCGATTTTCTTATTTGAGTTTCCCCAATGCCTCTTTAATTCTTCTTACAGCCTCTGTTATCTTATCATCGGAGGTGGCATATGAAATCCTGATGCAGTCCGGTGCACCGAAGGCGGTGCCGCTGACCATCGCCACCCTGGCTTCACTGAGGAGGAAGAATGTGATATCATCTGCGTCTTTCATCACCTTGCCTTCGTAGCTCTTGCCAATAAATGAACTTATATCAGGCATGACGTAAAATGCACCCTGCGGCACCCTGACCTTCAGTCCGGGTACATCATTCAGCAGACCGCAGATCAGATCGCGGCGGCGAAGAAATGCTTCGCGCATTTTTGACCTGGAGTCGCTTTTGGAGGTTATCGCTGCAAGTGCTGCCCTCTGGGCTATGGAGCATACGCCGGATGTGAACTGGCCCTGCAGCTTGTTGCATGCCTTGGCCAGCCATAACGGAGCTCCCATGTAACCGATTCTCCAGCCTGTCATTGCATATCCCTTTGAGACGCCGTTGACTGTGACAACCCTGTCAGCTATGGAGGTGAATGTGGCAAGGCTTATATGTGTTCCTGAAAAAGTGATGTGCTCGTAGATCTCGTCAGAGACTACCAGCATCTGGGGGTGCTTTTCAATCACTTTTACCAGAGCTGCCATCTCTTCCCTTGTATAAACCATTCCTGTCGGATTGGACGGGGAGTTAAAGATCAGCACCCTGGTCTTTGGCGTTATGGCTTTCTCCAGCTGATCGGGAGTGACCTTAAAATCACAGTCTATACGTAGTTTGAATAATAACCGGTTTGCCTTCAGCAAAGGTGATATGATCGAGGTAGCTTACCCAGTACGGAGCAAGGAGTATGACCTCATCACCCGGGTCCACCACGGAGATCAGTATGTTTATCAGGGTATGCTTGCCGCCGGCGGAGACGATGATCTGTTCAGGCGAATAATCAAGACCGTTTTCCTCCCTGAATTTGCGTGAGATGGCCTGCCTGAGATCGGCGTAACCCGGTACAGGGGGATAGAATGAGAAGTTATCGTCAATAGCCTTCTTGGCTGCTTCCTTGATGTCATCCGGGGTAAAAAAATCAGGCTCCCCGAGGCTGAGGCTTATCACATCAATGCCCTGCTCCTTCAGTTCGCGGCTCTTCTGGGCCATGGCCAGTGTCTGGGATACCGACAACGACTGAACTCTTCTCGAAATATGCTCCATAATTATCTGTTATTAATTACTTACCGGTGTGAACAGTCCAAATGTAATTGTTAAAAGTGAAAAAGAAAAGGGTTTATAACACTCACTCTGCCGTTTATCGGCCTATGATAAAAATGATTAATTTGCATGCCTGAACCTGCTTAAAGCATAAGAGATATGGAAACCTTTTTCGAAATACTGAAGATAACGCTCCCGGCCCTGCTGGTGATGATAACCGCCTGGCTGGTAATAAGACACATGCTGCAGGATGATCAGGACAGGAGGCGACAGGACCTGTCTGCTTCAGACTGTCAAGACCATTACTCCCATTAAGCTGCAGGCTTATGAGAGGATCGTTCTTTTTCTGGAGCGTATTTCCACCGAATCGCTCATCATGCGCACAGTCAAGCCCGGGATGACCGCACAGCAGCTTCATTCAGCCCTGATCGCCAATATCAGGAGCGAGTACGAGCATAACCTCTCACAGCAGATCTATATGAGCAATGAAGCGTGGGAGATGGTTAAGAATGCGAAAGGAACTGTTATAAGGATCATCAACAACATAGCAACAAAGCTGCCTCCCACAGCCACCGGGTGAGGAGCTGTCACGGCTTCTGATCGAGGAGGTAATGGATATGGATACTGAGCCGTGTCGTGCTGCACTGAACTATATAAAGGCAGAGCTGGCGCGTTACATGATGTGACGGTGCCTTGTAATAAACGACAGCAGGCCGGTCTGAGACCGGCCTCTGCAGCATGATTATAGAAGATTATCCTGTTTACAGAAGGCTGATATGCTGCGCCGTACAAACGTGCTCAGCGCTTCGCCCTTGAGCATGTTGTTTGCCAGCAATGCCAGGTCAACCAACTGACGTACAGACTGATGATCGGTACCGAAGTCTGTCAGTAAGGTTTTCCTCTTATCCTCGAGTTGCTTTAAGTCGCCCTTCAGTTTTTCAAGGTCATCCTTTTCAAACTGCGATATTTCCTCAGGTTTCTTTTTGCCGTGTTCCTTCTCCATGAATTCAATCTCGACCTTTGTCTTTTCGATGCCTGCTCCGTTCTTCCTGAGTTCATCGGCATGCTCCTTTTCAAGCTCATCTGCCAGTGAGGTCACAAGCGGGTGGTTGGTATTGAGCACAAAGTCATAGCTGTCAGGCATCTCACCGTAGAATGAATATCCTCCGCCGAACTGTGACATGTCTTTCATCCTCCTCATGAACTCACTCTGCGTGATAATAAGCGGCAGGTCTTTCTCATCGAGGTTCTCAGCCCTGACCTGGTAATGCGTTTTATCACTGTCAGTCACCTGGCTGCGGAACACCTGTGTCAGGTCTTCAGACTGACTCTTTGTGAGTTTTGAAACATGCTTCTCCTCTTTCCTGATCAGGTTCTCAATGACGTCGCTGTCAACCCTTAAGTATCTTGAAGTCTGATCCTTTGATTCAAGAGTATTGATAAGGTGGGTGTCAAGCTGACCGTCAAGAACTATCACATCATATCCCTTCTCAACAGCCTTGGAAATATATGTATGCTGCGCTACAGCATCAGTGGTGTAAAGATGTATCAGGGCCTTGTCCTTGTCAGTCTGGTTCTCCTTTATGAACTTATCGTATTCTTCAAGCGTGAAGTACTTGCCTGCCGTATTCTTATAAGAGCGAAAATTTTGAAACCTTCTCAAAGAACTTTTCCTCGGTGATCATTCCGTACTCAATGAAGAGCTTAAGGTCATCCCATTTCTTTTCGAAGTTCTCCCTGTCCTTCTTGAAAATTTCTGCCAGACGGTCTGCAACTTTTTTGGTGATATGGCTTGAGATCTTTTTGACATTGGAATCGCTCTGCAGATAGCTTCTTGAGACGTTGAGAGGTATATCAGGTGAATCGATCACCCCGTGAAGCAATGTCAGGAAGTCAGGCACTATTCCTTCAACTGAGTCGGTGACAAAGACCTGGTTGCAGTACAGCTGTATCTTGTTCTTCTGGATCTCAAAGTTGTTGCGTATTTTGGGGAAATAGAGGATTCCCGTGAGTTTGAACGGATAATCAACATTAAGGTGAATGTTGAACAGCGGATCTTCTCCCATGGGATAGAGCTCATGGTAGAATTTTACATAATCCTCTTCCTTCAGATCAGCAGGTTTGCGTGTCCATGCCGGGCTTGTATTGTTGATAATTTTTGGCTTGCCGGTATCGACCATCTTGCCGTCTTTCCACTCCTTCTCATTACCGTACTGAACGGCCACAGGCAGGAAGCTGCAATACTTTTTAAGCAGATTCTCTATCCTGCTTTCATCAAGGAATTCCTTTGATTCCTTATCGATATGCAGGATGACGTCAGTGCCTCTTTCATCCCTGACAGCTTCTTCAATGGCATATTCAGGACTCCCGTCGCAGATCCATTTCACTGCAGGCACATTCTCCTGGTACGATTTGGATATGACTTCCACCTTGTCAGAGACCATGAATGACGAATAGAAACCAAGACCGAACTGTCCGATCAGGCCGCTTGTCTGGTCCTTGTATTTGTCAAGGAACTCATTGGCGCTTGAGAAAGCTATCTGGTTAAGGTACTTGTCAATCTCTTCAGCGCTCATCCCGATGCCGTTATCCGACACTGTTATTGTTTTCTTTTTCGTATCGACGGCAACTTTAATACGCAACTCTCCGAGTTCTCCCTTGAAATCACCGGCTGAAGAGAGTGTCTTCAGTTTTTGTATTGCATCTGCCGCGTTTGAAACAAGTTCCCTGAGAAATATCTCATGATCTGAATAGAGGAACTTCTTGATGATAGGAAAAATGTTTTCTGTAGTAACTCCGATTTTACCCTTTTCCATAATATATAGTTTTTTGATTATCCTGTCCGACGATCTCCAAAGTACGTGCCGCAGGCAACAAATATGACAGAGTGTCAGTAGCTCAGGACACAGCTTGCATAAGTCTCCCGAGCCTCTGGCAGGCAAGGATGATTTCGTCATGGGAGATTGTCAGCGGCGGGGCTATACGGAAGGCTTCATCGCAGAAGAGGAAGTAATCGAGCAGCAGTCCGTAGTCAGGAGCACGGGCAACCAGGTCAGGTATGATCTTTTTATTTTGAGGTACGACGGCAAGGAGCAGGCCTTCTCCCCTGACTTCCTTCACAGGAAGGAGAGCAAGCTGTTCCCTGAACAGTCGTTCTTTCTCTTTTGCATTTTCTGCCAGCTTCTCTCCGATTATCACCTCCAGTGATGCCAGTCCTGCCGCACAGCATAACGGATGTCCTCCGAATGTTGTTATATGACCCAGTGACGGGTCATGCGAGAGGGCTGACATAATGCCCTGTGACGCAATAAAAGCTCCCAGTGGAAGTCCTCCGCCCAGGGCTTTGGCCAGGACCAGGATGTCAGGAATGACATTATACCTGTAAAGCGAAAAGAGGCTGCCTGTACGGCCGAAGCCTGTCTGCACCTCGTCGAAGACAAGCAGGGCGCCATGACTGTCACAGGCTTTGCGCAGGCTTTTAAGGAAACCCTCTGCCGGCTGTATGACCCCTGCCTCTGCCTGAACAGGCTCGACCAGCACTGCCGCGGTACTGTCGCTGATCATCTCAGCCGCCCCGGGCGAATTGAACTCAGCCATCGTTGTTGACGGCATCAGTGGTCTGAAGGCATTACGGTACAGCTCCGATCCCTGCACGCTCAGTGCTCCTGTGGTTGATCCGTGGTAGGCATTACGGAAATAGATGATCTCGTTCCTCCCGGTATATCTGCGGGCCAGTTTTATTGCTCCCTCGATAGCTTCGCTGCCGGAGTTGACGTAGAAGACCGACTGCAGTGATGGGGGGAGAAGCGATGCAAGGCGTGCTGCGTATGTCACCTGCGGGCTCTGCACCACCTCGCCGTAGACCATCAGATGAAGGTATTTGTCTGCCTGCTCTTTGATGGCCGCCACCACTGCCGGATGGCGGTGACCGGTATTGCTTACCGATACTCCGGAGATAAGGTCAAGATAGTCCTGCCCTTCCCTGCCGTAGAGAAAAGAACCCTCTGCCCTTTCAATCTCAAGAAGAAGTGGTGAAATAGAGGTCTGGCCCAGATGATCCAGGAAGAGTTGCCTTAGTGACGGCATTTAACGCGTCATTATGTTGATGTAGTTCATGATCCCGTCACGGTAAGATTTTCCGACGGGAAGGATTTTGGGTGTGTTTCCGACAACGATGGTGAGGCTGTTTTCGCTGATAGATCTGATAACGCTTTTATTGACCAGGTATGACCTGTGAATACGCACGAAGAGCCCTGACGGCAGCTGCTGTTCGATGGCGCGCATGGTGAAGTGAATAGTGTATTTCTCGTCGCGCGTGACCACACTTACATAATTCTCAAGTGCTTCAACATAAAGTATTTCCTTAAGCTTGAGGCGTACAAGGGATGAAGCTTTCTTAATGAAGATCTCCTCCTCGCCGGCAGCTGACGGTATAGCACGGGGAGCGTAGTATTTCATGATCTTCTCAATGGCCCTGCAGAAGCGCGGATATGAGATAGGCTTGAGCAGATAGTCTATACCATTGTAATTGAAAGCCTTAAATGCGTAATCTTCGCTGCCTGAAACAAAAATGATATGCGGGGGATTTTCAAGGCTTGACAGGAAGTCGAAGCCATCCATCTCAGGCATCATGATATCGAGGAGGATCAGTTCGATATCTCCTCTGGACATCAGAAGGTTACGTGCTGACACAGAATCCGTGAAGCTTCCGACAAGTTGTCAAAGACGCCGATTTCCCTACAAATTCCTCAAGGGTTCTGAGCCATACGGGGTCATCGTCAACAATAATACAATTCATATCAGGCAGGTCTGGTTTCCTGAATTCGTGGTTAACAAATATAATAAAAAAAAATAAAAATCACCCTGTACTGAAATTTGATAATTAATTAAAAAAAATAATGCCGCTTGTGGCGACATCATTTTTAGCAATAAAAAAGGGGTGCTGGTGCACCCCTGAAACTTTTACTTCAGGCCTTTTGTAAGAGCCGGAGCAGCTTTGAATTTAACAACCTTCTTGGCTGGAACATTCAGTTTGGCGCCGGTGCGCGGGTTGCGAACAACTCTTGCACTTCTCTTCTCAACTTTGAAAGTACCCATTGATGGGAGCTGGAGTCTCTGACCTTTTTTCATAGCGTCACCAAATGCACCTACGAAAGCGTTCAAAGCAACGTTAGCATCTTTAAGTGAAACACCTGCTTTTTTTGCAATGCTGCCTACTAATTCTTTTTTTGTCATAGTCAATACAATTTAAGGGTTAGACCAAAATCTTCTAATTGCATACAAATATATTTCATAATTAATCAAAAGCAAGTTTTTTATCTTTTTTTTTATCCCCAAAAGCTTATTTTTATGATAAATGAGCGTTTTTGTTGATAACTCCGCCCCATTTTTAAGAGATATGCGCATTTGTGGCTCTGTCAGAGGCCCATTTAAGGCTAATTTCAGTCGATGCACAAATCGCGCCAAAACGAGAAAAATTGCCCTGGGCGATGAAAAAGCAAAAAAACACTATATTTGCGGCGTCATGCTTTAGCCACGGTTAAGGCAGGTTCATGGAGAAATGGCAGAGTGGTCGATCGCGGCGGTCTTGAAAACCGTTGTCCGGGCGACTGGACCGGGGGTTCGAATCCCTCTTTCTCCGCAGAGCAAATCTCTCCCGTCAGTCCTTTGACTGACGGGATTTTTGTTTTACAGAGCTCCGAACCAGGCTTGCCTGGGTGAGGAGAAATGGAAAACAAAAATAACTCATGCGCGCAGCGCATGAGGAGTGATTTGCCCTGCAGGATCCCCCTCAAGGGATCACGAGCACAGCGAGTAATCCCTCCCGAAGGGTCATTTAAGCTTCGCAGGATCTCCCTCAAGGGATCACGAGCGAAGCGAGTAATCCCTCCCGAAGGGTCATTTAAGCTTCGCAGGATCTCCCTCAAGGGATCACGAACGAAGCGAGTAATCCCTCCTTCTCCGCCCAAATGCTTAAATATCAAGAACTTAAACCCTGAGAGCAACTGATTTACAGGATTTTTTGTTTTTATAGGTCCCATCGTAATTGCCACATCTGGTGGAGAATATGGTGGACTTTTTTTTCTTATCTGATTTTATGTCCACCGAATTAGCGATGTTATCTGTTTACTGAAACAGGAAAATTGTGCTGATCTGGAAGCTCAGAGGCCCTCAGAACTATTGCGGGATTGCATGTTAAAGACTGGCCGCAAATATAACTGCAGCATGCATGACCTGTAAAAAAGTCAGTCACATCACTCACCGTTTGTGATGATTATTCCTGCCAAAAAAAAAATTGACTTTGATTTAAACAAGTAGTAAATTTATGTTTTACTACTATCAATTCTGTATACTCTTTATGTTCTTAAACTTTTCAATGATATTTTTCAGCCTTAACATATATATTAATCTAAATCCTTAACCTATGTATGTTTCACAAAAATTTACCAAATTGTGTAAGCGTTTTGTGCTTTCGGCATTCGTCCTGGTTCTCATTTCGGGAACTTTGTCAGCACAGAACATAAGAGTTACCGGAAAGGTAGTAGACAATCAAGGTCTGCCTGCTCCGGGTGTAACTGTTCTAATAGAAGGTACAAGCACCGGCGTTGCAACAAATGCTGAGGGTACTTTTTCCATTGAGGCTCCGGCTAATGCAACTCTTCACTTTTCTTTTATTGGCATGGAGGATCAGAGAATTCCTGTAAACAACAGATCAGTCATTAACGTTACATTGGCTGAATCATCCGTGATACTTGAGGAGGTTGTGGTTACGGCTTTGGGTATCCAGAAGGAGAAAAAAGCCCTTGGCTATTCTGTTCAGGACATAAAAAGCGGTGAAATCCTGAGGAACAAGCAAACCAACGTCATCAACTCTCTGGCAGGTAAGGTTGCAGGGGTGAATATCACCCAGTCAAGTGGCTCAGCCGGTTCCGGTTCAACAATTATCATCCGAGGGGGTAATTCGGCCAGTGAGTCACGTGACAACCAGCCCTTATTCGTGGTAGACGGCCTGATTTACGACAACTCTACTGTGAACGCCGGAAGCTCGGGAACTGACGGTGTGACGAAAACAAATACAACATTCAGTAACCGGGTAATGGATATCAATCCCGACGATATTGAAAGCATGTCTATCCTTAAGGGTGCTGCTGCTGCTGCTCTTTACGGTTCACGTGCTGCAGACGGTGTGGTTGTCATCACAACAAAAAAAGGCAGTGAAGGTCCTATAAGGATTGACTTCAGCTCCAAATATTCTTACTCCTGGACAGGCGTTCTGCCTGAACAGCAAAGTGTTTACGGAAGAGGTTACTATAATCAGGCCGGCGTTTTCAGCGACTACAGCACCTCATCATGGGGCAACAAGATTACCGGGACCGTTTACGACAACGTAAGCAATTTCTTCCAGGGTGGAAATGTATTCGACAACAGTCTGAGCATTTCCGGAGGAAGCAAGAACAACAGCTTCTATCTGTCCGCATCCAATTTTGATCAGACCGGCATTGTGCCTTTAACAGGCTATGATAAAACCACTTTTCGTTTTAATGGCGAGCAAAAATATGGCATATTGACTGTGGGTGCAAATGCTGCCTACTCAATTTCAAACACTAAAAAAACACTGACATCAGCCGGTTTGTATAATGGCGGTGGAAACGGAACCATGACAGCTACATACGGATGGGCTCGCAGTGATGATATGACCCACTATTTAAACGATGACGGAACCAAATACAGAATGTTCGAAGGGCTCCAGGAGCTCTCAGCTGACGTTGAAAATCCTTACTGGATTATCAATAAAAACGAATTGACCGATAAAATTAACCGTTTTACCGGGGGTATCAACGCCTCTCTTGAATTTACCAAATGGTTTAACGTTTTATACCGTGTGGGTTATGACAATTATAAAAGTGGTGCCTATACCTATATTGCTCCCGGTGGTGCTGTTACGGAAATATACCAGGATGGCCGGCTAAGCAAAAGTAGTGTAGATTATGAATTTATTTCATCAAACCTGATGCTGAACTTTGAACAGAGTCTCGGTGACTTTAACCTCAACCTGTTATTAGGGCAAACCGTAGAAAGTACCAACAGATTTCTGCTGACAAACTGGGGATATGGTTTTTCCACCCTGGGTACAATAAGTTTTGAAAATATTGTTGATGCCCAGAAGTTTTTCACTGAAAGAAATATTAAAAAACGCCTGGTAGGTGTATTTGGTGAATTCCGTGCCTCATATAAAAACATTGCGTATCTGACCATGACAGGACGTAATGACTGGTCGTCAACTCTTCCCTTGGAGAACAGGTCATATTTCTATCCGTCAGTATCGGGAAGCCTTGTATTCACGGAACTTATTCCAAAGAATGATATTCTTCCATTTGGAAAGATCCGTGCATCGTGGGCACAGGTCGGTAAAGATGCGGATGCATATGCCACCAACACTTATCTCTGGAGCCCTGAAGTAGTAAGCGGTTCGTTTGTTGGAACCGGTAACAGCTGGACAGGAGGCAGCCCTGATCTGGTTCCTGAAATTCAGACATCGTTTGAAATCGGTACGGAGCTGAAATTCCTTCGCGGAAGATTGGGCTTAGACTTTACTTATTATAATACAATTACCAAAAACCAATTGGCAAGTCCGCGCCTCTGCCAGTCAACAGGATATATTTTCCTGACACTGAACAGTGGTTCGGTACAGAACAAGGGGATGGAGCTTTCCATTAATGCAATCCCTGTTGATACGAAAGACTTCACCTGGGATGTGACATTGAATCTTTCCGGGAACCGTGGTACGCTGGGAGATTTCCTCCCGGGTGTCGGTTTGTTCTATGTGACCGATGCCCAGATCGGAGGAGTAAAGGCAGCCTCCGTTCCGAACGGGGGATACTTTCTCGGTATGACGGGTGATTACTGGGTGAGAGAGAAAGACGAGGAAGGGAAAGAAATCCCGGATGGCAGGTACGTTATTGATGAAGCTACCGGCTTATATACAACAACAAAGGTTACAACGAACGTGGTTGGAAATCGTGAACCCGATATCCTTGGCGGCTTAAACAACAATTTCCGTTATAAGAACCTTAACTTCTCCTTCCTGTTTGATATCCGGGTAGGTGGTGACATTTACAACGGTACCGAGTATTATCTGACTTCGTTAGGTTTGAGTCCCAGAACCCTTGATCGTGAATCAGTGACCGTATCAGGTGTTTCTTTGTCAACAGGGGAGCCTATTTCATTTACATACGAGGCAGGAGAGACATACATCATCAAGGGAGCTTCATATTCCGGTGAGTACATGATACAGTCATACTGGGCAAGTTACTGCAATAACGCGTATAATTTCATAACCAAAACGAACTGGTTAAGGCTTCGCTCCCTGTCACTGTCCTATGACTTCTCAGACCTGTTTAAAAACAATGGCATAATAAAAGGTTTATCTGCTTCCGTGGCGGGATATAACTTATGGTTATTGACCAACTACGAGGGGATGGACCCCGAGGTAAGCGTATCAGGTTCAGGAACGGGAGGCTCAGGCTCAATGGGTATCGATTACTGCGGCGTACCTGCAACCAGGAATGTTACTTTTGGACTCAACGTAAGATTTTAATAACGGATTTAACAACATATGATTATGAAAAAGATATTGTATATCACTTTAAGTCTGGTCTTGCTTTTAGGCCCTACCTCTTGTGATGAGTGGTTGGATGTCAATGTTGATCCTGATAATCCAAATGACTTAAGCGCAACTCCGGAAGCCAGACTTCCCTGGATACAACACTACTACATGTATGCCTGGGGAACCGCCAATACGCGTACCAGTTTTATTGCCGGAATACTGACCTATACCTCTTCCACAAGCGCCAGCAGCTTGCTTGCTGCCTGGAATCCGCTGCAAAGCAGCTGTACAACCATATATCAGAACTGGTTCCTTGGTGCAGCAACCAACCTGAAGCCTCTAATTGCAAAAGCTGAAGAAACAGGAGCTTATCACTATATCGGAGCTGCTTATTGCATACGGGCTATGGGCTTTATGATGATGCTTGACCTTCACGGAGAGATGCCCTATACCGAAGCCCTGACCGGTAAATACAATCCGGCTTATGATAAGGGCGATGTTATTTATCAAGGTTGTATGGCAGATCTTGACAAAGCCATTGAGTACTTCAACAAAACCCAGGAACCGGGAGCGGTAGCCCTTTCAGCAGGAGATACCTGGAATGGCGGCGATGTTGACAAGTGGATTAAATTATGCTATGGCCTTAAGGCCCGCTATCTGCTCCAGATATCAAAAAAATCGTCATATGACCCTGCCGCTGTTCTGGCCGCCCTGGAAAAAGCTCCCCTGTCAAATGCCGATAACATCATTATGAAGCATTTCAATATAGCCGGTGATGCCACAAATTTTACGGTCGCTGACCCATATCAGACCAATACCACCTGGGATGCTGCTGCATACGGAGCAACTCAACGTGCCACCAGGTGGTACGCTAATCTGTTGACAAACAGCTTTACAGGCGGCTCAGGCGTGATTGATCCCCGCATGCCCAAGCTTCTGCCTGCCATGATGAAGAACATTGTGCTTGACGCTTCAGGCGGGATTATCAGCTATGAGTGGACAAGGGACATTGGCGTTGATATGATGAATTCCGACATACGTCAAAACAGCGGTCCTATCAGTGCAACGTATGCAAGTGCTGAAAAGATCATCAAATATACGATTGCCGACGCTGCCGCGAGGGCAGACTTCATAGCCGGCCTGCACCATCCTTATACCATAAGCGGAAATGATGTCTCTGTGACATATAAGAAAGGTACTTTTTATATAAACAGCACGAACTACAAAAGAGCAGGCGATACAGTTTATGTGAACATGAGGGCCAACAGCTTGTCAACAAGCGGATTATCAGCCACGGATATGTATTACTATCCTACAACAGGTTCACTCGCTGTGGCAGGTACCGGTACTTTCTACGCCAGACCTACCTCGGATTCTGATATCCTTACCTATGCCGAAATGTGCTTTATTAAGGCTGAGGTATTATTCAGACAGGCAAAAACCGGAGAAGCCCTGGCTGCTTACAGGGAAGGTATCCAGGCACATTTCGAGCGCATGCAGATCAAGCTTAACGAATGGAAGTCAGGTGGCACTACCAATCCGGACCAGATGCCCATGAATGAGGCAGACATTACCGATTATATGGCCAGTGCTGCGGTCGTTCAAAGTGCTTCAGCCCTTACTATGGCTGATATTATTCAGCAAAAAATAATCGCTCTGGGTTTAAATACGCAAAACTGGAACGATATGCGCCGTTTCAACTACAGCGCCGGAAACATTGGCAGCTTTGGGGTAGTTTACAGGGATTATAAAAGACCTTATGAGTTTACTGCAACCAATATCATGATTGGGTCAGGTCCTGCCGACCCAACATACTGGTTCCGCCGTTTCAGCCAAAGTCCCCACGAAAGCAACTATAATAATGAACAACTGATGAAGTCCAATCCGTTGGCTATGAAGGATGCTATCTGGAGTGATCCCGTTTGGTGGGATATTGAAGAATAACTAAAAAAACAGAAGCGTTTTTTTTAAGAGGGTGTCTGAAAATTCAGACACCCCCTTTTATTTTGTGCCTGGCAGTGCCAGTTAGGCCTGCAATCCAGAAAGCCAATATTATGGCATACTAATTGTGGTTTATAAGATACTTACTGACAACCTGTAACCATGAAAAAATACCTGCTGATCGGCTCAGCAATTATAATGGCCCTGGCTTCATGTGAAAGTCTTTTAAACAATGCCAATGACGAGTACCTCTTCAGGACAGATGACGGAATGGTATACAGTTACAGTGATCTGGAACTTTATGATTCATCAACACACATCTTCTATTTAAAATCCGGCCATCCGGAATTTAAAAACAATGAATCTTCGAACTTTTCACTGTTCGCAAAGGGTGAGGAAATATATAAAGGTGTTTTCTGGCCTTCGTATTCTTCTTCTATGCCATCCGGTCCTTATATCTCTTCATTTAATTCATTCTATCCGGACTTTACAATCAGGATTGAACACATGGCTGTTGATAATAAACCCGAAGATCCAAGAAACGATACCAGAATTATTTCTGCCCTGAGTGATCATAATCTCTTACATTCAGGATTATCTATTTCATTTAATTCAATTGATTTTGAAGGGGGACAACTGATTTTCAAATTTACAGTGACAAATCAGGACGTATCAGATCTTCTGATAATTGACCCTGACAAAACCGGGCTAAATCTTTTTCATTATTTCACTAATGGTCTAATTATAAGACAGTTGACAAATGAGGAAGTGTTTTCCGCTCATATTGTACCGGAGATTCCCTCACCATGGAATAGCTGGAAAACTGACTGGTTATCTGAACTTAAATCCGGTGAGACCAGACAGTTCACCATAAACTACTCAATAAATTCACCATTGGTTCCCGGAGAATACATTGCTTCTTTTGAATATCCGGGGTTGGCGCTGGGGGTGACCATAGATAATCTGTTTCAGGGTGACAACCGAATTTGGATTGGCGACATTTCTATTTTCCGCAAAATAATTAAGGTTGGTGAATAATTATATTTTCCTTATGCCATTTTTCCGGTCAGTTGCACTTTAAAATTGAGATGAGCCAGAATAAGCGGTTGAAAAAAGGCAGCGAAAATTGAAAACAAAAAATTCTTTGCTGGCAATTGCAGGATTTGGAGTTTTGGCATTACAGCGGCCATAATTTGTTACTCCGCGCCCAACACTAACAGATGCCTTATTTGAGAAGATCCGTCAGCCTGTTGTGTCCCTCCTCATTTTTGCTGACCTTTGTGGCCGCATTGAACCGATTACAAAATGAATAACGACATACCACTGGAAGTCAAGGAAAACACCACCCTCCTGCCCTTCCTCATTGATAACCTCAGGAAGATGAGCCGCGATAATGTCAAATCGCTCCTCCGCAATAAACAGGTCACCGTCAACGGCCAGCCCGTGACACAGTTCAATCATGAGATCCGCCCTTCAGATAAGATCGTCGTCACCGGAGAACGCCTTACTGACGGCATCCTCATGAGAAACATGAAGATCGTCTATGAGGATGAGCATATCATCGTGATAGACAAGAACGCAGGACTGCTCTCCATGGCATCCGACAATGAAAAATACCTGACTGCCTACAACATCCTGAGCAACTATGTCAAGCTGCAGAGACCGGGAAACAAGATCTTCATCGTCCACCGCCTTGACCGCGACACCTCAGGACTTATGATGTTCGCCCGAAGTGAAAAGGTGCAGAGCAGGCTGCAGAAGGACTGGCAGAATATGGTCACGGCCCGTACGTATACAGCCCTCGTGGAGGGTGAGGTCACCGAGCCAGAAGGCACCATCAAGTCTTATATCTTTGAAAGCAAGGCGCTGATGATGCATTCATCGCAGAACCCCGCCAAGGGGGACCTTGCCATCACCCACTGTTCAAAACCCTGAAAAGCAACAAGGACTATTCGCTTGCTGTCGGTCACCCTCAAGACTGGTAAGAAAAACCAGATAAGACTTCACATGCAGGAGATGGGTCACAGTATTGCGGGCGACAAGAAATACGGCGCAACGGGTAATCCCATCGGCAGGCTGGGACTGCATGCAAGCGTCCTTGCCTTCATTCACCCGGTGACAGGAAAGGAATTGCGTTTTGAATCCAAAGGTTCCGGCGAAGTTCCGCCGCCTGGTCTAGAAAGGCCAGAAGTTATTGTCATACCATACCTGCTCCCTCAGATCCTTGTCAATCCTCATAAGCCACTTGTGATGACCCCTCTCCCATTCCGCAAGCATCTGGTACGTCGCTTTTTCATTTGCATCAGTTGCTGACTCAGCCCTGCCTGCATAGAGGTTAACAGCCCTGGTCTCAAAATCCATGGCGGCGCTGATGGCTGCAGCTTCAAAGCTGGCAGCGCTGATCTGATCCTTCATCTCTGCCGAGAGAACCTGCATTGCTACTTCCTCCGAGGGGTCGTCAGTATGAGCGGCATTCTCCGTAAAAGCGTTATGCTTCTGATAGTGCGTAAACTGGCGCGACAGAAAGAGAATATGCTGGTCTTCCTCTTCGGCCATCATTGAGAATACCTTCCTGACGGCTTCGCTTTTAGTCTGGGCGGCAATGTTTGAATAAAAGGCCTTGCCTCTCTGCTCGAGCAAGATCGCCTCTTTCAGAATGTCAGTAGTACTTTTCGTTTCCATCATTTTTTATTTTATGCAGGTCAGAATACCTTATCAACAATTACCGGTTATTATAGTTCTGCAGATATAAAATAGTAAAATACTCCGTAAAGAATCATGCTCCCTGACAGAATGTCAGGATTTCAGAACGTCTGCATCTCATACAGCTTTTTATAGATGCCGTCAGGTTTCCTCAACAGTTCTTCATGAGTGCCTTTCTCTTCCAGCCGGCCGTTTTCAATCACCACTATCAGGTCGGCATGCTGGATCGTTGAGAGGCGGTGTGCTATGACTATCGATGTACGGTTCTCCATCAGCTTAACCATGGCATCCTGAACCAGGCGTTCCGATTCTGTATCGAGGGCTGAGGTAGCCTCATCAAGTATCAGTATGGGGGGATTGGCCATGACAGCGCGTGCTATGCTTATCCTCTGTCTCTGTCCGCCGCTGAGCTTGTTCCCTCCCTCGCCCACTGTGCTTTTGTACCCATCGGCAGTCTCTGTCACAAAGTCGTGTGCGTTTGCAATCTTAGCCGCCCTTAACACTGCTTCTTCGTCAGCCTCTTCTGTCAGTGCAAATGATATGTTATTATAAAAGGTGTCATTGAAGAGTATAGCCTGCTGACTGACGATACCCATCTGGTGACGCAGATCCTTAATGCTCACGTCCCTGATATCCACACCGTCTATCAGCACTGCTCCCTCGTCGGGATCGATGAACCTTGGTATCAGGTCTGCCAGTGTCGATTTGCCTCCTCCCGAGCGGCCCACGACAGCTACCGTCTGTCCCTTCCTGATGGTGAGGTTAATATCCTTCAGCACCGGCTCATGATTATAGGCGAACCATACATTCCTGAACTCGATGCTATCTTTGAATCCGCTGATTCTTACGGCATCAGGCTTCTCAGTAATCGTCTCCTCGGCATCAATAACCTGGTTGACCCTGTCAATGGAGGCCATTCCCTTCTGTATGTTGAACCACGCAGTTGAGATAGACTTCGCCGGCTGGATGATCTGCGAAAAGACAACCACAAAGCCAATGAGCTTGTCAGAAGTCATGCTGCCTGTCCCTTTAATAGCAAGCATCCCGCCGTAATACAAAAGTATCAGCAGAGCCATTGTCGAGAGTAACTCGCTTACCGGATGAGCGAGATATGCCTTGCGTATCACCCTTCGGAATTGCCTTGTATACTTCTCATTTGCCTCCCCGAACTGCCTGGTCATCTTCTCCTCGGCATTGAAACCCTTTACTATCCGCAATCCCGATAACGTTTCCTCAAGAACTGACAGTAGCCCTCCCAGAGCCTGCTGTCCTTTAAAGGACCTGGTCTTCAGCGAACGGCTTATCCGTGCGATCAGCCATCCGCTGACCGGCAGCAGAAGAACAGCAAAGAGAGTGAGCTGCGGACTGTTTATGATGAGATAAATAACAAAAATTATTATCGTGAAAGGATCACGGAACAGCATAGAGAGTGATGACATCACTGAAATCTCAATCTCCTGCACATCATTTGACATCCTGGTCATCAGATCACCCTTGCGTGCTTCAGAAAAATAAGACAAGGGAAGCCTGAGAATCTTGTCATAAATTTTTCTCGTACATCCCTGACAGTCCCTGCCCTGAGGCTTGCCATACAGTTATTGGCAAGAAATACAAAAAGGTTTTTGATGAAGCTCGAAATAGCAAAAATAATCACAACCAGCAGCAGTGTCCTGGCCTCTCCGTACTTATCTAATTGACGATGAGAAGAGCCAGTTGACATAGTTTTTTATATACTCAGCCGAAAATGTGAAAGCTCCGGGATCAGGTACCACCGCTACCCTGTTGAAGAGTATCTGGAGGAAAGGCACTATCAGGGTGATATGTAAAGAGTGCAAAGAACGCGCTCAGAATATTATATGTCATATTCTTCACTGCCAGCCACTTATATGGCTTCAGGTACTGCAGCAGAATTCTGATACTATTCATGCCTGTCCGTTAGAACCCGGTATAGTTAAACGGAGTGACGGCTTTCATCTCTGCTTTGACTGCGTCGCTGATGTCAAGGCTGTCAATGAACTAGACGTATCGCCTCACCGGTGATTTTTTCATTAGTCCTGGTAACCGCCAGGAGAGCTTCATAAGGTTTCGGGAAGCCTTCCCTCCGCAGAATTGTCTGGAGAGCCTCAGCAACAACAACCCAGTTATTCTCAAGGTCACTCTTTATCTTTTCATGGTTGACAATCAGCTTTGAAAGTCCTTTTTTTATCGATTTCCAGGCAATCAGTGAATGAGCCATTGCCACACCGGTGTTTCTGATAACTGTGGAATCGGTCAGGTCACGCTGCAGCCGTGATACGGGGAGCTTTGATGACAGGTGGCTCAACAGGGCGTTGGCAACGCCAAGGTTACCCTCGCCGTTCTCGAAATCGATAGGATTGACCTTATGGGGCATGGCTGATGAGCCGATCTCACCGCTGACGATGGTCTGCTTGAAGTAGTCAAGCGAAATGTAACTCCATAAATCCCTGCACAGATCGGTCAGAATCGTATTAATACGGCAGATATTGTCAAACAGCTCAGCCAGTCCGTCATAATGTTCAATCTGGGTTGTTGTCTGCTGTCTTTCAAGTCCCAGCTGTTCGCCAAGCAACTTATTGGCAAAGGCTACCCAGTCGACAGCAGGATAGGCAACTTTGTGGGCGTTCATATTGCCCGTTGCGCCGCCAAACTTGCCGCTGTATTTTGTCATCATCAGTGTGAGAAGCTGACCGTCGAGCCTTTCCCTGAACACTGCAATCTCCTTTCCGAGCCTGGTCGGAGTGGCAGGCTGCCCGTGTGTACGTGCGAGCATCGGTATTTCTGCCCATTCGACCGCCATGACATCAAGTGCATCACGCAATGATGCCAGCAGGGGTATCATGACCTCCCGCATTGAATCCCTTATTGCCATCGGGATGGCGGTGTTGTTAATATCCTGCGAGGTAAGACCGAAATGCACAAACTCCGACCACTGCCGCAGGCCCAGAGAGACGGCCTTTTCCTTGACGAAGTACTCAACGGCCTTCACATCATGATTGGTCACTGCCTCCTTCTCCTTGATGTAACTCGGCATCGGCAACGGTAAACTCTTTGTATACTGACCTCAGTGGCAGCTCCATGCCTTCCGGAAAAGTGCTGAACTGTGGCAGACGGGCCTGCGAGAGCGCAATAAAATATTCCACCTCGGTCAGCACGCGGTAACGCATAAGACCATACTCCGAATAATAAGGGAACAAGTTCTTTTACCCGCTCTCCGTAGCGGCCGTCAACAGGTGAAATTGCCTTTAACCGATCCATTTTGTCATCTCCTCACCGTGGTTTAATCTGAGCACCAAAAAACAAAAATACTATTTTGTACTGGTGTAAAAAAATTGAACCTTTGTATTTATCTGCGGGAGCAGCTAATGAGATGAGAAAGATCAGGGTTTCAGCAGTCAAATACATAAACAGTTATCCTTTCATGCTAGGTCTGCGTGACGGCGAGGTTGCATCCATGATAGACCTCGAGGTATGTCACCCGTCGGAGTGTGCTGACAGGCTGCTCTCCGGGCAGACTGACATAGGCCTCATACCCGTTGCCATGATAGCCTCGATGAAGGAGTACCATCTAGTCAGCGACTACTGCCTCAGCACTCAGGGTGAGGTGCGCACGGTGCTCCTGGTCAGCAATACTCCTTTTAATGAGATCAAGAAAATTTACCTTGACTTCAGATCGAGGAGCTCGGTGGCTTTATGCAAAATCCTTGCAGTCAAGGCCTGGAAGAGGGAGTTTGAATGGCACCCGCATCGCGCGATTTTGAAATCACCTCAATGAAGCCCGGTGAGGCCGCTGTAATGATCGGGGACCGTTGTTTTGAGTATGCACATCTCTTTTCGTTCAGGATTGACCTCGGACTTGAATGGAAGAAGTTCACCGGTCTGCCCTTTGTCTTTGCCTGCTGGGTGTCATCGAAACCCCTGCCTGATCATTTTATCACTCTCTTCAACAAAGCCCTCAGCGACGGACTGAACCGTAAAAATGAGGCTGTGGCACTGCTTCAGGAGGGAGCCAAAGCCACACCCGAAGAAGTTATAGACTACCTGAACAATAATATCGATTTCAATCTTGACGACACGAAGAGAGAAGCCCTGTTGAAGTTTATCGGATATATAAAGGAACTTAAGCTGAACCCATGAAGCAGCCATGATCATCAGGGAATATCATAAGGGCGATTTCAATGCGATCATGAACCTGTGGATGGCCACCGGCCTGAGCAGACCGGAGAGAGGTGATGATGAGGCAACTGTTGAACGCAGCATTGAGATGGGCGGCCGTATGCTGGTCATGTGCACAGAAGACCCGTCACAAAATATCATCGGCACCTCATGGATGACATTCGACGGCAGACGTCTGCACCTGCACCACTTTGGAATTGACCCTGCCTTCCAGGGGCAGGGCCTTGCCAAAGACCTGCTCAGAGAGTCACTCCGGTTCGTGAAGGAAAAAGGATACCAGGTCAAACTGGAGGTACACAGGTCCAACACCGTGGCTGTTGAATTGTACCGGAAGGCAGGGTTTGAATTCCTGGGCGATTACGACATCTACATTATCAGGGATATACAATCCATTGAAATCTAAAATGTTAAAATAATCCTAAAGACCCTTTTTTATTTCCTTTTTCAATATTTTATGAGTATATTTGGAGAAATCTATCCAATTAAAATCATGGCACGAACAATTACTTTTTCTCAACTGAGGAAGATCAAAGACCAGCTGCCTGACGGCAGTATCAGAAAGATTGCCGATGAGCTGACGCTCTCTGAGGAGACCGTCAGGAATTATTTCGGCGGATGGAACTTTGACCGCGGACAGAGTGCCGGGATCCATATAGAAAAAGGACCCGAAGGGGGCATAGTCACTATAGAAGACACAACAATACTTGAGCTTGCCGAAAGTATGCTGTCACGCTAATCTGCCCCCCTGACCGGTGACATGTAACGACGCTCCACCAGGGCGTCGTTACTGTATAATAATCAGATTATTTTGCAGACAAGAAACGATGAGAAAACGCTTAGTAATTCCGGTCATTTCATTGATGCTGGCTGCAGGCCTCACTGCCCAGGATCAGAAAGCCACTCAGCAACTCAGGTATGAATCAAACCACAGCCTGACCTGGCAGGAGGCTATCAGTTTTTACACCGCCCTTGACCAGGCTTATCCTGAAGCACAGCTGAAAGAGATGGGGATGACAGATGCCGGAAGACCCCTGCACCTGTTCATTATTTCGGGCGACGGAGAATTTGACCCGGCTGAGATCCATAAGAAAGGAAAGGCCATCATCCTTATAAACAATGGCATCCACCCCGGCGAGCCCGAGGGCATAGATGCCAGCGCCAGGTTTGCTGCTGACATCCTGGCCGACAAGGATGGGATGAAGAAGTATCTCCGTAACTGCGTCATCGCCATCATACCTGTTTATAACATAGGAGGCGCCCTCACGCGAAGTCCCTACTGGCGCATTGACCAGAACGGCCCGGAGGAAAAAGGAGCCAGACGCAACACCCGCTTCCTGGATCTTAACCGCGACTTTGTGAAGCAGGATTCACGTGATGCGCGGGCTTTTGCTGAGATATACAGATATCTCGACCCGGACGTGTTCCTTGATACCCATACAACCAACGGCTCTGACCATCAGTTTACGGTGACACTCATCGCCACACAACCGGAGAGGATGTACCCGGATATGGAACGGTTTTTCCGCTCAAAGATGCTGCCTGAACTCTACAGCCGGATGCGCACCGATTATGACAATGAGATGGTGCCATACGTCCAGTACACTGACAGAGGTGAGATAAAAGCCATCATGGGCTTTGAAGAGCACCTGTATTATTCAACAGGCTATGCTACCCTCTTCAACTCGTTCAGCTTCATGACTGAAACGCTGACATATAAGCCATACGCTGATAGAGTTAACGGGACATTGCAGTTTATTAACAGAGCTGGTAAGGTTTACTTCCGAAAATTTCCGGGAAATGCTCAGCCTGAGGAACGAAGCCAACCGCAGAACCCTCACGGAAAGAAAATACGTACTCAAGTGGGAGATGGATACAACCCGCTGGGACCCATTAGCCTACCGGGGTTACAGGTACGAGGAGACTACTGCCCCCATAACCGGAAGGAAAACAGGCTTTTATAATCACGACAAGCCTTATGTTGACACCATCAGGTATTATAACTATTTCAATCCTGTGATAACTGTAACCGCTCCTGAAGCCTATGTGGTACCCTTTGCCTGGGAGGAAGTTATTCAACGCCTTCAAAACAACGGGGTGGTGATGCATCAGCTTGAGCGTGACACTTCACTGACGGTGGAGACATATTATATAGAGAGCTATGAACCGGCTAAAAGAGCTTCGCAGGGTCATTATTTCAACACCGATGTTAAGGTGAAACCGAAGATACAGGAGATTGAATACCTCAAAGGCGATTATGTCATTCCGCTTAACCAGAGATCCAATCAATATATTGTATATATGCTCGAGCCGCAGTGTGAGTCCGGTTTCTTTACATGGAATTTCTTTGACTCCTTCCTGGAGGGGCAGGACTGGTACTCTGTATGGGGATTCGAGAGCCATCTGAAAGAGCTGCTCGATCATGATCCTGTCCTCAGGGCTGCCTTTGAAAAAGCTAAAAACGAGGACACTGAAATGGCAACCGACCCTGTGGCTCAGCTGCAATGGCTCTATCAGAACACACCGGTGTCGGAGCTCGAGAAACGCACCATGCTGTACCCTGTCGGAAGGCTTATGAATTACAACTCGAATTCAAAGGGGAGATAGGCGTTGGCGAAGATGTCACCCGATCAAAAATGCCATCTGGCAAAGGTTTCGCCTGACAAAGATGTCACCTGGCAAAGAAATCCAAAACCGTTTCCTTTTCAAGGCAGGCTGTGAGATTGTCACCTTTCTTCACCGGGCCAACCCCTGAAGGTGTCCCGGTAAAAATGAGGTCGCCTGTCTTAAGTGTATAATATCTTGAAACATAAGATATTATATCATCAAACGAAAAGATCAGATCGGAGGTATTTCCGGTCTGTTTTCTTTCTCCGTTGATGTCAAGGGTAAAGTTGATGTCAGTCAGGTCGCCAAACTTCTCCTTAGGTATGAAATTGCCCAGCGGTGCTGAGCCGTCAAATGTTTTTGACAGTTCCCACGGATGCCCTGCCTGTGAAAATTTTTTCTGGAGATCGCGGGCGGTGAAGTCAATGCCAACTGTCAGGGCATCAAAATACCTGCCGGCATGCTTTGCCGCTATACCCTTTCCGAGTTTTGAAATACGGAGCACTATCTCCGCCTCATACTGAACGTCAGTCGGAAAAATCAGGAATGAAAAACGGCTTGTTCTTTTTAAGGATGGCAGAATCAGGTTTCAGGAAGATCAGCGGTTCAGCCGGTACCGGCTTGTTCATCTCAGCCGCATGCTTCCTGTAATTCAGGCCTACGCAGATTATTTTCATAACCTGATCAGGCTTTACCGAATGAGCGCAGTTTTATTGCAGTGAGCACCTGCTTTGTGTTGAGAGGAAAATCGCCGTTCATCATCCATGAAAAATAGGAAGGTTCTTCCCTGAATACCTGCACAACAGGTTTCCCTTTATGCTTGCCGAAGTTGAACACCTCGGTACCCTGCTCATTGAAGACGATCCTGCCGGCAAGGTCGGCATTGTTGTTGAAAGCGCTGAATGAGGATAATTTTTCGATATCATTCTCAAGATCAGGGTACCTGTCGAGCTGGGCCTTCAGGATCTCGTAGGTGGCAGCCGTATCTGCCTTCGCGCTGTGAGCATTCTCAAGCTCCCTGTCGCAGTAGAATTTATAGGCGGCGCTCAGTGTCCTCTGCTCTTTCTTATGGAAGATGACCTGTACATCGACATACCTGTGCCGTGCAGGGTCAAAGTCGACGTTGACACGAAGGAACTCTTCACAGAGTATCGGTATGTCGAATTTCATCGAGTTGAAGCCGGCAAGATCGCATCCCTCAAGGAAGGAGGCTATTTTCTTTGCCACATCCTTGAAATGCGGTTCATTGGCCACATCAGCATCGGTGATACCGTGAATGCGTGTCGCTTCGGCTGAAATCGGTATCCCCGGATTGAGTCTCATTGTGAGCCACTCCTCTCCTCCTGCGGGTCCCACTTTCAATGCAGATATCTCCACGATACGGTCAGAAGTAATGCTTACCCCGGTGGTCTCAAGATCAAGTATGACCAGGGGTTTCCTCAGATTTAATTCCATTTTGGGCGGAAATCTCAGGCGTTGATCATCATCGGCATCAGCAGCATCAGCAGGTCTTCCGCCTCGTTGCTTGTTTCGGCAGGAAGGAACAGCCCTGCCCTGGTAGGATCGGCCAGCTCAATGAGGACATCCTGGGATGTGATATTGGAGAGTATCTCCAGCAGGAAGACTGATTTGAATCCTATCTCCATGTCATCGCCCTCATAAAGGCACTTGTGGCGCTCATATGCAGATATTGAAAAGTCAACATCCTGTGCCGAGACGGTGATCTGGTTAGGTGTGAACTGAAGTTTCACAAGATTGCTGGCCTGGTTTGAAAAGACCGATACCCTGCGCAGAATATTATAAAATTCAAGCCTGTCAATACGCACCTTCCTCGGGTTGTTCTTCGGGATGACGGAATTGTAATTCGGGTAGTTGCCTTCCACCAGCCGGCAGACAACCTTATAATCCGAGAGATTGAAGAACGCGTTCCTGTCGTCAAACTCCACCGAAACAACGCCGCTCTCCTTCGGAAGAATATTCTTCAGCAGTGATGCGGGTTTCTTGGGAAGGATGAACGAAGCGCTGTCGTCAGCCTTAGCGTCGCTTCTCTGGTATCTCACCAGCTTATGGGCATCGGATGCCACAAACGTAAGCTTCTCGGATGAAGCCTCGACAAGTATGCCTCCCATCACCGGACGCAGCTCATCATCAGCGGTGGCAAAGAGTGTGCGTGATATGCCGGCAAGAAGAACATCGGCAGCAAGGGTAAATGTAAAACGCTTTTCCTTTTTGATAACCGGAAGTACCGGAAAGTCTATGCCATTCTGACCTACGATGCTGAAACGGCCGTTCTCGGAGTTGATTACAACAGCCATGGTGTCAGGATTGACATCAAAGGTCAGCGGCTGCTCCGAAAACTCTTTCAGCGTATCAAGCAGTATCCTGGCCGGGAGGGCAATGGTGCCGCTGCCGGTGATATTGTCAAGCCTCATGCGCGTAATAAGCGTCGACTCAAGGTCAGAGGCTGTTATTTCCAGGTCGTTACCGCTGATACTGAAAAGAAAATTGTCAAGAATCGGAAGGGTATTCTTTGAGCTGATCACCCTGCTGATGGCCTGCAAATGACCGAGAAGCTCTGTGCTTGATACAACAAATTTCATATTGTCCGTTTTAAAGTTAATCCGAATTAACCCGTTACGGCCCGTCAACTCATTGATTTATTGAATTGTCGGCTCTGAAAACCGGGTTATCAATATTACAAAAAAATATCTTACCCTCAAACAAAATTATTTCACCGATTTATAACGTCTCTGCTTTAACCTGTTATAGGCTACGCCCGCAATGATGATCAGTATCACCGGGATAACTGTATTGACAAGCTGCCAGAGAGTGCGCTGATCCCTTGATCCTGGCCTGATCGAGCAGCCTGGGTTTTATCTCGCGCGAACGCATTTCTATCAGTCCGTTGTCATTGACGAGGTAGTTGATGCAGTTGACAAGGAAATCCTTGTTGCCAAAGGTCTGCTGCGTGTACCTGTCGAGGCCCAGTGGCAGAGGTTCAGCCGCACCTCCGCTCCTGCTCACTTCGTTACGGATGATGTCACCGTCAGCCACAACGATCATCTTAGTGGGTTTGCTTTCCTCAATGATGTGTCTTCCGGCTTCACCGATAATGCTCTCAGTCATGCGGTTAGTGAAGGCCGACCTGAATGTCCCTTCGAGCAGCAGGGCCACAGGCAGCTCGCCGGCAGTGAACAGTTCCTCCGGGATCATCTCATCTGCTTCCTCAAGCGAGATGACCTGCGGGGGCATGACAGTCCGTGTATGTCCGGATGTTGTCAGCAGAATGCTTTTCTTAACTCCCGGATCACGGCCTACCGTATCAATTGAATTGGCGAACTCAGCCTTCACCCTGTTAAGGTTGCGGGTGACAGGATGATTCTGTGACGGCCTCAGCAGCGGATAATAGACCCAAGGCGCCGGCACATACTGGGGCTGACCGTCAGGACCGTTTTCCCTCAGGGGAATAACGCAGACATTCAGCATCCTGTATGATGACCGGGTTGATCCTTGCACCGTACCTGAACAGCATGTCATCGAATGAAAGAGGCTGGTACAGGGCTACCGTAGCTCCCAGCGGAAGGCTGTCGGCATTGACATTCACCTCCTCGGCAAGCCACAACACCCTTCCTCCGTTCATTATATACTGGTCGATGATGAATTTGTCCTTCTCATCAAACTTCCCTTTCGGGCCGGCAATAACAATGGCGGCGTACCGGTCAATGATACCCGGTTTGCCGCCGATTGTGCCCCTGTCAATATTGTAGAATTTTGCCAGTTCAAGGGTCAGATCGGCAACATATATCTCGTCAAGCTCACCGTGACCTTCAATAAATGCAACGCGGCTGACAGAATCTGCCGTTGCCGTCGCTATCGCCTGAATGATCTCATATTCAAGGCCTTCTGTTGAGTGAAGAAGGTTGGTCTCAGCAGGAAGTGACGGGTTGTTCCTGAGGAAGTTGACCGGAATGACAGTCTTGCCGCATGATACGGTCATTGAAGGAAATATCCGTTTCTGTGTTCTTCCTCCTTCCCCGTCACTGGCCATGACGTTTACCGGCATCAGTCCCCGGTTTATCAGCTCCTCGTGGAATTTGTTCCTTTCGGCTGCGTCAGATGAACCGGAAGGATTAATGAATCCGAAAGATACCTTTCGCCCCGAGGTGATGCGGAACTCGTCAAGATACTGCCGGGTGTTGCGGCGCAGCTTCTTGAAAGCCACAGGCATTTCCCCGTCAAGGTAAACATCTATATGAACGTCCTTGTCCAGCTCCCTGAGGATCTTTTTTGTGGGACCGGCAAGGGTAAAACGTTTGTCTTCTGTCAGGTCAACCCTGTATGTTCAGCAGTGAAATCAGCACAGTTACCAGAGCCACCGCACCGATGATCATAAGCGGTTTTTTCAGCGAGCTGCGCCGCAGTGATATCCTTGCAGCCTCATTGAACAATACCGTTACAAAGATGAAATACGCAACGTCACGGATATCAAGCACCCCCCTGCTGATCGATTTGTAGTGCTCATTGATGCCCAGTCTTGTTACATACTCGTCAACGGATGAGAGCCCGGGAAGCAGTGCTATCGAATCAAAACCTGTAAATACGATGAATGACAGGACAGCTGCCAGTATGAATGATACAACCTGGTTTTCTGTCAGTGAAGAGGCAAAGAGGCCTATGGCCGAATAGACGGCGGCAAGGAGGATAAGGCCGATGAATGACCCTGCAATACCTCCCATGTCAAGATTGCCCGGGGTCTCGCCGAGCACCCAGACCGAAATGACAAACACGATGCATGGCAGCAGTGAGATCAGCACCAGCACGACAGAGGCGAGGAACTTGCCGTATATTATTGAGCCCTCGCCAAGAGGACGCGAATAGAGCAGCTCGAGTGTACCCGACCTGCGTTCCTCGGCAAGCAGCCTCATGGTCACGGCAGGAACCAGGAAGAGAAAGAGCCAGGGTGAGAGAACAAACAGAGTATCAAGGCCGGCATAACCGCTGTCGAGCAAATTCCACTGTCCGGGCATGACCCACATAATCAGGCTGTTGGCAAGAAGGAACACTATCATGACAATGTACCCTGTCAGCGAACTGAAAAAACCTGATATCTCTTTTCTTAAGAGAGTGAACATAACTTTTTGTTTACTGTAAAAATATTGAAAACTTTCATGGTCTCTGAGGCCTGCTTGCATTTTTGATTTCAGTGACTGCAGTGCCGGGGTAATAGAAGCCGGTAATCTGATCATACTTCATTTTTCCTGCAGCCATCGCCCTGGCTCCGTCCTGACAGAGTCCCACACCGTGGCCATAACCCCTGCCCACCACAGTAATGCTGTCGCCGGAGAGGGTCAGCGTATAAAATGATGAACGGAGATTAAACCGTTGCCTGACATCCTCCCTGGAAATATGAATACCTGCAACGTTGTTGCCAATGGCCCTGGTTGGCTGGCTGCCTGCAGGTGAGAAAAGAGCAGTTTCCTGTCCGGGCTCCACTTTCTTTGTTTTCAGGAAGGCATTCCACTCGCTCAGTGGCACGCTGGCCTTCCATGCTGATGATCTCGAGTAGCTGCACCAGGGGTCCTTAACAGAAATAAGATAAGGGTATTTCGCGACCCAAACATCTGATGATGAAGCAGTCACCCCTCCGCAGTTCGCATGAAAGGCTGACACTATCAGCATGCTGTCGCGGTCGATGATTACCCTGTCTGCTGTTGTCTGGCAGGCGTTGATAATTGTGCTGTCGGTAATTATCCCCGGATAGACCTGGCAGTGCGTGTCATCGCACAGATTATAGCCGTCAAGCACATGTCTGTCAATATTACGGTAGACATATGTCCTCGCCACGACGGCCTGTGCACGGAAGTATTCTGCCGGACCGCTCTTTCCAGCCTCAGCCCTGACAACCCCCGGAAGATAATTCTCCACGGAGGTGATATTAAGTACCTGCAGTGACCCGGGGTAAGACTTCACCCTCAGACTGCCGTCGAGGGTCTTCAGTTCTTCGCTTTTGCCGGGAGCCCGCAGAGTGAAAAGAGCATCTCCGGTGAGAGGCTCGATGCTGAGTGAATCTGTAACAGAAGATATTCCGGAGAGTGTCCGGTAGATAATCATGTCATCATGTCTTGTGATGGCAACAGTTTCATTAACCGGGATCTTAAGATCATTGATTTTCCCGTCGTTAAGGATGAACTCACCTTTCACCGGAGTAAACACAACCGTTACCGGACGGGTACGGGCAAACATCCTGATGCTGACCTGTCCGGCGGAGGTTACCGGCAGAAGCAGCAGAATTATAAATGCCAGGATTTTTGTCATGGTCAGCTTCCGGAGCTCTTAAGGTTATCAACCATATCCGAAGCAATACGTGCTGATGCGCCTGCGTCGCCAAGTATCCTGCGAAGCTGCTTATAGTCAGCCCTGACAATATCATGTTTATGTCCGGTCCTGATTATGCCCTGCAGCTCCCTGTACAGTGTCACCTGGTTCAGATCCGACTGTATCAGCTCCCTGACCACTTCCCTGTCCATTATCAGGTTGACGAGTGAGATGAAGCGGACCTTAATAACCATTTTAACCAAATCGATAGGTGAGTGCGCTGGTCTTGTAGCAGACAATCTGCGGCACATCAAAAAGTGCAGCTTCGAGCGTGGCGGTACCGGACGTCACAAGAGCTGCCTCAGCCACGGAGAGGAGGTCATATGTCTTTCCGTAGATAATGTTCACAGGCATAGGACCTATTATATCCCGGTATATATTCTCCGGGAGGTGATCCATACCTGCAACCACAAACTGGTAGTCCGGCAGGCTGTTGGCAACACTGACCATCTCAGGCAGAATTTTTTTTACCTCCTGCAATCTGCTGCCGGCGAGCAGAGCAATCACAGGCTTTTCGCCAAGACCCAGGGAGTCTCAAAAGTGCCTTACGGTCACCGGGTCTCCCTGCGCCATGATCCGATCTGGTCAATGAGCGGGTTCCCCAGATACACGGCATCGTAACCGTGTTTTTTAAAGAAAGCTTTTTCAAACGGGAAAATAATGTAAAGCCTGTCTACGTATTTTTTTATCTTTTTTACCCTTCCCTCATTCCATGCCCAGAATTTCGGGGAGATATAGTAAAAGACCCTGATCCCGAGATGTTTAACATACTTTGCTATTCTCAGGTTAAATCCCGGATAGTCAATAAGTATAACAACATCCGGTTTGATTGCCTCTATCTGGCTGCGGCATTCGGCAAAATTTGCCTTCACTTTCCGGATATTGATCAGCACCTCCCACACTCCCATGAAGGCAGTCTCGCGGTAATGTTTAAGCAGTTTCCCTCCTGCCTCCTTCATCATATCGCCACCCCAGCAGGAAATATCGGCATCCGGATCAGCCGTGATCAGGTTCCTGAGCAGGTTTGACCCGTGAAGATCTCCTGATGGCTCTCCGGCTATGACAAAATACTTCATCCTAGAAAAGCTTTATTCCGAAGACAACAAAAGCCCAGGCAATTGTAATACCCAGAACCCCTTTTGAAGCTCTCAGCATATCAAGACGGTTAAAAACAAGGAAGATAATAATGTTTGTGAAAACTGCAACGCTCATTATTTCAGTCACATTATCGGCAGTCTCCATGTGTTTGAAATATTGTTCAAAGGAGACACCGTGACGTGTCAGAAGGAAGAACACCAGGAATGCCAGCGCCGGCAGCATCAGCCCTGAGATCACTCCTGTCAAGGCATTATTAAACCGTTCCCTGAACCACATATCAGAATTTTGTTTTGAGTTCACTGAGAAAACTGTAGGCAGTCATGTCAGTAGAGACAGGCACTACAGAGACATATCCGTTTTTCATTCCCCACTCGTCCGTATCTGTCGATTCAGGTTCATGATTGATAAATTTACCCGTCAGCCAGTAGTATGTCTTACCCATGGGGTCTTTCCTCTTTTCAAATTCCTCCTGCCAGCATCCCCTGGCCTGCCGCGCGACGCGTATACCTTTAATCTCCGATGCCGTTATTGCCGGCATATTGACATTCAGGCAAACACCCTCCGGCAGTGGCTCACTGAGTACCGTTTTGCATATTATCCTTATGTATTTCTCGCATACCGTGAAGTCGGCAGTGGGCGAATAGCTATTGAGTGAAAACCCCACCGAGGTGATGCCGTAAAGACAACCTTCGAGTGCAGCCGCCATCGTTCCGGAGTATAAAACGCTGGCTGATGCATTTGAACCGTGATTGATGCCTGAAACGAGGAGATCAGGTTTTCGTTCCAGCAGCTGGTTGACCGCGAGTTTCACTCCGTCAGTGGGTGTCCCGCTGCAGGCATATATCCTCAGGTCATCCGTCTCCTCAAGGAGCTTGACCCTCAGCGGCTGCTTCACCGTCAGCGCCTGTGACATCGCGCTGCGGCTCTCCGTGGCCGAAATAACCACTACCTTGCCAAACTCTTTCATGACACCGGTCAGCGTCTTTAATCCTGCAGCATACAGACCATCATCGTTGGTGATAAGTATCAGTTTGTCATTATCCTGTACAATCATCTTCCTTTTAATTGAAGTGCAAATATAACTATAATGATCATCCGATTTATGATGCTTCCATGACGCCTCTAACCTTTTTTATTTACTTTTACACCTTGTAAAAATCAGACAAATTATACCAGGATGAAGATCTCTTATAACTGGCTCAGGGAGTATTTGAATTTTGATGCCGAACCGGACGAGCTGTCTGCCATACTGACAAGCATAGGACTTGAAGTTGAAGGTGTTGAAGAATGGGAATCCGTTAAAGGAGGCATGAAAGGTGTGGTCATTGGCAGGGTGATCACCTGTGAAAGGCATCCTGATGCCGACAGGCTAAGTGTTACCACTGTTGACGCGGGAGGACCCGAACCTCTTCATATCGTCTGCGGTGCACCTAATGTTGCTGCGGGACAGGTTGTTGCCGTGGCGGTGCCCGGTACAATGATATTCAAGGGTGATGAACAGTTTGAAATAAAGCGGTCAAAAATACGCGGACAACTCTCTGAGGGGATGATCTGTGCAGAGGATGAACTGGGTATCGG
Organism: uncultured Bacteroidales bacterium; assembly: GCA_963730615.1. GTDB lineage: Bacteria > Bacteroidota > Bacteroidia > Bacteroidales > VadinHA17 > SR-FBR-E99. Next base: position 79,926 of record CAVSSR010000006.1, on the reverse strand, counting down.
CACTGATCATGAGGGTATAATCGTGCTTGACCCTGCCGCAAGGATCGGCTCTCCTGCTGCTGACTACTTCGGTGTCACCACTGATACGGTCTTTGAGATTGGTCTTACGCCTAACCGGATCGACTGCAGCTCGCACTACGGAGTGGCGCGTGACCTGGCTGCCTGGTTCAACCTTCAGAAACCTGTCAGGGCCAGGCTGCCTGAGATAAACAACTTCAGGAAGGACAAAACTGATGGCGCCATATCTGTCGTGGTAAAAGCTCCGGAGGCTTGCATAAGATACTCCGGACTGACAATCACCGGAATTACGGTGGGACCATCCCCGGCATGGCTTCAGACACGCCTCAGGTCAATAGGACTCAATCCCATCAACAATGTGGTTGATGTTACCAATTTCGTTCTTCACGAGACGGGTCAGCCCCTGCATGCCTTCGATGCCTCGGCAATAGAAGGCAATAAAGTAATCGTGCAGACACTTCCTGACAAGACAAAGTTCGTGACACTCGACGGAGTGGAACGCGAGCTGTCATCCTCAGACCTGATGATATGCAATGAGAAGGAAGGAATGTGCATTGCAGGAGTTTTCGGCGGACTCAGATCGGGAGTGACTGACACGACCACCGGGGTATTCCTTGAGAGCGCCACCTTCAGTCCTGTTTCTGTACGTAAGACATCCAGAAAGCATGACCTGCACACTGATGCCTCCTACCGCTTCGAGAGGGGAACAGACCCGATGATGACAATTTATGCACTGCAGCGGGCAGCCCTCCTGATAAAGGAAATGGCAGGCGGCCAGATCACAGGCGATATTGTGGATATATATCCTGCACCGGTAAGAAAAGCCGTGGTGCGACTTTCCCTTGACCGTATGGCAAAGCTTATAGGCAAGGACATACCCGTTGAGACAGTCAAGACAATCCTTTACAGCCTTGACATACACATCACTGATGAAACACCCGGGGAGCTGACCCTGGAGATCCCTCCGTACAGGGTCGATGTCACCCGCGAAGCTGACGTTACTGAAGAGGTACTGAGAATATACGGCTATAACAACATCGGCATGAGCAATGAGATGCACTCGATGCTCTCATACACTGAAAAACCTGACAGGGAGAAAGTGGCTGTGAACATGGCTGAGCTGCTCTCGGGTAACGGATTCGCTGAAATCATGTGCAACTCCCTGACGCCGGCGGCATGGTTTGAGACAACAGGCGACTTCGACACTGCTTCAATGGTCCGCCTGGCTAATCCGCTCAGCAACGACCTGAATGTAATGCGGTTATCGCTCCTCCCGGGAATGCTGAACACCATTTCCTGGAACATCAACAGACAGAACAGCGATCTCAGGCTCTTTGAGCTGGGATATGTCTATAAGAAAAAACCGGGAAAAGGAACACTGGAGATAACCGACAATTTCAGTGAGAGACAAATCCTGGCACTGGCATTGACGGGCAACATGGACAGGCAGAGGTGGAATAAGACCGAAACAGCTGCAAAATTCTTCCATATAAAAGGATATGTCGGAATGTTGCTTTCAAGGTTTGGCATTACGGAAAGGGAGATAGTCGTGACAGACGAAGCTGCCGGATGGCTCAGGGATGCAATGAAATACACGGCAGGAAGTCTCGATATCGCATCCTTCGGCCAGGTGTCGAAAAAGTATCTCTCCATGTTCGATATAAAACAGGATGTCTTCTATGCCGAGATCAACTGGGAAAACATCATAAGAACCATTAAAACCAAAAACATCCGTTTCAGTGAGTTGCCAAAGTACCCATGGGTACGCCGCGACCTGGCGCTTCTTGTTGATAAGTCGTTAAAATTCAGCGATATAAAAGATCTGGCTTTTAAGACTGAACGCAATATACTCCAGGAGGTTGACCTGTTTGATGTCTACGAGAGCGATTCCCTCGGGAAAGACAAAAAATCGTATGCCGTCTCATTCATCCTGAGAGATGACAGGCAGACCCTTACCGAAAAGAGTATTGAAAAGGTCATGGGAGCGCTTACAAAGGCTTTTGAACGTGAGTTTGGCGCTGCTCTGAGATGAGTAAACTGCCTGGCAAGACAAACGATTATCTTTCACTGGTTAAATTCAGCCACACCGTCTTTGCGTTACCCTTTGCTCTCGTAGGTTACTTCCTTGGTGCAACAAAGGAAGCTTACGGCTTCAGTCTCAGGACATTCCTCCTTATGCTGGCATGCATGGTCTTTGCCCGCAGCGCTGCCATGGCATTCAACAGGTACGCTGATTACCGGTATGACAGCCTGAATCCCAGGACTGCAACCAGGGAGATACCTTCAGGCAGGATTTCAAAGCGCAATGCCCTGATATTTGTTATCATAAGCTCATTGCTCTTTATTACGGCCACAGCTTTGCTTAACCGCCTTACACTCATCCTTTCCCCGGTAGCCCTTATTGTTATTCTTGGCTACAGCTATACAAAGAGATTCACCCCGCTCTGTCATCTGATCCTTGGTCTGGGTCTCAGCCTTGCACCCATCGGTGCTTATATTGCCGTCACCGGCACTTTTGCCCTGCTCCCGGTTATCTATTCAGGTATAGTGCTGACATGGGTCAGCGGATTCGATATAATATATGCCATGCAGGATGAAAAGTTTGACCGCCAGACAGGCCTGTACTCGATACCTGCAGTCACCTCACCCCGCAAAGCCCTTCTTATATCGGCAGCACTGCATGTTCTTTCAGCCCTGTTGCGTTGTGGCGGCCGGACTGGCGGGTGACGCAGGAATATTGTACTGGGCAGGCGCACTGATCTTCCTTGCCCTGCTGGTTTATCAGCATTCAATTGTAAAACCGGACGATCTGAGCAGGGTCAACCTCGCCTTCGGAACCACGAACGGTATTGCAGGAGTGCTCTTCGGCATCCTTGTGATCGCAGATCTCCTGATCAGGTAGTTGAAATCTTTATTCCCCTCTTCTAGAACTTAAACACAAAAGATAAGCCGAGATACTCCTTGAACTGTACCATAGGAGCCTTCTTCTGCGTTGCCGTTAATGTCAAGAACAGGATTGTCTTCACTGTCGTAGACCGGCAGTTTTGTATCGTCATCATATATCAGGTGCACATTCACCCTCAGTTCAGTGAACCAGTTAATGTTCATTGTCGTGATCATCTCCCAGTCAACATCAACGTTCTGGGGGTTTGACAGAAAATTGCTGAACAGCTGTAACCTGTTGGTCATATTTACCTTTTCAAAGAGGGAAACCTTACTGCTGACGATCAGGTAAGCTCCCAGTTCGTTTTTTGATCTCCTGTCTGAGGAAATACCGAACTTGGTCTGATTGATTGTGGCAGTATCAGGCACGAAAGTGCCCTTGTAGGAGAGTGGCGAAAAACTGACAGAAGTATTTTTATCCGGCTTATAGTCAAGTCCGTAACCGACTATAACGCTGGCAGGATTAAAGAATTTGGAGACTTTTACTGAATCATTCGGGTAATTGTACCCCGGCAGGAACTGCGTCTTGAACTGAAACAGTCCGCTAAGGTCAAACTTGCCGAATGCCTTGTGACCGATCTTGGAGTTTATCTCAAGGAAATCGAGGTTCTTGTTGATGTCCCACGGTTTGCCTGATGCCTGCAACCCGAGAGCGAACCGGACCGTGGTAGCTGAGTTTACTTTGGTGACTTTATTATTATAGTTCAGATAACTGGTTACATCGAGAATGGAGGCGATATTATCATCACCTCCCTTTGCCCAGTTCGTGACGATACCCTGTGAGAGCAGATAAGAGAGTTCGCTCCGGAATTTCCAGTAGTGCGGTTTGATATTGCTGAGCGCTACCTTGCGCAGATCTTCTTCCCTGGCGGTGGTCACATTGACCTGCGGATCGATGTACCCGTATTGCCATGTCTGCTTCTTAAACTGAACCCCTTCCTCAGCCCTGAGCGAAAGGGTGTTCCTTTGGGGGCTGCCTACCCATACGGTCACCGAATCTCCCTTGCCGTCGGGCAGCCAGAACCTGACAAGGTTGTCAGTCCTGGTGTTCAGCCATACATCAGGGCCTTTCCCCGACTGGTCTGTGATCTTCAGCAAGGTTGAATCACGCGCTTCAAGATAACCGATGAGTGAGCCTACGGCAGCTTCAATTGAATCACTCATATAAGGATATTCGAGATATCTGAAAGGAAATTCGCCTGTGCTCAGGAAAGGTTCAGGAATAGTATCGGTGATCACAAGTATAATAGTATCAATGGCTTTCTCAGGCAGATTGATCCTTACAGAATCAAAGACGTAATAGTTTTCAATGGGGACTCTTATCTTTTCAAAACCGTAGCCTGACAAAAAACTGATGGTCGAATCTACCGGTGGCCATGAGGAGTAATATATCAGGTGCCTTATGGATTCGCGCAAAGGATCATCACTCTGCTTCCAGATTCCGGTTGACGAATAAATCTTCCGGAGGAATTTCAGGGACTGCTCCCGGTCAAGGTGAATATCCCCCGGACCGGATAGATACGGTAATTGCGGTCCTGTAATATACTTGCTGATGTCCTCCGCTACACTGACGCTGTCAGTCCTCACTGCAGGCAGTCGTCAGCCGGTCTCTGATCAACCTGGCCGGAGAGTAATGCGCTGCTGTACAGACAATAGGACAACACAAGAATCTTTATGGTTCTCAGTTTCATCACACAATGATTTTAGCATTTTTTGGATTGTACCCCAAACGTAAAAGCTATATTTGCAAAAATAGCCATTTCCATGATCTTCCTATTTCAAACGGACAGAAACAGGAAACTGATATTTCAGAATATCAAGAACAGGGATGCATTCCATGCATTCCCCATGATTTACTGATCCCGGGGCTCTCTCCCAATTCTTAATTCTTAAATCTTAATTTTTAATTTGAACATATGAAACTTCCATATTGTGAACCGTTTAAGATAAAAATGGTCGAGTCCATGCACAGAAGCACGCTTGAAGAGCGTCAGGAATGGATAAAAAAGGCATCCTATAACCTTTTTAACCTCAGGTCAGAGCAGGTATACATCGACCTTCTTACCGACTCAGGCACCGGAGCCATGAGTGACAAGCAGTGGGGAGCCATTATGACCGGTGATGAGAGCTATGCAGGAGCATCGTCATACTATAACCTGAAAGAGGCCATCAGGGATATTACCGGTTTTGAATACTTCCTGCCGACACACCAGGGACGGGCAGCCGAGAATGTTCTCTTCTCCGTCCTGGTCAAAGAAGGTGACGTCATTCCCGGCAATGCCCATTTTGACACCACCAAAGGACACATAGAGTTCAGGAAGGCCACCGCCGTAGACTGCACCGTGGCCATCGCCAGGGACATCACCGCCGTCGATCCTTTTAAAGGAAACGCTGACCTGGAGCTCCTTGAAAAGGTACTGAAAGAGACGCCTCATGAAAAGCTGGGCTGCATTGTCATGACAGTCACCAACAACACGGCCGGGGGTCAGCCTGTAAGTATGGCCAACATGAGAGGCGTCCGTGAACTGGCCGACAGGTACGGCGTTCTGCTGATAATTGATTCAGCCCGTTTTGCCGAGAATGCGTGGTTCATCAAAAACCGCGAGGAGGGCTATGCTGACAGGAGCATCAGGGAGATAGCACGCGAGATGTTCTCCCTTGCCGACGGCATGACAATGAGCTCCAAGAAAGATGCTATAGTGAATATCGGAGGCTTCATCGGCTTCAGGGACAAGGAACTGTTCCGCAAAGCCACCACGTTTAATATCATGTTCGAAGGCTTTGTCACCTATGGAGGCATGGCAGGCCGTGACATGAATGCACTGGCGCAGGGTCTGTATGAAGGCACTGAATCAGATTTTCTTGAATCACGCATCAGGCAGGTTACCAGGCTGGGTGAAAAGATACAGGCAGCCGGTATCCCGGTGCAGGTTCCCATAGGCGGACATGCCATTTTCATTGATGCCGGAACATTCCTTCCGCAGGTACCTGCAGGTGAATTCCCTGCCCAGAGACTCGCTGTCGAGATTTACCTTGAAGGAGGTGTGCGCGGCACCGAGATAGGAACCCTGATGGCTGACCGCGACCCCGTGACACGCCTGAACAGACACCCGGAGCTTGAGCTCATCAGACTGGCAGTACCAAGGAGAGTGTATACGGATAACCACATGGATTATGTGGCAGCAACACTGACCAATGTATGGGAAAGACGCAATGAAATCACCAGGGGTCTTGCAATAAGATGGGAAGCACCTATCATGAGACATTTTACCGTTGAGCTCGATCTTCTGTCTTAATGCAAAAAACCTATCTTTGACACAGGATAACTGAATCACGATGATAAGATCAATGACAGGGTATGGTAAAGCCATGCTTGAGACAGCACACCGTAAAATAACTGTTGAGGTCAAGACGCTGAACAGCAAACAGGCTGACATCAGCGTCAAACTACCATGGATCTATAAGGAGAAGGAGCTTGAGGTAAGAAATATGATCCTCAGAAAACTTGAAAGAGGAAAGATAGATCTTTATATTTCCTTCGATGCGATGGCAGAAGAGCCGGCGCCGGTGATCAACAGGAATATGGTCAGGAACTATTACGCCCAGATGAAGGAGATCAGTGAAGAGCTTGGCCTCGAAGGCGGCGTTGACCTGCTTGGCATCGTGATGCGCCTGCCCGAGACACTTAAGACGGAAAGGCCTGAGCTGACTGAGGATGAATGGAACCAGGTTTCCGGGCTGATCGAAGATGCCCTTTCAATGACTGACCTTTACCGTCTTGAGGAGGGCAAAGCCCTGGAAGCAGATCTGTCCAGATCAGTGCAGAAGATATTGCAGTCACTCGAAAACCTGGCAGCTGTTGAAGGTGACCGGCTGGTACGCATGCGCGACAAGCTCACAGCATTGCTTAAAGATGCCGTCGGCACTGAAAATATAGACCAGAACCGTTTTGAGCAGGAACTGATCTTTTATCTCGAAAAACTGGATGTCAATGAGGAGAAGGTGCGGCTGAAAAAACACTGCGACTACTTCACCGAGACAATGAATAATTCAGGCCTTAACGGCAAGATGCTTAACTTCATCTCACAGGAGATGGGACGCGAGATAAATACGATAGGTTCAAAAGCCAACGACGCTGCCATGCAGAAGCTGGTGGTGATGATGAAGGATGAGCTGGAACGCATCAAGGAACAGTCGCTTAATGTCCTGTAAAGCTGATGGTAAAGAGCAATAAGAACAGGGTACTGATAATATCCGCTCCGTCGGGAGCAGGTAAATCGACCCTTGTGAATCATCTGCTCAAGTCAGGCCTGCCCCTGGCGTTCTCAGTCTCTGCCACCAGCAGGAAACCAAGAGGCAAAGAGGTGAACGGGCGGGAATACTATTTCATCCGGGCCGCTGAGTTCAAAAGAAAGATCAAAGCCGGGGAGTTCGTCGAGTGGCAGGAGGTGTATCAGAATCATTACTACGGCACACTGAAGAAAGAGATCGACAGAATCACAAAAGAGGGCATGATACCCCTCTTTGACGTCGATGTGAAAGGCGGGATCAACCTGAAGAAGATTTTCGGCGACAGTGCTCTTTCAATCTTCATCATGCCTCCCTCAGTGGAAGAGCTGAGGGCAAGACTGATAAAGCGGGGTACGGAGACGCCTGAAGATATCAACATGAGAGTTGAAAAAGCTTTTTCGGAGATCCTGCTGGCAGACAGCTTCGACAGGGTGATAGTCAACGATGACCTCAAACGGGCTAGCAGCGAAATCTGCTCTGTTGTCAAAGAATTCATCCAAAAGAGATAATGGAGACGGGCTTATTCTTCGGGTCATTCAATCCTGTTCACATCGGGCACATGGCTATTGCCAATTATATTGCCGAGTACTCGTCGCTGAAAGAGATCTGGTTTGTGGTCAGTCCGCATAACCCCCTGAAAACGAAAGAGACGCTGCTTGGTGACCGTGACAGGTTATATATGGCAGAGCTGGCAATCGGTGATGACCCGCGGTTCAGGGTCTCCGACGTGGAGTTCACCCTCCGGCAGCCATCGTACACCATTGACACAATGGCTTACCTGACCGAAAAATACCCTTCGCGCAGGTTCACCCTCATCATGGGGGAAGATAACCTGACGACACTGCACAAGTGGAAGAATGCTGAGGAGCTTGTAAAGAGATATCCTATTGTTGTCTATCCGCGTCTGAACCCCGGAAGAAGAAGCAGCAAAAGGCTTACTGAGATACTGCAGATGGCATCAGTAACGGAGATCAGCGCACCGGTGATGGAGATATCAGGCACCTTCATCCGTAATGCCATCAGGGAAGGGAAGGATGTCTCATGGTTTGTTCCCGCCCCGGTATGGAAATACATCCGGGAAATGCATTTCTACGAATAGGCAATAGGCAGATAGGCATTAGTGCAGATTATGCAGATTTAAGAGTTAGAATTAAGAATTTGTAAATCAGATAATTCGCAAATCGCAAATCGCAAATTAATTAACCTTCGCAATTATCTCCATTCCCCTCTTAATTGCCTCTTCATTCAGGGGAATGAGATTATGATATCTTTCCGGGAGGGATTTCTTTAATCCCTTGATCACAAATTCGGTCCTGAGGATGGGTTTCACCTTCATGAAACCGCCGAGAACAATCATATTGAACACCTTCTGCATTTTCATTCTTGACGCTTCCTCCGCAGCATCAATCCTGTAGATGGTTATGTCTTTTCTTTCCGGATGGCGTGTAATGCCGTTGCTGTCATAGATCAGCGTTCCTCCCGGCTTGACGCTGTGCTCAAACTTGTCCATGCTCTGCTGGTTAAGGATGATAGCCGTGTCAAAGCTCCTGAGAATTGGTGAGCTTATCCGTTCATCGCTGAGTAATGACGTTCACGTTGGCTGTTCCTCCCCTCATCTCCGGTCCGTATGACGGCATCCAGCTAACCTCCATATCCTGCATCATGGCGGAATAGGCCATGATCTTCCCCATTGACAGCACGCCCTGTCCGCCAAAGCCTGCAATTATTATTTCTTCTGTCATGATCTTCTGCAAATTTATTTTGAAATACACATCGTAAAGACTCGCCATTAGCGCGCCTCTGCGTTAAACGTCTACAATTCTTTAGGAACTTTAATATCTCCCAGCGGATAAGCCGGGAACATGTTCTCTTCCATCCAGATGTTCGACTGCACCGGTGTCATCTTCCATCCTGAGGGGCAGTTTGACACTACCTCAATAAAACAGGTCCCTCTCTTGTCCCTCTGATACTCAACCGCTTTCTTAAATGCCTTCTTCAGCTTCCTGACGCCGGCGGCAGTATGGACGCTCTGACGGGTGACATAGCATGTCCCGGGTAGCAGGGCAACAATGTCAGCCATTTTTATAGGTGAACCCATTGTTGCCACATCACGTCCGTAAGGTGAGGTAGATGACTTCATTCCCTCGAGAGTTGTGGGGGCCATCTGTCCGCCGGTCATGCCGTAAATACCGTTGTTAATGAAAATCATGAGAATATTCTCTCCCCTGTTGCAGGTATGGATGGTCTCTGCCGTCCCGATAGCGGCCAGGTCGCCGTCACCCTGGTAGGTGAAGACAAACTTGTCGGGCATAAGACGCTTGACGGCAGTACCCAGGGCCGGAGCTCTTCCGTGAGCTGCCTCCTGCATATCGACATCGAGATAATTGTACATCAGCACCGAACAGCCTACGGGCGAAATGCCAATGGTACTGCTCTGAAGATCCTCTTCCTCGATCACCTCTGCCAGCACGCCGTGAACGGTACCGTGACCGCAACCCGGACAGTAGTGCATCACATTGTCCGTTAAAAGCTTTGACTTTGTATATGCCAGGTTTTCCGGTTTTACTATGTCTTTTATATTGAACTCTGCCATCTCTTATCCTTTTATAAATATTTTCAGATTTTCCACCACCTCTTCAGGTGTGGGAATCATGCCACCCATTCTGCCGTAGTGGCTCACACGTGTCTTGCCGTTAACTGAAAGCATCACGTCTTCGACCATCTGCCCGGTGCTCATCTCTACTGCGAGCATGCCTTTAACCTTTGATGCAAGTTCGTTCAGCCTCTTTTTCGGGTAAGGGAAGAGAGTGATTGGTCTGACGAGGCCTGCCCTGATACCTTCAGCCCTTGCCAGCTGGATAGCCTTCTGACAAATCCTGGCGCTGGTGCCGTAAGCAACAAACAGATACTCGGCATCGTCAGTCAGGAACTCTTCATAACGGACCTCATTTTCTTCAACCTCCTTGTATTTGGCCACCAGCTTCAGGTTAAACTTCTCCTGGCGTTCAGCATCAAGGTCGAGTGAAGTGATGATATTACGCTCACGTGTTGCAGGCTTGCCTGTTGTAGCCCATGGAAGGATCTCTTCCGATCTCTTTTTCTGTGGTTTGAGATATACCTTCTCCATCATCTGCCCGATGGCGCCATCGGAGAGTATCATCACAGGATTTCTGTATTTAAAGGCAAGATCAAATGACAGTTCGACGAAGTCAGCCATCTCCTGCACTGACGAAGGTGCCAGAACGATAAGGTGATAATCGCCGTGCCCTCCTCCCTTGACCGCCTGGAAATAGTCGCTCTGGGCCGGCTGTATCGTCCCGAGTCCGGGTCCGCCTCTGACTACATTCACTATAAGGCAGGGCAGCTCAGCACCTGCTATATAGGTTATCCCCTCCTGCTTCAGGCTTATGCCCGGGGATGATGATGAAGTCATTACTTTTTTGCCGCAGGCGGCGCCGCCGTAAACCATATTTATAGCTGCCACCTCGCTCTCAGCCTGAAGGACCACCATGCCGGTCGTTGTCTGCGGGTTAGCCTCCATCAGATATTCAAGTATCTCGCTCTGCGGAGTGATGGGATACCCGAAATAACCATCGACACCGGCTCTTATCGCCGCCTCGGCGAGAGCCTCATTGCCCTTCATCAGTTTCAGTTCCTTTTCCATTAATATATCTGTTTGTTTCTTTTCCTTCTTATCCCATCTTCAGCTTGTACACCGTGATGACGCCGTCAGGACAAACGACCGCGCAGTTGGAACAGCCAATACATGCATCAGGATTAGCTGCATAAGAGTAATGATACCCCTTGCCGTTAACCTCAACTGCCAGTGCCAGTGTCTGGGTGGGACATGTGACAACACACACTTCACACCCCTTGCATTTCTCTGTGTCAATAACCACAGCACCTCTTATCTTAGCCATTTTGTTTCTGTTTATTCTTATTAATATTTCTTTATCAGGTTGTTATGGGGTTATTTTCCCTGAATAACTTCAGTCTTTCTTCAAGCAGGGGCATTTGCTGGCGTCTCACCTGGGAGACACAAGCCCTGAGCCCTTCCTCTCTTTCGCTTCCTGTAATGCTCAGGGTTATTGCACCCATGCCGTATGACAGTAATTCCTGTAAAAGCTCGCCGCCGCTGAAGCCGGGATAGGAAATCGTGAAGTAGAAACCGTCAGCCAGAGGCTTGTCAATATCCCTGTCATAGACGATGTTGAAACCGTTTTTGATAAATAGATCCTTCATGATAGCTGCCTTGCGGCCATAGTCCTTCGTATTTTCGACAAAGTTATAATTCCCGCCGTTAACTGCTTTAAGAATCGCAGTAAAACCGTACTGCACTGAGTGAGTGACCCCTGAAGAGAGGGCGTACAGAGCTCCGAATATCATAGCCCTGCCAAATATCTCCGAAGAGTAATATCTGAGCAGGTCAGGATAATGACGGTTGTACAGGTGGTCGGACATGACCAGAAGGCCGATGCGCTGGCCGGCATAGCTGAATATTTTTGAGCTTGAAATGAGCAGGATATAGTCATCACAGTAGCGCGCCACAGTCGGCTGGTACGGAGGCTCGCCCGGGACCGAATAATCACTTCGGAAATCCATCCCGAAGTAAGCCAGATCCTCAATCACAATAGCGTCATACTTCTTTGCCAGAGTACCTATCGTACGGAGTTCATCTTCTGTAAAGCAGATCCATGACGGGTTATTGGGATTGGAATAGAGGATGGTTGACACCTTGCCGCACTGAAGGGAAGATTCAAGTTTTGCAGCCAGCTTGTCACCCCGGTAGTTGTAAACGTCGAAAGAGCGGTAATCCTGCCCCAGTATCCTTGTCTGCGTCTTCTGAACGGGGAAGCCGGGGTCAAGAAAGAGAGTTCCTTCCTTGGTCCGGTCGTTCCTGTTGGCCACCATGAAACCGGCCATCCCTCCCATCATTGCACCCCCTGTAGGAACGCAGCATTCAGGTTGCACATCAGTATCCAGGAAAAGCTTGACGAAACGTGCTGCTTCAGTCTTCAGTTCCGGCAGGCCTTCAATGTCAGGATAGACTGATGCCACTCCCCTTTTCAGAGCTTCGATCTCAGCCTCGACGCCAACCTCTGCTGACGGCAGTCCTGGTACACCCATCTCCATCCTGATGAATTCGACACCAGTCTCTTTTATAAGCAGATTGACGAGTTTGACGATCTCCCTGATGCTTGCATGGCCGATATCAGTGATACCGCTGTCAGTGATCGCTTTACTTACGGTTTTATGGTTTATGGGGGTATTTTTCATATATTTTCTATTTTAAGCCCTCATCAGTGCCCACAAGGTATCAATCTTTAAGTAAACTAAAACTGCTATTTATCATATTTGAGTTTTGTCTGAAGGTCTGAAGTCCTCACTATTGCCTATTGCCTAATTCCAAATGCCTTTGTTTGGCCCGACAGTGCAAGTATCACCCCCAGAACAGTGCTGAGCAGGGCGGCAAACAGGATCTGGAATTCCGGGGGAAGCAGAAAGGTTACCGTCTGGGCAGGGATCCAGAAGAAGGGGATGGTCTTTTTCAGGACGAAGCCCCACATTGATTTCCAATCGACGGAGGCAAGAATTTGTGCAACATCAGGCATTCTTAACAGCCTGCTCCTTTCTCCGTGTGCCGATGCGATGTGCAGGTCACTGATCCTGTGGGTAATCATCAGAATGGGGGCATAAAATATATTCAGGAAAAAACTGATGCAGAATGCGAGCAGGATTTTGGGTGCTGTCACCGGCCCGGCCATTACAGCGGATGTGTTGTCCATCCCCAGATGTTGTATTATTGATGGTACTCCGCTGGCAAAGATCATAAACGCTGCTTTGACCGTCATGCCCAGAAAGCCCCATACGAGTGCACGGGGTATAAGTCCGAACCCGGAGGGAAGATATATACCTGTCCTGATCCTGCTGCCGAGCATTTCGCCCATGGTGGCGAGCAGTGCAAACTTGATGAAGCTGGCTGTAAAAGCCCATTCTGTGCTGAACCGGACAAAGAAGTCATACAGTCTGGTCTGACACAAAGAACGGCACAAAAATCGCCACAAACGCCAGCTGTAAAAATCAAATCCGATTTCTTCATAAATCATTCTAGTCTACATTGTCGATTTGGCTGACTATCAATTCTCACATGCTCATGCTCCACTTTGCTTGCCCGCGGGACTGCCTCTCCGCCATCCGGCGGCTCGCCAGCATGCTCACTGCCTGCTTCTCAATCCTGATTCTGGCATCAACAGCAACGATAGAGTCTCCGGAGCCGAGCAGCGGATTGATATCCATCTCAAAGATCTCCGGTGCTTCAACAAGCAGGTCGGAGACCGAGGTTATCACTTTTTTGTATGCCTCCTCACTGATGCCTTTGCTGCCCCGGGCGCCTTTCATTATCTTATATGATTTCAGTGACCGTATCATTGTCTCCGCCTCGTGTTCCGACACCGGTACCAGGGAGGTGGCGACGTCTTTGAACACCTCGATAAAAATGCCACCCATGCCTGCCATTACCAGATGCCCGAACTTTCCTTCTCTCTTCGCCCCGCAGAAGAGCTCCATCCCGCTGATCATCTTCTGTATAAGTATCGCAGTCACCTCCGGCAGCTTAATCATCCTGGTGAACTCAGCATTCACCTCGTCACCGGTACTGACGTTCAGCGCCACGCCTCCCATATCTGATTTATGAAGCGGTCCAATGACCTTCATCACTACCGGGAAGCCCATCCTGACAGCTTCCGTCACAGCATCTTCCGAAGTGGATACAACTCTCTCCGGCACTGTCTCAATACCAGCCGCATTCAGTAACAAAGTCACTTTGTCGGGCGGGAGGTAACCGTTTCCGGCTCCTTCAATGACTGACCGTATCACTTTTCCATCTGCAATCGCTGACTGCCGGTCCGTACCCGCCGGGGCCGGGGTACCAGATACCTTGCACAGCGCCCTGCCGAAAAGCACCTCATCAGGAAAGATGGCATTTCCGTGAGCTATGAAGTCGGCTATCTCCCTTTTGACATTTATAACCGAGGGCAGTACCGGGTATACCGGCTTGCGGCAGCTGCGTATCTTGTCATGTAATAAACTGTATACATCATCCACCGGAAAGAGTCCCGGGCTTCCGAAGATTACCGCCATGGCATCGATCTCGTCAAAATCGTTCTCGCATGCATCGAGAATAAATCCGAGCTGTTCAGCGGTGCCTGTTGCCAGAAAGTCAATCGGGTTTGCCACCGACGATCCGGGGAAAAGTTTCTCAAGAAGGCGGTCGGCAGCTTCTCCCGAGAGATGCGGTATCTCCAGTCCTCCCTCACTCAGCGCATCAGTAAGCATCACAGCAGGTCCGCCGGCATGAGTGACTATGGCTATCCTTTTTCCACTAAGCTGTTTATAGGTAAAGAGTGCGGCCACATAAGCCAGCTCTGTACGGTTGAAGCATCTGACGATTCCCGCCTTGCGGAAGAGGGCATCGACGGCGCTGTCTGGCGATGCCATGGCTCCCGTATGTGATGAAGCTGCCCTGGAGCCGGCTTCCGAAGTGCCGGCCTTGATGGCAGCAATGCGGCACCCCTTCCTGATGAGTGAGGCGGAATGTTTCAGGAACCTGGAGGGGTCACTTATATTTTCGATATATAACAGCTTGATCTTCGAGCTGAGATCAGGATCAAAGGTCAGGTCAAGATGCTCAAGCACATCCTCAACACCTACCTGTGCACTGTTACCAACAGACCATACGCTTGAAAAAGGGAGACCGTTGGTGATGGCTGCCTCGAGAATAAATACCGCAGTGGCACCGGAACCGGATATGAAATCAATTCCCTGTGCCGATAACCGGGGTATCGGTTGAGTAAAGACACCGTGATAGTTCTGGTTCAGAAAACCTATACAATTCGGACCGATCAGGGTACCTCCGGCCTTATCGATTGTCTCCACAATCTCTCTCTCAATAGCAGCCCCTTCCTCATCCTCCTCGCTGAAGCCGGCTGAAAGTATAATAAAACCGCCTGTTCCCTTTTCGTCAGCAAGAGTTCGTACTATGGCCGGACAAAACCGTGCTGCAACGGCGAGTATCGCCATATCAGTCTCCGGCAAAAGGGAGACATCTGCATAGGTTTTAAGGCCCTGCACGCTGGGAGCCTTGGGGTTGACAACATAAACATCTCCCTTGAAAGAGCCTTCGAGAAGGTTTTTAAGCACCTTGCCTCCGGCCTTGGAAATATCATCAGATCCGCCTACAACAACAATGTTCCTGGGATTCAATAATTTATCACTGATCATTTTCAGGATTTGAGTTCTTTTCTAAAGATAAAAACAATTTAAAATATAACAAATGACACTGCTGTTTTTATCGGATGGCGGTTATCTGTATCCGGTTATCGGTTCCGGTTTTTGATTTCTGATTTTTGATTATGGGCTTTCGGTAATCAGAGGTATAATATTATATTTGACCTCCTGAAATCTTTCACGGTCTTAACCTCAGAAACGAAATAACCTTCATGAAAAATAATAACCGGAACATCCATGGCAGGGTAAGCATGATCCTTGCTGCTTGTATTCTTTCCTTTTCTTGCTAATGCACAGTTAAACAAGGATATAGATCCTGACGGACCGGGATATGCCGAAAACTGCACGAGTATTATGGTTGGGAGGCTGGCATCAACAGACGGCTCGGTAATGACTTCGCATACATGTGACGGCAGATACCGCACCTGGCTCGAGATAGTGCCGGCAAGAACGACGGAAAAAGATTCGCTGCACCCTGTCTACTGGGGCACCCTTCAGACTGAGGCAGCATGGGACATGACCGATGTCATACATAAAGGTGATATCCCGGAGGTGGCTTCCACATATGCGATACCTTAGCACTGCATACCCCTGTCTTAACGAGAAGCAGCTTGCCATCGGGGAAACAACGATCTACGGACGCAAGGAGCTGATCAATGAACAGGGATTATTCCTCATCGAGGAGCTTGAAAAGATAGCCCTTGAGCGGTGTTCCAATGCCAGGCAGGCTATAGCGCTGATAGGATCACTCGCAGAGGAATACGGGTACGCAGACCTGGCCGAGTGTATAACAATTGCTGACAAAAGGGAAGTATGGCAGCTCGAGATAGCCGGCTCCGGTCCGGGAAAACCGTCAGCCCTATGGGTGGCCCAGAGAATACCTGATGACCATGTGGGGATAGCTGCCAACATTCCCAGGATTTCAGATGTAGACTTCAATAACCACGATTACTTCATGACCTCGGCCAACCTTCGCAAGAAAGCAAAGGACCTGGGTTACTGGGACGGGAAAGGTCCTTTCAAATTCTACAAGGTGATCAATACGGGCAAGCCCTATGCCATAAGGGAATTTTTTGTACTCAGCACCCTCGCCCCTTCCCTTGGTCTGACAATGGAGATGGAAGAGCTTCCCTTTTCCGTCAGGCCCGAAAAGAAAATATCGGTCCGTGATGTGATGGCACTGTACAGGCAGACCTATGAGGGCACACCGTATGATATGACAAAGAACCTTCTTGTCAGGGTGACAAGGAAGGACGAGGCCGGCAATGATGTCACCGATACAGTTAAATCACCAGTTGTCTCCAACTGGATGAATAATGACCTGCGCACCCTCATCAATGAGTTAAAACCAGGCACGATTGAGAGACAACGGACGATAGCCATTGCCGGATGTTCCTATTCGCATGTCATTCAGTGCCGCGAATGGCTGCCCGACGAGGTGGGTGCTGTTGCATGGTTCTCCTTTGACAATCCCGGCCAGAGTCCGCGCATACCGATTTTCTCAGGTACCATGTCACTGCCCGAGAGCTTCAGGATCTGCGGGCAGCACCGCTACCGCGAAGATGCAGCCATATGGTCATTCCGCGAAGCCAACAGGCTGGCGACAGTGAACTGGGAACGCGGACGAAAGCTGATTGAACCCGCCGTCAGCAGAGATGGAAGATAAAGCCTTTGACAGAGCTTCCCGCACTTGAAGAGAGAGTGAAAAGCCTTGTCAGCGAAGGTAAAAACGATGAAGCAAAGAAAGCTGTAACTGAATATACCGGCTCCTTCGCCATGGCCTCCATGAGCCGCTGGCAGGAGATGAAAAGAACCCTCTGGGGCATGTTCGGAAGAGGCTTCTGAAAAAGTTTTTGAACCGGTCTAAACTTATTTACCGGATTACTTGTTAGAGTACTTTAGGCTGACTGAATATATGACTTCCCGCGTAGAGTCGATACTTGAAAAAAAAGATCACGACCGATCCGATATAATTGAGTTGCTGCGATGCGGCGACGAGGACGCAACACTTCTTTGCAGGACAGCTGCCTCAGTAAGAAACAAATACGTTGGAAACGTTGTATATCTCCGAGGTCTTATCGAGTTTTCAAATATCTGCGGCAAGAACTGTCTTTACTGCGGTATCAGGCGTGACAACAGGCAAATCGAACGATATACTATCACCAATAACGAGGTGATTGAGGCAGCCATGAAGGCATACCGTTTGAATTTCGGCTCAATAGCCATTCAGTCGGGAGAGAATTCATCTGAAGAATTCACGAGCAATGTTGAGTATCTTGTCCGCACCATTACGGAAATGACGAACGGTGAGCTCGGCATCACCCTTTCGCTTGGTGAGCAGAGCAAAGATACTTATCAACGCTGGTATGAGGCCGGTGCCAGAAGGTATCTTTTGCGGATTGAATCATCCAGTGCAGATCTCTACCGCAGGATCCATCCTGATGACGATATGCACAGATACGAAAGAAGGATTGAGTGTCTCAGGATGATACAGGAGACAGGCTATCAGACAGGTACCGGAGTGATGATCGGTCTTCCGTCGCAGACACTCAGTAACCTGGCTGAAGATATCCTGTTCATGCGTGATTCCGACGTAGATATGTGCGGTATGGGCCCGTTCATTGAACATACAGACACCCCGCTGGGCAAAAATGGCACGGACAATCTATTTCTCAGAGAGCGTTTCAATCTGACTCTCAGGATGATAGCCATTATCAGGCTGGTGATGAAAGACATAAACATCGTTGCCTCCACTGCCATGCAGACCATTGACCCGCTGGGACGTGAAATGGCAATAGGCTCCGGGGCCAATATCGTCATGCCTAATCTGACACCAAGCCGGTACAGGGATGGCTACCGGATCTATACCGGCAAACCCGGCTACCGTGAGGTGGATGAGTCAAATATAAGCGGTCTGAAGCTGGAATTGCTGCCGGGCACTCAAAATAGGCATGGGAAGGTGTGGTGACACTCCTCACTACGAAAAGAGGATTGCCGGAAAGAGTATCAGGACGGAAAGCAAATCCGTCCGATAGCTATATCATCTATATCACGAAGTGCTCTCTCAAGGGAGACGTACTGTTTCGCGTCGCCGGTGAGCTCAAGAATGATAAGACCGGCAGGCTCACCGAAATAAACCTCGTTAACACCCAGCCGTGTCCGTATCACGCATCCGAATGTCGTCAGGATAGCCTGGACCGTTATACCAAGGTCATCGCGCCTCGGTACCATGATACCCATCAGGGTTACCCCGTCACACTCCGCAGGAGCATCGGAAAGACCGTGCGAAAAGACCATTTCCATTACAATGATACCCTCAGTTTTTTTCAGTATATCAACCAGCTCATCACACTCTTCCGGAATCCCGGCAAGATGAATGACCATGAATCCTTCGCGACTGCACAATTCATTACTCAGTTCATGAAAACCAAGGCGCGTGCTGATAACACTGCTGTACATCGACAGGGTTTTCTGAACAAGCCCTGCCTCCTTGATCCTGTCAGTGATCTTAATACCAATTACTCTGGCCATGACTTATAATATTAATAGTAAAGGTCTCTTTCTCCGTTCTTAATGAGTTCAATCTTCTTTCTAAGGCCATCCTTCAGTCCCTCATCAAGACCGGTCATGTTTTTCTCAATAGCCTTCCAGCCTTTCTCGGCCAGCTCGGGAGATGCATAATCCACAATATATTCTGACAGTGTCAGTATGGCGTTCGGAGTGCAGTACCGCTTGATGAAACCGGGAACAGAAAATTCCATGAAGTGTTCACCGGTACGTCCGAGGCGGTAACAGGCTGTGCAGAACGACGGGATATAATCATTTTCGATCAGCTCATTTATGACATCGGCCAGCGACCTTTCATCATTGATCCTGAACTGTTCACGGTTAAGGTCCTGTGTCCCGTTCTTTGAAGCGGAATAACCACCTAACTCCAGTTTGGTCCCTCCGTCAATCTGCGACACACCGAAAGCCATTGCCTCTGTCCGTACCTCATGTCCTTCACGGGCAGTGAGGATCAGTCCCGTATATGGTACGGCGAGGCGAAGAATGGCTATCAGTTTCATGAAGTCATCATCGTTGACATAGTATTTACCGTTCAGGTTAAGCGAGGATGCGTCCTTGATCCTCGGGAAGGATATAGTATGCGGGCCGACGTTGTAACAAGCCTCAAGGTGGTTGGTGTGACGTACCAGCCCCATCACTTCAAACCGCCAGTCATACAATCCGAAGAGAGCCCCTACCCCGACATCGTCTATACCGGCTTCCTGAGCCCTGTCGAGCGAGGTGAGTCTCCATACATAATCGCTCTTTTTACCTCCAAGATGATACCATTTGTAAGCTTCCGGATCATATGTCTCCTGAAAAACCTGGTAGGTTCCTATACCTGCATTCTTGACAGTGCGGAACCCGTCAATATCCATTGGTGCCGCATTTATATTCACCCTGCGTATCTCTCCCCTGTCCTTCTTCACCCCGTAAACCAGCCTGACATTACCTGCAATAAATTCAGGACTGTATTCAGGGTGTTCGCCGTAAACCAGTATAAGCCTCTTCTGTCCGTTTTCCTCAAGGGCCACAACTTCATCCCTTATCTCATCATCGGTGAGTGTCCTCCTTCTGGCATCCTTATTTGAGGCCCTGAAACCGCAATACTGACAGTTGTTTCCGCATTTGTTCCCGATGTACAGAGGTGCAAACAGAACGATTCTGTTGCCATAAACCTTTTTCTTCAGCTCCCGGGCGCCGTCTTTGATCTCATCGGCGAGCTCACTGCTGGCATTGATCAGAACTGCCGTCTCTGCAAGAGTAAGCCGCTGTTTGTCAAGCGATTTTGAAATTATCTCCCTCACTCTTACCTTATCAGGTTTGGCATTGTTCAGTATAGACCATATTTCGGCCGGATCGATGAATGGCTCCATCCGACGGTCCGGTAAACTGCATTTTTCTGGATTAAACTTCATTTCTTCTCATTTAAAAATCAACCCCACTGAATGACTCACAAAGATACTAAGATTTAAGGTCATGTTTTATCCGTCACAGGTCAGAAAATGAGCTCCTGCATCTCCTCAATTCCATTGGCAATGGAGCTCTGCGCCGGTTCTCCCGGCTTATAGGCAGCAAGCCTCTTATGAAAGAAAAGTGTCATTCGCTTCCCGGGAATATCATCCTCATAATTCTCAAGATGAACGTATATATCAGGCAGGTCGGCGTTATTGTCAGGAATGAATACCATCCCCCTTGAAAAGAAAGTGTCTGCCGCGCAGGAGACTGCATAAAGACCATGCGGTGGCACCAGTTTGGTCTTTTCGGTTACCGGGATTTTTATAAAAGGAATGTCTGGAGAGAATGCCTGGTGATCCTTCACCGCGGTGCCAATTATTATATACAAATGGTCAAGGTAGGCGTTAGCCCGCTGGATATAACCTTCCGACAGCGCCTGGCGTATGCGCGTCGAACTGACTGTTTCATTCTGCACTTCCTGCATAGGAATTTCTTCAGCCTCAAATCCGTAAAGGCTTCTCCATTCCCAGAGTTTGCGATAGTCGCCCTCCTGGTTAAATCCGAAATGATGGTTCTGTCCCACAACTATCACCTTAGATTTCAGGATACCGCAGAGGATGTCCCTCACAAACTCTTCACCGGTGATATGTGAAAACTCCCTGGTGAACTCAATTATAATAAGATTATCGAGGCCGGTCTTGCTAAGCATTTCAATTTTCTCCTCCTGCGAACAGATAAGCCGGAGGCCTTTCCCCACGCTTTCGGGATAAAGGACTGCCCTGGGGTGGGGATGGAAGGTTATGAGGGTTGATTCTCCGTGGTTGTCGGAAGCCAGTTTCTTAAGCCTCCGGATAATGGTTTTGTGACCAATATGGACACCGTCAAAAGTACCCGTTGTGATAACCGGTGATGAAATGGCGGCAGCTTCTTCAAAGCTCCTGTATATTCTCATTATACTGATGGCTGCTGTTTTTCCCTGACAAAGTAAGCTACCTTTTCAATTGAGGTGATCATATCAAACTCCTCGAGATGAACATTATCAGGCACATTAAGGGGCACCGTGGTGAAGTTCATTACGCCCTTTATGCCAATTCCAACGAGAAGTGCCGTGACAGTGACAGCCTGATCAGGAGGCACAGTCAGCACCGCAATCGTTATGTCAAGCTCACTCTTCAGTTTCCTGATCTGATCAATAGGATAACACTTCACTCCTGCCACCACCTTGTCAACCTTCTGGGGGTCAATGTCAAAAGCAGCCATCACATTCAGGTTAGTCCTTTTTCCCCTGAAATAACCGGTGATGGCACGTCCCAGGTTGCCCATTCCGATGATGGCGACATTCAGTCCGCCCGGTGCGTCAATGATGCCTCCTATCGTATTGATAAGCACCCTGACATCATATCCCTTGCGCATTACGCTGCCGTACCCGATAAGCATCAGGTCACGTCTGACCTGTACTGCCGTGATATGCAGCAGCGCTGCCAGCTCATGGGAGAAGATGTAACTGCGGTTTTCAGCCAGTGACCCGAGGAGGGCTCGCCTGTACTTGCTGAGACGTTCAACTGTTTTTCCTGGTAATTTTTTCATAGCTGAGCCTTTAGATTTGTCACCTGTATTCTGGGAATGATGACCGTGAATACCGAGCCCTGGTCAGGAGTACTCTCGACATTGATCACACCATGGTATAATTCAACCACTTTTTTGACTATTGAGAGTCCCAGGCCGCTTCCTCCGATATTTCTGGTCTTGTCATTCTTTATCCTTGAAAATTCCTCAAAGAGCATCGTGCTCTCGTCAGGATTCATGCCTATACCTGTATCCTGCAACTGATATCAGGAAATCATTTTCATTACAATCAACGGTCACGGTCACTGTGCCTCCTGCCTTGTTGTATTTAACGGCATTTGAGACAAGATTGTTGAGGATGATTTCAAAATCATTGGGGTCAGCCCATATTTTTTCACAGCTTTTTATATTGGTAACGAACTGGATATCCTTGTGAATGGCATAAGGACTGACGGTTACCACGGCAAGCGAAACAACCTCCTTCAGATTGACATCCTGAAGTTTCTCAACCTGTCTCTCGAAGTTCACCTTGGTGAAGTCAAGAAGGTCCATGATCAGGTTGCGCATGCCGTCGATACGCTGGAGTGATCTGTCGATTGCCGATGTGTATTCCGAAATAGAATCACCCATCTGCCTTTCCTGCATCATCCTGAGATATCCTTCTATTGCATTCAGCGGTGCCTTAAGCTCGTGAGACAGGACCGACAGAAACTGGAACCGGACTTTTTTTCCCTTCCACCTTCAGCTTGTGAGTTATCCGTCTGAGATACTGCTGTTTGGTTATCTGTTCAATTGAGGTTTTCAGTTCCTGGGGAGTAAAGGGCTTGGGAATAAAATCAATGGCCCCGTCATTATGTGCTTTCAGGGCCACATCAAGGGAAGCATAAGAGGTTATCATAGCCACAACGATGTCATAGTTCTTCTTTCTGACATACTCAAGTACTTCCACACCCTGTATACCCGGCAGCTTATTATCGAGCAAAAGGATATCGGGCTTATCGCGATCGATAATTTCAATTCCCTCCTCGCCTGTTGCTGCTTCGAGGACCTCATATGTATAGTCCTCATCCATAAATGGATATGTAACATTGAAGTTGCGCAGTATCCTTGCAACACCTGACCTTATTCCAGGTTCATCATCGACAACAAGAACTTTCAGTTGTGCCATATTATATCTTCAGCAATTTTTTTATTTCCTGGTCAAGCTGTTCAGGTCTGACGCCTTTTTCAAGATAGAGATCAGCCCTGATCCAGTCGCGGTCCTGATCGCTGCTGAGCCCGAATGTGATGCCCGTCTCGCGTGACACGGCGGTGGCAAGGATCACAGGCACTTCAGGATACCTCCGTTTGAGCTTGTAACACAGAATAAAGCCGCTGTCGTCACTTTCCATCATCAGGTCGAAGACAGCCAGGTCAGGCTTCATCTTTGTGATTACCTGTTCTGCTTCAGCCTGGCTCTCAACCGCCACAACCTCGTAACCGCAGCTGCGCAGGTAAAATGCCACCTGGAACAGGTAATCGGGGTCGTCATCTGCAAGGAGAACCGTATAAACTTTCTTACTCATGTTTCAACTTATGTTTTATCCTGATTTACTTGTTAATTTTTCAACCGGATATTTATTCGGGTCTTCTCGGGATTATGATCCGGAATTTTGTTCCGGTAGGTCCCTTGGCGGGATCAGCGTTGGTCTCGACAGTGATCTGTCCTTTATGCATCTTCACAATGCCGTAAGAGGTTGCCAGCCCCAGGCCTGTACCCTTTCCAAGACCCTTGGTAGTATAGAAAGGTTCGAAGATTTTACCCTTATCCTCTTCCTTAATGCCGGTTCCGGTGTCAGATACGTTGAATATGACATCGCTGACAGTATCCTCGAGCGAGATCTCCAGTGTTCCTCCGTCAGGCATGGCGTCGATGGCATTCTTAAACAGGTTGGTCAGCACCTGCGTCATCTGCTCGGAGTCGATCGCTGCATCAGGATTGGTTGTGCGGTCAATGATAACTGCCTTTACATTGTCGGGGAACACCACTCCGGCCACACTCTGTTCAGTCAGTTTTCTGATATCCAGGTCCTGATGGTTCACCTGGTTCTTTCTTGCAAAATTGAGCAATCCTGCAACAATCTTTTTGCACCGTGCGGCCTGTTCGACAATGAGCTGCAGATCCTGCCTGACCGGATCCTCGGAATTGGTTTCATCAAGTAAAATATTACTGTACATGATGACCACCCCGAGTGGGTTGTTAAGCTCATGTGCAATACCGGCGGAGAGCTGACCCATGTGAGCCAGTTTCTCAGACTGCTTGAGGGCGTTCTGCATCGTGGTGAGCTTGGCGTTCGAGAGCGCAAGCTCCCTGACTGATTTGTGCAGTTTCTCAATTGAATAGGGCAGGCACATCTCCTCCTCGGCAAACCCTCTTACGATGGCAATGGCATGGTCATAGCAGGTGTCATACCCGCAGGCTCCGCAGTTCAGATGATCCTTGGACGTAAGCTTACCCATCGAAGTGAAGACCTTCTGCACTTCTTCATCCTCGGCAGTCATCCGGCGCTTATCCTCCGCCCTGAAACTGGCGGAAAGATCAAGTTTGTCGTATAATTCAAGCTCCTTCCTCCACTCATCCATATTCAGGCTGTCCATTTTCTGCTGTGCATAGTTGCTCACCAGGGCTCTCCTGTTATACTGTTTACCTCCCTTGCTCATTCCGGGGCCCATAATGCAACCCTCGCAGCACAGCAGCTCGAGGTGCTGATTGCCGATCATACCTTCCTCGAATTCCTTTATTGCCTCCTGAAAGTCAATCCTTCCTTCCGCAGCAATGATATTTCCGCTTATGGCATCATCGTTGGCACCGGCAGTCTGAAGAAGACCCCGTGTCACCGGGAAGATTGCCCCGCGGCCTCCGAGCGGCGGATCAAACTCCGAAGGCACAACATTTTCAGGGTTTATGCCAGCCGCTTCAAGCATCTCCCTGAGCTCAAGAAAAGTTATTGCCACATCAACCTCAGCATTCTCAGCTTTCTTTGCAACGCACGGACCGATGAAAACAACGGGCAGATCTTCCCCGTATTTCTGGCGTACCACCCTTGTCATCGCCACCATGGGAGAGACAACAGGGATAAGATTGTCAGTGAGATCAGGATGATAGAACCTTATGAAAGTGACAATGGCAGGGCAGTCTGACGAGATATAGTTTTTCACATGTGTCCCGTTTACCAGGTTATAGTAACGGTGAGCCACCAGATCGGCGCCGAAGGAGACCTCGGAGACATAACTGAAGCCCAGTGCCCTTATCATGCCCACTATCTTTCTGTGATCAGTCACATCATGAAACTCGGCCGGGAAGCTTGGAGCTACCAGGGCAGCCACCCTGCCACTCTTTTCGATTTGTTTCCTGACAAGGTCTACCGTATTCGTAAAGACCTTTGCGCCCTGGCTGCATACCTTAGTACAGTTGCCGCAGGCGACACACCTTTCATCGATAACCTCCGCCTGTCCGCCTACGATCCGGATAGCACGTGCCGGACACTCCCTTACACATGTATAACAGGTCCGGCATAATTCTTTTATTGTATAAACAAGCATGATCTCCCGTACTTATAGCAATACATCTCTTTTAGCGAAATGGGTATGGAACAGCTTACTGTCGGTCAGCTCAGCACATTGTTTAAAAACATTGTCATGCAGTTCAGCCACCGAGGCTGAATTTTCAGGACCTCTTACTGCTTCCTGCTCATCTGACTGAAAAATGAACTTTGAGCGTTGACGTACTGCCTCTTTTGATCCTGCGGGCATCATTCCTCCTCCGTTAACACACCCTCCCGGGCATGCCATCACCTCGACAAGATCATAAAACGTTCCGCCGTCAAGCATCTGCCTCAGTTTCTCAAGACCTTTCAGGCCGTCAACCACGGCCACGGAGTATGATGTTCCGCCTGCAGTAACTGTCACCTCCCTGAACGAGCCTCCGGTCCGCAGTTTTTTTATCGCCTGCCTGTCAGCTTCTTTCTCCCCGGCTCTGACGACAAGTGACCGGATGACAGCTTCCGATATGCCGCCGGCAGTCTCTGCCAGGAAGGCTGAGGAGCTGCGCAGTGACATGGGTTCATCAGCCGGCTCAGGATCAATATTTGTAATATCGATGCCGTAAAGAATTATCAGCCTCGCCAGTTCCCTGACAGTAAGTACGGTATCAATATCGCTTATTCCTTTTCTTGTCATACTGTCGCGGCGGGCTTCAAACTTCATCGCTGTGCATGGTGTAACGGAAACGGTATAAACACGTGACTTTTCAGCGCTGACAGGGACAACTGATTTTATTATTGCGCCTGTTATCTGCTGCGGTGTCTTGAGTGTTGAGAGCAAGGGAAGCATTTCAGGGAAAAACTGTTCGCAGTACTTGACCCATGCCGGGCATGCCGAGATTATCAGAGGCTTGTCCGATTTTGCACTCTTTGCTGCAATGACTGCATCAGTGAGCTCTGTTATAAGAATATCTGTACCTGTTCCTGAGAGAAATACTTTTTCAAATCCAGTCTTTCTGAGGGCGGCATTAAGCAGCCTGTCAAAATCACGGTGATACTTCAGGCCCAGCTCCTCAGCCAGGGCAAAAGGCACCAGGGGTGAATACTGTATCACGCGTATGACATCGCTCTTGCTCAGCTGTTCCTGCACCTCCGAGAGATAATGTTTTTCATGCAGGGCACCTGTAGGGCAGACAAGCACGCACTGTCCGCAGTGTATGCAGCTTGAGAAATTGAAGTCGCGGTCCATTGCCGGACCAACGTGTGTATCACGGCCTCTGCCGATAAAGTCTATTGATGTTGCCGTGACAACCTCCTCGCATACCCTTAAGCAACGGCCGCAGAGGATGCACTTGGAGAGCTCCCGTACTATTGCCGGGCTCGACTGGTCACGGCGCGGCTTGATCTTGCTGCCGTGTATACGCCGTTCCCTTACCTGCATCTGATCCGACAGCTTCTGCAGCTCACAGTCGAGGTTGCGGTCACAGTAAAGACAGTCGTCAGGATGGTTCGAGAGAAGAAGCTCCACTATCGTTTTTCTTGCCCTGATGACCCGGGGTGAGTGGGTCTGTATCTTCATCCACTCCTCCACGGGGGCGGAACAGGCTGTCACCAGCCGGTCGCGGCCTTCCACCTCGACCACGCACATCCGGCACGCACCGGTAGGCGTGAATTCCTGCATGCGGCAGAGGGTGGGTATCATTATCCCGTTGCGGTTGAGCGCCGAAAGGATTGTCTCTCCCTTCTCCGCCTTGATGCTCTTGTTGTTTACTTCTATGGTGAACTGCATGGCTTATCTGACTGTGACAGCACTGAACTTACATACATCATAACATATGCCGCAACCGATGCATTTATCGTCAACGACAAAGAAAGGTTGCAGCCGTGTACCGTAAATGGCATTGACCGGACACTTTGATGCACAGACGGTGCACCCGGTACATTTATCCACATCGATGCTGAATGTCCTGAGTCCGCGGCAGACATTGGCACGGCAGCGCCGGTCAAAAATATGCTCCTCGAACTCTTCACGGTAGTTGCTCAGCGCACTGATGAACGGATTGGGTGCTGTCTGACCCAGTCCGCACAGGGAAGTATCCTTCATCACTGATGCGATGATCTCCAGCTGCATCACGCCCTTAAACCTCTCGAGAGTGGCATTGGAATCCTCGGTGTGGGGTTTGCGGATAATATTTTCAAGTATCTCGAGCATGCGCCCCGTACCCTCACGGCATGGGATGCACTTACCGCAGCTCTCCTTGTGGATGAACTCCATATAGTACCTCACAAAGTCAACCATGCAGGTCGTTTCGTCAATTATAATAAGGCCTCCCGAACCCATGGCAATTCCCTGTGCCCTGAGAAGATCAAAGTCGATCTGCAGATCCAGGTTCTTCTCTGTGATGAAGGTCCCTGACGGTCCTCCTATCTGAAGGGCTTTAAATGCCCGACCGTCCTTTATACCGTCTGAGATGCCCTCCACTATGGTTCTGAAAGTGGTTCCCATCTCAACCTCAATAAGCCCTGTATACCGTCCCCTTCCTCCCAGGGAGAACAGTTTGGTGCCCTTGCTTCCTGCAGTGCCCATGGTACGGAACCACTCCGGTCCGCGGGCCATGATGAGCGGAACATTCATCAGGGTCTCGACGTTGTTTATCACCGTTGGCTTGCCGAAGAGTCCGTGGGAGGTAGGATAAGGAGGTTTAAGCTCCGGCATTCCGCGTTTGCCTTCAAGGCTGCCAATGAGGGCTGTCTCTTCGCCGCAGACAAAAGCTCCGGCCTCCTCCCTGATAACTATATCAAGATTGAAACCGCTTGAAAGTATATTATGACCTATGATGCCGTACTCGCGTGCCGCTTCAAGAGCCTTCCGGAGGCGTGCAAGCGGATGAGGCGATCCGGTCTTCAGGAAGATCACCGCATTTGAAGCACCGATGGCATAAGAGGCAATACATATTCCTTCTATCAGCCGGTGAGGGTCACCCTCAAGCACGGACCTGTCAGCATAAGAACCGGGGTCACTCTCCTTGGCATTGCAGATGAGATACCTGTTGTCGGATGGTGAGTTGAGGGCATACTTCCACTTCAGTCCTGTGGTGAACCCGCCGCCGCTGCGTCCCCGGAGCCCGCTGCGCTCAATGAGGTCACAAACCTCCAGGTGAGTATAGTTCCGTATTGTCTTGAGAAAAGTCCTGTATCCTCCGCGCGCTATATACTCCTCAATGCTTTCAGGGTCAAAACAGCCGCAGTTGTCCAGAACAACCCGTTTCTGCATCCTGTAGAACGGAATATCCTCAATGAAAGGAATGTCATGCCATGCCTCAAATCCTGTCGAGCCGGACTGAGCCACCAGGTCCTCCTCAGGCATATCGTTATGGAAAACACCGTTGAGGGTGGCTTCTATCTTATCCTCGGTTATATTTCTGAATATCAGTTTGTTCTTCCCCGGGAGGTGAATGCAAACCATAGGTTCAAAGACTGCCGGACCATGACAGGTCGTCCGGACTATGAGGCCGCTGATACCCATGTCTTTGAGATACAGGTCAGCAGCAGCGGCGCTCTGCTCACTGCCGGCGATGATCGAGGCCGAGCCTGACGATATATAGATGACCGGGACGGAGGGCTTGTCACGACGGATCTCTGCAAGCCTTTTCGCAGTGGCAGCAGGCACAATGTCAGAGCCATGCATCAGAACCTCCTCAGTCAGGAAGGTCATGAGCTCGTTTGTTTCTTTCCCTTTCATTTCAGATCAGCCAGGGCTTTTAGTTTTGTTATCATTTCAGGTACTTCCTCCGCTTTGACATGAACGTGGAATTTTTCGCCCACGCATACAACAGGACCTTCATTGCACCCGCCCATGCATGAAGTCAGTTCATAGCTGAACCTTCCGTCGCGTGTTGTCTGCCCCTGTTCGATACCGAGGTTGTCCCTTATCGCGCGGATGACAGCTTCGGAGCCGTTGATGAAACATGTGGTTCCGTCGCAGATCCTCATGTGAACCCTGCCTGAAGGGGTAAACCTGAACCGGTCATAAAAGGTAGCCAGTCCGTATATTTTTGTGGTAGACATTTCCAGGAAACGTCCGATCTGCACTATGGCATTTTCGGACAGATAGCCTTCTTCGGCCTGAACATCCTGCAGTATGGGTATCAGGTTTTCGTGACTTCCGGCCCTGTACTGTTTGAGAATATCTTCAATCTTTCTCATTTTTAAACCATTGCTCCTATTCAGATCAGTACAAAACTATCTATTTTTGTTGTTATTTCAAAAACATTGTTATTTTATTAACAATTAATAACTGAAATACAGCCTCTGCATTATTGAAGCGAATAAAAAATATTGTACTTTTGAGAGGATGTGACTTAAAAGACAACTGTTGATACAATCGTACCAAATTGAACTATGCCTCGGAAGCTCTTGTTTTTCAAGAGGTAACAGGGAGGTGGTACAGGTGGTCAGGGACTACCTGAAGAAAAACCACCTTGACGATAAGGTAGTTTTGAAAGGCGCCCGCTGCATGAACCGTTGCAGCGAAGGGCCTTACATAACAATCAACGGGAAAACCTTCGCTCAGACTGGCCTCCAGGATATTGAGAAACTGCTGGAAAAAGAACTGGCTCAGGCGGGCAGATGACCAAATGCAAAGAAAATGAACAGCACCGATCAGGTAATATACATAAATGAAGATAAGTGCCGCAACTCTTACTCATGTGTCAGGGTATGCCCCGTAAATGCGCTTGAGGTAAGACCTGAGAGAAAGCACCCGGTGATAATAGCAGACAGATGCATTGGCTGCGGACTCTGTTTTCTCTCGTGCTCACCGAAAGCCATTGAATACAGGGATTCCATCGTTAAAGTCAATGAGTTGCTGCAGTCAGGCCGCAAAACTGCTGCCCTGATAGCTCCGAGCATCGCGTCCGAATTCGATGATATCACTGACTACCGCAAGTTTGTGGGAATGATAAAGAAGCTCGGTTTTGACTATGTTCATGAAGTCTCCTTTGGCGTTGACCTGGTCGCCTACGCTTACAAAGACCTCTTTGAAAAGTCAAGCGGCAAGTATTACATGACTTCCAACTGCCCTGCAATAGTTGAAATGATCGAAAAGTACCATCCGACACTGGTTCAGAACCTCGCTCCTCTCGTATCTCCGATGGTTGCCACCGCACTGGTGACGCGTGATCTGTACGGTGAGGATGTCGCCAATGTGTTTATTGGTCCGTGCATCGACATAAAGGCCGAAGCAACCCTCTACAAGGACAAAAAACTGGTTGAGGCGGTTCTGACCTTTATCGAGATAAGGCAGCTCTTTGAAAAGAATGAGATCCAGGAGAAAGGTGTGAAGATGGAAGAGTTCGACCCTCCGTTTGGAAACTGGGGTGCGCTCTACCCCTACCCGGCCGGTATACTCCAGGCTGCAGGTATTAAACGTGACATAGTCTCCAGTCACGTCATCACAGCCTCGGGAGCGGAGGATGTGAAAGAGGCAATCAAGGATTTCGATCATCACATTGATACGATAAAGCATCACTTCAATCTCTTTTTCTGCAACGGGTGCATGCTGGGACCAGGAATGATAAGGCATGACGAACGCTTCCGGAGACGCTCGCTGGTGAAGCAGTATGCCGAAAAACGTGTCGAGGCGCTCGATAAAAAACAATGGGAACAGGATATGAAGCGGTGGTCCACCCTTAACCTGTCACGAACTTTTACTCCCAATGACCAGAGGATCCCCGAGCCCTCTGAAGATGCTGTAAACGAGGTTATGAAGATCATCGGAAAGGAAAGGCGGTCCGAGGAACTGAACTGCAATGCCTGTGGTTATGGCACATGCCGCGAATTTGCGACTACCGTTGCAAAAGGGCTGGCAGTACCGGAGATGTGCCATACCTATAACCTCAGAAACAAGCAGGAGTACATTGAAACCCTGCGTCAGACAAACAAGAAACTTTCCGAGACCAAGAAAGCACTGAAAGATTCAGAGGAGCAGGCTATGCGTGAGAAAGATACTGCACAGGATGCCTCAGAGACGATGCACAGCATGCTTAACAAGCTGCCCAACGGAGTGGTCATCGTCGACAACGAGCTGAAGATACTTCACTCCAATGAGAGCTTTCTGGAAATCATTGGCGAAGATGCAAAGGCGATAGCTGATATAATACCCGGTCTCCGCGGTGCTGATCTGAAGACCTTGCTGCCCTTCAATGTTTATAATATCTTCTCTTTCGTGCTCCGTGAAAACGAATCAGTCATAAGCCGCGACGTGCAGCTCAGCGACAGGATGTTCAATATTTCAATTTTCCCGATCAGGCAAAACAGGATTGCCGGAGCTGTTATCCGCGACCTGTTCTCTCCGGAGGTGCAACGGGAGGAGGTTATCACAAGGGTGTCAGATGTGATCGACAAGAACCTTGAAATGGTACAGAAAATCGGATTCCTCCTTGGTGAGGGAGCCTCTGATACAGAAAAGATGCTGAATTCCATCGTTGAATCATTCCGCCAGAAAAAAAGTGAACCGGGCAAATAACCGGGACAAAGGCATGGAACGGGATTTCTTCATAGAGGTTAACAGCCAGCAACGCAATCATCACGGTGAGCGTATTTGCGGCGATGTCTTCCTCAGTGTCAATGTACGGGAAGAGAACCGCATCATCACGGTCCTTTCTGACGGCATGGGTAGCGGTGTGAAAGCCAATATACTGGCTACCCTGACCTCCACGATGGCACTCAACTTCACCCGTGAGCATAAGGAGCCTGACCGTATCGCGGAAATAATAATGAATACCCTCCCGGTATGTTCGGTCAGGCAGATTAGCTATGCCACGTTTTCTATCGTTGATATTGAGAGTGACGGCCGTGCCAACATACTTGAATATGACAATCCCAGGTGCATCATCCTGAGGGGTAATCAGCCCTTTGAACCTGAATGGAAAGATGTGATCCTTGACAATGGGAGGAATGCAGGAAAAATACTTCACAAATGCAGCTTTTATCCTGCCAAGGAAGACAGGATAATTCTTCTGTCCGACGGAGTGGCACAGAGCGGCATGGGAAGCAATGCCTGGCCTCTGGGATGGGAACGTGATACAGTACAGCAGTATGCAGCATCACTTGTTGTCAAATGAAGCCTCGATCTCTGCAAATGCCCTTGCCGCAAAAATCGTGACAATGGCCTATAAATATGATAATTATGAGGCTAAAGATGATATCTCATGTGCCATACTATATTTCAGGGAGCCGAGAAAGCTGCTGATCTGCTCGGGACCGCCCTATGATGAAGGGAAGGACAAGGAGCTTGCGGCCAGGGTGACCGGCTATAATGGTAAGGTCATTCTCTGCGGCGGAACCACCGCAGACATTGTGGCAAGAGAACTCAACAGGAAAATCGTTGATGAACTGATCTTTGAAGATCCCGATCTGCCTCCCGAGAGCTTTATGGAAGGCATTGACCTGGTCACTGAGGGAATCCTTACCCTTCAGAAAGTCAATGAGCTGGTAAAGGTTTTCAACAACAGCGTGAAGCTCGGCAAGGGACCGGCAGACAAGATCGTTAAGATGATCATGGAAAGTGATGAGATAAACTTCATTGTCGGCACACGCATCAACGTCGCTCACCAGGATCCCACACTGCCTGTGGATCTTGAGATACGACGGACCGTGGTCAAGAGAATAGCCCGTATTCTGGAGGACAAGTGGCTCAAGCAGGTCAGCATCGAGTATATCTGAGATACCCTGCTGGCAGTCCTGTAAAGGAAAGTCATGACCTCAGGCAGCGACAGGTCACGCGGGAAACGTCTGAAGACCCTCACTCCTTCTATTTCGTTCTTGTCAGGGATCTCTCCAATGGTGTCAACAAAGGCAAGAAACAGTCTTCCGAATTTTTTACCTGAACCGGTGTCTATCGAATAATAAGTTACCGGCTCCATAGTAAAGTCGAGTGCACCTGTCTCTTCCATAAGCTCCCGCACTGCAGCTTCCACGCTGTCCTCGCCCTCGTCGGGGTGACCGGCAGGGAGTTCGTACCCTCCTCGCTTGCGATGCCTTATAAACAACCATCCCCCGTCATACCTCGCCGCAATGACAACATAAGTGACCGGTGACGGCACATCAGGCGTTTTTATCAGTCCGACAGTTACCATGCTGTAAAAATACCTTAAAAAGACTGTATTGTTCCGGAGACCGGGTTAAAGTATTAATTTTGCCACAAACTGGTCTGATGTGGATTTTCATAATTCTGTCACTGACAGATATCTATATATTCTGGCGTCTCGCCGGTGACCTGAAGCATCGCAGCAAAGCTTTGCGGGCGTTGGTATTCACCGTTAAAGCAATACAGAGCCTAATTCTTCTCTGGTTCATAGTCACAATGCTTTCATACAAAGGTGAGTTTGCAGACCCGGCAAACGCATACAAGTATATAGTATTCGGTGCCCTGGCAGGTCTGATCTTCACAGTCGGTTCACTCTACCTTGTAACAGGCATTGGCACCGCCCTGCTTGGAAGAATACTGCACCGGAAACTCAGAGGACTGGTGATTACGAACTTAATCATCTCCGGAGCGCTGTTGTTGCTCTTTACAGACAGCTATGTCAGGCAGCGTTTAGATACGAGGATTGTCAGGCAGGATATCGTTGTCAGCAATCTTGACAGCAGGCTGGCCGGTATGAAGATCGTGCTTATCTCTGACCTTCATCTCTCCTCCTGGCACGGCCATTATGGCAAACTGGACGGTGTCGTCAGCGCCATCAATGCCGAGAAACCTGATCTGCTGATCAATACCGGTGACTTCATCACCTACGGCTGGCAGGAGTTTGGCGGTTGTGACACCATCCTGAGGAAGGCCGAGGCTGCCAGCGGAGCCTTCGCAATTTTCGGTAATCATGATGACGGATCTTACTATCCCGGTCATACTGAGGCCTACGATCAGCAATGCCGGGAAAAGCTTTCAGAAAAGATTATGGCATCAGGATACACGCTTTTATCAGACACAACTGTGCTGACGGAACACAACGGGGCTCGCATAGCTATTTCGGGCGTAGTCACCCACGGTCACCATTTTAATATGAGGTACGGCAATTTTAAAAAGGCGTT
This sequence comes from uncultured Bacteroidales bacterium, assembly GCA_963730615.1. Lineage (GTDB taxonomy): Bacteria > Bacteroidota > Bacteroidia > Bacteroidales > VadinHA17 > SR-FBR-E99. Next base: position 45,208 of record CAVSSR010000006.1, on the reverse strand, counting down.
TGAAATGATCCCTGACAGCGTCTTCAGTCTTCTGCTTGTACATGACCCTGACGCATGGGACGAAGCGATGCAGAACGACCGGATGCCACAGCTTACTCTCTCCGGTCATACACATGGAATGCAGGCAGGACTGCCATTTTCAGGAGGTCGTATATCTCCCGATTCTATTTCTTCATAAGTATTGGAAAGGCCTTTACAGCAATGACGATAAATACCTTTATGTCACGACAGGCATGGGCACAATAGGCATGGCACTCAGAATATTCATGCCACCGGAAATAGTTGTGATTACGCTGAACGGTAAATGACAATTTTGTATTTTTGCATACTTCTGAAAATTATGTCCCGCATGAAAATTAAATCATTTCTCCTCCTTGCCGCCCTTCTGGTGACATCATCATCGTATTCACAGGAAAAAGCTCTCAAGTCAATTACAAGGGATGAGGCTGAGAAACACATGAAATATCTCTCCTCTGACGCCCTTGAAGGACGAAGGACAGGCAGTGAAGGCAATAATGCTGCTGCCAGTTATATAAGTACCGAAGCACTGAAGATGGGTGTCAAGCCCCTGCCCGGGCGGGAGAACCTTTTCCAGCCGCTTGAGTACATAAGAGTTACAAGTATACCCGGAGAATCAACTATCACTATTACTGATTCAACCGGAAACCCTTTCCATTCTTCTCCGATTACAGCAATTATGGCGCCCGGTGACAGCGTAAGTTTCAGCGGGGATGTGGTATTTGCAGGGTACGGTTACATGAATACCGAGGAAAAATACAACGACTTCTCAGGTCTTTCCCTGAAGGGCAGATCAGTCATTGTCATGACAAGAAATCCGGACCTGAAGGGCAGCGGTCTTCCTTCACCGGACGATGGTATCAAGGAGATGGACGAAGCACGTAAGCTGTCACTTGCGATGCTCCAGCAGGCTAAAGCCGTCTTCTTTGTCGGCGATCCCGCACTGGGAACTGATGTAACTTCAGATCTTATCCCGATGGGCAGCACATACCAGCTTAAACCTCTCTTCAGAAAACAATTCTCATTCAACCTTAATGCCTATGTCATCAGCAGGGAGGTTGCTGACCTCATGCTGGGCAAGGCAAACCTCACCCTTAAGAAACTGCAGGACAGCATAGCCCTGGTCAGAAAGCCTGTTTCATTTGTCATCCCCGACCTGAAGGCTGAAGTGACAATCAATGTAGCCAAAGACACTGTTACCAGCTCTAATGTAATTGGCTATATCGAAGGTTCAGATCCTGTCCTCAAAAATGAATGCGTGATTTATACTGCTCACTATGACCATGTTGGCAAGGGGCAGTTCGGGCAATATTTTTAACGGTGCCAACGACAATGCTTCAGGCAGCGTGGGGCTGCTCAATGTGGCCCGTGCATTTACATCGCTGGGCAGGAAACCAGCGAGGAGCATCGTCTTTCTGTGGACCACAGGTGAGGAAGAAGGTCTTCACGGTTCCACCTATTATGTGGATAACCCTTTGTTCCCCCTTGAAAAGACGGTGGCCGATATCAACTTCGACATGATAGGCAGATCGAGGCGCGAGACTGATACCGGTGCCTCACTCAGCGGCGGGATTGATATCACGGGCCGCGATACCATAAAGATAATATCAGGAGGTGATACTCCCGGTTTTCTGGATATTGCAAAAGAAGCTTGCACACAGGCGGGTATTGCCGTTATTGATGAGGGCAAGGGCGACACACTTCTCAGGATCTGATCATTATCCTTTTTACCGCAAAGGTATTCCGGCTCTTTTCTTCTTTACCGGGCTGCATAAGGATTACCACAGGGAGACAGACGATTTCGAATTCATTGATTTCGACAAGCTGCTGAAAGTGTCAAAGGCAGGATTTTTAACCGGGTACACGGTGGCATCCACACCTGACAGGCCTCAGATTGTCAAACCTGAAAAATAAAGTCTTTTCTTACCCCTTATGAAGAAGAGAACAGTTACAATTGCCTCTGAGGAGGTTGAGATTGATATTGTCAGATCGTCACGCCGGACAATCGCTTTATATGTAAGGCCCGGCGGTACCCTGCAGATCAGGGCGCCCTGGTACGTGCCCGTTTACGCACTGATGCAGTTCGTGCATCAGAAGACGTGGCTGGATAACAAGACAGAGGGAGAGGTTGAAGGGAGTCAAGCCTGCAGCAGAAATAAAACAGCTCAGATAACGGAAGTATAATACCTTTCCTCGGAAGAAATATCACCGTGCTGCTTAGTCCTGCTGAAAGGACAAGTTTTGTGCTCCGTGGTGATGAACTTATTATAGGTTTTACAGGCAGTATCTTTCCTGATATGGTCGCAGCAATTGTTGACGCATGGTATCTGCAGGAAGCGAAGAAGTTTTTTGCTGCACGAACCCATGAGCTGGCCGGCATCCATTCTGATAAACTGCCGCAACCAAGGTCAGTCGGTGTCCGCAGAATGAAGAGACGCTGGGGTTCGTGCCGCACCGGCGGTGATATTACATTTAACCGTGAATTGATGAAGAAAGATCCGGCTCTGGTTGATTATGTAATCATCCATGAGCTGTGCCACCTGGTGCATCATAACCACGGAAAAGAATACTATGCCCTGCTTGAGAGTATCGTGCCCGACTACCGTGAGAGTCGGAAGAAGCTGCTACAGGCCTGAGATCACGTATAGAAAAGATACGACAGAAGAATTGCCGTAACCGACCCTACGATATCGGCAGTCAGTCCGCACAGAATGGCATACCTCGTGTTTTTTATGCCGACAGAGCCGAAGTAAACGGCAATGACATAGAAGACAGTGTCCGTTGAACCCTGCATGGTACACGCCATTCGTCCTACGAATGAATCAGCACCGTAATTAGTCATCACGTCAACCATCAATCCCCTCGATCCGCTTCCGCTGAGGGGTTTCATTATTGCCACCGGAAGGGCATCTGCAAATTGTGTATCAAAACCCAGCCATCCGAAAAAAGAGGCTATGCCGTCAACCATCAGATTCATGGCCCCTGAGGCCCTGAAGATGCCAATCGCAACAAGGATAGCAACAAGGTACGGTATTATTTTAATGGCTACTGTAAAACCCTCCTTAGCCCCCTCGATGAAGGTATCATAGACATTGACCTTCCTGATCAGGGCAAGGACAATGAATGAGGTAATGACCAGGATAAGAATGAAATTCGCTGCAAAAGTGGAGTAAGTCGTTATTTTATCCTGCGGCAGGGTGCTGAAAAACCAGACAATCCCTCCCAGAACTGCCGCTATACCTCCGAAGTATGCCAGAACGACCTTGTTCAGGAGATTGATCTTCTGGATCAGGGCCACGCTTAACACTCCGGCCATTGCTGCCACAAAAGTCGAGATCAGGATCGGGATAAACACGTCAGCAGGATTGGCAGAGCCGAGTTGTGCCCGGTAAACCAGGATACTTACCGGAATTACCACCAACCCTGAGGCATTTAATACAAGGAACATAATCATCGGATCCGATGCCACATCCTTTTTTGGATTGACTTCCTGCAACTCCTTCATAGCCTTAAGGCCCATCGGAGTGGCCGCGTTGTCGAGTCCCAGCATGTTGGCTGCAATATTCAGCACCATTGAGCCGTAGGCAGGATTGTCCCTGGGAAGAGAAGGGAAAAGTCTCCTGAAGAGCGGCCCGACAACTTTTGTCAGGCCTCTGACAACGCCTCCTTTTTCACCGACACGCATCAGCCCCATCCATAGTGTAAGCACGCCCGTAAGGCCAAGTGAAATCTCAAAACCGGTTTTAGCACTGGTGAACGTTGAACTTACCAGCTTGTTGAAGATTTGCGTATCTCCAAAGAAAATAAGCTGAACAAGAGCGAAAATAAACCCGATTATGAAAAAGGCAACCCAGATATAGTTTAAAACCATATTACATCATTGTGAGAGCCTAAAAATAAGAAAAATTATCTTCGAAAAACGGGGAAAAAAAAATTCAGAGCTCTTCGACCTCAACTATTTCAAAGGGAACCCTGAGGATGGTCTTGAAATCTTCTCCGGCATCAAGCATATTCTCATCTCCGTTCTCGCAGAACCATCTGATGAGGACTTCAGTATTTCCCTGGTAGAGTTTCTCGAATTTTTTGAACATTGTATGTATCCTGTTGGAGGAGCTTGTGTTGAAGTACTCAAACTTGACATTGAGGACGGTCCGGTCTGCAGGCTGGGCACTGTAGCCTTCAAGGTAATCAAGGAGAGGAGCATAAAAACCGAAGGAATTCTCAGGTATGGACTTCCCCCTGATCTCAAAAAGTCCATGCTCCGGATCAAAACTGACTGACGGTGTCTTTGAAGTCTCCTTTATCACGAACTTTTCCATATTTCCACATCTGCAAAGCATAAATTTAGCAAATCTCCGTTAAATAGACAAATCAAATTATTCCCGGATAAAAATTCAACTTAATTTCAGATCACTTTTTGTTACATTTGAGCTTGAACAATTTGACTCTTTTCAGCTATATTCTCACAATGAAAATGAAATTCAGATGCCTCTGTTTTAAGGAGATAGTGTTTGTTATCATCATGGCTTCTGTTTTTCAGATTGCAGGTGCAAAGGATATCATTGTGAAAGGCACTGTCACCGACGAGACCGGAGCGCTGATGATGGATGCCGGGGTTTCGTTTTTTCTCAACGCCACGGAATACAGGTCAGTGACAGGCACTGACGGAAGTTACTCGGTGAGAATTTCAGGCGCCTACAGTGATGTCCCCGGACAGTTTCAGGCAGGCATGCCATATCCTGCTCCGTTCAGCTATTCTGTGAATGTCCCCTTCATTGCCAATATCAGCGGAGACCTCGTATTCACAGTTTACAACATTGCAGGGCAGAGGATCAGGATAATGAACTTTGATTCTGTTGCGGCCGGCAGCTACAGGGTTGTGTGGGATGGCTGCAGCCAGGGCGGCTCGCCCCTTCCGCCCGGTATATATGTCTATGCTCTCACTTTCAAGGGAAAAACCTACAGCGGAAGGCTGGTCAAGGCCGCAGGTGCCTCGTCATATTCTTCCGCCGCCGGCCTCGAGCCGGTGATGATGCCGCCGGAGCCACCGCAAACAGAACAGTCGCTTCGCTTCAGCGTGTTGACCGAGGTAACCAAGACAGGCTATTACCCTGTCAGGCTCACCGATATCACAATCTCACGTGACACCACTATCAATTTTGTGCTTTCTGCCAAACAGGAATATCCATTTAAAGTGTCTGGTGATTATATCGCAAGGTACATCGAGCCGGGATACAGGTCAATGAATCTGAAGGGTGTCAATCTCGGATCCTCACCCCCCGGTTACTTCCCCGGTGAGATAGCCTATGCCATACCCCCGGAGGTGTATGAGCAGTGGATCAAACGCATCGCCGAGGCCGGCTTCAATACAATCAGGGTCTACACCCTGCATCCCCCGGTATTCTACGAGAAACTGGCAGAATACAACCAGAGAAATCCCGAGTCACCTTTGCTGCTCTTCCAGGGTATCTGGCTTGAGGAGGTTGAAAACGCCTCAGACCCGTCAGCCTATGACCTCTTCAACCGCAAACCGGGTTTCAGCAATGAGATTGAGGAAGTTGTTGACTGCCTCAACGGTAACGGTGACCTGGCCTTCAGGTACGGAAAGGCTTACGGTATATACAAGACCGATGTGTCGCGCTGGACTGCCGGGTATATTATCGGCAGGGAGGTGAGCTCACAGGAGGTTGATTCAACCGATAAATTCCACGCGGGCACAACAGCGTTCACGGGAGCGCGGTTCAGCATCACCGGAGGCTCAGCCACGGAAGTCTTTGTGACTGAGATGCTCAACAAAGTGGTTACCTATGAGAACAGTAAGTATTCAGTCAGCAGGCCCGTAAGCTTCTCAAGCTGGCCCACGCTTGATCCGCTTGAACACCCCACTGAGATTTACACTGACGAGGATGTGGCCTCATTTGACCTGACAAAAATCAGCGGCGCCGATGGTGAACCGGGTATGTTCGCAAGCTATCATGCATACCCTTACTATCCGAATTTCATCAGCCAGGAGCCGGGATACCAGGGTTACAGCGACAGCTACGGCAGCAACAGCTATCTTGGTTATATCACGGCACTGAAGAACCATTACCACAACATGCCGCTGGTGATAGCAGAATTCGGTGTGCCCTCCAGCTGGGGCAGCGCACACCAGTCGTTCAGTGAGATGAACCATGGAGGTTACTCAGAAATACAGCAGGGTGAAAAGGACCTCAGGATGATGAACAATATGCTTGATGCCGGTTGTGCCGGCGGGTTCATGTTCGCATGGATGGATGAGTGGTTCAAACGCACCTGGATTGTACTCTATCTCGAAGCCTATGGCATCAAATCAGGGTCGGAGACAATACCTACACGGCAGCTGTGGCATAATGAGACATCGCCTGAGCAGTGCTTCGGGCTGCTGGCCTATGATCAGAAGACAGTGCCTGATTATGCCGCCTATACAACCGATGTTCCTGCAGGACCTGTGAGCACAGTCAGGGCGACACACGACGAAAGTTTCTTTTATCTTGAGATTAATACCGCAGCAAATTTGTCTGAAACAGACGAGTTTATGGTTTCGTTTGACACTTATCTCGGTGGTACCGGCGAATCAACACTGCCTGGCGGAGAACTTGTCACGAACAGAGCTGAGTTCCTGCTTACATTCAGCCTTTCTGATGATACAGCTCTTCATCACGTCACTGAAGCATATGACATGAACGGTCTGACTGTCCGTTTCAATGTTACTGACCCCGCAGTCCAGAAATATAAGAGCACTACGACTGACGGAGCGCCGTGGAAGGTGATGAAATGGACCAATGACGGCTTTGAGCTTACTGTGGATGATATTGGCAAGGTGCCTCTTGAGCATGCTGCCTCATTCAGCAGCGGCAACCGTGCTGCAGTAGCCTGGTCAGGCAGGAAAGTAAACATCAGGCTGCCATGGACCATGCTGCACTTCAATGACCCGACGCAGATGAGGGTCAATGACGGAGCTGTCTCGTATGACGGGGGTTATAACTTTGAGATCTTCACCACCGAATCGGAAGGTATTGCAGTATCCGTAAACCATAAAGGTGTGGTCACCAATACCACCAACCGTTACAGGTGGCCGACATGGCTGGTTGTTCCGCCCACGGTCACAAGAGAAAAGGCCTCGCTCCATATCATTGAGGAGGGCCTTTCACTCATTCCATACTATATTAATTAGTTCAGGCGGCTGATCCTGTTTTCTTCTTTTTCTTATCGAAGCCGCTTCTCTCTGCCGTGCCCCATCCTTTCTTGCCACGCAGGGCTTCGAGGTTGCCTCTGACGGCAAAATAAGTATGCACAGGGTAAAAGAAAGGCTCAAGCATTGCCGTTCCGATCAGCCTCAGCACATCACGCTTCCTGCGGTATTTGTGGAAGGTTATCTCTTCAAACAGCACAGCCCAGGTCGTGAGGCTCACTGCAAAACTGTAGACGAAAAGGAACAGCAGCAGGAAGAAAGGAAGATTCAGTGCACCGGTAATGGCGAGAAAAATGGTATATACAAAACCCAGGAAGGCTATCAGGGGAGCAGCCCACTCAAAGATGAGCCAGTAAGGATAGCCCAGCAGTCCCAGGCGTCCGTAATGACTGTTAAGCATCATCTTGCGATGAGACCACAGTGATTCTATAAGCCCTCTTGTCCATCGTGTCCTCTGCTTGCGCATCGATTTGAGGTCAGACGGCACCTCAGTCCAGCATAACGGATCAGGTATATATGTGACCTCATAGTTTTCCTTATGTTCTGCCATATAACGCCTCATCCTCAGCACCAGCTCCATATCTTCACCGACGGTCTTGATGCTGTATCCGCCGGCCTTGATGACAGTCTCGCGGTCAAACATACCCATGGCGCCTGAGATGAGCATCAGTCCGTCAAGATGGCTCCATGCCATACGTCCGAGCAGGAACGCACGCGTATAATCAAGCACCTGAAGACGCGGAAGGAACTTTTTCGGAAGGTTTATCTGACGGATATGTCCCCTCTCCACTTCGCATGAGTTGACAATGCGTATCACACCTCCCGTGCCGATGACCTTTTTATCCTTCTCTTCGAGGAAAGGCTTGACAAGCTTGAGGATGGAATTTGATTCGATGATCGAATCGGCATCAATTGTAACGATCAGGTTGCTCCGGCTGATATTGATACCCGCATTAAGTGAGTCAGCCTTGCCTCCGTTGTTCTTGTCAATGATTGTCAGACGGTTGTAGGCCGGATCCTTCGACTTGTACACTCCCCTGATCCTCTCACAGGGAATACGGTAATCAAAGTAATAATTGACCCTGACAAGGTCGTATGCCTCTTTGATCTTTTCAAAAGTATTGTCAGTGGAGCCATCATTTACCACAACAACCTCAAAGTTATTGTAATAGAGCGACAGCAGGGTTCGTACGTTGTCAATGATCGTCTTGCTTTCGTTGAAGGCAGGCGCGATGATCGTAATGCGCGGGCTCAGCGGCGAGAGCACAAGCGTGTTGTAGTTCACATAGCTGTTCTTGCGAAGGTAACGCCTCAGGGCAAGAGCAGAGTGAATGCCAAGCAGCAGGTATGTACTGAAAAGTACAAGTGTGAGCCAGAAGATCAGATGTCCTAAGATAAAACTCATCGTATTTAGTATATCCTTCTGTCAAGCACATGCCTGACAATGATATTGTAGTTTTTATATTCTGATTTCATAACCTTTACAAGCGCCTTAACTCCCTCCTCGCCCATATTCTCGATTGCCTTGACAGCTTCAATCTGCAGCTGCACATCATCTTCCTTGTCAAGCACCAGCTTGAGAAAGCCCATCATCGCCTGTTCGGGCATCTTGCCCATTGATTTGACTATTTCAAGGCAGCCGTTGTAATCCTGGAATTTATACATCCGCTTCATTGTATCAAGCGTACCTCTCAGATCAAGATCACCGGACACCTCTACAGCCAGCTTGCTGACACGATGGTCACGGTGCAACAGTGCAATCTTTACCTCCGGTTCCGCATCACGCTGTTTGAATTCCCTGATCATGCGCAGAGCGAACATCACGACTGTCGGATTGGGTGAGCTGAGCCACTTTTTGAATTCAGGAACAGGCATATTATGCTGTAAGATAAGATCATGCAGGGTAATCTGTTCCCAGAGCGAGAACGGTCTCTCAAGCTTTGACAGAAAATCGAAATGCTCCTTGTCACTCAGGCGGACAAGGGCTATCTGTGCCTCCATCCTCAGTATCTCGTTGCGCGAGTTGAGCGATTTGTACATTTCATCGTTGGCCTCTTTGATGCCCATGAAGGCAAGCTCCCTGAAGCCCTTTATCCTGAGATGCCACTTGCGACTGTGTGCCCGCCGTATCGAATCCCTGTCAAGCGCCAGTTCCATGTAAAGCCTGGTGAGCTTATCCTCAGAGTCACCCTTGAGGTTGACACTGACGTCAATCATCTGGTCGATAAGCACCTGTCTGCGGTAATTATCCGAGGCAATGGATCTGAAAGCATCAGATGTACTATTGCCAAACAGGTAGTCAATGATAAGTGACTGGTATTGTTCCAGGAGATACTGCCGCAGTTTGGCTTCCTTCTCCATCCTTCTCCTGTTGAGAAGTATTGTGATGAGCAGTATTACCATCGTTACAAACGATGCCAGAATAATGAATATGAGTGCATTAACCAGGGCAACCGATTTACCGAAATAATCGTATTTAGTCAGCCAGGGACTGTTTCCCCTTAGCGAGAAAAAGTTTTTCAGGGTTCTCTTTGTCTGTGTCTGTTGCAGTGGGGCTTCATTTGCAGCGGCCTCAGCAACGGCGATTGTGTCAGTGAAGACGATTGTGTCAGGGGCTGTAACCAAAGTGTCGGCTTTCTGCAGCAAAGTGTCTGCTACTGCCTCTACCGCGGGGGTCTGGGTGACAGTATCAACCGGAACTGTAACCGTTTCTGCAACCTCTGCTTTCGTGCGGACAGGTGCCGGAAATGATACGGGAATATAAAGACAGGGAGCGCTTCCAATCAGTTCCCGGTTAATAAATACCTTGAATAAGCCGCTCTCTTCAACCACATCGACATTGATGCCGAGCATTTCCTTAAGCTTGTCAGACAGGTTCTCGGCATATTCCCTGCGTGAGAATGCACCCATCTGCAATGAATAATTACCGTGAGCCAGAGACATAAGTCCGTCAACCGTCAGTTCGGTCGGGAATGAGGAGACAACCGGGAGAGCCGGCACCGGTTCGTCAACGGAGGCTGAAACCTGGGCAGTCAGTGGATCTCCGGTCATGCCCTGAAGGAGAGCAAGTGAAAATGTCACTGAAAGCAATATGATCACGAATCTTATCATCTCACTTTCCCTATTCCGCGTATGAGGCCTATGTTGCCTTCGAACCTGTTACGGTAACTGTCCTGCGTCGTACTTTTCGTAAGAATAACCTGCCCCGGCCCTGAACGACCAGTAGGAGTTTATCTGATTGAAATAAGCCAGCCTGACGCTTGTGGCACTCTGTCTCTCAATGATCGGTCATGATATCAAACGGCTCATCAGGTGCTGTACCTGCCCCGGCTGTAAGCTGCAGGTAATCCGTTGTACCGAAATACCTTCTGGCAGTCAGGTAGAAAGAAGTAGTAACACCTATATCTTTAAAGTAAATGTAACTCCTGGCTGAAAACCACCAGTCACCCGCATATTTCTCAACGGAGAGTGTTGCAATGTAAATGCTCTGGTCAAAATAGTAATAGTTTACACCCGCCGACACGGCAAATCCTTTCGGCAGTGTCTGCCACAGCTCCAGTGCAGCCCGGTGTTTCGGGAACCAGGGGCCGGGACTCCAGGCATATGCCACGTAGGCGTAATTTTTACTTGTTATGTCAGGCCAGGCTTCAATCGCGAACTGCATCCCATTGTCGCTTACTTCATCCGGAGGACCAATATTTATATGACCCAGATTGGCTGTAGCTACGGCGCTGCCCCATGAAAAACGGTGGCCTGCTCCAAGAGAATATACCTGCCACAGGCGGTCATACGGTTTTGAGTATGTATCGAAAAAGTAACCGGCCCTGATATCTGTCGGCGGGGTATTCTGCTGCGACCTGTCACGCGACCATCGTCTGATATCAGTAATTGCCTCCAGGGCATCAGAATTATCGGGTTCTCTTTGAAGCAGGGTGTCGATTACGGCAATAGCCTCGTCATAATTTCCCTGCCATGCTATTATCCTGCCAAGCAGGATCCGTGCATCACCATAGTCCGGAAACTGTTTTACCAGATTACGGGCAGCAGGTTCTGCCTGAGTATAATCACCCGAAAAAGCAAGCGTCCGGATCCTTGAGTATTCCTCTTCAGGATTGGTGATGGTCTGTGAAAAAAGATTACCGCAGGTCATCATCATGACCAGCACCATCATCAGCAAGTATCTTAACCGGGTGAATTGCATCATAATTGTATTAATGCCGACCTGATTTTCCTGATAAGATCTTCAGGATCAAAAGGTTTTGTTATATATCCGCTAACCTTCATTTCAGCTGCCAGGCGTTGAACCTGGGGATCACTGAAGGCTGACACAATAAGGACCGGTGTCTTCTTCTTCAGATCTGTACGGAGGAACCTGATCAGCTCGAGACCGCTGTGGTAAGGAAGGTGTATATCAACAATGACAAGGCTGAAATCAGTACTCCTCAGGAGGTCTATGGCCCTGTTGCCGTCAATGGCAGTGACAGGTTCGAAACCAGCACGCTCCAGTACCACAGACATGGCTCTCGAAGCAAGTTGATTATCTTCACAGATTAGTATATTCATTTCAGCAATATTCTTCCCTTCTGTATTCATTTCGAGGGCCGGTGGGCCACTCACTGTTATATTTAACGATCAAAAGTGGTATTTTATATATTCACTGACAAGAAAAGTTGACTTCTATTTGATGGGTGTTGATAATTCAATGATAAACAGGTCCGTCAGTGATGATTAACAAATTACAGCTCCCTGATCCTTATGTTGCGGAACCTGACGACAGATCCGTGGCCCAGAAAACCGATATGTCCTGACTTGTTCTTCAGTCCCGGATGATCATTCCCGTCAATTGTGCCCTGATCACTTGCCTCAGCGATATCGCCATCGACAATTACAGTTCCGTTAAGGATGACCTTTACCTTTGTTCCGCTGACAATCACTTCCTCATTGTTCCACTCCCCCACTGGTTTTAGAAAACCGCGTTTTGCCGGTATCACACCGTACACTGACCCATGATACTGATAATGGTTTAAGATCCGTATAAATTGCAGCGTCATTGTCAAGTATCTGAAGCTCCATGCCGACATATGCCGCATCACCTTCCAGGGGTGTCCTGATACCAAGTCCGTTATTTGCACCCGGGGTCAGCTGAAACTCAAAACGAAAATTAAAATCAGAGTACTCCCTTTCGGTGTACAGGTTACCCCCGCTGTCGTCTCCCGGCTTTATTACTATCATCCCGTCTTCAACCGTATATGATGTTTTGTTTCCGACCCAGCCATCGAGATTGCGGCCGTTAAACAGTGAGACAAATCCTGAAGCTTTCTCCTCATCTGTAAGATTATATTCAGCCGGACTTATCTCCCGGATATATATATCCCTGAAGGCAAGGTCTGTTCCGTGGGCCTGAAGCTCGACAGCTCCTTTCTCAAATATCGGGATCTCCCTGTTCCAGTAGTTTTCCATAATGACATTGTCCGTGACAAGCTCGCCGTTCAGCCATACCGAGACCTTTTCGCCGGTCATCAGTATGCGGAAGGTATTCCATTCTCCGACAGGATTATCTGCCACTTTAAGCGGTGCTGAAGGATTCTTTTCGTTGTTGTACAGGCCTCCGGAGCCGACCTGGGCGCCTGCCTCGGTTCTTGATGTATCCCATATCTGCACCTGGGGAGAGCCGCGGAGATAAATGCCGCTGTCCCCGTCCTTTGTTATACGCCAGTCGAGATACAGCTCAAAATCGCCGTATTCCTTCACACTGCACAGGTTGTCGCCTTTGCCGGTGAACCATATCATTCCGTCCCTGACACTCCAGTTGTCCAACATTTTAAGGTCAGCCTCCTTCTGTTTTGCAGCAAGTTCTTTCGGTTTCATGGCTGCCCTGGTTACCGGATTACCGACCAGGCCATGCCATCCCGACAGATCCTTCCCGTTGAACATCGGAACAAAAACCTCGCCGGCAGGCAGTTTCATCTCATTCAGCGCTTCCTGAGCCGCCGACCTCACTTCTTCAGTCGGGTCAGAGAGCCATGATGAGATAAAGAATGCCGGCTGGCCGGATACCAAGGGAAGCTGCAAGAGCTATCATATCAGCCTTTGCATCGGGTGCCACAGCCTGCGGAGCAATCTCCTTGATAAGAAGCAGCTTGCGCTCCGGAGTGAGATCAGCGACAGATACCATCCTCAGATAAGCATCGAAAGCCGGCATGCCAAATGTCTTATTGCCCGATGCACATATATCGTACAGGGCTTTCAGGGCAGAGTGATCCGACCAGTGCGCCAGTGCGTCGAAACACACATCACGGGTAATGGCATCGCCGTTTTCAAATTCATATGCCACCCTTTTGAGCGCCTCCTGGCCTCCTGTCTGTGCCAGCAACGGAATAAGCCTGAGTTTGTTTTCGGTTTTATCCAATGCACCGAGAATCGTTTCCGATCTTTTCTCCGCATCACCAGCTTTCATGGCGGCAGTGGCAAGGGCACGCTGCAGCTCCGCTATCTCCTGCTTTTCTGAGGTGCTCTGCAGCAGGGAGATGATTGCCGGCTGGTCGTTCCACGAGGCCAGGCTGCCCAGAGATGAAATGGCAGCAGCCCTTACGCCCAGATCTTCTGAATTGACATAACTGAGGACATCATCGAAATACTCATTCCTGCCTGACCAGGAGAGCAGCCATATCAGTGCAACCGTACCATGTCCGTGTGATGCGGGAAGGCTTTCGGCAACCTTTTCTATGCTGGTGCTGTCAAGTATTGTTGTCAGTGCGCCGGCAGCAGCCCTGTGACCTTCTTCATTGTCATATTTCAGTATCTGGGAAATGATCCGGTCAACGGCTTTGGCACCCTGCAGCTTTGCAAGGGCAGCGACTGCCTCATTGGCAATTTCCTGTGAGGGATCGTCAAGCGCCTTAAGCATCAGAGGCACTGCAAGCTCGTCTCCCCTCTCGCCAAGCATGAAGAGTATTTCCGGTTTTGCTTCCCCGGTTACCTTCGGGTATTTTTTTATCCACTTTTTTGTTACTGCCTCGCCAGGAAGTAATCCGGCCAGTCTGAGGGCTCCGCCGCGAACGGCAATATCAGGATCATCCGCTGCTTTTAAGAAGCATGGGCAGTGCATCCTCACCCTGCACGGCGACAACCACGCTCATGGCTGCGAGACGCTGTCCGGCAGTCGCCGGTGTCATGCTCTTCGTGATTACCTGGTCTGTGATCTTTTTCATCCCGCGCGTGTCACCTGCAAGACCAATGGTTTTTGCATAGAGCAGCAGTGCCTGCACGGCACCTGTAGGCTCCCACATGTATCCGGCTGATTCTGCAGCGCGCTGCAGAACAGGTAATGCGGCAGGGTCCCCTGTGACCGCAAGCGCATAAAGAGCAGCGGTTTTCTCACCCTGATTGCCTTTCGCGTACCAGTTCATGTAGCTCTGAACAGCTCCGCTGTACCGGTTGTCTGCAAGTGCAACCATTATCTGCGCTGCACAGGGACACTCCCCTTCTGTGATTGCAGAGGCAAGAAGCTTGTGCGCCTCATCGCTGCCGACAGACTGCAATGCCATTACGGCATCATCGCATATCTCCGCATTCCGGACATAATCAGCCAGGGCTTCCACGGCAGTATCTGACCCGACCAGGTTCAGCTGCTTCATGAAGAAAGCCCTGACCTCCCTTTCATCTGCCGCTTTCATAAATCTTATACACTGTTTCTCCCAGACACTCTTCCTTATGTTATCCTTGTCAGCCGAGAGATGGCTTGTGAGTGTTGAAATGGCATACCTTGCCTTCGTGTCGTCACCGGTGCCGGCAGGTACCACCTGGCTGCAGATAAGAGACGTGCCCTCATCGCCAAGGGAGTACATTTCTTCCATAAGCCGCGAAGCAAGGTTCTGATTGTCAGCAGGCAACCTGGCAAGGAGATCGGCCACCCTGGTTTCAATGGTCCTGACATCCTGGGCATTCAGTGCGACCTGCAGGACCATAGCTGCCAGGACAGCAAACAGTACATTAAGTTTATTCATAATAATTCAACTGATTTAGATTTTATAAATGCCATCCACCCCGCATTGGCTGGTCAATAAGCGCGTTTGCCCCTTCATCATTTGTAAAAACCTGTTTTACAGGATCATATGTAAGATTACGACCCAGGCGGAGCGCCACAACACCCATATTTACCAGGGTGCATGACCTGTGACCGTTCATTTCATTCAACGCAAACGGTTTTCTTGTCCTGACCGATTCGCTGAACACCGTTACCTGTGGTTCAGGTTCAGGAAGATTCGCGACTAATGCTGACAGGTTTGGCACATCGGAAACGAATCCCTTGAATATTTTGCCATGCGGGCCTTCAATGTATGCCGCATCCTTATCCCGGTTCTCACCGTCAAGAATTATCTGGCAGCCGTCATCATAGGTATATGTTATTCTCCTCCATGTTCCGACAGCATCGTAGTGTTGCTGCGGCGCATCGATCTCAACGGACACCGGGCTGGTATCATCCTTCCCGAGAAGGTACTGCACCGGGTCGAGGTAATGCTGCCCCATATCCCCCAGGCCGCCTCCGTCATAATCCCAGTAGCCCCTGAACTTCTCATGGACCCTGAGAGGGTTATACGGTTTATAAGGAGCGGGTCCGAGCCAGAAATCATAATCAAGATCTGCCGGAGGTGTCAGCGGAGGCAGGTTCGGCACACCTGTCCAGTAGAACTTCCAGTCATAACCGGTTATGCCGCTGACAGTCACTTTCAGAGGCCATCCGAGCACCCCGCTGCTGACGATTTTCTTCAGTGGCCTTACTGTGGTTCCAAGTCCGTAGAACTGACCTGTGAACCTGAACCAGGTGTTCAGCCTGAACATGCGGCCGTTGGCCTGCACTGCCTCAACAACCTTCTTCCCCTCACCTATTGTGCGTGTCATCGGCTTCTCGCACCATATATCCTTGCCTGCCTCAGCTGCCATTTTTGACATGATGCCATGCCAGTGCGGGGGTGTTGCAATATGGACAATATCAATGTCAGGCCTTGCAATCAGCTCGCGGAAATCGTGATACCCGGTCACACCCTTGCCGGCCTTGTCGAGCGCCTTTTTGAGATGAGAGGCATCGACATCGCAGACGGCGAGAAGGCGGGTATTCTCGTAACCAAAATGGCCAAGACCCATTCCCCCTGTGCCGATGATCCCCTTTGTCAGCTGATCGCTCGGAGACAGGTAACCCCTGCCGCCAAGCACATGACGCGGGACAATGGTAAGACCAACACCTGCTGCTGTACTCCTGAGGAGAAATTCACGTCTGTTTACTTTATTACGGCCCATATTGCTTAGAAATTCATTAACCGGTAAATATAAATAATTTGATTAAATTGGCTCGCGACATTAATCCTGTATCGGGCAAACCATCAAAAAAACAAACTATGAAAAGGACTTTCGTGTTATTCATGCTGTCACTACTCCTCCTGGCTGCAAAAGCTGAAGATAAGGGACTACCGTTGCTTGGCCTCTGCATAGCAGCACCGGAACATGGATATGTAAATGAATTCGATAAATTTATCAGGGAAGAGCTCGCACCTCTGGGTGTAAACACCCTGGTGTTGCGTGTCGACTGGGGTTATGAGTTTGAAACTCATCCGGAGCTGAGAGGCGACAACCCGCTGACAAAAAAAGATGTCAAAACGCTTGTACGTACCTGCAAAGAGCTTAATATTAACCTTATACCGCAAATTAACCTTCTGGGTCACCAGTCGTGGGCGACAAAGGTCGATAAGTTGCTTGAGGTTTATCCGCAGTTTGATGAGACACCGTGGGTACAGATGCCTGAGGAATACAAATGGCCGAATGATGATGAGCTTTACTGCAAGAGTTACTGTCCGCTGCACCCCGAGGTGCATGATGTAGTGTTCGATGTTGTGGGCGAAATTATTGATGTGTTTGAGGCGAATGCCTTCCATGCCGGAATGGATGAGGTTTTTTACATCGGGGACAGCAAATGTCCGCGTTGCTCGGGAAAAGACAATGCCGAACTGTTTGCCGGTGAAGTGAATCTGATTCGTAATTTCCTGGCTTCAAAAGGATGCAGGATGTGGATCTGGGGCGACAGGCTCATTGACGGAAAGACAACCGGCTACGGGATGTGGGAAGCGAGCATGAATAACACACACAGGGCGATTGACATGATATACAAGGATGTGGTGATCTGCGACTGGCACTATGAGCGGCCTGACCTGTCTGCGGTGATGTTCGCACTCAAGGGATTTACGGTTCTGACATGCCCGTGGCGAACACCGGAAGTTGCTCTGAGGCAGCTTGAGAATACAAGTACATTTATCTCAACAGCAACCAGTGTAACAAAGGAGAGGTACGCAGGATTACTTCAGACTGATTGGGGCAGTACAGAAAAATTTGTGAATGATTTCATGGAAATAAAGAATAACGGAGGAGCATCGCAGGAAAAGGAAAAAACAGCTGCAAATACATTTTACCTGCTGACAAAAAAAATCGCGGACAATTAGTCCAAACAACAGAAACTATATTTCTTCAGGTACTTTGTACAGCCTTCGGAGACCGTCAAGTTTCTTTCTGAGGTTCCTCTCCACGGCAGCATAACCCGGGTCATCAATGAGATTATTCATCTCATGAGGATCAGTGCTGAGATCATACAGTTCCCACTGATCAATATCATCGTAGAAGTGAATGAGTTTGTATCTGTCTGTTCTTATTCCGTAGTGTTTTCTGACGGCATGTTCAGCCGGGTACTCATAATACTGATAGTACAGGGCATCGCGCCATTTCTTTGGCTTTGAGCCCATGAGCAGCGGAACCAGTGAAACACCCTGCATCTCGTCCGGAGGTTTGACACCTGCCATTTCAAGAAAAGTGGGTGCAAGATCAATGTTCTGAACCATCTCTCCTATGTCTCCCCTGGCCGTATAGCCGGCAGGCAGCCTCATCAGGAGAGGGGTTCTGAATGACTCTTCATACATGAACCGCTTGTCAAACCAGCCGTGCTCGCCGAGATAAAAGCCCTGATCAGATGTATATATCACCAGCGTATTGTCTTTCAGTCCTGATGCGTCAATATAATCAATCAGCCTTCCTGTATTGCGGTCGACCGATTGAATGGTTCTCAGGTAATCGGTCAGGTACCTGTTCAGCTTGTAGATGGCCAGTGAATCTCCGCTCAGAGGATGTTCATTGTATGCCTGACTTATTTTGTCATATTCCACGAACCATGCTTTTCGCTGTTCCGGACTGAGCCTGTTATTAAGGTACCACAGGTAGTCTTTCTCGGCCGGGGAGATGCTGTCACCGTCAGCACCGGTTATTTTTAGGTCCGAAGACATGCGCATGTCGTGCATGATGCTCATCTCCTGCAATGAAGCAGCCTGTCTTCCCTTATAATCATCAAAGAAATTCTCCGGGACGGGGAATGAAGCGCCGTCATAAAGGTCAAAATCAACAGTGTCAGGCATCCAGTTGCGGTGGGGCGCCTTGTGATGAACCATCAGGCAGAACGGCTTCGTGGTATCCCTGTTGCTCAGCCATTCAATAGCCATATCTGTGATGATTGTAGTAGCATAACCATTCTCACGGTAATGACGTCCCATCTCAATGAAATCAGGATTATAGTAACTCCCCTGCCCGGGAAGAATATTCCAGTAATCGAATCCTGTGGGATCACTCTTAAGATGCCATTTGCCTATCAGGGCAGTCTGATAACCTGCACCCTGCAGCAGCTTCGGGAAGGTCACCTGGGAGCTGTCAAACCTCATCCTGTTGTCCAGGTGACCGTTGGCATGACTGTGCTTGCCGGTGAGGAGTGCAGCTCTGCTCGGAGCACAGATCGAGTTGCATACGAAGCTGTTCCGGAAGATAATTCCTTCATCACCGATACGGTCAAGGTTGGGTGTTGAGTTGAGTCCGCTTCCGTAAGCACTCACTGCCTGGTACCCGTGATCATCGGACATTATGAAGATAATATTCGGGTGCACAGTCTCTTTCCTGCTGCATGACCAAAGCATTATAAGCATGCTTAAAATCGCAAATCTGCTTCATTTCTTTTCGTCTTTAGTTTTATCCGGAAAACATCTGTCAGGTAGGTTAACAGATCATGCTCCAGTATTTTTACGGCAATTAAAATATTTATTTCCGGCAGAGTACCAAATGAAATCAGTTTATTATTCTTCTTAAATTAAGTTGGAGTAGTCTGAGAAATACTCTAAATTCGTTGTACTAATTCCTTTTCTCAGAAAAATTCATAATCAATTAAATTTCCCGTTATGTCAAAAATCACAAAAGAGGACGCGCTCCTTTATCACAGTCGCGGGCGCAGGGGCAAGATTGAGGTTATCCCTACAAAGCCTTATTGCACACAGCATGATCTCGGTCTCGCATATACTCCGGGTGTAGCATATCCCTGCCTTGAGATCGAGAAGAACCCTGATGATGCCTATCTGTACACGGCAAAGGCCAATCTTGTTGCGGTGATCTCAAACGGCACCGCCGTGCTTGGCCTGGGTGACATAGGTGCACTGGCAGGTAAGCCGGTGATGGAGGGCAAAGGTCTTCTTTTCAAGGTTTTTGCCGATGTGGATGTGTTTGATATCGAGGTGGATGAAAAAGACCCTGAAAAGCTGATCGAGATATGTGCCAAGATCGCTCCTACCTTCGGCGGCATTAACCTTGAGGACATAAAAGCCCCGGAGTGCTTTGAGGTCGAGACAAGGCTGAAGGCAATGCTTGATATACCCGTCTTTCATGATGACCAGCACGGGACAGCCATAATATCATCTGCAGGTCTTCTGAATGCACTGGATATAAACGGGAAAAAGATCTCCGACATAAAGGTGGTCGTTTGCGGCGCCGGAGCGGCTGCCAACTCGTGCACACGCCTGTATGTGGCCCTGGGTGTAAAAAAGGAAAACATCATCATGGTCGACAGCAAGGGAGTCATCAACAAAAAAAGGACTGACCTTAACAAATACAAGAAAGAATGGATCACCGACCGTGATATTAACACACTGGCAGAGGCAGTGAAAGACGCTGATGTCTTCCTGGGCCTGTCAGTGGCCAAAATGCTGAGCAAGGAGATGCTCAGTACCATGGCTCCCAACCCTGTAGTCTTCGCCATGGCCAATCCTGACCCGGAGATCAGCTATGAAGATGCCATGTCGACCCGTGATGATCTTATTTTTGCCACAGGGAGATCAGACTATCCCAACCAGATCAACAATGTCCTTGGTTTCCCGTTCATCTTCAGGGGTGCGCTTGATGTAAGGGCAACCACCATCAATGAGGAGATGAAGCTGGCAGCCACAAAGGCCCTGGCAACCCTTGCAAAAGAGACTGTTCCCGATGAGGTACTTAAAGCCTATGATCTCGAAAAGCTGGAGTTTGGCAGGGATTACATCATTCCCAAGCCGCTCGATCCGCGACTTATCTCCAGGGTAGCCTCAGCGGTTGCCAGGGCTGCCATCGAAACAGGAGTGGCAAAGTTCAGGATAGATGACTGGGATGCCTACATGAAATCACTTGATAAACGCACTTCAGATCACATTAAAAGGATTGCACAAATCTGCTGTCTCTGAAACAGACACAAGAAAAGGGCCGGTTCCGAATGGATACCGGCCCTTTCATTACCCTCCTCACTAATCAACCAACCAGCTATGCCCAAACTCTTGAAAAAGCATAGCAATACTGTTATTTTATCTTTCCCAGCTTGGCCTCATACATGTCAAGTATGAGTGCGGAGAGCTGGTCAATCGAAAAACTGCTTCTGTTCAGTGTAGAGTCAAAGAGATAATCGATGGTCTGCGGCTTCTTGTCAAGGAAGCTCACAATCATTTTATTCCTCTTCTCATCTGTTTCAACCACATATTCCTCTGCCTTTTCAATGATCATACCCTTCTTCTTCATCACATTCTCCACCCTCCAGTAAAGCGGAGCCACAAGCCTGATATGCAGTGCATTGGTCATATCGCGCGTTATTGCCACCCCACCCCGTCCGATGATCACCGCATGACCCTCACGTGCGATTGAAAGAACCACTTCCCTGATAGCCTTCTTCACCGAGCTGTCACTGACAAAGGTACCGGAGAATGCCATTATCATCTCCGACATATCATTCATTGTCATACCCTGGTAATAGGTCTCCACCCGGTTGGTATCAGTCTTGAGTTCATGGGCGGCATGGTAGATGATATCCTTATCGATCCACTTCCATTTATTTGTGTTATGCCTGAGATTGAGCAGTGCGACAAGGGCTGCTGCGACTTCCCTCCCGTCGCAGCCGGTAAGACGTGATATAGTTATTACGGGACCTGTCTGGTCAATGGGCCTGCCAAGCATCTCAGCCCTGTAGCGTGTGTCAAAATAATCGAATATCTTCTTCACGGCCAAGGCATTAGTTGCTGCCGGCTGAAGTCATGGCCACGACCGGAACAGCGGAATTAATTTTTACAAAATATACATAACTTTAACGACAAAGTCAAGTATATCTGAAAAAAAATTATGCATTTCTGCCCTGGCATCTGAGATGCTCAGGTAACTATTCCCTGTCTAAAAACCGCTGTGTTCCGTCCGCCTGATTATCTCATTCTGAAGGTCTTCTCCCAGGTCATTGAAATAATCGCTGTAGCCGGCGACGCGCACAATCAGATCGCGGTGAAGTTCAGGATGTTTCTGAGCCTCCCGGAGCGTTTCGGCATTGACCACATTGAACTGAATGTGGTGTCCGTCAAGGCTGAAATAGCTCCTTATCAGCGCCGTCAGCTTCTGATAGCTTCCCTCGTCCTCGAAGAATTCCGGTGAGAATTTCTGATTCAGGAGTGTTCCGCCGGTCCTGAGATGATCAATCTTTGACGCCGATTTGATCACTGCCGTAGGTCCCTGCCTGTCAACGCCCTGGAAAGGTGAGATACCTTCCGAGAGAGGCACATAGGCCTTGCGGCCGTCAGGTGTGGCTCCGGTGACGTTTCCGAAATAGACATGCGATGTCGTCGGCAGCATATTTATCCTGTGAACCCCTCCGCGCGGAGTAGGTCTGCCGTTGACAGCATCATAGAACATTTCAAAGACAGCCACAGCCTGCTCGTCGGCATAATCGTCATCATTACCGTACTTGGGAGTGTTGTATATCATTTCGTACTGCATCTCCTCCTGTCCTTCAAAATTGTTCTTCAGGGCGGCAAGCATCTCATTCCATGTGAACCTGCGCTTTTCGTAGATGTTGAATTTTATCGATGTAAGGATGTCGGTTATACTGCCAAGTCCCACACCTTGTATATACGTTGTGTTATATCTTGCTCCGCCGGCATTGTAATCCTTACCGTTGGCAATACAGTCCTCAAGAAGAAGTGACAGGAACGGCACCGGGAGGTGACTGGCAAATGTCTTTTCGATGACATTGTTACCTCTCACCTTGATATCCGCA
The DNA here is from genome assembly GCA_963730615.1 of uncultured Bacteroidales bacterium. Taxonomy (GTDB): domain Bacteria; phylum Bacteroidota; class Bacteroidia; order Bacteroidales; family VadinHA17; genus SR-FBR-E99. Next base: position 22,568 of record CAVSSR010000006.1, on the reverse strand, counting down.
AAATGATTCACCTGCTGTTTGTAGGCAAGCATAAACTCCTCAAAGGAAGCGAACAGCGCAGGATCGCCTGTCTTTGGTCCTACCTGCACTTCCGTGCGGGGGTCAAATCCGTTGTTCAGGGTCACCTCGAGTATTTTCACCAGGTTAAAATATCCTGTCAGCCAGTAACATTCTGTTCCGAAGGCTCCGGTCTCAACGCACCCTGAAGCGCCGCCGTTGCGGGCATCAACAAGGCTCTTTCCCTGTCTCAGAAGCTCCTGGATGATTGACTCGGTATTGAATATTGACGGCTGTCCGAAGCCGGTTCTGACAATATCGAGCGTCTTGTGGATAAAGGCATCAGGACCTTTTCGGCTCACCTGCACCATCGAGCTGGGCTGAACGATGCGCATCTCCTTGATCACATCGAGGAGAATATATGACATATCGTTCACGGCATCAGTACCGTCGGGTTTAACGCCTCCGAGGTTTATAAGGCAGAAGTCGGTGTAGGTGTTGCTCTCCTGTGCGGTGACACCCATCTTCGGAGGTGAAGGATGGTTATTGAACTTGACCCAGAAACAGCCCAGCAGCTCATAAGCCTGTTCAGGAGAGAGAGTACCTGCCTCTGTCTCCTTTTTGTAAACAGGCCACAGATGCTGGTCGAGACGGCCGGGGTTAAATGAATCCCACGGGTTAAGCTCTGTCACCACCCCGAGGTGGATGAACCAGTAGTGCTGCAGCATCTCGTGAAAGGTCTCCGGGGCATGAGCAGGCACCCGCCGGCATACAGCAGCCATGGCGGTCAGCTCTGCGCGACGCTTCTGATCCTTCTCTGTCTCCGCAAGCTTCTCAAGAGCGTCAGCATGTCTGCCGGCATACATTATTATTGCATCGCAGGCAATGTCCATGGCCTTGAGCTCCTCACTCCTCTCATAGGCTTGGGGGTCATTAAAGTAATCTATTGCGGCGGCTGATTCGGCTATCTCCTTCTTCAGATCAAGAAACCCTGTATGAAACATCTTGTAACCAAGGACAGTGTGACCCGGGGCTCTCTGTTCCTGGAACTCGGTGAAGATACCGGCCTTGTAGGCATTGATCCACTCAGGGGTCATGCGTTCCATGATGCGGTCACGGTTACTGTGTCCCTTCCAGAAAGGAATAATTTCTTTTTCGTAAATACTGTTTGACCTCGTCGCCAACTTTAAATGAAACTTTTTCGCGGCCGTTGAGAATATCAAGATCCTGCAGCGAATGCAGGCAGATCTCGGGGTACGTTGGCGTGGCTTTCGGTGCCGGACCTCTTTCGCCGACAATCATCTCGCCTTCATTGATGCATATGGCTTTATGCCTCAGCAGGTATTCGAAAGCACGTGCCCTGAGTACCGGGACTGATAATCCGCGTGCCTCGTCACTGGCATAAAAGCGGGTGATCAGCTGTGCCCTCTCGGCCGTGATGGTCTCCTGTGCGTCAAGACTCTGTTGCCTTAGTCTTAGGACTCTTTCAGTCATTTTCATATCTGTGTTTTTTTGTTTGCTTTTTTGTTCATCCGCCTTTCTTAATGTGGATGCCCAGCGGTTTTAAAATTTCAACATAATCATCGAGGTGACCGTTAGATATCTGGCCGATGCCTGTCATGCGGTCAGGAAGGTCAAAACGACGGTATTTCGAGCTGCCGGTCTTATGGTACGGCAGAAGGTTTATCTCTGTGATTTTATTTGTTTTACGGCTTTCAATGAAACTTCTGAGCTGTTCAAAGTAATCTTTATCTGCCGTCACCCCGGGAATAACAGGCACCCTTATCATGATCTCAGCCCCTTCATTCAGAAGCATGTCAAAATTTGAAAGGATAAAATCATTGCCTACTCCCGTAAATTTCATGTGCTTCTCCGGATCCAGGTGCTTGATGTCATAGAGGAAGAGATCGGTGTAAGGCATGATAGCCCGCAGTCTTTCCGGTGAGGTGTGCCCTGATGTATCGACGGTTGTATGGAAACCTGCTTTCTTCATTGCCTGCAGTGACTCAAGGAGGAAGTCAAACTGCATCAGCGGCTCACCTCCTGAGAAGGTGACCCCTCCGCCCGACTGCTCCATGAAGACCCTGTCCTTCTCAGCTTTTTTTACCAGCTCATCCGCTGTATATTCCTTGCCAACAAGCTCCACAGAGGTGAATTCCTTTTCCCCTACCCTGTCAATCCGCTCCACGGAGGTCTGCACCGCCGACTTCCCTTCCGGGTTATGGCACCACCAGCAGTCAAGAGGACATCCTTTCATGAAAAAGGTGACCCTGATGCCGGGGCCGTCATGAATTGCATATCTCTTTATACTGAATATCAAACCTTTCATAAAAAGTCCGTGAAGTTATTGATGATACTGAATGAAGGGAATGGCCGCTGCCGCGTGGGCTGCAGGCGAAAGGTTAACTGTGATAGAACATAAGGCAGTGATACAGCCTCCGTCCGAGGCGGTTCATCATAAACCTGTGTTCCTTAACCTGTAACATACTGTTATAAAGTGCAAAGTTACCATTTAACTTTAATTAACGCAACTTTAACACAAAAGATTGCAGCGAAAGGGGTCCTCGCCGGTCTTTACTTATGAAAAAGGGTGAAAAGGACAGTTCCTCTTTTTGAAATGGACGGTTTGGTGTTAAACAAAAACGGGTTAGTCATGAAAAGAATTATTCTTGTTTTGGTGCTTTTTGCCGGTGTGGCAGCAATGTCATACGGCAAAGTCATTTTGAAGGGTGAGTCAAACACAGCCTTCGGAAGCTACACTCTCGAGGCTGTTGATCAGCCCCTTACTCTGGCAGGCGAAACGGTAAAATGTTACCTGCTCTCATACGAGAATTCACCTGTTAAGGTGAAGATCTACGTAGATAAAGAAAAGAACTGTAAGAACTACGTGGTTGTATCTGATGACCTGGCAGTTATGTACACCTGTAACGGCAAGTTTTTTGGGGTTAACAAGGTAGACAAAAAGTACAAGGTCGATGGGATACGTACTGATGACAGCCAGCTTGACAGGACCGGCTATTTCCGTCAGAAAGTTATCAGCCAGGGTGTTACAGCCGAACAGGATGCAGCGCTGCTCATAGCTTCTTATTTTCCGATGCTCATAAAAGAGAGCGAATAAAAAATTTTTTATCCTTCCTTAATAAGGCCGTCCGGCCTTTCTACGATCAGGTTTAGGTTGACAAGAGGCTGTCTCACAAGGGCAGCCTCTCTCTTTTTATATTGAAAATGCTATAATTGATTTTTATCACGTGTATGAGATGCAACAGGATTATCTTTGAATGATTATTTTAGTGAAAATTCCAGACAGGCCTTAACCCCGTGAATAAAAATGAAGAATAAGATCAAGATTCAGCCTCCTTTACCGTGATATGTGGCAGTCGTCAGGCAAGTACCAGCCAAGAGTTGACCAGCTTAAAGCCGTTGCACCGCACATCATTGAAATGGGATGCTTTGACCGTATAGAGACTAACGGCGGTGCATTTGAACAGGTACAGCTCCTTTACGGTGAAAATCCCAACGAGGCTGTCAGGGAATGGACCAGACCTTTTAACGAGGCAGGCATTCAGACACACATGCTCGAACGCGCCCTTAACGGAATAAGAATGTATCCCGTGCCGGCAGACGTCAGGCGTCTGATGTACAAGGTCAAGAAAGCCCAGGGAGTAGATATTTCACGTTCATTCTGCGGGCTGAATGACCACCGTAACCTTGAACTGTCGGTGAAGTACGCACGCGAGGCAGGCATGATCTCACAGGCAGCGCTCTCAATAACCTCTTCACCTGTTCATACAATTGATTATTACATGGGGGTGGTAGACAAAGTGGTTGAGTACGGGGCTGATGAGATATGTCTTAAAGATATGGCAGGCGTGGGCAGACCGGCTACCCTCGGTGAACTGGTGAGGAAAATCAAAAACAAATATCCCGGCATCATAGTCCAGTATCACGGACACAGCGGTCCGGGCATGTCAGTAGCCTCTATGCTTGAGGTGGCAAGGGCAGGCGCTGATTACCTCGACGTTGCAATGGAGCCTCTCAGCTGGGGAATGGTCCATCCCGATGTCATTGCTATTCAGGCAATAATGAAGGACGCAGGGTTTGATGTGCCTGAAATAAACATGGATGCCTACATGAAAGTAAGGTCCCTGACACAGGAGTTCATTGACGACTTCCTGGGTTATTTTATTGACCCGCGAAACAAACTGATGACATCACTGCTGATCGGGTCAGGACTTCCCGGAGGCATGATGGGAAGCATGATGGCCGACCTGAAGGGAGTGCACCAGGGCATCAACTCCGCGCTGAAGGCACAGGAACAAACCTGAGCTGTCAGAAGACGAGCTCGTTGTCTGGCTCTTCAAGGAGGTGGGCAATATATGGCCCATGATGGGCTATCCGCCTCTCGTAACACCGTTCAGCCAGTATGTAAAGAATGTGGCGCTGATGAATATCGTTTCACTGGTGAACGGAAAGGACCGGTTTGCGATGATCGACCCGAACACATGGGATATGCTGCTCGGCCGTGCCGGCAAACTGCCCGGTCCGCTGGCTCCGGAGCTCATCGAACTGGCAAAACGTGAAGGAAAGGAGTTCTATGATGGCACTCCGCAGGATAACTATCCTGATGCACTGGATAGCTACAGGAAGGAGATGGAGGAGAAAAACTGGCCTGCCGGCAAGGATGATGAAGAGCTGTTCGAACTGGCAATGCATGACAGGCAGTACCGCGATTATAAATCGGGCGTGGCAAAGACACGCTTCCTGAAGGAAGTGGAAGACAGGAAAGCCGAGCTGGCACATGCCGCTGCGCCAAAGGTGTCGGAGAAGAAACTTCTCTTCGCTCACGAGACCGGCATAGCATTTATTTATTCGGGCACCACGGCTACATACATCTCCGATGATGACCTTGATGTTGGTGAGGAAGTTAAAAAGGGAGAGATTCTGATGTATATAATGATCAACAGGACATTCAGCGCGGTGGAGTCAGACCGCGACGGAAAAATAAAAAAGGTGCTGGTAAAAAGCGGCGACAAGGTCAGAAAGGGAGATCCGCTGGTGGAATTTGTTTAGCATGTAGTAAATTGTACCGGGAAACCGCATTTTTTTATGAATATACATAAACCTTATTGAGCTATTGATATTATAATCATTTGAACCCAAACCCCTGTGTTATGAAAAAACTGTTCCTTATGTTGTTAATTGTTTCAATCAGCGTCACCTCGTGCAGGAAAGAGGTATGCGAAAATCCGTTTTTCTGCAAGTGGGACACACCTTTTGAAGTACCACCCTACGACGTTATAAAATTTGAACACTTCAAACCAGCCTTCCTGAAGGGAATGGAAGAAGAGATGGCTGAAGTGAATGCCATCATCAGCAATCCTGAGGAACCGACCTTTGATAACACCATCAAGGCCATGCAGTTCACCGGAAAGCTGCTTGACAAGGTGCAGCGGGCTTTCGGGCCGCTCAGCGGAGCAAATACCAATGATTCCATCCAGGCCCTGCAAAGGGAGATGACTCCATTGTTTTCAAAGCACAGGGATGATATCGCCCTGAATGAGAAGCTCTTTGAAAAGGTTAAGTCGGTATATGACAACAGGGAAAAGTTCAACCTCACACCGGAGGAGAGCAAGCTGCTTGAGGATCAGTACCTGGGATTTATCCGCAACGGTATAGGCCTCTCACCTGAGGACAAGGATAAACTGCGCAAGCTGAACGGCGAACTGTCGTTGCTTTCTGTAAAATTCGGAGAGAACCTGCTGGCTGAGACCAACAGCTTTGCCCTTGTCATCGACAATGAAAATGATCTTTCAGGACTGCCCGAGGGTGTCAGGGCTCAGGCCGCTGCCGCTGCCAAAGCAAAAGACATGGAAGGCAAATGGCTCTTCACCCTGCAGGCACCCAGCTATTTCCCGTTCATGACCTATGCTGACAACAGGGATCTCAGGGAGAAGATGTTCAGAGGCTATATGATGCGCGGTAACAACGGCAACGAAAAAGACAACAACAAAATCGCTGCAGACATTGTCAGGCTGCGCGTTGAGAAAGCAAGGCTTCTCGGTTACACAAGTCACGCTGATTACGTCCTTGAACGCAACATGGCAAAAGAACCTGAAAAAGTTTTAAGCTTCCTGGCGCAGATATGGGATGCCGCCCTGCCGGTGGCCAAAGCCGAAGCTGCCGCACAGCAGGAAATGATTGACAGCGAAGGCGGAAAATTCAAGCTGGAGCCATGGGACTGGTTCTATTACACCGAAAAGATCCGCAAGGAGAAATATAATTTAAGTGACGAGGAGACCAGACCCTATTTCTCAGTCAGCAATGTCACTGACGGAATGTTCTATGTCGCCAACAGGCTTTACGGGCTGGAATTCAGCGAGCGCACTGACATCCCCCTGTATCATCCTGATGTTAAAACTTTTGAGGTGAAGAGAGACAACAAGCATGTAGGTATTCTGATGATAGACTATTACCCGCGTGCTTCGAAGCGCGGCGGTGCATGGTGCAGCGGCATGCGCGCACAGAGACTCGATGAGAAGGGAGATCAGGTCACGCCGCTGGTGAGCATGGTCACCAACTTTACTCCCCCTTCAGGTGACGGTCCTGCCCTGCTCACACCGGAAGAAGCCAGCACACTCTTCCATGAGTTCGGACATGCACTGCATAACCTTCTTTCGAATACGGTCTATACAAGCGGTCCCTCAAGAGATTTCGTTGAGCTTCCTTCACAGATAATGGAACACTGGGTTTTCGAACCGGAGGTGCTGAAAGTTTACGCAAAACACTACCAGACCGGTGAAGTAATACCTGATGAGCTCATTGAGAAGATGGAAAAGTCAGCGAAATTCAACCAGGGTTTCACCACGGTCGAGTACCTGGCTGCCTCATCACTTGACATGGAGTACCATTCGCTGACCGAACCCACCGAAATCAATATCGGTGAGTTTGAGAAGAAGGCAATGGAGAAATACGGGCTTATCAGCGAGATAATCCCCCGTTACCGCTCCACATATTTCAGCCACATCTTTTCGGGAGGCTATTCAGCAGGATATTACAGCTATATCTGGTGCGAGGTTCTGGATGCCGATGCCTTCAAGGCATTTAAGGAGACAGGAGATATATTCAACCCGGAGGTTGCAGCACGCTTTGAGAAAGAGATACTTTCGCGCAAAGGTTCAAGGGATGAGCTCGAGATGTATATTGCATTCAGAGGTCGTGAGCCGGGCATCGAGGCAATGCTTGAGAACCGCGGTCTGATTAAACAGTAACTTAAGAATTGCATTGAGCATGCTGAGGAGAACAGCCACGGTTCTGATTTCACTTTTCCTGGTACAGGGACTCCTGACAGGAGCACCCGTGAGGGTTGAAAAGGGTGTGCTTGATCTCAGGCATATACAGCAGGGAGATGAGTTCACCCTTAAAATGAACGGCGAATGGGAATTCTATTTCAATAAATTCCTGTATGGAGAGCCGGGTCACATAAGTGATACACTTACACCCGACTGTTACGGAACTGTACCGGGTTACTGGTCTGAATACAGCGTCGGGGGAAAGAGGCTGCCGCGGTTTGGCTACGGCACATACAGGGCCGTCATTCTGCTGCCCGCCGGATACCGTGACCGCCTTGGGTTCGACATGCCCGTGTTCGACACCTCATATGAGATCGCCATAAACGGGGTCACTACTGCCAGGAACGGCACCCCGGCCCGCAGCAGGGCTGAATCAGTACCTGCCTATGAACCCCTGTTCTTTAGCTATGTGCCTAAGAATGATACGCTTGAGCTCCTGATAAGGGTATCAAATTATGAACATCGCAGGGGAGGGTTCTGGCTGCCGCTCAAGGTAGGTACTTTCCATACCATACAGACAGACTTCACCAACCAGTGGTTCATCTCAATAGCAGTGACCGGCATGCTCTTCGCCGCTTTTATTTTTTTCTTTGTTTTTTACCTCTTTGACAGAAAGAACCCCAAGCTCGTGATGTTCTCCCTGCTCGCTGCTTCACTTGCGCTCAGACCGTTCCTCTCCACCCCATACTTAATTTCGATTATTAATGCCACAAACTGGAGCCTGATCGTAAGATGCGAATATCTTCTCCTGTATCTGACAGTAACATCCGGAGCATGGCTTGCATATTACATCTACCCGACTTCCTGGTTCAGGAAGATAGCACTGGCCGTTGATTTTATTTTTCTTGCAGGTGTAATTCTTGTTCTTTCTACTCCGGTATACATCTTTTCCTATACCGTATGGGTTATGCAGGCTCTGGCTCTCATAGTGCTGACGTATGCTCTTGTCATGAGCCTGAGGGGATTGTTAAAGAAGAACTGGATTGACATTATCAATTTCGTGGCACTAATAGCACTCGGGGCCGGTGCTGTTGCAGACATCATGCTGTCAAACGGGCTTGAGGAAAAACAGCAGATATATATACTGTCATTCATGATGATGGTGTTCGTCTTTGTACAGGCTGCCTTGCTGATACGCGACTGGGTCAATTCAGGAAAGGAGAGGGTAAAGCTGGCCCTTCAGCTTGAAGAGCTGAACCGCAGCCTTGAGGACAGGGTCGATGAAAGAACGAAAGAGCTGAAGACGAAGAGCATTGAGATCAATGCGCGTAATGAACAGATCGCTCTCCAGAATAAAAAGCTCTCTGAGACCATTCATCTGAAGAACAAGGTCTTCTCTGTGATAGCACATGACCTCCGCAGCCCTGTGGTGAATATCCTTTATACCCTCCACATGCTCAGGGAGGAAAAGGACGGGGACAAGACCGAAGCAATGGCTAACTCCTGTATACAGTATTCCCAGATGCTCATAAGCCTGATTGAGAATATGCTTGTCTGGGGAAGAGGACAGGAAGATATGATCACGGTTTGCACCTTCTGAAAATGACCTGGCGGATATTGTTCTCACCAACATCAGCATCATGAAGGAGACTGCAGACAGGAAAAACATATCGCTCAATTTCACCCAGGTGGGAAGGGCGGTCGGCTGGATCGACAGGGACCTGATTGACATTGTGGTGAGAAATCTTCTTTCAAACGCCATCAAGTATACCAACTCCGGGGGAAAGGTGACCATCAGTGTGAAGGAGCAGGAAAAGAACAATGCGGGAGTGGTAATAAAAATATGCGATAACGGGGTGGGTATCAGTGAAGAACGGCAGAAGAAGCTGTTCACCGGCGCAGAGATAGATACCACCGCCGGCACTGACTTCTGAAAAAGGAACAGGGATCGGACTTAAGCTGGTGCACGAGCTTGTCACCATCAGCAAGGGCACAATCAGTGTGGAGAGCAAACCGGAAAACGGAAGCTGCTTCACCGTGAGCCTGCCCTCGGCAGCCCCTGCGGGTAAAACAAGAGGATTGCCATTGTAATAATGGTTACTTGATTCATCCCGCCATGCTGCTACCTTTGTGCAGGAAACAAACAGAAAAAGAATGCTGAGAGACATATTGAAGATAGACGAAGAGAAGTGCAATGGTTGCGGGTTATGCGTACCGAACTGCCACGAAGGGGCGCTTCAGGTTATTGACGGCAAAGTCAGGCTGGTATCGGAGCTGATGTGTGACGGCCTCGGTGCCTGCATAGGCCATTGTCCCGAAAATGCCATTACAATTGAAAAGCGTGAAGCCCAGCCATATGATGAGATTGCCGTCATAAGTGAGATGGTTCACAAGGGAGCCAATACAGTCACAGCACACCTGAAGCATCTTAAAGACCATAATGAGCACGGTTATCTTAAGGAAGGAACGGACTGGATGGAAATGCATGAGAAAGATGTTCCCTTCAGCGTACAGGAGGTTCTTGCAGAAGTAAATGGAGAAAAGAGTAATAACCACAGGGCAGGTCACGATCATGGTTCTGATCATGGTCCTGACCATGGTTATGGCTCCGGTCCCGGTCATGGTCAAGGTCAGGGTCAGGGTCACGGTCATGGTCATGGTCATGGTCATGCACATCAAGGCGGCGGCTGTCCCGGAAGCAGGGAAAGGATAATAGCACCTGCACCAGTCTCAGCCATGATGGCCGACACTCCCTCTCAGCTGACCCACTGGCCGGTGCAGATGCACCTTATCAATCCCAATTCACCGGTTTACAGAGGTGCTGACCTCCTGCTTGCGGCAGACTGCGTGGCATTTTCACTGGGGTCGTTCCACCAGACTTTTCTGAAGAACAGGTCACTGGCAATTGCATGCCCCAAGCTCGACCACGGAACGGAAATCTATATTGACAAACTGGTGGCTATGATTGACACTGCAAAAGTCAACACCATAACAGTCATGATGATGGAGGTGCCCTGCTGCGGGGGCCTGATGCAGATGGTAAGAAGCGCTCTCGCCAGAGCATCGCGAAAGGTGCCTGTAAAAGCCGTGATTGTAAGCATTGACGGGAAGATTCTGAAGGATGAATGGATCTGAAGTAACAAAATGACAGTGCACCCGGGTAAGCCGGATGATAAAACCAGAGTGCAGGATCCGGCATCAGACAGAAAATAATTAAGTAAATCAGGATAATAAAACCCGGGCGGGAAACGTATTATATTGATTTATAATTATTTTTACCTCCGATGATAAAAACCCTGTTGTTCATCTTATTGTCGTTTTTCCCTGTTTCTTTGCCTGACACACAGGCGATTGTGGAGAACCCTGACAGCATCCCTCCCCAGCCTGCCCTGGCAGTATATGTTCCTGCAGCCGGCAGATAGCTCTGAATTCCCTCCGTTACATTTGCTTCAGACAGCCCTGGCGGGTTATGAATTACTTGTCGAAGAAAAGTCGATAAACCGTCCTGAAGTGATCACCATAATTGATTTCAGCCTTCAGTCTGACAGGGAAAGGCTTTGGGTGACTCGACCTGCACCAGGGAAAGGTCCTGTACCACTGTCTTGTCTCTCATGGCCGTAATTCCGGGGAACTTATGGCTGAGAATTTCTCCAACACTCCCGGTTCATATGAAAGCAGTCCCGGTTTCTATGTTACCGGTGAGACCTATATTGGCAAGCATGGTTTATCTCTTGCACTTGATGGTTTGGAAACGGGTATAAACGACAAGGCCCGGGCACGTGCCATTGTCATTCATGGGGCAGATTACGTATCCGATGATTTTATCAGGGCTCACGGAAGGCTTGGCCGCAGTCAGGGCTGTCCGGCTGTTCCTGTTGAACTCAGTGAGGAAATTATCAAAACCATCAAGGGTGGTTCATGTTTATTCATTTATGCTCCCATACCAGACTATACATCTAATTCACATATTATCAGGAAAATACATTCTATAACAAAGACATAGATCTGGCTCTGGCAACTTCAGGTTTTTGATTTAAGGCTACCAGCACTTTCTCATCGCTTTTGATAAACATCATTCCGGAACTGTATCCTGTCCTTACCGTCAGTCCAGGCCGTAAGGTAGATCACCATCACATCGACCGGCACCTTCAGAAGTACCGTTTGTTCCTTGGTCTGTTGCATGGCAGTGCGGATATTGTCAGGTGTCCATTCCGGTTCATCGGATAATAGCAGCACGGCAAGATCAAACGGGTCTTCCACTCTGATACAGCCGTGACTGACAGCTCTTGCGTCACGGGCAAAAAAGCTCCTGGAAGGGGTATCATGTATGTACACATTGTAATCATTCGGAAACATGAACTTGACCCTGCCCAGTGCATTTCCCGGCCCCGGATCCTGCCGGACCATATAGGGAAAATTGCTTTCTGAAATTGTTGACCAGTCAACGTCACTGTAAGCCAATTCGGTCCCGTCATTTCTGAGCAGCTTCATATTCTTTTTAATAAGATACCCCGGGCCCTTCAGCAATTGAGGTATCACCTCTTCCTTCAATATTGTATTCGGAACAGTCCATGCGGGGCTGAAAACAATATATGTCATGCTCTCATTAAAAACAGGGGTTCTCTTCGTTTCCTGACCAACGACTGCTCTCATCGAAATAAGGGTATCTGCTCCCACTATCAGATCGAGTTTGAAATTGGCAATATTTACAATAATGTGTTTCTCAGTCATCTGTGGCGGGAGCCATCTGAACCTCTCCATATTCACCTTCAGCTGTCCCATAAGTTTGAGTGGCAGGCAGTTCAGGTATTCAAGGGTTGTCTTGCCAACCACGCCGTCGGTGTTTAAGCCCCAGTCATCCTGAAACATCTTTAGCTGCTCTTCCAGTTCATCATCAATTATTATGGAGACACTGTCGGATAATTTGTATCTCAGCTTTATCAGCCTTTCCCTTATCTTCGGAACTATTTGACTCGAATCTCCGGGCTTAACAGTTTTATCTGACTGAATTACCGGCCAGAGTTGCTCATCCAGTTTAAGAAAGAACGCAAGCTCTTCTTTCATCATCCAGTAGGACCGGTAACCTGGAGCAAGCATATTAAGCTCATGGTCCACTTCGTTTTCCATCAGTGCCTCTTCAAGCTTCAGGTCAAGCCGTAATTCAGGATCCTTACGCTGCATTTTCCAGTTGGCACCTTCTTTTTCAGGATCGACTTTGCCATAGTAAAGATGAGAACCCAGCAACAGGAAAGCATCAGTAAGCAGTATATCCAGTTTCATCAGGTCAGTTGTATCTGTTGCTGCGGAGGAAAGTACTTTCTTAAAATATTCCTCAATCAGATACAGGTGATAGTCATTTGGTTGCAGGCCCTGCTGGCCAACCTGGCGAATATAATTAAGCAAATCAAATCCGTTATTACTGAAACTGTTCCGGATAAACCAGGCAGGGTCATAGGACCTGTTCACATAAAAGAGATGAAGCTCCTTGCCACATAGAAGATTCTCATTGTCAACTTCATAGCTTAATCCTTCCGCCTTTTCCTCAATAAATTTCTTTATTGATTCGGAAATTTCACCAAAACCTGATGAGAATGTGGCTAACAGCAAAATCGCTGTAAAAGTTATCCTTTTCATTTACCGTAAGTATGATTTGCCTCATACCGTTATTTTACGAAATAACTTAATAAAGATAAGGTCTGCCAATTGCTGAAGTGTTACACAATTACGATAAAGATTTACATAATTCGATATCAGGGTTGCATAGTCTGCACCTCTGAATTAAAAAGACCCGGCTCACCATGTGAAAGGATGTGGCCGGGTCAGAAATACTCAACTTGAAAAGCTGTATATCAGCTATTAATATATTTTACTTTTTGAATCCGGAGATATCGACTACTGACAAAAGGCATTTGCGGTCATCACCTAATAACAATTCCTTCCATATACACCAGGCATAATGGCTTGCCATTATAACCGAGCATCAGCTCACATGATTCTTTAGCATTACTGGTAAATACATTTTTGAAAAACTTATTAAATACAGATTTGGAAGCTTCGGAAACGAACAGTTTAAAATTACTGTTTAACAGACTAAATCGTTTATCGCCCAATATTTCAGCACCTGTAAAATTAAGCTCGCAGATACTACCATCACTGTCAAGGGTAAAATAGCCCATCGGGGCAAAATCATACAACATAGTATACTTTCTAAGAGCCTCTTCTGCTGTTTCATTTGCCTGCCGCAACTCTTCATTCTGCATTTCCAGTTCTATCTGGTGCACCTGAAGTTCATGGAGGAGCTTTTTTGTATCAGATTCCAAAACCTTAGTGACGGCTTTTTTGGATTGTTTCTTCAGTTTTTCTTCGGCTTTCAAACGCAGTAATTGATTATCTGTAAGATTCTGATCTTTCTTACTCATGGTTTTATTGTTTTTTAATTGATAATATCATTCCTTCTGCCATATTCAGGTTATTAAGCGATATGGTTACAAAACATTCGACAACTGATATATTCCCATTGGCGTCTGTAACCTTCATTTTCAACTTGTCATTCAAACCTTTGCTCAGCAGCATTTTTATATTCTTTTCAGTGCTTTTTTGAGATTTTTCAGGAATAAACATCTGAATAAAATTCTTATTTATGCAATCCTCACGTTTTTTACCAAAGAATAATTCAGCTTCAGGATTAAACTCCAGTATTTTCATGTCATCTGATAAAATTACTTTTATATCTGAGGAAGCGCTTAAAAGAAGATGGAACTATCTTCTCGCTTTCGAGTAATTTTTCTTCAAGTCTTCTTATGATCGGAGATATTGATAAAAGTGATGACAAGTCCGTCTATTCTGTCGTCATAAGTGCGGTATGGCATTATACGAACCAAAAACCACCGCCCGTCACTGGCAGGTATTTCTTTTTGTATAAATACAAGTGTTCTTAATACTTCGAGGGCATCGTCAGCCAATCCCGGGTAATCAAGGTCCGATACCTGGTCTGTAAAAGGTCGTCCGATGTCGCTTTTTATAAGTTTGAAAATTTTAGTCGCCTGCAGGGTAAAACGACGGATATTTAATTCTTTGTCGAGAAACAGGGTGGCAATTTCGGTGCTGTTGAGCAGGTTTTTCATATCATTGTTAACCCGTGAATAATCATCTACCTTTGCCTGTAATTCAGCATTTACAGTCTGAAGTTCTTCATTCAGGCTCTGCATTTCTTCCTTTGATGTTGTAAGTTCTTCATTTGTAGACTGCAGTTCTTCATTTGTGGACTGTAATTCCTCGTTTGTAGATCTCAGTTCTTCCTGTGAAGTCTGCACTTCTTCGAGAGTATTCTGCATTACTTCACGCATGCGCTGCAGCTCGTTCTCCATCTCCTTTTGCCTGATGCTATGCACAGCTTTTTTACCTGTTTTTGGAGGCAAATGGGTGTCATCAGCTTCCTTTACATCAGTAAAAATTATCATCACAGTGCCGTACAAGAGCTCCGGTTTATCAATCCATTTAATGTCAATATTTACGGTTTGGGTGCTACCATTTGTTCTGATTTTAAGATTGCGTAAAACAACATGTTTCCTTTTTTGAAACTGTACGGTGAAAGGCATTATGAAATTCATTGCGCAGGTCTTCCCGTAACATCGCAAAAATATTCAGGTTTGCTTTACCGACTGCCGGTTCCAGATATTTACCTGTATGTCCGTGTATATAAATAATGTCACCATATTCATTTACCAGTACACCGGAAGGTGCATAATGCTGCAATAAAAGCTGATCGGCAAGTGTTTGAATATTCAGACCTTGCCAATCTGCTACCGGTTTTTCAGGAATGGATGATTTGGATCTGGAAAATGAAGACGGAAAATCAAATAATTCAGGCAAATGGCTTGAAAGGGTGCGTTTGTAAATTTTCAGTTTGCCATCCACAGTGTGTAAAAAGATGATTCTGGTTTCCAGGAGTTTCGGAGCTGCCCAGCAACATTATTCCTTCAGGATTGATGCTATAGTAAAACAATCCGATAAGTTTCTTTTGCAGCTCAGCATCCATGTAAATCAGCAGATTACGGCACGAAAGGATATCGAGCCTGGTAAAAGGCGGATGCAGGATGACATTGTGTTGCGCAAATACAACCATTTCTCTTATTTCGGTTTTGATCCGATAGCCTTCATCGGATGAAATAAAATAGCGATTAAGACGATCAGGAGATACATCGGCAGCAATATTTGCCGGGAATAAACCTTTTCTGGCAATATCAATAGCATCGGCGTCGATATCAGTAGCAAATATCTGTAATGAAGGGCCTCCATGCGGATTACTTTTTTCAAGTGCCTCTTTAAATACTATTGCCAGTGAATATGCCTCTTCACCTGTGGAACACCCCGGAATCCATGCTCGTAATATTGAATCCTGGCTGGAGATCTGGAAATAATAGTCGGCAAAACCTTTTCTTTCAATTTTTCCCATACCGGAGCATCGCGGAAGAAATTGGTTACACCAATCAATAATTCTTTGAAAAGGATCTCCACTTCTTTAGGATTTCCCTGCAAAAAGTGGACATATGAGACAATTTTATCAATCTTATGGACACTCATGCGTCTTTCTATACGACGGTAAAGTGTATTTTTCTTATATAATGAAAAGTCGTTGCCTGTATGAGTTCCGCAGCAGAATAATAATCTTTTCAAGAGAACTTTTATCTTTCAGTACCTCTACTCAGATCTGATCTGATAGCAGGGATATGCTTCAGAAATTCAATAAGCTTTGCAGGCAATTCTCTGGCTGGTGCCACTATATCAACCAGTACAGAATCGATAGCACTGCGGGGCATGCTGTCGAATTTAGCATCGGAAGGATCCTGCACCATCACCATTCCGTTTTTTTCTTTTATGGCACGGAGACCGACACTGCCATCAGATCCCATCCCTGAAAGAATAATACCGATACTGAGATCCTTCCTGTCATCTGCCAGAGAGCGAAAGAAAAAATCAATAGGGAGACGCATTCCTCTTGTTTCGACTGGCTCAAACAGGTGAAGCACCCCATTTAATATTGACATGCTGGTGTTCGGAGGAATTACATAAACAGAGTTTATCATGACCGGGATACGGTCTTTTACCTGATACACTTTCATTTTGGTAATCCTCTGCAGCAATTCCGGCAACATTCCCTTTTGTGTAGGATCAAGATGCTGGATAACAACAAACGCCATTCCGCTTTTTTCGGGCACATTACTCAGGAACTGCTCCAATGCTTCAAGTCCGCCCGCCGATGCACCAATGCCAATTATCGGGAACTTTTCGTTATCCCTGACAGAAGTCTTTTTTTCAGATGATGCCTTTAATTTCGGTTCGCTGGATTTCACTCGCATAAATAAAACTAATTATCTATTTATAAAAGGCGTGACATACTTCTTACCTGTACAGGTTTCATTATTGGATCCGGGAAATTCATCCAAATTCTGAATGCAACTGAATTTGTTCATATACAATTAACTATTAATACAAAATAAATAATAAAATCTGTTCCCAAAACATCAATGCCGTCTGTTTTTATAACCATTCAGTCACTATCTTTTAACAGAGACCGGAATCCGGCATCTATTTACTGGCATTATAATATTTCATGGCTTCCGGCATGAACTTTTCCAGTTTCTTTAATCTTGTTTCATCGGAAGGGTGAGTGCTTAGAAATTCCGGCGGACTTCCGCCGCCTGCTGTAGACATTCTTTGCCAGAACGGGATTGCTTCCCGGGGGTCGTAACCTGCCAATGCTGAAAATATAAGTCCATACTGATCGGCCTCGGTTTCCTGTTGCCGTGACCATGGTAACATAGCTCCTACCTCGCTTCCAATGCCATAAGTCATCATGAACAGATCCTGGGTCTCCTGAGGCTTTTGGGCCAGAGCAATTTCCAGTGCCATACCTCCCATTTGCTGAACCAGGGCCTGACTCATTCTTTCGTTGCCATGTTTGGCAACAGAATGGGCTATCTCATGACCCATGACAATTGCGAGTGCTGCTTCATTTTCAGTAACAGGAAGCAAACCAGTGTATACGACAACCTTTCCCCCGGGCATGCACCAGGCATTGATATCTTTGCTTTCAACCGTGTTGAACTCCCACTTATAGCCTTCAAGCAGCGATTCCTGTCCCTGGGTGGCAAAATACTTTGTGATTGCCTTTGAAATCCGTGCCCCGACACGGTCAACGGATGCTGCTTCTCTGCTTGAACCGGAGTTTAATACCTTATTCTCTGATAAAAATGTATTGTATTCGTCTTTGGCCATTAACTGCAGTTCAGATTCCTGCACAAGGCTCAACTGTTTGCGTCCGGTAAGTATATTTAATGCGCATCCCGTCAAAATAACAGCTGTCAGTAATAAATAGATGATTTTTTTCATGATATTGAGTTTTATTCATTCTTCTTTTCAAAATACTCTCTGACAAAGACTTGTCTTTGATTTTCATTCATCTGGTCAGATTGTTGCACTTCAATTTTTATCTTTTCGAAAAGGTGATCTCCTTTTAACTGGTTAAATAATTCTGCTTTGGCATCCGTGGGGCCGAAAAGGACAACCTCCTGATAATTTTTGATAAAATCACGTAGTTTTTTATAATAGTCAGATTGTTGTTGTTGCTCCTTATTATGATAACTTTTTTCATGATACGTCATGTCGTATCCGTTATCCTGCTGAGCAAATTCTGATTTAACTATGTCCGTTACAATTGCACCATTTTTCAATTCCATCAGATAGGCATTTGAATGATCCATCCAGATACCCAGTTGTTTAGTATTTTTCATCTTTATATTTGTATGTCCCTTCAGATAGGTTAAAACCCCAAAGAGCTTGAGAAGCCAGACTATAACAACGATCACAACCACAGCATTCAGAATAGCTTTGATTTTACGATCCATTGGAATGTAACTGTTGACCAGCCACAACAGGACGCCGGCAACAATCAGTACGATTAAAACAGTCAGTAATGGCATAACAGTTTAGTATTTAGTTGATTTCAAAGGTAATCATGGTACTATCTGTATGTGTTACATAACTATAACAAAGAATTACAAGATTCACACATTTGAAGACGCTGGTGTTTTCGATAGCTGAAATTACTGATATATAATTCTTCCCTGGTTTTTCAATTTCAAAATCCCTGAATCCGAAATCAGTTGTTTTAAATGAATTCATTTTAAAAACACCTTGTCCGATGCCAGGGATTAACGGGTAAAATGAAATGGATATCTGAAATGTACTGTAAACCAGGTGTTCATTCTTAATCATAACTCCCAGCCCCAACTGTGAATACACTTTGCTGTTTTTAAATCCGCCTGCATCATCTCCAATCATTCCGAAAGAACAATTAAGATAGGGTCCAAATCGGAATCCGAGGAAACTCCATGGGGCGTATGATTGTGTCTGCAAAGTAAGTAACAGACGTTTTGTTCCTGAGAGGACAGGACTCTTAAATCCATCCAGTCCATAACCATCATTAAGTGTTAAACTATCGTAAGGGAACCAGTTTATGCCAATAGTCATCTGCGGTTTTACAAATTGTCTGAATTTCCATTTCCCAATCTCAAATAATACTGTGGAATAATTTATACCCGCGGTAAATATCCCCTGTTCAGCATGTGATGCGTTAAAAAAAGTACCGTATTCAAGGTTTGAGCTCAGGTAACCCCATTCATAATAGTTGCCAAATGAAAAGCGCATTCCTAAATAGAGACGGCCTGGTATTATTTCTTACCTGGTAGCCGGCTGTCAGGTTATAGACTTTCCCTACCGGCACATCTTCGATAACACCAAATTTGAAAATATATTTATCCTGAACATATTTCCGGGAAGTAATACCTATGCTGCCCAGATAAAAATCTTCATCGGAATAAATATGGAACGGATCATTTTGTTCAAGTGGTTTTTCAGAATAGCGGATCCGCAGGTATCGTGCCGTAAAAATTAAATTGGTAATAAGCTCATCATCCCTGCCGTTTTTAAAGATCCGTATCGCTTTTCCTGCCCAGACATCCTGCGTATTGAATCTTAAACTATATGGGACAAAGGCCGGATTTATAGCATCCAGTGTATCTTTCTTAAACTGAGACAGAACGATCACACCTGCTGCCCACTTCGCCAGCGGAGAAAAAAACGGACGGTCAACAGCCAGTCCCCTTGTGAAATTTCCGTTCCCGTCAAAGCCATAATGAAGCTTTGCGTTTATGTAGGTGTTCCGGATATTCGGGATGAAATAATCAGTATTAAATGAATTAATTCCGGTGATGAAATTTCTGGAAAAAGTATTTTGAAACTCATGACCTGATCCCAGAAAGTTAATGTCGGTTATGCTGGCGAACATTCTTGTGTGTTGAAACAGTTCCTGCCGGAGTGATGCTCCATCTGTCCAGTTCACGGATAAAGACATCCACTGAATCAGAATCTTCCCCGGTTGCTATAATTGAAAAAGCGACGTCATGAACATATTTCTGTGCCCTGATCAGACGCTCCGATTCTTTCACAAGCAGCGAATTGAAAGGTTGATTCTTATGGAAAAGCAGCAGGTTCCGGATTGCTATGCCACGTGTTTTTATATGCATTCCGTTTCCCGCCTTAAGCAGGAAATTTTGGTTTGCAACAATCGTGTCAGTTACCGAGTAACCAAAAGGATCGAAAGTTACAACGTTAATATTCCTGATGATTTTCCCTTCAAAGGTGCCGTATGGCTTTTGTATCAGGTTTTTATATGTTTTCTTCCTGACGTCTTTGTTTTTTGTTTCCGGGGTAACCGGTTTGAAGATCAGCCTGTAAACAAATGTTTTAAATTTGCTTTGCCTGGAATAGGTTTCAATATTTTTATAAAGGCTGGTTGAATCTGTTTTGGCAGGTGTTTGCTGAGCAAATGCAAGATCACTTATTAAAAATGAAACAATAAAAAGCAAGAAAATATTTTTGAGACATACCTGCATTTACCATTCTTAATGTTTTATATCCGGGTGATCATTTTTTCTTATCATCAATTGCTTTTTGTTCACCTTCCTTTATTGCCAAAGAATCCTGAGTTGCTTCATCTTTTCAGCTGCTTTTTCAGCTGCTTTTGCTTTCCTGTTGAAATAACCTTTGAAAAGAAAATTCTCCTTGGCTGCATTCATGTTTTCATCTAATCCTTTGCTGCTGTTCTTGAGATTTATGATTGTCCTGTCAATATTTTCTGCAATTGTTGAATCCTGAATTAATCTCCCGAGTGTTCCGTTTCCACTGTTTATATTAACCATAATGTCTGCCAGCTGATATGAAATGATTGCGGCATTATCTGCAGTTATCTGCATACTTTCCATTATGGCATCTGATTCAACAGGTTCTTTTGACCTGATGTACGCCCCTTCTTTTACTATGGGGTTACCCTCGCTTCCCTGGGTAATGATTAAAATGCGGTCACCGATTATCCCTGCAGAACCAATGCCTGCTTCACAATCACTTTTAATGAACTGCTGAACGCTTCTTTTTATTAACATATCAACGCGCACTGTTGTATCATTGATGATCCGTGATGTCATCAACAGTACCG
The DNA here is from genome assembly GCA_963730615.1 of uncultured Bacteroidales bacterium. Lineage (GTDB taxonomy): Bacteria > Bacteroidota > Bacteroidia > Bacteroidales > VadinHA17 > SR-FBR-E99. The sequence goes on along the minus strand of CAVSSR010000006.1, from coordinate 1,727 downwards.
ACATTGATACCTGAAAAACGGATATTACTTCCAGCCTGCAGCCCGCTTACATTATTGAAAGTTGTAGTGATTTTAAAAACAGGATCGAATAAATTTTCCTGCTTCCCTATTATAAAAATGGCGATGACGAAAATCACCAGCCCTCCTATAATAAAAAGCCCCAGCCTTACTTTAAATTTTTTTGTGTGCGTTTCCATATTCTTATCCTTTAAAGAATGATTTTATTGACGGGTCAGTTGACTTTTCAAACTCGTCCAGTCCTCCCACCTTATAAACTTCGCCGTCGAGTAACATAATGATCCGGTTTGCAGTTGTCCGGGCACATTCAATATCATGTGTGATGATGATTGAAGAAGTTTTATATTTTTTCTGAACGTCATTAATAAGCGTGCTTATCTCATCTGATGTCACCGGATCAAGACCTGTCGTCGGTTCATCATACAGCATTATCCTTGGGTCAACGACAAGGGTTCGTGCCAGGCTGATCCGCTTGCGCATTCCGCCTGATAATTGTGACGGCATTTTATTCAGGGCATCAGATAAACCAACATTTTCAAGAACTTCTGCCACTTTTTCGTTTATTTCTTTCTGATTAAGATTCTTTTTTATCCTTCGCAATGGAAATTCCAGATTTTGTCTTACGGTCATGGAATCATACAATGCGCCACTCTGAAAAAGAAAACCTATTTTCTTCCGCAACTCTCCCAGCTCTTTCTGGTTAAGGGTACTCAGATCCTCTCCCAGGACCTTGATTGTTCCGTCATCGGGATCCAGTAAACGAACGATACATTTTATCAGGACTGATTTTCCTGAACCTGATTTCCCGAGCACAACAAGATTTTCACCATTAAAAAGTTTCAGGGAAACATCTACCAGAACATCCTCTGTGCCGAATCCTTTCCTGAGGTTATTGATTTCAATAACCTGTTCAGGGCTTTCTGTTTTGGCAGAAACAACAGTTGCTGTGTGGTGTAGCATTCATATCATATCGGTGATTTGCACCGCAATTAAATCAAGAATTATCACCAGCAATGAGGCCAGCACCACGGCTGAGTTTGCAGCAATACCCACACTCTCAGTCCCGCGTCCTGCCGTATATCCTTTATAGCATCCGACAAAGCCGATCACTGCGCCAAAAAAGAAGGTTTTGACAAGCGCCGGTATAAAATCGATAAATCCGATATGGCCGAATGCCTGTGAGAAAAACAGGACAAAGGTCACATCTCCTCTTATATTTGCTCCGGCCCAGCATCCTAATATGCCCAGCGCATCGGCATATAGTACCAGTAAGGGTATCATCAGCGTAGCTGCCAGTACTCTTGTCACAACTAAAAATCTTATTGGATTGGTAGATGATACCTCCATGGCATCAATCTGCTCCGACACTCTCATTGAACCAAGCTCTGCGCCCATGCCTGAGCTGATTTTCCCGGCACATATCAAGGCAGTGATGACCGGCCCCATTTCCCTGATGAGAGATACAGCTACCATTCCGGGAAGCAGGCTGACAGCCCCGAAGCTCAACAAGAGCAGGCCGCATCTGAATAGTAAGCACCAGGCCAATAATGAGCCCTGTTACTGAAATAAGAGGCAGCGTTTTATTGCCGATCTGAAAGCACTGACGCAGAAACTCCTTAAATTCAAAGTTGCGCGAAAATGTTTCTTTTGTGACTCTTGTTATAAACAGGAAGGCATCGGCAATATTTGTCAGAAAGTTGCCCGCTTCA
>CAVSSR010000005.1:0-132325 GCA_963730615.1 uncultured Bacteroidales bacterium | reverse complement strand
ATCATGAAAGAAGAATTTCTGCACTGGCTGTGGAAAAACCGGCTCTTTGATGCTGACCGTTTATGCGACAGGGAGGCCGGCCCCATTGAGGTCATTAATCCGGGTGAGTATAACCGTGATTCCGGTCCCGATTTCTTCAGTACAAGGTTAAAGATAGACGGCACAGTATGGGCCGGGAACACCGAGATACATATAAACGCCTCAGACTGGTACCGGCACGGCCATCATACTGACCATGCTTATGACAATGTCATACTTCACCTGGTACATAACAATGATGCCGAGGCTTTTACAGCTTCAGGACGCAGGCTGCTGACATCACAGCTGGGGTACGATGAAGCCATATGGGATAACTATCTTGATTTTGTCAACAATCCCTCCCTGCTTGCCTGCTCAGGTCTTATCGGCAAGCCTGATGCTTTCGTGGTGAGGCACTGGCTTTATTCTCTTGCGGTTGAGAGGCTTGAGAGGAAAAGTGCTGAGACCCGGAGATGCTTGACAGAACAGGAAACGACTGGGAAGAGACGTTGTACAGGCTTGTCTCCCGCTATTTTGGTTTCAGGGTCAATACCGATCCCTTTGAGATGCTTGCATCACATCTTCCCCTTAAGATAATCCGGAAACATTCCGATAACCTGCTGCAGGTCGAGGCGCTTGCTTTTCGGCACGGCAGGCCTGCTCGATGAGGCGCTGTTCAGGGAGGCTGTGAAGGATGAGTACTACCTTCTTCTTTCAAGAGAATACAAGGTACTGCGGACCAAGTATTCGCTGCAGCCTGTTGACGGCTGGATGTGGAAATTTCACCGGCTGCGGCCGGCCAATTTTCCGACTGTAAGGCTGTCGCAGCTGGCAGCGCTGCTCACTCACAGTGACGGGCTTTTCTCAAGGGTGCTGGAATGTGATCATACTGACAGTCTCAGAGACCTCCTGGGTGTCAGGGCCTCGGAGTACTGGAGCACTCACTATCTCTTCGGCAAGGAGGTGCCGCGGACCAACGGGCAGGCAGGAAGGCAATCGGTAGACCTGCTGATCATCAATGCCGTGGTGCCGCTGCTGTTTGTTTACGGAAAACTCAAGCAGCAGCCTGACAGATGTGAAAAAGCTGTTGATCTTGCTTGATTCGCTGCCCCCTGAAGAGAACAATATAGTAAAGGACTTCACAGAGGCAGGCCTCAGACCGGACTCTGCCTTCACCAGCCAGGCGCTCATTGAGCTGCGGACATCATGGTGCAGATATCATAAATGCCTCGACTGCCACATAGGCTCATCACTGATCAGTATGGGCCATAAAATGAGGGGTTCAAGCTCACTCTTCCTTGAACCCTGACAGGGAGTCATGTGACGAACGCAGAAAAACATGTGACGATTGTCGAAAGAAATTTTTCATTATGCGCAACTACAGGCACTGTTTTTGCGTCTTTTCATATGTAAATGATGACTATTCATTTATGAGAATGCCAAATGAATGAGCAGACATTCAGAGGTCAAATACAAAAAATTATTCAGAATTGTTTGAATTATTACAAATAAGAGTTGTATCTTTGCGATCCAAAATTGGAGAATTTATTAACAATCTATTGGATAAGGATATGTATTTGACAACGGAGAAGAAACAGGATTTTTTCAAGACATTCGGCTCATCAGAGATTGACACGGGAAGTGCTGAGGGTCAGATTGCTCTTTTCTCCTACAGGATTGCGCATCTCACCGAGCATCTGAAAAAAAACAAGAAAGATTTCAGTACCCAGAGAGCGCTGATAAGACTGGTCAGCAAGAGAAGGCATCTGCTCGATTACCTCAAGCTCAAGGATATCATCAGGTATCGTGAAATAATCAAGGCACTGAACCTGCGTAAGTAAAGAAAAAAGGCAATTTCTGATTGCCTTTTTTAATTCAATACAGACCACTCCCTTTACTTATCTTTTATTACGTAATAATCAGTAACACAAATGTATAAATTAATTGAAAAAAGTATTGACCTTGGCGATGGCCGGTCAATAGTCATTGAAACGGGCAAGCTGGCCAAACAGGCTGACGGCTCGGTGGTTGTGAGAATGGGTCGTACCATGCTTCTGGCCACAGTTGTTGCCGCCAAAGATGCGAAGGAGGACACGGATTTCATGCCTCTCTCCGTTGAATACAAGGAGAAATATGCGGCATCAGGCCGTTTCCCCGGGGGTTTCCTTAAGAGAGAAGCAAGACCCGGAGACAATGAAGTACTTATTTCACGTCTTGTCGACAGGGCACTGCGCCCGCTCTTTCCTGAGAACTATCATGCAGAAGTGTTTGTCACCATAAACCTCATCTCGGCAGATAAGGATATCATGCCTGACGCACTGGCAGGACTTGCTGCTTCGGCAGCACTGGCAGTGTCGGACATTCCGTTCCACGGTCCTATCTCTGAAGTAAGGGTGGCAAGGGTCAACGGCGAGTTCGTCATTAACCCACTTTCCCGCAGGTTGAGAATGCAGATCTTGATATTATGGTCGGTGCAACCTATGAAAACATCATGATGGTTGAGGGTGAGATGAAAGAGGTCGCTGAGGAAGTCATGCTCGAGGCCCTGCGTATTGCACATGAGGCTATTAAGAAACAATGTGTGGCACAGAAGGAGCTTGCAGAGATGGTCGGCTCAACTGTAAAGAGAGAATACTGTCACGAGATCAATGACGAGGATCTTCGCAAGAAGGTCTGGGATGAGACTTACAAAAAATGCTATGCACTGTCAGCAAGCGGATCGGATAAAAAGACCCGCTCAGAAGGTTTCGAAGCCATAAAAGCTGAGTTCCTTGCACAGTACACCGCGGAAAATCCTGTCAACCAGGCGCTCGTAAGCAGGTACTATCATGATGTTGAGAAAGAAGCAGCCCGCCGTCTTGTGCTCGATGAGCACAAGCGTCTCGATGGCCGCAAACTTGACGAGATACGTCCTATCTGGTGTGAAATTGATCCTCTTCCGGCAGCTCACGGATCTGCCATCTTTACCCGCGGCGAGACACAGTCGCTCACCACAGTCACCCTCGGCACCAAGCTCGATCAGAAGCTGATTGACGAAGTGCTCAGACAGGGTTCGGACAAGTTCACTCTTCACTATAACTTCCCGCCTTTTGCCACCGGTGAGGCCAAGCCAGCCCGCGGCACCAGCCGCAGGGAGATAGGCCACGGTAACCTGGCACACAGGGCGCTTAAGAATATGATGCCGGCTGATGAGATCAATCCGTACGCAATTCGCGTTGTATCGGACATCCTCGAGTCAAACGGCTCGTCATCAATGGCTACCGTCTGTGCCGGAACACTGGCGCTGATGGATGCAGGTATAAAGATTGCCAAGCCGGTATCAGGCATTGCCATGGGGCTCATAACCGACAAGGATGGTAAGAAGTTTGCCATACTGTCAGATATCCTCGGCGACGAAGATCATCTTGGTGACATGGACTTCAAGGTAACAGGCACACGTGACGGCATCACCGCCACCCAGATGGATATAAAGGTTGACGGCCTTTCATTTGAAGTGCTGAAACAGGCTCTTGACCAGGCTCGCAACGGCAGGCTTCACATACTTGATATAATGGAGCAGACCATTGCGGAACCCAGGCCGGATCTTAAACCTCATGCCCCAAGGATAGAGAAGATATACATCCCGAAAGAGATGATCGGTGCCGTTATAGGTCCCGGCGGAAAAATCATTCAGGATATTCAGGCTACAACCGGTGCAACTATTGTCATTGAAGAGGTCAACGGCCAGGGTATGGTCGATGTCTTTGGTGATAATTATGATGTCATCAGGGCGGCTCTTGACCGTATTAATTCAATCTGTGCAGTGCCTGAAGTAGGAAAAGTATACAAAGGCAAGGTTAAGACCATCACCCAGTTCGGTGCCTTTATTGAGATTCTTCCCAACAAGGACGGGCTTCTTCACATTTCAGAGATGGACTGGAAAAAGATCGGCAGTGTTGAGGAACTCTATAAGGAAGGAGATGAGGTTGAAGTGCAGCTGATTGAGGTCGATTCCAAGACCGGCAAGATGCGGTTGTCACGCAAGCCCCTCATACCCAAGCCGGAAGGTTATGTTGAACCTCCCAAGCGTGAACCTTCAGAGAGACGCGAATATCACGGATCACGTGACGGCGGAAGAGGTGGTCATGACCGTGACCGCGATCACCGGTCGAATGACCGCAGACGTGATGATAACCGGTAAATAATCAGGTACGGCGCCCAATCAGGGCATCACGATACGCATAATAAATGAAGCGACGGGCAATTTGCCCGTCGTTACTTTTTGTATTATTCCCGTCAATTCCTATTTTTGATATGGAATGCAATGAGGGAATAACATGGAAGCCGTCAGGTATAATTATATTGTAATAGAAGGAAATATAGGCGCAGGCAAGACCACCCTGGCTTCGATGATTGCAAAGGATTATAATGCCAAGCTGATACTTGAACGTTTTGCTGACAATCCTTTCCTTCCCAAATTTTACGACGATCCGTCACGGTACTCATTTCCTCTCGAGCTCTCTTTCCTGGCTGACAGGTACCGCCAGCTGAAGGAGGAGCTGGTGGAACAGGACCTCTTCCGGAACTTCACCGTATCAGATTATTATTTCATGAAGTCCCTGGTCTTTGCATCAAAAACCCTTGAAAAGGATGAGTACAGTCTTTACAGGCAGATCTTCTATATAATTTATGGCTCCCTGCCAAAGCCTGACCTGTATGTCTATCTTCATGTGGAGCCGGAGCGCCTCCTTAATAATATTGCCACCAGAGGCCGGGAATATGAGAAATCGATAACAGCTGATTATCTGAAAGGCATACAGGAGAGCTATTTTACCTTCTTCAGACAGAATCCGGAAAACCGTTACCTGATACTCGATATGAAAGACCTGGACTTTGTCAGGCGGGAAGAAGACTACAATAAACTGAAAGAGGCAATATTTGCCGCGGAAATACAACCGGGATTAAATCTCCCGAAAATCTGAATTTTTCACTTGCATTTGACGGGAAATAATTAATTTTATTTAAATTTGTGACAAAATCGGGAAACTTGTATAAATACCGGTTTATTGATAAAACCGAAATTACCCGGGTCATACCGGGCACCAAATGTGTGAATGATATAACTTTTCCAAAAGGATATGTAACAATTATTAGTTTAATTGGGTCATCTTTGCAGGACAAGTAAGTAAATAGAATTATTAAACATTATAAACAGGTAATTAATCGCAACTTAATAAAAGACCAATTATGAAAAATTTCAGAAACCTTTTTGTCATTCTACTGGCTGCCGTTCTTGTTACGGGCTGCAGTCCCCTTCAAAAAATGAGCAAAAACGCCAATCTTGTCACTTATGAGATTACTCCAAAGGTGCTGGAGACACATGCAGGCATTGTTGCCGCACAGGTTAAAGCAACCTATCCGGAGAAGTATTTTGACAAGAAGACCACCCTGAAGATCACCCCGGTCCTTACATATACAGGTGGTGAAACAGTTTTTGATGAACTGCTTTACACCCAGGGTGAAGATGTACAGGGAAACAATAAATCTATTGCCAAGGCCGGTGGCACCGCCAGCTGGTCAGGTGACGTTGCCTACAAACCCGAGATGAAAGTCTCTGAGTTTCTTCTTCGCATCGACGCTTCCAGAAAAGATAAAACATTAGCCTTTGCACCTATAAAACTTGCTGACGGTGTTATCGCCACATCAACACTTTTCGAATACCACCCAATGCCGCTGTCATTAAAGGATACCTATCAGCGCATTGTTCCCGAACAGAAAATTGCTGATATTCTTTATTCAATAAACAGGGCAGACATAAAGACAACAGAACTTAAGGCTGCTGATATCACGGCTTTAAAGGATTATGTAGCCATGGTTGCTCTGAACGACAGAATGGCTGTTAAAGGTTTTACAACCAGCTCGTATGCTTCACCTGACGGTCCTCTGACACTTAATGAGAAACTGTCAGTAGAGAGAGGTCAGGCTGCTGAGAAATACCTCAAGAAAGAATACGGCAAGATGCCCGAACTGACAAACCTGTTCTCAAGCAAGACAACTGCAGAAGACTGGGACGGTTTCAAAGCCCTCGTACAGGAATCTTCACTGGCTGACAAGGACCTCATCCTGAGAGTACTTTCAATGTACCAGGATCCTGTTGTCCGTGAAAAGGAGATTAAGAATATGTCGACAGCTTATCTGGCACTGGCAGATGAAATTCTTCCTCAGCTGAGAAGGTCAAAATTCATTGTTGACGTTGATCTCATCGGCTTAAGCGATGAAGAGATCCTGGCTGCAATAAAAGGTGATGCATCAGCACTCAGCCTTGAGCAGATGCTTTATGCCGCAACCCTTACCACTGATGTGAACGAGCAGCTCAAGTACTACCAGATGGCAACCGATAAAAGATCCCAAAGACTATCGCGCATGGAATAACGTAGGCTGGGCATATCTGAATATGGGTAAGGCTGATGAGGCTATGGTAGCTCTCGAAAAAGCCAAAGCTATAAAGAATGATGACGTTGTTAAGAACAATATGGGCTTTGCTGCTCTGCTGAATGAAGATTTCAAAGCAGCTTCTGAGTATTTCGGCTCAATGTCAGCTGCAACACCGGAATCAAAATTCGGTCTTGGCACAATAGCAATTCATGATGGCAAATATGACCAGGCAGTTAACCTGCTCGGCGACAAGCCTTCGATGAACCTTGCACTGGCACAGCTGCTGAAAGGCGACATCAACAAAGCCAAAGCAACGATGGATGCAGTTCCTGCATGCAAATGCGGCGCTCCCTCATACCTGAAAGCTGTTATCGCTGCCCGTCTTGACAACAAGGATGGTGTTATCAATAACCTGCGTGAGGCTGTTGGCTATAATACAGACTGGAAAAACTATGCAATGACTGACCTCGAGTTTGCGAAATACTTCACAGACGAAGCCTTTATTGCAGTAACAAAATAAATTGAACCTGTAAATAAGAAACCCCTCCACCGTTCGGCTGAGGGGTTTTTTATTTATGGCGGGTGATCTTTCCAGTCAGCTCCCAGAGAACTATACCTGCACTGACTGCCACATTGAATGAGTGCTTGGTGCCGTACTGCGGTATCTCAATGCAGGCGTCTGACATATCCACAACATCTTCACTCACACCATTTATCTCATGCCCGAAAACCAATGCATATTTTTCCCCTGCGGCAGGGACATAGCTGTCAAGTGATACTGCACCGTCGGCCTGCTCGACCGAAACAATAACGTATCCCTTCTCTTTCAGTTCTTTTACCGCTTCAAACGTAGTGCTGAAATATCTCCACGCAACAGACTCTGTAGCTCCCAGTGCAGTCTTCTGTATCTCCCTGTGCGGGGGCGTGGCGGTGATGCCGCAGAGCCATACCGCTTCAACAAGAAAGGCATCGGCTGTGCGAAACACTGAGCCAACGTTATTCATGCTTCTTACATTGTCAAGCACCAGTATGAACGGAGCTTTTGGCGCTGCATGAAAATCACTTACACTTTTCCGGTTCAGTTCAGGATTGGACAGTTTCCTCATTCAGGGAAATTTTAGCGAAAATAATTATAAAAAAGAGTAAATTACATACCTGAATTGTACATAGATGTTTTTAGCTGCACAAGATTAAAGATCCTATTATGAACATCCACGAATACCAGGGAAAGTCGATACTGCAGGCTCACGGAGTACCGGTGCAGGAAGGATTTCTTGCTGAAACGCCCGAACAGGCAAAGCTTGTCGCTGAAGAGCTGAGAAAGAAGTTCGGGACAGAGATTTTTGTTATCAAGGCCCAGATCCATGCCGGTGGAAGAGGTAAAGGCGGCGGGGTAAAGATTGCCCGCTCACCTGCAGAAGCTGCTGAGGTGGCCTCGAAAATGCTTGGAATGACCCTGGTGACACCCCAGACCGGCCCGGCAGGCAAAATCGTAAGGAAGGTTCTGGTCGCACGTGATGTCTATTATAAAGGGGAATCTGAAATAAAAGAGTTTTACATGTCTGTTCTTCTTGACCGGAAGAGATCAGCGTATGTGATCATGTACTCAACGGAGGGAGGAATGGACATCGAGGAGGTGGCTGAGAAAATGCCGCAGGCAATCTTTTCGGAAGTTATTGACTCCACCTGCTGCCTGCATGACTTTCAGATACGCACTATCGCCTTTAACCTGGGTCTTAAGGGGAAAGCCTGGAAAGAGATGACCCTGTTCATAAGGGGCATGTGGGATGCCTTTATTGCCTCTGATGCTTCACTGATGGAAATAAACCCACTTCTGAAGACAAGCGATGATAAGATACTGGCTGTCGACTGCAAGGTGGCAATCGATGACAACTCCCTCTTCCGTCACCCGGAGCTGGCAGCAATGCGTGACCTGAATGAGGAAGATCCCACAGAGGTGGAGGCTACGAACAATAACCTCAACTACGTGAAACTTGACGGCGATGTGGGCTGTATGGTCAACGGTGCCGGCCTGGCAATGGCAACGATGGACCTGATACAGCTCTCCGGAGGCAAACCGGCAAACTTTCTTGACGTGGGAGGCGGTGCCAATGCAAAGACCGTTGAGGCAGGCTTCAGAATAATACTTAAAGATCCCAATGTAAAAGCAATACTGGTAAATATTTTCGGGGGTATCGTCAGATGTGACCGTGTGGCAGCAGGGATCATTGAGGCGTACAAGACGATAGGCGACATAAAGGTACCCGTAATTGTAAGACTTCAGGGAACGAATGCCACAGAGGCAAAAGAACTGATTGACAGCTCAGGCCTGAAGGTCATTGCCGCGTCCACATTTACCGATGCTGCGGAAAAAGTCAGGACTGCGGTCAAAGGATGAGCAGCGGTTTTGCAGATATTATCTTACCCGTCGCAGTGGCCGGCAGTTACACCTATGTCATCCCTCCGGGGCTCCGGGACGAGATACAGCGTGGCACACTTGTGACTGTCCCCTTCCGGCAGATCAGGAGTTGCATGGGTTTGGTTATCAGTACTCATGACACTCCGCCAACGGAGTTTATGCCGAAGGAGATCACAGGAATAATCCCATTGCAAACCACACTTAATGAACGCCTTACGGATTTCCTCCTATGGGTGTCAGATTATTATATGGCATTGCCCGGAGAAGTTATGAAGGCAGCCATACCGTCAGCCGATGATCTGGTCAGTCGCTCAGTTCCGCGGAAAAAGCGCGGTTCAGGTGACAGCAGTGAGGCAGAGGTCTCTCCGCCGGCGGAACTGAATGCCTTGCAGAATGAGGCTTTTACAAAAGTCAAAGAACTTTTCAGCAATCATGAGGTCGTCCTTCTCCGCGGTGTAACCTCAAGCGGCAAGACGGAGATCTATATTCATCTTATAACAGAGCAGCTTGCCAGGGGAAGACAGGTTCTTTACATGCTGCCGGAGATCGCTCTTACCACGCAGATCATTGAGCGTCTGCAGAAGCATTTCGGGGCCTCAATAGGTGTATATCATTCGCGCCTGACGTCAGCCGCCCGCCAGGATGTCTGGAGGAGAGCAGCCAATGGCAGCCTCGGTGCAGTGCTGGGGGTCCGGTCTTCGCTTTTTCTTCCTTTTAAAGACCTCGGTCTGATTATCGTTGATGAAGAGCACGATTCGTCGTACAAGCAGTATGATCCTGCACCCCGTTATCACGCGCGTGATGCGGCAATGATGCTTTCACGGATCCACGGCGGAGTGACATTGCTGGGGTCAGCCACACCATCGGTGGAGAGCTATCATAACGCCACAGTCGGAAGGTACGGCCTTGTTGAGCTGACTGCACGCTACGGCGATGTGAAGATGCCCGAAATGATAGTCGCCGACACACGTAACCACTCAAAGAAAAAAAAGACACCATCGCACTTCTCATCCCGTATGCTTGACGCTGTTGGCGGGGCATTGGAAAGAGGTGAACAGGTCATACTCTTTCAGAACAGGCGTGGTTTCTCACCATATCTCATGTGTTCTGACTGCGGGTGGGTGCCAAGGTGTACAAACTGCTCGGTAAGCTATACCTACCATAAGAGCGCAGGTAAAATGAAATGCCACTACTGCGGCAAGAGTGAAGCCTTGCCGGGAGTGTGCCCTGAGTGCGGCTCGACAGAATTGACAACAAGGGGATTCGGGACAGAGAAGATAGAAGAAGAGATAAGACTGCTTTTTCCCTCGGCTACTGTGGCGAGGATGGATCAGGACACAACAAAGCGTCGCAACGCAGCATCACAGATACTGTCAGACTTCGCCGGAGGCGCAACTGATATTCTTATAGGCACACAGATGATCTCGAAGGGGCTGGACTTTGAGAAGCTTACCGTGGTCGGAATACTTGACGCTGACAGCATGCTGTGGTTTCCTGACTTCAGGGCATTTGAGCGCAGCTTCCAGCTGATGGAACAGGTCAGCGGCAGGGCAGGGCGCCGGGAACGCAGAGGTACGGTGATCATCCAGACAGCCGATCCGTCCCATATAATCCTGAGACAGGTGCTGAAACATGATTATAAGGCCATGTGCAGAACACAGCTTGAAGAACGTGAACTGTTCGGTTATCCTCCCTTCACGAAAATTATCAGGATAGTGATCAGGCACCGCGATCTCGATGAATTGAATTCATCATCTGCAAGGCTGTCCGAAAACCTGCGAAGACATCTTGGCAAATTTGTTCTGGGACCTGAATTTCCTGCAGTCATGCAGGTTCAGAAATGGTACATAAAAACCCTGCTTATCAAGCTGGGGAAAGATCTTTCCGCATCCAGGGTGAAGGAGATGATCCGCAAGGAAATGGAGGCTGAGCTGAAGATGCCGCGGCAGGGGATGCTAAGGATACATGCTGATGTTGATCCTCAGTGACCGCTGGTTGGGCCTTAATCTGGAAGGGTCAGATTTATGCATTAATAAATCTTTTTATGGAAACAGTGGTATCACACAAAGTGATGTCGGAAAAACGGGAGAGAAAAAATAATCCGAATATAATGAGGAATATGACCTTGATAAAATTGGGCTGGCAGCCCTGGCAGTGCTTTTTGTTTTATTTATATCCGGTTGCAAATCCTCGCCGGAGGAGAAGAATGAACCGGCTGACCTGGTAAATCCTCTTATGGGAACTGATTCAGAGTACCTGCTGTCGCACGGCAACACCTACCCGGCGGTAGCCCTGCCTTTCGGGATGAACTTCTGGACTCCGCAGACACGCAAGAACGGTGACGGATGGGGTTATACATATGATGATCATAAAATAGTGGGAATCAAACAGACGCATCAGCCAAGCCCCTGGATCAATGATTATGCCGCATTCTCACTCATGCCCGTTACCGGCGGCAATAAGATAACAGAGGAGCAGCGGGCTTCATGGTTCTCACACAAGGCAGAGACGGCAAAACCCTACTACTACAGCGTTTATCTTGCAGATCATGATATTACGGCAGAGGTCACACCCACTGAAAGAGCTTCTTATTTCAGATTCACCTTCCCTGAAAATGATTCTTCCGCCGTAGTCATAGATGCCTTTGCCGGAGGGTCGATGGTTCAGGTCATACCCTCTGAAAGGAAGATCATCGGTTTTTGCCGCAATAATCACGGTGGCGTGCCGGACAATTTCCATAACTACTTTGTTATCATCTTTGACCGTGATTTCGATTTTTATTCAACCTGGACCGACGGTAAAAAGGTTCCCGAAAACACGGGTCAGGAGGGTGATCATGCAGTGGCTGTGATTGGTTTCCGAACCCGCCGCGGGGAGGTTGTAACTGCCCGTGTGGCATCGTCATTCATATCGCCTGAGCAGGCCATGCTGAACCTTGAACGTGAGATCGCCAATCGTGGCTTTGACGAGGTCAGGGATGCCGCAAGAAACCGCTGGAATGATGAGCTGGGCCGTTTCCGGGTTGAAGGAGGGACTGATGACCGGATAAGGACATTCTACTCGACACTTTACCGCACGCTTCTCTTCCCGAGGATGTTCTACGAATATGATGACAAAGGGAATATTGTTCACTACAGTCCGTACAACGGGGAGGTCCTCCCCGGAAGGCTCTTCACCGACAACGGTTTCTGGGACACCTTCAGGGCTGCGATGCCATTCATAACACTGTTCTATCCGGAGATCAGCTCACACATTATGGAGGGTCTTGTGAATGCTTACCTCGAGAGTGGCTGGCTGCCCGAATGGGCCAGTCCCGGCCACCGCGACTGCATGATCGGCAGCAACTCGGCTTCGCTGATCGCTGACGCTTACCTTAATGGAATAAGAGGTTACAACATTGATACTCTCTGGAGTGCCCTGGTCAAGAACACAAAAGGCAGTGGTCCGGTGCATTCGGTAGGGCGGTACGGTGCTGAGTACTATAATAATCTCGGATATGTACCCTATGATGCCGGGATAGATGAAAATGTTGCACGTACGCTTGAATATGCCTATGCCGACTGGTGCCTGTGGCGTCTGGCAACAGTCCTTGGCAGGCCGCAGGAGGAGACCGGTCTTTATGCAGCCAGGTCACAGAATTACCGGAATGTCTTTGACAGCGAGCGCAAGCTGATGAGAGGCAGGAACGAAGACGGTACCTTCCAGTCCCCTTTCAGCCCGTACAAGTGGGGTGATGCCTTTACAGAGGGTAACAGCTGGCACTATACCTGGAGCGTGTTCCATGATGTGGCGGGACTGGCTGATCTGATGGGAGGTACGCAACAGATGGCACAGATGCTGGACTCGGTTTTCATCGTGCCGCCGGTCTTTGATGATTCTTATTACGGTTTTCCAATTCATGAGATACGCGAGATGCAGATAATGAACATGGGCAACTATGCTCACGGCAACCAGCCCGTGCAGCATATGATCTACCTGTACAACTATACACCCGAGCCGTGGAAAGCGCAGATGCGGGTCAGGGAGGTGATGGACAAGCTCTATAACTATACCCCTGACGGCTACTGCGGCGACGAGGATAACGGACAGACATCGGCATGGTATGTCTTCAGCGCACTTGGTTTTTACCCCGTAACTCCCGGGACAGGAGAATATGTTCTCGGATCGCCTCTGTTCAGGAAGGTGACGGTGACATTTGAAGATGGACAGGAAGCTGGTTATAGAAGCTCCGGAAAACAGCAGTGGAGAATTTCTATGTGGAAGACGTTTTGCTTAACGGCAGAAAGCTGAATGTTAATTTTGTAACTCATTCGCAGCTGCAGGCAGGAGGGAAGATGAAGTTCAGTGATGCGGTCAGATCCGGATAAGGAGCGGGGTACAAATCCCGCGTCATATCCTTACTCCATGAGCACAGCAGTAAGATGAAAAACCAATCAGAAAGCCTGCCCCAGCTTTTCAATGTGTTCGACCGAAAGTGAGGGTTTATAAATTGATGGAGACCGCAGCTTTTCTTATCTTTATATATTGATTCGAATCAGATACTGTTACATAACACTGCATAACTATGTCACTCACAGAAAAAATTGCCAGCGACCTGATGGCCGCCATGAAAGCACAGGATAAGGGTAAGCTTGAAGCCCTGAGAGCCGCAAAAACGGCATTCATCCTGGCTAAAGCAGAGAAAGGTTCTGCCACAATTCTTACTTCTGATGAAGAAATAAAAATCATCCAGAAGCTCGTCAAGCAGAGGAAAGAATCCGCAACTATCTACAGGGAACAGAACCGGGCCGACCTGTATGAGAAGGAAGAATCCGAGGCCGCAGTGCTCGAGGGATATCTCCCGGCAAAGATGAGTGAAGCGGAGCTGGTTAACGTCCTGAAAGCGATAATAGAACGGGTCGGCGCCAAAGCACCATCAGATATGGGCAAGGTGATGGGTGTTGCCACAAAAGAGCTGGCTGGCAAGGCTGACGGCAAAGAGATTTCGGCCAAAGTAAAAGAACTGCTTGGTTAAACCTTAAAATCTTTCATAAATGAAACTTAAGTATTCCATACAGGAACTGGATAACAATAATTGGCGCCCTGATAGCAATTATTAATCTGCTGCTGATAATTGTACTTTTTATTATGTCGACTGTTTTAGGTAAGAACGCTACTTATCTGGGATTATTCATATACATTATTCTGCCCGGATTTCTGTTGCTGGGGCTGATAATGATACCGGTAGGAATTGTGGTATCAAGAAAAAGAGCTGCAGGAATTGCCGGGGATGAAAAAAAACGGTTTCCGTCGGTTGATCTGAACAATCCGAAACACAGAAAAGCATTTATCGGTTTTACAATAGCGACAGTAATTATTCTTTTCCTTTCCACTTATGGGAGTTTCGAGGCATATCATCTTACGGAATCGGTAGAATTCTGCGGGACTCTTTGTCATAAGGTCATGGAACCCGAATATACGGCTTACCAGAATTCAAGTCATGCCAATGTTGCATGTGTTGAGTGTCATGTCGGGTCAGGGACATCATGGTATGTCAAGTCAAAGCTGTCAGGATTGCACCAGGTTTATGCCGTGGCAACAAAAACATATCCTTCACCCATTGAAACGCCCCTCAATGACTTGCGTCCGGCAAGAGAAACATGCGAAAGATGCCATTGGCCTCAGAAATTTTATTCCAGGAAACTTCAGTCAAACAAGTACTTACCTGGCAGATTCACTTAACTCTGAGTGGGATATTGTACTGCAGATGAAAACCGGACCAGAATTCAGTGATCTTGGCTTTTCAGAAGGAATACACTGGCATATAAACCCGGACATCAATATTGAATATATTTCTGAAAATGACAAGCGTGAGGTAATAACATATGTGAAGTACACCAATAAAGCCACCGGAGAGATTGAAGTTTACAGAAATCCTGATAACGAAATATCTGACAGTACTATAGCTGCGACCTTACCCAGAACGATGGATTGTATAGATTGCCATAACAGGCCTTCTCACGATTACAAATCCCCGCCTGTATATTTTGATAAGGCAATGCTTACGGGTGAAGTGTCTAAGGAAATTCCCTTTATAAAAAGAACAGCGATGGGAATTCTCAGAAATACTTTCACCGATAAGGACACTGCATTTATGCAGATCAGGGATGGGATCATCAATTATTACAAGTCTGACTTTGGTGACTATTTTGAAAAAAATGAAACCAGAATTGATCAGTCAGTAGCAGCACTGCAAAAAGCCTACAGTCAGAATACTTTTGCAGCGATGAAAGTATCTTATGATGTGTACCCCAATCATATCGGACATCTTGAGGTAGAGGGATGTTTCAGGTGCCACAATGATGTTTTTACGTCAGAAAGCGGGAAGAAAATTACGAAGGACTGTAATCTTTGTCACACAATTATCGGCCAGGGCAAACCGGATATGATGGCAGTACACAAATATCAGGGATACGCTTGAATTTCAGCACCCGATAGATATTGGAACAAGCTGGAAAGAAGCTAACTGTTCAGAGTGCCACAGGTATTTGTACTGAACCCAGGTGTAGGTCTCCCTTACTGACCACCTTCCATAATTTTCAGTATTTTCCTTCTCCTGTCGACCAGGTCAGTGAGTTCGATCACCATATCGGGGTTCACCAGTTTTGCCATTGGAATTACGTACTGTTCGGTCTGATCGAGGTAACCGGAAATATGCTCAGGAGTCTGAGTGTCGCGGTGAAGGTCAGTGAGATTGCTGATCCTGTCGGCACATTTAAGCAGTAATGCATTTTTTGAACCCCAGTCAAGTACACGTTGCAGGTATTGAATCTTTGATTTCTTCTTTTTGCTTTGTCACTTCCAGAACAAGATTTACCACCTGGTTTCCTTCATTGTCTATCCACCTGATCTCATCCACCTGTGTTTCAGGCAGGTCTTCAAGGAGGTCATGAAGCAGGGAGGCCTTAAGTAATACGCTGTCATTGAAGAATTTATAATCAAGCAGGATCCCGAGAGTTGAAAAACAGTGGCGGAACTGGTTGCCGCCAACCTGGCGCTGCACCCTGATCAGTGCAGTAGCTTTCAGGATATACGGTGCAAGAACAAGATTCTTAAGGTTGTCGAGTTCGGTCATAAAAGGATAGGTAAGGCAACAGACAAAATTAGCAGGATTCGTCCCATAGCCAACATGAATTTATAAATTTTACGACAGGCAGGTACTGTCAGACTATCCTATGCCTGATTATTTTGATCCTGTAATTTTCACCGGACTTTTTCCCTGGCCGGGGGATACAATGGCAACCTGCAGATACTAAAACTCCACTACAATGGAATTTTTACCGACTCCCAGGTTTGCCAGCTGACTCTTCACGGCAGTCATCATCGGCGGCGGACCGCATACGTAGAATTTTCTGCTGAAATCACTGATGTGGCCTTAAGAAAATCCTCACTCAGCATTCCGTGAGAATATCCGTCAATTACTTCGTCTGAGAGAATATTAATAAAATCCCTGCCCAGTAACTTTTGAAATTCCTGCTCCAGGATTATATCAGCTTTTGTTTTATTCGCAAAGATCAGTGTGTTGCCGGCGACCTCATTCTTTTCCCGCAGATCCCTGAATATGGAAATAAACGGGGTAATGCCCGCACCGCCGGCTATGAAAACTCCCTTTCCCTTATAGGCAATTGCGCCCCACACATCCCGGATGATAATTTCATCACCGGGTTTAAGCTTGTCCATTTCGCTCGTAACCCCTTTGTGCGATGGGTATATCTTAATTGTAAACTCAAGATAAGGGGCGGTGGTTAAACCGGTGAATGTGAAAGGTCTCTTTTTGCTTTTGAGATCCGGCCTGTTTACCGATACATCAGTAGCCTGCCCGGGAATAAATGAATATCCTTCCGGTTTCTCAACCTGGAATCTTTTAACGTCATGCGTTAACTGCTCTGTTCTGATAATCTTGACGAAATGTTCTTCCATGGTGTAATAGCGCTGATTATGAAAAATTAAGAAGCTGCTGTTGTTGTGTTCCAGTTTCGTATTGTAATCTCCCTGTAAAAAGGCATGGTAATGACCTTGCTCATTCTGCTCTGCGATGACTTGCTTCCCAGACGCGAAAAATATATTACTCCGGCTCCGTTCCAGACCTGGTCGACACCTTCGGTTAAAGGTATTTGCCGGAGCAGATCAGACGCGGAAAGTCCTTCTCTCAGGAACATCACATCATATTTGTATTCACCGGGAAATTTCCCGAATCCGGATGGCGCTCCGGCAACAATAGCTTCAAGTTCCCGGTATGTGACAAGTACTATCTGTGATTTGTAACTGAACCTTTCAGACAGTACCTTCTCTATCTTCCTGGTAAGCTTTGCCTTGTCGCGCTCACCGGATGAGAAAATAACATTGCCGCTCTGAATATATGTCGAAACGCCGGTAAAGCCCATCCCCTCAAAGCACGATTTTAAATCGGCCATTTTAATGATGTTGTTTCCACCGACATTTATGCCTCTTAACAAAGCCACAAACTGTTGTTCTTCCATATCTTGTTTTCTGCCTGATGAAGTACTAAAATTACTAACTACCCTTGATTAACAACGTTTTATTTGCTGCCGGGTTAATCATTGAACAATAATAAATGTGAATTGTTTAATATTTATGCAACAGTCCCCGGACTGTTGCCTCTGAAAAAGTCGTATACAGTTAATCCGATTGTCTGGTCAGAATTGAGTAGATAACCTATAAAATAGAAATGTAATGGCAAACTTGAAAACAAGGTACATGGGTCTTGAGCTGAAGAATCCCATTATCGTCGGAGCCAGTAACCTGGTCACCAATATTGACAATCTGAAAAAGATGGAAGAGAAAGGCGCTGCGGCTGTTGTTTACAAGACACTTTTTGAAGAGCAGATCACTCTTGAAAATCTTGAGATGTATGAGCTCAAGACAGAGTATGAAGAGCGGAATGCTGAAATGATCACACTTTTTCCAAACTCCAAAACCGGTCCTCAGGATCCCCAGGAACATCTGTTGAATTTAAGGAAGGCCAAGGAAGCGGTTTCAATTCCGGTTCTGGCAAGCCTGAATGCCATCGTTGACGAGACATGGGTTGGATATGCTAAAATGATTGAACAGACAGGTGTAGATGGCATTGAATTGAATTTTTATACACTTCCTGAGAAAATGGACGACGTAAACGCTGATATTGAAAGGAATCAGGTTAAGATATTCCAGGATGTGAAGGCAGCGGTCAAGATCCCTGTCTCGGTGAAGCTGAGTCCGTTCTACACAAATCCGCTGACGATTAATCTCATCCCTTGACAAGGCGAAGGCTGACGGCCTTGTACTGTTCAACCGCCTGTTCCAGCCCGATATCAACACCCAAACGGAACGGCATGTGTTTCCTTACAACCTCAGCTCTTCCGATGACCACAGGCTGCCTTTGCGTTTTGCAGGACTGCTTTACGGGAATATCAATGCCTCAGTATGTGCTAACTCAGGAATTCTGAACGGCCATGACGTGATAAAGATGCTCCTGGCCGGCGCTGACAGTGTTGAGGTCGTCAGCGCTCTCTATAAAAACGGTATAGATATAATCGCTGTAATGATAAAGGAACTGGAGGAATGGATGGATTCAAAGGGATACGACACCATTGAAAGTTTCAGAGGTAAGCTCTCAAGGAAGAACACCGCCAGCGAACTTCCTTACCACCGTGCCCAGTATATCGATTTTATGATGGGGACATCAGAGATCCTTAAAAAATACAAAGCCATCAGGTAACAGGTCATTCTGCCTTACTTTATTTCTGTCACAGGGTAAATATTCACCGGCGTTCCAACACGGTGAAGTTTGGCCTATATTTGCATCCTTGTGTAAGTATCTGTAAAAATGTCAGAGGGGAAAACCAAAAAGGCAGGCAGTGGTTTGCGGGAACTGTCGAAGCTGTACATGTTCCTTAAGCCATACGGATGGCTCTTCGCACTCGGTCTGATATGCCTTCTGGTGTCAACAGGCGCGAGCCTTTTATTTCCCAAGCTCCTCGGCGACATGGTTGACATAGCCAACAAGGGGGAGATGCTTGAGAGAATTCGCAGTACAGGAATACTGTTGCTCGTCATCCTTACAGCCCAGGCACTCTTTTCCTATCTCCGTACCAGGCTCTTTGTGATGGTGACGGAGAAGACACTGGCTTCAATACGTCAGCATCTGTACAACCATCTGATCAGGCTGCCCATGTCGTTCTTCTCCGAGCGCAGGGTGGGAGAGCTGAACAGCCGGATCTCATCGGATATATCGCTGCTGCAGGACTCGCTCACCGGCACCCTTGCCGATCTCCTCTCGCAGATGCTTGTCATTATCGGCGGCATAACCTTCATGATGGTCTCATCCTACCAGCTTACCCTGTTCACTCTAGCCATCGTGCCTGCCATGGCCCTGTTCGCTTTTTACTCAGGAAGGGCCATTCGCCGGTACTCAAAGAAGGCCCAGTCATATGTGGCAGAATCGAATACCATCGTTGAAGAAACACTGCAGGGTATACAGAATGTAAAGGCGTTCACCAACGAAACTTTTGAAAGCAACAGGTACCGCGAAAAAACGGAACAGGTTGCCCGGACTGGCATTAAGGGAGGCAAGTACCAGGCAGCAATCTCATTCATTGTATTGGGCTTCTTTATTTCAATGGCTGCGGTGGTGTGGCGTGGTGCTGCTATGATAGCCGATGGAAAGATGGAAGCAGGGGAGCTGTTCTCATTTGTCATTTATTCAGGTTTCATCGGAGGAAATATTGCAGGGATGGCAGGAGTATACACCAGGCTGCAGAAGACAATTGGGGCAGCTGAAAATCTTCTGTTACTGCTTGATGAGCCTACCGAAAAAATTGATGATAATTACCTGCCTGACCCTGTACAAGCCCTTCACGGGCAGATCACCTTTGAGAAAGTAGGTTTCAGGTACCCGTCACGTGATGAGGTTACTGTTCTGAGGGATGTCAGCTTCAGCGTTGAACCGGGTCAGGAGGTCGCAATTGTGGGACCCAGCGGCGCCGGGAAATCCACTATAGCATCATTGTTACTGAAATTTTATGAACCGAACAGCGGACGGATTCTTTTGGACGGCCGTGACAGCAGTGTTTTCCCCGTCACTGCCCTGCGTGCGCAGATGGCTGTTGTGATGCAGGATGTATTTCTGTTCGGAGGCACCATCCGCGAAAATATTGGTTACGGAAAGCCGGGGGCCGGTGAGGAGGAGATAATTAATGCTGCTGTCAAGGCAAATGCATGGGACTTTATCAGATCGTTCCCTGAAAAACTGGACACGGTGGTGGGTGAGCGCGGTGTACAGCTCTCAGGAGGGCAACGTCAGCGTATAGCCATTGCCCGTGCAGTACTGAAGGACCCTAAAATACTGATCCTGGATGAGGCAACCTCATCTCTTGATTCCGAGTCTGAAAGGCTTGTACAGGAGGCACTGGAGAAGCTCATGGAGGGGCGCACATCACTTGTCATAGCTCACCGTCTGGCTACCATCAGGAAAGCTGACACAATCATTGTCCTGAATGAGGGAACAATCGTCGAGCAGGGTACTCATGCCGAACTGCTTTCAAACGGCACCGGTCTTTACAAGACCCTGACCGAACTGCAGTTCACAACATGATTGTGACTTGCCATGAATAATGTTATCATTTATGTGAAAATACTACATTTGCATAGTACAAAGCAAGAAGTATGTTAAAAACCCTAACTCTACCGGTCATCCTGTTAATTGTTGCGCTCCTGGTTCCGGCAACATTATCAGGGCAGGTTAGCTATCAGGTATCAGATCAGAAAGTGGTACTTGATGGTACTACCTATTATATGCATCTTGTCCTGAAGGATCAGACTCTCTATTCGATAGCACAAGACCTATAAGGTTACAATCGATGCCATCACAAGCAATAACGTAATCCCCGCCAACGGAATACAGGAGGGTCAGATGCTAAAGGTACCTCAATCAGGTGCTCTTGCCGCGACAATGATCAAATCCGGACCGCCTGCAACAACAGCTGCTGTTTATGAGCAGCAAGCCAAGGCTTCACCGGAGAAGGAGACACCGCCCCCGGCCTCCGTTTCTTCAACCAGGGAAGATAAGCCCGCCGTGCCTGCTGCAAAAGCTGAGTCTGAGGGCTACCGCATGCATAAAGTCAGGAAAGGGGAGACGCTCTATTCATTGTCGAGAGATTACAAGGTCACTGTTGAAGCGATCATCAGGGTAAATGATGTCCCGCGTAATGAGATCCAGATTGGCCAGATGCTTAAGATCCCGCCATCAGATTATGTGACTTTTGTGAAGGAGGAGACCCCTGACGGAATAACCCCGGCGGAAGAGGTCGCCAGGGATGCGGAGAAGGAGGTCAAGACCTCAACGGCTGAGACAAAGGCTACTGTTCCGCACCAGGAGCAGCCCCCTGCTCAGACTCAAACCCAGACTTCAAACTCAAACTCAAGCTCAGCCCCAGGCTGCTTCACCGGAACCTGAAAAACAGAAGGCAAAGCCTGAACCCAAAACATACCACAAGGTAAAAAAGGGCGAGTCCCTGTCGGACATCGCCCAGAAGTATAATGTCACCGTACGTGAAATCAAGGATGCAAATGAGGGGCTCATCTTCCCCATGACGGGTATGAAGCTGGTGATACCGGTGAAAAACAGTGAAGGTGCAGGCACCGAAATAAAAAATTAAACCCTGCGTCGCAAGTTTCCTCCGCTCCGCCGGGGAGGGGTTACATTGATTTCAATGGACCCGGCCGATTAAGAAAAATGACCAGCACCTGACGGCGCTGGTATTTTTTTGCTTTCCCTTAAAAGTATTTACAAATCTTATCTGACGTTAAACAAAACCACCCTTCGGTTGTTAAACAAAAGACAAATTCGTTTGTCATTTTACTGACATTCAAGGCAATTTTTCGCCCTGATAATTACATCTTTCTGAGCATTGTTCTTAAAAATAGACTTTCTTGTAGCATGATTTCAGAAATTAAATTTCATAATATATTTTAAATTTAAATATTCATAATAGTCCCTGGTTGAACATGAAACACGATGTAATAATTATCGGAGGTGGAGTAAGCGGTACTGCACTGTTGTATACCCTCAGCAAATACACAAATGTCAAAAACATCGGTCTGATTGAGAAGTATGCCGACTTCGGACTTGTAAACTCATCTCCCAGGATGAACAGCCAGACTCTTCATTTCGGTGATATTGAAACAAACTATACACTTGAAAAGGCAAAGAAGGTAAAACGATACGCTGATATGGTGATGAATTACCTTGAACATGAAAAAGCCGTAAAGGGCGATGAGGGTATTTTTATTAAGGTCCCGAAGATGGTGCTTGCCGTTGGCAAGGATCAGGTAAAAACATTGCGCGACCGGTATCCTTCTTTTGGCCAGTTGTTTCCAAAACTGAAGATGATCGGCAGGGAAGAGATTGGCAAAATTGAACCAAGAGTTCTTGAAGGACGTGATCCGGATCAGGAACTGCTTGCATTGGTGACAGAAGATGGTTATACAGTTGATTTCAGAAGGTTAAGTCACTCTTTTGCGGAGAATGCCAAAGCTCTTAATCCTGACATATCTGTTTACATGTCGACTAAGGTGGATAAAATAATCCGTGAGGGGAGTAATTTCATAATTAAAACTGATAAGGGTGATTTTGAAACGGGAGCCGTTGTTGTCACCGCCGGCAGCCATAGCCTGAAATTTGCCAAATCGCTCGGATACGGTAAAAGCTATTCAATCCTGTCGATGGCCGGCAGTTTCTATACCGGCCCAAGGGTTCTCAACGGCAAGGTATATACGATGCAGATCCCCAAGCTCCCCTTTGCAGCTGTCCATGGCGATCCGGAAGTGAACAATGAAAATATTACACGGTTCGGCCCTACGGCAAAACCGATATTCTTCCTGGAAAGATATAATTACAGCACATTCTGGGAGTACTGGAAAACATTTGGTTTCAGCTTCAGGGCCGTTTTAAGCATATTCAAAATATCTTCTGACAAGGTAATTTTTAACTACCTTCTCAAAAATGTAGTTTATGACTTCCCCTGGATAGGGAAAAGATCATTCCTTAAAGAGATCAGGAAAATTGTTCCGAACGTAAAACTTGATGAGATAAAATTCGCTAAAAAGGTTGGAGGAACGAGACCCCAGATCATAAACAATGAAACAAAAAAACTTGAACTTGGAGAAGCAAAGATACTGGGTGAAAACATAATCTTCAATATTACACCATCTCCGGGTGCCTCAACCTGTCTGGGCAATGCCTTTGAAGACACCTCAAAACTGATGGAATTTCTTTCAGGCAGGTTTACTTTCGAAAAGGTACAGTTTGAAAAGGATCTTGTTGAAAAGGGAACAGTTATTACTGCCACAAACTAAAAGACTTCCATAAATGATTCTCAATATTGAACTGATAAAATCATATTACGATAAGCTTCCCAGCCTCATGGGAGAGGTGAGGAAAAATATCGGAAAGCCGCTCACATTCAGCGAAAAAGTACTCTATGCACATTTATTCGACAAAACAGAATTCAAATCACGGGTGCGTGGTGTCGATTATGTGGATTTTGCACCGGACAGGGTAGCAATGCAGGATGCCACTGCCCAGATGGCCCTGCTGCAGTTCATTATGGCCGGCAGGGACTGCTTCGGCAGTTCCCGCTTCGGTGCACTGCGATCATCTCATTATGGCTAAAACAGGATCGGCAGATGATCTGAGGACTTCAAATGTGACTAACAGGGAGGTCTATGATTTCCTGAAGTCAATCTGCGATAAATATGATATTGATTTCTGGAAACCGGGTGCAGGGATTATCCACCAGATAATACTTGAGAACTATGCCTTTCCCGGTGGCATGATGATCGGAACTGACTCGCACACCGTAAATGCCGGTGGTCTGGGAATGATTGCAATTGGTGTTGGCGGTGCCGATGCCGTTGATGTCATGTCCGGAATGGGATGGGAACTGAAATTCCCGGAATTGATAGGTGTGAAGCTTACCGGGAAGCTGAACGGGTGGACCTCGGCAAAAGATATTATCCTTAAAGTTTCGGGCATGCTTACCGTAAAGGGCGGAACAGGCTGTATCATTGAATACTTCGGAGAAGGAGCAGAGTCTCTCTCCTGCACCGGGAAGGCAACGATCTGCAACATGGGCGCCGAGGTTGGTGCAACCTGTTCGGTATTCGGTTATGATCAGGCAATGGCGAGGTACCTTGATTCGACCGGCCGTGCTGAAATATCCAAGCTTGCACAGGGGGTAAGCGAGCATCTTACTGCTGATGCTGAGGTCTATGCGGATCCCGAAAAATATTTCGACCAGGGTTCTGGAGATAAATCTTTCAGAGCTTGAGCCTTACATAAACGGACCTTTCACTCCTGACCTTGCAACTCCGATTTCGGAAATGAAGAAGGTCGCAGTTCAGAACGGATGGCCCCTGAAAGTTGAGGTTGGACTGATCGGATCATGTACAAACTCTTCCTACGAGGATCTGTCAAGAGCTGCATCAGTGGCGGCGGATGCTCTAAAGAAAAATCTTGTGGCAAAATCGCAGTTCACGATAACTCCGGGCTCAGAACAGATACGCGCTATAGCAGAGAGGGATGGATTTCTTGAAACATTTGAGAAAATCGGAGGCACTGTCTTTGCAAATGCGTGCGGACCATGCATCGGGCAGTGGGACCGTGAGGGTGCCGATAAAAAGGAGGTAAATACAGTTGTTCATTCGTTCAACAGGAATTTTGCGAAAAGGACTGACGGCAATCCCAACACACACGCTTTTGTCGCATCGCCGGAAATTGTCACAGCACTTGCCATTGCGGGTGACCTTACATTCAATCCTGTCACCGACTTTCTTACAAACAGGAACGGAGAAAAAGTGAAGCTGGCGGAGCCGTCGGGATTTGATCTTCCCCCGGAAGGATTTACCGGTTTTGAGAGCGGATTGCAGGAACCCTCCGGTGATAAGGCAAGAATTTCAGTGATAATTAGACCCTGATTCAGAACAGACTTCAGGCATTGGCTCCATTCCCTGAATGGGACGGGAACGACTTTAAAGGTTTGCCTTTGCTCATCAAAGTTAAAGGCAAATGCACTACCGACCATATTTCAATGGCAGGATTCTGGCTCAGGTATCGCGGACACCTGGACAGGATTTCCGATAATTATATGATAGGTGCCATCAACAGCTTCAATGATCAGGCAAATAATATAGTTAACCAGATTACCGGAAATTATGAGCCGGTTCCGCAGGTTGCAAGGCATTATAAAGCTTCAGGACTGGGATCCATCGTTGTCGGGGAGGAGAATTTCGGAGAAGGGTCATCAAGGGAACATGCAGCTATGGAACCGCGCTTCCTGAATGTAAAAGCCGTACTGTCAAAGTCATTTGCAAGAATTCATGAAACAAATCTTAAAAAACAGGGTGTTCTTGCCCTGACATTTGCAGACAAAGATGACTATGCACAGAATACGGGAAACCGACAAATTTGACATTACCGGTCTGAATGAGTTCTCCCCGGGGAAGAAGATCAAAATAATAATACATCACTCAGACGGTGAAGAAGAGACCATCTTTGCAAACCATTCCTTCAATGAAGCACAGATCGAATGGTTCAGGGCCGGAAGCGCATTGAACCTGATAAGAAGCAGAAACAATGCTAAATGAATAGATAAATAGTTACAAGAAGAATAGTGATATGGCCGAAAAAATCCGAATTGAAAATGGCAAACTGACTGTACCTGATTTCCCCATAATTCCATTCATCGAAGGTGACGGAACAGGAAGGGATATATGGAAGGCATCTGTAAGAGTATTTGATGCTGCGGCAGAGAAAGCCTATAATGGCAAAAGAAAGGTGGAATGGAAAGAGGTGCTTGCAGGGGAGAAGGCCTTTAACCTCACAGGAAACTGGCTTCCCGATGAGACCCTGGCTGCATTCAGGGAGTACCTTGTTGGCATTAAGGGCCCACTTACGACTCCTGTCGGTGAAGGTATGAGGTCACTCAATGTTGCCCTGCGCCAGGTACTTGATCTTTATACATGTTACAGGCCGGTAAGGTACTTCAGCGGCGTTCCGAGTCCGGTTAAAAAACCCGAGGATGTCAACATGCACATCTTCAGGGAAAACACGGAAGATATTTATGCCGGCATTGAATTCATGGAGGGTACCCCTGAAGCCGACAGGCTCAAAAAATTCCTGATCGCAGATATGGGCGTAAAATCAATAAGATTTCCTGAAACATCATCAATTGGCATCAAGCCTGTTTCAAGGGAAGGTTCGGAAAGGCTTATAAGGCAGGCTATCATTTTTGCCCTGAAAAGGAAATTGCCTTCGGTGACACTGGTTCACAAGGGAAACATTATGAAGTTTACCGAAGGAGCATTTATGAAATGGGGATATGCCCTGGCTGAAAGGGAGTTTGGCGATAAGGTATTCACATGGAACCAGCATAAAAAGATCTCTGCTGAGAAGGGGGAAGCTGCGGCAAACGAAGCACATGAAGAGAGCAGAACTTGAAGGGAAACTCCTTATTAAAGATGTAATTGCTGACGCATTTCTCCAGCAGATACTTTCCAGACCGGCAGAATACTCGGTCATTGCCACACTGAATCTTAACGGCGATTATATTTCTGATGCCCTTGCAGCAATCGTTGGCGGAATTGGAATTGCACCCGGGAGCAAATATCAATTATGAGACCGGGCATGCAATATTTGAAGCCACTCATGGTACAGCCCCGAAATATGCTGATCAGGATAAGGTTAATCCAGGTTCGGTGATACTTTCCGGCGGACTGATGTTTGAATATATGGGATGGGATGAGGCAGCAGATAAAATATACAACGGGCTCGAAAAGACCTTACAGAATAAAATGATGACCTATGATTTTCACAGGCTTACCGAGAATGCAAAACTTCTCAAAACTTCTGAGTTTGCTGATGCAATAATTTCAAATATTTAAACACAATCATTAATAATAATACTCATATGGAAGACAATAATTTATTTTCACAGCTAGAAGCATCTGTGAGGGAATCATGCCAGATCGACAGTGAATTATTTGAGAAATATGACGTAAAACGGGGACTGCGCAATGCTGATGGATCAGGTGTTCTTGTCGGACTGACAAAAGTCGGAGAAGTGGTTGGTTATAAGAAGGAAGGCGACAAGTTTATTGCTGTTCCGGGAAGATTATTGTACAGGGGAATTGATATTGAAGATATTGTAGCCGGATTTCAGAAAGATAAGAGGCACGGTTTTGATGAAACTGTTTTTCTTCTGTTGACAGGGCATCTGCCAAACAAAGCAGAGCTGAAAGAGTTCTCAGAACATCTGGCTTCCCTGCGGCGCTCTGCCTGATGATTTTACAAAAGACATGATACTTTCGATGAAAGGCAAGGATGTACTGAATATTCTTGCAAGATCTGTGCTGGGATTATATACTCTTGATGAGAAACCGGATAGTATCGCACTTGATAATATGATCAAGCAGTCGTTGAACATTATTGCAAAATTTCCGACAATAGTTGCTTATTCATATCAGGCATTAAGACACCTGTACAAGGGAAAGACACTTTCAATCCGTCACCCGCAGCCCAAGTATGACTACAGCTGAGAATTTCCTGTATTTGATAAAAGGTGACTGCAACGGTTTCTCAAAACTCGAGGCTGATCTGCTTGACCTTCTTCTGGTTCTTCATGCTGAACACGGAGGTGGTAATAACTCCACATTTACAATGAGGGTGACCAGTTCCTCTGAAACCGATATTTATTCTTCAATAACTTCTGCTATAGGATCATTAAAAGGACCATTGCATGGCGGGGCAAATGTCAGGGTTCTGGAAATGATGGAAGATATGAAAGTAAATGTAAAGAACTGGAAGGATGAAGAGGAAGTGAAAGCACATCTTCTTAAGATCCTCAATAAAAAGGCAAATGATTTTTCCGGAAAGATCTATGGAATAGGACATGCTGTCTATACTATCTCTGATCCCAGGGCTGCAATTTTAAAATCCAAGGCAAAAGAACTGGCAATAGAAAAGGGCCGGCTTGATGAATTTGAACTCTATTCCCTTGTGGAAAGACTCACACCTGAAGTTTTCAGAGTGTTCAAGGGAGAAAAATCAACCAAGGTAGTATGTATCAATGTTGATTTCTATTCCGGTTTTGTATATTCATGTCTTGATATTTCAAAGGAACTTTATACCCCTCTGTTTGCAATCGGAAGGGTTTCGGGCTGGTGCACCCACCGTATTGAGGAGCTTACATTTTCCGCAAAAAGGATCATCAGACCGGCATTTAAGAATGTATTCGGGAAACAGGAGTATATCCCGATTTCAAATCGCACATTAGTTTATTCAATTAAAAATTAAATCCAATGGCTGAACTAGGTCACAAATGCATTGATGATGCCTTCATGACACTCCTCGAAGGGGATGTGAAAGAGGCTGCAGCATATTTTGAATGTGCTGAGAAGGAAAATCCTGAAAACATACACATACTGCTCGAGCTTTCCAATGTGTATTACATTCTTGGCGAGATGTCAAAGTCAATCAGCTACCTTGAAAAGATTCTGAAGATAAAGCCTGACAGTCCGTATGTAATGTACAAGCTGGGAGTTGCTCTGTACAGATCCACTAATTTTTCGGAAGCTGTTAAAATTTTCAATAAGATAATTGAATCGGGCAAGCATCTGCCCATGACGTATCTCTGGCTGGGACTGGCTTATTATCATCTGGGCAAGGAAGATAAGAGCATAGCTTCATACAGGAAGCTCATTGAGTACTGTCCGGAAACTCTGATGGCGAACTACTACATGGGTATTGCACTGAAGGCGTCGGGGAAGTATGATGAGGCGATCTCCTTTTTTGAAAAGCTTCTGAACAAGACAGACAAACATGTTTCTGCGCTTTATCATCTGGGAAGGACACACATGAAAAATTTCAACTACGATAAAGCGAAGACATATTTCAAGCAGGCTCTGGAACTTGATCCGGAGAATAAAAATGCTTCAGAAATGCTCGATTATGTGTCCGGCGACTGAAAAAGAATAATTTCCACTTTTGGGTTTTAATTAAAACCTGATAACAATGCAAAGTGCAGAAAGTCTGAAAAGGAGAATAGAAATGGAAGAAAGAAATGATTTGATAAGAGAATCTCCTTCCGGATCCACAACAATTAAAGTAGCGGACGATTCTAATTCAAGTGAGATCCTTGTCTTTACTTCCCTGTGTAATGTATATAAAGTTCAGAAAAAGGAACTTATGGACAAGTTTCAGGCACTGCAGAAAATTGATCTTGAACCAGGTGAAAAACCGATCTATCTGACCGGAGAAAAGAGATATAAAGGTTTTCTGATTGTAGCATTTGAAAATGGCAAAATCGGGAAAATTTCTTTGGAAAGTTATCAAACCGAGTACGCAAGGAAAAAACTCAGGAATGCATTCAATAGCGAATCGCGTTTGATCTTTATTGAACTCATTGAACATGATATTGATCTGGTTACAATGAGCAGCATTAAAAAGATTGTTCTGTTCAACACCTCTCAGATCAATGCGGTGGGAAGCAGGTCAACAAAAGGTGTTCAGGTTATGAAACCGAAGGATGGCAGTGTATATGATAAAAGTTAAACGGCTGGAGAATACAAAACTAACTGATCCTGAATACTACCGTAAGAGTGAATCTCTTAATGCAATCGGATTTTATTTGAAACCAGGTGATGAAATCTAATTCCTGGCGCGCGGCGGACTTCCATCGAGCCGGCTGAAGTGGATGAGAATATTGCCCCAAAGCGGTGCTTTGCGACGGACTTCCGGAGGGTGACCTGATTCCAGCTGAAAAAGGAGAGTGATTCCTGTGCTATGATTAATCCATTTGCTAAGATCAGCGAAGTTCGTATCTTCACATTTGAAATCCGGAATCTGAAACATCATGAAAAAACTAATTCTTCTGATTATTACTACCATTCTGCCCTTAGCTCTTTATTCGCAGCAAAAAGGGTTTAAACTCAACGAACAGGAGTATTTTGAAAATGGCGGCGTCAACGTGATGGCCTTTCAGGACATATACCCTGAGGGTCACCAGGGAGGTGTGGCAGTAATAATGCACGGCATGAGAATAGCCACCAATGGCGACCTGCGGCTCGATGAAACACCAGGTCAGTGGCAGCCTATACCGAAACAGAAGAAAAGAATTACCGATAAGGCGAACAATGCGATCACTGCATATCTGACATATCCCGATTCTGCAATCAATGGCAAAGGATACAATCCGGTCTTTTATCCCGATCTTTATTTTAATTATACGGTTACAACCCGTGCCCGTGGCGCCTCTGTTGTTGTAACCGTTGATCTTGACCGCCCCATTCCCGAGGAATTTGCAGAAAAGGTGGGATTTAACATGGAACTCTTCCCGGGTGTACTGTTCGGAAAGACCTGGATACTCGGGAATAAATCGGGAATCTTTCCCCGCCAGGCCAACGGCCCGGGCATGTACGATAAAAATGGGAAATTGGTCTCAGCCCAACCAATGGCTGCAGGGAAACAACTCACTGTTGCTCCTGAAGATCAGATGATGAGGTTAACAATCAGTTCATCAGGATCAGATCTTCAGCTTATCGATGGCCGTTACATTCATAATAACGGCTGGTTCGTAATAAGGTCGCTCGTTACACCCGGGGTCACGAAAAAAGCAATAGAATGGATTATTACGCCTAATTCGATCAGCAACTGGACCAGCGATCCGATAATTCATGTATCGCAGATAGGATACCGCACCTTACAGCAGAAATATGCACTAATTGAACTTGATAAAAACGATAGTAAAAGGTCAGATCCTGAACTCGAAAGAATCAGCCCCGACGGAAAGTCCGAAGTAGTCAAGTCCGCAAAACCCGATCAATGGGGCAGGTTTTTAAGATCCGATTACCTGAAATTTGACTTTACGTCTGTTGAAAAGGAGGGTCTGTACAGGATACGTTATGGAAATTTTGAATCACAACCCTTCAGAATCGCTGAAGATGTTTATAAGCGCGATGTCTGGCAGCCCACTCTGGAGTATTTTCTGCCAGTACAGATGTGTCACATGCGCATTAATGAAAAATACCGCGTATGGCACGATCTGTGTCACATGGACGATGCGCTGATGGCCCCGACAGATAGAAACCATTTCGACGGATATTTACAGGGCCCGTCGACTTTGACAAAATTTAAATCCGGCGAACATGTCCCGGGCCTCAACATCGGGGGCTGGCACGATGCCGGCGATTATGATCTCAGGGTTGAATCACAGAGCGGGGAGGTTTATATACTCGCTCAGGCATACGAGGCCTTTGGGATCAGGTATGATGAAACAACTGTTGACCAGCGTACACATATAGTTGAAATTCACCAGCCTGATGGGAAGCCTGACATATTACAGCAAATAGAACATGGAGCCTTATCCGTTGTAGGAGGTTACAGAAATCTGGGCAGGTTATACAGAGGCATCATCTGCCCAACTCTGAGGCAATATGTACTGCTTGGCGATGGTGCTGCCATGACCGACGGACAGGCTGGACGACCTGAACAGCCCGATGACAGGTGGGTCTTCACTGAGGAAAATCCCTCAAGAGAACTTACAACCGCAGCTCACCTGGCGGCTGCCTCCAGGGTACTTAAAGGATTCAACGACACACTCAGTATCCAATGCCTTGAAGTAGCTGAAGCTATCTACAACCTCGACCGCACCATCAGCGGACGATCAATATCATCAAAAATACATGCTGCAATGGAACTGTACCTCACCACCGGGGAAACTGCCTACAGGGATTATATCGTTAATAATGAGTTGTATATAATAAAAGAGATAAGAAGTCTTGCCTGGATCATTGGTCCTTCTCTTACACAGTTAGGAAATGAAGGATTTACAAGTTCGGTAAGGGAGGCTGTAAAATCGCTCTCATCAGAAATAATTCAACAGGGGGCCGAGACGCCCTTCGGAGTACCTTACCGTCCACATATTTGGGGAGCAGGATGGGATATCCAGAGCTTTGGGGTAAGACAGTATTATCTGCACAAGGCTTTTCCCGACATTTTCTCTGCTGATTATATCTTCAATGCTCTCAATTTCATTCTTGGAGTTCATCCAGGGGTAAATACAGCTTCCTTCGCCTCGGGAGTAGGTGTAAGGTCGACGACTGTCGCCTATGGTGTTAACAGGGCCGACTGGTCATATATTCCTGGCGGTGTTTCATCGGGAACGGCTCTCATCCGTCCCGATTTTCCCGAGTTGCTCGACTGGCCGTACCTGTGGCAGCAACAGGAATATGTGATGGGAGGAGGCGCGACAAATTTCATGTTTCTCGTACTTGCAGCAGATCAGCTGCTTGAAAAATAAGAAAGAGTTGCTCGCCCTCCGCCGGTCGGGCTCGCGGACTTCCAGGGGCCGGCTGAAAAAGGGTGAGAAGATTGCTCGCCCCCGCGTTGGCGTGGGTTCGCGGACTTCCAGAGGGCCGGCTGAAAAGGGTGAGAAGATTGCTCGCATTGGCGAGGCTCGCGGACTTCCATGAGGCCGGCTGAAAAGAAAAAGCCTGTCGTTCGCTTCGCTCACTTCGTGCTTCATTTTTTCTCCTGCTTCTGAAAGCAAGCTTTCATCGCAAAGAAAAAATAAAGCCCTCCGCTTTCGCGGAAAGGCTTTTTCTCTTGTCGGGGTGAGAAGACTCGAACTTCCGGCCCCTACGTCCCGAACGTAGTACGCTACCAACTGCGCTACACCCCGTATTGACCACCGTATCCGCCTGCTGGCGGAGGCAGAGGCCCCAAAATATGGTCTGCAAAAATAACTATTTTTTTGTAAGCTCAGCAATTTTCATGTGCAGATCATTGCTGCTGACCGGCTTCGACAGATAATCAGTGCAGCCTGCTTCAAGAGCCCTGAGCTTGTCGTCAGGAAATGCATATGCCGTCACTGCCACGATGGGCAATGTCTTAAAAGCTTCTTCGGTCCGCAATCTGCGCGTCAGCGAGAGACCGTCCTCGTCTCCTTTCAGGGAGATATCCATCAACACCATGTCAAAGGACTCCTTGTGCAGCAGATCCCATGCATCCCTGGCGGAGGAGGCAACAGCAGTGTCATACATGCCCGACAACAGCTTCCTGAAATATAACTGGCTGTGAGGATCGTCCTCAACTATCAGTACTGCAATCCGTTTTGAGGAGAGTGGTTCTTTCATATCCTTGTCAGTTTATATGAAGATGTTCCGGCTTTTATTTTCTCGGCGTGTTCGAGAATTGTATTCCAGTCGGCATTCTTATGGGCAATCCTGAACTTGTCCACCCCGGAAAGATCTCCCTCCTCTCCCCTCAGGTGCGGCGATGCCGGCGCAGCGACAACCATGTCGGCACATGCCCTGTCAAGGGCAACAGGGTCCTTCGACACGGCAATGCCTATGTCGGCCACCAGTGGCATGTCATTATGCCCCCAGCAATCGCAGTCAGGCGACACATCCATGATGAAGTTAATATGAAGAGAGGGCTTGTCTTTGATGACGGCATACGCATATTCGGCAATCTTTTTGCTGAGAGTGTCGCCCCCGTCGCCCCATTCGACCCTGGCGGAATCATACTGGCATACAGCCACGCACTGGCCGCATCCGGTACATTTATCATTGTCAATATGCGCCTTCCTGTTCTCCTGCAGGTGAACGGCATCATGAGCGCAGTTGATGACACACATGTTGCAACCCGTACAATTTGGCTCATAGATCACGGGCGGATTGCCTGAATGAAGAAAGAGCTTGCCGCCCACCGATGCGCATCCCATCCCGAGATTTTTAAGGGCACCGCCAAAACCTGTCTGCTCATGCCCCTTGAAGTGGTTGAGAGATATAATAATATCGGCGTCAGCGATAGCCGTGCCGATCATAGCCTTGTCCGTATAGTCAAGGTTAACCTCTATTTCACGGTAGTCAGTGCCCTTGATGCCGTCAGCTATAATCACATGGCAGCCGGCACTCAATGGGTTATATCCGTTGGAGAATGCTGCTTCGAGGTGATCAGGACCGCTCGATCGCATGCCGTGATAAAGCGTATTGCAATCGGTCAGATATGGCTTGCCGCCTTTTTCCCTGACCATTTTTGCAATCAATGCTGCGAAGTTGGGCCGCAGGTATGCCAGGTTGCCGGGTTCACCGAAGTGCACCTTCAGCGCTGTCATTTTACGGTCGAAATCAATATCGTCGAACCCTGCCGCCCTGACCAGTCTCCCAAGCTTCTTCAACAGGTTCAGCGAGGGGGTGCTGTGCATATCTGTGAAGAATACCTCAGACGGTCCCATGAATAGTTTGTATGTTAAAGATCAGACGTTCAGTATGTCAATAATATCAATCAGGCTCTGGTTCAGTTTTTTATGCAGTTTCACCGCCTTGCGGAACGGAACGAGTACTATCTCGTCATTCTGCAGCCCGACCATCACGCTCTGCTGTCCGTCCATCAGCGCTTCGACGGCAGCGTTACCCAGCCTGCTTGCGTTAACGCGGTCGAGAGCCGACGGTGAGCCTCCTCTCTGGAGATGACCCAGGATGGAGACCCTGACTTCATAATCCTTCAGCTCATCCTTGAGTTTTTCGGCGATAGCCATTGCTCCTCCTCCTTCGTCACCTTCAGCAACGATAATGATATTGCTTGATTTTTTTCTCTTATTTCCGGTCTCAAGCATCTTGCGGATATCA
Source organism: uncultured Bacteroidales bacterium (assembly GCA_963730615.1). Classification (GTDB taxonomy): domain Bacteria; phylum Bacteroidota; class Bacteroidia; order Bacteroidales; family VadinHA17; genus SR-FBR-E99. The sequence continues at coordinate 97,749 of CAVSSR010000005.1, read as the reverse complement.
CGCGCATCACCTTTGATCTCAGGCATTATTATTGCTTCAGCGCCGCTGGCGATGCCGCTGTACAGGGCTATATGCCCGGCTTCGGCGCCCATCACCTCAACAAAGAACAGACGGTTCAGTGCACTGGCTGTATCACGTATCTTGTCCACACACTGCACAACGGTATTCAGAGCAGTGTCATAACCGATTGTATAGTCAGTGCCGTAAATGTCATTGTCTATTGTCCCCGGCACACCCACAAACGGTATGTTATACTCCTCGTTAAAGATGTTTGCTCCCATGAAGGAGCCGTCGCCGCCGATGATGACCACACCGTCAATCTCTGCCGCCCTCAGATTCTCGTATGCTTTTTTTCTGCCTTCGGGTGTTCTGAATTCGTCGCAACGGGCTGTCTTAAGCATAGTTCCTCCACGCTGAATCATGTCAGAGACACTGTGAGCCTGGAGCGGCTTGAAATTGGCATTTATCATGCCGAGATAACCATGCCTTATACCAATTACTTCCAGTCCGTTATATATTGCCGTACGCGTCACAGCCCGGATGGCTGCATTCATGCCCGGAGCGTCACCGCCGGAAGTGAGTACACCTATCTTATTTATTTTCCCCATGGGACATCAGATTTTTCAGGCACAAAGGTATTACTATTTTTACATTATCAAGTGGAAATTACCAGTCCTCGTCACATCTTTCCGATTGTCTCTGCAACCTTATGGATGAGCCATCGCGGTGTTGATGTTGCTCCGCAAACTCCGACACTTACGGCATTGGTGAACCACTCCGGATTGATCTCTTCCGGTGAGGAGATAAAATACGAACGCTTGTTTTCCTCCTGGCAAACCTCGAACAGCATATGTCCGTTGGAACTGTTCTTCCCGCTGACAAAAATTATCACATCATTCTTTCTCGAAAAGACCTTAAGCCTGGGTTCACGGCCGGAGACCTGGCCGCAGATAGTGTTAAAGACCTTCAGGAAAATGTCCGGGTTCTTTTCACGAATGCTCTCCTGCCTCTCCTGAATGGTTTTGGATATCAGTGCATATTCAGCCTTGCTTTTGGTCGTTTGTGAGAACAGCCACACCGGTCTGGTAAAGTCAATTTTATCGAGGTCGTGCAATCCGGTGATCAGCACGCCTTTTTCACTTGCAGCTCCGAGGAGGCCGATAACTTCTGCATGATCCTCCTTGCCAAAGATCACTACCTGGCCGTTTTTTTCACGCGCGGAAACCAGAACCTGTTTGACTTTTCCCTGGAGAGAGTGCACTATGGGGCAAGTGGCCTCAATCACTGTTATATTGTTCTGCCTGGCTGTTTCATATGTTGAAGGAGGCTCGCCATGTGCCCTTATGAGGACCTTATTGTCTTTCAGCTTTGCAAACTCTTCATGGCTGATAGTGATCAGTCCGAGATCCTTCAGACGGGCGACTTCGGTATCGTTATGCACTATTTCGCCGAGGCAAAATACTTTTTCCCCTGCCCTGAGCTCCTCCTCGGCAATCCTTATGGCATTCTCCACTCCGAAACAGAAGCCGGAACCGGGTTCGATTTCAACCTTCATTCATCTTCTGGTTAAACAGTTTTCTGAACCATACCATCTGTTCCCTGACAGTCATTTCACTGTTATCGAGCACCACTGCATCGTCTGCTTTACGTCAGGGGACTGATTTCGCGGGAAGAATCAATCCTGTCACGTTCATTGATATTCTTTTCGACGGCAGCGATGTCTGCCTGCAGTCCTTTTTCCACAAGCTCCAGGTAACGGCGTTTGGCTCTTACTGCCGGCGAAGCGGTCATGAAAATCTTCAGTTCGGCATGCGGGAAAACGACGGTTCCAATATCACGGCCGTCCATTACTATCCCTCCGCGGGCTCCTGTCGCACGCTGCAGCTCCACCAGCTTTTTCCTGACCTCTGCTATTGTGCTGACTGCACTTACATTGTCTGACACGGCCCTGTCACGGAGCTCCCTTTCAACCTTTTCACCGTTGAGGAGGGTCTCATTAAATCCGGTATCAGGATTGATCCTGAAGGTTATCTTTATCTCCGGCAGTACACTTATAATTCCGGCTATGTCTGCCACACCGCCGGTAACGTATCCTTTTCGGTGGCAGAACAGGGTCACAGCCCTGTACATGGCACCTGAGTCAATATAGAGATAACCGAGGTCAGCAGCAATCGCTTTTGCGAATGTGCTTTTCCCGCATGATGAGTAACCGTCGACGGTGATGATAATTTTTTTTCTATGCTTCATTCAGGCTGCAAAGTTAAAACGAAATGGACGGTATAAGGTTCACTGTACCGGTTTTTTCAAAATCACCTCAGGTCTGAGTGTGATTGTCAGGTGATTGGATGCACCGGCAAGATGGAAAGCATCACGTCCGTACGCCAGCTCAAAAGCTTTTGTCCTGATCCCAAAGCCTGCTGTAAAACCTGTCATGCCTGCTCTTTGCTCGATGCGCATCTCAGATCTCCTCTGGTAGTTCAGTCCCACGCCTAACCATAATATGTCTGCAGGTAAAATCTCAACCCCGAAGATGACATGCCTGAGCAGGTTTTCCCCGAAGCCGCCGGCAGGGATCATCATCTCCGGTGTCGTAATCATAGGTAAGATCAGGTTTTTCCAGATGTCTGAATGTGAGAGAGAAGCTGAATGGTGCATGTTCAAGCCTCTTGGTGGCGCCGGCGATGATCTCAAAGGGAAGAGGCTCTCCGCCTTCCCCGGTGTAGCTTTTTATCTGGAACCCGGCATTCCTGATGACCAGTCCTGCATCAAGGAGCAGTCTTTCATTATGATATGTTGCTCCTATATCCGCACAAATCCCTGCCGAGAAAGTACCGTTCAAGATGTGAGAAGACAGGTTTCAGGTTTACCCCCACAGTAAAGGACGAATCAATCCTGAATGACCATATCACATTGAAAGCATATTCAGCGGCTGTGAATGTGCCGTTTATGTTTCCTTCAGCGTCCGCTTCGGTGAAGCTGCCGTAGCTGATGAAGCTCAGACCGGCAGCCAGGGTACCTCTTTTATCCATGTCCCTGGCCCATGCGGCGTATCCGTAATTTATGCCGGCAAAGTATGTGGAAAAGCTCAGGGATATGTCATTGTTCATCGAGCCCGTCAGCAGGGCAGGGTTAAAATAAGGCAGGCTGAGATCGTTTCTGCTTTGCGAAACCGTCATGCCGCCAGTGGCTGTTGCAAAGGCAGAGTGGCTGAGATTCAGAAACTCAAAGGTGTTATCACCGCCGGTCTGACCGCTTACCGGCAGAATTGCAAGAATGAAAAAGTAGGCAAGGAGCGGTCGCTTCATATCCCGAAAACTTGAAAGCAAAGATAATACTATCAATAAAACGGGAGGGCCGGAGAGGTTATTTCATGAAGCTTTACGCGCTTCTTCCGGCAAAATCGACATCCGATGCAGCACCTTCCTTTTTCCCGATCTGGGAAAGAAACAGTCCGGCGATGACCACCGCCATGCCTGCTGCATTTCGTAAGGTCAGCTTGTCTCCGACAATAAAGAAGGCAAAAATCGCCGTAAAAACAGGAATCAGATTACTGAATATGTTGGCGCGGGAGATACCCAGATGCCTGACGGAGTAGGCAAAGAGAATAAAAGCGCCACTTGAAGCGAAAATGGCCAGAAGTACGATCGAACTGAAGCTTTCCGCGACAATACCGGTGGCAATGACTTTTTTCAGGTCAAAAATCAGGAAGAGGGGAAGGAAAAGGATGAGTCCTATTGCATTCTGTATGTTCACAATACTCACGGGATTATAAATACTTGCCAGCCTGACAAGTACCATGTTATAACCGACCGCAGCAGCAACTGCCAGGAACAGCAGCGCAAGCCCTTTGAGATTCATCGCTATGGTCCCTGATCCGCTCGTGATGAAAATAATGACTCCGATAAAGGAGACAACCACCCCGGCATAATTGATAAGCTTAAGCCTCTCCCTGTAAAAGATCCAGGCAAAAACCACTGCAAATACGGGAATGGTTGAGATTATCACAGATCCTACCGTGGATGAAACATAAGTCAGACCGAAACTCTCTCCAAGGAAGTACATAAAAGGTTCAAAAAATGCCAGCAGAAGGAAGTATTTCCTGTCTGATTTCCTGACGCCTTTGAACCCCTTGGTTATCCAGAGAAAAGTCGAAAGCAAAATCGTCGCGATACATAAGCGTATGAAAACAATTGTGATCGGATCGTAGCTCTTGTTTGCGATCTTGAACCATATAAACGAGAAATGACCAGAAGATCATTGAAAAAACGAGAGCTGTATATTGTCTTCCTTTCATTCAGGCCGATAATGCTGATTCAACGGCGGGCGAAGTTAGCTATTATTTCGAAATCCGGGGAAGCCCGGCTTTCAACGTTAATCGCAAAAAGTTTTTATTGATCACATCTTTTCGAATGAGATTCGAAAATGTTTTAGAAAAGTTTTATAATAAATTAATATGCAGTGATATATGAGCAGAATATCTTTCGACCGGATTTAAAGTTCCAACCGCCTGCCATTTGGTAGTATTGATTTATTATTATATTTGCCACGCTGAAAGCAGTTTTCGGATAATGCACTATATTGAAATCTAATCAGTAAAAACAGAGACCATCAATGAAGATCTTGGTTTGTATAAGCAATGTTCCTGACACGACCACGAAGGTGAAATTCGTGGATAGTGACACAAAGCTTGACACTACGGGTATACAGTGGGTTATAAACCCGTGGGATGAGCTTTCGCTGACGCGCGCCCTTGAGTTGAAGGATGATGCTTCAACAGGAGTGAAATCGGTAACCGTGGCACATGTCGGACCTGCCACATCAGAGCCGACAATACGTAAAGCTCTGGCGATAGGAGCGGATGATGCGTTCCGCGTCAATGCCACACCGGCTGATTCTTATTTTGTGGCTGCCCAGCTGGCCGCTGTGATCAGGAAGGAGCAGTATGATGTCATTCTGTGCGGTATAGAATCAAGCGATTATAACGGATCGATGACGGGCGGTATGATCGCTGAGTTTCTCGGGATACCCTCTGTTTCTGCCGTATCAGACATTAAGACCGAGAACGGTTCTCCGGTCCTGACCCGTGAGATTGACGGAGGCCGGGAAATAGTCTCTGTCCCGATGCCTTTCGTGGCAATTGTTCAGAAGGGTATTGCCAAAGGAACCAAGGATTGCTGCAATGCGCGGTATAATGACTGCCAGGACAAAGCCGGTAAGAATCTATGAGCCTGAAGCGGCAGATCCTCTGACCGGTATCCTGGTCTTCGAAAAACCATCTCCCCGCGCTGCCTGCAAATTCATTGACCCCGAAAATGCCGGCCAGCTGATTACTCTTCTCCAGAACGAAGCCAAAGTCATCTGATTATCAAACATTAAAAAAAATAAACCATGTCAGTTTTAGTATATACCCAGAACTGGGACGGCAGATTTAAGAAATCATCTTTTGAACTGGTTTCATACGGATCAAAGGTTGCGGAGCTGCTCAATACATCTTTGGTCTGCCTGTCAATAGGCGCAGTCAGTGATGAAGAACTGAAAAAGCTCGGTAACTATGGTGCGAAGAAGGTTATCAGAGTTGACGGCGTATATTGTAAAACACTGGATAATCAGGTGTATACAGACATTATCGCACAGGCAGCCCTGAAAGAAGATGCGCGGGTCATCATTTTATCAAACAACAGCGAAGGAAAGGCTGTCGCTCCGCGGTTATCAGTACGGTTGAAAGCCGGCATGGCTTCAGGTGTAAGCAAGCCGCCGCTGAGCCTTGACCCGTTCACAGTCTATAAAAGGACTTACTCGGGCAATGCTTTCGCGCATATGGTCATAAACACAGATATTAAAATAATCACCCTCTCGCAGAATTCCTTTGACCTGGTGGAAACGCCAAACAATTCAGTTATTGAAAACAGTAATATCACAGTCGACAGCTCGCTGGTCAGGACTGTCGTCAAGGATTCTCAGAAGCAGACCGGAAAGTTGCTGCTCACCGATGCTGAGATAGTTGTTTCCGGTGGCAGGGGGATGAAGTCGCCTGACAACTGGGGTCCGCTTGTTGAACTTGCAGTAGGGCTTGGCGCTGCGACAGCCTGCTCACGGCCAGTCTCGGATGAAGGATGGAGGTCTCATGAAGAGCATACCGGGCAGACGGGAAAGGTTATTGCACCCAATCTTTATATTGCGGTTGGTATTTCCGGAGCTACCCAGCACCTGGCAGGTGTCAGCTCGTCAAAATATATCGTGGCTGTCAATACTGACAAGGATGCCCCGATATTTGAGGTTGCCCAGTACGGCATCGTAGGTGATGCACAGAAGGTGCTGCCAAAGCTCGTTGAAGCAGTAAAAGAGCTGAAAAAATGATCAGACAGGTAGTGTTCGCACTGGCACTTCTTGTGACGATTGGGGTGTTCGCCTTTACCACCCGCAGGATCGTCAGTTTCTTCAGATTAACCAGACCCGGATTCCCCGTCAAACAATTAGGGAAAAGGTTTGGCGTGATGCTGAAGGTCGCTTTCGGGCAGACAAAGATCTTCCGCAGACCGGTGACAGGATTGGCTCATGCACTTGTATTCTGGGGTTTCTGCATAATCCTGTTCGGCAGCATCGAGATGGTGATTGACGGGTTGGCCGGAACAGACAAGTCACTCTCGTTCCTTGGCGGTTTTTACCGGTTTCTGATGGGATCAGGCGATATTTTCGCATACATAGTCGCCATAGCTGTCATAACTTTCCTTGTAAGACGTATATTCCTTCATATCAGACGTTTCGAAGGAATTGAGATGAAGAAGGATATCTCATATCGATGCTATTGTTGCTCTTTCCCTGATCCTCCTGCTGATGATCTCACTGGCAGGCATGAACACCGGTTATGCCGGAGGCAAAATCCTTTCCGGTGAACCGATGAAAGGAGCCTATCCTGTCAGCGCATGGCTGGCCGGACTGATTGGAAATAAGTCACCGGAGTCAATGCATACCCTGTACGAGGTATGCTGGTGGACGCACATCCTCTCTATATTTGTTTTTGCGAATGTATTGCCGTATTCAAAGCATTTCCATGTCTTCATGTCTGTTCCCAACGTGTTCCTGTCGCGTCTCGAGCCGCTCGGCAAGCTGACAAACATGGATAATGTCACCAGGGAAGTAAGGCTTATGATGAATCCTGATACTGCTTTTGCAGCAGCGCCTTCTGACGCACCCGTGGAGCGTTTTGGTGTAAAGGATGCGGAGGATGTAGTCTGGAAAACATATTTCGATTCACTTTCCTGCACCGAATGCGGACGCTGCACTTCCGTTTGCCCTGCAAACATCACAGGCAAGAAGCTGTCACCCCGCAAGGTGATGATGGACCTGAGGGCAAGGATGAAGGAAAAGGGACCCCTGATGACCAGGAACGGAAAGGATTACAGTGACAATAAGTCGTTGCTGAGAGATTATATCACCGAAGAGGAATTATGGGCCTGCACCACCTGTAACGCCTGTGCCACTGAGTGCCCGATAAACATCAACCATCCCTCCCTGATCGTTGACATGAGAAGATATCTTGTCATGGAGGAGGCATCGGCTCCCGGCGAGCTCAAGACAGTATTCAGCAATATCGAGAATAACGGGGCCCCCTGGCAATATTCTGCGGAAGACAGAATGCTGTGGGCCAAAGACCTGAACTTCAGCGTGCCGCTCATGTCTGATTATGCCGCCCGGGGTGCAACACCGGAGTATCTTTTCTGGGTAGGCTGTGCAGGAGCTTTTGATGACAGGTATAAAAAGGTTGTCAGGGCCTTCGCGAAGATACTGAACCACCTGAAAATAAATTATGCCGTGCTGGGCAGTGAGGAGACATGCACCGGAGATCCGGCAAGACGTGCAGGAAATGAGATGCTCTTCCAGATGCAGGCCCTGCAGTTGATAGAAGTACTGAAATCATACGGTGTAAAAAAGATAATCACCACCTGCCCGCATTGTTTCAACATCTTTAAGAATGAGTATCCTGACCTGGGCGGCAGCTATGAGGTGATCAACTATCTCCAGTTCCTGAACAGATATGCTGCAGAGGGCAGGCTGAGTATCAATGCCGGATCGCTGAAGGGAAAGAAGGTCACATATCATGATCCCTGTTATCTTGGCCGGGCAAATGAGATTTATGATGAGCCCAGGGCGCTTCTCAGCAGGCTGACAGGGGGCTTTACCGAGATGGAAAGACACGGGAGCTTCGCATTATGCTGTGGCGCCGGCGGGGCCCAGATGTTCAAGGAGGCAGAAAAAGGGGATAAGGAAGTTTTTATTGAAAGGACCGAGGAGGCACTCAGAACGGGAGCAGAGGTAATTGCATCAGCATGTCCGTTCTGCATGACAATGCTTACTGACGGACTTAAATACAAGAACAGGGAAGACGATGTCCGCAACCTTGACATGGCTGAACTGATTGCACAGTCTCTTGAATTATAGAATTATCAAACACCTAATATATGACCATGGAAAAAAGTAACACTCTGAAAAGCGGTGAATTTCTGGTAAGGGAAACTGAAGCAAAGGATATCTTCATCCCGGAAGAATTTGATGAGGAACAGAAGATGATCGCCCAGACATGCACCGATTTTCTTCAGGCCGAAGTTTATCCTAACCTCGAACAGGTTGAGAAGAGCGACAGGGAACTGATGAAAAACATTCTGAAAAAATCGGGAGAGCTTGGTCTGCTGGGCATTTCCATTCCTGAAGAATATGGTGGTTTCGGACAATCGTTTGTCACTCAGATGCTGGTGGCTGAGACCATCGGTGCAGGATATTCTTTCTCAGTGTCATTTATGGCGCATTGCGGCATCGGGACTCTTGCCGATCATGTATTACGGCAACCAGGATCAGCGCGAACGCTATGTTCCGAAGCTGGCTTCGGGAGAGTTTCTCGGGGCCTACTGCCTTACCGAACCCGGAGCAGGCAGCGATGCCAATTCAGGCAAGACAAATGCAAAGCTCAGCGAGGACGGCAAAGATTACATCCTTAACGGGCAGAAGATGTGGATAACAAATGCCGGTTTCGCCGATACGCTGATAGTGTTCGCCAAAATTGACAACGACAGGGTGCTCAGCGCATTCATTGTTGAAACTGCTTACCCGGGTGTGGTGATTGGTCCTGACGAGCATAAAATGGGCATCAAAGGCTCATCCACGGCCCAGATCTACTTCAATGATGTCAAAGTGCCGGTTGAGAACCTGCTGGGCAAGAGGGGAGAGGGTTTCAGGATCGCCCTGAGCATCCTGCATATGGGAAGGCTCAAGCTTGGTGCCAATGTTATCGGCGCTGCCAAAAAGGCCATCAATGATTCCGTCAGGTATGCAAATGAAAGGAAGCAGTTCGGAGTATTTATTTCATCGTTCGGAGCTATAAAGCATAAGCTTGCTGAACAGGTAATCCGTCTTTTTGCCTCAGAATCAGCCGTATACAGGGTAAGCAAGGATATCGACCTCCTTATCAGCGAACTGTCCGCCGGAAGCGACCACGGAAGAGCTGCAATCGAGGGCATCAGCCACTATGCGGTTGAGGCTGCCATACTTAAGGTCATAGGGTCTGAAATGCTTGATTTTATCATTGACGAGGCTGTTCAGATTCACGGAGGAATGGGTTACTCGGCAGAGATGGCGGTGGAGAGGGGTTACCGTGATTCCAGAATCAACAGGATATTTGAAGGCACCAATGAGATTAACCGCCTGCTTGTAGTTGACACAGCGATGAAACGTGCCCTGAAGGGTGATTTCGACCTGTACGGTGAAGCAGAAAAACTATGCTCCGGGCTGGCTGATATCACCGATGGTAAAACGGAAGGAGAAAGCTATTTCCAGACAAGGACAAGATATATCAGGAATTTCAAGAAGGCAATACTCATCTGTATGCACTTCGCCACGAAGAATTTCGGTAAAGGACTGATAAATGAACAGGAAGTGCTGAACAACATAGCCGAGATGATGATGGAGACGTATGTTTCCGAATCGCTGGCGCTGAGGGTGGAAAAGCTGAGCACAATGAGGGCTGATGTTTCAGTATATAAGGACATGCTTGACGTCAACCTGTTTGAGACAGCAGTTATAGTCAGAAATTCTGCCCTGGAAGCAATAGCCTCATTCTCTTCACCTGAGACATACCCTGTTCTTGTTCAGGCCATTGAAAAGCTTACGAGGCGAGGAATATGTCAATGTCAAAGAGGCCAGGCGACGCATTGCTGACAAGCTGATTGAGGACAATTCGTACAAGTTCTGACATTGCAGTGACAGGAGACTGTTTGATTTTATCGCTGACTTGATATTTGTCATTCATAATATGCGATTTATATCAATTTAATGATTGATAAGAAGCAGCTATCAATCAACTAAATAAGATACGGTCTGAAAAAATCCGATACCTTATTCTGATATCTTTGTTTTTTAATTAACAATAAATATAATGATGACAAGAAAAGACAGATTTTTCAGGGTGCTTGCCTCCGCGGTGCTTGCGATGGGTCTTGCAGGCCTCTCATCATGTGAGCAATACTCATGGACACCACCTGAACCACCGGTAATAAACGAAGATATTATAATCAGCTTTGATCAGCACATTCTGCCTAAGTGCTCAGGCTGTCATACATGGACGCGGACTAAGATTTACAATGAATCTCGTTCGCAAAGTTGACACTGTAAATCCGGATAACAGCCACATATTTGTGATTCATGGCAGCGTAAACAACTTCAATACTCCGGTACAGGTTAACGACACCGTTACATATTATTTTAACGATGTCATTAAGCTGTGGGCGTCACAAGGAGCCAAAGACAATAAAAAATAAAAACCTAATAATCCAGATAACTATGAAAAAGGCATTCTTATTGATTCTTCTCGCGCTGCTGTTTGTCCCTGCATTCAGCCAGGAAAGCGAGGATTATCCCGTCAGATTATTTGAAACCAGCATTTTAATTGACAATCAAACTGTAACAACTCCCTTTAAAGGTATGCTGGAGTTTGAGATACATCACAGGTTTGGCACGGTCAATAATGGTTTTGATGACCTGTTCGGTCTCTGGGGGCCGAGTAATATCCGCTTAGGACTAAACTACGCTATTACGGACAAGCTGGTGATAGGAGCGGGTACTTCAAAGAACTATATGGCACAGGATCTTTCCGTGAAATATGCTCTTCTCCGGCAGACAGAATCAGGTTCAATGCCTGTTTCACTTGCTCTCTACGGCGATATGGGCATCGACCTTCGCAGCAAGGATAATTTCGGATCAGCTGCTGACGACTGGAGGGAAATTCACAGACTCAATTATTTCGCACAGGTGCTGGTTGCAAGGCAATTCAGCAAGCTGTCATTACAGCTGGCGCCCACATTTATCTATTTCAATGCTGTTGAGGTCGGATACAAGAATGCAAATTTTGGCTTCTCCGCAGGTGCAAAATACAATCTTTTCGGCTCGCACAGCCTGATCCTTGAATACGATCAGCTTTTAAACAAACAGGAAAATCCTGATTTTAATGCTAAGCCACAGCTTGCTGCAGGCTGGGAGATCGGAACTGCAACGCACGCTTTCCAGATATTTTTCGCCAATTACCATGATATTCTGGGACAGTACAATTTCCTTTACAATCAGAACAGTATAGCTGACGGTAACTTCCTGATCGGGCTGAACATTACTGTAAGATTTTAACGGTAGCTGCGCTTCTGATGAACCCGGGAAAAATTTCACTTTTTTTTCTGCTCGCAGTCTTGTGCCTGAGTCCCTGTATGTGCTCAGGATTTGCAGGGCGATAAACAGGATACGACGGTAAAAAAAGGGGCTGAATTAAGTCTCTATGCTGAACAGAATGAGCAGAACTGTCTTAAATGTCACGGCAAACTGGTTTATACCCTGACTGATACGGTTTCCGGGGTAAGCAGGAAACAGCTTATGGCGCAGCACAATGTGATAAGCCCTGATCTTTTTTATAACTCGGTTCACTGGAGCTTTAACTGTCTTGACTGTCACTCGGAAGGGTTTAAGAGCTTTCCTCACAGCATGGAAACTCGTTTTGAGGCTTCCTGGAATTGTATTGACTGCCACGGTAATGACCCTAACTATGCACAGTACGGGTTTGAGGAGATCGATGCCGAGTACCAGAGAAGTATTCATTTTACGGCAACTGACGGTCTTGTCACCTGCTGGAAGTGTCATAATGCTCATTACTATAACCCCCTGGCTCGTCAGACCACCGGCGGACGTGATTATATTATCAGGTCAAATGAAATGTGTCTTAGTTGTCATGGACATTCTGATATTATGGGCATGATATCGGAAAAAGGTCTGGAGAAAGTACTTCCGAAGCATGAGTGGCTGCCCAATGTCGAAAGACACCTGGAAGCTGTAAGATGCCTTGACTGCCATACGCGCATGAGCGACAGCATCCTTATAGCACATGAAGTTATGCCTGCCGACAGTGCTGTAAAAGCCTGCTCGGACTGTCACAATAAGAATTCCATCCTGATGGGTACATTGTATAAATACACTTCAAAGGAGAACCGCGATGAAAAAGGTTTTGTCAATGGTGTTATGCTTAAAAACGATTCTTATGTCATAGGGGCTAACCACAGCAAATTCATTTCTGTAACGGGGATGTTCATTATTGGCATGACTCTTGTAATCGGGTTGATACATACAATTTTCAGGATTATAATTAAACCTGTTAAACGCTATCATGAGCAGTAATTTCTATCACTATCCTGTCTGGGTGAGACTGTGGCACATGGCAAATGCCATTTTGTGTCTTTTCCTCATTGTGACAGGATTCAGCATGCTTTATTCCAATCCTGATAACGCCATGATAGTTAATTTTCAGCGTGCCGTTTCAGTCCATAACGTTTGCGGTATCCTGCTTACAATAAGTTATACAGTATTTCTGGCCGGTAACCTTTTCACCCCGAACGGAAAACATTATCTGGCACAGATTAAAGGAATGGGTGCAAGGCTGTGGAAGCAGGGCTACTATTATGCCTATGGATATTTCAAAGGTGAAAAGGCTCCTTATCCGGTCGGCAGTGACCGTAAATTCAATCCCCTCCAGCAGGTATCATATGTCACTGTGATGTATTTTGCCCTGCCGATGCTTTTTATCACCGGTTGGGCCCTGATGTTTCCGGAATTTATTCTCAAAAAATTCCTGGGGCTGAGCGGAATTTTCCTTACAGACCAGTTTCATGTGATTCTTGGTTTCCTGATCGTGATATTTTTGTTTATTCATCTCTATGTCAGCACAATGGGCAAGTCGCCTTTGAGTAATTTCAGAAGCATCGTCACCGGCTGGCAGGAGAGTCATTAATATGAGTCTAATTAAAAACAATTTGTATGAAAAGAACATTTAGAACTATTTCAGTCATGATGCTGACAGCTGCTTTTGCCGTGATGTCTGTCACCGCTTATGGTCAGCAGAAGAAGGGCGAACCGTGGACTATCCCGGCTGAGTATAAAACAATGAAGAATCCTGTCGCCAGCTGATGCAACATCGATTGCAGCGGGCAAAACAGCTTATGACAAGAATTGTGCTTCATGCCATGGTAAGCTTGGCAAGGGTGATGGCCCCAAAGGAAGAATGTGTAAAGTTTTCCCTGGTGATTTCTCAGGAGCCGACTTTCAGGCATACAGTGAGGGCACTATGTATTACCAGACAAAAACCGGAAGAGGAGAAATGCCTGCCTATGACAAGAAAATTCCTGATAACGATATCTGGAAGATGGTTATTTACATGAAATCTCTTAAGCAATAAGCTTCAGGAAATTCAGGAAACCTGTCCCGTTACGGACAGGTTTTTTTTGTGCATATAAATCTCCTGATAAAATTATTTACTTTTGGCACGATAAGTGATAACTGTTATGTATAACCAAAATGTGTAAATTATGAAATTCAAATCAGTATTTGTTGGTGCTTTGCTGCTGACCTTCTCCTTGTCGCAGGTGATGAACGCACAAAGTCAGAAGAAAGCTGAACCGTGGCCTGTTCCTGCTAATGAGAAGAGCAAGGTAAACCCGGCTAAAGCTGATGATGCCACCATGCAACTGGGTATGTCTTCATGGTCAAAGAACTGTGCATCATGTCATGGCAAGACCGGACTTGGTGACGGCGTAAAAGGCAGGATGTGCAAGACTAATCCGGGTAACTTCTCTTCAGCCGAATTCCAGGCCTTTACAGATGGTGAGATATTCTACAGAACCAAGACCGGACGTGGTGAAATGCCTGCATTTGACAAGAAAATCCCTGAGAATGAAATTTGGGCATTGGTTAATCACATGAGAAGTTTTAAGAAATAAGGAAACTTCCTTTCTGAACTGAAGAAGGCTGCCTCAGACGAAGCAGCCTTCTTTTTATTCTAAATAAAGCTGCCTCTGATGAGACGGCCTTCTGATATTTCAAAAAAAGCTGCCTCTGATGAGACGCCATCTTTTATTTCAAAAAAAAGGCTGCCCGTGATGTGACAGCCTTCTTTTTTAAATTAGTTTTTTCTACCAGGCTACAAGAGTGTTTTCAAGCAGCTTCTTTGTGTACGTGTAGTTGTGAACGCCAAAGCTTCCATCCCTGAATGCCAGCTGGTAGTTGAGAATTGCACCGAACTGGGCATTTGTTATAGGCGGGAATGCAACATTACCCTGGCTGGGGTTCTTCCAGTATCCGGTTGGATTTGAACCTGCATCATAGATATCAAGGTAACCATGATACTGGCCGTCTTCAGGATCTTTCTGGAGAATATCGTGACCGGCGCCTACGGCATTTATTTTTGTTGCCAGATCACTCAGCAGGTCAGTAATATCATTTACAGCGTTGGTATAAGTCGGGCTTGTGGCGCTCAGCGATGCGTGGCATCCGCTCACGTTGCATCCCGTAAACAGACCTGCTGCGCTGAATGAATGGCCTCCTGACAGGGTCCTCGGTTCTGCCATGTGGCAGTTTGAGCACGCGAGGTTTGCAGTATGTCCTGAGTTTGCATAACCTGTTCCGAACTGGATACCTCCAACACCGGCTGCTATTGCACCCTGTGCCCCGTAATGAATACCGGTCCTGTAGCTTAAGCTGGAGAGCGTATATTTTGTAGCCGGATCTGAAACCAGCAGCGCGTAGTCAATGACATTTCCGCTTGAGGCTGTTACAGGTCTTGGCTGGTGGCACTTGGTACAAAGGTTTCCTTTTGGCTTAGCAAAATTGATGCTTTTTGATCCGCCCCACATCGTCATTGGCACTTCAGCAGTTGTCGTAAGTGGTGAGAAGTCGTCTCCGCTATATGTTGAATGGAGCGCGCTGTGACAGGTCATACAGCCTATTGGTCCGGGCAGAGATGCGGTAATGGCGTCGACTGAATAATTATTCAGAAACTTTCCTGCATTGGCCGGATCCGGAATAAAAGTTACCGGTGTGTTGTTCGCCACAACATACCTGAAACCCTGATCCGAATGACACGGTGCACAAGCGTTTCTGGTTCCTTCTTCAAATGCTTCACCGCTGAAATGCAGCGAGTGATCGTACTCAACTACTTTTGCCTCAACAACATCAGGATTATGGCACTCTGTGCAGGCAACGGTTGTTCCCGGTTCTCCCTTTGGACCCTGTGCGCCCTGCGGACCTATCGGACCCATTGGACCTTCACAGGATATCATCACCATCCCGGTCATGACTAATAACGAAAAAAGCTTCAAACTTCCCTTCATAGGTTTTCAGGTTTTTTGTGATATTTCAATTGCGAAAGGTAACAACACCCGCGATGTATACGGTTGGTGTTTCATTGATATTTCAATAACAACAGATTGATAAGTAAGAGCAACATGATTGATAAAGGTCAATTTAAAATATGATATATATCATTAATTGCCTAAATTGCACATGCGTTATAGTAGGTTTGGCTGTAAATTTCAGAGTGAAACCATGTTTAGCGAAAACGTAATATCAAGTTGTGAGGTCTGTTCCAAATGCTGGAACAACTTCAGAAATCTTTCAAAAGAAGAGCTTGACCTGGTCAACAGGAACCGTTATGAAGCCGGTTTTAACCAGGGGGAGATAATTATCAAGCAGGGCTCACCATCCTCAAATGCTGTTTTCATTCTTTCAGGTCTTACGAAAGTATACATGGAAGGGTACTCGGGAAGAAACCTGATTCTTGATCTTGCCGGACAATCAACATTGCTTGCCGGCCCTGGTGTTCACGTCAATTCAAGATACTGCTATTCTGTGGCTGCAATTACCCCGGTACAAGCCTGTTTTATAAGCTTTGACATCATCCGCCGGCTCATTGCCGGCAATCCGGATTTTGCCGTCGGATTTATTGAAGAACTCAGTGAAAATGCATACATGATGCATCATAAGGTGGTAAACCTGACGCAGAAGAAGATGCATGGAAGACTCGCGGAGACACTGCTCTATTTTGCAGATACACTTTTTCATTCAGACAGTTTTGAGATGGTGCTGTCACGCCAGGAGCTCGGAGAAATGACCAATATGGCAAAAGAGAGTGTTGTGAGGATAATGGGCGAACTTGAAAATGAAAAGATCATTCAGGCGACACCACGCTCAGTTAAGATCCTCCAGCGTGAAAAGCTTCGTTTAATCTCCGAAAAAGGATAGTTTTGCACTCAAATTAAAATTATGAAAGTATTAAGATTTCTTCTTACTCCGGCAGTTATGGGTATACTGTTCATTCTGCTGGCCGCAGCCATGGCTGCAGCAACATTCATTGAGAATGATTTCGGAGCTGACACGGCCAGGTCAATGGTTTACAACACCCATTGGTTTGAACTGCTGTTTCTGCTGCTCGTTATCAATCTTGCCGGACAGATAATAAAATACAAGCTGTACCGGAAAGAGAAGATTACGGTAATGATATTCCATCTTGCCTTTATTGTAATGATCATCGGTGCGGCAATAACCCGCTTTACAGGTTTCGACGGCGTGATGCACATAAGAGAGGGGGAAGCCACATCATTGACATATTCTTCGGTCAGCGACCTGGTTTTTGAATTGGCTGACAAGGATAACAATGTGCTTACAAGCCACTCAAAAGCTCTGTCTGTTGCCGGGAGCGGTCGTACCGGTTACAGGAAGACACTCAATGCCGGCGGCAGTGAGGTGCAACTGAAGCTTGACAGGTACATTCCCGGTGCCGAAAAACAGGTGGAAGAATCACCTGACGGGGTCCCTATGGTAGCTTTTCTTGCCACCCGTGATATGAGGACAAGTGAAATAATTGTCCTTGCCCGGGGCGAAACAGCTATGGCCGGAGAGATGACCATGGGGTTTGGCACAGATGCGGATATTACTATTGAACTTGACAGCTCTTCATTCCTTATCAGATCCGGAAAAGAGATGATGCTGACAAGGATGTCTGACATGACCAGAGTGATATGCCCGCCTGATACATTTATTAACATAGTTCCGGGCACCGTATTTACAATCGGAGGATACAAATTGGTTCCACGGCAGATGACGCGCAGCGGCGTGGCAGTGCCGGCATCGTCTGCCGATAATACGGGCCAGGGCGGTTCCGGCGCCTTCGAGTTCACCCTGTCAGGTAAAGACTATGAAAAGAAGGTTTACCTGTGGACCAATCCTGATGCAGAAAGATCAGAATGGCACGGGACTGCAGGTGATCTTAAGGTGAATGTCAGCTATGGAAACAGGGTTCTTGACCTGCCCTTCAGTCTCACTCTTAACGATTTCATGATTGAACGGTATCCGGGTTCCAACAGCCCTTCCGGTTTTAAAAGCCGGGTTACATTAACGGATGAGAATCACAAAGCTGACATTAAGTATGATATATATATGAACCATATACTTAAGTACAAGGGTTACCGCTTCTATCAGTCGTCTTATGACAAGGACGAGCGTGGTACTGTCCTTTCAGTGAATCACGATCCGGCCGGTATGATTACAACCTATGCCGGTTATGCCCTGCTTTTCCTGTTCATCGTTCTCTCGATAATAAACAGAAGATCGTTCTTCAGGACCGTAAAGAAGGGTTACTGGAATTCACGGTACCGCCGTCAGGCAGCTTTGGTTGTTATGATTATTGCCCTTACTTCCCTCTCACCTTTAAAGGCTCAGCATCTGGTCCTTGACAGTGAAGAAGCCAACCGTTTCGGCGAAGTGCTTGCGCAGGATCAGAAGGGGCGTACCAAGCCTCTGTATACAATAAGCAGTGACATTCTCCGGAAGGTTGCCAGGGAAAAGGAGTTTGAAGGCCTCTCGCCTATGCAGGTCTTTTTGGGTTATTCGCTTGATCCTGAACACTGGCATAATGTACCTCTTATTAAAATCTCAAATGCTGAGCTGTCAGGTCTGCTGAAAGTGAAAGGCGACATGGCTGCTTTTTCGGATATTGTTTCATTTGGGGACGAAGGAGGGTACAAGCTTTCATCGTATGTTGAAAAGGCATATGCAAAACCGGCAAGTGAGAGGACCCGTTTCGACAAAGAGGTTATCAAGGTTGACGAGAGGGTAAATATATGTTATATGATGTCAGAGGGGGGATTCCTGAATATCTTCCCTCTCAAAGACGGGACAGATCAGTGGGGAAGTTCCGGCGATGCCGTCAGGCACGCTTCAGGTGTTGATGATTCACTTTTTGTACTCAATGTCATACCTATGTGGGCCCAGGCTGTCACTGCTGTGGGAGGCGCTCCGGTAAAGCCTGACGAGTACCTCCGGGCAATAAAGGAATATCAGCGGGTGAATTCTGAATATGATCTTCCGTCGGAGTCAAGGATCAGGGCAGAGCTCTTCTATTACAGGGCAAATATATTTGAAAAGCTGTTTCCTTTTTATGCTACACTGGGTCTTCTGATGATCATAGCCCTTATCAGCTTTATCATTACCGGCAAGGGAGGAGGCTCAGTGTTTATGAAGATCCTTTTCAGCCTGGCTGTGGCCGGATTTATTTTTCATACGCTGGGTCTGGGCATAAGGTGGTACATTTCAGGCCATTCGCCCATGAGCAACGGGTATGAGTCAATGCTTTTCATCTCGTGGGTCACAATGCTGGCTGGCTTTATCTTCAGCCGCAAGTCGCTTCTGGCGCTGGCTGCCACGGCCGTTCTTGCCGGAATGACGCTTATGGTAGCTCACCTGAGCTTCATGGACCCTGAGATAACGAACCTGGTGCCCGTTCTCAAATCGTACTGGCTCACGCTGCATGTCTCTGTGATAACAGGCAGTTACGGGTTTCTGGGTCTGGGGGCCTTACTCGGCCTGATTGTGATGATCATGATGCTCTTTGTCAATAAAAAGAACCTGGAAAGGATCAGCGCTACGATAGACGAGCTTACTGTCATCAATTACAGGACACTGACACTGGGGCTCTATTTTCTGACCATCGGGACCTTTCTCGGTGCTGTCTGGGCTAACGAATCATGGGGTCGTTACTGGGGATGGGATCCGAAGGAGACATGGTCACTGATCACAATAGTTATCTATACTCTTGTAACCCATTCAAGGATGATTCCCGGGACTGAAGGATGTTTATTCGTTTAATCTCCTTTCGCTATTTGCATTTTCTTCAGTGCTCATGACCTATTTCGGGGTCAACTACTATTTATCAGGGCTCCATTCCTATGCCGGGGGAGACGCAGTACCGGTACCAGTGTTTGTATATGTTGCGGTGATTGTGCTGGTGGCCCTGGGGTTGGCGGCGAACTTCATGTATAAACGTACAATTACGAAGACTTCGTAGATATACAAGCAGAGACGCCCAACCTGGGCGTGCTCTGAATTGAAATATTCAATCCTGCATAATAGCGGCCACCCGGGATGGCTTGGGCGCCGGTACAAAATAAGAGAGCCCCGTTTTTGCGGGGCTCTCTTATTATTAAGAAGATCCGGTTAACTATTTTGTCTTATAGTTAAGAGGTCTTGCTGTTTTTGGAGTACCTGATTTGAACGGACCGATTGTTGTGCCGTCGTATTTGGTGATGGTGTATTTATCGCCTGCGACAGTGACTTTTGCAATGACTGCGTTGTAAACGCCGCTCGGGTCATTATCAAAACCGGGGGTATTGTCAGCCATCATCTCTGCAGGATCCATTCCGACTTCGGTATCGATCACAGTGGTTCCCTGGCGCGTGAATTTAGCAACAATTGGTATCTTGACTGAACCATCGCTGTAACCTACGAAATCATTATAATACAGGTCGCACCACAACAGATAGCTTCCATCGTCCAGTCCTGACAAAGTCATTGTTTCAGGATGAGCTGCCTGTAGCTGCATCATAGATTCCTATTTCAGAAGCCCATGGATCAGCAATGTCAAAGTCGGCTTCAGGTGAAACAAGGAAGTCAAAGTCAATATTAGTCAGCAGCATCATAGGTATCACCACCAATTACCACATCTGCATTCCAGTAGAAGGCAACCTCCAGATCAGGAGAAACAAAGTTGGTGATTGTAAATGAAACCTGGAGATTAGTGACGGTCGGGTCCAGGATATATCTGTCTGCGATTCCGAAGACACCGATTTCTCCGACAAGAGTCTCTGATGCATCCGTATCAAAGTCCTCGATTAGTCTGAATTATCAGCTGGGTCGATTTGGTATATGGTGAAATTACTGCAGATGCAGCGGAATAATCCTCATCCGTTGCAGTACCGCCGGTCTGCCTGAATGCGAAGGTAAGTGCCCTGTCAATCATCTGATCGATAGTGATGGTGTAGATAATTGCAGATACCTTCCACGACAGTGGTTCCAGTTGCATTCACATAAGTGGGCACCGGGTATCCGACAGGGGGTACGATTGGTTCCGGTTCCTGGCTGGCGGTGTCGCAGGCAACCATGCCGACGACGATAAATGCCAACCCGAGTACTTTATATTTGATATATTTTCTCATATTCATAATATTTATAATATTTATCCCGTATGAATTATTTCTTACCAACTGGTGTATAGTCCGAAACACAGCTTCGGAACCCTGCAGCAGCAGTAGTTTCGACTGTATATTCAATATGTATGACACCTGTGGCCGGATCTACCGAGCCCGGGAGATTACCATAAACCTGATTGCTGTAATAGTCGACCAGATTCTGCTGAGGAACTGAAATAACGTTGCACACATCGTAGAAGGTAAAACCGTCTGTTCCGCCTGCAGGAGCAGGGTTAACATAACCATCATAAGCAACAATTGTTGTACGGTATTCACCAACACCGGTCTGGGTGATTGTTTCAGTCCAGTCATAACTGGATATTGCTCCGCTTACAGTGCGTGTAATAACTGTATGAACGTCATATTCACCTGCAAGGTCTGAGAAGCAACCGTAGTTCAGCGTTATGTTGATAGGCTTGCCATTATTTGTAACGTTGGCATCACCTGTTGCGCTGACAGCCTTAAGAACAAGCAACGGAGCCTTTGCGAGCGGGGCCACAATACCTTCTGTAAGGATTGTTACGGGGAGAAAACCAAGGTAATTATCCGCGTTTTTCAGAGTGACAGTCGGCTGATCGATTCTGACATGTGTTCCCTTAATTGCTGTTGATGTTGGGTCAACGTCAAAAGTCACAACGATGTCACTAGTAAGATCCATTGATGTCGGGCCGACAATTCTCACCGGAATGTTGAAATCATATTCACTCCCGTCAGAAACGAATGAAAGCGAAGAGCTGGGGTCTCTGAATCCCGCAAGATTATACCCTTTGTCATTTTGGTCATAACTGGTTGTATCATCAACCAGGCAGGAGTTAACTGCAACCAGAATGAGGAAGGTCAGTATATATTTGAATGTTTTCATAACTTTTTACTTTTAAATGTTAGTTTGCCCAGAAGATTTTAGCTGTAAAAGCATTCGGCTGTGTTGGCACGTTTTCTCCGTTTGATGAGTATTCACCTGCGGGGTAGAATAATCCTGACGGGCCTGTCAGCTGAACCTGAGTAGTTGAGAGGGATAGGAAGTCCGCTGGGGTATCCGGTTCTGCTGTAATCGAACCATGACTGCTCAGCATTAATTCCGTTTACAGCGATCCATTTCTGGGTAATGATAGCTTCCTGCTTGTTGGTTGAGTTATCATAGTTTACATTATTCAGAACCTGCGAATAATATGTTGTT
This sequence comes from uncultured Bacteroidales bacterium, assembly GCA_963730615.1. Lineage (GTDB taxonomy): Bacteria > Bacteroidota > Bacteroidia > Bacteroidales > VadinHA17 > SR-FBR-E99. The sequence goes on along the minus strand of CAVSSR010000005.1, from coordinate 75,696 downwards.
GCAGCAGCGGCATCAAGACCGAGATATTCGAAAGAAGCTGTGATTCCACTCTGGTAAAGTTCCTTGGCGGTGGGCCCTGTAGTTATTAAGCCCTTCTGCCTGGCTTCTGCCCTGGTTAAAGAAACTTTCTGCAAGTGTAGAACATTATTGCATCCTGATCAGCAGCCTGTAAGATGCCGGGGCCGATATTGGAAACCTTTGCAGGCTCATACTGGTCTATGACAGGTGTGTCATAGTCAAGCAAGCCCTGAGGAACGCCAAGATGACCAGTCGGCTGGTTCTTCATAGATGTTGCTGATCCTTGGGTCATTGTTTCCTTCCAGATAACCAATAATGTAAGCCGAAGCACACGTTGCCTTGCTTGACATGGTCTGCGTACCTGTATAATCCCATCCGAAAGCATCCCAGATGATATTCTGCTTGCCGCTTTCTTTGGCAATGATACGGCGGGTTGATGCCAACATCGGTTGTGATGTAGCCTGAACCTTCAGTATTGATCGCAGCAATTTCCGTGGTTATATATGAACTTCTTCCTTCCATATCCGACTGGCGGACAAGTATGCGAGTTTAAGGGTATTGGCGAACCTGATCCATTCGTCCATGTCACCGCCGAACATTGCATCATCATCACCTGGTTCCTCAAGCTGGGCACCTGCACCTTTTATAAGGGCAATGGCATCAGTGAGCTGAACGATCAGATCTTCATAAATGGTCTGTGCGTCGTCATAAACCGGTGTGGCCTCAAGGCTTCTGCCCAGAGCTTCGGTATAGGGTACATCACCGTAACAGTCAACCAGCAGCTGGAAGTGGTATGACAGCATGATCTTGGCGATTGCCTGGTAATATTCATATCCTTCTCCGAGATTTCTGAGAATGACATACTGCTTACCGGCATTGCCATAGGTATTGTTGAATATTCCGGCATAGAACGATGAAGTAACGTTATAATGGAACTCATCGGAATACCATGAGTAACCGTCTGCCTGGCTCCAGTTTACCATAAACATGTTTCCAAGACAGTTAAGCCTCCTGTCTGCCTGTTCAATCTGGGCAGAATAAAACTGAGCAACCGGAAGTACCAGCGATGGCGTCACTTCCGTCGGGTTGTTCGGGTCGGTGTTGACGTCAAGCCAGTTTTCACATGATGTTGTTGACAGCCCAAGGGCTACCAGCAATATTGCGAATTTTATAAATTTTTTCATATTCTAGTCTGTTTTAAAATTCTATATTCAGGTTCACGCCAAAGGATTTGGTCGGAGGAGACTGGAAATAACCGCCAATACCTACGTTGTTATTATTGGAGTTATTAAATTCCGGGTCTGAGAAGCTGTTTTCAGCCGGTAACAGTGTCAGGAAGTTCCTGGCTATTAAACCGACAGTCAGCTTATGAAGCGGTGTCTTGTTAAGAAGGTCTGATGGAAGAGTATAACTCAGTACCAGTTCCCTTACTTTCAATGCTGTTGCATCTCTGACGTAGTTTTCCTTAACATCATTGTAAACATCGGTCCAGTAGCTCTGGCGTCCACCCGAAACAGGAATGTTGGTATTCTCAACATAAACTCCGGGGCTGGTTTCAATAACTGTATTCGGAATAACGAAATCCTGCCTGTTGGCTGATACGGACTTCAAGTGACCTTCCGGTGAATTCCATTGCATCTGATCCCTGTGCATAGAATACATGGCCTGTTCTGTAGTCAATTGTTGTTGACAGTGAGAATCCGACGAACTTCACAGAAGTGTTCAGTCCTATGATATGCTTCGGAAGCGTTCTTCCAAGGTTAGACAGTGCAGCATCCGTTCTCGGGAAACCAGTTGCAGGATCGATAACGATTCTTCCCTGCGGATCTCTGACGTACGTATTTGCTTTCATCTGCGGGAAAGTCTCTCCGACTACGGCAAATACACCTATCTGCCCTGTACTGGTAAGAGTAATCTCATCAAGGCCTTCCTTAATAGATACAACCTAGTAGTCTGTGGTTGAATAGTTAACGCTCAGATCCCAGCTGAACTTATTTGCCTTTATCACGGTTCCTCCGAGTGATATTTCATATCCGGTGCCCTTTAATTCTCCGATGTTGGTCAGGAATGCGCCTGCGGCTGAGGATATTGATGGAGTTGTATTGGTGATAAGGTCAGTTGTTTTGGTAATGAAGTAAGCAACGTCAAGTGAAATTCTTGACTTCAGGAAACCGAAGTTTACCGCCTATCTCAGTCGTGTTGAGCTTTTCCTTCTTGATATTGGCATCAACAGTTGTACCGCTGAGTACGAAACCGTTTATGCTTCCCATACGGGAATGAAGAGTGCTGTGAGTAAGTCTCATTAAGCTGGTAAGCTCCGAGGTCGTTATACACGGTTGAATTACTTGCAGTAAACTTGGCAAATGAAAGAATTGGATTGTCTTTCAGAGCCTCGACTGCATCCGTGAGAACGAATGATAATCCAAATGAAGGATAGAAGTAGCTGTTGTTGCCCGGAGCAAGTGTTGATGTCCAGTCATTTCTTCCGGTTACGTTAAGGAAGAGGAAGTTGTTATATCCCAGGGTAAGGTCACCAAAGAAACCGAAGTTCCTGTTCTGGCTGGCATCAGCGGTTGTTTCGGGTGTACCTGTTCCGTTTGATATATCATAGAAGTCAGGAATACTCAGGTTGTTTGCCCTGATCTGGCTGTACCTGTAGTCATAGGAATAACTTGAACCTCCGACGATAGCTTTCAGGGTAAAGTCGCTGAATTTGAAATCTGATGATAAGATCACATCATTAACGAACTCAACCTGCTGGAATTCCTCATCTTCAACAAATGAAGAAATGCTGCTTCCTGTCGGTTTGATCTCTGTATCGAAATCATAGGCAGCACGCCAGTTTTTACCGTTACCCCATACGTTGTTAACAGCTGTTCTGGCCGTTAAATTCAGGAAGTCGAGTATATCCCACGATGCCTGTACGTTGGCGTTCAGCCTGCTCGTCCAGTTGAAATCCCTGTTTGTGTCGACGCAGAAGTAAGGGTTCTCATAGTAACCGTTGTAGTAACCGCTCGGTTCTGAATATTTATCTGTCTGCCAGTTGCTGTAACGTGACAGTGGAATATTTGCTGATGTATTCAGCAGGAACCAGTACAATGGTCTGTCCTGGTCTCCGATGGTACTTCCGACCTGTTCGGTTGCATCAGTGAAGTAGCTTGAGTTGAGTGACAGTTCAACATCGCCCAGTTTCTTGCTGGCGTTGACCCTGACAGTATTTCTATGGTAAGTGTCACTTGGAACAATACCTGTTGCTCTCTGGTCACCTACTGAAAGATAGAATTTACTGGTTTCGTTGCTTCCGCTTAAATAAACGGTATTGTTAAAGTTGTTACCTGTATTGAAGAAGTCAAGCAGGTTATCTTTAACAGGAGCATAAGGAACTTCCTGGAATGATCCGTCAGGGAATGTCGGGCCAATCTGGCGGAGGGTTCCGTCAAAACGCGGGCCCCAGTTTGTATTTTCTATTGCGTCATATGCACCTTCCCAGCCTGTTCCGTATTCTGTCTGAAATTTTGGCATGTATGCTACGGTTTCTCGCAGTATAGGATGAATTCAGACCGACAGCAAATTTCTGTCCTGCTTCACCTCTCTTTGGTTGTCACGATTACTGCACCGTTACCGGCTTTTGATCCGTACAATGCTGCAGCAGTTGCGCCTTTAAGTACGCTGATGTCTGCGATATCATTGGGGTTCAGGTCATCAAAAGCTGCTAGTGAAGAGATGGCACCGTCAATTACAATGAGTGCCTGGTTCCCTGCATGATATTGATCTGAAACCTCTTAAGATGATCTGGGTTGATGGGTTAACACTGTTATCCTGAACGTTGATCTGCAGACCTGCCACCTTACCTGCCAGTGCACTGGTGGCTCTTGTGGGCTGGGCAACAGCGAGTTCGTCATTGTCAACTTTTTGTGTCTGGTAGGTTACTTCCCTTCTTCTCCCTTTTAATACCGAGGGCGGTCACAATAACCTCATTCAATCCTACAACATCAGACTCCATAACGCAGTCTACCACTGAACGACCTGCAATATCAACTTCCTGCTGTTTCATCCCGATGAAGGAAAAAACAAGGGTTGTTGCATTTTCGGGAACATTCAATGAATACTTGCCATTGGCATCGGTTGATGTCGCTACGGTCGTGCCCTTGACGAACACTGATACGCTTGGAATCGTACCTTCACCCTCCGTGGCGGATGTTACCGTACCTGTAATGACTTTTGTCTGTGCCCACAGCGTGCTTGCACCCGCTAACACAAACAAAACAAAGAACAGAAATAGTTTCTTCATAAGACTTAGATTTAGGTTAAAAATTCAAGTGGGGCAAGATACAAAAATTATTTTTAAGAAAAACAAACGCTTGAAATGCACATTTTTTTTTGATACGGGTTGCGACCCTGGTATCACGGGCAGAAACGGTTGCCATCTCGCATCGGGCAGAGAACCGGGTTGCCACCCTCGCTGTGCTCGGGTGGCGAGCCGTGAAGAGGAACCTCATACAGAAAAGGCTGTGATGCCTGCGGCATCTCCATCCTTATTTTTTTTAAATTCAGTCTAAAGCAAGCTTCATCCTTTCCAAAAAAACAAGGCTGACCCGTTTTCACGGGACAGCCTTTACTGTTAGGGTGGAAGACCGGGTTCGAACCGGCGACCTCCAGATCCACAATCTGGCGCTCTAACCAACTGAGCTACAACCACCGTTTTACGGAGTGCAAAGAAACAGCAAAAATCCCATTCTGCAAATTTTTAACCTCATTTTGTCATTCATACATCCCAAATCGTATCTTAGTCGCCGGGAAAGCGAATGGTACAATTATTGACGCTCTTCGGCGTTCCTGTTTCATTAAAAGTCACTATTGGCCAGGTTTAAGTTCATAGACAATATCTCAGGATTGCAGTCCGTGCAACTGCTCAGATTTGCCACCTTCCTGATCATCAGCGTCGTTTTTACCAAAAGCCATCTCTCGAGGCCACAGATTGGAACATGGGAGCTGTTCCTTTTCATCTCCAGCCTGCTCAGCTTTTTCTGGGTCTCCGGCATAATCCAGTCGCTTCTTACACTCTATAACCGGAACAGGACATTCCGTATCAGCGGCGAGACCGAGGGGAGAAAATCGCCGGAGATATTCAATGCTTTCCTGCTGATATTATTCTTCAGCTTCCTCGTTTTCGCCCTTGGCATTCCTATAAAGAGTGTACTTGGTACCATGGACCTGAAGAGGGAAATTCCTTATGCCAACCTTCTTCTCCTGTATATCCTCCTCAGCAACCCGGTTGCTCTTATAGAATATATATATCTTCTTAACAACAGGCCACACCGTATCTTACAATACGGAGTCTATACTTATTTAGCCCAGCTGTTGTTCGTGATCTCACCGGTAATCGCCGGTTTTGATGAGCAGAGCGCCATTCTCGGTCTCCTTGCCATAACGCTTATGAGATGGATATGGCTTATAATCCTCCTCAGGCGGTACACTTTAATGAAGGTATCGTTTGACTTTATCCGGGAACAGCTTCGGGTGGGCATGCCCCTTATACTTACGTTCCTGATCAGCGGGTCAGCCCAGTATGTTGACGGCATCATCATCTCAGCCCGTTATGAGGACCCCGGCGTCTTTGCAATGTACCGTTACGGTGCGAAGGAGTTTCCCCTTGTGCTGCTGCTTGCCAACGGTCTCAGCAATGCGCTCCTGCCGCGGTTCGGCACCAGGGAGGGGATGAGAGAAGCCCTTGTCACCCTGAAGGAGAAATCGGAAAAACTGATGCACTATCTTTTCCCGGTATCCATGGTCACTATGCTGGTGGCACGATGGGTCTTTCCCCGCCTCTTTACTACCGAGTTCAGACGCAGCGCCGATGTCTTCATGATATATCTCCTGCTTATTATACCAAGACTGGTCTTTCCGCAGACAATCATCATCGGCCGGAAGAAAACAAATATCACCCTGATCGCAGCTTCAGTCGAGATAGCGGTAAATATCCCCCTCAGCCTCTTCCTGATTAAACCCTACGGGGTGGTCGGTGTCGCACTGGCAACATTCATCGTCTATTCTCTTGAAAAGATCTTCCTTATATGGTATGTATGGAAAAAGATGAAGATCAAACCGACAGATTATATTCCTGTGGTTAAATGGATTATATATTCTGCCATCCTGGTAATTCTTTTTGTCCTTATTGACCACAGGGTCATTGACTTCCATTAGTCAGACTCCCGTCTCTGCCACGGAAGTCAAAAAGAATTATATTTGAGGCATATAATTTATGCCAGCAAACGTAAGGGATCAGATGAGCCGGTCAGAAAGCTATTTCGGGGAAATTCGCAAAAATATCGTGGGTATAAACCAGGAGTATGAAACCCCCTTTGGAAGGAAGAAGATCATCTACTGCGACTGGATAGCCAGCGGAAGACTCTACGGACCCATTGAAAAAAAGATTTCGGAGGTCTTCGGACCCTTTGTTGCAAATACACACACCGAGACATCAGAGACAGGGTCGATGATGACCTATGCATACCATCATGCTCAGGAGATCATCAAGAAGCATGTGAACGCCGGCAGTGATGATGTGCTCATTGCTGCAGGCTCAGGCATGACTGCGGTAATAAACAAGTTTCAGCGGATACTGGGCCTTAAGGGATGCAGTTACCCCAGGACAGCCCGCTGTCTGAGCGACATTGACCGTCCAGTCGTTTTCATCACACATATTGAACATCATTCAAACCAGACATCATGGTATGAGACAATTGCCGATGTCGTGATGATCGAGCCGGGTCAGGGTCTTACAGTTGACCCCGCCAACCTTCAGAAAGCTCTTGACGCCTACAAAGACCGTAAATTCAAAATAGGCTCGTTCTCTGCCTGCTCAAATGTCACCGGCGTATTCACTCCCTATCACCGGCTGGCGCGCATAATGCATGAGAACGGAGGCCTTTGCTTCATTGATTTTGCTGCCTCGGCTCCGTACGTTGACATCAATATGCACCCTGCCGACAGCATTGAGAAGCTTGACGCAATATTCTTTTCGCCACATAAGTTTCTTGGCGGTCCGGGGTCATCAGGCATAATGCTTTTTGACAAATCCCTTTACAAGGCAGCTGCACCTGATCAGCCCGGTGGCGGCACGGTTGACTGGACAAACCCCTGGGGGGAGTATAAGTATGTCGATAACATTGAGTCGAGGGAGGATGGCGGTACACCGGGCTTCCTTCAGATGATCAGGGCTGCACTGGCCATGGAGCTCAAACATCTCATGGGAACGGAGATGATCAGGGAACGTGAGGATGAGCTTGTAAAAAAAGCATTGGACGGACTTTCGTGCATTCCAGGCCTGCATATACTTGCACCTGACATTAAGGAGAGGCTGGGGGCCATATCTTTTTATATCGACGGCATGCATTACAACCTGGTTGTCAAGCTCCTGAGCGACAGGTACGGCATCCAGGTCAGGGGCGGGTGCGCCTGCGCAGGCACTTACGGCCATTTCCTGCTTGATGTCACCTATGATCACAGCCACAGAATTACCGAGATGATCAATAAGGGAGACTTTTCAGAGAAACCGGGATGGGTGCGACTGTCACTTCATCCTACAATGACCGACAACGAACTTGATTCTGTCATCATCGCACTGAAGGAGATACAGGCTGATGCCTCAGGCTGGAGTAAAGATTATACCTATGACCGGCGGACAAACGAGTACAGACACAAGGATGACACGGGAGCCGGCAGGGAGAAAGTGAAGACATGGTTTAACCTTCAGAGCTGACAGATGAAAACAGTTGAAGTGACAGCAAAAAGCCACAGGAAAGAGTTTGCAGAATTCCCGAAGAGGCTCTACAGTGGAGATCCCAACTGGGTCTGCCCTCTGGACAGCGAGGTTGAGGCAGTTTTTGACCCTGCAAGGAATATGGCTTTCAGGCGCGGAGAAGCCATACGGTGGCTGCTTGTTGACGACAACAACAATACCATCGGAAGGGTGGCTGCATTCATTGATGAGATACGTTCAAAGGCAAACAGACAGCCAACCGGCGGATTTGGCTTCTTTGAGGTCATTGATTCTGCAGAAGCTGCATTCGTGCTCTTCGATACAGCCCGCAAGTGGCTTTCCGACAGGGGTATGGAGGCAATGGACGGACCCGATCAACTTCGGTGAGAACGACAATTACTGGGGGCTGCTCGTTGAAGGCTTCACCCAGCCGGGATTCGGAATGCCATATAATAAGAGGTATTACAGACGCTTTTTTGAGGACTACGGTTTTAAAACCTATTTTGAGCAGTACAGCTATCACAAGGATATAGGTTCCGTCGAGGTTTTCCCGGAACGGTTCATGAAGATTGCAGAGTGGGTATCCAAAAGACCGGGGCACAGCTTCCGGCATTTTGAGTACAGTCAGCAGGACAAGTTCATTGCCGATATGGTCGACATTTATAATGCAACCTGGTCTGTATTCAAGGAGGACTTCACCCCGCTCGACCCCGGGATGCTGCGCAATACACTGAAGCAGGCAAAGGCATTTATTGACCAGGATCTGATATGGTATGCCTACCACAACGACAAGCCGATAGCCTTTTTCGTCATTTTCCCTGATCTGAACCAGATCATAAAATACTTTAACGGAAAGCTCACGCCATGGAACATGATAAGGTTCGTATGGTTCAAACTCACTCACAGGATGACCCGCATGCGGGCCCTTGTGGCCGGAGTTAACCCCGCCTACCAGAACAGCGGAATTGAGTCGGCCATCTTCCTTCAACTCTTCAATGTCTTCCGCAGGAAACGCTTTTACAAGGAGCTCGAGCTCTCATGGGTCGGCGATTTCAATCCTAAAATGATTGCCATTTATGAAGCACTCGGGGCATCGAAAGCCAAAACCCACATGACCTTCAGGTACATGATAAATGATAAATTGCCGTTTAAAACGTACAGGCTTGAGATGGAGGAAAATAAGGCTGAGCGGCAGCTCCGGCATAAAACGTGAAAATTTTTATCACTCCTTTTGTATTTTCCTAAAGTTCATTATCTTTGCAAACCCTTGGAAAAGGGTTTTTTTAATCAGAAACAAATTATATCAGGAGATGAAAGAAGGTATACATCCGGGCAATTACAGGTTGGTTGTATTTCAGGATATGTCAAACGGCACAGCTTTTATCACACGTTCAACGGCCTCATCGCGTGATACCATCAAGTGGGAAGACGGCAATGAATATCCGCTTATCAAGCTTGAGATCTCAAATACTTCACATCCGTTCTATACCGGCAAGATGAAACTTGTTGACACTGCCGGAAGGGTTGATAAGTACATGAACCGCTACAAGTCTCACCTTGATAAGAAGACGAAGTAAAAGACAATCTTACTCATAAAAGCTGCCGGGAAGGCAGCTTTTTTTTTGAATAGGCAGTAAAGTTTATTTGACTAATTTTGCATGGTTTACAGTTTTTATGGAGAAAAGAGATTTTAAGAAGTGGGAGAGTGTCGGCTTTCATGAGCTGATCGATGAAGGGAGGGAGATCATACCCATTCTTTCTGATGGCGATGATCAGGAGCTTGACGAAGTGGAGATACCCGGGAAGCGTGCCTTTGCTGCCGCTGCGAAACACGGTACTGTTTCCCGGAGTGGTGATTCCCATTGCTGTGGGACGCAAAAAGTCAGTTCAGCTGGTGCGTGAAGCCTATCGCGGTGATAAACTCGTTGCCGCAGTGGCCCAGCTTGACGCGGAGATTGATGACCCGCAGATACGTGACCTGAATGTCGTCGGCACACTGGGCCAGATAGTGAAGCTGCTGGAGATGCCTGACGGAACAACCACCGCCATCATCCAGGGCCGCAGACGCATCTCCGTTCTTAACATAGTGCAGACGGAGCCATACCTCACTGCCCAGGTGAAAGCCATTCCCGATAACAAGGGCGGCGAGGATGAAAAGGATTTCGAGGTGATCATCGGATCACTGAAAGACCTTTCGATGAAGATTGTAAAACTGAACCCGAATATTAGTCCTGAAGCGTCTTTTGCTGTCAAGAACATTGAGAACAGCACCTACCTTATTAACTACATCTGCGCCAACACCGAGATAAATGTCAACGACAAGCAGAAACTGCTTGAGGCATCGACTCTGAAAGAGCGCGGACTGCGACTGCTTGAGCACCTTGTACGCGAGATACAGCTCATGGAGCTGAAGAATGAGCTGCAGTCAAAGGTCAAGTATGAGATAGACCAGCAACAGCGTGAGTTCCTCCTGCATCAGCAGATGAAGACCATTCAGAACGAGCTGGGCGGCAATCCTGTTGAAAAGGAAGTGGAGGAGTTCCGCGCGAGAGGCACAAAAAAACTCTGGAACGAGGATGTGGCAAAGGTGTTCGACCGCGAGCTCGACAAACTCTCCCGGCTTAATCCTGCCGCTGCCGAATATTCGGTGCAGGTAAATTATATACAGACGCTGCTTGAACTGCCGTGGAATGAATATACTCCTGATAATCTTGACCTTAATAATGCACAGCGTGTTCTTGATGAGGACCACTACGGGCTTGAGGAGGTCAAGGAAAGGATGCTGGAGCATCTGGCAGTACTGAAGCTTAAGGGCGACATGAAGTCTCCCATCCTGTGTCTTTACGGCCCTCCGGGTGTTGGCAAGACCTCGCTTGGCAAATCAGTTGCCCGCGCCCTGGGACGCAAGTATGCCCGTATGTCACTGGGCGGATTGCATGATGAGGCGGAGATCAGGGGACACCGGAAGACATATATAGGTGCCATGCCCGGAAGGGTTGTGCAGAATATACGGCGCGCAGGATCTTCCAATCCTGTTTTTATACTTGACGAGGTTGACAAGGTAGGGCAGGATTTCAGGGGTGACCCGTCTTCAGCCCTTCTGGAAGTGCTCGACCCGGAGCAGAACACGCACTTCTATGATAATTTCCTCGAGATGGAATATGACCTGTCGAAGGTACTTTTCATCGCAACGGCAAACACGCTGGCAACAGTCAGTCCTGCCCTGCGGGACAGGATGGAGTTGATAGAGATTTCAGGCTACCTTGTGGAGGAGAAGAGGGAGATAGCTGTAAAGCACCTTATTCCCAAACAGCTCGAAGCCCACGGTGTCAAAAGCACACAGTTTTCACTGTCGAAGCAGGTCATTGAAGAGGTCATCCAGAAATATACCCGCGAGTCGGGGGTCAGGGAGCTTGATAAGCGTATTGCCAAACTGGTCAGACACAGGGCCAGGGAGATAGCCTTTGATAAATCCCCCGAAGAGAAACTTTCCATTGCCGATGTGATGGAAATTCTCGGACCGCCAAAGTATATCAAGGATATCTATGATGGCAATGATCAGGCCGGAGTGGTTACAGGACTGGCCTGGACAGCAACCGGCGGAGAGATACTGTTCGTGGAGACTAGCCTCAGCAGGGGCAAAGGCAATCTGACGCTGACCGGTAACCTGGGCGATGTAATGAAGGAATCAGCAGTGATTGCGCTTGAGTATCTCAAGGCCCATGCTCCGATGCTTGATCTCCCTGAGACGTTCTCGGAGAAATGGAATATTCACATTCATGTTCCCGAGGGCGCTATTCCCAAGGACGGACCATCGGCGGGCATAACCATGGCTGTCTCCATTGCCTCTGCCTTCACCCAGCGTAAAGTGAAAAAATATGTGGCCATGACGGGTGAGATAACACTCAGGGGCAAGGTATTGCCTGTGGGCGGCATAAAGGAGAAGATACTCGCTGCAAAGCGGGCGGGTATTCGGGAGATAGTGCTTTCTGAACTTAACCGCAAGGATGTTGAGGAGATCAATGAAAAGTATGTACGCGGACTGAAGTTCAATTATGTTGACACTATTATGGATGTCATCAACCAGGTGCTGCTCAGCCAGAAAGTGACCAACCCCCGGGTGATAGATTTCGACTAACCGATAAACTGCTCATCATGAATAAGACAGCTCTCTTCCCCGGTTCATTCGATCCTTTTACTGTGGGTCACGAGGCCCTGGTCAGAAGGGCCATTATGCTTTTCGACAAGGTGATTATCGCCGTCGGTGAGAATACAGAGAAAAAGAATCTCTTCAGTATTGAGAACCGGCATGAAAATGATCTCAAAGGTCTTTGACGGTGAAAGCAGGGTGGTTGTCACCAGGTACCGCGGCCTGACAGTCGATTTCTGCAGGAAGAGCAAGGCAAGCTATATCCTGAGAGGATTGCGCACTGCTGCTGATTTTGAATATGAGAGAGCCATGGGTCAGATGAACAGGAAGATGGCTCCGGAGATTGACACGGTCTTTCTGCTTACGAGCACTGAGCACACTCCTGTCAATTCAACAATTGTCCGTGATATTATAGTTAACGGCGGCGATGCCTCGCCGTTCGTTCCCTCAGTGATTAAGATTTCGGATTATCTCACCAAATGATCACTTTACCCTCAGGGTAATGTTCATCAGGTCAAGCAGGGACTGGTATGTGTTTGATTTGATTTTGGCTATATCGTCGGGTGCGAGCCATTCGGCATGAGTGATTCCCTCTTCAGCCTGCGGTTCTGTAATCATATCCCCTTCATAATTCATCGTGAACCAATAGTGTCTTTTTCATGTGGGGTTTATTGTCATAAAGATAGGTATGGTAGCTTGGAGGCAGTGATCCCCTGATGACATGACCCCTTATATTACACTCTTCCGTAACCTCCCTGAGGGCGCATTCCTCAGGGGTCTCACCCTTTTCGATATGCCCCTTGGGAACATCCCACCTGCCATAGCGCTTAATGAACAGGTACTTTCCCGAAGGGTGGCTCACGAGTCCGCCGGCAGCCTCGATTACAACAAACCATGCACAGAAGGCATTCCACAGGTTGTTGATATCAGATGAATAAATATTTAAGGAAGGGATGTCATTATTGACGGCAAACTGGGATATTTGGCTGTACATAGCCTCCGGCTCGCTGTAATTGTGAAAAAGAGCGTATTTTTGCAGCCGGTCAGGTTCAGGAGAGAGGGTAATAACCCTGTTGTCAAAATATACCTTATACTTAAGCATATGGATGATATCGCCAGAAAAACTGCAGAATATCTTTTACAAATAAAAGCAATTAAATTGCAACCGGCAAAACCTTTTACATGGGCATCAGGCTGGAAATCGCCCATTTATTGCGATAACCGCATGACGCTGTCATTTCCGGAGGTGCGTTCTTTTATTGGAGATTCGTTTGCCTTAAGGGTAAAGGAGTTATACCCTGATGCTGAGGTGATTGCCGGTGTGGCTACCGGTGCCATTGCCCACGGTGCGCTTGTGGCTGACCGTCTGAATCTTCCGTTCATCTATGTCAGATCTGGCGCCAAGGATCACGGGCTGGGCAACCAGATAGAAGGTCATTACATAAAAGGGCAGAAGGTTGTGGTGATAGAAGATCTTATCTCCACCGGTGGCAGCAGCCTGGGAGCAGTGAAGGCTCTTCGTGAGGCAGAATGTGATGTGCAGGGCATGATAGCCATCTTCACCTATGGATTCGGCAAATCGGCAGATGCCTTCAGGGATGAAGGATGCCGGCTTGATACGCTCAGCAACTACGGGGTCCTTGTTGACATGGCTGCTGAATCAGGTTATATCTCGGCTGCCGATGTGGAGACACTCAAGGAATGGCGGAAAAATCCGTCAGGTTGGGGGACCGAGCGTTAATTAAAACAGCCCGGTGGGCTCGGTGTTTTAGCGAGGAGACAGACTGCAGCGAGGCAATGCAAAAGGTTAAAGGATAAAGGTTAAAGGTTAAAGTGGATGGTCGTAGACCATCAAATTACTGCAGATGGCCGTAGACCATCAAATTATTGTAGAATGAGTCAATCAAAATCATACACAAGCAAAACAGGAGAGGTGCCGTGCGGCGACAGAGACCTGTATGCGTTCCTGACAGACGTCCGCAATTTCAGGGAAGTCGTGCCCGACAACATGTTATCCGACTGGAAAGCTACATCAGATAAATGCAGCTTCAGGGTGGACAAGGCAGGAAGAGTGACTGTCAGCCTGAAGGAAGCCCTTCCGCATAGCATGGTCAGTTATACGGCAGAAAATCTTTTTACCGGTAATTTATCACTGCAGGTAATTATAGAATCACTGACCAGCCATAGTTCAAAGGTATATGTCACTACTGATATGAACATGAACCCCTTTGTCAGGATGCTTGTCGGAGATGCTGTTCCGCAATATCTTGACAGACTGATCGATATGATTGTGAATTATGGTGGTTATGACAATATCAGAGGATATAGTCAATCTCTTTGAAAGCGTATCCTGTGACGGGGCCCTTTTCTCTTCGGACCATTAGCATCCCGCCGGGCCCGACCCGTTCAATCATTCCACGGAATTCTCCGTTGCGGTCAGCATAACGGTGCCACTCACCGCACCTGTAAAGCGAATTATGATATGCTTCTGCCAGTTCGGCTGTCATGCCGCTGATGACCATTGCATACCTCATGTCAAGAAGGCGTAACAGCTCACCGGTTACCAATGACAGATCATGTTTTCTGCCTGTGACCTGTGCCAGCGAGACGGGATTCGCGAGTGTGCTCCTGAACTCTGTCTGATTGACATTGAGCCCTATACCGGCCACGCTGCTGCTGATGGAATAGCCCATTATACTGTGTTCAATCAGGATACCTGCTATTTTGTCATCCCTGACATAAATGTCATTGGGCCATTTGATTTTCACATCAGGTGTCTCAGCTCTGACAAGGTCAAGTACCGCAAGGGAAACCATCTGGGAAATGACGAACTGTTCCTCCGGCCTGACCATGACCGGATAGAGTATTACGCTCATCAGCAGGTTCTTATCCGGCTCGCTGTCCCAGCTGTTACCCTGCTGGCCCCTGCCGGCTTCCTGGAAAGAGGCTGTTATTACAGTACCTTCCGCAGGCTTTTCACCCCGAAGCATGACTGATGCCAGGTCGTTGGTAGATGACACCTTTTCATAATGTCTTATGGCAGTTCCTATGATCATGACTGGCAGGTATTTAAAATATTATTATTCAATCATTCCGAAGCTTGCCGGTTTACTGAACAAAATGGCATCCTAATTGTAAAAAGAAGTGAGGCCGGACGAAATTACAGATAATGTTCGTAATTTTGCGCCAGCAAAAAGGAACTGTTTATAACTGAAAATATTATTGATGAGAAAACCCAAAAAAGAGGCCGCCCAGATAACGGATAGTATTGTAAAAGGATTGTTTGAAAAGAAGGGAGAGAAGGTGGCCCTTATCGATCTGAGAAAAATTGAAAACAGGATTTGTGACTATTTCGTGATCACCCACGCTGCATCGACAAAACAAGTTGATTCACTGGCATGGTCAGTCGAGGATATTGTACGGAAAGAGACCGGGCAAAAACCTTTTCATATTGAGGGCAGGGAGAACTGCATATGGGTATTGCTTGATTACGGTGACATACTCGTTCATATTTTCCAGCAGCCTTACAGGGAATTTTATAACCTCGAGTCGCTGTATGCTGACGGTCACTTAACAATGCTTGAGGACAAAGAAGAAAAGAAAGGTATTTAATATATGGCAGAGAACAAGGATCCATTGAAGTCAAATACGAATGATAAAAAGCTGAAGCCTAAGTTTAATACAAACTGGTTCTTTTTTATACTTCTTCTGGGCTTTATAGCAATCCAGGTGCTTTTTAACGGCAAATACACAAAGAAAGCCAGTCAGAGAGAAATAGAGGACATGATCACCAGTCATGACATTGAAAAGGTGGTTGTGGTTAACAAGGAGCAGGCTGAGATTTATTTAAAGCCTGAAGCCCTGAAGAAGGAAAAATATTCTGATTTTGCCAGGCAGAAAGGCTTCGGGATACAACCTCCGAGGCCGCAGTACTATCACAGTTTTGGTACTGTGGAGCTTTTTGAAGAGTTTTTCTCCGCGATGCAGGAGAAAGCAGGCTACACCCAGGATGAGTGGATACATCCGGAATACCAGACCAGGAAAGATTACCTGTCGACATTCCTTGGTGTCATCCTTCCGTTCCTGCTTATAGCACTGATCTGGATCTACTTCATGAGACGCATGTCAGGAGGATCCGGCGGCGGGGGTGCAGGTAACATCTTCAGTGTTGGCAAATCGAAAGCGCAGATATTTGACAAGGACACACACATCAAGACTAATTTCAGCGATGTAGCCGGTCTCGAGGAGGCCAAGACAGAGGTGATGGAGATAGTGGATTTTCTCAAGAACCCGAAAAAATATACCAACCTGGGAGGCAAGATACCCAAGGGTGCGTTGCTGGTAGGCCCTCCCGGCACTGGCAAGACACTGCTGGCCAAGGCTGTGGCCGGCGAAGCCAATGTGCCCTTCTTTTCAATTTCAGGATCAGACTTTGTTGAGATGTTTGTTGGTGTAGGCGCATCGCGCGTAAGGGATCTCTTCAAACAGGCAAAGGAGAAAGCTCCCTGTATCGTTTTCATTGATGAGATAGATGCAGTGGGACGTGCCCGTGGCCGTAACCCGAACTTCGGAGCCAATGACGAGCGTGAGAACACTCTTAACCAGCTCCTGACCGAGATGGACGGTTTCGGAACCAACAGCGGCGTCATAATACTTGCCGCCACAAACAGGGCTGATATCCTGGACAAGGCACTGCTCAGGGCAGGACGCTTTGACCGGCAGATAAATGTCGAGCTGCCTGACATAAGGGAGCGTGAAGCCATCTTCAAGGTGCACCTCCGTCCAATAAAGCTTGAGGAAGGGTTTGATGTAACCTTCCTTGCCAAAAACACACCCGGTTTCTCCGGCGCTGACATAGCCAATGTCTGTAACGAAGCAGCGCTGATAGCAGCCAGAGGAAATAAAACATGTGGTTGAGAAGCAGGACTTCCTTGATGCCATTGACAGGATCATAGGCGGCCTGGAGAAAAAAAACAAGATTGTTTCCTTTGAGGAAAAGAGGACGATTGCCTATCATGAGGCAGGACATGCCACTGTAAGCTGGCTCCTTGAATATGCCAGTCCCCTGCTTAAGGTGACCATCATACCCAGGGGCAAAGCCCTCGGAGCAGCATGGTATCTGCCGGAGGAGAGGTCGATTTCCACCCGTGAGCATATCCTTGATGAGCTTGCATACGCTCTCGGAGGAAGGGCTGCGGAAGAACTGGTGATAGGAAAGATTTCCACAGGAGCCCTCAGCGATCTGGAGAAGGTAACCAAACAGGCTTATGCCATGGTGGCCTATTTCGGTATGTCGGAGGAGGTTGGCAATGTGAGTTTCTATGATTCATCAGGACAGTCTGACTATGGCTTTACAAAGCCGTACAGCGAAAAAACTGCCGAACTTATTGATCATGAGGCAAAAAAGATTGTGGAAGTGTCATATAATAAGGCTAAAGAGGTTATTTCTGCAAATATTGACGGACTTACGAAACTTGCCGAGCAGCTGCTTGAAAAGGAAGTCATCTTCAGTGAGGACCTCGAGCGTATCTTCGGCAAGAGAAAAGGCGACATTTCCAAAAGCCTGACTGAAGAGACTGCAAAGGTTGCTGAGCCCGCGAAGGCTGAAGAGACTGCAAAGGTTGCTGAGCCCGCGAAGGCTGATGAGGCTGCAAAGGTTGCTGAACCCGCAGGATCTGAAGAGGCTGGCAAACCGGAAGAGCCGGCAATACCTGAAGAGCCATTAAAGACGGAGTGATGGAAGATGAATGGGTGGTCGTAGCCAGATTCGGTGATGACGTAAAGTGTCAGATCGCTATCGACCAGCTCCACAATAACAGTATTGAAGCGGTGGCTGTGGACAAGCGCGACTGGAACTACAAATTCGGCGAGATCGAATTGTATGTTCACCGTGACAATGTGATTCCAGCCATGGAAATAATCAAAGATCTGTGAGGTGACCAACTTTATCAGACGTACCATTACCGGTGCCATCCTTGTGATATGCGTTCTTGGAGGGATGTGGCTGCATCCTGTGACTTTCTTTATTGTCGTTGCAGTGATGATAGCCGGGACGCAGCATGAATATTACATGATGGTCAGGGGTACGGGGGTCAGGCCACAGACCATCATGGGAATAATAGCCGGATTTCGTAATTTACCTTATTTCAACCACGGTGGCTGCCGGATGGCTTCCGGATAAAAGCTTCCTGTTACTTATTCCGGTGGTAACCATTGTATTGGTGGCAGAACTTTTCAGAAAGGTTGAGAGACCGTTTGATTCACTTGCCCATACTTTCTTTTCAATCTTATATACTGCGGTCCCGTTATCACTGCTGCCCTTCGCTGCTTTCGGCCATACCGGCCTTGAACCGCTGATACGGATGAACGATGTCGTATATTCTCCGGGAATTCCCGTGGGGTTCTTTCATACTGCTGTGGACAAACGATAGCGGAGCTTACCTGGTGGGGTCAGCCATTGGAAAGCACCGTCTCTTTGAGCGCCTGTCACCGAAGAAGAGCTGGGAAGGCTTTCTCGGCGGGTTGTTGCTGACGCTGCTGGTGGCACGACTGATCGGCGGATGGCTTGGCGTGGCTGACACCACAGGATGGATGATCATTGCAGTGATCATCTCCATAGCCGGAACGGCTAGGTGACCTGCTTGAATCAATGCTGAAGCGAAGTCTTGAACTTAAAGATTCGGGTACAATCCTGCCCGGTCACGGCGGCTTCCTCGACAGGTTTGACAGTGTTGTCATTTCATTTCCGCTGGTATATCTTTATATAGCGATTTCAGGGTAAGATGGCAGTAAAAAGACTGAAGATACACCGCGAAGGATACAAGATAATAATTGCTGTATTCATTATGCTTGTCATGATAAATGTCGCAGCACTGACCATCTGGCCGGAACTGCGCATTCTTCATTATCTGCTCCTGGCTGCATCCCTGATTTTTTTCTCCTTTATAGTCTTGTTTTTCAGAACCCCGGCGCGGAAGCTTGATCCGGATCCTCTGCTGATCTACGCACCGGCTGACGGAAAGATCGTTGTGATCGAGGATACTTTTGAAAAGGAGTATTTCAAGGATAACAGGCTGCAGATCTCAATATTCATGTCACCTTTTAACATGCACAGCAACAGGTATCCGATCACCGGTACGGTCTCTTATACCAATTATCAGGCCGGCAAGAAGTATCATGCCCGCAGTCCGAAATCGTCAGAGTTGAACGAAAGGAGCAGTGTAGTTGTTAAATCAGAAAACGGCACTGAAATTCTTATCAGGCAGGTGGCAGGTGCGGTGGCCCGCCGCATTGTCACTTACTCGAAAAAGGGAGAGAGTGTACGTCAGGGAGATGAGCTTGGTTTCATCAAGTTCGGTTCACGTGTTGACATCTTCCTTCCTGAAAGCACTGAGATCGATGTGCAGATGTTTGAGCAGGTAAGGGCCAGCAGGACCATAATAGCAAAAGTTCTTTAATCAACATTCATGAAAGAAGATAATAAAATACTGGATCTCACCCCTGATGTGAAATGGATAGGGATACTTGATCCCGACATTACTGTTTTTGATATTGTGATGCATACCGAGCACGGCTCCACCTATAACTCATATTTTATAAATGCAGACAAAAAGACTGTGGTTGAGACGGCAAAGGAAAAATTCAGCCAGACATATATCAGCAAGCTGAAAAAAGTTACTGACCCGGCAGAGATATCCTATATTGTTCTTGATCACACCGAGCCCGACCATTCCGGATCATTGAGGCAGCTTCTTGAAATTGCACCGCAGGCAGTCGTGGTAGGCAGCGGCAACGCTGTCAGATACCTGGCTGACATCGTCAACAAGCCCTTCAGATCACTTGTAGTTAAGGATGGTGACACCCTTGATCTCGGCAACAAAACACTGAAGTTCATTGCTGCCCCCAACCTTCACTGGCCGGACACCATCTTCACATGGCTCGAGGAGGACAGGATACTGTTCACATGCGATGCGTTCGGTGCACATTATTGCAGTGAGGAGATATTTGACGATCTGTCGGGCGATTATGAAAAATATTTCAGGTATTATTTTGATGTCATTCTGAAGCCTTACAGCAAATTCATGATCAAGGCCATTGAAAAGATAAGGCCCCTGGACATTTCCATGATAGCTACCGGTCACGGTCCGGTACTGAGAAAAAACTGGAAGACCATTGTTGACACCACAGAACAGCTGGCAGGTGATTATCTTAAGCTCCTATCAGCTTCAGACGGAAAGAGGCTGCTGATAACCTATGTGTCGGCATACGGTTATACGGCTAAGATGGCTGAATTGATAGCCCGCGGGGCCCGCACAGTGAATAATGTCACTGTGGAGGTGATGGATATTGAGAATGCACAATCAGGCGAAATAGACTCAAAGCTGACCATTGCAGATGGGATCATCGTGGGCTCGCCTACAATCAATCAGAATACCCTTTTGCCTGTTTATAAACTTGCCGCAATGATCAGTCCCCTGCGCGACAAGGGTAAGCTGGCAGGCTCCTTCGGCTCATACGGGTGGAGCGGTGAGGCGCCCTCGCTGATAGCCGGGATGCTGAAAAACCTGAAGCTTCGTTTTTTTGAGGAGCCTGTAGCATTGAAGTTTATGCCTGAGAGCAACAAGGAGAAGACCCTGATTGAATACGGTGAGCGGTTCGCAAGGGAGCTTGTGGCAGACAGGACAGACGCTTGATTCGTTCATTCCTTAGCACAAACTGTACATGAAAAAACCGTAAAGACAGGTCTCAGACCTGTCTCTGCGGTATCATTGAAGATAATCCCGATGTTGTGATTCAGGATTGGCATAATTCCAGCCAATCCTGCTGTCGTGATCAGGGATTACGAGATAGCGACCGAACGGATTTTTTCCTTTTTCTTCTCTTCTTCCAGCTTCGGTATCTCAACATTCAGGATGCCATCCTTGTATGAAGCGCCGATCTTCTCTCCGTTTACATCCTCAGGCAGGTAAAAACTGCGGCAGAATGAGCTGTAACTGAATTCCCTGCGCCTGTATCCGTCTTGATCCTGATCCCTCTCCTCCTTGTGCTCGGACGAGATTGTAAGAACATCATCCTTTACCTCAATACGAAGATCTTTCTTATCCATGCCCGGAACGGCAAGCTCAAGATAAAATGCCTTTTCATCTTCCCTGATGTTGACTGACGGCAGACTGCTCGTATTCCTGTTCATCGTGGGAAAGAAATCTTCATTGAAGAAATCTGAAAGCGTAAGCGGCTTGTAGCCTCTTCTTGTGATCATTGGTAACATAACGACCTCCTTTTTATAATTGTTCGACATTAATAACATTTTCACGGGATATATTTCAATCTGTGTGCCATTGAAATATATATGCCAATATGGCAGATATATTTAAATTTTGACATGACATAATGACATTAGAATATTCGGGTTGCAATAACGGGAATTCTTTTTAAATTTGATGAGAAGAGTTTTAACAGCACCCTGTCAGGACATGGGTTGCAGACCTTATCCAGTTACATAATGAATGCCACTCTGCGTAATTTTCTGATTGTCATCGGCATAGCACTGGCGGCTTACCTTACATGGTATTTCAGGAGTATCATTGCATATATAATTATTGCAGGAGTCATATCACTTATAGGAAGGCCTATTGTTGACCTGCTGAACAGCATTCACCTGCGGAAGATGAGATTCCCGAGGGCACTGAGTTCACTTTTGACACTGCTGCTTCTCTACGGTTTGCTGGCGCTCTTTTTTGTGATCTTTATTCCGTTGGTATCTAAACAGATAGATGCATTATCGGGTTTTGATGCCGGTGAAATAGTACGTGGCCTCCAGGAGCAATTTGAAAAGCTTGACACCCTTGTCAGGAAGGTTTATAAGAACATGCCTCCTGACACTACGCTGTATGATATTGCAGTCGAAAAAATCACCGAGATACTTAAGCCGGGATCCATTACAAATCTGGCCGGAAATTTAGTGGGCATTGTGGGCAAGATAGTAGTTGCATTGGTTGCCGTCACATTCCTTTCTTTCTTCTTCCTGAAGGATGAAGGACTGTTCAAGGAGACTGTGATGGTAATGGTCCCTACCCAGTATGAAGAGAGAATCAGAAACGTGCTGCACTCGATAAAACAACTCCTGATCAGGTATTTTATCGGCATCATAATTCAAAGTACCATAGTGCTGATAATCATCACCATCGGGATGACTATCGTGGGCTTTCCCTTCCACCAGGCACTGGTGATGGGATTGCTGATCGGCATTTTCAATGTGATACCTTACCTTGGCCCGTGGCTGGGAGGAGGTATTGCAGTTCTGATGGGCGTTGCCACAGCGATCACTGTCGGGGGATTCCCGGCCGTCTGGCTGCTGATCATTTATATGGTCATAGTCATTGCTTGTACGCAAATACTTGATAATAACGTTTTTGCACCAATGATTTATTCCCGCAGCGTCAATGCCCATCCAATTGAAATATTCATTGTCATCATGGCAATTGGCAGCTTCGCAGGTATTCCCGGAATGATTGTGGCAGTACCGGCTTATACGGCTTTGCGTGTTTTCGCCAGGGAGTTCTTTAATAATTTCGGGCCTGTCCGGAAAATTACATCCGGGTTTGGCAAAGACCTTGATGAAGCTGTGAAATGACCAGAATGGCCTGCGCCCTCAGAAATTTATTCCTTTTTTATTATGAAGGCTTCCGGACATTGTCGTGGTGGGGCAAAAAGGTCTGGCTTATCATTATTATCAAGCTCTGCATTATCTTCCTTTTGCTCAGGCTTTTTTTCTTTCCTGATTTTCTGAAGAGTAATTTCGGATCAGACAGTGAGCGGAGTGATTATGTGATTGAACAATTAACCGGCAATAAGTGACCATATGATTGAAAACATTGACCTCTCACTGGTAAACTGGTCAAGAGCGCAGTTCGCCCTGACAGCTATTTACCACTGGCTCTTCGTGCCACTGACCATTGGCCTCTCATTTATACTTGCGTTCATGGAAACAATCTATGTACGCACGGGAGATGAGATATGGAAGAAAATAACGAAGTTCTGGATGACGCTTTTTGGCATCAACTTCGCAATAGGAGTGGCCACAGGGATAATTCTCGAATTTGAATTCGGTACCAACTGGTCAAACTATTCATGGTTCGTTGGTGATATCTTCGGAGCACCTCTTGCTGTGGAGGGCCTACTCGCTTTCTTCCTGGAATCGACATTTGTGGCAGTGATGTTCTTCGGATGGAACAAGGTAGGAAAGAGATTTCATCTCGCCTCCACCTGGCTGGTGGCCGTGGGAGCAAGTCTCTCGGCGATGTGGATCCTTGTTGCCAACTCGTGGATGGAAAATCCGGTGGGCATGGTATTCAATCCGGATACCGCCCGTAATGAGATGAACAGCTTCCGCGATGTCCTGTTGAACCCTGTCGCCATCGATAAATTCACCCATACGGTGACATCAGGCTTTGTGCTTGGTTCGGTCTTTGTCGTGGGCATAAGCTCATGGTTTCTCCTGCGACGCAGGAACGAGGTAATGGCAAGGAAGAGTATCCTTATTGCAGGTATTTTCGGGCTTGTCTCTGCATTGCTGGTGGCGATGACAGGAGACAGCTCCGCCCGCACCATCTCCAGGGTGCAGCCTGTCAAGTTTGCTTCCATGGAAGCACTTTATGAAGGCAAGAGCGGGGCAGGCCTGACAGTGATAGGCGCTCTTGCTGATACCGGAGAAAGAATGGGAGAGAAGACAGTTCATGATATCAAAATGAAGATTGCATTACCCGAGCTTCTTTCGATAATGACAACAGGTGAGGAAGACGGTTATGTTCCCGGCCTGAAAGATCTGGTCAACGGCAATCCCGGTAAAGGAATACTGTCGGTGAGCGACATGATGGAACGTGGCAGGTATGCCCGGCAGGTGCTCATTGATTACAAGATGGCGAAGGAGATAGGGGATGAGGCTTCAACAGCTGCCCTCGGCGCCAGGTTCAGGGAGCAGGACTTTATCGACAACTACTTCAGGTATTTCGGCTACAGCTATTTCGATCATCCCTGGCAGGTGATCCCGTCAGTGCCTGTAACCTTTTACAGTTTCCGTCTTATGGTCGGACTTGGATTTCTCTTCATCGTGCTTTTCATCCTGGCAATCGCCTTTCACAGGCGGGGGACGCTTGAGAACAACCGCTGGTTTCTGTGGCTCTCCCTCTTCTCCATACCGCTGGCGTACCTCGCAAGCGAACTGGGATGGATAGTGAGCGAGATGGGCCGGCAGCCCTGGATAATACAGGACCTCATGCCGGTCAGTGTGGCAGTCTCTAACATAAGTACCGGGGCGGTGCAGACCACCTTCTGCCTCTTCGCCGTCCTCTTCACCGCCCTGCTCATTGCGGAGGTTTCAATAATGGTCAGGCAGATCAAAAACGGACCAAAACATTAGGAGGACACTATCATGGCATTAATGATTTCATACACATTCCTGCAAAACTACTGGTGGCTGATAATATCACTGCTTGCCGGCCTTCTCGTTTTCCTGATGTTTGTTCAGGGAGGACAGTCGTTTATCTTCTCCCTGCCGCGTAACGACATGCAGCGCAAGATGATGGTCAACGCATTGGGCCGCAAGTGGGAGTTCACCTTCACCACCCTCGTCACTTTCGGAGGGGCATTT
The DNA here is from genome assembly GCA_963730615.1 of uncultured Bacteroidales bacterium. Taxonomy (GTDB): domain Bacteria; phylum Bacteroidota; class Bacteroidia; order Bacteroidales; family VadinHA17; genus SR-FBR-E99. Next base: position 51,117 of record CAVSSR010000005.1, on the reverse strand, counting down.
TTTGCCTCCTTCCCGCTCTTTTATGCAACCAGCTTCGGCGGTGCATACTGGGTATGGATGGCGATTCTGTTCAGCTTCATCATCCAGGCTGTGGCATATGAATACCGTTCAAAACCATCCAACGTATACGGTACCGGTGTATTCGACACCTTCCTCTTTGTAAACGGATGCCTCGGTCCCTTCCTGACAGGTGTGGCAGTTGCAACCTTCTTTACAGGTTCCGATTTTTCACTTGATCTCTTTAACAGGGTCACGTGGGGCTCAGGATGGCACGGTCTTGAAGCCCTGGTAAACCCGGTGAACCTGCTCCTCGGGCTTACGGTTATCTTTCTGGCAAGAGTTCTGGGACTGATGTACCTCTCCAGCACAATTGATGAAAGTGACCTGATTGCTGCTATCAAAAAGGCTCTGGTCAGAAATGCAATCCCGTTTCTTGTCTTTTTCCTGACATTCACCGGCTGCCTGCTCCTTGCAAAAGGCTTCATGGCAGACAACTCAACAGGTGAGATCACGATGGTGAAGTACCTTTACCTGCATAATCTGCTGTCAAACGTATTCACACTCATCCTTTTCGCCGGAGGGGTGGTGATGGTGCTTGTCTCACTCTGGCTTGGAATAATGCGGCACTCGCGTAAAGCGATCTGGTTCGCAGGTCCGGGTACTGTTGCAGTTGTAATGGCTCTCTTCTTCATGGCAGGCTACGGTAACACGGCATTCTATCCTTCTTCATCCGATCTGCAGAGTTCGCTGACGCTGGCCAAAGCCTCGTCGAGCATGTTTACGCTGAAGACGATGATGTATGTGTCATTCATTATTCCATTCGTAGCAGCCTATATGTGGTATGCATGGAGATCAATGAACCGGAAGATGATCACAAGGGAGGAGATGACCGGAGAAGATCATACCTACTGACAGATTCCGGTAAATGGCATATAGTGTGCCTGGTATGATCGGCTAATAATTAATCCGGTAGCAAGGCAAGGATATTGAACAGCTATGCAGCCGTGGAAGGGGTTTTTCTGCCCCTGATAACAGTAAAAACGAGTGAAATCACAATGTAGGCTGCCATTATCAGCGGTGGTGAGGCCAGCCGGAATACCAGCAGGAGTATCAGGCTGGTTCCTGCCAGGAGATACCTCTCTTCATTCCCGCCCCATCTGAGATGAGAGAATTTCAGTGAAAACATTCTGGTGTTGACAAGCATCATCACTGCCAGGAAGAGGGAGAGAGCTCCGATAAACCATGATGATGTCACAAGTGTGTCACAGACGGTACAGCTGCTATATTCGGAGGCAATCACAAATGAGATCACCGTGAAGGCGCTTGCCGGCGTGGCAAGGCCTCTGAAGGAAGTGCTCTGAGTGGCGTCAGTGTTGAACTTCGCCAGGCGCAGCGCCGAGGCGGCAGGGATGAGAGAGGCCAGGACGAAAGCAGGCGCCGCAGCCATCCCGGAAACGATAAGGAGGTTAAGGACAATGGCACCCGGAGCGATACCAAAGGTCACCACATCAGCAAGACTGTCAAGCTCCTTTCCGATGGCTGAATAGGATTTCAGAAGACGTGCCGCAAAACCGTCACAAAAATCAAAGATTCCTCCTGCAATGATTAACAGCGCAGCATACTCATTATAACCCTTTGAGGCAAGAACTGTTGCCGCAAAACCGGAAAGAAGGTTGAGCAAAGTAATGAAGTTCGGTACGTGTTTTGTCATTTCTCTTTTAAAAGCATAGCAAAATTACAATATTATAGACAACTATTATTTGTTTATTTTTGTGGTGGATTATGAGAGATCTTACCAACATCAAAATTGCGGTTGACTTCGACGGCACAATCGTTGAGCACGACTATCCTGAAATCGGAAAGGAAAGACTCTTTGCCTTTATTACGCTCAGGGAGCTGCAGAAGAGAGGTGCATTGCTCATTCTCTGGACGATCAGGACAGGGACAGAGCTTGACGAAGCTGTGGAATACTGCCGTTCAAACGGCATTGAATTCTACGCCGTCAACCGTAATTACCCGGAAGAGAAGTGGGCGGATGATACTCCACGGAAACTAAACGCGGATATTTTTATTGACGATAAGAATGCCGGTGGCTTCCCGGGATGGGGCGAGATACTCAATATGATAGACCCCTGGGCCGAAAGGGAGGAACAGGCAATGAGAGCTATCAAGACAAGGCGCTTCAGTTTGTTTGGGAAAAAATGACATTGCCCGATGAAGAGAAAAACCATATATTCAATTCTTTTTCTGCTGATACTTGTATCTGTTATCTCATGCTCAGGGTCTTCAGACGGTAAGAGCGGGGCAGTTGCCGGAGTAACTGCTGCAGGGACAAATGCATTACCTGCAAAGCGACTTATAGAAGTCCTTTCACCCGCTGACAATGCCAGTTTCATCTGTTCTGACAAAATAACTTTCTCTGTTACTCAGGCTGCCGGATCGGTAAAGATCGACTCTGTTCAGCTGTGGGTTGGCGGCAGCAGGAAAAGCACGCTTTATGAGCTGCCGGCATCCGTAGAACTGGATCCAACAGGCAAACCGGGCAGGCTCCCTCTCAGGGTCGTGGCTTTCTCTCCTGTTTCGAAACCACAAACGGTGAGCCTTTTTGTATCGCTTCTCTCAGACATCACCCCGGTGACATATCGGTATAAAGTGGTGAAGAGTTTTCCGCATGACAGGCATGCCTATACACAGGGACTGGTCTATGATGAGGGCTACTTTTATGAAGGTACCGGCCAGCAAGGCCAGTCAACCCTCAGAAAGGTAGAAGCCGCGACGGGTAAAGTGGTCAGCCAGGTTAACCTTGAAGGGTCGCTGTTCGGCGAGGGTGTGGCACTGCTTGATGACCGCATTTATCAACTGACATGGACCACAAAAGTGGGGTTCGTATATGATAAGAAAACGCTTACCCAGTTAAACAAAATATATTACCAGACGCAGGGATGGGGCCTCACAACCATGGACAACAAGCTGGTAATGAGTGATGGTACGAATGTCATCCGGTTCCTTGATGCTGACTTCAACGTCCTTTCCTCAGTGGAGGTATGGGATAACAAGGGTATCGTGGACAGTCTCAATGAGCTTGAAATGATCGATGGAGAGCTCTGGGCGAATATCTGGCAGACTGATCATATTGCGCGCATTGACCCGATTGTCAGGCAAGGTTCTGGGATATGTCGAGCTGGCAAATATCCTTCCCCGGGAAGACCGCTCACAGGAGACAGACGTCCTCAACGGCATAGCCTGGGATGCTGCAAATAAGCGTCTCTTTGTGACAGGAAAGTACTGGCCCCGGCTTTTTGAGATCACTGTCACTGCCCCTGCCCGGAATTAACCGGTCTGTTTTGCCCCTGTGGATGTTCAAAAAGTGTTAATAACCACAGGGGAAATGTTTACAATTACAAACTTGTGCCGGCTACCCGGGATAGGCATATATTGTAAATTTGGAGCTCATTAAATTAACGGTAAAAAGGGTTATATGGCAAGGATAATTGCACTGGCAAATCAGAAGGGAGGAGTAGGAAAGACAACTACAGCAATCAATCTGGCTGCAAGCCTGGCAGCGCTCGAAAAGAAGGTACTGATTGTTGATGCCGACCCCCAGGCAAATGCCACATCAGGTGTGGGAATAGACTCCAAGCAGGTGAAGGTGACTATCTACGACTGTCTCATTGACGGGGTGAATTCCCGTGAGGCTGTTATCAAATGCAACATTGACAACCTTTCTGTCATACCTTCCAACATTGACCTGGTGGGGGCTGAGATTGAGATGCTTGAAAGGCCGGAGAGAGAGAAGACCCTTAAGAAAGCGCTTGTTGGAATATCATCTGACTATGACTTCATACTTATTGACTGTTCCCCTTCGCTCGGGCTGCTGACTGTCAATGCGCTGACCGCGGCCGATTCTGTTATTATCCCCGTTCAATGTGAGTATTTTGCACTTGAAGGGCTTGGGTAAGCTGCTGAATACTATTAAGATTATTCAGACTAACCTGAACCCCGCCCTTGAGATCGAAGGATTTCTGCTTACAATGTATGATTCTCGCCTGAGACTGGCAAATCAGGTCGTTGAAGAGGTCACCAGGCATTTTCAGCAGATGGTCTTCAACACTATCATTCAGCGCAATGTAAAGCTGTCGGAGGCTCCCAGCTATGGCCAGCCTGCTATACTCTACGATGCAGAATCAAGAGGTACGGTCAACTATCTCAATCTGGCGCGTGAACTCCTCGAGAGGGTGGAGGCCAGACAGAAGAACTAAAAACTGCTATCCGTCAAATGAACACAGTGAAAAAGAGCCCGTTGGGCAGGGGCCTCGGAGCCCTTATAGATGGTGTTGAAAAAGAAGTGCTCGAAAAAAAGGTCGAGGTGAATCTGCAGATAGACATCAACTCCATAGACAGCAACCCCTTTCAGCCGCGTACGCGTTTTGATGCCCAGGCACTGGAAGAACTTGCAGCATCAATACGTCAGCTGGGCATTGTCCAGCCACTCACGGTCAGGGATTCAGGCGACGGACGGTTCCAGCTTATAGCAGGTGAGCGCAGGCTGCGTGCCGCACGTATAGCAGGACTGACACATGTGCCAGCCTATGTGCGTACGGCAGATGACACTGCTATGCTCGAGATGGCCCTCGTGGAGAATATCCAGAGAGAAGATCTTGACGCCATGGAGGTGGCAATTACCTACCAGCGCCTTATAGAAGAGTGCAACCTCACTCAGGAGCAGATGAGTGACAGGGTTGGCAAGCAGCGCTCAACAGTGTCGAATTATCTCCGTCTCCTCCGCCTGCCTGCCGAGATACAGCTTGGCATACGCAACAGAAGCCTCACCATGGGACATGCCCGCACACTTGTGAATATTGAAGACCCCGTTAAACAGATTAATATCTTCTACCACGTAATTCAGGAAGACCTGTCCGTAAGGGCTACAGAAGATCTGGTACGACACTTCCAGAGCCAGGCCGCAAAGGACCCTGCCAGGGGAGATAAGAGAAAGAAACTTAATAACGAATATGGGGAACTTGCCGGGCAGCTGAGCAAACTTTTCGCTTCAGAGGTGCAGTTCCGTATTAACGAAAAGGGAAGAGGAAAAATAGTGATACCATTCGCGGATAACGATGAAATGGAACGCATTATCGCCCTGCTCGATAAACTTAATAGGTAATTAATTATATTTGCCGGCAAACGAAAACTGTTTGCTTTTGAAGCTGTTGACAAAAATAGCGGTATTCATTTTTTTTATGTGTGTTGTAACCTGCGGAGCCTGGTCACAGGATTCCATTCCTGTCATGGCTGAAAAGGCAAAAAAATATACCCTTGAACCCATCAGGGCCACAATGTATGCAGCAGCTCTTCCGGGTATGGGTCAGATCTACAACCGTAAATACTGGAAACTGCCGATTGTCTATGCAGGCTTCGGTGCGTTGGGTTACGCCGCCTCCTTTAACGGCGCCAATTATAATGCTTATATCAATGCCTACCAGGATTTCACTGATCTTGTTCCCGAGACAGACAGCTACCTCGATATTGAAGGCATGAGCAATCTTAATCCTGAAGACTATGACCCGGTTCTCCATCCGGAGACTTACAATCCATCCACTGAGGCGTGGGTCTCAACTCAATTGCTGAACGGAGTGGAGTATTACCGCAGATACCGTGACCTGTCTTACATCGGAATAGTTGCATGGTACCTGGTGACCATCATCGATGCCCAGGTCGACGCAAGTCTTTTTGACTATGATATTTCTGATGACCTGAAGGCATTTCTGATCCCGGTTACTGTTTCTCCTTACGGCCTGGCGCCGGGGTTAACTCTTACACTTACACGAACATTTTAAAACAAAAAAAATGACCATAAAAAGGATTGTCCTCACGCTTCTTGTTGTTCTGTTCCCATTTATGCTTCATGCAGTGAATGATACCATTATAATCAGAAATGATGACTCTACGGAACTTATTGAACGTGATCTTGACAGCCTGCTTAACAACTGGTTTATACGCATGTCTGTTGACAGAAGCGATCTGCTGCAGCAGGATTCAGTTATCGGTGAGTTTTCCGATTCCGTATATAAAGACCGCATCGGCAGGATCAACTCGGTCATAATCCTTCCTTACAATAATATCATCAGGAACCACATTCACGTCTACACTGAAAAAAAGGTTGACAAATTCAGGATAATGCTTGGGCTTCAGGATTATTATTTCCCCATGATCGAAGATATCTTTGATTCGTATGGTCTTCCTGTCGAGCTTAAATATATGGCTGTCATCGAATCTGCCCTTAACCCCAATGCTGTCAGCAGGGTGGGGGCTACCGGACTGTGGCAGTTTATGTACAGCACAGGCCGTATGTGCGGACTGAATATCAATTCAGTCGTGGATGAGCGCCGTGATCCCGTGAAAGCGACACATGCCGCCGCAAAATACCTGAAAGACCTTTATGGCATATATAACGACTGGATTCTTGTCATAGCAGCCTATAACTGCGGTCCGGGCAACGTAAACAAAGCCATAAGGCGATCAGGGAACCGCAAGGATTACTGGGAGATTTATTACCGGCTGCCAAGGGAGACGCGTGGTTACATTCCCGCATATGTTGCAGCCACCTACTCGATGAATTACTACCGTGAACATAATATCACCCCTATACAGATAGATCTTCCGCTGGCAGTTGACACCGTGATGGTCTCACGGGACATACACCTTGAGCAGATCGCCGCTGTGCTTGACCTTCCCATGGAAGAGCTTAAGGCACTTAATCCGCAGTACCGTACGGGACTTGTGCCAGGCAAAACCAGGCCCAGCTCTATAACCCTGCCCGTCGACAGGCTTGGGGAGTTCATCGATATGGCTGACACCATAACCGGTTACAGGAAGGACCAGTATCTTACGAGGGTCAATCAGACGTCAGCCCCTGCACAGTCAGCTTATTCCACACCCGATGTAAACGGGAGAACGAAACTGACCTATGTGGTCAGGGACGGTGATAACCTGGGGTTCATTTCAGAATGGTATAATGTCGGACTTTCTGACCTGAGATACTGGAATAATATCTACCGCAATACAATCAGGGTAGGACAGAAGCTAACCATATATGTTGATCCTGCCAAGGCGGAATATTACAGCAAGGTTAATTCAATGAGTTTTGCGGATAAGCAGAAAAGGGCTGGTAACACCGCCGTGAGTGTTTCGACGGCATCAGAGCCGGCTAAACTGGCAGTGACTGCTTCGGCAGACACTGACTATGAGTTCTATACAGTCCGGAATGGTGACACCATATGGGACATAGCAAAAATGTTTGACGGTGTATCTGCAACGGATATCCTTAAGTTGAACAACATTTCCGATGCTTCCAGGATACAGGTGGGACAGAGGCTGAGGATCAGAAGAAAAGGTTGATCTGATACATTTTATGCGCCCCGGCAGGATATTTCTTTTTTTGCTGGCAGTCGTTCTGACGCTGTTTATCCTGAGCCTTGCAGCCGGTGACGGGAGGCTCTGGGGTGATAAGTCGTTGTTCAAAGTACCCTCTGACACCTCGCTGCAACAATCTGCTCCGGCTGATACAGTTCCGGTTCAGGAAGTGCCGGCTGATACAGCAACGGCTCGGGAAGTACTGGCTGATACAGTTCCGGTTCAGTCAGTTAAGACTGATACGGCCGCTCATGCAGCAGTTCTGCCGGACACAGCCCTGGCTGAGGTGATCACACGTGACAACCTGCCCGCTCTGGTATTGAAAGATTCTGTCAGTCGTGCAACGGTTACTCCTTTTTTTCCCGGTGATGCGATAAGAGATTCTCTTGCTGCCGGAAAGCAGGTAAGGATAATGTTCTACGGTGATTCGCAGATTGAGGGTGACAGGATGACCTCTCTCCTTCGTAAACAGCTTAGAGAAAGCGGTGGCGGAACGGGCCCGGGGTTGATATCGCCTGTCATGCCGGTTATGTATACCCGCTCATACGTCGTCAAGTCATCGGCCAACTGGGTCAGATATACCCTGCTCGATTACAGGAGCGGAGTGTTGCCCCACAACAGGCTGGGACCGATGCTCGCTGTCTGTCGTTTCAAGCCTCCGCAAGACACGCTGAAAACACCTCTGTATGCCTCGGTTAAAATCACACCTGTTCCCGGAGCCGACGAATCAGTTTCAAAATATGAGAATCTGCGGATATTTTACGGAAACAATCCTGATACGGTATTTGTAAGCGTAAGGTCAGGCAGTAAACTGCTTGATTTCGCGATGCTGGAGACAGGTGCAGGTCCCCTTGAATACAGCACACCACTGCCCTCTCTTTCAGATGTCACCGTTGAATTCACCGGGCGCAGCTCTCCGGATATTTATGCCCTCAGCCTCGAAAGCAACAACGGTGTGATTGTTGATAATATACCCGTCAGAGGCAGTGCAGGACTCGAGTTTGTGATGACTGACCCGGAAGTTGTTGCAGGTTGTTTTTCGAAGCTTCACCCTGACATGATATTCCATCAGTTCGGGCTTAATGTTGTCAGAAATGTCAGGAGCGAGTACCATTATTATGAGGAGGGTCTTGCCAAGCAGGTAGACTGGCTCAGAAATGTTTCCGGCGGCGCTCCGGTAGTCCTTGTCAGCCTCACCGATATGGCCCTGAAATCAGAGGATACAATCATACCATACAAGAACATCCCGGCTATCAGGGATGCCCAGAAAAGAGCTGCGGTACGAAGCGGGGTGATATTCTGGGATGCCTGGGAAGCCATGGGAGGCAAGGGCTCGATAGTCAAGTGGTATAATCATCTGCCGCCCCTGGCCGGAAAGGACCTCACCCATCTCTCCAATGCAGGGGCAGACACGATAGCTTCAAAGATCTATTCGGATCTGCTTACAGCCAGGACCACGGCAGTAAGTACACCTCCTGATACACTTCTGGCGGCATCTGACCCCGGAGTGCTTGCTGAACCTGAGACCGCTGAAGTTTCTGTTGCAGATACAGTGCTGACAGTTGAAGAACCGCATACCGGGCACCATAGATCTGTTCTGGCATTCCTTAAATATAATCCGCAGAAGACTTTTATTTTTACAACGCCGGCGTTCTGGGTCTTCCTCCTGGTGGTAATGGCCGGTTTTGCCCTTATCAGGAATAAAAGGGCGATGTGCCACACCTGGCTTCTACTGGTCAGTCTATATTTTTATTATAAAGCAGGAGGCCTCTTCTTTATCCTCCTGCTGTTCAGCTGTGTTTCAACCTACCTGACAGCATTGTACACAAACAGGGCCAGTGGCAGACCGATGAAGAGATTCTGGCTCATCCTTAATATTATTGTTTCGCTTGGATTACTTTCTTATTTCAAATATGCGGGCTTCTTTACCGAAAGCATTAACTCCCTTCTTGGCACATCATTCAGGAGCTATGATTTCTTCTCAGCCTGGTCAAACAATATGTTCGGTACCAGTTTTGACGTATCACAGATTATACTCCCTATTGGTATATCATTCTTCACCTTTCAGGCTTTAAGCTACAACATAGATGTTTACAGGGGCAAGATAGAGCCGGTCAGAAACTTTATCGACTACTCCTTCTATCATACCTTTTTCCCGCAGCTGGTTGCGGGCCCGATCGTAAGGGCCTCTGAGTTTGTCCCCCAGATGAAGGGAGAATACACCATCAGCCGTAATGAGTTCGGACACAGCCTGTTCCTGATCCTGCAAGGGCTGATAAAGAAGGTGATCATTTCTGATTTCATAGCCGCTGGTTTCATTGACAGGGTTTTTGATACACCCGCGCTCTATTCAGGCTTTGAGAACCTTATGTCAGTTTACGGATACGGGCTTCAGATCTACTGCGATTTCTCAGGCTACACTGATATTGCAATCGGTGTCGCCATGCTTATGGGATTCAGGCTGCCACTGAACTTCAACTCTCCGTACAAGGCGTCGAATATCAGTGATTTCTGGAAACGGTGGCATATTACCCTGTCAAGGTGGCTGAAAGATTACCTTTATATACCTCTCGGAGGAAACCGGCATGGAGCGGTGCGCACAGGAATTAGCTTAATGGTAACGATGCTGATCGGAGGCCTGTGGCATGGCGCGGCAACAAGATTCGTGCTCTGGGGCGGATTGCACGGCATTGCGCTGGTGATAGACAAGATATGGCAATGGATCTTCCGTGGTGTGAAAAGGAAAAGCCGTTTTGCCCACCTTGCCGGGATAATCATAACCTTCAACTTTGTGAGCTTTGCCTGGATCTTTTTCCGTGCAGGATCTTTGGAAGATGCAGGCGTGATGCTGTCACAGATATTCTCTTCCTTCAGCCCGGGAAACTACAGGGTGGTACTCATGGCGTATCTGCCTGTCCTGATCCTTATAGCATCAGGCTATATACTCCATTTTCTTCCTGTTACTGTCAAGGAATCTTACAGGGGGCTCTTCATCAGGATGCCGATGGTGGTTAAGTTTCTCATCGCGATAGGTGTCGCCATTCTGCTTAATAAGGTGGGTACGGAAGTCCTGCAACCTTTTATCTACTTCCGGTTCTGAAAAGGGCTGGCCTTAAGTCCCTGAGACTGGCTCAGTGATCTTATTATCTCTTTGTCTCCGTCATCATCTCAGCCTCTGACATCGTGCCGGAAGAGGCATGCACCATCACTTTGCCTGGATTGGTACCTGCCTTGAGAAGTATTGTTGCAATGCCGGCCTCTGCCCTGACAGGATTGTCTCCTATCAGCGTGGCGTTTCCTCTGACAGAGAATTCTACGGTTGAGTCAGCAGTCATAACCGGGTATCCCAGTGAATCAACCAGTGTGGCATAGACAAAGACGACATCGGCACCGTCGGCCCGGAGAGGTTTATTACTGAAGTCAACCGATAACCGAAGCGCTGCAGGAGGACCCGGGGTGGTTACTGAATGCATGCCGTACTCTGATCCTTTTCTTAATCCAACAGCCCTGATGGTGCCGGGTATATACTCATCTGCAGTGAAAGTAAAAGGAGGATGTGTGAGGTTTGCAGCGATAACATCGTTGTCGGGTCCCTGCACTGCCAGGAGAGTGTCATTGCGGAAAAGCTGCACAGTGTCTGCATTGCTGTAGACCCTTATTGTTTTTCCCGATGAGGGAAGGTTATAATATGCAATGAAGCAAACAGGGCCGTCATCAGACTGGCTGCGATAGAACCAGTATGTAAATTTCGGTATCCTGAAAATATCCATTATTCCTGATGACTCTATGTCTGCAGCATAACCGCGGTTATAATCGAACATCAGCCAGTTGGCATCTCCGAAGCATGGCCCGCAGAGATTGTCATTATGGGCTTCCTGGAAGTTATAGGCCTGCTGCAGCAATCCTCTCTCGCCTGCAGACCGCAACTGCCTCGAATTTCGTGCAGCGGGTTCCAGATCACTGAATTCAGTCTGATTGAAGCCGGCATTCTGTGCATAATATTCCCAGTCGCCATATTCACAGATGAGCAGCGGTTTATTCTTGTTGTAGTTTTTCCAGTAATCAGGTGCTTTGGCATGCTGTCTTGCAGGGATAAAGACATCACAGATAGTGTCCATCCAGCTGCAGGTGCAGTTATTCCCGAAAGGAAGCTCCTCCTTAACTGTCTGGTGCAACCGGTTCAGGAAACTATACGGCATCATCGTCTCATTCAGTGATGCTTCCCACATAACCACCGACGGATGGTTCCTGTCGCGACGGCACATAAGTCGCGTGTCACGCACGGAGGCCTCGCAGAAGGTTGAGTCTCCAATAAATTGCCAGCCCGGTATGGCATCCATAACCAGAAGGCCAAGCTCATCACAGGCATCAAGGAAGGCAGGGGCAGGGGGATAATGCGAACAGCGCACGAAATTGAATCCGGCATCCCTGATCTTATAAACATCACGGTAAGCTGCATTGTCTGAGAGAGCATAGCCTATGTACGGGTACTCCTGGTGCCGGTTGGTGCCGGTGATGCTGACACGGTTGCCGTTCAGCAACAGACCGTTGTCCCTGGTGATCTCCACTGACCTTATACCTATACGTATCTCATTGCAGTCTATGGCATTCTGGCCAGCCTGCAGTTCTGTCCTGAGTGTGTACAGAAAAGGCTGTTCATTTGACCAGAGTGCCGGCTGCATCACTCTTATCTCTGACAGCAGCCGCCTGCTCTGTCCGGGCTCCATCTCGATCTCTTCGGAGAGCGATGCAGATACTTGTGTTCCTGCGGCATCAAGAAGAGTATTTTTCAGGTAGAATGACCGTGGCGTCCTGTCATCATTCTGTACCAGCACTGAGACGATTACTGTGGCAGCATCTTTACTGACATCGCGGAAGCCCGTAATGACACCTCCTCCCAGAATAGTGTCAGCTTCGGGAGCAGCTGTGATATGCAGTTTGTCACTTACAAACAGGGACACATTGCGGTAGATGCCACTGTAATAAAGAAAATCAAGCTCAGAAAGGGGTTTGCCCGGAGGAATTGAGGGATTATCCCTGTTATCAACCCTGAGAAGGATCTCATTCTCCCTGCCAAACCTGAGGTCATTGCTGAGATCGACATAGAAAGGCACATAACCTCCCGTGTGCCGGGCTATTTCGGCTCCGTTAAGATAGACGATGGCATCATTCATCACCCCGTCGAAAAGAAGGCCGGTATGATGACGGTGATCCCCGCGGGGTGCCCTGTAAATTTTCTTGTACCAGCTGATGCCTGTCCACTGCTGATTTGTGACGACAAGCGGTTCGATGAATGCTGTGTGCGGCAGCGTCACATCTTCCCATTTATGGTTGGGAATATTTCCGGGAAGAATTTTATCAATATTGGCTGAGTCCTGCCTGATAAACATCCAGTGGTCATTGAATGATACCGGGAGTCCTGGATGCCGCTGCCTGTCGCACCTCGTGGTGAGTGCTGCCATTATCACGAGAATGTACGCAAAGGCAATGTATATTTTCTTCATTATATTTCGTTAAAACCCGAGACAGGGTGTGCATAGGTAATTACATCCCTGCCGGATATTTCTTCAGGGCAAAGTATTATCAGCCTCTCGAGCACATTTCTGAACTCTCTTATATTCCCTGTCCATTTGATCTTCTGCATCTCGGCTATGGCATCAGGCCTGATCTTTTTCTTTACCATGCCGTACTCATTGCAGATAAGGGTATTGAAGTAGTCAGCGAGGAGCGGTATGTCATCACTTCGCTCATTAAGCGTAGGCACATGGATCAGGATGACACTCAGCCGGTGGTAAAGATCTTCCCTGAAGTTATTGCGGTCAATCTCACTGCGTATATTCTTGTTGGTTGCGGCAATAACCCTCACATCGACGTTTATATCCTTGTCTGAACCCACCCGTGTGATCTTGCTCTCCTGAAGGGCCCTGAGAACCTTGGCCTGCGCGGCAAGGCTCATGTCTCCCACCTCATCAAGGAAGATAGTGCCTCCGGTGGCCTGCTCAAATTTGCCTATGCGTTGCTTAATGGCTGATGTAAATGACCCTTTTTCATGGCCGAAAAGCTCACTCTCAATCAATTCTGAAGGGATAGCGGCACAGTTGACTTCAACGAAAGGACCTCTGGCGCGATTGCTTTTCTCATGTATCTGATGGGCAACAAGCTCCTTTCCCGTACCGTTGGCGCCTGTGATGAGCACCCGTGCCTCTGTCGGAGCCACCCTGTCTATCATCTCCTTTACCACCATTATGGCAGGTGAAGTGCCAACAATCTCGAATTTCTTGCTGACCTGTTTCTTCAGGACTTTTGTCTGTGAGATAAGAGAGCCCCTTTCAAGCGCGTTACGGATGGTGATAAGAAGCCGGTTCAGGTCAAGCGGTTTTTCAAGGAAATCAAAGGCACCTTTCTTGATTGAATCAACTGCCGTGTCGATATTCCCGTGACCCGAAATCATAATGACGGGCACATCGGAAGTAATCTCAAGGAGCTTCTGCAAAACCTCTATGCCATCCATCTTGGCCATCTTGATGTCGCACAGTACGACATCAAACGCTTCCTGGGCGAACTGATCTATTCCTGAGGCGCCATCCTCTGCAAGAAATACCTCATATTTCTCATATTCAAGAACATCCTTCAGGGTGTTCCTGATTGATTTTTCGTCGTCAACGACTAGTATTCTGGGCATTACAGATCTTTATTATCCTTTGTATGTCAGCCACTTCCATATTTCCTTGTAAGAGGTCTTTTTTCCGTACATGAGTATTCCGGTACGGTAAATCCTGGCAGCCATCCAGATGCAACCGAATATTGTAACCAGCATTATAGCCATCGAAAGCGCGATCTCCCAGGCGTCAACACCAAAAGGAATTCTTGCCACCATGACAATAGGAGATGTAAGAGGGATCAATGAAAACCAGAATGACAGTGAGCTTTCGGGGTTCTGCATTGTTGCCATGGCCACGAACAGAGCAAAGATAATGGGAATGGTGACCGGCAGCATGAACTGTTGCGTCTCCGTCTCATTGTCCACTGCCGATCCGATGGCTGCGAACAGTGAGGCATACAGCAGGTAGCCTGTGATAAAATAGAATACAAAGCAGAAGGCGATTAGTCCCCATGGCTGGTTCAGTGCGCTGGTGAAGATCGATTGAAACTCAGTCATCTGCGTTTCAACTGCAGCGGCTGCATCAGCGCTTCCCGCACCAGGTTCAGCCTGGGCAAAGCTCTGAGGGAGTTGTTGCATCTGCTGCATGGTGCCTTCCGGCAGTAATTTCGACTGGGCCACGGCGACAATCGCGAGGGTCAGCAGAATCCAGATTGCGAACTGTGTGAGACCTACAAGAGCGATACCGATAATCTTGCCAAGCATCAGCTGGATAGGTTTTACAGAAGATATGATCACCTCCACTATCCGGCTTGTCTTTTCTTCAATCACTCCGCGCATCACCTGTGCTCCGAACATAAAGACCAGCATATACATCATGAAACCGCTCAGATAAGCCAGGCCCATTGCAATTCCTGTGCTGGTTGTCTTTACTTCGCCTTCCTCATCAATCTTTATGGTCTGCAGATTGACGCTTGGGTTTATCTGCTCGAGTATCTTATCGAGGTTCTCGATATTAAATGACAGAAGTTTTTTCTTCTCAAGTTCTTTCTTAAGTGATCCTTCAATATGATCAATAAGACCTATCGGCGGCTGCTGCTTTGAGATTAACTGGACGGCATTGGGTACGTCGACCAGCAAGTCTGATATATATAATACCCCGTAATAGCCCTTCTCACTGAAATTGTTTTTGATATCGTTTACGTTGGTGTTCGGAAGGAATTCAAAATCGGCCTCCTTGGTATCCGGTATCACATCCTGGTACAGGTCGCTGTCTCCTACAACCGCAATCTTCTTGAAATCCTTGTCCTGGTTTGACATCATGAGGCCCGGAACCACAAATACCAGGGCTAAAAGAAACGGTGTCAGCAATGTCATTACGATAAATGACTTTTTGCGAACTCTGGTCGAATATTCTCTCTGAATTATTAATGATGTTTTGTTCATGGCTCAGTTTTTTGCAGCTTCACTGTTTTTTGCTTCGACAACCCTGATAAATATATCGTTCATTGACGGCAGAACCTGGTTGAATGAGATTACCGTACCTGATGCTGTCATTGACCTGATGATCTCATTTGTGTCGCCTGTTCCGGCAGCTTTAATACGGACAGCACTCCGGCCCTTTGCAAATGACGAGCTTAAAACTGAGAAATGTGCATTGCCTGAAGGGGTCACTTCACCGGCAAAAACAATGTCGTATTCATTTGCCGACCAGTCGTGCCTGATCTTATCCACGCTGCCTTCAAGGATGGTTTTTGCTTTGTTGATGAGTGTTATGTTGTCGCACAGTTCTTCAACAGAGCCCATGTTATGAGTTGAAAAGATGATTGTTGCTCCCCGCTCGCGCAGGAAGAGGATCTCATCCTTTATCTGTTTGACATTTATCGGATCGAACCCGGTAAAAGGTTCATCGAAAATGAGGAGTTGCGGTTCATGCAACACAGTGGTTGCAAACTGCACCTTCTGCTGCATTCCTTTTGAAAGCTCCTCGACCTTCTTTCCCCACCAGTCGGTTATTTCAAGTTTCCTGAACCAGTATTTGAGACGCCGCATGGCCTCAGCCCTGGTCAGCCCTTTAAGCTGGGCAAGGTAAAGAGCCTGTTCGCCCACCTTCATTTTTTTATAGAGACCCCGCTCTTCCGGGAGATAACCGATCTTATGCACGTCTTCAGAATTTATAGGCCTGCCGTTAAGCAGTACTATGCCGCTGTCGGGTGCGGTGATCTGGTTGATAATACGGATCAGAGTAGTCTTTCCGGCACCGTTGGGGCCGAGGAGACCGTAGATACTCTGTTCCGGAACGCTTATGCTGACTTCGTCCAGAGCTGTTGTGGTCGCAAAGCGTTTGGTCACATTCTGTGCTTCAAACAATGGCATGGTTCTTTCCTTGATTAAATGTTAGTCCGGGAAATTCAAAGATATAAAAAAAGGTCGATACGCACATTGCATCGCGTATCAACCCACTTATTCGTTTAATGATGTTTCAGGAAAAGTAGTTCTTCACCCTGTCGAAGAAGCCTTTGTCATCAGCGTCCGGTTTTGGAACGAATGTCTGCGAATTGCGGTATTGTTCCATCATTTTCTGTTCCTCCCTGGAAAGGTTCTTCGGCACCCAGACATTGACATTCACCAGCAGATCGCCCTTGCCGTAACCGTTGACGTCGGGCAGGCCCTTGCCTCTCAGGCGGAGTATTTTTCCGCCCTGGGTTCCGGGGTCTATCTTGATCCTTACCTTGCCCTCCAGCGTGGGCACTTCAACATTGGCACCCAGGATAGCATCAGGAATACTGATAAACAGATTGTATATCAGATCATTGCCCTCACGGATCAGTTCATCGTGCGGCTCCTCGTCAATCATCACAATCAGGTCACCGTTAATTCCCCCGCGGCGGGCGGCGTTACCCTTACCCGTCACTGAGAGCTGCATACCGGGGGCAAGACCGGCGGGAATTGAAATAGGTATTACCTCTTCTGCCTGCGTTATCCCTTCGCCATAGCACTTATGACATTTTTTTGTTATGACCTTGCCCTCACCGCCGCATACGTTGCACGGGGCGGTTGTCTGCATCTGGCCCAGAATGGTATTCATTACCCTGGTGGTATGACCGGTGCCCTTGCAGGTTGAGCAGGTGGCGACATCGCTGTCTGAGGCAGCACCGCTGCCATTACAGGTGTTGCAGACAACATACTTGGTAACCCTGACCTTTTTTTCAGCTCCCCTGGCAAACTCTTCAAGAGTAAGCTTCACCTTCAGCCTCAGGTTCGTTCCCTTGTTAACGTTGCGCGAGCGGCCGCCCCTGCCGCGTGAACCGAAGGCACCGCCAAAAGCATCACCGAAGATATCACCGAAGGAAGAGAAAATATCTTCCATGGTCATGCCTCCGTTAAAGCCGCCACCCATGTTATTGCCCATGCCGGCATGTCCGAACTGGTCATACCTGGCCTTCTTTTCATCATTGCTGAGCACCTCGTATGCCTCAGCAGCTTCCTTGAACTTCTCCTCAGCTTCCTTGTTCCCGGGGTTCTTGTCAGGATGATATTTCAGCGCGTGTTTGCGGTAGGCCTTTTTAATCTCATCCTTGGTGGCCCCTTTGCTGACTCCCAGTACCTCGTAATAGTCTCTTTTCGACATCTTTCAGCTTAAACGCATTGTATTTATTCTCCGACGACCACTTTTGGAAAGCGGATCACCTTCTCGTTAAGAGTGTATCCTTTCCGTATCACCTCTGTTACCTTGCCTTTCAGTGATTCATCATCGACTGCTATGCTTGTTACGGCCTCATGAATGTCAGGATTGAACTGTTCGTGGATAGCTTCAATCTCGCTGATACCATTCTGTTTCAGAAAGGCGGACAGTTTTGCATTAATCAGCTCCAGCCCTTGTCTGATTGCCTCACAGTTATCCGTGTCGCGCATTGAGTTAACAGCCCTGTCAAAATCGTCAATAACGGGCAGCAGGCTTATTATAACAGACTCACCGCCTGTTTTAGTGAGCTCGATCTTTTCGCGGAGCGTTCTTTTCCTGTAGTTGTCAAACTCTGCCGAGAGACGGATATATTTATCCTGCATTTCTGTCAGTTTCCTGGTCAGATCTTCAGCGGATGCTGACCCTTCAGATGTCTTTGCCTCCTCGGCGGTCACTGAGTCATCAGTGGTCCCTGCTTCTGTATTTATTTGATTCTCAATTGATTCATTTGGTGACACAAGTTCATCCGGTCTCTCTTCGTGACTTTTCTTTTTTACCATGACAAAAATACTTTTCTACAGGCGTTTTTAGCAAAATGCCGGCCACACTCACAAACATGACAAAGTGTCAACCTACAGGGTATAGGCAACAGCCTCAATCTCCACCAGGGCGCCATGATGAAGCCCCGCAACGGTGATGATGGATCTGGCAGGTTGAATCGGGCCGAAGAAGTCGGCATAAACCCTGTTGACTTCTTCCCAGTGTTTTACCTCGGTGGTATAGATAGTTGTCCTGGCGATGGTAGTGATGTCTCCGCCAGCAGCTTTGACAATGTTCAGGACATTATTAAGAGCCTGAAGTGTCTGATCGCTGATGTCTCCGGAAATCTGGTCGCCAGCCAGCGGAACGACCGGCAGCTGTCCTGAAACGAAAATAACGTTACCTGCGACGGCGCCCTGTGAATAGTGGCCTGCCGGCAGTGGTGCATCATAGGTATTTATGCTGGTGATCTTCATGATACTCAATTTTGTCTCGTCAATAACCTGTTTTATGTTTCTTTTTGCCCGGCTTGCCTGATCTGCCCTGGTATTTATCCTGCGGTCTGCCCTGGAAACGCCCCTGTGTCTTGCTCTTCGGCGGTGCCAGAATCTCCCTGATGTCAGGCATTTTGAAGTTTTCAGGGGCCTTAAGCCTTCCCCCTGAAATGGCAGACAGATCTCTTATGATCAGTTCGTCTGCAACCGTTGCCTTGTTCCACGTGATGTAATCCTTCTTCATCTGATTGAGAATAAGGACTGTGAGATATTCTTTTTCCTCACCGTCATCCATAACTGAAGCTGCTTCGATGAGTGCCGGAACGATACGGCCATAGTGCGCGTATGTAATCTCGCCGTTATGATACGGAACCGTGTTGGGTTTGGCATCGAGCTTTGTTCTGTCAGGGCCCGGGTAAGGTGAATCGACGTTAAGGTCAAAATCGGCAATTATCATCAGGTGGTCCCACAACTTGTGCTTGTAGTCGGTCACTTCGCGCAGGTTGGGATTGAGGTTGCTCATTATCTGAATAATGCTTCTGGCAGCCCTGTTCCTCTCTTCCGGATCTTTAATGGTTTTAATATGCTCTATCATTTTGAGGACATTCCTTCCGTATTCCGGCAGGGACATCTTTTTTCTCTGTGTATTGTAATCGAAACTCATCCGTTGAAATTTTTGGCAAAGCTAATAAATATTTGTGTCTCAGAGGCCGAGAAACTGTATGGCAACACCTGAAACAAGTATTGTGGCACCTGCAATGACGTTCACATATCGTTCCAGGGGATTTAGATTGATACGACTCAACCCGAGCCTGAAAGCAAGTACGACCGACATCATCGTGGCAATCGTTACCGCTGAGAAGAGCAGGGATACTATCACAACACCACTGATATTGTTTTCAGCAGCAGGGTACATCACTATCGGTATGAGTGGCTCACAGGGTCCCAGGATGAAAATAAGGAAAAGAATCCAGGGGGTAAGGTTTTTTTTGTTTTCCAGATGGATATGAGAGTGACCGCTGAAATGACCATGCTCATGTTCATGATCAGTGCCGTCAGTATGGTGATGCTCATGAATGTGCTTCTTTTTGCGGTACAGGGAACGGAGGCTGATAAGCATATAGACAAGACCGAAAGCTATCAGAAGCCAGGCCGCAATATTTCCCCTGAATGATTCAAAAAACTCCAGTTTTGAGAGTGAAATACCTGCTGCTATGCCTATGAATCCGAGGAGGACAGAACTGAGGACATGCCCTATCCCGCAAAGGAAGGTTATAAACATTGTCTTTCGTATAGTCCACTTGCGTGCCTCTCCCATAACGATGAACGGAAGATAATGATCAGGTCCGACAAGCGTGTGAATGAACCCGATTGTGACGGCCGTACCTGCGAGGAGTAATTGTTGATCCTTCCATTATTTCCCTGATCTTTTACAAATATATCAATTCTGTGAGATCCTTTACTTTACCTGATTTGTCCACATGTCGAGCGCACTGATGACTTCACCGAAGCCGGTGTTCGAGCTATTAAGAAGCCGGCGTGCACCGGTGACAAAGTCCATCATGGCATTATAGTCAGACGACGACTGGAAGAACTCAGGATGGTTCTCATATTCGGAGCAGGGCAGGATGCAGAACCTGCGTTTCCCGTTTTCTGTCGGGGTGTAAACCCATGTAAGGATATAACCTGCTTCAGTTATAAAGACCCGGTCACCTCTTTTCGTCAGCTCAAGACCGATCATGGCGCCTCCGTCTCTTCTCTGCTGACGCTGGTTTGACACGAAATTGCCCATTGACCAGACCACAGGTTCCGTCAATTGTGTGGAATCAACCAATGCTGTCATAGGCTGTATCACGTGAGGATGCGATCCGATGATGATATCAGCGCCGCTTCTGAACATGGCAGCAGCCAGCCGTTTTTGTTCAGCGGAGGGGAGGGTGTCATATTCCGTTCCCCAGTGAACGCTCACTATGACAAGGTCGGCTCCCTTTTCAGCAGAAGCCTTTATATCATTACCGATACGGATTGTATCTATATAAGATACGACGGCAGGAGGCGGCACCACTATTCCGTTGGTACCGTAAGTATAACTTAGCAATGCCAGGCTGATACCTTTCGCAGAAATCATCAAGGGAGAGAGTGTGTCTCTTGCTTCGCTGTTTATCCACGTACCTGTATGCTTAATATTGAGACTGTCAAGTACCCTGATTGTACGGGCTATTCCTTTTGGTCCGCGGTCTGCAGCGTGATTGTTCGCAGTTGTAAGTATGTCAAACCCGGCATCCCTGCATGCCATTGCCAGTTCATCAGGAGAGCTGAATGTCAGGATATCCCTTAACGGTTTTCCGCCAAGGGTGACTTCAAGGTTGCCAATGGCAATATCAGCCGCGCTCAAAAGCGGTGAGACATAACTGAAAACACTGTCGTAGGAATAAGTCCCGGTGGAATCATCATATGCTGATGTGATCTGTCCGTCATGGCCCATGATGTCTCCAGTGAACATGACCGTGAGCACGCTGTCAGCCTCCCGGACAGCCGGCGGAACATCAGGTACGCTGTCAACCTCCTGCACGGCCGGCAGAGCAGCAGGTATACGACCCGCCTCCTGACCGGCCGACAGCCCGGGCAGGAGAAGGGTAACTAAAAACAGGTATACATTGAGAAATCTCATGTGCAGTTGTTCAGGGAGTATCTGTCTCAAAAATAATCATAACTTAGGAACTTCGAAAAAAGTTGACTTTATCATGGAATTCATTAATTCAGAATTAGTTACATACCTTCTGCTGCCACTCTTCATCTTTGTGGCCCGCATTATGGATGTCTCCCTCGGCACGCTGAGGATCATTTTTGTCACCAAGGGCATGAAGAGAGTTGCCCCGTTTGTCGGATTCTTTGAGGTTCTTATCTGGCTGCTGGCAATAAGCCGTATAATGCAGGACCTTGATAACTGGGTTTGCTATGTTGCATATGCCGCCGGGTTTGCGACGGGCAATTTTGTCGGGATGCTGCTTGAGGAAAGGCTCGCAATAGGCCATGAGATGATTAGGGTTATAACGCGTAAGGATGCGACCAACCTGATCGCCGAACTCAGCGACAGGGGCTATGGTTTCACAACCGTCAAAGCGCAGGGAATAGAGGGAGAGGTCGCTGTCATTTATATCATTGCACGCAGAAGCATGATTAAGGAAGTGCTTGATCTTATTAATCTCTACAATCCCCGTGCACTTTACACCGTGGAAGCCATAAAATATGTCAACAAGAAGATCTTCCACAGATCAGAAGAGGAGCGTCAGCGCTGGTGGATGATGAGCCACCTGAAGAAGTAAGATCCTCAGATGATTCTGAAAGTATCAGTACTGCAATGGTATAATTTCACTCTAGTATGGTAAAGAGCGAAGGTGCTGATATTAGGTCTTGCCCGTGAGGAAATTATCGTGAGCCTTATTTCGTCGGCATTGACTTCGGGAAAACGGAGCAGCCGCTTGTAGCCGATAGTGGAACCCGTAACTACTGTATCCCACTGTTGGTCCAGTCGGGCTTCAATAACAAACTTCTCCACCCTCTGTCCCTTGCTGATATCTTCCTGCAACATTGCCACATTGAAATTAACTGCTATCGCGGGAATGAAGGACGCAACCTTCTGGTGATTGGGGTTCCATGATGTGGTGCTGTCGCCGTCAATGGCCCTTGCTGCTCCTTTCCCGTAAGGACGGGCACCGTTAAGGAGATCAGTGTCATAGAGATCATCAAGCCGTGCTTTGAGTCCAATCAGGCTATTAATATCATTATCTGTTATAAGTCCGCGGTTGTCAGGCGGAACATTCAGAAGCAGTACGGCGTTACGGCCCACGGAGCTGAAATAGATATCGAGCAGCTTGTCAGGGTCTTTTACGAGGCTGTCTTCTGCTGAATGCCAGAACCATCCCGGGCGAATTGAAACATCGACCTCAGCAGGGTACCAGAAGACCTTCCCGGCTTTCTGAAGAAGAGCGCTGTTGCCGAGGTCCAGCGAGGCAGGGTTCAGGCCCAGCGCTTCATTTATTGCCCGGCTCTCCGGTGTGCCGCCAGGGGCCAGCGCCGTCACGCTCCACTCAGTCTCACGGCCGTAACCTGTCTCCGTGCCTACCCATCTCACATCTTCGCCCATGATGGCAGTAACGGCATCGGGTTGCAGTTTCCTGATGAGATCATAGTAAGACTGCCAGTCATATACCTGCCTCCTGCCACGGCGACCCACACCGCCGGCGCCGTCAAACCACACCTCATCAACTTTGCCGTACCACGTAAGAAGTTCGGTCAGCTGCTCCAGGTAGAATTTATTGTACGCCGGTGAATCTCCGTAACACTCCGCGTTACGATCCCACGGAGAGAGGTAAACCCCGAATTTCATATTGTACTTTTCGCATGCATCCCTGAGCTCCCGTATCACATCGCCCTTGCCTTCCTTCCATGGACTTGAGGCTACCGAGTGGCTGGTCGTTTTTGTCGGCCAGAGACAAAAGCCGTCGTGATGTTTCGCCGTGATGATGACCATCTTCATCCCTGCGTCACTGAGTACCCTGACCCACTGTTCCGCGTCAAGAGAGACAGGATTAAACAGCTCCGGAGGTTCATCACCGTTGCCCCATTCCTTGTCAGTGAAGGTGTTTATGCTGAAGTGGATGAACGCTGTCATCTCAAGTTGCTGCCAGGCAAGCTGACGCGGGTGGGGTATGACACGTGCGGCCATGGCCTCCTTGACACCGTGGGGCGGATTGGCAGGAAATTCCACCTCCCCTGTATAAAACTTATCGTAATTATTATCTGCACAGGATTGGAGCAAGAGAAAAAGGAATGATATTATTATCAGTCTTCTCATCTGTGACTATCTTTTGCAGACCTTATATATCTTGCGTTCCTGAAACGCAGTGCAAACCAGTCATCGTCAACGGACACCTGGCTGACTGGCCTCATGCCGGTCTCTAAGACAGCTTCCCATCCATTGTCACGGTTAATATCGCTGGTATATTTTTTGGATGTTCCCTTAGGATAAACCATCCAGAGCTTGCCGTCATCACCCAGGTTGTGAATGCCTGCCGGACCAAGCCTTTTTACCTCATTCGAATCCGGAGTGAAAATAATCATGAAGTCATAAAGGAAACGGGCATTGATCTCAGTGTCTATCTGAACTCCGGGTAAGGTCTTGTCCAGCTTCCTGATTATATCTTTCGGTGCGTTCAGTACAGCAATGCGGTCCTGATCACTATACTTGAGTTTTTTTAGGATTTCCTCCATATTCATGAATTTGCATTCCACACAAATATACTAATAAGTGGTCAGGAAGATTGACATGAACTTTTTACTGACTTATTCGTATCTGTAGTATATTTGTCCTGTCGAATTACGGGGTGCCTTAATACAGGCTGAGATCATACCCTTACAACCTGATCCGGATAATGCCGGCGTAGGGAACGAGAGTAATCATTTCCGGCCCATTTGACACTCCTTCACTTCTGACAGTTGGTTAGTTATTTTCAAGTAGATCGTGAGGAAGTTTTCAATATTTCTAACTGCAATGTTGCTTGTCTGCTCTGCATCTCAGGGACAGAATAACCGTGGCATAATCACCGGCAAGGTCACTGACAGAGATGGACTGCCTCTCGCAGGTGCATCAGTAGTCGTTGACAGCCTTAATGCCGGTGTTGCAACGGGCAATGACGGGCAGTATGCCCTTCGGGGAATGAATTATGGCAGGTATGCTCTCCGGATCAGTTTCACAGGCTTCGAGCCGTTTGACTCAGTAGTCGTTGTGAGTGGGAATACAATCGTCGATGCTTCGTTGAAGGAAGCCCTGTTTGTGACCGACGAAGTGATCGTAAGAGGAAGCCGTGCCGGCAGCCGTACGCCAATGGCTCACAGCACCGTTCTGGCTGCTGAGATGCGATCCCGCGATCTGACGAGGGATATGCCATATCTTCTCGCTCTTACCCCATCAGTGGTGGAGACATCTGACGCAGGCAACGGTGTCGGATATACCTCGCTGCGTATACGTGGCAGTGATGCCAGCAGGATAAATATCACACTCGACGGGATACCTCTCAATGATGCCGAATCACAGCAGGTTTTCTGGGTCGACCTGCCTGACCTGGCTTCATCCACAGGCAGTATTCAGATACAGCGCGGGGTTGGTACATCGACAAACGGGGCTGGCGCATTCGGGGCATCAGTGAATATAAGCTCCATGACACCGCCGGATGAGCCTGGAGGAGAAGCAGCATTGTCTTTTGGTTCATTTAATACCGTCAGGGCCTCGGCAAAAGCATGGACAGGCACCCTGGGAGACAGGTTCAATATGATGGTCAGGGCATCGCTGATTGGCAGTGACGGGTATGTTGATCACAGCGCATCCGATATCCGATCGGCAATGGTGACAGGCATCTGGTCCGCTCCTGCAAACAGGCTGAGATTTAATTTCCTGACCGGCAGTGAAAAAACCGGGATAAGCTGGTGGGGTGTGCCGGCAGAGAGTTCTGCCGGAGAACAGGCGTTATAATCCTGCAGGTGAGTACACTGACGCTAACGGTGTCCTGCGCTACTATGAAAATGAGACTGACAATTATACCCAGAACCACTACAACCTTTTCTATACTCATCTCTTTTCCGGACAGGTCAGCCTGAATACCGGCCTGCACCTGACAGCCGGATCGGGCTACTATGAAGAGCAGGAGAGCGACCGCGACCCATCTGAATACGGGCTGTACGGACTGACTGACGACGGAATGGAGGTGATTGAGACTGACCTGGTGCAGCGCAAGTGGCTTGAAAACTATTTTTACGGTGCGGTATGGTCACTTGTAAAGGCGGGCAGTGTCGCTGAGTGGACCTTTGGCGGTGCACTGAACAGGTACGACGGCGATCACTTCGGTAGGTTAATATGGATGGAGCACCCGGGCAATATCACTCCTGATTATGAATGGTACAGGAACAACGGCAAGAAGGATGAGTTCAGCATCTACGGGAAGGTCAACGCGAAAGTCACCGGCAGTCTGAACGCCTTCCTTGATCTTCAATACAGACACCTCAGTTATCATTTTGTCGGACCTGACAGCGACATGAAAGACCTTACGGCGGATCATCAGTACCGGTTCTTCAATCCCAAGACAGGTCTGTTCTGGAGTAACGGCAGCAGGGAGCGATGCTTTTGTTTCGGTATCCGTAGCTCACCGTGAACCCACGCGGTCTGACTTCAAGGAGGCTGCAGGTGACCCTGATGCCACACCCGGACAGGAACGGCTGACGGATTTTGAGGGCGGGTACACCTTCAGAAACGCTTCACTTGCCCTGGGCCTCAATCTTTACTATATGCTGTACCGCGATCAGCTTGTCCCCACCGGAAAGATAAGCAACACCGGGTACCCCATAATGACAAACGTGCCGGAAAGTTACCGGACAGGTGTTGAATTTTCGGGAAGCTACAGGCCATCGCCTCTGGCTGTCGTTCAGGATGAACCTGACACTCAGCCGGAGCAGGATCACCGACTTCACGAATTACTATTTTAACTATGATACATCCGACTGGAGCGAAGAATATACATCGAGCAATCTCGGTACTGTGGATATAGCCTATTCACCTCGCATAACAGGGTCAGCAGAGGTGGAGGTTAATCCAATGAAAAACCTTTCACTGAATCTGACAGGAAAGTATGTCGGACAAACAGTACTTTGACAATACAATGAGTGAAAACAGGATCATCAACCCGTATTTTGTCAGCAGCATTTCTGCAGGCTATAAGATTCATTTAAAAGGATCTGATGAGCTTATGCTTCGGTTTATTATAAACAACCTGTTCAACGCCGTCTATGAAAACAATGCCTACGGCGGGATGTGGACCGAAGACGGTGCTGAAAAGACATGGGCATACTTCTTTCCGCAGGCAGGCATAAATTACACTGCCGGTATCACATTATCCTTCTGATGATTATGATCACATGGCTGTCTGAAAATATCGTCGAGGTCTTTGGAGCTGTGACCGGAATAGCTTATGTCATTCTTGAGATCAGACGCAACATACTTCTGTGGCCGCTGGGTATACTTACCTCGGCAGTTTATATATACGTTTTTGGCAGAAACGGTTTTTATGCCGGGATGGTTCTGCAGGGGTACTATGTTGTGATCAGTATTTACGGGTGGTACATGGCATGGGGCAGGGGCATGCTGGCGAACGAAGTGAGGCAGTCCCGCGAAGCGGGAGAGC
The DNA here is from genome assembly GCA_963730615.1 of uncultured Bacteroidales bacterium. Classification (GTDB taxonomy): domain Bacteria; phylum Bacteroidota; class Bacteroidia; order Bacteroidales; family VadinHA17; genus SR-FBR-E99. Next base: position 24,150 of record CAVSSR010000005.1, on the reverse strand, counting down.
AAGGATGACAGTCCAGCTAGTGAGAGGCGCAGAGTTCAGAATCAGAAGTGAAAAATGATGTTAGAAGGATTGATTGCAAAACAGCTTTAATCTGTCTGGTAACGGCTTTGGTACTGTGGGCTTTGCTGTGGTTTTCGCTTGACCGGTGGACTGACTCTCCGGTGCCGCTGTGGGACGGACTGATCACTTCCCTCTCGGTGGTGGCCACATGGATGCTGACCAGGAAATATCTTGAACAGTGGTACGTCTGGATCGTGGCAAACGCAATTGCCGTTGTCGTATACCTGGCCGTGGGCATGTATCCTACCGCTGCACTATTCTTTGTATATTTCGTAATGGCAATAATTGGTGTAAGAGCATGGAGCGTTGAGAAAGTAAGAATTAAGAATTAAGAATTTTGTGCTCAACCTTAATACTTTAGACTTAAAATGAAATGAAGACTGTAATCCTTGCCAACGGCACCTACCCGACGCATGCAGTGCCGGTCAGATACCTTGAAGAGGCTGACCTGATTGTCTGCTGCGACGGAGCGGCGGAGAAGCTTGTAGCTCACGGCATGGAGCCGGGGATCATAATAGGAGACCTTGACTTCAGTCTCCCCGGAGCTGAAAAGAAAATATAAAAGCATACTGGTACACTGATGATGACCAGGAGACCAATGACCTGACCAAGGCTGTAAAGTGGTGCGTCTCGCAGGGGATCAAGGAAATTGCCATTCTTGGCGCCACCGGCATTACGCGAAGATCATACACTGGGAAATATTTCCCTTCTGGCTGACTACAATCAGTGATATGAAAGCGATCATGCTCACTGACACCGGCAGCTTCAGGGTATATGACCGCACCGTGACCATTGAATCATTCCCCGGCCAGCAGGTGTCGCTCTTCAGCATTGATCCCTGCGCTGGCAGTACCTCTACCGGGCTGCGGTACCCACTCAACAACCTGAGCCTTCACAGCTGGTGGCGCGGCACGCTGAATGAAGCAATAAGCGACAACTTTACACTTGTTTTCGAAGGAGGCAATCTTATAGTATTTATGAAATATCCTGAATAACAGAAGGTAGTAATGGAGCCATGGATTTAATCCAACGTTACTCTGAATAAGCTTTGAACGGCTCTGTGTTTAGTTTTTTTACCACAGATTGACAGAGAAAAATGGCTGAGTTTCACTGTTGAGATGAACTAAAATTAAATAATGACTAACTTCAAATGTTCGTTTGTTCCACAAAACAGTACCTATCTATGAAAAAGACTATCTTCTCTGCTCTTGGCATTATTTTACTGATGACAATCGGTTCATGCAAACACGAATCCGCAAAAAGCCGGCACCGGAACCGAGCCATTCCGGTTTGCAGAATACACCATTGACCAGCTGCAGCAGGGCTATCGCAACGGCGACTTTACGGTTACAGAAGTTGTACAGGCTTACCTTGACCGCATAGAAGCTGTCGATGACAGCGGCCCAATGCTCAACGCAGTTATCCAGGTCAATCCTGATGCCCTGACCATCGCCGCTGAGCTTGACAAGGAGCTGAAGGAAGGCAAGTTACGCGGTCCGATGCACGGCGTGCCTGTACTGCTTAAAGATAATATTGACACGCATGACAGCATGGAGACAACAGCAGGGTCAAGAGCGCTGCGCGGATCACACCCGCCGAAAGACAGTTTTGTGGCACAGAAGCTCCGAGAGGCCGGTGCTGTCATCATAGGCAAAGCCAACCTCAGTGAGTGGGCCAACTTCCGCGGTAACCTGTCGTCAAGCGGCTGGAGCGGCGTGGGAGGCCAGACAAAGAACCCCTATATCCTTGACCGTAACCCGTGCGGATCGAGCTCTGGCTCTGCCGTAGCCGTATCGGCCAACCTCTGCATGACAGCTGTAGGCACCGAAACCAACGGCTCCATAGTGTGTCCCGCAACAGCCAACGGCATTGTGGGAATCAAACCCACCGTAGGCCTTCTCAGCCGTAGCGGTATAGTCCCCATCTCCTTTACCCAGGACACACCAGGACCGATGGCACGGACAGTTCGTGACGCAGCCATAATGCTCGGCACAATGACAGGTATCGACCCTGCCGACAGCAAAACGGCAGAATCAGATGGTAAGATGCTGCTTGATTATACACCATTCCTCAAGGAAGACGGCCTTCAGGGGAAAAGGATAGGATGGTACACATCAGGCCGAGGCCAGAACTATAAGGTCGACACCCTGATGCAGAAAGCCGTTGACTATATAAGGAGCAGGGGAGCCGAAGTAATAGAGGTGGAAGATATTTACAGCAGGGAGGTGGAGTCACTCTCCTTCCAGGTACTCCTCTGGGAATTCAAGGACGGGCTTAACAAATACTTTGCATCGCTGGGTGATGCAGCCCCGGTAAAAAATGTTGAGGAGCTGATTGAATTTAATAAGGGAGACGAAACAGAGCTCAGGTATTATGACCAGCAACTGCTTCTTGAAGCACAAAAGAAGGGCAGCGTTGAATCAAAAGAATTTCTGGATATTCTTTCAAAAATGAACCGCCTGGTGCGCGAGGAGGGTATCGACAAGGTGATGACTGAGAACAACCTTGACGCCTTCATGGCTCCGACCGGATCACCGGCGTGGAAGACAGACCTGATCAACGGTGATGCATTCGTTCTCAGCAGCTCGTCACCGGCTGCCATAGCAGGTTACCCGAACATTTCAGTACCGATGGGATTGGTCGACGGGTTACCGGTGGGGATCTCCTTCTTCGGGAGAGCATGGAGCGAACCGTTGTTGCTGGAGATAGCCTATGCCTATGAAGCAGGCACAAAGTACCGCACAGCACCGATGTTCAGGACGGAGTAACCTCGGGAAGAATTGTGTTTACTCCTGTAAGATAACTGTGAACCTCGATCTGGGAACGCAGGGGCTTCTTTGACGATTTTACAAGTTTGTTGGACTGCGTCTCGTCGAAGACCCTCGCCTTGACGTTGTCATTCCATTGAATTTCAAACACATCCGTGATCTCCTTCTTAATGCCCGGGTCAAAGACAGGGCATGTCACCTCTATCCTGCGGTCAAGGTTTCTGGGCATGATATCAGCAGAAGTGATATATACAAGTTCATCGCCGCCGTTGCAGAAGATCATGAACCTTGAATGCTCCAGGAACCTGTCCACGATGCCGATGGCTTTAATATTCGCACTGAAATCCTTCATCTCCGGGATAAGTGACAGCATTCCCCTTACGATAAGCCTGATCTTAACACCCGCTTTGCCTGCCTTATAGAGCCTGCCGATTATTTCCTCATCAGTAAGATTGTTGATTTTGATGGAGATATACGCCTCCTTCCCCGCCTTCGCTTTCTTCGTCTCGTTTTCAATGAGCATCAGCAGTCTGTTGCGAAGACCGAACGGTGACACCAGCAGGTGATAGAACTTGTCTTTCCGGTAATTGGCGATGAAGAAGTTAAAAGCCTTCAGAACCTCGTTGGTGATCTTTTTATCAGAAGTGAGGAGCAGATGGTCGGTATATACCCTGGCAGTGTCCTCGTTGAAGTTGCCGGTACCCACCGCAGCAAATCTCTGTATGACATCGTTCTTGACGCGTGTTATAAGACACAGCTTTGAATGTACTTTCAGTCCGGGCACACCGTAGATCACCTTCACGCCTTCATCAAGAAGCTTATTGCCCCACAGGATATTAGCCTCCTCATCGAAGCGGGCCTGCAGCTCAACAACCGTCGTGACATCCTTGCCGTTGCGGGCAGCGTTCATCAGGGCGTTGATCACGCTGGAGTTTCTTGCCAGCCTGTAAAGAGTGATATGTATCGATGTTACATTGGGATCAATGGAGGCTTCCCTCAGCAGGTCGATGAAATGATCAAACGGGTTATATGGGAAATAAAGCAGGATATCCTTTTTCTTAATAACCGACAGGATACTCCTGCCACGCTGAATGTCACGATGGAATATCGGAGGCAGCTTTTTGTAGTACAGATCTTCATCGAGACGGATGAAGTGCATAAAGTCCTTGAAATTGTGATACCTCTCTCCGGGTATCATAACATCGGCAGGCCCGAGGTTTAGTTTCTTTGTCAGTATCTTCAGGAAGCCATCCGGAATATTCCTGTCATACACGAACCTGACAGGGGTTCCCTTCTTGCGCTGCTGCAGACTTTTTGAGAGCTTGTCTATGTAGCTTTCGGAGATATCATCAGCGATATCGAGCTCGGCGTCTTTTGTCAGCTTGATTGTGTAGGCCTGCAGGTCATCGAACGGGAAGATGAAGAAGAGCTCCTTCATTCCGAACCTTATGACATCATCCAGAAAGATTATATATTTTGCACCGTCTGTCTCTGGAAGCATAATAAACCTTGGAAGGATATCCGTTGGAATCTCAAGGAGAGAATACCATTTTTTATCCGTGGAAGAGTTTTTGAGGAGAATGCCAAAATAAATTGCATCATCAGTGAGGTTCGGCAGCTTCGCATCTTTGATAAGCATCAAGGGCATCAGCCTGTGTCTGACCTCTTTGTGAAAGTAATTGCGGACAAACTCAGCCTGTACGGGATCAAGCTGCTGCTCGTTGATGAAATGGATATTGAGTTTCTTCAGTTCTTTAAGCAGGTCGAGGTAGATCTTTTCAAACCTCACATTCTGGGCAAGCACGATCTTCTGTACACTTTTGAGTGTCTCCTTGGGGTTGTAGCCCAGAATATTCTTTGACTTATTGACGAACAGTGACAGTCTCTTGAGTGTGGCTACCCTTACCCTGAAGTATTCGTCGAGGTTATTGGAATATATTCCGAGGAAGTTAAATCTCTCCATCAGTGGAACTTCCTTGTTCCCGGCTTCCTGCAGAACCCTCTCGTTAAAAGAGAGCCAGCTTACCTCCTTGGGGATATATGCCTTACTCATAAATGAGCTTTTGGTGTAAGAAAATATGCGGTCTTCCCGCTCGCCTTCCTGAGAGATGACCATTTGTCAGCATCAAAGGTCAGGCACAGTACTCCTGACTTTGGCAATACCTCAGTCTCATCCGCGGCGAAGAAGGCAGCCATTTCCGAAATCAGGAAATTATGTCCGAAGAGAGTGATGGTATCAGTATCCTCGCTCCGTGAGCTGAAGAAAGAAATATATGCGCCCGGCTCAAGATTGAAGTAAAGATCGGAAGATATCTTCATTGTATCAGGACTTAACCCGAACTCCCTTGCAAATATTATGGCTGTCTCTATGGCCCTGAACGCAGGGCTGGTGATCATCAGTCCGAGGTCTTTCTCGTGTGACCTGAGAAGCTGAGCCATGAGCTTCGACTGACTCTTGCCTCTGATTGTAAGTGATCTTTCAAAATCAGAAATATCAGCTACCTGGTCTTCTGCCTTGCCATGCCTTATAAAGATCAGCTTCTTCATTTTTGTCTGTCTGCCCCTGTCTGGTCTCATCCTTTACTCTTCAGAGCTTCATATTCCGAAGCATGTTCCCATTTCCCTTGCCTGTTTGACCATGGGATCATCAGTTTCAACAAGCTTGGTTTTGCCGGCCACATCAGAAAGCTTAACCGAGGTTATTTCACCGTTTCTGTGTGCAACCATTTTCCCGAAGTTACTGCCTGCGATCAGGTTTGCTGCCGCTGCACCGAACCTTGATGCCAGCACCCTGTCCATTGGCGAGGGTGATCCGCCCCGCTGGACGTATCCAAGCACTGTCTCCCTTGTCTCCAGTCCGGTGGCCTCTTCTATCCGTTTTGCCAGGTATCTCCCTGCTGAGACCTCATCTTCGGGAATATGAATTCCTTCTGCTGCAACAACAATTGAATAAGGTTTGTTGTTATCAGCACGCTTTTTCAGATACTTCATTATGACATCCTCATCATGTGGTATCTCTGGTATCAGAATGACATCGCCGCCACCTGCCATCCCGGAATATAGTGCAAGCCAGCCTGCATTGTGTCCCATAACCTCAATCACCATTATCCTTTTGTGTGAGTTGGCGGTTGAATGAAGCCTGTCAACAGCCTCTGTGGCAATATTTACCGCGGAATCAAATCCGAAAGTCATATCCGTTCCCCAGACATCATTGTCAATGGTCTTTGGGATGCCCACCACGTTCAGACCCTGTTCCGAGAGCATGAAAGCATTCTTCATCGTTCCGTTTCCGCCGATACATACCAGGCAGTCGAGCTCCAGCTGCTCATAATGTTCTTTTATAAGCAGTGGCTTGGCATTCTCATTCTTCTTTTTGCCATCGGCCTTGAAAGGTTTTTCGCGGGAGGTTCCGAGGATGGTGCCGCCAAGAGTCAGTATCCCTGACAGGTGACTCTCCGTCAGCTCGACATAATCCTTGGTTATCAGACCCGTGAAACCGTCGCTGATCCCGATGACTTTCATGCCGTATTTGACAATGGCAGTCTTGCCTACGCCTCTTATTGCGGCATTGATCCCGGGGCAGTCGCCGCCGGCAGTTAAAATGCCAATTCTCCTGGGTACGGTATTCTTGCTCATGTTCTCCTGAAAAATAATGCTGATTAATTATGATCAAATGTACTAAAAAACCGCAATATAACTACAAACCGTTGTTGCCGAATTACTTAAAGCTGATCAAAACACGTGTTTCAGATCCGAACGGGTGAATTGCCGCAATTGTGTAACTTTATCAGCCGCTTATATTCTTTTTAATGACGGAAAAAGAAACAAAACAGTTCAGGGAGATAAAGCCTGCCCTGACAGGTTACATCAGAGACTCGCTTGTGCTGCTCGGTCAGCTGCCTGTCCCTGACGATGCTGCCATCCATGATATAAGGGTATTGATGAAGAGACAGCGCGCTACAATAAAGCTTGTGAAACCGCTGCTTGATGAAAAATCATACCGGAGAGAATATCTTGCCGGAAGGGAGGTTGGACGTATACTGTGTTCATGGCGTGAAATGTCAGTGCTGTACAAAACTGCAAAGGCGCTTAAAAAGGAAAACCCGAAGCTCTTCATTAAACTGTGGGATAATGAAAAGATACAGGCACTGCTCCGGAAGCCTTACTCTACCTGGACGAATGCAGGAGAACAGAGTAAATCGGTAAAAGTGATAAGGGCACAGCTGAACAAAGCTCAATACAGGGTGCGGTTTCTGAACCTGAAAGAACCGGATATATCATTGCTTCTGGAAGAGCTCGGGCGTAACTACCTCATCGCCGCAAAAGCTTATCTTGACTGCAGGAACGATCCCCGGCAACGACTGCTGCATGAGTTCAGGAAGAAATCCAAGACCCTTATGTATCAGCTTTACTACTTCCGCCATTTAAACCAGCCTGCAATTAAGTCGCTGGAGAAAAAGCTCGACTATCTCACTCAGAATCTCGGAAAGTATAATGACCTGGCACAGATTACAGGCATGATCGGCTATAAGTACGGAAATCCCGGTAACAGTGCCGTGATGGATGAGCTGGCCGTGGTGATCAGGGATAAGCAGGACAAATATCTTTCAAAGGTGTGGCCTACGGCGTACCGGATCTTTGCTCCCGGGAAATTTCCGGGAGATCTCCTGGGTCTGACTGTTCAGAAGAGCTTAACCTGATACTCCGTTGTTGATTGTCTGTACCAGGGTCATCAGCTGCATCCTGTTTCTGACGTTTGTCTTTGAATAGATGCGCGATGTATGATCCTTTACAGTCTGCAGGCTGATGAAGAGCTTGTCGGCTATCTCCTGGTTACTGAGGCCGTTGCATATCTCCCTGATGATGTCAGCCTCTCTCGGTGATATCTCGTGCCTGATGCATAAATCCTCGATTCCTCTGAGTGGTTTCAGCTCCTCAGGAAGCTGATATGCCTGCAGGTCAGCGTTATATACAAGGTATAAAGGCAGGAGGGCGGTGGCGGCAAAGAGCAGGAAGGCAAATACGAGTGCCATCCATACCGAATGCGGCAGCAGAAGCAGTACAGCTGACTGCGAGAGCGCCCCTGTCACTGACAGAGCTGCAAGAATCCTGCGGTCCGCTTTTCCCGGTGAGGAAGAGGTGCCTCTTAGTAATATAAAACCTGTGCTCAGTGCGAAGAATACGGCAGCACCACTGTAGTAATACTTGAACAGTGGCAATGCTTCACTGAAGACAGTATCGCCCGATGTATACCCGATAAGTATGATAATTCCGAGATTGATCAAAATGGATAAGATGTATACATATCCCCTGATACGCAGGCCAGCGCACTCTGCTCCGAATCTCAGGAGCATCATCCACCCGATGACCAGGAATGGCAGTCCCAGCAGGAGGGAAATGACTGATACCGTTGAGAGCATATCCGGAGTGAGGCGGCTGCCTGCAACGGTAAAAATGATAAACTGCCCCCATATGCCGTAGAAGCCGAAGGCGAACATGAAAATAATATGGTAAAAGAGGGGCCTGGCAAAAGGAACAGTGTACTCTTTCATCAGCCTTGACGTCAGGAGAATTGCTCCTGCGGCCATCCCGGCACAGGAAATAAATATGATCAGACTGATCAGTTCCATATATCAATTATTGTAATATATTGATTAACAGTCACTACCAAAGTAGTATAGCTAATACTAAAGTAGGATTTTATAAAATCACTACTAAGGTATGAAATCCATCTCACGATACAGATATAGATTTGCTTCAACAAACGATTTTTTCATAACAGTAAAAAGCAAATTAAAATGGAAACAAAAAGAACTTACCGTCTCGTGGCTTCTACCGGCGCTTCATATAACACCGGATGGAAGGTCATGTCTGACAACTTCCTGAGATTATTGCTCGTGGTAATTATTCTCGGTATTATCACCGGGCCGATGGGCATCTTCAGCCACAGCAATTTCAAGGTTGACCACTTCGATTTTGACAGCATCCCCTTCAACATGGATGATTTCTTTAAGTTCGGTGCACTCGGCCTTGCCGCCGTCTTCATGGGGATGCTCGGCTTACTCTATTATTTCCTGCTTGTGCCGGTATTCAAATACGGAAGCAAGATGATGTTTGTTCAGTCGGTTCGCCAGCTTTCGCCTGACTTTGACATGCTGATAAACGGATTCCGCAAGAACTACCTTAATATTGTACTTGCCAATCTTCTTGTCACTGCGCTCGTCGGCATCGGAGTCGTCTGTCTCTTTATCCCCGGTATAATCATTGCGTGCCGACTTGCATTCACGCCTTACCTGGTCATGGACAAGAATCTTGACCCGATCAAGGCAGCTGAAGAGAGCTGGAGACTGACCCGCGGTCACGGCTGGACAATTTTCCTGATGGGCTTCCTCAGTTTCTTCATCTACATAGCAGGTTTCATCTGCTTCTTCATCGGAGTACTTGTCTCGGATATGTGGGTCAAGAGTTCGTATGCCACACTTTACCAGTCGGTTCTGATTGAAAAAGGATTGTATCAGGTTGCGGAAGCGCCGGTTAATGAAGCACCAGTATCATAAATATATATTAGCTTCACTTATTTACTTGAACACAGGCACGGGGCATCACGCCCCGTGCTTTTTATACCCAGGTACTTGAGCTCCTCGTTGCTTCACTTACATACTCCTGCACTACTCTATTGCCTACTGCCTTAAATTTTAGTCAGTTTCGCAAATCGCAGTAACAGCTTCTTCGTTCCGGCGGCATCAAATTCTATTACGGCGGTGGTATTGGGAAATTCTCCCTCAACAGATCTGACCTCGCCCTGGCCAAATCGTTCATGCGTCACCCGGTCACCTGGCGCCAAGTCATGTCAGGACGGGTGAGATAGCCGGACCGGCCACAGCACCGGCATTCCTGATCTGTGTGAGTTTCTTTTCTGCGGAGGTCGAAGTAAATGTCTCCTTTTTCTCTCCGGCGGTATTGCCGTCATGCGTACTGCATTTCTGAAGGGCCTGCCGCCGCTATGCGGATAAAAAAGGTAGTCATTTTCAATCTCACCGATGAAACGGCTGGGAGAACTGCTCTCAAGAGATCCCCACTTATACCTGTTGAGGGCATAGCTCAGGGTGACACGCCTGCATGCTCTCGTGAGCGCTACATAAAAAAGCCGGCGTTCCTCCTCCAGCTCTCGCGGGTTATAAAGATTCATATTTGAAGGAAACAGGTTTTCCTCCAGACCGACAATATATACATACTTGAATTCAAGGCCCTTGGCAGAATGAATTGTCATCATCGCCACCTTGTCCTTATCCTCCGGCTTCTCCATGTCCTGATCAGTCAGCAGTGACACTGTCTGCAGCCAGGTGGCAATGTCAGCCGGCTCACCGTTGTTTACAGCTGCGTCGGTGAACTCCCTGATACCGTTGAGCAGCTCCTGGATGTTCTCGAGCCTGTCGATCTCCTCGGGCACCTGTCCCTGCCTGAGTTCAGTGATTATACCGCTGGCAGCAGCTATCCTGTCAGTCACCTCGTATGCCGTGGCGGTCTCTGCCGTGGCCATGACCGGAAGCATAAGGGAGGTGAAGACGGCAAGCTTCGACCGCAGGGCAGGGGTGAGGTAAGTCGTACTCAGCTCAGATGACGAAATGATAGACCAGATACTTACATCCAGGGTTCTGGCAAGCTCAGCCAGCCTCTGAACGGTTGTATCGCCGATGCCCCTCCTGGGATAGTTAATAATACGTTTCAGGGCTTCCTCATCATCAGGATTAACAACCAGCCTCAGGTAAGCTATCAGGTCACGTATCTCCTTGCGTTCATAGAACGACTGCCCGCCGAATACCTTATAGGGAATGTTCCGTTTGCGCAGCATCTCCTCGAAGATACGCGACTGGGCATTGGTGCGGTACAGGATTGCAAAATCCTTCCAGTCGAGACGCTCACGCATGCGTGTGTCAAGAATATCAGAAGCCGTTACGATACCCTCCTCACTGTCAACGGTTGTCTGTACCACCCTGATTTTTTCACCCTCTTCGTTCTTTGAGTAGACGGTCTTTTTTATCTGTCCTACATTCTTTTCAATGACGCTGTTGGCAGCATTGACAATTGTTTGTGTGGAGCGGTAGTTCTGCTCAAGCTTGAAGAGATGATAGTCCGGGTAGTCATTTTTAAAGTTGAGGATGTTCTCAATGCGTGCACCGCGGAATGAATATATGCTCTGCGCGTCATCGCCGACAACGCACAGGTTGCGGTGAAGCTCCGAGAGCTTATGAACGATCAGGTACTGGGTATAGTTGGTATCCTGGTATTCGTCCACCAGGACGTAATCGAACCGGTTGCGGTATTGTTCAAGCACTGCGGGAAAGTCACGGAAGAGAATATTGATATTCATCAGCAGGTCATCAAAATCCATTGCGTTGGCTTTGAAGCATCTTGCAGCATAATTCCGGTAGATTGTCCCAAGCTCGGGCACCCTCGATGCTTTGTCCGCTTCGGTTATATTGTCCACCGTGCCGTACATGCTGGGCAGTAATCATGTTGTTCTTGGCATGGGATATTCTGGAAGCGATCGAGGCCGGTTTATAAACAGAGTCATCAAGGTTCATCTCCTTGATGATGCTGCGGATCAGGCTGCGGGAATTGTCCTGGTCATAGATGGTGAAATTGCTTTTATAACCGAGGTAATGACCGTCATATCTCAGGAAGCGTGCAAAGATGGAATGGAATGTACCCATCCAAAGGCTGCGGGCTGTCTCAGGGCCCACAATCCTGTTGATCCGCTCTTTCATCTCTCCGGCCGCCTTGTTGGTGAATGTCAGTGCGAGGATACGGTGTGCAGGAGCTCCCTTGCTGAGGAGGTAAGCCACACGGTAGGTCAGCACCCTGGTCTTGCCCGATCCGGCTCCGGCAATGACCATGGCCGGACCTTCAGTATTGATTACAGCATCGTGCTGTGCCTCATTAAGCTCTTTCAGATATTCGCGAAACATGTAAGAGAAAGCAGATTTTCCTGTCTCAAAGAACGGCATTTTTTTATTAGGTTTGCATATCATTTCCGGTAGTTAATCCGTTTAGTAAGCGTGTCAAGATACCTGGCCCTCATAATCGTGTTATTACCCCTTGCTTTGCAGGCGCAGATCACTGCTCCCGGAAGCCGGACCATGCGCATGACAGATTACCCGGTGACATCACGGCATGATCCCGTGTTTATTTTCTGCGTAGCCGATCCCGGTGAAAAAGGTGCACTCACGGCTGCCAGCCCGGGAGGAACGGCACCATTCACGTTTGTATGGACTATGTATGACCAGACCGGAGGAAGCTATTCTATACCGGTGAAGACGGAGACAGGGGTGACTTCCACTGCCGGCGGTCTCTCCGAGGGAGGATACAGGGTCAGCATATCAGACGGAGGCGGTTACAGCACTGAACTGTATGCCTGGGTAAACATTGACAAGCCTGTGGCAAACGCCGCACTGCTGAACTTCACCTGTGACTACGTCGCTCTTGACGGCACTGCAGCCCCTGATCATTTTAACTATTACGATCCGTCCACAGGCGCTTCCAAAAGGCTGCCCAACGGAATTGTTTTCCTGTGGTCTTCAACGCCTGAATCGTTAATTCCGTTTCCTGATGTCAGGATTGACCCTGTGATATCATCCCCGCCCCTGGTCGATGTTCAGTATATGATACAGGTGACTGACAGCTTCGGATGCTCCGCCTCGTCATCATTTCCCTACACATCGATACATGTGAAGGCCGAATTCACGGCTGAACCCACTGACGGTGAAGCACCCCTTGAGAGTAACATTCACTGACAAATCAGTAAGAGGCTTTCATTATACCTGGAAATTCGGTGATGATTCGATCTCCAACCTTGCTGATCCCGGTACACATACTTATTATATACCCGGTACTTATTACGCAGTGCTTACGATTGAGAGTGAACTTACCTGCAGTGATGCGGACAGTGTGGCAATAAAAGTTGAGCCTTCATTGATGCAGATGCCAAATGTTTTCACTCCCAATGAGGACGGCATCAACGACTTCTTCATCCCGGACAAGAAGTCGCTGAAGTTTCTCAACCTTCAGATTTTTTCCAAGAGCGGACGCAGGGTATATAATTACGAGGGTGACGGTGAAGACCTCCAGAACTGGCAGGGATGGGACGGCAAGGTCAACTCATCTGAACGGTATGCCGAGCCCGGAGCCTACTACTATGTCATCAGGGCCGTCGGTTATGACGATAAGGAATACGAAGGACGGGAGTACAGGGGTGCACTATATCTCTACCGCTGAGAAGGTTTCGGTTTTCGGCTACGTTTATCTGCTGTCTAGTCTTCAATTCACCGGTATTTTCCGCCGCTCAGACGGAATTTATAAATAATTAGCGAATAAAACTTGCAAAACTCCCAAAGTTTTCTGATTATTGCACCCGATTTAACATCTCAGGGTGAATCAGTCACAGGAATACGATAACAGGATCATTGACGGTGCAGCCGAATTATTTCGCGTCTACGGCATCAGGGCTGTTACCATGGATATGATAGCGGAGCAACTGGGTATTTCCAAACGGACCATTTATGAACGGTTCGGAGATAAAGACGAAATGCTTTTTGCAGTTATGAATTCCATGATAATAAAACAAAAGGAAATGATCGACAGTATAATTGAATCATCTCCTGATATTATTTCTGCAATATTCACCCTGCTTAATCTTGGAAGAGATCATGCTGCTTCCATGAACCCGGTGATTGGCTCTGACCTGCGGAAATATCACAGCAAAGTCCTGGTGCGTATCAAAGAGAAATGTGATAATCCTGATTATGAGGGAGCCCTTAAGATCATAGTAAAAGGAAAGGAACAGGGGCTTTTCAGGAAGGACATCGATGACGGGATTGTAAGCAGGTTTTTTACCGAGCTGAAAACCGTGATCGGAGACAGTAAGGTTTTCCCGACAGATGAGTTTCTTCACCGCGACCTGATAAAAAATGTAGTAATAAACTATCTGCGTGGCATTGCCACCATGAGGGGATCAAGCTCATTGACAGAGTGGAATCCGGATTAGAAAGTAAAAGCCAAAGTAAAAAGAGACTATATGAAACACCCATGTTTCGAAAAACACAATACAATAGCAATAAAATCAATAACATGGGTGTTCCATCATACCTTATAAATCAAATTTTAATATGATGAAAGAAGATTTGTTGCATTTGTCAGTGCATTATTTCTTGCCGTAAGCCCGGGTGTCGTTGCCCAGGAAGCACCTGCTTCCCTGTCGCTGACGGTTGATCAGGCTGTTGAATATGCTCTTGACAAGAACAAGAGTGTTGCATCTGCAAGATATGACCTGCTTGCATCCGAAAAGGCAAAATGGGAGGCAATTGCTGCCGGTTTGCCCACAATCGATGGAAGCGCCTCGCTTAATAACAATCTTGCCGTTATGACCAGGATCATTGACTTTGGCGGAGTACCGACCCCGCTTCAAGTTCGGCACCACATATGATGATTCTATTGGCGCTTCAGCTTCCAGCACTTGTTTTCAACGCACCGTGGTTTGTCGGGTATACAGACCTCCAAACTGGCAGCCACGCTTGCCAGCCAGGGACTGACACTGACGAAAATTGAAACAAAGGAAAGTGTCATCAATGCTTATTACCTGATCCTTACATTACAGGAGACGATTAAGGTAATAGATCAGAACCTGGCTAACCTCAATGAAATACTTGTCTCGACAGAAGCAATGTACAGTGTTGGAATGGCAGAAGCTACTGATGTCGACCAGATGCGGTCGAACGTGTCCATGCTCGAGAACACCAGGTCGTCCATGGAGCGGTCTCTGGAGGTGAACTATAACATGCTCAGGTTTCTCCTGGGTGTGGAAAGGGGAACTGAAATAACGCTGACCGATAACCTTGATGACATTGTTGCCGACAGTCAATGTTGAAGCGCTGATTGCCGAGGAATTCAACATGAAGAACAATATCAACTACCAGCTTATCGAAAGCCAGCTTAAGATGTCAGAGCTTGTCGCTTAAAGGTGCAAAAGCAACTACTCTTCCAACCCTGGCAGGTTCAATCTATTATAACAGGACCGGAATGGGTGACGAAGCTGCCAGCATGCAGTACTTCCCGTACTCTGCTGTGGGATTACAGCTCCAGGTGCCGATATTCGGCATCAGGTTCAAGGTATACGAAGATAAAGAAGGCGCAGATAAATCATGAAAAAGCTCAGAACACAAAGTCAATGGTGTCTGACCAGCTCCTGCTGCAGGAGAGGCAGCTGAGGTATAACCTGCTTAACGCCGACGAACAGTTCAAGAGCCAGAAAGACAATATCGAAATTGCCAAAGGGTCCTTAACAGCTTTCAGAATAAGTACAACCAGGGAATGGCTTCAAGCCTTGACCTTACTCAGGCAAACAACAATTACCTGACGGCTCAGAACAATTATCTCATGCGCTGATGAACCTTCTTCAGACCAGGGTGGCATTTGACAAACTGATGAACAAACTTTAAGAACGAAACAATAAAAATTAAACCGCATACAATGAACCGCAACATTCTATCACTAATCCTTGCCGGAGGCATTCTCATGACGGCCTGTGCCCCGAAGGAAAAACCTGCCGGAGGCACAGCATCAGCAACTGCAGCTGACACAGCTGTCAGCCATACCCGTCAGGGTCATGCCGGTGGCAAAGACAAAAATTGCCCGCACAATTGATTATACAGCCACGATCCAGGCTTACGAGGAGGTCAATCATGGCACCGTCGACACCCGGCCGCGTTGATAAGATATATGTCGAAGTGGGTGACAGGGTACAGAAGGGGCAGAAGCTCTTCCTCATGGACCGCACCCAGTATTATGCCAACAAGATACAGCTTGCCAGCCTCGAAAAGGACCTTGCCAGGATGGATACGCTTATAAAGGTGGGAAGCATAAAGCAGCAGACCTATGACCAGACAAAGGCACAGTATGATGTAACAAAGACCAATGTCGACTTCATGGAGGAGAACACCCTTCTTGAAGCTCCGTTCAGCGGGATCATTACCGGCAAGTATCTTGAAGACGGCGAGCTCTACTCAGGTGCTCCGGGGATGTCAGGCAAGTCGGCCGTGGTGACTCTCATGCAGATCAACCCGGTTAAGATAACCGTCAGCATTTCCGAACAGTATTTTCCGCTGATAAAGAACGGTATGAAGGCACGCATCAAGCCGATGTCTATCCTGATAAAGAGTTCGAGGGAAAGATTTTCAGGGTTCATCCCACAATTGATCCCATGTCACGAACATTCCGTGCCGAGGTGCGAATACCGCAACCGCAGTGAGCTGCTTCGCCCGGGAATGTTTGCCAGGGTCACTCATTGACATGGGCGAGATGGAGGCGTTTGTTGTTCCGGCCAATGCTGTCCTGATGCAGGAGGGCACCAACGAAAGATACATTTTCGTGGTTGAGAACGGAACCGCACGTCAGGAAAACCGTTACACTCGGAAAGAGATTTGATGACAGGTTGAGATAGCAGGCGGCAGACCTGAAAGAGGGTGACAACCTGGTCGTTGACGGCCAGGCACGGCTGAATAACGGCCAGACAGGTGGAGATAGTAAAGTGATGATTAACAAGAGACAATTACCACTATGAGTATATATGCCAGTGCAGTAAAGAAGCCCGTAACCACGATCCTGATCTTCGTGATGGCGATGGTTATCGGGCTCTACTCCCTGACACAGCTGCCCATCGACCTGTATCCCGAGATAGAACTTCCGTTCCTCTCGGTTTACACGAGTTATCCGGGTGCCAGTGCGGCAGATATAGAAACCAACATAACACGTCCTATTGAGGACGCCCTGAACTCCGTCACCGGACTGAAGGAGATGACATCGACATCAAGTGATAACGTCTCGGTCATATTCATGGAGTTCGAGTATGAGATCAAACCTTGATGAAGCAGCGAATGACATCACGCAGCACCCTGTCATTCATCCAGAGCTTCCTTCCCGAAGATGCCGAAGATCCGACAATCTTCAAGTTCAACTCCAGCATGATGCCCATAATCTTCTACGCCATCACCGCAGAAGAGAGCTACAAGGGGCTTGAGAAGATACTTGACGAGAAGGTTGTCAACCCGCTGAACCGTATCGACGGTGTCGGTAACGTTGCACTGTCAGGTGTCCCGGGACGGGAGATCTACGTCGAGGTCGATCCCGAGGCGCATGGAAGCCTATAACCTTACAATAGAGCAGATAGGCAATGTCCTGAGGGCTGAAAACATGAATATGCCGGCCGGTTACATCGAGATGGGCAAGACTGACTATCCGATCAGGATACAGGGCGAGTTTACCGAAAGTGACATGATATCAGATCATAGTTGTCGGCAACTATGGCGGCAACAACATCCACCTGAGCGATGTGGCTGTAGTCAATGACACAATCAGGGAGACCAAGCTGGTTTCAAAGATCAACGGCAGAAGGGCATGACCCTCTTCGTTCAGAAAATGTCAGGTGCCAACACTGTTCAGGTATGCCGCGACGTAGACAGTGAACTAAAGAAGCTGCAGAAGGATCTGCCGACTGATGTCAAGATCGAAAAGATCTTTGACACCTCGGAATTCATACAGGGATCAATCAACAACCTTACGGAGACACTGATGTATGCCGGCATCTTCGTCATGCTGGTGGTTCTCTTCTTCCTTGGAAGATGGCGGGCAACGCTTATAATTATCCTGACCATCCCGATTTCGCTGCTGGTTGCCTTTATATACATCTTCCTGACGGGAGCTTCAATCAACATCATCTCGCTCTCGTCACTCTCCATTGCAATCGGGATGGTGGTTGACGATGCCATCGTGGTGCTTGAGAACATCACCAAGACATATCGAACGGGGAAGCAGGCCGCGCGAGGCGGCCATCTACGCCACGAACGAGGTATGGCTGGCGGTCATTGTCACCACCCTGACGGTTGTTGCCGTCTTCTTTCCGCTGACATTTGTGAAGGGACTGACCGGAGTGATGTTCGCACAGCTCGGGATGATCGTTTCAATAACATAATCATGTATCCGTGTTTGCCGCCATCACACTTACCCCCACACTGAGCGCGCTGATGCTGAAATACATCCTGTAAAGAAAGAATGCACCAATTTACACATGGGACGGTTCGATTCGTAAGTTCCTCGAAAGGCTCGACAATATTCTATGTTAGGTCCTGTCAGTGGGCGCTGCATCATAAGAAAGTTGTGATATCTGGCTGTGCTGGTATTTGCCGGTTCGATGTACCTCTTCAAATTCATCGGCAAGGAATTCATGCCGCAGCTGATGAATTGAGATGTACTGCCACCGTAGAGCTCCAGACCGGTACAAGGGTTGACCGAGACACTGATTGTTGCTGACCGCATTGATTCGATTGTAAGGGCAACAGGTGCCGGAAGTCAACCTGATCTCCACCTCCACCGGTAATGATGACAGCGGCGGTTTCGCTTCCATCTTCAGCCAGGGCGGCACGCATATGATACAGTACACCTTCTCCCTTGTTCCTGTAGAGGAGAGAAAGAAGCGTGGAGGAGGTAGCCGAGAGCATCAGGCAGATACTTGCCCCGATGCCTGAGATTATCAACTCTCGGTGCTTTCAACAACTGATGAATGGGCGCCATGGGTGGAGGCAATACCATTGACCTGGAGATCTACGGTTACGATATTACCCAGACAAACCTGCTTGCCGAAGAAGCTTGCCGCCAGGGTGAAAAAGATCCAGGGGCCACCAACGTTCAGATAAGTCGCGACAAGTCGAAACCGGAACTTCAGATCCTCCTTGATCATGACAAGCTGCTGATGTACGGACTTACAACTGCACAGGTCTCTTCAGCATGATCAAAAACCGGGTTGACGGCCTGACCGCCACACGCCTCCGTCAGTTCGGCGATGAGTATGATGTTATTGTCAGGTATAAGGAGTCTGCCCGCAACTCAATCACCGAGACTGCAGAACATCGGTATAACCACTCCCACCGGACAGGTGATCAGGCTGGGTGAGATTGCTACAGTAAAAGAATACTGGACACCTCCGAACATTGAAAGGAAACGGAAGGAACGCATTGTCACCGTCTCGGTCACTCCGTACAAGAGACCCCTGAACCAGATTGTTGCTGATATTCAGAAAGAGCTTGACAGCATGAAATACCACAGGTGTAATGGTTGAAATATCAGGAGCATTTCGAGGATATGACGGAATCATTCATGGATATCGGTCTTGCTGATGGTCATCTCGCTGATACTTGTCTACCTTGTCATGGCATCACAGTTTGAATCTCTCAAGATGCCGGTGATTATCATGCTTTCAATACCCGTTCGCCTTCTCAGGAGTGGCTATAGCACTCTTCATTTCCGGAACCAGCCTCAGCCTGATAGCTGCCATCGGTGCAATAATGCTGATCGGTATCGTGGTCAAGAACGCCATTGTGCTTGGTCGACTTCATAAACCTTACCCGTGACAGGGGAGTGGAACTCTACGAGGCAGTCCTCATCTCAGGTCGTTCAAGGCTCAGGCCTGTGCTTATGACCTCTGCTACAACCATCCTCGCAATGCTCCCGCTGGCAATAAATCCGGGCGAGGGTTCCGAGCTGTGGCAGCCGATGGGTATCGCAGTGATCGGCGGACTCGTCTTCTCAACCATTGTGACACTGATCATCGTGCCTGTCGGTTATGTGCTCATGGCACGCCGGGGTGAGAGGGACAAGAAGCATAAGGTGGCTTTCAGGGATATGAAATTCCTGGATGACATTCAGGAGAAATCAGTAAAAGAATAACCGGGGAACATTTAATAAAATATCGACACATGAAAGCAGTAATGATAATATACAACCTGGCCCTGACCGAAAAGATCGAGTATACCCTTGAACACTTCGGTATCAGGGGATATACCCAGTGGGACAATGTCGAAGGAGTAGGATCATTTACCGGCGTGCCGCACCTGGGGACACATACCTGGCCTGAGATCAACGGTGTCACTCTTACTTTTGTCGATGCCGAAAAGGTGCCGCCGCTGCTTGAAGCAGTCAAACGAATTGATGCAATCAATAAGGATGTCGGTATCAGGGCATTTGTCTGGGAGGTGGAGCAGGCAGTCTGACCTGTTTCAGATATGATGTAATTATTCCATGTAGCGACGCCCGGACAGGGCGTCGCTCATTTTTTTGTATTGCCGGAAAGCTGTGTGGCCCAATCCGGGCGATGTCACTTATTTCATGACATGGGAATTGTCATTTTGGTTTTACCCGAATTATGATATATTTGGTGACCGTCAATTTCCCTCAATGAAAAAACAGAACTGGTACAAACTGGCTTATCAATTTGCCATCATCGGCATTCTGGTATTCATGGGCATCCGCCTGCTCATTGACAAGGCTTACGCACCTGATTTCGAAGCTTACTGTCCGTTCGGCGGCCTCCAGGCTCTGGGCAGTTTCTTCACGATGGACTCCCTTTCATGCGCCATGACAAGCACCCAGATCATGATGGGAGTGGCACTGTTTATTGGTATAGTCCTTTTCTCAAGGTTGTTCTGCGGATATATCTGCCCCCTGGGCACCGTCAGTGAATGGATCGGCAAGCTTGGCGACAGGATGAAGGTCCGGATAACGCTGAAGGGCGTTGCCGATTATGCACTTCGTTTTCTGAAGTATGCCCTGCTCTTTATTACATTCTATTTCACTCTTAAATCGAGTGAGCTGTTCTGCAAGAAGTTCGATCCCTATTATGCGGCAGCATCAGGGTTCAATACCGACGTTGTTCTGCTCTGGGCGCTTGATAGCTATCGGAGCCCTTGTCATCGGCTCACTGTTCTTCAGGCTGTTCTGGTGCCGTTACCTTTGCCCCCTGGGAGCACTCTCAATAATCTTTAAATTCACATGGTGGTTTGCCGGTGTGCTTGGCATTTATGTAATTCTTATTCTTGCCGGGGCTGAAAATACCCTACATATATCCTCTCCTGATCATCTGCGGCGGAGGCTATATCCTGGAGGTGGCACGCATGACCCGCGTGAAACCGTCGCTGGTGCATATCACACGAAATACTGAAACCTGTACTGACTGCGGCCTCTGTTCGGAGAAATGCCCCCAGGGTATTGATGTTGCACATTCCGTGAAAGTCACCCACACTGACTGCACACTGTGCGGCGACTGTCTGTATGCATGTCCTGAGAAGGATACACTTCAGATCAATAAACGGAACATGAAATGGCTCCCGGCAGTTGTCCTGGGAGCTCTTATCATACTCGGGGTCACCGCAGGGACACTATTTGAATTGCCGACAATAAACCAGAAGTGGGGAACACCCGAGCAGGTTAAAAGTGCAGGTCTCTTTGAGATGAGCGGACTAAAGAACATAAAATGCTTCGGCAGCTCAACCGCCTTTGCCAACCAGATGAGGCAGGTCGATGGTGTCTTCGGCGTCTCGACCTATGTGGCAAGCCATACGGTTCACATCCTGTATGACACAACAATGTATGACGATGTGAAGCTGCAACAGCTCCTGTTCGTCCCGGTGAAGAAGACCATTAAGCCTTTGGCCGGAGAAGTGAATGAGGTGTCATTCTTTACTCTAACGGTTGACGGGTTTTTTGATCCGCTGGATGCAATTTACCTGCAGCACCTTCTTGATCAGAAGACAGGTGCATGCGGTTATCAGAGCGATTTTGCCTGCCCGGTCATCATACGTATATACTTTCCTGCAGGCAGTGAACCTGACAGGGAGACACTGACGCGCGTCATAGAATCGAAGAAGCTCACCTTCACCTCGGCAGGCAATGAATTCAATGTTAAGCTGCCTTACCGGGTCGTCACCTTCAGTGAACCTGCTGTGAAGATTTCAAAGCAGGAGTATGTCAGGCAGATGTTCACACCCACCTCATCATTGTTTAACGGTTTTTCCGGTTACACTTCTGATGCACTGAGCGGATATGTTATTCCCATAGGATCAAATGCAGAATATAAGGCCAGGTACAGCTACCTCATCAGTCATCTCTCGAACGACAAGGGTGTGGTAGGGTTTGAGACATCGCTGGGACAGGATGACGAGGAGATTGCAACCATCTGGTATGTTGATTCGCTGACTGCACCGGAGAATATTTTCGGATATCTGAATACTGACACTCTCCTGTTCCATTATTCCGACGGCAGCACCGGCAAGGTGGCAAATCCCTTCAGCTTTCCGGCGCCCGGGGTGGTAAAAGAGCCTGCCGTGGTAAAATAGCGGAATTGATTTGTTTGTACCATGTACCGCAGCCTCCGAGCCATGGCGGTACAGCGGTTTGTTTATATAAAACGAGCGACGCCCGGATCGGGCGTCGCTGCAGTCTGTAAATATGAGATTTTTTGGATACTATTCCTCTTCCTCTTCTCCGGCGTATGCCTTGATGACGGCATCCTGAACCTCACCAGGCACCTGAGTGTACTCGGCAAACTTCATTGAGAACATTGCGCGGCCACCGGTGAGTGAGCTTAATGCGGTGGAATACCTGTTCATCTCGGCAAGCGGAACTTTAGCCTTAATGATCTCAAAGCCCTTTTCACTAGCCATGCCAAGCACCAGGCCACGACGGCCCTGAAGGTCGCTGATGACATCACCCATGCGGTCACCGGGAACCATGATCTCAACATCATAAACCGGCTCAAGGATCTTCGGACTGGCGTTCTTGAAAGCAGTGCTGAATGCATTTCGTCCTGCCAGACGGAACGATATTTCATTGGAGTCAACAGGGTGCATCTTGCCGTCATAGACATAGACCCTGATGTCGCGGGCATAAGAGCCTGTCAGCGGACCAACCTCCATTTTTTCCATGATGCCTTTCAGTATGGCCGGCATGAAACGGGCGTCAATAGATCCGCCGACGATGCAGTTCATGTAAATGAGCTTGCCTCCCCAGGGAAGGTCTATCTCCTGCTTGTCACGGTTAGCCAGTTTGACTTCCTTGCCGGCAATCTTCATCATCGACTTGGCTTCTGAACCCTCTTCAAAAGGCTCGATGATCATGTGGACCTCACCGAACTGTCCGGCACCGCCCGACTGCTTCTTGTGCCTGTAGTCAGCCTGTGCAGACTTGGTGATGGTCTCACGGTAGGGGATCTTGGGTGCAATATACTGTGTCTCTATCTTGTATAAATTGTCAAGATGCCATTTCAGGATATTGAGGTGATATTCACCCTGGCCGTGGATAATGATCTGTTTCAGCTCCTTGGAGTACTCCACAATAATTGTCGGATCTTCCTGGTGCATACGGCCGAGCGCTTCACCCATCTTTTCCTCATCGCTCTCGCTGACAGGTTTGATGGCAGTGCGGTACTTCGGTGCGGGAAACATCATTGGTTCAAAGGTCCAGTCGTTGCCCGGGGCATTCAGCGTGTGGTTGGTCTTTGTGTTCTTGAGCTTGACGAACCCGCCGATGTCTCCTGCCTGTATCTCGGGTACACGCGTGCGGCTCTTGCCTGCACAGACAAAGATCTGCGAGAGACGTTCCTTTGTTCCGTTGCTTGTGTTGATGACATCAAGATTCTCTGTGATCTTGCCTGACATTACCCTGAAATAGTTGACCTCGCCTATGTGCTCCTCAACAGTTGTTTTGAAGACGAATACCGATGCAGGGCCCGTGGAAGAACATTTAACCTCAGCACCCTTCGAGTTTTTCGGGGCAGGTAACTCAGACGGTGCCGGAGCTGCAAAGGCAATAAAGTCAAGCAGCCTGTCAACACCGATGTTGCCTTTTGACGACAGGCAGAAAACCGGGAAAATGCCTCTCTTCAGCAATCCTGCCCGCATACCCTTATTTATCTCCTCTTCCGTCAGTTTATCGTTCGCGAAGAAGATTTCCATAAGTGATTCATCGCTCTCAGCAACCTTTTCTGTCAGGGTTGAATGCAGCTCCTCAGCTCTGTCTTTATGGTCAGCAGGTATGTCAAGTACTTCGGCTTTGCCGCCGTCCTTGCCGTATCGCAGCATCTTCATGCTGATGACATCAACTATTGTGTTGAAGCCGATTCCCTCATTGACCGGGAACTGTGCAATGGTGACATTGTTGCCGAAACGGTCATGAAGCATCTCGATTGATTTCTCAAAGTTGGCTTTCTCATGGTCAAGACCGTTCACCGTGAAAATGAGCGGCTTGTGGAACTTGTCGGCATGTCTGAAATGAATCTCAGTGCCTACCTCCACACCGTTCTGGACATTTATGGAAAGCAGAACAGTATCAGCTGCATACATCGAAGAGATAACACCACCTGAAAAGTCATCCAGTCCCGGGGTATCAATAATATTTATTTTTTTATCCTTGACCTCTGTGTACAGAACTGCGGAATAGATTG
>CAVSSR010000004.1:0-109376 GCA_963730615.1 uncultured Bacteroidales bacterium | reverse complement strand
AGTTACGGTTTTCCTGTTCTATCGGCTTATAGTCGGATACGGTGTTTTTTGCTTCTACGGTACCCCGTCTCTCGATGACACCACCATTGAAAAGCATCGCTTCTGCGAGGGTTGTCTTACCTGAGCCTGAGTTTCCCAGCAGTGCAATGTTCCTGATGTGGTCTGTTGAGTATGTCTTCATCTGCGGCTTGTTATTATATTATATATGTATATTCGTCTCGGTGGGAGCGCAAAAATAACAATTTTCCAAAAGAGTACATAAAAGTTGCCTTTGTTTGAAAAATATTTATTTACTTTGCAGCGGTTTTTTGAAAAACAGGAGTACCGGTCTCTCTTTCCAAACGTAAGTTTACAAAAGAGATCCAGAAGAGAGGTCGGGAAGAAAATCCTGTAATTAACTTACAAACCATAAGTTACATCTTCAGAAAACTTTGCCCTGTGGCACTGTGGCGGCTTGTTGCCGCTGCAATGATTGGGGTAATTTACGTGAAATTCAGGCAGTGAATAACTGCATTTTGAGAGATATAGGATAATTATTGCAGATCAAACTTTAAAAGGAAATTAATTAAAAAAGAATTATGCCAACAATTCAGCAGTTAGTTAGAAAAGGCCGCAAGAAGCTGGTTGACAAGAGCAAGGCACCAGCCCTTGATTCTTGCCCGCAGCGCAGGGGAGTATGTGTCCGTGTATATACTACCACGCCAAAGAAACCTAACTCAGCCATGAGAAAAGTTGCCAGGGTAAGGCTTACAAACCAGAAAGAGGTCAACGCCTATATTCCGGGTGAAGGACATAACCTGCAGGAGCACTCTATAGTACTTATCAGAGGCGGCAGGGTAAAAGACCTCCCCGGTGTCCGTTATCACCTTGTCCGTGGCGCACTTGACACCTCAGGCGTCGATGGCCGTATGCAGAGAAGATCAAAATACGGAACAAAAAGACCAAAGAAGTAACAGTTAAAGGATTCACAATATGAGAAAGGCTAAACCAAAGAAGAGGATCCTATTACCGGACCCGAAATTCAACGATCCGTATGTTACCCGGTTCATCAATAATCTGATGTTCAGTGGTAAAAAGACCGTTGCCTTCAGGATTTTTTACGACTCGACCAAAGAAGAGGATCCTCTTACCGGACCCGAAATTCAACGATCCGTACGTTACCCGGTTCATCAATAATCTGATGTTCAGTGGTAAAAAGACCGTTGCCTTCAGATTTTCTACGACTCACTCGATATAGTGGGTGACAAGATGAAGAGCTGCTGAGAAGTCTCCACTGGAGATCTGGAAGCAGGCTCTTGACAATATCACTCCTCATGTCGAGGTAAAAAGCCGCAGGGTGGGTGGTGCCACATTCCAGGTACCCCTCGAGATACGGCCTGACCGCAAAGTCAGCGTGAGCATGAAAAACCTCATTTTGTTCGCACGCAAACGTACCGGCCACAGCATGGCCGAGAAACTTGCTGCCGAGGTGATGGCTGCCTATAACAACGAAGGCGGAGCCTATAAGAAGAAAGAGGATACCCACCGCATGGCCGAAGCCAACAAGGCCTTCGCTCACTTCAGATTCTGATCGGGCCTGAAACGTGGGAAACAACCAGCAGTTAAAGATGAGTAACGATCTCAGATATACCAGAAATATTGGCATTATGGCCCATATAGATGCCGGGAAGACAACTACTTCCGAGCGCATACTGTATTATACGGGTCGTGTCCACCGTATCGGCGAAGTCGATAGCGGAAATGCCACTATGGACTGGATGGTGCAGGAACAGGAGAGAGGGATCACAATCACATCTGCTGCAACAACCACCTTCTGGAAATACAATGATGAGCTTTACAAGATAAATCTTATTGACACCCCGGGTCACGTCGACTTCACCGTTGAGGTTGAGAGATCGCTGAGGGTCCTTGACGGTGCCGTTGCTGTCTTCTGCGCCGTTGGAGGCGTTGAACCGCAGTCGGAGACCGTCTGGAGGCAGGCTGACAAGTACAAAGTGCCGCGCGTGGCCTTCGTGAACAAGATGGACCGTTCCGGCGCCGACTTTCATGGCGTGGTTCAGCAGATGATCGATAAACTGGGAGCACACCCGGTACCTGTTCAGATACCAATTGGCTCAGAAGATAAGTTCATCGGGCTCATCGACCTGCTCGAGATGAAGGCAATCATGTTCGAGGATAGCGAAGATCCCCTGGTCAACTTCACTGTGCAGGAAATACCTGACGATATGACCGAGGAGGCTGAGGAGTGGAGAATGAAGCTGGTGGAAGCATGTGCCGAAATGGATGACTCCATCCTTGAACGTTACCTCGGAGATCATGCAAGCATAACGGAAGATGAACTTGTACGTGTGTTGCGCCGCGAAACCATTGAGGGTGTGATAGTCCCTGTCTTCTGCGGTGCAGCATTCAAGAACAAAGGCGTGCAGCGTCTCCTTAACGGTGTGGTGGCATATCTGCCATCACCTGTAGATGTGGGTGCCGTTAAAGGCAAAGATCCCGCGTGATGACAAGGAGATCACCCGTCAGCCTGAGGCTGATGAGCCCTTCGCAGCTCTCGCCTTTAAAATTGCCACCGACCCGTACGTCGGACGGCTGGTCTTCATGAGAGTTTATTCAGGCACAATCAATGCCGGTGACACCGTATTGAATGTCAGGACCGGCAAGCGGGAGAGGATCAACCGCCTCTTCCAGATGCATGCAAACAAACAGAACCCCGTCGACAGCGTCTCTGCAGGAGATATATGCGCCGGAGTGGGGTTCAAGGATCTTAAGACAGGCGATACTCTGTGTGCCATTCACAAACCGATAGTCCTGGAATCAATGGAGTTCCCGGAACCGGTTATAGGAATAGCCATTGAACCCAAGACACAGTCTGATATCGACAAACTGGGAATGGCGCTCGGCAAACTGGCTGAGGAAGATCCGACTTTCCAGGTCAGGACTGACCCCGACAGCGGGCAGACAGTAATAAGCGGTATGGGAGAGCTTCACCTTGAAATTCTTCTTGACCGTCTTAAGAGAGAGTTTAGTGTTGAATGCAACCAGGGGAGACCACAGGTTGCATATAAGGAGGCAATCACTGCATCATACACTCACAGGGAGTTATTCAAGAAACAGACAGGCGGCAGGGGCAAGTTCGCGGATATTACCGTTGAGCTTATGCCGGCCGATGACAGTGTTCCGGGTCTGACCTTTGTGAATGAAATCAAGGGAGGCAGGGTGCCCCGGGAATATATCCCGGCTGTGGAGAAAGGATTCCGCGAGGCTATGCAGAACGGCCCTATGGCCGGCTTCCCCCTTGAGAGCCTCAAGGTTATCCTCAAGGACGGTTCGTACCATCCGGTCGACTCCGATTTGCTTTCGTTCGAGATAGCAGCAAGACAGGCATTCCGCCATGCGGCATCAAAATGCCAGCCTGTGCTTCTTGAACCGATAATGTCTGCCGAAGTGGTCACCCCCGAAGAATACGTGGGCGACGTCGTCGGCGACTTTAACAAGCGCAGGGGCAAGGTGGAAGGTATGGAATCGAAAGCAGGTGCAAGGGTCATAAAAGCAAAAGTACCTCTGGCAGAAAACTTCGGATATGTTACAGTACTTCGTACCCTTACCTCAGGAAGAGCAACATCAACAATGGAGTTCTCCCATTTTGAACAGGTGCCTGCAGAATTATCGAAGAAAATTATTGAAGTAACAACAGGAAAAATTCTTTAAAGATGAGTCAGAAAATCCGCATCAAACTCAAGTCTTATGATCATAACCTCGTCGATAAATCGGCAGAAAAGATCGTCAAGACTGTGAAATCGACGGGTGCAGTCGTAAGCGGTCCCATCCCGCTGCCCACCCATAAGAAAATTTATACGGTACTCCGTTCACCGTTCGTAAACAAAAAAGCCAGAGAGCAGTTCGAACTGTCTTCATACAAGCGCCTGCTTGACATCTACAGCTCAACACCCAAAACCATTGATGCTCTCATGAAGCTTGAACTGCCGAGCGGGGTAGAAGTTGAAATCAAAGTGTGAAACCGGTAAAATACTGAATTATGCAGGGATTAATAGGAAAAAAAGTTGGGATGACAACCGTTTTCGATGAAAACGGAAAGAGCCTCCCATGTACAGTCCTGGAAGTGGGCCCGTGTGTTGTATCACAGGTCAAGACCAAAGAGACTGACGGATATTCAGCATTGCAGCTCAGCTTTGACGATAAGAAGGAAAAGTCAAGCAACAAGGCTGAAATAGGACATTACAAACAGGCCGGCACAGCACCCAAGAGGAAAGCAGCTGAGTTCGTTCGGATTCGAAGACGGAAAATATAAGAGAGGTGATGTCATCACCGTGGATCTTTTCAATGATGATATCTTCCTTGATGTGAGAGGATGGACCAAGGGCAAGGGTTTCCAGGGTGTTATCAAACGTCATGGCTTCAGCGGTGTGGGCGGAACAACCCACGGTCAGCATGACAGACTCAGGGCTCCCGGTTCAGTGGGCGCCTCATCATGGCCTTCAAGGGTTATGCCCGGAATGCGTATGGCAGGCCGTACGGGAGGCAGAATGCAGGAAACGGAACTGAGGGTCGTTAAAATCTTCCCTGAATCAAACCTTCTGCTTGTTAAGGGAGCCGTTCCAGGTCCTAAAGGTGGTTACGTAATAATAACAAAGTAATGGAAGTTGCAGTAATAAACATAGAGGGTAAAGAGACCGGAAGAAAGGTCAATCTCAATGACACCATCTTCGGCATCGAACCAAACGATCATGCGATCTACCTTGATACCAAACAGTATCTTGCCAATAAAAGACAGGGTACCGCCAAGTCAAAGGAGCGCAATGAGATCATGGGCAGCACACGCAAGCTCAAGAGACAGAAAGGCACCGGAACAGCCCGTTTCGGCAGCATAAAGAACCCTGAATTCCGCGGTGGCGGACGTATATTCGGCCCCAGACCAAGATTCTACGGGTTCAAACTCAATAAAAAGGTAAAACAGCTTGCAAGAAAATCAGCACTGTCTTACAAGGCAAAGGAGAATAAGATTATCATTCTTGAGGACTTTTCATTTGAGGCTCCGAAGACGTCAAAAATGGCGGGTATGAGCACAAACCTCAACATAATGAATAAAAAATCCCTATTTGTTTTACCGGAAGAAAATAAAAACATATATTTGTCATCTCGAAATTTACAGGGAGTTGAAGTTGTAACTATCAGTGATTTAAATACTTACAACATTATGAAGGCTTCAACTCTAGTGTTAACCGAGAGCGCAGTTGATGTTTTGCAGTCAACTTTTTAAAACCAGGGAATTGAGATATGGAAATATTACTTAAACCCATAGTGACCGAGAAAATGACCAGTCAGGGCGAAAAGTTCAACCGGTATGGTTTTCTGGTATCACGGAAAGCTAACAAACTGCAGATAAGAAAAGCAGTTGAAGAGCTTTATGGCGTGAATGTTGAAACAGTGAACACCATCAACTACGGTGGCAAAACCAAGTCGCGTTACACCAAATCAGGTGTAATGGCCGGCCGGACAGCAGCTACGAAGAAAGCTATTGTCACGCTCGCCAAGGGGGAGACGATTGATTTTTACAGCAACATATAACAGAATATGGCAGTCAGAAAGATCAAGCCTGTAACACCAGGACAAAGACATAAGGTCGCGAGCTCCTTCGAGGAGATTACTCGTGACGTGCCGGAGAAATCCTTGCTCTCACCGCTGAGTAAGACAGGAGGAAGGAACGTTAACGGCAGGCGGACTATGAGGTACATTGGCGGTGGCCACAAAAGGATGTACCGTGTGATTGATTTTCAGAGGAGCAAGGATGGCGTAGCCGCTAATGTGACATCAGTTGAATATGATCCTAACCGTTCGGCAAGGATCGCTCTTCTCACCTATGCTGACGGCGAGAAGACATACATTATCGCTCCCAACGGCCTGAAGGTCGGGCAGACGGTTATGTCAGGCAAGACAGCCACCCCCGAAATCGGGAACACGCTGTTCCTTGCAGACATTCCGCTCGGTACGATAGTGCATAATATTGAGCTCAAGCCCGGAAAGGGTGCAGCCATGGCACGCAGTGCCGGCACCTTTGCCCAGCTGGCTGCACGTGAAGGCAAGTATGCCATTATGAAGCTTCCTTCAGGGGAGACAAGAATGGTGCTTATAACCTGCCGTGCCACAATTGGTACTGTTTCAAATGCTGATCATTCCCAGGAGAGATCAGGCAAAGCCGGCCGTAAACGCTGGCTGGGTCGCAGGCCAAGAACCAGAGGTGTAGCAATGAACCCCGTTGATCACCCCATGGGTGGTGGCGAAGGCAAGGCTTCCGGTGGTCATCCGCGCTCACGCAACGGAATGCCTGCCAAAGGCTTCAAGACAAGAAGCCGTACCAAGTATTCGAATAAGCATATTATTGAAAGAAGGAAAAAATAATTGATACGATGAGCAGATCTATTAAAAAGGGCCCCTTCATCGATCTCCACCTGGGCAAAAAGGTGGACACAATGAATGATAGCGGAAAGAAGACAGTGATCAAGACATGGTCAAGAAGATCAGTTATTTCTCCTGATTTTGTCGGTCATACACTGGCAGTACATAACGGAAACAAGTTCATACCTGTTTACATTACCGAGAACATGGTTGGTCATAAGCTGGGTGAGTTTGCCCCTACCCGCACCTTCCGCGGTCATGGTGGGAAACAGAAATAAGGTAATGTATCTTAATAACTGAAAAACTATCAGAAATGGGTGCAAGAAAAAGAATTAGCGCCGGCATCAGGAAGGAAGCCGTAAAAGAGAGGACCAGGGCCGTTCTGCGTAACGTCCCCACCTCCCCGCGTAAGATGAGACTGGTAACTGACATGATCAGGGGACAGGAGGTCAACAGGGCCCTTGATATCCTTAAGTTCAGTACAAAGGAAAGTTCACGCAGGGTGGAGAAACTCCTTCTCTCAGCCATTGCCAACTGGCAGGCAAAGAATGAAGGTAGCCGCCTTGAAGACAGCAACCTGTATGTAAAGGAAGTACAGGTTGACGGTGGCCGCATCCTGCGGAGAATACAGACTGCGCCCCAGGGAAGGGCCTACCGTATCCGCAAGAGATCAAACCATATAACCCTTGAGCTGGGTAGCAGGAAACAGGAAGTTGAAAAAATTTCAGAGTAAAAAATGGGACAAAAAGTAAATCCGATAGGCAACAGAGTAGGAATCATCAGAGGATGGGATTCCAACTGGTACGGTGGAAGTGACTTCTCAAGCAAGCTTGTTGAAGACACCAGGATCAGGGAATACCTGAATGCCAGGCTCGCCAAAGCCAGTCTTTCAAAGATCGTCATTGAACGCACCCTTAAGCTCATCACCGTTACGGTCAATACGGCACGCCCCGGTATCATTATCGGTAAGGGAGGCCAGGAAGTTGACAAACTGAAGGAAGAGCTCAAGAAGATCACCAAGAAAGAGGTTCAGATAAACATCTTCGAGGTGAAGCGTCCGGAGCTTGACGCCGCTATCGTTGCCGGTAATATTGCACGCCAGGTGGAGGGCAAGATCTCATACCGCCGCGCTATCAAGATGTCTATCGCTTCTACAATGCGCATGGGCGCTGAAGGTATCAAGGTAGTGATATCAGGCAGGCTCGGCGGTGCTGAAATGGCCCGTGATGAAACATATAAGGACGGAAGAATTCCGCTTCATACTTTCCGTGCCGACATTGACTATGCCCTGGGTGAAGCCCTTACAAAAGTAGGCCTGATCGGTATAAAGGTATGGATTTGCAACGGTGAAGTCTACGGCAAACGTGACCTCAGCCCCAACCTCGGCGCAAAGAACCCCAAGGGAGGCAAGGCCCCGGACAGAGGCTTCAGGAAAAAGAGCGGAAACAAGAAAGATAGCCGCGACAGGTAATAATACTATAATATAATTAAGCGATGTTACAACCGAAGAAGACCAAATTCAGGAGGGCCCAGAAGGGCATGATGAAGGGTAATGCCCAGAGGGGAAACCAGCTGGCATTCGGATCATTTGGCATCAAAATCCTTGAGGAGGCATGGCTCACAGGCCGTCAGCTGGAAGCTGCACGTCAGGCTGTCACCCGTCATATGAAACGTGAAGGACAGATCTGGATCCGCGTCTTCCCTGACAAACCCATAACAAAGAAACCTGCTGAGGTGCGTATGGGTAAAGGTAAAGGTGCCCCTGAAGGATTCGTTGTCCCTGTTACACCGGGACGAATAGTCATTGAAGCTGAAGGTGTTCCCTTCGATGTGGCCAAGGAAGCACTGCGCCTCGGAGCACAGAAACTTCCCGTTGCCACCAGGTTCGTGGTGCGCCGTGATTACATCCATGAATAAAACATAAGAGTGATGAAGAGTTCAGAGATAAAAGAATTAAGCAACCAGGAGCTTCTCGAACATATTGACAATGAGAAGACCAGTCTCGTGCGCATGAAATTAAACCACGCGATCTCACCGCTTGAAAATCCCCAGAAGATCAAGGAGAGCAGGAAGACAATTGCCAGGCTCATGACAGAGAAGCGCAAGAGAGACATGATTGAGAAAACAAAATAGCCGTTATCAGTATGGAAGAAAGGAATCTTAGAAAAGAACGTACAGGTGTTGTCGTCAGCAACAAGATGGAAAAGTCTATTGTTGTTGCCATCAGGAGAAAGGTCAAACACCCCATTTATGGCAAGTTCGTCAACAAAACGACAAAGCTTATGGCTCATGATGAAGAGAACGCATGTAACATAGGTGATACGGTTCGCATAGCAGAGACCAGGCCTCTCAGCAAGAACAAAGCCTGGAGATTGGTTGAAATAATCGAAAGAGCTAAGTAATTATGATACAGCAGGAAAGCAGGTTGACCGTTGCCGACAACACAGGTGCCAAAGAGGTACTTTGCATCAGGGTTCTCGGCGGAAGCAAGAGAAGGTATGCAAGCGTAGGTGACAAGATAGTTGTCTCCGTGAAGAGCGCACTGCCATCCGGTGAAGCAAAGAAAGGTACTGTGAGCAGGGCAGTTGTGGTAAGAACAACGAAAGAGATACGCCGCGCTGACGGTTCCTATATACGCTTTGATGACAATGCAGTTGTTTTGCTGACCAACACCGATGAGGTTCGCGGCACACGTATCTTCGGCCCCGTCGCCAGGGAACTGCGCGACAAGTACATGAAGATCGTTTCACTTGCACCTGAAGTGTTATAATTTTTAAACTGACACCCGATGCAGAAGAAATTACACATCAAAAAAGGAGACTCAGTGACCGTCATTGCCGGTGAGTCAAAAGGCCAGAAGGGTCGCGTCCTTGAAGTTAACAGGGATAAGAACAAGGCACTGGTAGAAGGAGTTAATATGGTATCAAAGCATACCAAACCCAACGCCAAGGCCCCGCAGGGCGGCATTCTTAAAAAAGAAGCCCCCATTCATATTTCCAACCTCATGGTGGTTGACCCCACAAGCGGCAAACCGACACGCATTGGCCGCAGACTGAATGATAAGAACAAACTAGTGCGTTATTCAAAAAAATCAGGAGAGGAGATCAAGTAATGTACACGCCTGCATTAAAGACCAAGTATAAGAACGAGATCACACCTGCACTGATGAAACAGTTTAACTATAAAACTGTCATGCAGGTGCCGAAGCTCGAAAAGATAGTTATCAGCCAGGGACTGGGACAGGCTATTGCCGATAAGAAGATCCTTGAGATGGGACTCAAAGAGGTGACTGATATAGCCGGACAAAAGGCTGTTCAGACAGTTTCGAAAAAGGATATCTCAAACTTCAAGCTGAGAAAGGCAATGCCTATCGGTGTCATGGTTACACTGCGCAAGGACAAGATGTATGAGTTTCTCGAGAGACTCATCTCCGTTGCCCTGCCGCGTATACGCGACTTCAAGGGCGTTGGTGCAAAGCTTGATGGCCGCGGGAACTATACCCTCGGAATCACTGAACAGATCATCTTCCCCGAGATTGATATTGACAAGATTGCCAAGATCATGGGACTGCAGATGACCTTCGTGACAAACGCCGGGAGCGACGAAGAGGCTTTTGCCCTTCTTAAAGAATTTGGAATTCCTTTTAAAAACAAATAAACAGATCGGAATATGGCTAAGGAATCAATGAAAGCCCGTGAGGTCAAACGTGCAAAACTTGTACTGAAGTATGCAGCTAAAAGAGCTGCGCTGAAAGCTGACGGCAATTATATTGCCATGGCCCAGCTGCCCCGTAACTCAAGCTCAATCAGACTGCGCAACAGATGCAAGCTGACCGGAAGACCAAGAGGCTACATGAGACAGTTTGGCGTCAGCAGAATAACCTTCAGGGAGATGGCTTCAAAAGGCCTTATACCAGGCGTTAGAAAAGCAAGCTGGTAACCACCGACAGAGTAATAAACAATTAATCAGAATACAAAATGACAGATCCAATAGCAGATTTTCTTACCAGAGTAAGAAATGCCATGAAAGCTGGACATAAAGTTGTTGAGACACCGGCCTGCGGTCTGACAAAGGACATCACAAGGATCCTCTTCGAAAAAGGATATATCCTCAGCTATAAGTTCATTGATGATGATCTGCAGGGTAAGATAAAAATCGCCCTGAAGTACCATCCCAAGACCAAGCTGCCGGCTATCAAGTCGATACAGAGGGTGAGCCGTCCCGGCCTCAGAAAGTACGCAGGTGTTGATGAACTCCCGAGAGTCCTTAACGGACTCGGCATTTCAATCCTTTCAACCTCCAGGGGTCTTATGACCGAGAAAGAGGCCGTGAAGGAAAATGTCGGAGGTGAAGTAATATGTTATGTTTACTAAACAGGAGGAGAGATTAAATGTCACGAATAGGAAAATTACCTGTAAACCTGCCATCAGGCGTCACCATATCAGTGGATGACGCCAACGTGGTCAGTGTTAAAGGCCCCCTGGGAACATTGTCACAGAAGGTTGACAGTGACATCAGGGTGGAAGTTGAGAATAACGAGATCATTCTTTCAAGACCCAACGATGAGAAGCGCCTTAAGTCGCTTCATGGCCTCTACAGAGCCCTTATAGACAATATGGTCGTGGGCGTTTCAAAAGGCTACAGGAAGGATCTTGAGCTCGTTGGTGTAGGCTACCGCGCTGAAGCAAAAGGTCAGCAGCTTGAGATGAGCCTCGGCTATTCACATGATATTGTCATGGAACTGCCGCAGGAAGTCAAGGTTGAGACAAAAACTGAAAAGAGAAGTAATCCGGTCATTACCCTTTCAAGCATCGACAAGCAGCTCATTGGCCATATCGCAGCAAAGATCAGATCTTTGCGTCCGCCTGAACCTTATAAAGGCAAGGGTATTAAATTCGTGGGTGAACAGCTCAGGAGAAAAGCCGGTAAATCGGCTGGTGTTTAACATGATCAAATTATAAAGTCATGGCCTTATCAAATACAGGAAAAAGAGTAAAAATCAAACTGAGGATCCGCAAGAGGATCAAGGGAACAGCCGAAAAACCAAGACTTTCGGTGTTCCGCAGCAACACGCAGATATATGTTCAGGCGATTGACGACGTCAACCGGTGTGACACTGGCTTCGGCTTCTCAAAGGAGAAGGAGATCGCTTCCGCCACGGGCAAGAAGAAGAGTGAAGTGGCAGCCCTCGTTGGCAAGCACTTCGCTGCTGTCTGCAAAGAGAAAGGCATCGAAAACGTTGTCTTTGACAGAAGCGGTTACCAGTATCACGGCAGAGTGAAATCATTAGCTGACGGAGCTCGCGAAGGCGGCTTAAAATTCTAATCAGATGGCATACGGAATAAAGAGAATAAAAAACAGCGATCTTGAACTTACCGACAGACTGGTAAGCATCAACAGGGTTACCAAAGTAACCAAGGGCGGACGTACATTCAGCTTCTCGGCTATCGTCGTAGTCGGCGATGAGAAAGGTATTGTCGGCCACGGCCTGGGTAAGGCAAGTGAAGTGACAACTGCCATCGCCAAAGGAATTGAAGACGCCAAGAAAAACCTTATAAAGGTGCCGGTACACAAAGGCACCATACCTCATGAACAGTATGGCAAGTTTGGCGGAGCGTATGTCTTCATCAAGCCTGCTACCGAGGGAACGGGTGTCAAGGCCGGTGGTGCTATGCGCGCCGTGCTTGAGAGCGTGGGAGTGAAGAACGTGCTTGCCAAATCAAAAGGCTCGTCAAACCCCCATAACCTTGTCAAGGCTACAATAGCAGCATTGCTTGAACTGCGCGATGCAAGCGCAGTGGCTGATAACAGGGGAGTTGCATTGGAGAAAGTGTTTAACGGTTAGAAATATTTCAGTTATGGCAAAAGTCAGAATAACCCAGTTCAAGAGTGGGATAGGACAACCCGAAAGGCAGAAGAGGATACTCATTGCCCTGGGTATAAAAAAAATGCATCAGACTGTTGAGCACGAAGCCACACCCCAGATAATGGGTATGGTCAATAAGTTGAAGCACCTGGTGAAGGTCGAGAACATTTAAGGTAATAACAGCATTATATATTTCGCTATGGATTTGAGTAATTTAAAACCTGCCAAGGGATCGATCAAGAGAGATAAGCGTATTGGTCGCGGCGAGGGTTCGGGCCACGGTGGCACATCAACACGCGGTCATAAGGGCGCCAAATCACGCTCCGGATACAGCAAGAAGATCGGATTTGAAGGCGGCCAGATGCCCCTCCAGAGAAGAGTGCCTAAGTCCGGCTTTAAAAATATCAACCGCGTTGAGTACAAAGGCATCAACCTGAGCACTCTTGAGGACCTGGCAACAAGACTGAAAACTGATCGTATCGATTTTCAGACAATGATGACATCCGGTCTGATAAACAAAAACAGCCTGGTGAAGATCCTGGGTAACGGCACCCTCACACACAAGCTTGAGGTGCATGCCCACGCATTCAGCAAATCAGCCCAGGCAGCAATTGAAGCTAATCAGGGAACCGCAGTTAAACTGTAAGGCATGAAATTTATACAGACAATAAAAAATATCTTCAAGATAGAGGATCTGAGAGCAAGGATCTTTTACACCCTGATTATTGTAGCCCTTTATCGTCTGGGGAAATATATCACCTTGCCCGGTGTAGACCCTTCAATGCTTGAAGGATTACGCAGTCAGACCTCTTCAGGAATCATGGGGCTGCTGGATATGTTTTCGGGTGGAGCTTTTTCGCAGGCGTCCATCTTTGCCCTTGGAATCATGCCTTATATATCTGCCTCCATCGTCATCCAGCTGCTGGGAATCGTTTTCCCATATTTCCAGAAGATGCAGAAAGAGGGAGAGAGCGGCAGGCGGAAACTGAACCAGTATACAAGGTACCTCACAGTGCTGATCCTTGCACTGCAGGCCCCTACCTATCTTGCCAACCTTCATGCTGTACTGCCGACGGAGGCGTTTGTGCTGACAGGTACATTATTTACCGTTTCCTCGGTGATCATCCTGACAGCCGGTACGATATTCGTTATGTGGCTCGGTGAAAGAATAACCGACAAGGGTATCGGCAACGGTATCTCACTTATAATCATGGTGGGTATTATTGCACGCTTCCCCGTGGCATTCATCTTTGAAGCAGGAACACGTATCAACGGTTCCGGCGGGCTTGTGGCTCTCCTGATTGAACTGGTGTTCCTTTTTGCCGTGATACTGGCTTCAATACTTCTTGTACAGGGTACACGCCGCATACCTGTTCAGTATGCACGACGCATAGTCGGCAACAAACAGTACGGAGGCGTTCGTCAGTATATACCTCTTAAGGTCAACGCAGCAGGTGTGATGCCTATCATCTTTGCACAGGCAATCATGATGCTGCCCGTCATCCTGGCAGGATTCAGGGAGACAGGTTCAGGTTTTGTTGTTGCGTTTTCGAATATGTACGGTTTCTGGTACAACCTGGTGACCGCCATCCTGATAATTGTCTTCACATACTTCTACACCGCAGTTACAATTAACCCGGTGCAGATGGCTGAAGACATGAAGAAAAACGGTGGTTTTATTCCCGGCATCAAACCCGGACGCAAGACCGTCGAGTTTATTGACACCATCATGTCGCGCATTACACTGCCCGGATCGATATTCCTGGCAATAATAGCGATCATGCCGGCCTTTGCCGTTAACTTCAGTGTGAGCGGTGAATTTGCACAGTTCTTCGGAGGCACATCACTGCTTATCCTTGTGGGCGTTGTGCTTGACACCCTGCAGCAGATTGAAAGTCATCTGCTTATGCGTCACTATGACGGTCTCATGAAGTCAGGCCGTGTTAAGGGCAGGACTGGAGCCGCAACGGCTATTTAACAGGTTTACGTTCTTTGATGATTTATATTAAGACGGATGCAGAAGTAGAGTTACTGAGGGCAAGCAACATGCTGGTCTCAAAGACTCTTGCTGAAGTAGCCGGACATATCAGGGCGGGAGTAACCACCCTGCAGCTCGACACCATCGCTGAAACATTCATCCGCGATAACGGAGCGCTGCCCGGTTTCAAGGGTTATGCCGGTTTTCCGAACACTCTCTGCACATCAGTCAATGACGAGGTAGTTCATGGTATACCCTCAGCCTATACCCTTAAGGATGGAGACATCGTCTCAGTTGACTGCGGGGTGATACTCGACGGTTATTACGGTGACAGCGCTTTCACATTCGCTGTGGGAGAGGTCAGTCCTGAGGTCCTGCGTCTCCTTGAATACACCAGGGCATCACTTGATGCCGGTGTGAAAGAAGCCGTAGCAGGCAACCGGTTGGGTGACATCTCACACGCAGTGCAGTCCAAAGCGGAAAGCGGAGGATACTCAGTGGTTCGCACACTGGTGGGACATGGCATCGGAAAGCACCTGCATGAGGGACCTGAAGTGCCAAACTTCGGAAAGAGGGGAACAGGAGCAAGACTGGAGAGGAACCTGGTCATCTGCATCGAGCCGATGATCAACATGGGTACAAAAAACACAACCGTCCTCAGTGACGGGTGGACGGTCAAAACAGGTGACAGCAAACCGTCAGCACACTTTGAATACGCTGTTGCGGTCAGGGAGGGGAAAGCCGACCTGCTCACAACATTTGAGTTTATAGAAGAAGTATTACGAACGAAGTAAGTATATGGCCAAACAACCATCAATAGAGATTGACGGAACGATCATCGAGGCGCTCTCAAACGCGATGTTCAGAGTCAAGCTCGAAAACGGGCATATAATCACTGCTCATATCTCAGGCAAGATGAGAATGCATTACATCAAAATCCTGCCCGGAGATAAAGTTAAGGTTGAAATGTCACCCTATGACTTGTCAAAAGGAAGAATAACATTCAGATTTAAATAGAAAATACTAGTGAGATGAAAGTAAGAGCATCAGTAAGAAAGCGCTCAGCCGACTGCAAGATTGTAAGGAGGAATGGGCGTCTGTATGTGATAAATAAGAAAAATCCCAAGTTCAAGCAGAGGCAGGGATAAAATTAATTAACTTTGCACTTCAAATTAAAAGAGGTATATGGCACGTATTAATGGCGTAGATCTGCCAAGGAATAAGCAGGGCGAAGTAGCTCTGACTTACATCTATGGTATCGGACGTAGCACGGCACAGAAAGTGCTTGACAGGGCTGGCGTTGATCGCAACATGAAAGTTGAAGAATGGAATGACGATAACATCAACACTATCCGTCAGATCCTCTCTGAGAACTACAAACTTGAAGGTGAGCTTCGTTCGGAGACACAGCTTAATATTAAGCGACTGATGGATATAGGCTGTTATCGCGGTATCCGCCACAGAATCGGACTTCCGGTGAGAGGGCAGAGCACGAAGAATAATGCCCGTACCCGTAAAGGTCGTAAGAAGACTGTTGCTAACAAGAAAAAAGCTACTAAATAATTAACATATGGCAAAGAAGACTGGGACGTTAAAGAAGAAGGTCGTTAAGGTGGAACCCGTGGGACAGGCTCACGTTCATTCATCATTCAATAATATAATTATCAGCCTTACAAACAGCACGGGGCAGGTCATCTCATGGGCATCAGCCGGAAAGATGGGCTTCAAGGGTTCAAAGAAAAACACTCCCTATGCTGCACAGATGGCTGCTGAGGAGTGCACCAAACTGGCTTTTGAGCTTGGCCTCCGTAAGGTAAAGGTTTATGTTAAGGGCCCGGGATCAGGCCGTGAATCAGCTATACGCGCTATCTCCAACAGCGGAGTCGAAGTGACCGAAATAGTTGACGTCACTCCTATGCCGCACAACGGATGCCGTCCGCCGTCACGCAGGAGGGTTTAACAGGTTCTTAATAACATTTGTTCTTAACTAAAAATATTCAATTCAATGGCAAGATATACAGGACCCAGATCAAGAATAGCCCGGAAATTCGGAGAGCCCATTTACGGCCCTGACAAATACCTGGATCGTAAAAACTTCCCCCCCGGACAGCATGGTCTGACCAAAAAGCGGAAAAAAACCTCTGAATACGGGGTTCAGCTGCGCGAGAAGCAAAAGGTGAAGTACCTTTACGGCCTCCTCGAGCGCCAGTTCCGCAATTTCTTTGAGAAAGCCTCTTCAGCAAAAGGTATTACCGGATTGGTGCTGTTGCAGATGCTCGAATCGCGCATCGATAACGTTGTCTACCGTCTCGGCGTGGCTCCTACGAGAGCAGCTGCACGCCAGCTCGTGTCACACCGCCATATAACCGTCAACGGTAATGTGGTTAACGTGCCTTCTTTCATCCTCCACCCCGGTGATATTATCGGCGTCCGCGAAAAATCCAAATCACTTGAAACCATCGTTGAATGCCTTGGTGCAAACCGCCGTTCAAAACTGGCATGGCTCGAGTGGGATGATACACAGATGGCCGGTAAGTACATGAGTGTCCCTGAAC
The DNA here is from genome assembly GCA_963730615.1 of uncultured Bacteroidales bacterium. Classification (GTDB taxonomy): domain Bacteria; phylum Bacteroidota; class Bacteroidia; order Bacteroidales; family VadinHA17; genus SR-FBR-E99. The sequence goes on along the minus strand of CAVSSR010000004.1, from coordinate 92,560 downwards.
GTTCTGAAATACCGGAAGATATAAAGGAACAGCTTATCGTTGAATTATATTCCAAGTAATAAAGTAATACTGTCCATATGGCCATATTAGCATTCCAGAAACCTGACAAAGTAATATTACTTGAAGCGGACGATCAGTACGGAAAGTTTGAATTCCGCCCGCTTGAACCCGGCTACGGCATAACCGTTGGTAATGCTCTCAGACGAATTCTCCTCTCATCACTCGAAGGGTTTGCAATTACAACCGTCAAGATAGAGGGTGTAGACCATGAATTCTCTACCATCACCGGAGTCATGGAGGATATCACTGAAGTAATCCTGAACCTTAAGCAGATACGCTTTAAGAGAATGGTTGAGGATGTTGACAGTGAAAAGATAGTGGTCAAAATAACCGGTCAGGATATTTTCAAAGCCGGTGACCTCAATAATGCCCTGAGCAGCTTTGAGGTTCTTAACCCCGAGCTCATTATCTGCCGGCTTGAACATGATGTCAAGCTGCAGATGGAGATCAACATCAGCAAGGGCAGGGGATATGTTCCCGCTGAGGAAAACCAGCCTGCTGAAGCTGAATTCGGAGTGATAGCAATTGACTCTATTTTCACACCCATAAGGAATGTGAAGTACTCAATTGAAAACTACAGGGTTGAACAGAAGACTGACTACGAGAAACTTCTGATTGAGATAAGCACTGACGGATCAATTCATCCCAAGGATGCCCTCAAAGAGGCAGCCAAGATACTTATTTACCATTTCATGCTCTTCTCAGAAGATAAAATCACCATCGATTATGAAGACAAGATGGCAAATGAAGAGTTTGATGAGGAGATCCTTCACATGCGTCAGCTGCTTAAGACAAAGCTTGTTGACCTTGACCTTTCCGTCAGAGCCCTGAATTGCCTCAAGGCAGCAGAGGTGGAATCTCTCGGTGACCTGGTAAAATTCAATAAGAATGACCTCCTCAAGTTCCGCAACTTCGGCAAGAAGTCGCTGACTGAGCTTGACGAGCTGCTTGAAACCATGAGTCTCTCATTCGGTATGGATGTGGCAAAGTACAAACTCGACAAAGATTAATAACCGGTAAGGATAAACAGAAATGCGACATTTAAGAACTATAAATCATCTTGGAAGAAAGAGTGCTGACAGGAAATCATTGATGTCGAACATGGCATCATCACTCATTCTGCACAAGCGTATCACCACCTCTGCAGCCAAGGCGCGTGCACTGAGATCGTATGTTGAACCCCTCCTGACCAAATCGAAAGAGGATTCAACCAACTCACGCAGAGTGGTGTTCAGTTATCTTGAGAACAAGAGCGCCGTTTCAGAACTGTTCAGGGAAGTGGCTCCGAAGATTGCAAGCCGTCCAGGTGGTTATACCCGCATACTTAAGCTGGGAAACCGTCTTGGAGATGCAGCCGAGATGTGCCTTATTGAGCTCGTTGATTTCAACGAAAGCATGCAGGCCGGTGAAGCTGCCAAGGCCAAGACAACACGCCGCCGCCGGGCTCCTAAAAAGAAAGCCGCTGAAGACGTTGCCGCACCCGCAGAAAAAGAAAAAGCCTGCCGGTAAAAAGGCTCCGGAAGCTGATGATGAGACAAAAGAATAGCATAATATGCTGATTGAATAAGGGGATATTGTCGTTCTGACCGTATCCCTTTTTTATATATTGAAGAAAATTCAAACAAAACATAAGAAACAATGAGTCAAATAGTTAGTGTTCACGCCAGGGAGATCCTTGATTCAAGGGGCAATCCTACAATTGAAGTTGAAGTGGTAACAGCCAGTGGCGCTTCTGGCAGGGCAGCAGTGCCATCCGGAGCATCAACAGGCGAAAATGAGGCCCTCGAACTGAGAGACGGTGATAAAAACCGCTATCTCGGTAAGGGAGTCCTCAAGGCTGTTTATAATGTTAACAGCGTTATCTCGGAAGAGGTAATGGGCATGGATGTCACCGACCAGATAGGCATAGATCAGAAGATGCTCGATCTCGACGGCACACCGACAAAGAGCACCCTCGGAGCAAATGCCATACTGGGCGTCTCGCTGGCTTGTGCCAAGGCCGCCGCAGCATTTCACGGACTGCCTCTCTACAGGTATATCGGAGGAACCAATGCACGCGTACTGCCGGTACCGATGATGAATATCATCAACGGCGGAGCACATTCCGATGCTCCCATAGCATTCCAGGAGTTCATGATACGCCCGAAAGGTGCAACTACATTCGCGGAAGGACTCAGGATGGGCGCAGAGGTGTTCCATTCCCTGAAAAAAGTTCTTAAAGGACGCGGCCTCAGCACTGCGGTAGGTGATGAGGGTGGGTTTGCTCCTGCACTCAAGGGAACGGAAGATGCCCTCGAAAGCATCATCCAGGCCATCACTGCTGCCGGATATAAACCGGGCATTGACGTCGCAATAGCACTCGACTGCGCTGCAAGCTCATTCTTTGAGGATGGCCAGTATGACTATACCAAATTCGAAGGAGCAAACGCAAAGAAGCTTACACCGGCACAGCAGTCAGACTACCTGGCTTCACTGGTTGAGAAATATCCTATTATAGACTCGATTGAAGACGGTATGGCTGAGAACGACTGGGATGGGTGGAAACTCCACACTGATAAGCTCGGATCGAAGATACAGATCGTCGGTGATGACCTCTTTGTAACAAACGTGCAGTATCTCGAAAAGGGTATCTCACTGGGATGTGCAAACTCTATCCTTATCAAGCTGAACCAGATAGGCACCCTCACCGAGACCCTCAACTGCATTGAGATGGCTCACAGGGCAGGTTATACCACAGTCACGTCACACCGCTCCGGTGAGACTGAAGACACTACCCTCGCTGATGTAGCGGTTGCTACCAATTCAGGCCAGATCAAGACAGGCTCCCTGAGCCGTACAGACCGTATTGCCAAATATAATCAGCTGCTTCGTATTGAAGAGGAGCTGGGCAATAACGGCGTTTACGGTTGCGAATAATTGCAGAAAGCCGGCAATCAAAGTCGCTGCACCCATAAGAGGCTGTCCAAAAAGAGGCAGCCTCTCTTTTTTTATTTTTATCTTTGCATAAATCTGCAACTCAATGTCGTTTAACGGCCTGGCTCAGTATGTAAGCTACCTTGAATCGCATGGCGACCTTGACCGTGTGAAATGTCGTGTTGATCCTGTTCTCGAGATAACAGAGGTCGCTGACCGTATGGTAAAGAACCGCGGCAGGGCTCTGCTCTTTGAGGACACCGGCACTGCCTTCCCCCTCCTGATAAATGCTTTTGCATCTGACGATCGCATGGCTGCTGCCATTGGAAGGAAGTCGCTTCAGGATGCCGGTGAGGAAATACTTGCCCTGTCAGAAGCCATGAGCGGGGCTCGCACTCTTTCGGCAAAGCTTGCACGCCTGCCACACCTTCTGAGTTACCTGAAACTTGCTCCGCGTCGCCGGAGAGGCAGGGGTGAATGTCAGGAGGTGACGGCTCCTGTCAATGACCTGAACATTCTGCCTGTGCTGAAGTGCTGGCCTCATGACGGCGGCAGGTACATAACCCTTCCTCTTGTGCATACCCGGCACCCTGTGACAGGCAAGGTCAATCTCGGGATGTACCGGATGCAGGTGATGGGCAGTGATATAACAGGAATGCACTGGCACCGTCACAAGACCGGAGCGCGTCATTTTGAAGCCTGGAAGAAGGAAGGCAAACGCATGCCGGTAACGGTGACCCTCGGAGGCGACCCTGTATATACATATGCTGCCACAGCCCCCATGCCTGAGGAAATAAATGAGTATCTGCTGGCTGCATTCCTTCGCCGCACCAGGGTTACCATGGTCAAATGCCTGACTAACGACCTATGGATTCCGGCCGACTCGGATTTTGTTATTGAAGGGTATGTCGATCCTGCCGAAGAACTCATAAAGGAAGGCCCCTTCGGAGACCATACAGGCTTTTATTCACTGGCTGACCTCTATCCCCGCTTTCATGTAACCTGCATCACCCACCGTAAGAATGCCATTTATCCTGCTACCATAGTAGGAGTACCTCCGATGGAGGACGCGTGGATAAGCAAAGCCACCGAGAAGATTTTCCTGGCACCGGTAAGACTTGCCATTGCTCCGGAGATCAGAGACATGCACATGCCTGCTGAAGGTGTGGCACATAACCTTGTCATAATCAGCATCGACAAGACATACCCCGGACAGGGAATGAAAGTACTTAACGCCCTGTTCGGTGCAGGCCAGATGATGTTCAGCAAGTATATCATCGTGGTCAGCAGCCCTACAGCAGCAAATGATTACCGCGGAGTGGCGGAAGCCGTGTTCAGCAATGTCAGAAATAACATTGACCTCCTGCTCACCCACGGTCCGCTTGATATCCTCGATCATTCTTCCGACAGGTTCAGTATGGGAGGCAAGCTGGGAATCGACGCCACTGTCAAGCTCCCGGAAGAGCGGACAGCGGCACGGGGGTCAGCACCCCTTTTTCTGCTGACTGATACGGAAATCATCGGTGATGTCATCACCGGTGTGAGGACGATGGCTGAGTGGTCTCTTCCGGTTGTGGTGCTGACAATAAAGAGGCCCCCGGAAGGGCTTGACATGAGGAGACTGGTAAATTCTCTCAAAGCCCCCCTGACCAACCCGGGAACGGTGACTGTGGCTGTTGATCATGGGGCGGATGCAGAAGACACGTCAATGATTATGTGGCTCGTCACAGGTAACAGTGACCCGTCGCGTGACTTCTACCGCCTTAAAGGGGGCTCGATATTCATAGATGCCACCTCCAAACCGGGTTCAATACCGGCATTTCCGAGGGAATGGCCGAATGTGGTATGCTCTGATACTGACACTATTGACCTTGTTGACCGTCGGTGGAAAGATTATAATATCGGTGAATTCCGCCAATCGCCTTCTCTGAGAGTATTGCCTCTTCTCCGGCCGGGGCTGGCCTCCGTTGAACCAGAAAACACAGTCAGCGGGTGAGCATTGTCCTAACACCGGCACAGCTCTTTCACTGGCTCAGGATCTCAGGGATAACCCGGTCATTAATTATGCAATCGCCGTGTTCATCGTTGCGGCGCTCATCTACCTGGCGGTCCTGCAGTACTGGGTGCTTTTAAGAACAAGGAAGCACCTCAGGGAGATGAAGGCTGCCTATGACGAGATCGATTTTCAGAGGGAGGAGCTTCAGCTGAGGAACAAGGACATTACGGACAGTCTTACCTATGCAAGGCGGATACAGACCGCACTTCTGCCTGCCGAACACCATATTAAAAAAGTCTTTCCGGACTACTTCATTTACTACCGCCCGAAGCATATCGTCAGCGGGGACTTTTACTGGATCAGTGAAAGAAGCGGAAAATACTTCATCGCAGCCGCTGACTGTACCGGCCATGGTGTGCCCGGCGCTCTCATGTCAATGATAGGACTGGAGTTGCTTCAGAAGATTATTAATGAGATGAAGGTCGATGAGAGCGACGGTATCCTGCTCACACTGAACAGGGAGCTGGAATCAGCTTTTTTCAAGGAAGAGGACGGCAAAGCCCTGATCAAGGATGGTGTTGAGATGAGTATCTGTGTCATTGACCGCAAGTCGATGCAGATGGAATTTTCAGGCGCGTTTCTTCCGGTTTATATAGTGCGTAACGACAAGCTTATTGAGATAAAGGGAGATAAGCAGAACGTCGTTCAGTCAGTCCCCGGGGTCACATTTAACCGCAGCAGCTTCACGCTTCAGAAAGGCGACATCCTCTACCTCTTCTCTGACGGCTATGCAGACCAGTTCGGGGGCCCCGACAACAAGAAGTTCATGTACCGGAGACTGCGGCATATCTTGCTGACAATCAGCAAATATCCGCTTGGTGACCAGCAGAGGATACTGGATGAGACCATCACCACATGGATGCGGGAATTCGAACAGATAGATGATATGATGATACTTGGAATCAGACCCTTCTGAGATCAGATGAGGGCACTGATTTTTTCAATGAGCAGCTCAGGATCTATCGGCTTGCTGATATAATCATCCATACCTACCGCAAGGCACTGTTCCATATCGCCCAGCATGGCGTTGGCCGTTATGGCTATAATGGGAACATGGAGCTGGGTGCTCGTTTCAAGGCCCCTTATCTTTTCGGCAGCGATCAGCCCGCTCATCACCGGCATCTGCACATCCATCAGGATAAGATCGTATCGTGAAGTACCGAACATATCAAGAGCTTCCTTGCCGTTGCGTGCCACCTCGACGCTCTTAACCAGCGGCTCAAGCATGAGTTGTGTGATACGCTGGTTTATCGGATTATCTTCCACCAGCAGAATGTTGAGGTCCTTCAGTTCTTTCTTCTTCTTTTCCCCGGGCAACCCTTTGATAAGAGTGCTGGCAGCTGCCGGAGACTCAATTTTCACGCTTGGACGGAGATGGATAAAGAAGACAAAATATGAACCTGAGCCGGCAGATGTTTCCTGCCAGCTGCCGCCACTGCTGCGTATGAGCCTGCCGGCGAGAGGATAAGGCTGACGCCCCTCGCCGATAAACACCACCGGGTTGTTTGACGACAGTGTGAACTCGACTTTCTGCAACCCGTTGTGAATACCGGCCTCCCTGACCTGTATTTTGATGGTGATCTTGCCGGAGGTGACTGAGATGGCAGCGCTTAGCAGATCGATAAGTATCTGTTTGATGATGATCGGGTCATCCTTGTATTCTTTTGCTCCTTCACCCTTGTCATCATACACTATCAGACTCTGCAGGTGCCTTTTGTTGAGCTTCATCAGCTCTATGGTGTCCTGGATGGTCGGGCCCAGTTTGAACCGTATCTCTCCTCTCGGTTCAGAGGTCATATTTCCTGCTGTCTCCATGGTAAGTTCATTGACCACTTCGACCATTGTACTTGTTGAAGCCAGGACTGTATCTATCAGCTCCTGCTGCTTGGGTGTTGCACCCGTCTCGCCAAGCATGCTTCCCAGAAGCACAAGGTTGTTAAGAGGTTCCCTGATCTTGTGTGAGAATGAGTTGATTACGTCCTCATTCCTCTCAGCAATCGATGAGAGCTCTTTCATGATCGTCCTGTTCTCGGCGATGAGGTTCCGTATACCAATAATCGCAAATATCAGGGGCACAACAGCCAGCACACCTGCTGCCAGAGGGATATATATCATACTTGCCACCGCCGTGGTTATGGCAATGATGACCAGAAGCAGCGCAACTGCCACCGGGAGAAGAATGTGATCTCTTGTCCGTCGGGTCATCAGATCTGATTGCGGAATGGCAACAGGTTTTGATCTCTGTGACATGTTGTATATTGCAGTAGAAATATGAAGTTCAAAGATACATGAATTTCAATAAAGATAAAGCCGGGGATGTTTTCCATGGATATAAAAGATTAAATTTGCTTAACGGTATAATTTTTGAGGAAGATTTATAAAAGCGCATGATGAAAAAGGCCGTTGTGACACTGATCGCAGTTCTTCTTGCCTCCGGCATAGCCCGGGCCCAGGGAAGTGATACTCTTGTTCAGTATACTCCTGACTTCAAGTTCAGGGACGGTATTTACCTGAATTTTGACATGGTAAAGAACAATGACCCAATTCCAAAGGCAAAACTCTTTACTTCAGTAGATTATAACGACAAGGATTTCTTTGACCAGGTGCTCTCATCCGATAAGATCTATTTTTATGACGGCATGGGCGTCAGGCAGGAGATTGACAAGTCATCGATATGGGGATTTGCACGGAATGGTGTTCTATATATCAAAGTGCAGGATAACTACAACAGGATCACCTTCTTCGGATCGATAATCCACTTTGTGGCTGATGTTACAACCACCACATCGAACTATAACCCTTACGGGTACTATAATCCTTATTCCCCGTACGGGTCATACTATTCGCCCTACTCAAGCTATTATAGTCCGTATTCAAACTACTATAGCCCTTACTCTTACGGTGGCTATCCCTACAACAGCAATTCGACAAAAACCAATCTTGAGATGTTTATGATCGATTTTGAGACCGGAAAAGAGTATGAGTATGACCTTGAAAACCTGGAGTCACTGCTGATGAAGGACCCTGAGCTGTACGAGGAATTTGTCTCGATGCACAATAAGAATCAGAAGAAAATGATGTTCGTTTATCTGCGCAAGTATAACGAAAAGCATCCCGTTTTTATTCCGTCAGGCAAGTGATGCAACATTTCCGGGTACCGGATCCGTCTTTTAGAAAAAAGCTATGGAAGAGATAAAAACATACACACAGACGGAACGTGACTGGGCAATGTTCTGCCACCTTTCAGCATTTGCCGGGTACTTCTTCCCCTTCGGTGGAATTCTGGGCCCGCTTATCTGCTGGATGTCGAGAAAGGACACATCAGCCTGGGTTGATGTAAACGGAAAATCATCACTCAACTTCCAGGCCTCAATCCTGCTCTATACTATCCTTGCTGCACCGCTTGTGTTTAATTATCATCGGGATACCCATAATTGTGATGCTTATTGTTCTCAAGATTGTCTGCACCATAGTGGCAAGCATAAGGGCGTCAAAAGGTGAGCTCTTCAAATACCCGCTCTCGATACCGTTTGTACAATAAGAGTCCGGGCTGGGCCCGCCCTGCAGTCTGGCTCCTCACTATCCCGACATACCGTGTCGGGACTTAACGCTCGGCCCCGTTTTTTTCCTATTTTTGTTGGGAAATTAAATTGCCATGTCTCAGAAACCTTCCATACCGAGGGGTACGCGCGACTTCTCTCCTGCAGAGATGCTGCGCCGTAATTATATCTTCGATACAGTCCGGAGGAACTTCTCCCTTTTTGGTTACCTGCCGCTTGAAACACCCGCCATGGAAAACCTCACAACCCTGCTGGGCAAGTACGGAGAGGAGGGGGACAGGCTTATTTACAGAATACTCAACTCAGGAAATTTCCTTGCGGATATTAATCCGGCAGATATGTCATCAGCCGGCAGCACGGCAGTTTCACAACTGATTTGCGAGAAAGGACTCAGGTACGACCTTACTGTCCCGTTTGCACGGTACGTGGTTCAGCATCGTGATGAGATCACCTTTCCGTTCAGAAGATACCAGATACAACCAGTCTGGAGGGCTGACAAGCCGCAGAAGGGAAGATACAGGGAATTTTTTCAGTGCGACGTGGATGTCATTGGCAGTAACTCCCTGCTCAACGAACTTGAGCTCATACAGATAATTGACCGCATTTTCGCTGAACTGAAGATAAGGGTGACAATCAGAGTCAATAACCGCAAGATACTTGCGGGCATTGCAGAAATTGCGGGAGAAAAGGAGAGAATAACTGATATCACCGTGGCTGTTGATAAGCTCGATAAGATAGGAGCAGAAGGTGTGAGACAGGAGCTTCTTCAGCGCGGCATTGCACCTGAGACCGTTGCAAAGCTGGAACCGGTGATAAGCCTCAGCGGGTCAACACCGTCAAAGCTGCTCGAACTCAGGAAAGTGCTCGCTGCATCGGAAGAAGGACTGAAGGGCATTGCAGAGATGGAAGAGCTCTTCGGATACCTGGCTATTGCGCCGGTGGCATCAGCAGTGGAGCTTGATCTCTCACTGGCCCGCGGACTGAATTACTATACCGGAGCGATCATAGAGGTAAGGGCAGAGGATGTCTCTATCGGAAGTGTATGCGGCGGAGGAAGGTATGACGACCTGACAGGTATATTCGGCCTGCCGGGTGTCTCCGGCGTTGGCGTCTCATTTGGCGCGGACAGGATATATGATGTGATGCTCATGCTGAACATCTTCCCGGAGCAGACGGCAGCAGCTACCGAAGCGCTGGTGGTCAACTTCGGCCGTGAAGAACTGCCGGAGCTGCTGAAGATAATCCGTTCCCTGCGCGAGGCGGGTATTCCGTCAGAGATTTATCCTGACTCCGTAAAACTGAAGAAACAGTTTGCCTATGCCGATGCACAGAAAATACCGTGGGTGATCATCGCAGGCAGCGACGAGATAGCCGAACAGAAAGCCACGGTCAAGGATATGAGAACGGGAGCACAGACTACCGTACCGCTGTCTGAACTCCCGGCATATATAAAGTCAGGAAAAGTCTCCTGAAATTACGGTTTACCTGTTATTCTGTCCCCTGCCTGCGCTGGTTCAGTTCCCTTAGCAGTTGCTGCTTGTACTGGTTCTCAATCTGATAGAGCCTGATGATCTTGGCCGGAGGAAGCGCCTTCTTCAGAGTCATTGCTGAAAGAGGCAACCAGGCTGGCTTCGTCGACAAACGTCTGGGCAAGCTTGTCTGCAGTGGAGGAAAGCTCGGCTTCGCTCATATTGGCTTCGTTCTGCGTGGCATAACGTATCATCGAGACACGGTCGATCTGCAGTTTGCTTCTTCCGCGCTGAGATAGTCATTGTAAACCGGCCAGAATTTTTCCGCCTCTGCCGGGGTAAGATCAAGCCTCTGGGTGAAGAATGCGATCTTGTAAGCTGTAAGCTTTCTCGTTGTCACTCTGTTCCTGTCCTTTAACCGCACCGAGGAGCAGACAGCATCAGGCAGATCAATGATGTAAAATACTTTTTTCATGGTGCTTTTATAAAAGTTCATATATATCATTAAGATCAATAGTCTCCGTCGTCAGGTAGTCAATGATCGCATCCGTGGAAATTGTCTCTTCTGCTTCCGTGGAGATCCGGATATTTCTGTTTCGGTTCCACTCGCTCTCGATCATGTATGTATCTATTTCTTCAACAGCCAGGTCCGCGTATAACTCACGGTGTCTTCATCCTGCTGCTGTTTATCCCTGCCGCCGGTGACAAGCCTGACGGTCACCGTGGTCATAAGTGCAACAGCCGCAACGGCTGCAGCCATGGCAAGAAGAGACCTGATGCCAAGTCTGCTTTCAGACTTCCTCTCATGTGTCTCCTTCTCCTGTGCCCTGATCTGATGGCTGACATTGTTCGTTCTGTAAGAGATTCAAAGTAACCGTCAGGGACTTTGAATGGATTGCTTTTCTTTATTTCTTCACCGGGTTTCATGACAATTCTTAGATGCCTGCGCTGTACAGAGGTTTAATCAGCCTGTATATAATGTTCAATTTTTTTTACTGCATGATGGTATGATGCCTTCAGTGCCCCTGCCGAAGTGCCGAGCACCTCGCTCATCTCTTCATAACTCATGTCGTCGAAGTACTCTCATATTAAATACAATACGTTGTTTTTCCGGAAGCCTGAGTATTGCATTCTGCAGTTTCAGCGGACGCCTCGTCACCGTCAAAATATGTGCTACCTTCAATCGAATTCGAGAAGATGCTGTCCAGGTCGTCAAGTGACACTCCCTTGTTCTTCTCTCTCTTTCTGATCAGGGTGAGCGCTTCGTTTGTAGCAATTGACCAGAGCCAGGTCAATAATGAGCTCTCGTTCCTGAAGGCTCCAAGGTTTTTCCAGGCATTGATAAAGGTGTTCTGAAGGGCATCATCAGCGTCATCGTGAATGATTACAATACGGCGTATGTGCCAGTAAAGCTTTGATCCGTACATGTCAACCATCATCCGGAAGGCTTTTTCGGCATCCGTCTGCAATAGTTTCTTTATATCGTCCTCAGCGATCTGAGCCATCAGCTTCAGTGGCGTAATTATTACTGAGATGTCTTTATATGGGAAAGGTTTAATACTCATATCAAAAATAGCAAAAAGTGACAGCTGCGGCATCATGGTTCCTGACCTGACCGGTCATACCGCTCTGCTGCAACTGGCTGCTCACTAAAATGATCCACCTGATCATTTCTAACGTTCGCCCCTTGCCTGATTTTGATAACTTTGCACCAAAACAGAACAACCCCCATGCCATTGAAATGCGGAATAATAGGGATCACCAGTGTTGGCAAGACAACCATTTTCAACTGTATCTCCAACACCCGTGGTGAAACAAATACTTACGGTACCGGCGTGAAAGCCAACCTGGGCGTGATACAGGTGCCTGATCAGCGTCTTTATGAGCTCGAAAAGCATCAGCCCACCCAGCGTATCGTCCATACAACTGTTGACATTGTCGATATCCCCGGCCTCGTAAAAGGGCAGGGTGACAGCTCCGGCAGCCGGCTCCTCGGTGAAATCAGGAACACAGATGCCCTTATACATGTTCTGAGGTGCTTTGACGACGACAAGCTTTCTCATATTGACGGCACGGTTGACCCAGTCAGGGATCTTGAGAATGTGGAGTTTGAGCTTCAGGTAAAAGATATTGAATCGATAGACAAGAAGCTCCAGCGGCTTGAGCGTGCTGCCAAAACAGGCGACAAGGATGCAAAGCACGGCATTGAAGTACTTAACCGGTACAAAGAGCACCTCGAGGGCTTTCAGAACGCAGTCAGCCTGCATGTGAAGCCTGAAGAGAAGAGGCATGTCGATGACATCTTCCTTCTTACAATGAAGCCGGTGCTGTATGTATGCAATGTCGATGAAAAATCAGCTGCAGGCGGAAACAGGTATGTTGAGGCAGTATCAGCCTTCCTTGCAGGCAGGGGCGCAGTGCCCCTTGTAATCGCCGGCGCTCTGGAGGCGGAGATTGCAACTCTTTCTGACCCTGCTGACAGGATGGAATTCCTGCTGGCTGCAGGACTGAGTGAACCGGGCGTTAACAAGCTGGTAAGAGCAGCCTACGGAATGCTCAGCCTCCAGACTTTCTTTACCGTGGGCCCTAAGGAGATAAGAGCCTGGACCATCACTAACGGCATGACTGCTCCGCAAGCCGCAGGAGTGATCCATTCAGATCTCGAAAGAGGGTTTATCAGGGCTGAGGTTATGAAATATGAAGATTTTATTAGTCTTGGGTCAGAGCATGCATGCAGGGATGCAGGCAAACTTTTTATCGAAGGCAAAAACTACGTGGTTGGCGACGGCGATATACTTAATATCAGATTTAACGTATAACGCAGAACAAAACTGTTGAAACACCTTTTTGTCATATCTGCAGTCCTGATAATTCTGACATATCAACACTCTGAACGGACAGGGTCAGGGGAGAGGTGGTGACATCAGGGAAGCTATCGGCAGGTTTGGCCAGGCGGAAGTCCTGATTGATTATCCCGGTTTCGCAGCCATGTCTGATCTGGCAACACGGTTTTCAGTCTCTTCCTGCGACGGCAGGGAGGCCGTGCTGACACTTTCGCCCCTCACGGCTCCTGATTTTATCAGTACGGGTATAGATTATAAGATAATTCTGCCTGAAGAGACAAAAGGCTTTTTCACCGCTTCTTCCGTCGCTGAAGCGATGCAGTGGCATACATACCCCACGTGGAAGCAGTATGATACTATCATGCATAAGATTGCTCAAACCTGGCCGGAGGTATGCCTGCTTGACACTATCGGATTCAGCATCATGGGAAGAGCCGTTCTGGCGCTTGAAGATATCCGATAACCCGTGCCGCCGACGAACAGGAGCCTGCGGTGATGCTGAGCGCATGCCATTCACGGTGACGAACTGGCAGGATTTGTTATGCTCATGCGACTGGCTGAATACCTTGCTTCAGAAAGCAGCAACGGCGGTCTTGCTGCAGCACTTACCTCCGGGCTGGAGATATGGATCAATCCCGTGGCAAATCCTGACGGCATGTACAGGAACAATGATACAATAATTTACCCGGTAAGATCCAACAGCAACGGTTATGACCTGAATCGCAATTTCCCTGATCCGGCAGCAGCCTCCCCGCCTCCCATGCAAAAGGAGACACGTGACATGATATCATTCATGGAGAAAAACCGCTTTGCTCTCTCTGTCAATCTCCATTCTGGAGCTGAAGTGGTAAACTATCCCTGGGACAGATGGACCAGGCTTCATGCTGATGACAGCTGGTTCTATGGTATCAGCAGGCGCTATGCCGACACGGTGCATTTATATTCTGATCCCGGCTATATGACATTTCTCGATGACGGCGTGACCAGGGGCTCTGTGTGGTATGTCATCACCGGCGGCAGACAGGATTTCATCACATACAGCCTCGGGGGCAGGGAGGTGACAATCGAGATGGATGAAACAAAACAAACCCCGGGCCCTGACCTCGAAACGCTCTGGAACTGGAACAGCAGGTCACTGCTGCGCTACATCGAAGAAGCACTTGTACGGCGTCGGGGGAACTGTCACAGATGCCACATCAGGCAATCCTCTCAGCGCAAAAGTATTTATAACCGGACACGACTCTGATTCATCACATGTCTACTCCGATACTCTTTCCGGTGAATTCCGGAGGTACCTGGCTCCCGGGACATACAATCTTACATTCACCTGTCCCGGCTATGAATCATACTCGGCCAGTTATGAAATCAATGAGCTGGAATTCCTCGGTGTCAGCAGATATCAGCCTTGAACCGGAAGAACCTCCTGATTTATCCCGACCCTCCGGTATCCGGACTGCTGATTTATCCTGTTCCCTCAACCGGAAGATTCATGGTATTGCCTCCTGCATCAATCGAAGGAGATATCATCGTCACATCTCATGAATGTAACAGGGTCTGTAATTGATACGTACCAGACTACGGCACAGTCCGGCATCCCTGTCATCTGTGACTACAGCAACCTGCCCCCGGGCGTCTACATCATATCAGTCAGAAAACTGCCGAACGGACCGCTCTTGCGGGGGAAAGTGATAATCAACCGGTTGATATCCGGATGATCCTGGTTGATATCTTTCCTGCACGCTCTTGCAGATAAATCCAAAACAGGTATTTTTGGGGCTTGTTTACTTTCGATATAAGTCGACTATGAAAAGGACACTCATAATTATATATTTCATTAGCTGTTTCAGCCTTACTCAGCGCACAGTCAGCGTACATTCCTCCTGACAAGCCAAAGCTGGTCATCGGGATCATTGTTGAGCAGCTGCGGTATGATCAGCTGGAGCGCATAAGGGACATCCTGCCTGACAACGGACTGAAGAGGATGATCAATGAAGGCACCTACTACCGTAATGTTTCGCTTGATTATCTTTCAACGCAGGCAGCGCCTGGTTTTGCAACCATCTCGACCGGCACTGCTCCCGCAGTGCACGGCATCACCTCTGACACATGGTTTCACCCCTTTAATGATCAGATGATATTCTGTGTCCAGGACCCGAACGCAAGTTCCGTGGGAGGCAGTTTTGAGACCGGGCTCTTCTCTCCGGTCAACCTGCTCTCTTCAACCTTCGCTGACGAGCTGCAGATGGCAACATGCGGTGCTTCAAAGATATACGGCATAGGAATCAAGGAGATGGGCGCCATACTCACTGCAGGCCATGCCGCCGACGGAGCATTCTGGTATGATGACCGGACAGGCACCTGGATGACCAGCACCTACTATGCCGACAAACTCCCGGTCTGGCTCATGGATCTCAATGCCATGCTGATGCCCGGCCAGTACCTGAACCAGTCATGGAATACCCTGATGGATCCTTTACTCTATCCGGGATGCCAGCCTGATTCGAACGGACTGGAGCTGGGCCTGAATAAGCAGAACTGGTTTCCGTATGACCTTAAAGCTCTCTCCACCACAGGAAAGCTGCTGAATGTCACCAGGGACTATTCTGTTCTGCGCCAGACCCCCTTCGCCGATGATTTTACCACTGAGCTTGCCCTCCGCCTTATAGACAACGAACAGCTGGGTCAGGATGATATCACTGACTTATCTTGCAATTACCTATTCTGCCACCGATTATATCGGGCATCGTTTCGGACCTTCCTCCGTCGAAGCTTCTGATGCCCTGGCACGACTTGACAGGAATATCAGCAAGCTGCTCGATAAGATAGACAAGACCCTGGGAAAGAAAAACGTTCTTGTTTACTTTGTCTCGGCACACGGCGTATCAGAGATACCGGCGGTGCTTGAGAAGAGCCGCATACCCTCGGGATACTTCCGGCTTAACCAGTCGCTGCAGCTCCTGCGCAGCTACCTCAATGCCATCTATGGTCAGGGCGACTGGGTAAAGGGTTTCTTCGATAACCAGATCTTCCTCAACAGGGGGCTGATTGAAGATGCAAACATCAGTCTTGAAGATATCCAGAAGAAGGTGGCAAGGTTCATGGTTCAGTTCTCCGGTATTGCCACGGCAGTGCCGACATCAGCCTTTGAGATGAGCGATTTTGCCGGGGGTCTGCTGGTGAAGATGAATAACAACTACAGCCCGCAACGGTCCGGTGACGTGATGATAGCACTGAACCCGGGATGGGTGGAAAAGACGGATTTTGTCACCGGCCATAATTCACCGTATGAATATGACAGTCATGTGCCGCTGATATGGTATGGGTGGACTGCCAGCAAGACATCGGTCACCCGTAGTGTCAGCACCAGGGATATCGCCGGAACACTCTCTGTCCTGTGCAAGATCCCGCTGCCCAATGCATCCAGCGGAGATCCCCTGCACGAGCTCTTCAGGTAGTTACAGGGAAAATAACTAGATCAGACGCTCAGCTCACGCCTGTTGTAAGTGTCCCGTATCAGGCATGCATCAACGATAAGCAGAGGATTCTGCTCGCCATCCGTTTCCGATAACGATCATGTCAGCTCCTGCAGAGAACGCTTCATCGATCTTTTCAGGGGAATTCAGTCCCCCGCCGGTGATCAGGGGGATTTTTATTTCAGATCTCACTGCCCTTATCATGGCAGGATCAACAGGGGTGGCGGCCCCGCTTCCGGCTTCAAGGTAAATAGCCTTCATGCCCAGCATCTCTCCGGCAAGGGCCGTAGCCACTGCAATATCATTCTTGTCGCGCGGCACAGGAGAGGTCTGGCTCATGTACTCAACAGAGGTGCGGCCGCCGCAATCGACCAGGATATACCCCACCGCGATGACACTTTCTCTTATATGCCTCAGGAAGGGCGCAGCGATAACATGATTGCCGATAAGCAACTCAGGATTGCGGCCGCTGATAAGCGACAGAAGAAAAACAGCATCTGCAGTATCCGTTAACTGGGTGAGATTGCCCGGGAAAAGAACAACAGGAATGTCTGAGAGCTGCTTTAACCTGGCAATCAGGTGACTGACAGGCGAGCCGGTAAGACTGCCCCCGGCAAGAAAGAAATCGACCTTTACCTCAGCTGCCCGGCTCGCCGTGGCAATCAGTGTGTCATCACTGTATTTGTCAGGATCAATAAGCTGGGCAACTACCTTCCTCTTCCTGTAAGGTATGTCAATCTTCATGCTTCTTCTTCGTCCAGACTATTGTGTAATTGTCATATTTCGAGTAGTAAAGCGTGAACTGATCATTGATCCTCTCATTCTTCACGTACCCTTTTATCTCTCCGTTCGGGTGAACATCAAAAGGTTCGATCGTAATATCCTGAACAATGTTTATACCTTCCTTGTCGCATATCTTGTATATAGACTCCTTGGCGCACCAGTGGATATACAGGTGATATGTGCGGTCAGCCCATCTGCGCGTTATCTTTTCCTTTTTGTTAAGGAATTTCGATGAGAAGGCATTTATGTTGACACGCATATATTCCAGGTCAATGCCGACTCTCTCATTCCTGCTGATCAGTATTGCCGTAAGCTTGTTGGAGTGTGTTATGCTGATGAAATGCGAACCGTCCTTGATGAATGGCTTGTTGTTCTTATTATATACTATCCTTGCTTCCTTTCCCAGCAGCTCGGCTAGCAGGGCCCTGACGCTGAGAAACTCCAGCTTACGCGAGGTGCTCCTGAATACCTTGTATCTTTTCCTGTCTTCAGGCACTCATCTCCACCATGGACAGGAGGGTAGGCAGATCTTCCTCGATCTTCCATACTCCGATAATGGTCTCCTTGTTCAGAAAGTGTTTGGTGATGCAGCCCATACTTATCTCCAGGTGAGTGTCTCCATCAGGTGGATAATATCATCCCTCAGGAAGGTGATGACAGGTAAAAGAGAGTCTTCATTGGGTTGAGCCATGAAATAAAGTGACCCGCGCAGGTAGTGTTGCGTGCTGTCAGTGGCGTAGAACTGCACCGCAGAAGCAGTGTTACCCTTAAGATCATACAGAATTCCATATACACGGGATGAGTCGTCTGACCAAAGCTTCTCTTCTATGGCATCCGCCCTGATAGTATGCTTGTAAGCCAGCTCTCTTGACGATTCTGTCAGACTGGCAAGGTCTCCGTGAAGACTGAAGTATGTGAGGTGTACCTTTGCCTTCAGCGTGGGAAATTCAATGTCCATCCAGCAGGTGTCGGTGGCTGCTGCCGGCCGGAGGTTGATTCTGCCGTAAGCAGGATACTCTATCGAATAGGAGCAGGGGGAATCATAGCGGAGGTATTGCTTTTCCGGCAGATCAATCCTGAAATAACCTGCCGGTTTTGGCACGGAAGGCTGGCCACAGGCTGTCAACATGAGCGCTGCAACTATTAGTGTGATAGGGATTATCTGCTTCATAAACCGGATCCTTTCTTTTCTGCGCGGATCTCCCTTATCCGCCTTTTCTCGACCGTTTCAATAGTGAATGTAAATCCTGCTGCTGGATATTACACGGCCTTTCAAAGGGATCTCCTCAAGGAGCTCAAGTAGCAATCCCGCAAGGGTCTCCGAGTCTCCCCTGACATCGGCGAACAGGTCACTTTCGCTGCCGGTGATGCGGTAAAAGTCGTTCATCAGTATCTTGCCGTCGAATATCCAGCTTCCCTGGCCTGTCTCCCTGTAGAGAGGGGTTTCCTCGTCTGTCTCATCAGTGATCTCCCCGACTATCTCTTCCAGAACATCCTCAAGGGTTACTATGCCGCTGGTACCTCCATATTCATCAACCACGATGGCCATGTGGATCTTCTTTTCCTGAAACTCCTTCATCAGCTCACTGATCTTCTTTGTCTCGGGAACAACATATGGCGGCCTGACGAGAGACTGCCATTTGAAGGTGTCAGGTTTGCCCAGATGCGGCAGCAGGTCCTTGATGAACAGTATTCCTTTTACATTGTCAAATGAGCCGGAGTAAACAGGTATCCTGGAGAATCCGGATTCGATCACCTCCGGCATGATTGAATTGAATCCCCTGCGAATGTCCAGCGCTGTCACATCCATGCGCGGACACATGACCGCACTGACGTTTATATTTCCGAACCGGACAATTCCCTTGAGTATTTCCTTGTCATCCTTAATCTCTGAAGAGGTGAGCTCGAGAGCGTCTGAGAGATCATTTATGCTGATATTTCCGTCTCTCTGCTTTGGGCTGTGCCTGACAAGGTGCGACGAGACCGAGAGGAGTGAAGCAAGAGGTTTGAACACCCTTGATGCCACAGGAAGTGAAGGAGCCATTATCAGCGCAAACCTGAGCTGGTTTTTGGAAGCGTACACCTTTGGCATCACCTCACAGAAGAGGAGGAGGATGAAAGTGATAACAACCACTTCAATGATAAACGACAGGACCGGACTATTGCTCAGATCGAAAAGCCTTGAACTGATAAAGGCTGCAAGGATAATGATTGCGATATTGAGCATGTTGTTTGCAACCAGGATGGTGCCCAGGAGTCTGTCAGGCTTTGGAGAGCAGATGCAGGGCGGTTGCCGGACGCTTGCCCTTCCTGTGCCGGAGATCTTCCAGATCGTTTGGTGTAAGTGAGAAATAAGCAACTTCTGAACCGGAAATAAAAGCAGACGCTATTATCAGCAGAATAAGAAAAATGATCTCGGTTATCAGCGCGAAGTCAACCCCGGTGACAGCCGTCAGTGAAAAAAAACCGGGATGTGAGCATGACAATAGTGTCTCCAAAATCATGGAATTTGGTTAGCTAAAACGGCAGATCATCTGCTGTCTCACGTGAAGTGAGATCTTCACTGACATTGTTGTCAGACGGTCCTGAAGGCTGTGAGGGTGCAGAATAACTGCCTGAATTGTTCTGCATCGGCTGACCTGATGAAGCAGCCTGCTGGCCCTGGCCGTCCTGCTTCCGTCCGAGGAGCTGTATTGTATCTGCCTCAATCTCAACAATATACTTCTTGTTGCCATCGCGGTCATCGTATGAACGGTAGCGAATTTTTCCCTCGACAAGTATCTGCGAACCTTTGCGGATATAATTCTCGGCAAGTTCGGCAAGCCGTCTCCATGCCACAACATTGTGCCATTCGGTCTGTGTCACCTTATCACCTCCCTTGGGAGTATAGGTTTCACTTGTGGCAAGTGAAAACGATGCTTTGATATTATTCTCGAAACGTCTGATCTCCGGGTCCTTCCCGACGTTACCTACCAATATTACTTTATTGAATGACATATCTTTAAATATATAATTTTGTTACATGAAGAATGTAAAGTTACAAAAAAATCTGTTGAGAGTATTAAAGCCGCTCAATCGCAGGCCGCTGTCCCTGCCACAGGCCCGGGGCAAAAACATGCTGTTTACCTGCTGATTTTATATAGTTGTCAAAAAATCAGAGTATTCGGAGTGAAAAAAATATAATTCAATCATAATTGAGAAATAATATTTTATATTTGCACAACTGAAAAAACAGAACATAAAATAATTTGTTGAATTTAAAATTCTTGCAAAATGACAAAAGCAGACATTGTTAACGAAATTGCCAAGAACACTGGAATTGAGAAAGTGACTGTTCAGAAAACCGTTGAGGCGTTTATGGAATCAGTTAAAGACTCTATGGTATCCGGCAATAATGTTTATCTCAGGGGTTTTGGCAGCTTTATTGTGAAGAAACGCGCAAAGAAGACAGCCAGGAATATCTCCAAGAATACAACCATTATTATTCCTGCACACAACATTCCGGCCTTCAAACCAGCCAAGACTTTCATAACCAAGGTTAAATCTCACGTTAAGAAGTAATAATATGCCAAGCGGAAAAAAGAGAAAACGGCATAAGATGGCTACCCACAAACGCAAGAAGCGTTTGCGGAAAGACAGGCATAAGAAGAAGAAATAGCAATTAATGCATAGTCCATACTTTTTAAATCTAACCTAAAGACCTCGAGGTCTTTAGGTTAGTTGCATTTTTAAAAGGGCTATACGCAAATCAACAAATTTCAGAATGTGAGTAAGGATCTAATAATCAGCGTAAGTGATTCTGAGATATCCATTGCACTTCTTGAGGATAAGCAGCTTGTTGAGTTAAATAAGGAAAAACGCAATATTCAGTTCTCTGTCGGCGACATTTACCTGGGGAAGGTAAAGAAGATTATGCCGGGGCTGAACGCAGCGTTTATCAATGTAGGTTTCGAAAAGGATGCCTTCCTTCACTATCTTGACCTGGGCGCTCAGTTCAGGACTCTTCACAAGTATTATAGCTCAGGCTACACAGAACAGGGGCAAGATGCCGCCTGTGTCAAAGTACAAGCCTGAGCCTGACATCGACAAGGAGGGTAAGATATCTGATGTCCTGACATCAGGGCAGACAGTGATAGTGCAGATAACCAAGGAGCCCATTTCAACCAAGGGCCCGAGGCTGGCGTCAGAAGTAAGCATAGCAGGTCGTAACCTGGTGCTGATGCCGTTTGCGGATAAGGTCTCCGTCTCCTCAAAGATAGAGAACAACGATGAACGAAACCGTCTCAAGCTGCTCATACAGAGCATTAAACCCAAGAATTACGGTGTGATAGTGCGCACCGTCGCCGAAGGAAAGAAGGTTGCCGCCCTTGACACAGAGCTCAAGGAACTTGTCAGCAGATGGGAGACAGCTCTCTATTCTGTTCACAAGGATGTGAAATCGCCGCGGCTGCTCCTGGGGGAGATGAACCGTACAACGACAATCCTCAGGGATATTCTCAGTGCCGACTTCAACAGCGTCATCGTGGATGATGAAGTCATAGCCGGCGAAGTAAAAAGCTACATCAGGGAAATAGCCCCTGAAAAAGAAAAGATAGTTAAGGTTTACAAGGAGCAGTTCCCGATCTTTGACCACTTTCAGATCAGCAGGCAGGTCAAGGGGCTCTTCGGCCGCACCATCTCATTCAAGGGCGGTTCCTACCTGATTATCGAGCATACTGAAGCCCTGCACGTGGTGGACGTGAACAGCGGCAACAGGTCAAAGACAGGCAGTGACCAGGAATCCAATGCTCTTTCCGTAAATCTTGAGGCTGCCAGAGAAATCGCACGACAACTGCGCCTGAGAGATATGGGCGGAATAATTGTAATCGATTTCATCGATCTGCAGTCGAATGAAAACCGGCAGGCTCTCTTTGACAAGATGAAGGATCTGATGAGCGAGGACAGGGCCAAGCATAATATATTGCCACTGAGTAAGTTCGGACTGATGCAGATAACCCGGCAGAGGGTAAGGCCCGAGATGACAATCGTCACTGATGAGAAATGCCCCGTATGCAGGGGAGGGGGTAAAACGGCATCGACAATTCTCCTCACTGACGAGATAGAACGTACACTGGTGTCTATCCTTGAAAAAGTGAAGACCCGCAAGCTTGATGCTCCGTACACATCCGTTCGTTGCAGCTTACCTCAGGGAAGGACTCTTTACCCTGATAGGGAAGATCAACAAGAAGCATGATGTCAGCATAAAAGTACAGGCTGTGCCCTCATACCACTTCCTGCAGTATGAGTTTTTTGACCGCGATGGAAACGAGATAGATCTTGCATAAAAAAGAGGCGCCGCGAAGCGCCTCTCTTTTTTTCAGAACTTGCCGAATTTGAATGACATTCCGAAAACGAAACCTTTCACAGCCTGCGGACTAAGCTCAGGCACCTCAGGCGTGGTATGATATAATTCAATCGGAATTCTGTACGAAGCACCAAGCCCCATCCTGAAGAAGCGTGTCACGTTCAGCTCAATCTCTGCTCCGGGCTGTATAAGCATATAGAATTGAGTTGGCGGAATATAATCCTCATAATCATCCCAGTTATCCCAGTCATCCCAGTTTGTTTTTACACTTGAAATTGCTCCTCCGCCAATCAGGATCGGAAAGGCAACATGAACCGGTTCCAGCGGAATTACAATCGGCTCAATGATAAAACCGCCATATCCGCCTGTGAGGAAATTATCAGTGTCGTCACCGGCGTCATAAACAGGCTGGCTCATAAAGCCTGAACCTCCCAAACCCATCGCAACAGTGTGATTCATAATCCACATGCCACGGAAACCGAATTCAAATGCACTTCTGTCGTCAATGACAGAGTAACCCATCGTGAAAGCACCGTAACCGCCGGAGGAGGATTCGGACCCTGAAAGTGTCTTCATCTCGCCGGGTTCTTCCTGTGCTGACCCTCTGTATAACTGATACAACAAGGATCACAATCGTAGTAATTAAAAGTCTTTTCATAATTAATGCTAATTTATGACTATTTGGACATTATTCATATTTGACAGCCGGACCATTTTCTTTGCAGTAAATGCAGCTATTCACTTCTGCAGGATTCTGATTTCTCCCCTGGTGGCATCAATCCTGATTTTCGATGAACCGGAAGAGCTTCCATACCTGCCGGAAGTAATATATATCTTGTCTTCTTCATTAACGGTTGTGCGTTCAGGCTCAGGCGTAATTCCCGGAAGAGAGACAAATGCGTTGGTGTGACGGATCTCCAGGTCATAGCTTGCCTTCTCAGGCATGAGAAGATCAACATCCGTGTATGAAGAGTTGATGTCTATCAGTGAAAACTTCTCATCAATCTTCTCGCATGAAAGGTTGCCGTATTTCATTATCAGGCTCAGCTCCTTTGATATATTCTCTGCAGTTATGTCACTGAAGTGTGCTGTTCCTGTGAGCACAGATACGCTGCCAAGGTTTATATCGTCACTCTTGGAATCAATATCCAGTGTGCCGCAACTGTCGATCCACACCTTCGAAGACGATGAGGTGAGTTTGATGTCCTCCGTCCCTTTCATTCTTAATTCACTGAAAGACAGGATGATTTTTCCTTCCATGATACTTCTTACATTGGCTTTGCAGAATGTGAGATCAATCTGCCGGGCGTTAGTGATCACTCCTGCATCGAGCGATCCGTTCGACAGTTTCAACGTCAGTTCGGGGGTCTCATCACCGATATAAACATCTCCGTAACTGTTGGTAAGCCGCAGAACGGTTGAGGACGGGCACTCGATGAAGTAATCGATCTTCAGCCTTGAGCCATAGTTAATGATGTTCCTTGTGAGGCCTTTAAAACTCTCAAGGAGGGGGGTGATACCCTGGTTAAAGTTGGTTTGTGCCCGCACAGTCTCGTTGGTCATCGTAATACTTACATCAACATCAGACATCATCGAACTGAGCTTGCTTTCCTTATCTGATGAGGCGGTCACCTCAACCTTGACAGAGATAGAATCGGCATTGCCGTGACTGATATGAATATTGCCGTATTTATTTGTCACCTCTACGACAGGATCATTACCGGCTCTGAATGACTTCATGAAGGTCTTGCTGTCAGTCATCTGCTGACCCTGTAATGTCAGGGTGCCGAGCGACAGTATCAACGCAATCAGATGGTTTCTATAATTCATGATCTGAATAATTTTTATTTTCTGTCTCTTTCTCTTTCATCAGCACGAGCATATCTTCCAGCAGCTCAATCCTGAGCCTGTAATTCCGTATAAGGGCCTCCACCACCTCCTCGTTGGCGATGTTGTCATTGAGATCCTTCCTGATCTCCACTGACAGGCTGTCAAGCTCACCCATGCTCTTATCCAGCTCCATGCTGATATCCGGGTTGTCTGTCAGCAGCGGGCCGGCCTCTGCGTACAGTAAACTGATCTGGCTGTTGTAATACAGATAGGTCTCCCTTACAGCAGTGATTTGCGGGTCAACGTTTCTCTCCGGTGTATTTATTGTCCTGAGTATGAGGGTCAGACCGGCTCCTGCAACTATCAGGATAACGGCTGCCTTCCAGAGATAGCTTCCTATGCTGCCTCTCACGACGGGGGAGCTCCGCTTCAATCCTGCTCCATAAGCCGGGGTCAGGATCATGAATATCCATCCCTTCCCTGCCATTCCTAATATGTTTCTCGAACTCATCCATCTTTCTGCATGTTTATGAGTATTTTTTTCAGTTTGTTCTTTGCCCTCAAGTATTGGGTCTTCGATGTTGATTCAGAGATATTCATGATCTGGGATATCTCAGCATGATCATACCCTTCAAGAAGATAGAGGCTGAAGACCACCCTGTATCCGTCAGGCAGTTTTTCTGCCGCCTTCGCAATTACAGATGTGTCAGGCCAGATCACTTCCGCCTCTTCTTCCTCAGGTCTCTCAACAGACTGGTAGTCATCCACATATACCAGGTCCGTCTCTCTCTTCCTCAGCCTGTTGATGCACTTGTTTATCACTATCGTCTTCAGCCAGGCGCCGAAAGTCGATTCAGACCTGTATGAACCTATATTCCTGAAGCAGTCGGTAAAAGCTTCCTGCAGCATATCCTCTGCTTCTTCCCTGTTATTGACAATGCGGTATGCGGCATTGAACATGGCTCTGGAATAGAGTTCATAGATCCTGAACTGGGCTTTCCGGCTGCCCCGGCGGCACTCCTCAACGAGGGTATCATGAATATGCACATCTGGTATTGCCAAGCTCAGATCATTATTACTAAATGACACTGCAAATTTACGGAAGTTGCATTATCATATCATTTTTTATCTCATTCCTCTTTTTATGTCTGGCTGCGCCCGCCTGAAAATTATCTGTGCTATTGATCGAAAAAACATTTTTTATTATCTTTGATGTTGCTTTTTACTGTCCAAAAGCAATTTTTCCATTCTTTTCATGGCTGCCCCGCTTTTTCAGCGGGGCTTTTTTCTTTCATTTCAGGTCTTAAGTCTGAAGGTCATGGACTTGTTTACAGAGTTGAGGGTCTGACAGGTTGCGAAGTTCTATGAGTCTTGCTTTTCAGATCAGCAGTGAACGGTCTGTATATTATCTTATTTTCTTACTTCATAATTCGTAATTGTTCATTCGTCCGTTTTGTTACTACTGCCCATGCCTGCTGCCTGCTGCCTGATTTAACCTTTTTTATATATTCCCCTCTCAGGAGGGATGATAACCAGCTTGTGATATACTTATATTTACGCGTCCAAAAACCTTGACCAAAATGAAATTTACTGTACCTGGTCCTGACCGCCATGTTCCTGCTGACAGGTTGTCTCTCACAGGAAGAAAAGGTAATCCGCAAGGCTGACAAGATGCATCTGAACATGCTGACTGTCGACACCCACTGTGACACCCCGATGCGTCTCGCCAGGTCAGGTTTTGACCTTGGCAGCAAAAATGAAAAAGGCTGTGTCGATTTCCCGAGGATGAAGGAGGGAGGACTTGATGCTGAGTTCTTCGCAATCTTCATCGGCCAGGGACCCAGGGATCCTGAGACTTTGGACCTGAAACACCAGACCACACTTGCCATTTTTGATTCCATCCACCGCAATGTGGCACGCTATCCGGAAATGGCAGGCCTGGCACTCACCCCTGATGATGCGTACAGGCTTAAAGCCGAAGGCAAGGTTGCCGTATTCATCGGAATAGAGAACGGCTATGCAATAGGTAAGGATCTGTCACGTGTAAAAGAATATTACGACCTGGGCGCTCGCTATATAACTCTATGTCATTCAGCTAATAACGATATATGCGATTCTTCGACCGACCCACAGGGACCGGAACATGGCGGTCTATCTGCCTTCGGAGAAGAGGTGGTGAAGGAGATGAACAGGCTGGGGATGATAATTGATGTGTCGCACCTGTCTGACGAGGCTTTTTATGATGTGCTGCAGGCAGCTAAAGCGCCGGTGATTGCCTCGCATTCATCATGCAGGGCATTATGCGAAAATCCCAGGAACCTGAATGACGACATGCTCCTGGCATTGAAGAAAAACGGAGGTGTCATACAGATCTGCCTGCTCAGCGAATATCTTAAACAGCCCGAGCCTAACCCCGAATTTGACAGGCTTGAGAAAGAACTGCGTCAGAGGATGAAAGACCTGGGTCCTGATGCAACGGACGAACAGAAGGAAGCAGATATGGGATGAGTATCAGGCACTGAAGAACAAATATGAGAAACTCGCGACTGTCGCCGATGCCGTAAACCATATACAGCATGTCGTTGATATCATCGGGATTGATCACGTGGGAATTGGTTCCGATTTTGACGGGGGTGGTGAGCTGGACGATTGCCGGGATGTCTCACAGATGAAGAACATCACCAAGGAGCTTATCTCCCGAGGTTACAGCAGCGATGACATTGCAAAGATCTGGGGAAAGAACTCCATGCGCGTCCTGAGCGCAGTACAGGCTCTGGCAGAATAATTGCATTTGTTGATCAGATCGGGACGACGTCCAGACTTGAGCGTCGCTAGCACTATTAGCCTATCTGCCTTTAATCCTTTCTTCTGCTTCACCCTTGAGAACCTCAGCGTCCTGATCATCCATGAGGGCAATGGTTTGTTGGGATCCCTCTTCCTCATGTTAAGATACCACCCCAGTGCTTTAATTATAGGTACCTTATGCGTTTCGACGAACTCGATAAGAGTTCCGTCAGGGTCTTCGATGTATGCGAAGTGACCTGCTGCCTCACCCATGTCAAAGCTCTGGCCGGCATGGCTCTGCATGCTGTCAACACTGAAAGGAAATCCTGCATTTTCACAGTACTTCCGGAGGTTGTCCATGCCGCTGATATCATAGCATAAATGTATGAAGCCGGGATCACCCCAGAATCTTCCCTCATAGATCTTCGTGCCTTTTCTGTCAATAGACTGTATCAGCTCGATGGTGCTCTGTCCGAAGACCGGGCTAAAGCCTCCGTGAAAAGGCTTTCCGGGAGCCAGGAGAACGCGCCGGAAGGTACCGCTGCCCCCGGGAAGAGGAGCGAGGTCATCAAATGTACCGGTGACGTCATATACTACCTTGTCATATCCCAGTATACCGGAATAGACTTTAAGCGCCCGGTCAATATCAGATGACACCTATTATCGCTCCGTAGGACCCGCCTGATACTTTCTTCAGGTTCATGAACCAGTCGGTGGCCTCAACAATATGAAAGATATTTCCAAACGGGTCCCTGACAAAAAAGCTCTTCTTTCCTGAGGGATCGACAGTGGGCATTCCCAATACGTCAACTCCCATATCCAGGAAGTGCTTCCATGCTTTCTCAGCATTCCTGACCTTCATTTTACATGCAAAAATGCCTATGTCTCCCAGCTTTGTCTCGCGGTCACGGTACTCAGGCTTTCTTCCCTTGTACTGCCATACCTCGAAGCCTCCGCCGCTCTGCAGGTTGATGTGCAAGCACTGCATGCCTGCTGCGTGGCTGGCCTCCGGTATAAGGCAGCATCAGCTTTGCCTCGGCCTCTTCCTCAAAGATGCGGCAGTCCATTCCGAACACCTTTATATACCATTCCCACGCTTCTTTCAGGTCATGCACACCTATGCCGACCTGCTGTATCCCGCTTATTATATAACCTTTCATAATGACTTCTGTTGTCACATTGGTTTAATCCTGCCGGCAATCCTGAAGAAAAGAGCAGGCATATATTTTCTTATTTTGAGCATCAGCAATTCGCTGCTGCCAACGAGTATCTCTCTTCTGTTCCTTCTGAGTCCCCTGTATGATCTGCTGAGCAGCTTTTTCAGGGGTGATTCCTCCGGCCAGCCCTTCATCCAGTTTGCCGTGCTCCTTACCTGATGATGTGAGAGCATGAAACGATATGTTGGTCCTCACCCTTCCGGGTATAAGCACAGAGACCCTGATATTATCACTTCTGTGTTCAAGAAGCAGTGTTTCGAAGAAACCGTGCAGCGCCTGTTTTGATGCTGAATATGCTGATCTGAGAGGGAATCCGAAGCGTCCGGATATGGAACTGGTTGCCACGATATGGCCGCCGCCGTTACTTATCATATAAGGCAGCACTGCCTTCGTCAGTGCAATGGTCCCGAAATAGTTTATCTCCATTATTCTGCGGTCGAGCCACAGGGGAGTATCTTTTATCAGTGCCCTCTGGCTGATACCGCCTATATTAAGCAGCATATCTATCCTGCCTTCCTGTTTTATTATATCAGCCACTGTCTTTTCAATTCCGGCTGTCTCCGACAGATCGAATGGAACGGTGGTGATACTTCCCTTCATCGCAGAGCAGTTCTCAGCCACTCTCTTCAGCCCGGCTTCATCATTTGATGAGGCAATTACCCTGCTTCCTCCCTTCGTGAATGCACTGACCAGCGCTTCGCCGATGCCTGATGAGGCTCCCGTAATCCAGACTGTCTTATCTGCGAAGAAATCCTTCATGATTAAAGTCCTGAGACAGTCTTAATGAGATTGCCATAAGTATTTCGTAACCTGATAAAGACGGAGTTTTTTGTTCTGATGAGTCTTCTGATCCTGAATCCTCCCACCGTTCTTTTGAAAAGAAGTGACCAGTTCCAGGCAAGAATACCCAGCACCGGGACAAGAACGAAAAGCGGCTAGTGCCAGCCACCATGGTTTGATCAGTATCAGTGCAACAATCAGGTACAAAGGCGCAATTATCAGGCCCATACCGATCAGGAAACCATATCTTGTCGTGCTGATGAAACCCGGATCTTTCGTTTTTAACGACTGAATTTCAGAAACTTTAAAGATGATAAAGTTAAGTAATACTCCTGCCACGAAGACCGGCAGCGTGACAAGTAGAAATATCCATGACAGAAGAAGCCATCCGAGAGGATGCTTTTTCTTTCTCAGGTGCCGGTAGGTCAGCTTCAGCTCCTGAGCGAGGTCCCTGACGGCAAGACTGTCACTGCATAAACGTTCATATGCTTCAGGATCTTTCTGATGCAGCTCGTTAACCTTACTGATCAGCCTGTTGTCACGGAACAGTTTGGGATACTTTATGCGGTCACTGTATTTTTCGTTGATGATGCTTCTCAGCTCGTTGATAGCTTCATAGTCCTGCTCTTCTTCTATATGCACCATCACTTTCTTCATATCGGAAGAGAGCCTGTCGCGCAGTTCAACTATTGCCCTGTTCGGGTTCTGCCTGTATGAATCGTAGTATTCAGAGACATGGATGGGATGGCCATAGACAACCGTAAGTACCTGCCTGAACCGCCAGTAGTGTGAATACTCGATGCCAACCGGCACGATATTGATTTCCTTCTTATAGTCAGAGGCTTCTGCTGTCTGGAAGGCAATACGGCATATGCCTTTCTTCAGCTGGCGGAGTTTTCTGTGGACGTCATGACTTCCTTCAGGAAGGATGACTACCCCGTTACGGTGTTCCATGACCCTGAGAGTGTCGTGGAAGGTGTCATCATTCTGTTTCAGGTTTTCAAAACCGTCCCTGATCCGGTAAACAGGGAGGATTTTCAGGCGATAAAGGATGCGTGCGACAAGTTTCTTTTTGAAAATGTCAGCCCTGGCAAGAAAGACCAGCTGCCTTTCAAGGGTGCAGATGATCGCCAGGGCATCCATAAGTGCATTCTGATGATTGGGCGCCAGGATG
Organism: uncultured Bacteroidales bacterium; assembly: GCA_963730615.1. GTDB lineage: Bacteria > Bacteroidota > Bacteroidia > Bacteroidales > VadinHA17 > SR-FBR-E99. Next base: position 62,274 of record CAVSSR010000004.1, on the reverse strand, counting down.
GTGGGGACCGAAAAATCAAGACGATCCTTGCCGTAAGCAATCACCTTTCGGTAGAAGATGTTGTTATGCCAGAAATCGGCATATTTTTTCAGAAGCAGATAAAACAAATCATACTTCTCAATATTTTCCTTTCCCATGACTGAAAAGCCTGTAATCTACGATCTTAAAATCCGGAATGCTAAGTTTCTATGCTGCCCGAAGTTAAATAAAGATTTTCCCTGTTGAATTCAATATCATCGATTCTTGACAGAGACCGGGTACTTTTAGGTATTTATACCACCCTCGCCGGGTGGGCATTCAAATTCATTCCAGGAAGTTTTCAATATCGCGCCTTTCTCTTTTTGTAGGGCGGCCGGTACCGTGTGGTCTGTAGCCGAAGAATTTTCCGCTCTCAGGTTTGATCCTGTTCTTTTCCTCTTCGGGAGTGAGGTCGGTGATGTAATCGCTGACAAGTCTGGCGCCCACCCTGGAGGAGGGCAGGGCGGTGACAAGATAGGTATATGTCACAGGCGGTTTTCTGACGAGGATGGTTGTTCCTTCATTTACCATGTGAGACGGTTTGACCGGCTGGCCTGCCACTGTGATCCTCCCTTTCCGGCATTCCTCTGTGGCAATGCTGCGTGATTTGTACAGCCTGACTGACCAGAGGAATTTATCGATCCTTTCCCCCGTTGGTGTTGTCATCAGCCAAAAATTTACCTGCTTTGTTAAAAGCTGTCATTGTCAGCTCGCATCCGGCAGTGACGAATGACCGGATAATTTCAACAGTCAGTGGGCAGCCTTTTATTAATAACTTTCAGCTCCTCTTCCGTCCATTCACCGAGGACATAATCTATTTGTCCGCCCCTGCCGAAGTTGTTCCCTATACCGATGCGCAGCCTGGCATATTCATTTGTCCCCAGGATCTCGCTTATGCTTGCCAGGCCGTTGTGGCCTCCGTCACCTCCCTTTGCCCGGAGGCGCATGCTGCCGGTAGGGATGGCTATATCATCGGCTATGACAAGCAGGTTCTCCGGAGTTATCTTCTCCTTCTGCATCCAGTAACGCACCGCGTTGCCGCTCCGGTTCATCAGGGTAGAGGGTTTCAGAAGGATCACCGAAGCGTTCTTGTACCTCATTTCTGAAATAAAGCCGTAACGGCGGTCCGTAAAAGAGATATTGGATGCAGCTGCGGCCGCATCCAATACCATAAAACCGACATTATGCCGTGTATTTTTATACTCTTCGCCTATGTTGCCAAGACCGGCGATAAGATATTTCAACGTTTTAACTATTTGTGAGCGGCATCTTTATGCCCGGCATCCTTCTTGCCTGCCTCTTCCTTCTCGGCACCGGCAGCTTCAGCAACCGGAGCTTCAGCTCCTTCAACCGGAGCAGCTTCCTCTTCCTTGAGAACCACACGTGATATAGCAACGCCAACTATCATTGCCTTCTTGTTGTCAATGATCTCCAGCTTATCGTATGCAAGATCACCAACCTTGATCGACTGTCCGATCTCAATGTTTGTAATGTCAATTGTAATATGTTCAGGCAGGTCATTCGTCATACCCTTGATCTTGAGTGTCCTGCGTTTGAGGTTGAGTCTTGCCGCCAGCTTTTACGCCAACTGATTCGCCGGTGATCCTGATAGGCATGTCAACGATAACAGGCTTGTCTTCAGTTACCTGTATGAAATCAATATGCAGCAGCTTGTCAGTTACCGGATGGAACTGCAGGTCTTTCATTATTGCCTTATATTCATTCCCGTCAACGTTGAGGTTGACAAGAAAAACATCAGGAGTATAAACCAGTCCGCGGAATACGTTTTCATGTGCAGAGAAATGCAGGTTTTCTTTTCCGCCGTACATTACGCATGGTACATTATTTTCAGCGCGCAGCGCGTTTGAGCTCTTTTTTCCGAAATGTTCGCGCGAGACGGCCTTGATCTCAATAGTCTTCATCAGTCTTTAATTTGTTGTGCTACTCAAGATTGCTTGCCGGACAATCTCCCATTGCACGTTGGACATTTTTAAAAATTTGGCCTGCAAATATAGCGAAAAAGGTTAAAATACAAAACCTGTGCTGATTGAACTGTTGGTGTAGACAGCTTTTATTGCCTCGCCGAAGATTTCGCCAACGGACAGAATCTTTATTTTTGGTGAGTACCTCGTCAGGGGTATGCTGTCGGTGATCACCAGCTCCTCGAGGGGTGAGCTGTCTATCTTTTCAATGGCGTCGCCTGAAAGTACGGGGTGAGTGGCAACAGCCCTGACGCTTAGTGCTCCGCGGTCTTTCATCATCGTGGCGGCAAAGCTCAGGGTGCCGGCCGTGTCAACCATATCATCAATAATGACCACATGACGCCCCTCAACCTCGCCCAGGATGGATATCTCCTCCACAATGTTCGGTTTTTTCCTCAGTTTGTAACAGAGCACCATCTCACATTGGAGGTAGCGTGCATAGGCGTTGGCACGTTTTGACCCGCCCATGTCAGGGGCTGAAACGGTCAGGTTAGGCAGCCTCAGGTTCTTAATAAAGGGTGCAAAGAGTGCCGAACCGAACAGGTGGTCAACGGGAACATCGAAGAAACCCTGTATCTGGTCGGCGTGAAGGTCCATCGTAATGATGCGGTCAACACCTGCCTTTGTAAGCAGGTCGGCAGTGAGCTTGGCACCGAGAGAGACACGCGGCCTGTCCTTGCGGTCCTGTCTGGCATAACCGTAATAGGGGATCACCGCATTGACCTTGTACGCCGACGCCCTCTTGGCAGCATCGATCATCAGGAGAAGCTCCATCAGGTTCTCTGCCGGTGGGTTGGTCGACTGTATGATGAATACATGGCATCCTCTGACAGATTCATCAAAGCATGTCTGAAACTCTCCGTCACTGAAGCTCAGCAGTGAGCTCTTGCCCAGCTCTAATGCCAAGATGATCTGCGATTTTTTCTGCAATGCTTAATGACGATGTACACGAAAAGATTTTAAAAGGAGCTCTGCCGATCATAGGGGAGGTATTAGATGGTTTTCACTGAACGCTGCTGCAAAAATAATATTAATGGTCCAATCATTTTTTCCTTTCATAAAATTTCATCGTATCCCTGATGTAATCAAGCAGCTCGTCCCTGCCGGTGCCTTTTGTGGCTGAGGTGACGAACGTCGGGGGAAGGCTCTCCCAGGTTTCAAGCATCATTCTGTCATGAATGAGCTTGATTTTCTCTGCAACGCGGGGCCCGGTCTTGTCAGTCTTTGTGAATACCCTGGCGAATGGCACACCGTTGAGAGCCAGTCTTTCCATCAGGGCCATGTCAGAAGGCATGGGCTCATGCCGGGAATCTACCAGAACAAACAGGGAGATCAGGTTCTCACGAAGGGTGATGTACGACTTGAAGAGCCTGTCCCACTCCTCCCTCATTTTCTGAGAGCGGCGGGCATAACCGTAACCCGGGAGATCAACAAGGTACCAGCTCTCATTGATAAGAAAGTGATTGATGGTTTGCGTCTTACCCGGATTGACGGAAATTTTGGCAAGACCTTTCTTTCCCACCAGCATATTAATCAGCGACGACTTGCCCACGTTTGACCTGCCGATGAAAGCATACTCAGGCATATCAGGCGAAGGTAACTGGCTGATCTTGGCGCTGCTGGTGACATAAGAAGCAGATCTGATGATCATTACTTCTTTAATTTGGCCATGAACTTTTCGTTCTCGATAATGAATCTTTCATGCAGACCTTCTCCTATCTTTCCGTCGTCGTCGCTCGCTTCGACATGAAACAGCAGTCTTTTACCATTCACCTCTTTCAGGGTCGCAGTGCATGTCACACTTTTACCCACCCTGGTGGCTTTGATATGTTTTACGCTGACCTCTGTCCCTACGGTGCCTTCGCCGTCGTTGAGACATGCTTCCACAGCTTTCATGGCTGTCTGCTCCATGAAAGCGATCATTGCCGGCGTCGAAAGCACATCAAGGAGACCTGAACCGTAAACAGCTGCGGTGTCACCTTCACCGACCGTCCTGGTAACTGTGAGCTTGATGCCCGGTACAAGTATCTGTGACATAGCGTGTTTAGTTTAAATCTTTATACGGCAAAGGTATTGACAGCCGGTAATACAGTCTGTTGCCAAAGCCGGTCAGATACGCAGCCACGACAGTTACAGAGTCCGCACTGTGCCCCGGTGTCTTTTTCAGATCGAGATAACCCGTGGTGGCTGTCTGGAGCAGCGGCGTAAGGATTGTAAGATCGACCATCCCGTCTGTAAAATCGCCTCTGTAGTATTTGACATTCTCAGCCATGTCAGACATCTCAATGAATAGTTTGCAGACTCCCTTTTCCTTATACAGATCTTCTATTCTGTACTGTGGAGTCGGGTACCCGGTTATTTTTGACCCGTCCATATTGAACTCCTCCAGGCCGGGTAATCGCCTGCCGTCCAGATAATCGAGCTTTGCCTTTACACGGCCGCTCTTATAGTATTGTATCTGTGATCCGCTGATTGTGTCATTGACATATGGGGTGACCCTGAAAAGCTTGCCGTCAGGGTAGTACCATTTTGCCTCTCCGCTTTTCTTGCCGTCGACGTACATGATCTCCTGTTCGAGGACGCCTCCCTTGGAGAATGAGCGCGACAGTCCCTGCCTGATGCCGTTTTCAAATGCAACCTCCTTAACCTTAACGTCGTCCTTGAAATAGCTCTTTACACCTGAATAACCGGTGTCAGCCTCATGTTTTCCTTTTTTCTTTTCCCCGCCGGTATCGCCGGTACCGCTGCCGCATGAGACAGCAATGAGGAATGTCAGTGTCAGTAAGAAAGATGCAAATTGTTTCATTTCAATTGTGTATTTGTGGTATATAAACTTCAAGTAATCTGGCCGTTCCCCGGGGAATGAGAGTCACGCTGTCGGCAGCGGCAGGTATGAGAATTGTCTCGCCGGCTCTCAGCTCTTCACTGTGATCGAAACAGTCAACAACAACCATGCTCTCTGTACAAATATATATAATAAAAGAGTCAATCATGCTGCAGTCCTTGATCACAGGCCTGTCAAGCCGGAGCAGACTTGTATGGAAATATTCACATGTGGCAAGCATTACCGGATGATTTGTTTCGGGAGCCTTTCTTATCAGGTTCGGCTGGTCAAGGTCGAAATTGATTGCATCAACGGCAAGCTCCGCATGCATCTCGCGTGCCTTGCCCTTGCTGTCAACCCTGTCCCAGTCGTAGATCCTGTATGTGATATCGGATGTCTGCTGTATTTCTGTCAGGAGTACTCCTGCACCAATGGAGTGTACCATACCTGCCGGAATGAAGAATGTATCACCGGGTGATACCGGCGTTGCATTGATGAGGCTGGCAAGTTCTTTCCTTTCAACATATCCGAGATACTCTTCCCTGGTGGTCTTTTTTTTGAACCCTGTGTAAATCAATGCACCGGGTGCTGCATCGATGACATACCACATCTCTGTCTTGCCCCAGGCATGGTGCCTTTCTGATGCAAGCTTGTCCCCGGGATGTACCTGTATTGACAGGGTGTCCCTGGCATCGATGAACTTGATGAGCAGGGGGAATTCGCTGCCGAACTTCTCAAAGACGGAATCACCCACGAGATCTCCCATATATATTTCGATCACCTCCTCGAGGGTGTTGCCCTTGAGAAAGCCGTTGGCTATCCGCGAGCTTGCCCCGGTCATGCCGTTAATCTCCCAGCTCTCTCCAATGTTTGCCCCGCCTTTGCCCTCCTTGCCGAAACGCTCCCTGAGGGCACTGCCTCCCCAGAGCGTCTCCTTGAGCACAGGCCTGAACTTTATCGGATAGAGTGAATTCATGCTCAGATAACGTAATCAATTACAATCTTCGCCTTCTTTATTACTGAGCACACCGAAACAGCCTCCCTGTGATGGTCGCTGGACTGGTACCGCCGAAGATCTTCAGGGGAGGCAAAGATCGAATCGATGACGAAGTCGCCGGCATGATCCGCCTCAAGAATGTTAACGCCGGTCCTGTATTCAATAATATAGTCAAATTTATTCCCGAGCGGCCCGTAGATCTCTTTAAGCTTCCTGTATGGATTTCTCCTTCTCCTCCTGCGTGTACGGCGCAGAAAGCTTGAAAATGACTATATGCTTAATCATGGAGTTTTTTGCTACATTTGATACAAAAATAAACATTTTATGCTTACCGTCGGGATTGCCGGGGGAACAGGTTCAGGAAAGACAACCGTTGTCCGTAAACTGATCGAGATGCTTCCCCGTGATGAGGTCGTGATACTTCCTCAGGACAGCTACTACAAAGACAACAGTCATATTCCTATGGAAGAAAGGCAGAAAATAAACTTTGATCATCCCGATTCGGTCGAATGGCCGCTGCTGATGGCGCACCTGGCCGAGCTGAAGGCCGGACGACCGATAAAAATGCCAATCTATTCATACCTCACCTGCGTCAGGTCGGAAGAGACCATACCGGTGAAACCTGCTGACGTGGTGGTCGTGGAAGGAATCATGGTGCTTGTTGACCCCGGACTGAGGTCGATGCTCGACATCAAGGTCTTCGTCGATGCCGATGCTGACGACAGGCTGGGAAGGGTTATTCAGCGCGATATAGTCGAACGCGGCCGGTCGGTGCTCAAAGTGCTGGAACGCTATAACGAGACTGTGAAACCATCACATCTCCAGTTCATTGAGCCATCAAAAAGATATGCGGATATTATTGTTCCCGGAGGCGGGGAGAACCTCGTGGCAATAGAGGTGCTCAGGACAATCATTGAGAAACACCTGAAATAGGAATCAGCTTCGTCTGAGCTCGCGAAGGTACATCTGAATTGTGTTCTCGAGCCCGAAATAGAGTGCATCAGCAATAAGTGCGTGCCCTATTGACACTTCAAGCAGCCATGGTATTCTGCTGTGCAGCCATGCAAGGTTACCAAGATCCAGATCATGCCCGGCATTCAGCCCCAGCCCCAGGTCGCGGGCTGTCTCTGCTGCCTTTACAAACGGCGCAACAGCTGCCTCCCTGTCCACCGGGAACATTGAAGCATAGGGTTCGGTGTACAGTTCAACACGGTCAGTACCGCACCTGGCAGCGTACTCCAGCATTACCTGGTCAGTGCCGGTAAAGATCGAAGTACGAATTCCTTTTTCCCTGAATCCTGCTATCACATCAGTAAGAAATGAGAGGTTGGCTTTTGTGTCCCACCCGGCATTGGAAGTCACTGCATCATGTGCATCAGGAACAAGAGTAACCTGTTCAGGTACAATGTCATGCACAAGCCTGATGAATTCTTTTCCCGGATTGCCTTCGATATTGAATTCGGTTGTGACTACCTCCTTTAAAATATAGACATCACCGTACCTGATGTGTCTTTCGTCAGGTCTCGGGTGCACGGTGATGCCCTCGGCACCGAATGCCTGGCATTTGATTGCTGCGAGCCTTACATCCGGAACATTGCCGCCGCGGGCATTCCGCAATGTGGCAATTTTGTTGATATTAACGCTTAATCTTGTCATGGCTTCCTTGACTGTCTGCCGTGCAAAGTTACAACGATCCATAGTTTTTTGTACTTTTATCATTAAATGAATGACTGAATGCTTGCCAAAGAGATGATATCCGATGTGGTCCCGGCGGTGAAGACATCCGACACAGGACAGACAGCCCTGAACTGGATGGAGATCTTCCGCGTATCGCACCTGCCTATTGTAAATGAGCACGACTACCTGGGTCTTATCTCAGACAGTGATATCTATGACCTGAACCAGCCTGAAGAAGCAATTGGCAATCACTCCCTTTCCCTGCCAAGACCTTATGTGACAAGCAACAAGCATATTTACGAAGTGCTCGCCCTGGCAGCAAGACACAGGCTTACTGTCGTTCCTGTACTCGATGAAGAAAATCACTTCAGGGGTGTAATCACCTATAACGAGATCATCAAAGGCATAGCATCGTTTTCATCCGTCGACCAGCCCGGAGGACTGATCGTATTGCAGGTCCTGTCGCATGATTACTCAATGAGCCGCATCTCTCAGATTGTGGAAAGCAACGATGCAAGGATACTAAGCATGTATATCACCTCAAATCCCGATTCCACAAGCCTGGAGATAACATTAAAGGTAAATACAACAGATCTGACCTCCATCATTAAGACCTTTGAAAGGTATTCATACGAGGTCACCACCTGGGTAACCGACAATGATGAGCTTGACCGTTTTTATACCGACAGGTATAACCTGTTAATGAAATATCTCAATATTTAACAGTTTAAAGCATGTCAAAAAAAATTGCTTTATACAGTAAGGGTCTGACAGAGAAGACTATGGCAGGGCTGTTACGGCTCATTGATGCCCTGCACACCAACGGCGCAACCATTTATCTTAATATAATGGAATCAGGTGGCAATCAGTTTGCTTCCGATACCAGGGTCATACTGTTCGAAGGGGTTTCCGAACTGCCCGCCGATATTGACCTTATAATGAGCGTGGGCGGTGACGGCACCTTTCTTGAAACGGCTATGAGGGTGCGCGAAACAGGTATACCTGTCGCAGGTATAAATACCGGCCGGCTCGGTTTTCTGGCAAATATTCCTGATGACGATATCGGAAAAGCCATAGAAATGCTGTTTTCAGGAGACTATGACGTAATCAGCAGATCTATGCTTGAGATTGTTACTCCTGAAGGCCTCTTCGGAGAGAAAAGTTCCCTGGCTCTCAATGAGGTAACAATTCAAAAGACTGACCAGAGCATGATCACAATAACTGTCAGGGTCAACGGTATCTTCCTCAACACATACAGGGCTGACGGCCTTATAATATCATCAGCCACAGGTTCAACAGCTTATAACCTCAGCGTCGGCGGGCCTATACTTTCTCCTTCGGATGAGAGCATCATCATTGCACCCATGTCGCCGCATAACCTGACCATAAGACCCATTATCGTCACCGGAGGCAGCACAATCACTATGGAGACAGGGGGAAGGAGCAATGAGTGCATGATCACATGCGATTCGAAAGCCGTCAGGGCACCCCTGGGGATAAACATCGAAATAAGACAGGCAAAGCTTAAACTGCCTACCGTAACTACGCGCGGAAACGATTTTTTCAGCACTCTGAGGAATAAGCTGATGTGGGGTGCAGACCGCCGTAACTGACAATAATTAAGGAATTTTTAAGTTTTTGATATTATACAATACCTTATATTTGTACGCTAACCTACTGGGTAACTATTAATGAGACGTTTAATTCTTTTCAGCCTGGTGATCTTTTTGTGTGCACCATATTCCGGAGCTCAGCTCTGGAAAATGAAGAGATATGAAGTCACCGGGGGAGCAGGCACTTCACAGTTTTATGGTGATGTCGGAGGGTATACAAACGGGGAAAATGCATGGGGACTGAAAGATCTCACATTCAAGCAGACACGATTTAATGTCAACGGTGCATTCAGGTATTTCTTCGCTGATAATATAGCCGCCCGGATCAACCTGTCATATGTAATGCTTCACGCCACTGACGAAAGAGGCTCGAACGAGGACCGGGGATATGAAGCTGTCACCTCACTCTTTGAACCATCGGTCATCGGCGAGTATTATTTTGTCAGGAACCGTGAACGAAACAGCTTCCTGTTTCAGACTGAACAGGGGAAGGTCAAGGAACAGACTGAAAGACTTCTTCAGAAGTGTTGATGTCTATGCACTTACCGGGGTTGGAGGTGCCTGGTTCTCAGTTAATCCCAATGATGCCCTTGAGGCCCGGGGTCAGCCAACCAGCGGATTCGCAGCCATAATACCTTTGGGTGTGGGTGCCAAACTTGCCTGGGACCCGAATATTCTTTTTGGCATAGAGTTGTCCGGACGATATGCCTTTTCTGATTACCTCGACGGATATACATCTCGATTGGTCTGAAAGGAATGATGTCTATCATACATTCAGCTTAACATTTAATTACAGGATCAAAACAGCCCGTAACGGATTACCTCGTCAGACAATCGTTCAGATAATGTTCAAATGACCCACGGAATGAAAAGGATAATAATACTGATAATTTTAGTTATTCTGGCTTTGCCCGCGGTGGCACAGAGACGTGCCGACTTTGGCTTCTCCCTTGGTGCTACCAACTACCTTGGCGAGATTAACCCCGTCAATGTCATCAGCGGACCGGGCCCGGCGGCACAGTTCTTCTACAGGTATAATTTCAATCCCAGACAGGCTGTAAGAGCAAATTTACTCGCAGGCTCACTCCGGTTCAGCAACTCCAGTGAACTAATGAAGGTCTTTTTAAGTGAGCTGGGAGCCACCTATGAATATAATTTCTTCCCCTATTCCACAATGAGAAGCAGACGCATTGACTACACCCCTTACCTTGCGATAGGCGCAGCCTTCTCAACAGTTTATAACCAGGAAGCCGCAAAAAGCTTTAACCCTTTTTTATCCATACCATTCTCTGCCGGGTTCAAGGTAAATATTGCAAATAATATCGGCCTTGAACTCGAATATGGATTTCGTAAGACTTTTAATGATAAATTTGACGGCCAAACCGATGAGGATAATATAGGCAGTCAGACATGGACACACAACAATGACTGGTACAGCTTCATGGGTGTTTCAGTAACCTGGAAAATGTACAATAAACTTGCAGGATGTCCGGCGTTTGCAGAAATGGGTAAGGAGAAAAAAAGAAAGAAGTAGAATTGGCTTTTAAGGATAAAATAAATATAAACAAACTCCCGGTACATGTTGCTGTTATTATGGACGGCAACGGTCGTTGGGCGCGCAGAAGAGGACAGGAAAGGATCTTTGGCCATCATCAGGGTGTCAAAGCTGTACGCAAAGTCATTGAAGCTGCGGCAGAACTGGGTATAAAATACCTCACCCTCTACGCTTTCTCCACCGAAAACTGGAACAGGCCTGATGAAGAAGTATCAGCTCTCATGGATATTATGGTCGAATCACTGAATAACGAGACAGATACCCTTCTTAAAAATAATATATCTATAACGGTGATAGGTGATCTTAGCCGTCTCTCGGAGAAAGTCAGGACAAAACTCCGTGATACAATCAGGATCACTGAAGGATGTACGCAGCTGAAACTTATAGTAGCCCTGAGTTACTCATCAAGGTGGGAGATATCCGAAGCATGCCGCAAAATAGCCCGTTCGGTGAAGGCAGGCCTACTGAATGCTGACAATATAACTGAAGATACCGTTACAGAAAACCTTGAGACCTCAGGTATTCCTGATCCTGAACTGATGATACGAACCAGCGGAGAAAAGCGGATCAGCAATTTCCTGCTATGGCAACTTGCTTATACTGAACTGTATTTCACGGAAAAACTTTGGCCCGATTTTGGTAAAGAGGATTTCTACAAGGCTGTGGCCGATTTCCAGAAGAGGGAAAGAAGATATGGTAAGACCAGTGAGCAAATTGCTGAAAACAACTGAGATGATGAAAGAACAATTCAGGCAGATACTTTTCCTTTTCATTCTATTGATTTCTGGCACTGTTGCCACAGCACAATCAGAAGATAAATATGCCAGCTACCTTTACCCTGAGGAATATACAATTGCCGGTATAACCGTTTCCGGAGTCAAATTTCTTGAACCAAACGCGCTCATAGGTATTTCAGGACTGCGAATAGGGCAGAAGGTGACGATACCGGGAGAGCAGATCACAGCTTCGGTCAAGAAACTGTGGGATCAGGGACTTTTCTCAGATGTCAGGATCACAATAGTAAACAAGGATGAAGAAAATGTCTGGCTTGATATTTATCTTCAGGAGAGACCAAGGCTTTCATCAGTGAAGTTCGAAGGCATCAAAAAATCGGAGGAAACAGATCTCATAGAGAAACTCAGCCTTCCCATCGGATCACAGGTAACAGCTCACCTGCTCAACAGGGCCGAAAGAACCATAGCTGACCATTATGTTGAAAAAGGCTACCTCAACACCAGGGTGACCATCGTTCAGAAAGATGATCCTGATATGCCTAACAATGTGATTCTTGTTTTCACTGTCGACAAGAGTGAAAAGGTCAAGATTGAGCAGATTGAGTTCGAAGGCAATGAGTTCTTCACCGATAAACAGCTGCGCAGACAGCTGAAAGAAACCAAGCAAAAAGACCTTAACCCATTTAAAGGGTCCAAATTCATCGAGGATAAGTACAAGGAAGACAGGGAGAACCTTATTAAGTTCTATAATGAAAACGGCTTCCGTGATTTCAGGATTGTTAAGGATTCGTCCCATACCTTCACTGACGATGAAGGCAAACTGAGCCTGGTGGTCAGGGTAAATGAAGGTAACCAGTATTACCTCAGGAATGTTGACTGGGTGGGAAACAGCATTTATACAAAGGATCAGCTCAACAAGGTTTTTAACTTCCCCAGCGGTGATGTCTATAACCAGACAATGATCAACAAGAGACTCATCGAGGATGAGGATGCCGTAAACTCATTGTACCTTAATTACGGATATCTCTTCTCCAGGCTGACCCCCGTGGAAAAGAGCGTGGAAGGCGATTCCATCGATCTTGAAGTGCGTATTTTCGAGGGTGACCCTGCCAATCTCAACAATGTCATGATCACCGGAAATACCCGTACCAATGAACATGTGGCACGGCGTGAGCTTTATACCCTCCCGGGTGACCTGTTCAGCAAGGAGAATATAATCCGTTCCGTAAGACAGGTGGCTGTACTTGGTCATTTTGACCCTGAAAAAATCAACCCGCTTCCTATTCCTGACCAGGTAAACGGTACAGTTGACCTGCTATATGAACTCGAGGAAAAAGCCAATGACCAGTTCGAGATTTCCGGAGGATGGGGTGCCGGCATGCTCGTCGGAACCGTCGGAGTGAGATTCAACAACTTCGCCATGCGAAACTTTTTCAAATGGAACGAATGGAGACCGTATCCTTCCGGTGACGGCCAGTCGGTGCAGATAAGGTTTCAGACCAACGGCCGTGTTTACCAGTCATATAATATCTCGTTCATCGAGCCGTGGCTTGGCGGCAAGAAACCTAACACACTGTCACTCTCATATTACCGCTCGCTCATGACCAACGGCCAGACCCTGAATTCAGACGGGAGACAGCACATGATCATTGACGGCGCCTCGGTGGGCTTCGGAAAGAGACTTGAATGGCCTGACGATTATTTCTCGATCTATTATGAAGGTAGCTACCAGAGGTATAACATGCACAATTATACGCAGTACCGGTTCCTGTTCGATAACGGTATCGCCAACCTCGGTTCCCTCATGGTCAGGCTGACAAGATTCTCTGCCGGTCCTAATACAATTTATCCCCGCGGCGGTTCAACATTCTCCCTCTCACTGCAGGCAACCCCGCCCTATTCTTTGCTGAGCGGCAAGGATTTTTCAAAAGTTGTCGTCGACCAGGTGAAATACAAATGGATTGAGTTCTATAAAGTCGTCTTTAAGGCTGATTACTATATTCCGCTTTCATCAAATGACAAGCTTATTCTGAACGCCAAAGCAGCGTTCGGGTATCTCGGTTTTTACAATCCTGATATCGGCCCCTCACCGTTTGAGAACTTCTATGTCGGAGGAGACGGCATGACAGGATACAGTTTCTACGGCCGCGAGGTGATTGCCCTGAGAGGTTATACAAACGGGTCACTGACACCGACAGTTGTAAAGAATGGTATGCTGGTTGAGGCGGGTAACGTCTATTCCAAGCTGACCTTCGAACTCCGGTATCCGATATCACTTAATCCTCAGGCAACTATTTACTGTCTTGCGTTCCTTGAGGCCGGAAGAGCATGGTACAGCCTGGAAGAATATAACCCGTTCAAAATGAACCGCTCGGCAGGCTTTGGCCTGAGAGCCAACCTGCCTATGTTTGGCCTTCTCGGCATCGACTGGGGTTACGGATTTGATCCTGTCCCCGGAAATCCCGATGCTAACGGAAGCCAGTTCCACTTTGTAATAGGTCAGCAGTTTTAATAAATAACAAACAAACAAAAAAGCTATGAGGAAGATTATTGTTTTGACAGTGTTGATGTTCGCAGCCACATTAAGCGGCACAGCCCAGAAATTCGCTTTTGTCGACAGCGAGTATATAAGGAATAATATCCCTGCTTTCACCGCTGCCCAGCAGCAGCTCGACAAACTGTCTGAAGGATGGGAGAAAGAAGTTGCAAACGGCTATGCTGCCGTTGAGCAGATGTACAAGGATTACCAGGCAGAAGTTGTGCTTCTGTCACAGGACCAGAAGAAGAAAAGAGAGGAAGCAATCATTGCCAAGGAAAAGGAAATTAAAGACCTGCAAAACACCTATTTCGGCATGGAAGGTGAACTCTATAAGAAACGTGAAGAGCTGGTAAAACCAATTCAGGATGAGATACTTAAAGCAATAAAGGAAATGTCTGTCGAAGGCAGTTACGCCGTCATATTTGATACCTCGGCAGGTTCAAATATCCTCTTTGCCAACCCGAGATATGACCTCTCGGACCAGGTGTTACAGAAACTCGGTTATAAAAATTAAATAATTACATTTGCACGATTAATTTGAAAACGAAAACAATGAAAAAAGTATTTGGATTACTCCTGACCGCTGCACTTATTTTTACAGCACAGGATGGTATTGCACAGTCATTCAAGACAGGCCATATAAACAGGGATGATATAATCATGGCCATGCCTGATTACGATACGGCAATGAAAGCTTATAATGCATATGGTCAGGAGCTGACCAATGCTTTGGAACTGATGCAGGTTGAGTACAATAACAAACTTGACCAGTATGTTAAGGACAGCAAGACCCTTACTGACCTGGTGAAAACCAACAAGGAACAGGAGCTTGTCAGATATGCAGGGCCGCATCGCTAATTTCCAGCAGCAGGCTCAGGTGCAGCTTCAGGAAAAACAGACGGAACTGCTAAATCCTATAATAGAAAAGGTAACCGCCGCAATCAATGATGTTGCCAAAGCCCAGGGCTTCGTATATGTATATGATGTCCGTACCCTTATCTATTTTGACCCGACAAAAAGCACCGATGTTGCCCCGCTGGTCAAGACCAAGCTTGGACTTAAATAAGATAAACTCAATGGTCGGAAGGCTGTCCGCCACAGGCAGACAGCCTTTCTTTTAAAGACATTATGGAAACAGGAAAACGCCCGATAGGTGTCTTTGATTCAGGTGTCGGCGGACTGACAGTGGCACATGCCATCAGACAGACCCTCCCCGGAGAAAGGATCATTTACTTCGGTGACACGGCCCACCTTCCCTACGGAGACAAATCTGAAGAGGCAATACGCAACTACTCGCGGCGCATAACTGAATTCCTGCTTGGCTATGACGCCAAGATGGTTCTTATCGCCTGTAACTCGGCCTCTGCTTCAGCTTATGAGAACCTCCTCGAAGAATACGGTGACCGGGCCATTATCCTCGATGTTATCAATCCGGTTGTCGAACATGTGGCTACCGGCAATTACAAAAAACTGGGTGTCATCGGCACCAAGAGAACAATCAGCTCCGGCACCTACGAAAAGAAGATCCGTGAGGCATCACCTTCCACCAGCGTCTTCTCTCTCGCCACACCCCTGCTTGTTCCGATGATTGAAGAGGGCTTCATATTTGATGACATAAGCAATGCCATCATACGTACATATCTCTCTGACAAGGGCCTGAGTGATATTGATGCCCTTATTCTCGGATGCACACACTACCCGATAATACGCAACCAGATAACCAAGTTCTTCAATTTCAGGATTGAGGTGGTCGATTCTGCCAGGATAGTTGCAGCCAGGCTGAGAGATGTGCTTGAAAAGCATAACCTTCTCAACAGCGGCAGGGCAGGGGAAGATCTCTTCTTTGTTTCAGACTTTACAGATTATTTCGAAAAGATCGCCCGGATGTTTTTCGAAAGCAATATCAATCTGCAGAAGGCCGACATCTGGTCGTGAAACGGCTCAGATGCCCTTTTCCTTCAACAGTTTCTCCGCTTTTATCTCTCTGTTGTTCAATTAGTCCGGCAGTCGTGTCAAACATGACCAAAATCATACTCATATAAGAGTGTTATACTGAACTTAACGTCGTTAAATTGGTTACTTTTATAATTGTTTTATTGATACAAAAAACCAGATAATTATCATGTCAAAAAGATTGAAGGTCATAGAAAAGGATGCTGTGGTGATCAAGTTTTCAGGTGACTCGGGTGACGGGATGCAGCTTACAGGCACCCTCTTCTCAAACACCTCGGCACTGTTCGGGAATGATATCTCCACCTTTCCCGATTACCCTGCCGAGATAAGGGCTCCCCAGGGAACAGTGGGAGGTGTCTCCGGATTCCAGGTCCATATAGGGCGCAGACATATAAATACACCGGGAGATTTTGCAGATGTGCTTGTGGCAATGAACCCGGCCGCTGTACGCGCCAATGCCCGTTGTCTCACCAAGGATTCAACGATCATTTATGATAGTGATAATTTCACTGAGAAATCCATACAGCGCGCAGGCTATACCGCAGACCCTTTCGCTGAGGACAAGCTTGACAACCTGAACCTTATTCGCGCCCCTATAACCTCAATGGTTAAGGAAGTCCTGAAGGACATGGAAATCGATGCCAAGACTGTTCTGAGGACCAAGAACATGTTTGCCCTTGGCATGGTCTACTGGCTGTTTGACAGCAAGCTTAACTATACCGAAGAATTTATTGAAGATAAATTTGGCAAGAAGCCTCTCATTGCAGAGGCGAACAGCAAGGTTCTCAGGGCCGGATATTATTATGCCGAGACCATTGAGGCCCTCACGCCCTCATACCATGTAAGCCCTGCCCAGATAGAGGAAGGCGTTTACCGGAACATCAACGGCAACCAGGCAACCGCATGGGGGCTCCTCGCTGCCGCCGAGAAAGCAGGCCTCAAGCTGTTTATAGGCTCGTACCCCATCACCCCTGCGACTGGTATACTCGAAGAACTGGCACTGCGCAAGGATCTTGGCGCCAAGAGCCTTCAGGCAGAAGATGAGATAGCCGGAATATGTACCGCTATCGGCGCAAGCTACACCGGACGCCTGGCGGTGACAAGCACCTCAGGCCCGGGACTGGCACTGAAGTCTGAAGCCATCAACCTGGCTGTCATGACTGAATTGCCCCTGGTGATAGTTGACGTTCAGAGAGCGGGCCCTTCTACCGGCCTGCCCACCAAGACTGAACAGGCTGACCTGTGGCAGGCACTCTACGGCCGCAACGGCGAGAGCCCCGTGGTGGTCATTGCCGCCGGAACACCTTCCGACTGCTTTAAGTATGCCTTCGAAGCCGGAAAAATAGCCATTGAACATATGACCCCGGTGATACTGCTGACAGACAGTTACCTGGCTAACGGGTCAGAACCGTGGAAGATACCTGCAATGAAGGATTTGCCGGCCATCGAAGTACCGTGGGCTGTCAAAACTGATAAAGATTATCTTCCCTACGAGAGAGATCCTGAAACACTGGCACGCCGCTGGGCCGTACCCGGTATGCCGGGAATGGAACACCGCATCGGCGGCCTCGAGAAGACAATAAAGGGAAGCGTGTCTTATACTCCGGAAAACCATGAGCTCATGGTTAAGACTGAGAGATGAAAAGGTTGAACGCGTAGTTTCAGATGTGCCTGATCTGGAGATAACCGGAAATAAGAGCGGAGACCTCCTGCTGATCGGATGGGGCAGCACATACGGACACCTGGTCAGCGCTGTGACCGAACTGAACGAAGAAGGCTTTAATGTCTCATCAGTCAATTTCAACTATATCAGACCCCTGCCTGCAAACTCCGCAGAAGTGTTTGCAGGTTTTAAGAAACTGGTTGTATGTGAGCTTAACGCAGGACAGTTTGCAAACTTCCTCAGGATGAAATATCAGAAGTTCACCTATCATCAGTATAATAAGATTCAGGGACTGCCATTCACTGTTAAGGAAATAAAGGACTATTGTATTAAATTACTGGAGGGTAAATAACATGGCCGACACAAACACATTGCAGTACACTGCAAAAGATTTTAAAAGTGACCAGGAAGTAAGATGGTGTCCGGGATGCGGAGATCACGGGATTCTTGCCTCACTGCAGAAGACACTTGCTGAAATGGGCGTGCCGAAGGAAAAGTATGTGTTCGTCTCTGGCATAGGATGCTCTTCACGGTTGCCTTACTATATGAATACCTACGGCTTTCACAGCATTCACGGAAGGGCTGCAGCAATAGCTACAGGTATCAAAATCGCCAACCCTGACCTTATGGTCTGGGAGATGACCGGTGACGGTGATGCACTTGCCATCGGGGGAAATCATTTCATTCATGCAATAAGACGTAATATTGACATCAAGATCCTCCTGTTCAATAATGAAATATACGGTCTGACAAAGGGACAGTATTCCCCGACATCGTCAAAAGGACTGGTGACAAAGACCTCACCCTACGGTACTATCGAGGAACCTTTTATAATAGGACAGCTGGTCATAGGCGCTCATGGACGTTTCTTTGCGCGGACAATTGATTATAACCTCCAGCTCTCAGGTGAAGTCTATAAGGCAACTGCTCTCTTCCATGGTACAGCTGTGGTTGAAGCCATACAAAACTGCGTCATCTTCGCCGATGGGGTGCATGACAATATAACCAACAAGGAGACCAGGGATGACAGGACTATTGTGCTGCGTCATGGCCAGCCGATGGTATTCGGAAAGGAACATGACAAAGGCCTGATACTCGACGGCCTGAAGCTGAAAGTGGTGAAGATCGGCGAAGGCGGCGTGACGGAAAAGGATCTTCTTGTGCATGACGCAGAGGAGACAGACCCGGGTATCCACTACATGCTTGCAGGCATGCAATACCCTGAATACCCTGTAGCCCTGGGAGTTATCAGAGCGGTAAAATCACAGACGTATGACGGAGCCATGGTTGAACAGCATGTCAGGGTTCAGGCCACATCAAAGATAAAGTCTATGGATGACCTCCTGAACAGCGGCTCGACCTGGATAGTGAAGTAGCCGTTCTATCCCGGGAATATTCGCACCGGTTTTAATCTATTTTACTAATTTTGGCGTCTGATTCCAATGATGCCTTTATGGAGCAACAGCCCAAAGACGATACGGGGTACATCCGCATCTTACATGAACAGCAGGAACGCCTGAAAGAACTGTCATGCATAAACCGTGCAACACAGATCCTTAAGGAAAGGAAACCTGTTGACGAAACACTTATGCATCTTGTGCTGATCCTTCCTGCCGCATGGCAGTATCCTGATTTTACGGCTGCCCGCATAAGATACCGTGACAAATCCTTTGAAACTCCGGGTTTGAAAGAGACTGCCTGGAAGATGGTGCAGGATTTTACTACCGTTGAAGGCGAAGGATCAGTCGAGATTTACTATACCCGTGAATTCCTTGAAGAATATGAAGGTCCGTTCCTGAAAGAGGAACGTGACCTGATAAGAAATATCTCCGGACTGATAACCGGTTATATCAACAGTCTGGAAGCCAGGGGATCTGATGACTTCATCACGCGATGACGACAGTGAAGATGAAAATATAACCGGGCTCTCAAGCAGGAAACTGCTGCAGAAGTTCCTCGACCGTCATAATGCCGAAAGAGACGTCTTTCATGATCTCATGCCTTTCATGGTCAGGGAGATACTGCTTGTCGCCAGCCTCTATGACGCATATTCAATCGAAGGCGAAGGACGCTTCTCCGATCATATGCTGGGCGAATATTACCAGATGAGCCTTACGTCCATCCCCAGGGTCACAGGCGTCTCAGGAGAGGATGAGGCTTTTGCCCGCCTCGAGGTAAGACACTATGACATGATCATCATCATGGTGGGCGTCGATAAAAGGAACCCGATGACACTCTGCCGGAAGATCAAGGAAAAATATCCCTATATCCCCACCTTGCTGCTTCTGAATAATCCGGGTGACATACCTTTTGTACAGAACCAGAAAGAACTGGGTGTGCCCTTTGACAACTATTTTATATGGACCGGTGAATCAAGGGTTTTCTTTGCCATGGCCAAACTGCTTGAGGATAAGGTTAATGTTGAGAACGACACCAAAAAAGGACTTACCGGGGTCATACTTCTGATTGAGGATGCGGCAGACTATTACTCCGAATATGTGCCGATGCTGTACACCCTGATCCTTGAACAGACCCGTAACCTGATTGAGGATGTCTCATCCGATGAACTCTATAAGGTGCTTAAACTAAGGGCAAGGCCGAAGATTCTCCTGGCAACCACATGGGAAGAGGCAATGTCAGTTTACACCATGTACAAGGACAGCCTCCTCGGTATTATTTCCGATATGCGCTTTCCAAAGGATGGTGCACTATATGACATGGCAGGTTATGAACTTATTAAGCAAATCAGGCATGAGCAGCCCAACCTGCCGACAGTGCTGCAGTCATCTGACCCTGAAAATGCCAGGTTTGCCACGGAGCTCAAAGCCAGCTTCATCAACAAGACCTCCGAGACCCTGCTGCAGGATCTTAAATCGTTCATCACCTATTACCTCGGGTTTGGCCATTTTGTTTATCGCGACACAAATGGTACGTCAGATAGCCGTTGCCAGGTCAATGAAGGAGTTTGAGGCTTATCTTCAGACTGTACCTGAAGATTCCCTGGTCTATCACGGGATGAAGAACCAGTTTCTCGCTCTGGCTAATGGCCAGGGGGGAGGTGAAGATCGCCAAAATGATCAACCCGGTAAAGCTGTCTGACTTCGACAGCCTGAAAGATCTGAGGGAGTTTCTGATTGATATCATCAGAAAGAGAAGGATTGAAATGAACAAGGGCAAGGTGGTCAATTTTGATGAGTCACTTGTCATTGATGAATCAAATGTTGTCAGCCTTGCCAGCGGCTCGCTGGGAGGTAAGGGCCGTGGCCTCGCATTTATCAACACCCTGATATACAGCTTTGAGCTCGGACGCCTCCTGCCTGATATCAACATTAAGACACCCGTCACTGCTATCATCGGCACTGATGAGTTTGACCGTTTCATGGAGAGCAACCACCTGTGGAAGGAGGTGAACAGTGATAAGCACTTCATTGATCTGCAGAAGCTGTTCCTCGCCGGAAGCCTCAGCAGCGGTCTCGAAAAAAAGCTCCGGGTATATATAAGCCGCATCACCGGACCCCTGGCAGTGAGGTCATCAAGCCTGTTTGAAGATTTTCTCAGTCAGCCTTTCTCGGGAATCTTCGGGACATATATTCTGCCGAATAATCATCCTGACCCGGAAGTCAGACTCCGACAGCTGCTTGGTGCTGTCAAGCTGGTCTTTTCTTCTATATACTCGGACAACTCACGCATTTATTTTGAAGCTATAAACTTCAAGGTGGAACAGGAGAAAATGGCTGTGGTGATACAGTCGGTTGTCGGTAACAGTTACGGTGATATATTCTACCCTCATATCAGCGGCACCGCCCAGTCGTTTAACTTCTACCCTGTTGCGAATATGACACCTCATGATGGCTTCGCTGTCGTGGCGGTGGGTCTCGGTCAGTATGTTCTTGACGGCGAGAGGGCCTTCAGATTCTCCCCCTCGTATCCTTCTCTTGATATAGTCTCAATTGATGACCTTGCGAGCCATTCGCAGCTTGATTTCTATGCCCTTAACATGGCAAAGAGCGATGTTGACCTGCTTCAGGGTGAGAGTGCAAGCCTGGTGAAGCTCGATATCAGCCGGGCAGAGGCCGACGGCACGCTGAAGCACTCTGCATCAGTGCTCAGCGCCGATAATGATACGCTTACGCCGGGACTTTATAACCCCGGACCCAGGGTGGTCAATTTTGCAGATATACTTAAATATGATTATGTACCTCTGGCATCAACGCTGAGAAAAGTGCTTGAAGTGACCAGGGAAGCCTTTGGCGCACCGGTGGAGATTGAGTTTGCCGTTGACCTCACCAAAGATGATGATGATAAGGCATCATTCTACCTGCTTCAGGTCAAACCTCTTGTCGGCAGCGGCGCAGGATATTCAATCGACCCTGAGAGTGTCTCTGCCGACGACATGGTCCTTGTATCAAAAAAGAGCATGGGCAACGGACTTGTAGAGGATATAACCGACCTTATTTATATTGAACCGGATAAGTTTGACAACCTGAAGACTGCCGAGATGGCTGAAGAGATAGAAGCCATCAACAGGAAGATGATGCTTGAAAGCAGGAGGTATGTGCTGATCGGTCCGGGCAGATGGGGTACTAAAGACAGGTTCCTGGGTATACCCGTTGCCTGGCCGCAGATATCCAATGCCAGGGTCATCGTTGAGGTAGGACTTCCCAACTTCCGCCTTGACGCTTCACAGGGCTCTCATTTCTTTCATAACGTCACCTCAATGAATATCGGCTATCTCTCGGTCAACGAGGATTCCGGCGAAGGAATTATTATGTGGAAAAGGCTGAGAGAGCAGAAGGTGATCAGCAATGGCAGATTCTTCACTCATATACGGTTTGAGAAACCGCTTGTTATCCGCATGGACGGACAACTGGGTATGACTGTTATATCTTTCAGCAGTTGACAGCTGCGGCTGAAGTAACCGCATCCCTGTCAATCTTTTTTATAAGACCCTGAAGAACATTTCCCGGGCCTGCTTCCACAAACGATACAGCCCCGTCAGCGATCATCCTCGTTATTGTCTGCGTCCATCTTACAGGTGAGGTCAGCTGCGCAATAAGGTTATCCATGATCTGACCGGGGTCGGTGACAGGCATGCCTGTGACATTTTGATACACAGGGCACGACGGGCTGCGGAAGTGTGCCGCCCTGATAGCCTCCTCAAGTTCCAGACGTGCCGGCTCCATGCATGGCGAGTGAAAAGCCCCGCTGACGGAAAGAGGCAGTATTCTTTTGCCTCCCCTCTTCTTAAGCTCTTCGGTGGCTATGCTTACACCCTCAATGGTACCGGAGATCACTATCTGACCGGGACAGTTGTAGTTGGCCGGCACAACGGTCTCAGGTACCGAACGGCATACCTCTTCAACCACTGCATCATCCATGCCAAGCACAGCCGCCATTGTAGAAGGAGTGAGGGCGCAGGCCTTCTGCATGGCATCGGCCCTGCCTGCAACAAGTTTCAGCCCGTCTTCAAAGGAGAGTGCCCCGGCGGCCACAAGAGCCGAGAACTCGCCCAGCGAATGACCGGCAACCATTGCCGGGTCAAAATCCTTCCCCATCACCGTGGTCAGGATCACTGAATGAAGGAAGATAGCCGGTTGCGTAACCCGTCGTCTGCCGCAGCTCCTCGTCCGTTCCTGCGAACATTATATCTGTTATCCTGAAACCAAGGATCTCATTGGCTTTCTCAAACATATCGCGTGCTGCCGGGAAGTTATCGTAAAGATCTTTTCCCATACCGGGGAACTGGGCTCCCTGTCCGGGGAATACAAATGCTTTCATAGACTGGAGATAAATCTGTTTTGACTGTATTATTTTCAGTGCAGCCTGCTGCCGATGAGGTGAATAAATTCCTCACGGGTGTTGAGGTTTGAGAGAAAACATCCGGTGAAGGCGGATGTGGTGGTGACGGAGTTTTGCTTCTGAACACCTCTGATCTGCATGCACATGTGCTGCGCCTCGATGACAACGGCCACCCCCAGGGGCTTGAGGTTATCCTGGATACAGTTTCGTATCTGCGTTGTGAGCCTCTCCTGTACCTGCAATCTCGCTGCATAAGTCTCCACCACGCGGGCAATCTTGCTCAGCCCGGTTATTGTTCCGTCAGGAATGTAAGCTACGTGAGCCTTGCCGAAGAAGGGCAGCATGTGATGCTCGCACATCGAATAGATATCTATGTCTTTCACTATCACCATCTGCCGGTACTCTTCCTTGAAGATGGCACTGCGGAGGAGCTCTTCAGGATCCTGTTCGTATCCCCGCGTAAGAAAACTCAGGGCCTTGGCAACCCTCTCAGGCGTCTTCAGCAATCCCTCCCTTTCCGGATCCTCTCCCAGTAACTTCAGTATCTTATAGTAGTATTCCGAAATTTCCCTGATGACTTCGGGGTTCCATCTCTCGATCTTGTTGTAGCTGTCTGTCAGCTTTCCGCTGCCGTCATTTAGTTTTTCCATGTTATCCGTAGTATTCAATGAAATTATTTTCTGTCTCCTCTACCCTGATGCAGTGCAGAAGTGCACCCTCGGCAGCCAGTGGAGCCCTGAGCTCATCCCATATAGCTATTGCCAGATTCTCTGTGGTTGCTACCTTTCCTGCCATGAAGTCCGTCTCGACATTCATGTTTTTGTGATCGAGCTTTGCTATCACCCTATCATTGATGATCTCCTTCAGCCGTGTGGCATTCATGAAGTAACCCACCTCAGGGTCAGGCTCACCCTTGACTGTCACCTTAAGTACGTAGTTATGACCGTGCCAGAGAGGGTTCGAGCATTTCCCGTAGACCTTCAGGTTCTCTTCATCACTGAGACCCTGCCGGAACATTCTGTGTGCCGAGCTGAACCGCTCTCTTCTTGTCAGGTAGATCATACTGTCTGAGTTAAATGATTTACTAAAATGACAGGTTTATGGTTCAAAAATAATATATTTATCAGTTTAATAACCATAATAATGGATAACAGGCGGGGAGATATACTGATTGCTGTTGCTCACCCCTCTGAGGCTGAGGCTCTGCAGAAAGCCGTCAGCGACTCAGGGTGCGGATGTGAGATACTGGTTGCAGGGGTTGGTGGCGCATCAATGTCATGGGCTTTGCAGAAGAGGTTCACCTCAGGTACCCTGCCTGCCCTGGTAATCAATCCGGGCATCGCAGGCAGTTATACCCCCTCTCTTGCCCCCGGTGATGTGGTGATACCTCGTTCCGACTGTTTTGCCGATATGGGAGTGGATGATAACGGTACTTTTCTTTCCCTTTTCAGTGCCAACATGGCTGACCCTGACAGGTGGCCATTCAGCGACGGCAGGATACACTGCACGGGCAGAGCGTTCGAACTCCTGGCCAAAGACTACCCTGTGGTGACTGCCGCAACGGTGAACATGACATCCGGATCACAGCAGGTCATTGACCGTATCATGGATGCATGGAACCCTGATATCGAGACCATGGAAGGAGCATGGCTGGCTTATGCCTGTGCGGTCATGCACATCAAATGGATTTCAGTCAGGGCTGTGTCGAACATGGTCGAACCGCGCAACCTGAAGAACTGGAACATACCGCTTGCACTTAGCAGACTTGAGAAGGAAATGACAGGGATACTCAGAATAATAAGAACGGCATGAAACTATCGCTCGGTTTTTCGCCCTGCCCCAATGACACATTCATCTTTGAGGCCCTGGTGCACGGAAGAGTCGATACGGAAGGGGTCAGCTTCGACTGGTTCCTTGCCGATGTTGAGGAACTGAACCGCCGGGCAATGGAGGGAACCGTCGATGTCACCAAGATGAGTTTTCACGCTTATGCTTTGGCTGCATCCAACTATCTTATCCTTGATTCAGGCAGCGCCCTCGGACGCAACAACGGGCCCCTTGTGGTCAGCCGTCATAAGATGTACCCTGATGAACTGGATAATGCCCTCATTGCCATTCCCGGAAAATATACCACCGCCAATCTTCTGTTCAGCATCTTCTGGCCCGGAGCATCTCGAAAGCGGGAGTATCTCTTCTCCGATATTCCCGAAGCTGTCATGTCGGGTGAGGCAGACGCAGGCCTTATAATCCATGAAACGAGATTCACATATCTGTCGCTCGGATTACAGAAGGTTGCTGATACAGGCGAATACTGGGAGAAGATGACCGGCATGCCTGTCCCGCTTGGCGGTATCGTGGTGAATCGCAGTGTAAGTGAGGATATCGCAGGTAAAGTCAGCAGGTCCATAAGACGCAGTATCGAGTATGCCCGGGCCGACCCTTCAGCTTCGGTTGATTTTATCCGGAGACATGCCCGCGAGATTGATTCAAAGGTGACAAAAGATCACATCAGCCTCTATGTAAATGAATTCAGTCTCTCTCTGGGGCAGGAGGGAAAGGCGGCTATAGCAAAACTCTACTCGGTTGCACATGAGCGGAAAGTTATAGGCGCCATGCCCGAAAGGATATTTCTGCTTTGACTATTTTTTCCACTGCAGTCTATTTATTATCTTTACATTTAAATCTAACTAACTGATCAGGTCATGAAATTTGAACTTCCGCCACTGAATTACAGTCCTGATGCCCTTGCGCCTCAGATTAGTCCGGAGACCATCGAGTATCATCATGGCAAGCATCATCTCGCCTATGTAAACAACCTTAACAACCTCATCCCGGGAACGCCGTATGAGGAGGCTTCGCTTGAGACGATGATCAAGAAAGCTGAGGGAGGCATTTTCAACAACGCTGCCCAGATATGGAATCACACCTTTTATTTTGCCACCTTCTCACCGTCGGGAAAGAAGGAACCGCACGGAACGCTTGCCCGGGCTATCGAATCTGAGTTCGGGTCCTTCGCCGGTTTCATGGAAGCATTTACCAAAGCCGCCACTTCACTCTTTGGCTCAGGCTGGGCATGGCTCTGCATGAAGCCAGACGGCAGACTCACCATTACCCAGGAACAGAACGCCGGCAACCCTTTGCGTTCAGGCCTGGTGCCGCTGATGACATGTGATGTGTGGGAGCATGCCTATTATATCGACTACAGGAACAAGCGCCCCGACTATATAAAGAATTTCTGGGAACTGCTTGACTGGAACATCATTGGAGACAGGTATGACGAGGCGCTGAAGAGGTAATCTCCGCATAAAATACTGTAAATCAAATACTTGTAAGCAATATATTTCCCCTCCTTTTCAAGGGAGCGACTGTGTCCCGATCGCTATCGGGACGGGGTGGTTTATTTAACTTTGTTTCCACCCTCATTTTTTTATGTATCTTTGGCCAAAATTCAGCGCATGAATATCAGACAGCTTATAGAAAAAACGAGGACGTACCGCAGATTTGAAGAAAAGTTTGTAATTGACACAGACACCCTGGTCTCATTGGTTGATCTGGCCCGTCTGTCGGCTTCCGGCGCCAACCGTCAGCCCCTGAAGTACATCCTCGTCAATGATCCTGAACAACGCGCGGCTGTTTATTCCTGTCTCGCATGGGCCGGCTACCTTACAACATGGGAAGGACCTGACCCCGGCGAGAGACCTTCAGCTTACATAATCGTCCTCGGCGATAAGGAAATATCCGATTCTTTCGGCATTGATCATGGAGTCGCAGCACAGAGCATCATGCTCGGCGCCACTGAAAAGGGCCTCGGAGGATGCATCATTGCTTCCGTCAAGAAGGAAAAGCTGAGGGCTGCCATGAATATTTCAAATGGATATGAAGTGCTCCTTGTCCTTGCCCTTGGCAAGCCGGTTGAAAAGGTGGTCCTCGAGACCATTCAGAATAACGATGTAAAATACTGGAGAGATGATGCGCACGTTCACCATGTTCCTAAAAGAACGCTCGACGAGATCATCCTGCGCAAATAGCAACGGCAGGTTCTGCCTCTTCTTTTTCTTCATTCTTGCCACCTCATCGCTGCTGCGATTGTCAGCCCAGCAGGCTGCACCCATATTGTTTCACGGACTTGTCCTTGACACTGAAACGCGTCAGCCACTGAGTGGTGCTCATTATATTAAAGGAAACGGTACAGCAGGGGCAGCAGATAACAGGGGTATGGTATCATTCTATGCCCGTCACCATGATACGGTAAGGTTCTCATGCGTAGGGTACAAGGATTTTAATATGGTCATCGGCGATACACTGCTGGCACAGGAGTATGTTCTGGGTATTTACCTCACAAGTGACACCCTCATGATTCCTGCCGTGGTGGTGATACCCAGGCTTGTTAACATGAGGGCTGAGATCATGGCAGAGAAACCCGGCGTTGATAATGCAACCATTAACGCGACTAACAATCTTAAGATATCAACTTACCAGGGACTTACAGCTGCCACCAGGCTGGATGATCCTGCAGCCAATTATGATGTCATCAGGCATATGCAGGCTAGAGACGCAGGAGAGAAAGGAGGCATCCCCTCTGACCAGATGGTCGCATTCAATCCCTTCGTTATAATTCCTATTGTTTATGTCCTTGCCAAAGGCCTTCCTGAAGATCCTCCGGCCCCTGCACCGCACATCTCTGCAAAGGAGCTGAACCGCATCACGGCACTGC
This sequence comes from uncultured Bacteroidales bacterium, assembly GCA_963730615.1. GTDB lineage: Bacteria > Bacteroidota > Bacteroidia > Bacteroidales > VadinHA17 > SR-FBR-E99. The sequence continues at coordinate 34,206 of CAVSSR010000004.1, read as the reverse complement.
ACGATTCACTCATCTACAAAACACCCCGGCATTAAGGACTGAGGAGTTGATGGGTTGAGAAGTTGATGGGTTGAGAAAGTTGATGGGTTGAGAAGTTGATTGGTTAAAGTTGATGGGTTGAGAATTCAGTTGAATTGTTCGCAAACTCGCAAATCGCAAATCCTCAATGCTTACTGCCTCTTATCCCTTATGGAATATCGCCTTGATAATATGCGAGGCCATCTTCGGATTCTCCTTCAGCCTGCGCGTTGAATAACCGAACCACTTTTTCCCGAAAGGAACATACACCCTCATCGCGTGACCGGCATCAACTATGCTCTGCCTCAGCTTCGGAGTTACTCCGTAGAGCATCTGGAACTCATACATATTCTTAGACACATTATGCTTCCTGATAAGCTCGTATGCACCCTCAATAAGTGGCTTGTCGTGAGTTGCAATGCCTACAAATATTTTGTTTTTGAACATGAATTCCAGGTCATTCAGGTAATTCTGGTTTATCTCTTCATATTTCTTGTATGAGATAGCGGCAGGCTCCACATAGATACCCTTGCACAGCCTGTAGCTCGTAGGAACGGCCGCACTGTTCATGTCAAGCATTTTTTCGAGATCACCGTGTGTTCTCTTCAGGTATGCCTGCACTACCAGCCCGACGTTCTTCGGAAATTCGGCATGAAGGCGCCTGTACAGCGCAATCTCCATGTCGGTACAGGGGGAGTCTTCCATATCTATCCTGCAGAAGTTGTTGTACCCTGCAGCCTTAACGACGATCTCCCGCATGAGCCTGTAACATGCTTCCTGATCAATGAGGAGGCCGAAGCTTGTCGGTTTAAGCGAGAAATTGCCGTCAATGCCACTCCGCTGTATCTCCTCTATCAGTTCAAGGTACTCCCTTTTATTCTCCTCAGCCTCATCAAGTGTCTTGATGAATTCACCAAGCACATCCAGGGTTACCCTGATGCCCTTTGTGTTCAGATCCTTCGATTCCCGAATGGCATCGGCCATCGTTTCTCCGGCTATATAAGAACGTGAAAAGATCCATATGAACTTCTTGGGAAAATATGGAAGGATTGAGGCAATGAATTTGTTGAACATCTTACAGCAGTTTTTTTTGTGCCCCCAAAGATAAACCTCAATAATACGGCTATAAATGACGTTTATCATTTGTAACACCTGATTTATCACATTTTTAAATCATTTTGGCAAAAACCATAAAGACGGTGCAACCATTTAAAAACACTACTTGTCTTGATATTGTGTCAGGCTGATGATGAGCGACCAGAATATAATTGAAGGCTGCGTCAGACACAGCAGGAAGGCACAGCAGATACTCTGGAAACAGTATTCTGGTTATCTGCTGGGTGTTTGTATGAGATACGCAACTGACAGGCCTGAAGCTGAAGATATGTTGCAGGAAGCCTTCCTCAGGATATATTTCAATCTGGGGGAATATTCTGGAACGGGTTCTTTTAAAGGATGGTTGAGAAAAGTGACGGTGAACACGGCAATCACATATTATCATAAGAATTTGCGTCATAAACATCATACCGACATTGATGATTATGTGAGTGCTGAGACCGGCAGCAGAGGGTTCGAAGAGGATTTTTATACGGCAGAAGATCTTTACAGGGTGCTTAATGAACTCTCACCCGGTTACAGAATGGTTTTTAACCTTTATACAATAGAAGGTTATAAACACCAGGAAATAGCAGAAATGCTTGGCATTGATGTAAACACTTCAAAATCACAATATAGCAGGGCCAGGGCAATACTCAGAAAGAAACTTGAGGACCTGGCAAAACTTAAAGGAAAATATACCTGAAAAGGGAATGACTGAAGAGGAAAGAGATATTGACCTCGGGAATCTCTTCCGCAATAAGCTGGAAGAGAATGAGATGGTGGCAGAGAGCGACCTGACCGGCCGTGTCATGCGCCGTCTTGACCGGAAGGAGTTCCTCAGGTTCAATCCCGCCCGCTTCAATATCTTTTATCTTGCCGCTGCCGCTGCAGGACTTACAGTAGCAGGAGTGCTGTTCTTCTCTTCCCTCCATAACACAGCCGTGGTGCCGGAAGATCATGCACAGCAGACGGAAAGGACAGTAATAGTTGATAACACAGGTGACACGGTTTCCCGGAAGATTGAAAACATAACACCCGGAGTGACACTTGCAAAAACCGCATCAGTTTCAGTAAAGGCTGAGACAGCACCTGGCGGTGTCTCCGACAGGCCGGGCGGAATCAGCACTCCGGCCGGTACTGCAGGCAGTGAAATCCCGGTTAAGGGTTTCGGACAGAATGATGCATCAATGGCCCTGGCTTCAGCGCCTATGGCCGTCATCGAAACATCAGTTACAAGCGGCTGCGTGCCTATGCATGTGAGATTCACAAGCCCCGGGACAGAAGGCTTCAGAACAGAGTGGAGCTTTGGCGACGGTGGTTCGTCATTCTTGAACAACCCTGATTATATCTATGACCTTCCCGGAATATATGAAGTCACCCTCACTGTCACTGATACCAGAGGACGAATGAGCACGGCAACAGCCAAAATAGAAGCATGGGCAGGACCTGCGGCATCATTTGAGATCAGTCAGAACGACCAGTTCTCTGATGGTGATAAGGTTCTATTCATCAACCACTCTGCCGGTGCCGTGCAGTTCCTGTGGAACTTCGGTGACGGGACTTTTTCTACTCTGTCTGACCCCTCTTACAAGTACAGGCAACCCGGACGTTATGATGTGACACTGGTGGCGTATTCAGAGAACGGTTGTGCAGACTCACTCACCATTAATGACGTCTTCACCGACCAGGGCTCATTCATCAGGTTCCCTAACGCTTTCATGCCTAATACAGGCGGACCTTCCGGAGGATACTACAACCAGCGTACCGACATGGATAACCAGGTGTTCCATCCGGTCACCTCAGGGATCGATGCGTACAATCTAAAAATTTACAGCAAGGCGGGTATGCTGGTGTTCGAAAGCAGTGATCCGGAGATAGGATGGGACGGCTACTACAAGGGACAAATATGCAACCCGGGCGTTTATGTCTGGAAGGTGCGAGGCACTTATCGCAATGGCCAGCAGATTGTCATGGCTGGTGATGTAATCCTTTTAAATTATTGATATTTAGTTACATGCATGGCTTCTGTTGATATCTTGTCCATCAACTGGGCTGATTGTTAATATTATCAGATGTAACCTTCCTTGAGTTTAGCCGTATAATTAGCAACTTTCGTATATAATTTAAATGAAACCGAATTGCTAGCTAAGACTAAATATTTCATCGGTTTACTGTTTTTCATTTCTGTTTTTGCAAAAGGTCAGGACCCTCAGTTCTCTCAGTTTTATGCAAATCAACTTTATCTGGCTCCGTCATTCGCAGGTGCAACTGAAGATTATCGCTTAGCTATGAACTGGCGCGACCAGTGGCCCTCAATACCCCACGTTTATCAGACTTACAGTTTCTCTTTCGATAAGGCCGTTCCTAATTTCAATTCGGGAATAGGTGTACTCGCTACTTATGATGTGGCAGGATCGGGTGATCTCAGTACGACAAACATAGGACTGCTCTATTCATACGACATTCAGATCAACGACGACTGGCATATAAGACCAGGTGTAAGCTTTAAATTCTATTATCTCGGACTGGACATTAACAAGCTCTTGTGGAACAGCCAGATTACCACCGGAGGAACACTTCCTCCCATAACCCCGCCGCCGTTTGACAATGTGGCTGATATAGATTTTAACACTTCGGCCCTGATCTATAACGAAAAAATATGGGCAGGTTTCACCGTTGACCACCTCCTCAGGCCAAAGACATCGTTCTGGGGCGACGAACAATCTATTCCAATCAAGCTTGATTTCTATGGAGGGTTCCAGCTAATCAGTCGCGGAAGGCTTAAAAAGAAGCTCACCGAGGTGATGTCAGTGGCAGCAAACTTTGTTTATCAGGGCAAGTTCTACCAGTCAGACATAGGGCTTTACTATTACAAGCATCCGCTGGTTTTCGGCGTATGGTACAGGGGTATACCGTTTGTCACTTCACAGCCCGGTGATGCCATCATAGGCATGATTGGAATAAAAACAGACCAGCTCAATATCGGATTTAGCTATGACTTTACCGTTTCAAACCTGATAACATCATCAGGCGGCGCATACGAGCTTTCACTTATCTATTCATTTACCTCGGCACAGGTAAAGCGCGGATCAAAGATACACGCAATACCCTGCCCCGAGTTCTGATCGTCAGCCGCATCCCTTTCCTCACTCAGACAACATTTCCCCCTTTGTAATATTTAAAATTTGTGTATGTTTGTGCAACATTTTGTTAAACCCTAATCCTATTCCCTGACATGAACAGATCATCAGTTGTAAAAAACACACTTATAGCAGCTGTCATTGCTGTCGCAGGTATCGTGGCATTCACAGGCTGCGGAAAAAACAAAGGAACCGGAACAGCGGCCGTAAAGACTGCTGAGAAGGGCATTGCATATATCGAGCTTGATTCTGTCATTGCTCATTTTGATATGGCAACAGACAAGACCACTGAACTGGAGGAGAAGACCAAAAACTCAGAAGCAGAACTGACAGCCAAGTCACAGGCCTTTGACCGTGATGTAAAGGACTATCAGAATAAAGCTCAGAAAGGACTGATCACCAGGGCTACCGCCTCTGAGATGGAGCAGACACTTGCGCAGCAGCAGCAGCAACTGATCGCTTTGCGTGACCAGATGGCTTATAACCTTAATGAGGAAGGCACCGTGGCCCAGAGACAGGTGCTTGAATATATAAACCTTTACCTTGCTGAATTCAATGCTGACGGAAGATATCAGTATATCCTGGCAAAACAGTTCCCCGGCCCCATCCTCTACAGTGATTCAACACTTGATATCACTGCTGCGGTTATCACAGGACTGAACACAAAATACAAAGCTGAAAAAGAGAAAAAATAGGTTCAGCGTTTTGACCTTTCCGGAGCCTGCTTCTCAGCGGGCTTCGCTGTTTTTGATACCTTTCGTTCACGCCTGATCTTACGCTCTTCACCTGGAGTGACAATAATAAAGAGATCCTCATCCGGCCTTTTCATTCTGTACTGTTCGCGCGCATACTTTTCGAGATTCTCGTTGCTCGTCCGCAGCTCGTTGAGCTTTCTCCGGTCCTCTTCAATGCGTCCCGTATAATACTCCTTTTCCCTGAGGAGCCTGTTGCGCGTACGCGCTTCCCCCACACGCGAGATCAGGTTGTTGGGGTCAAGCAATATAATCCAGAGAAGAAACGCAAGCACCGTGAGAACATACCTGTTCTTCATCCATGCCGGCATTTTCTCAAGCAGGCTTTTATAACTGAACCGTTGCCAGAAATCTGGTTTCAAAGTTTTCTCAATTAATTTTTCTTCTCAGATCAGCCACCGCTCATCAGATAGATCACCGACACGTTGTCTCCGTTGCTGACCAGCTCGTCATCATAGCTGTCACGACTGATCAGCCGCCCGTTTATCTTTACAATCCTGAGCCTGAATGTGTACTTTTTAAGCTCAAGCAACCTGGCTATGGTAATGCTTTCACCATCAATCGAAAGCGGCTCATTATTAAGAGTGATTTCCATCTTTGCATTGCTGATATACTGATATCAGGGAGGCAAATATACGGACAAAGAAGCGGAATTTGCGATTTACGATTTACGATTTGCGATTTTTAACAACCGTCTGCCCTCACAGTGCTCCAGGCTCCACGCTCCTTGCCATTGCACTTGCTCCATGCACTGCCCTTCGCTGCCATGCCTGCCTCACTTCTTCGCTCAGCGCTCCTGCCTACTGCCTGCTTTCGTGCCAAATCCGTCATGTAAAACAATGCATATTGATTATTATCATTGGATTATGGATCTTTATACTCTTGCTTTGTCAAGAGCACAGGTAAACAATTACAAAAAGAACAATATGGATATCAGCGAGATCAGGTCAATGCACAAACTTCTGAAAAGATGGGATTACACATGGGTTCCCCTTTCAAAAGGATATACCGACAAAACACTCTATGTAAACGTAGGCACACTTGATATAAAAGAGAAGGACGTACCTCCCGTGATGAAGGAGAAATTCATCGGCGGCAAAGGCTATGGGCTGCGTTACCTGTGGGATGCCACCACGCCCCAGACGAAATGGGATGACCCGGAGAATGAGATCGTCATTTCCTCTGGTCCCGTGGGAGGTATAACACAGTATTCGGGCACCGGCAAATCGCTTGTTGTAACTGTTTCACCCCAGACTGACTCCATTATGGACAGCAACGTCGGAGGTTTCTTCGGCCCCTTCCTGAAATTCTCGGGATTTGATGCACTGGAGCTCCAGGGTAAATCGAAGGAGGATATCATCGTCTTTATCAACGGTGTTGATCATTACATTGAAATCTTTGAGGCTCCCGCTGAGGCATTGGACAGCCATTTGATGGTTGAGCAGCTTACCGAAATGTTCGCCAACGATGATGCCGATAAGAGGAACATAGGAGTGGTCTCCTCAGGATCTGCTGCAGAACATTCACTCATTGGCATGCTCAACTTCAGCTTCTATGACCCCAAGCGCAAGAAGGTAAGGATGAAGCAGGCCGGCCGCGGCGGCATTGGCACCGTCTTCCGCAATAAAAAGATCAAGGCGCTTGTATGCAAGATACCCGGCGTGAAAGGTAACCTTAACAATGTGGTTGACCTCGAGGCGATCACGGAGAGGGGACGCCGCTTTAACAAGGAGATGCGCGAGCTTGACGACAAGCAGTGCAAGATGCGTTCAATAGGTACAGCTCACCTCATGGAGATCATGGATGACCATGACCTCCTGCCGACACATAACTATAAGTTCGGCTCCCATAAAGACTCCCCGAAGATTGACTCCGGCGTCTGGAAGTCGTTCTTTACCCAGGGAATCCCTGACGGCTGCTGGATAGGCTGTAACATGGCATGCTCGAAGGCTGTCGACGACTTCGTGCTCAGCACAGGACCTTACAAGGGACAGTCAGTCATGGTCGACGGTCCGGAATATGAGAACGCTGCCGGCCTCGGCTCCAACGGCGGTTTCTTTGATCCCCGTTATATAATCGAGGCCAACTTCTATTGCGATACATACGGTATCTGCACCATCACCTGGGGTACCAGCGTCGCCTTCATGATGGAATGCTACGAGAAAGGCATCCTTAACAAGGAGCGCACCGGCGGACTGGAGATGACATGGGGTAATATACCTGATGCCCTCGAGCTCCTTCACCGTGTTGCCCGCGGAGAAGGGTTTGGCCTCATTGCCGGACAGGGCATACGCCGCATGAAGAAGATATTTGCTGAAAAAGGATGGGGAGACGCTGCCTTAATGAATGATATAGGCATGGAGAACAAAGGACTCGAATATTCTCAGTACATGTCAAAAGAGTCTCTTGCACAGCAGGGCGGATATGCACTCACCAACAAAGGCCCGCAACATGACGAGGCATGGCTCATTTTTATGGATATGGTCAACAACCATATACCCACTTTCGAGAACAAGGCCGAAGCCTTACACTACTTCCCGATGTTCCGCACATGGTTCGGTCTCGTTGGCCTCTGCAAGCTTCCGTGGAACGACGTTGAACCGGAGAACAACGCCACTACCGATGAGCCTGCAAAAGTGCCTGAGCATGTCGATAACTACGTGACCATCTATAAGGCTGTCACCGGAAGACCATTCGACAAGCACCGTATGATAGAAGACTCTGAGCGTGTATATAATTTCCAGAGAGTGTTCAATATTCGCCGCGGTTACGGACGGCGTAAGGATGATGATCAGCCTTACCGCGCCTGCGGACCGGTCACCGTTGAGGAATATGAATCAAGGGCGGAGAGGTATGACAAACAGCTTAAGGAAAAGATAGGCTTCGATCCTGAAGGAAAGAGCACTGTCGAGAAAATGAAAACTCTTCGCGTTTACCGGGAGAAACAATATGACCTGTTGCGTGACGCTGTCTATAAACGCCGCGGATGGAACAACAATGGCATCCCCACCATCGAACACCTCAAAAGAATCGGAATGGATTTTCCCGAGGTCATCGAGGTTGTGAAACCATTGCAATAGCCATTCCTGTTCCCTGCCCTCACCTGAGCAGTGCAGCCGTACACCACAGCACCGGGGCCTGGCCGTGAGGATCACCAGTGTTGCGACGCCGGTTCATGTAATGGTCACGATTGTTGCTGGTGCCTGTTCCTTCACACACCTCCGTAAGATTGTCGTCGTCATTGATGTAGGTTATCAACGACAGCCATGCTTTGCGTGCGGCGCTGCCGTAGCTCTTGCTGTCAAGCCATCCCTCTTTCACCCCGGTGATCATGGCGTATGTGAACATTGCCGTCGAGGAGGTCTCCTTCCAGAAACCCTCGTCATCTATCACCTGCCGCCACATGCCGTCATCAGCCTGGTATTTAAGAAGAGCCGCCATCATCTTGCTGTATCCCTCCATGATCCGTGGCCTGTCAGAATTATCGGCAGGCAGTGCACGCAATATCTCTGCCATGCCTGCTGCCATCCACCCGTTGCCACGGCCCCAGCAGAAGTGCGCATCAGGCGAGTGATAAAAGAGACCGTTATCAAGTTGCAGGCTGTCGAGGTACAATACCATCTCATGCGCGGCACGGTCAATATACCTGCGGTCACCTGTTGCCCGGTATGCCTGTGCCTGGACCGCAGTTATCATGAACATGTCATCAATCCACAGCCTCGTCTGCCAAGTGTAACCCTGGTCATGCCATGATTTCTCTTTGTCGCCTGCATCGGGTGGCAATATCCATTGCGAATCAGCATAGTTCGTCGCCAGGTCAAGGTACTTCTCTTCTTTTGTTTGCATGAAAAGCTCGAATGGCACCGCGCCAAACACATTATTATCAACATGGTTGGGAGGAGGTAAAAGCCTCCTGTCAATATCGAAAAGTGGATCAAACCGCTGCTTCAGGCTGGCAAGCAGCTCAGCATTATCTGTCGCTCCGGCAAACCACAATCCCCCCAGCCATGTGCATGCTTCAGAATATGTTATCTGCGATGGAGTGACTTCATACTGCAAATAGCTTAACTGAGAGTGCGGGGTCTTAAGGAATTTATTGGCTATGCGCAAACCGATCTCCTGCGGCGATGATCCCACCGGCCAGTGTTCAAGATCATTACTCTCCGTCACCGTGTACGATAGCCTGGTGATTACACCGTCCATTGAACTGCATACCAATGAGTTGCTGCCTAACGGCAGGATATGGTTGATAAGACATGACGAGATCCTGTGCTCCCACAACAGCCTGCCATCTTCCCTGGCAATGGCATAGATAAATCCGTCATCCGTCGGAACAAAAACCACCCCATCCTTCTCTGTTATTACTCCCGGGGCTATATCATAACCGATATCGACGTTGGCCTTATTATGAATAATGCCCTCCGGACTGTCAACCCTGACACTGATGACCTTTCCGTCCATCGTCTTGGCATAGACGAGGGTGCTGTCGGCAGAGATGCCCATCGACTCCCTGACGGTGTTTCCTCCCGGGTCCGACTGCCATATCACCTTCCCTGTCATAGCATCAAGACAGGTCATTTTCCTGTCCGGAGCAACCACGAACACCCTGTTGTTCACTGCGACCGGAACACACGCAGCAGGCGAAAGCATACGGTTGCTGTACCCGTTGTTCCAATCCCATTTTATCTTACCTGTCTCACTATCAATTGCATACAGATGGTTATTCCATGTCCCGAAGATCAGCATGCCCTTATATACTACAGGTATTGTCTCCACAAAACCGTTGATCTGATTATTGCTCCATATCACCGAGCCGTTGCTCAGCCTGAGTGCATAGCATTTGCCTGACGATCCGGTGATATACACCCTGTCACCGTGGATGACCGGTGACGCCACCATCGGCTGCTGCGAATCGAACCTCCATATCATTTTCCCTGATCGTGGCTTCAGTGCATACACCCTGCCGTCGGTGGCAGCAACGATCACTCTCTTACTGCCGGCCGCCGGGGTGCTGTATATCTTGGCACCAGTGGCAAACTGCCACCTCTGCTGACCGGATTCAAGATCCAGGGCCCTGATGTATCCGTCAGTGCCTGTCGTTATGAGCAACCCTCCGGCAATCACAGACCCGGTGCCAATATCACTCTTCTCCTGCACCCGCCACAACTCTTTTACTTCGGGGTATTTCCGGTTCACATTGAAATCGGGACGTGTATAGGTGGTTGTATCATTGCTGTAGTCATGCATGACAATCTTCACCGAAGTCCATGATGGCTGTGTTACTACCCCGGGTATTCGCACTGCTGCTGTAACAATGGTGTCACCGCAAAAGCGGATGATGTTATACCCTCCGACGCTGTCTTTGGCGTGCAGGTTCGACCGGGCCATAAGCGCCGGTATCCCTTCGAAGTCCAGAACCCGGTTGGAGTGACCGTGACCGCATAATGCAAGCCGTACGTCTCCTTCCTTAAGTCTGTCGGTGAGCTCATACCAGTTGTTAAGGCCGTTGTCAAGAGGGTAATGGTTTACTGAAATGATCTTCATCGTCTGGTTATCCTTTGCGCTTAGCACAGAATCAAGCCAGACAATATTCTCACGCGGTATCTGCCCGGGACCCATACGCATATTGGGACCGGAGTTTGTGCCGATGAAAAGATATCCGTTGTGGCGGAATGCAAAGGCCTCTGCTCCGAAGACCCTGCGAAAACTGTTGCCGCCGCTCTCTGACCATTTTGTGTCGTGGTTACCCGGAACGATATACCAGGGTTTGTTAAGCCCGTCAAGGATCTTTTTTGCCAGCAACAGCTCGGTGTCAGAACCGAACTCGGTCACATCACCCGATATTATTACAAAGTCCAGCGAATCATTGACGTTGATGTCGTTCACGGTCCGTTGCAAATCCACATTGGCGCCCTCCCCGCCTATATGAGTATCTGATACCAGTGCAAACTGAAAATTACCGTCAGGTTGCTGCGCTGCAGCGGGTATTATGCACATTATCAGTGCCACGAGGAGAAGCTGCTTCTTCATAATCTATTTACTTTTCAATAAGCAAGATACTAATGAGAAAATGAATATCGGACATGTAATGACGATTTTTGGTTTAAAGTGACAGCAATACGTCAATACCTTAAGACCGCATGACAAAAGATTTCTTATCTCCAAAATAGGGCTACCTTGGAAAAAGAATCTAAGGAGGAAGATAATCATGTGTTTTTCAGCCGGAGCCAGCTTTGTGGGAGGTGCCGTGATCACGGCAATAGGTGTGATGACAGTTCGCACGAACAGGGATCCTTCACGAAGGATTTTCGCAGCCATACCGCTTATTTTTGGGGTGCAGCAGATCTCTGAAGGATTTGTCTGGATCGCATCTGCAATCGCCCGGGACATGATCTGATGCTCAGCATATCGACATTTATTTTTCTGATAGCGGCACTGGTGGTTTGGCCATCCATGATACCACTGTCGGTGCTGGGAATGGAAAAAGTGAGGAGCAGAAGGCTGGCGCTCTATTTTTTCCTTGTTGCAGGAATTCTGACATCGGTCTACTACGGCATGAACCTGATCGTCAACGATGTCGACCCAAGAATTCTGGGTCATCACATAAAATACGCGCCTGAGTATCCCAGGCCGCTGGCACTGCCGGTTTTTATTGCCTACCTCATTGCTACCCTTGCACCTCTCTTTATCTCAAGTGTCCGGAAAATGTGGATGTTTGGTCTCCTGGTAACAGTCTCATGTCTTATCACGGGTATCTTCTTCAAGGAGTACCTCGCTTCGGTATGGTGCTTCTTCGCAGCCCTTATCAGCGCTGTCATACGGGTGATTGTAAAAAGGGAAGGTTAAAGAAGAAAGGTTAAAGGAGAAAGGTTAAAGGTAAGGTTAAAGGTTAAAGGAGAAAGGTTAAAGGAGAAAGTTTAAAGTGGAAGGTTCAAAGGTTAAAATCCATTTTCTGAATACACCCTCCCGCTTCACGGATCTGCCTCTCCGCCATCCGGCAGATCGTCTGCATTCTTATTGTTAATAAAATGAATTTTGTACCTTGCATAAAAATAATGCTGCCATGATACTTTCTGCCTGTGGACTTAAATGTGACGAGTGCGAATTCTTCAACAAGACATGCACCGGGTGCCATATGGTCAAAGGATCTACTTTCTGGGCAAAAGAAATGATGCCCTCAAAGGTCTGCCCTCTGTACGACTGCTCGGTCAATAAGAAAGGGCTCAAGGATTGCGGTCAGTGTGCCGAACTGCCATGCGCCACCTTCCTGCAGATGAAAGATCCCAATACCAGCGACGAGGAGCATCAGCGCATGATTGGCGTCAGGGTTGCGCTGCTGAGGTCTAACTAGTACTGCAGTCCTGCGGTCTGAAGTCAATACTTTTTAGATCAAAAATCAATATTCCTTGAAGAGATTTTCAGTCCAGATCAAGATCAGTTTCCTGATGATACTCGCCGTAGCCCTGCTCGCTGCAGCAGGGTACCTGGCCTATCTTAACCTCTCATCTATAGTGGCTTCAATAAGCGTTGATGTGGGTCCCGACCAGAAACTGCTGACCATCCGCGAGATCTCAATGGATCTCCAGAAAGCGGAAAGCAGCATCCGGATGTATTCTGTTACGGACAATGAAAAGGACCTTGACCCATATTACTCAGTCATTTCTGACATAGACGGGAAAGTCAACAGGCTAAGATCCGAGTGCATTGATAACCCTCTTTTGCTGGCTCAGACAGATACCATAAGCAAACTCATCGAAGAAAACATATATATCTGGAATGAGCTTTTATACCTTAACCAGAACCATCGCGTGATCGAATATCTCATGCAACTGCATGAACGACTTAATGTCACGGCAGAGGGGGATCAGAAATCAGAGAAGGGTATTCTCAAGCGTGTTTTCAGCCGTTCTGAAAAGAACCGGCTTGATGAAGAGGCCCTGATCACCGGCCTGAACGAGATAGAAAAACAGGATCAGGCCGTCAAGGAAAAACTGAGGTTGCAGGAATTGCACCTGGCAAGCACAAGCACCAGGATAAAAGAGCAGTTTTACGACCTGACCGCCAAGATGGAAACTGAAGTCACGGAAATCCTTAAGGCAAAAGCATACGTGGCTGACCTTCTTGCAGGAAAAACTTATCGCTGGCTTGCCATGTTCATGATCTCCATGGTACTCCTCGCGATACTCGTAGTATTCATCATAACCAGGTATGTACGCAAAACAAACGCTTACCAGGTAGCCCTGCAGGCCTCGAAGGATGAAGCTGAAAACCTGGCAAGAACAAAAGAGCAATTCATGGCCAACATGAGTCATGAGATACGCACACCTGTCACCGCTATTTCAGGGTTTACAGAACAGATGTTGCTGGACCCTCCCGATGAGAAAACAGCCCGGACACTGAAGATAATCAGGTCATCATCGCTTCACCTGGAAAGGATTATCAACGATATCCTTGATTTTTCAAAATTACAGGATGGCAAAATGGTGCTGGAAAAGATACATTTCAGTTTAAGGCAGATTCTTGAAGATGTCTGTTCCATGTTTGAAGACCAGGCACGGAAAAACAACACGGTTCTGAGCTTTTCCATTGACCCTGATACGCCCCCGGTATTATTGGGCGATCCCTACCGGCTGAAACAGATAATGATAAACCTGGTCAGCAATTCGGTAAAATTTACAAGTGAAGGAACGGTTCATTATTCGGTCAGGAGCATTCAGCAAAGTCCATCGGAGATCATCCTTGCAATGGAGTTCGTTGACACTGGCATTGGAATAGATGAGGACAAGATCGACACCATATTTGAAGATTTCACCCAGGAGGAGATGAGCACCACGCGAAGGTATGGTGGCACGGGGCTGGGCCTGTCCATCGTAAGGAAACTGGTCGATCTGCAGAACGGCACGATAGAATGTAAAAGCCGGAAAAACCACGGCACTACTATTAAATGCGAGCTCCCGTTCCTGGTAGGCGACAGTGAGCTGATAACCAAGGAGGCTGAGGTCCGGCTGACAATACCCACGGAGGTCAGGAAACTCAACGTACTGGTTGTTGACGATGAGGAGTATAACCGTATGCTCTTCCAGTCAATCTTCGGAAGATGGGGCGTCAGATTTGCGATGGCATTGAACGGCATGGAAGCACTGGAGATGATCAAAACGGAGCGGTTCGACCTGCTGTTAATGGATATGCGGATGCCGGGAATCGATGGAGCAAGAACCACAGAGTTCATCCGTAATGAGTTGGGAATAGATGATTCGGCAATGCCGGTGATCTGCGTGACCGCAGCTTTTCTGGATGATGACATGCAGAAATACCGCAAAGCGGGGATGAATGCTTTCCTTCAGAAGCCTTTTACGGAAAGGACCCTGCTCAGCACGATCCTCTCCGTGACCGGGCATAGCCAGGCAGTGCCGGATGATGTTGAGGCCCCGGCAGAAGAAACTCTGGAGAGCGCTACCGGTAAGGTTGACCTGGGGAACCTTTACCGCCTTTCCGGGGGCGATGAACAATTTGTGAAAGAAATGCTTGTTACTTTTATTGAAAGCAGTGAAAAGGGCCTGGAGGAGATGGTTGAGAATTTAGGAACCGGCGAGGAGGGAAAAATCGCTGACCTCGCCCATAAACTTCTCCCTCCGTGCCGGCATCTCGGCGCCGCAGACCTCACCGCAATTCTGACGGAGATCGAAAAGACAAGCAGGGTGGGAGGTGATATCAGGCAGGTTGAAAGACTTATTGGTGAATTTCAGGGTGCATTTCTTGAGATCCGCATGGAAATTGAAGCCAATATTTCGAAAATCCACTGAGAATCCGGGTCTCTTGCTGTGAAATCCTTAATTTGCAGGCAGAAGGAAAGACCGCTGTCAACAGGAGCAACATATGGCTGAAACTTCTCTAAAGATCTTCGTCGTTGAAGACAACGAATGGTATAACAGGCTGCTGGTCCATACTCTGAGCCTGAATGTCGATTATGAAATACAGAGCTTTCATAATGCCGGTGATTTTCTGAAATGCCTGCATGAATCACCTGATATAGTCACCCTCGATTACAGGCTGCCTGACATGAACGGGCTCGACCTCCTGAAAAAAATAAGGGAGGAGAACAGTGAAGTGCAGGTCATTCTTATTTCCGAACAGAATGATATTGAGACTGTTGTCACCTTGCTGAAGCACGGGGTATATGACTATATTGTTAAGACGAATGACATCAGGGAGCGGCTGCTTCTGACAGTCCAGAACATCAGGAACGGGATAGGCCTGAAGAGGGAGATATCTTCACTTCGCAGGGAGGTGCAGAAGAAGTACATGTTCCGGAACACCATCATGGGTGAGAGCCCTGCGATCAAAGCCGTCTATGGGCTTATCGAGAAAGCCCTGGGCACGAACATCACGGTGATCATCATGGGTGAGACCGGAACCGGGAAGGAGCTTGTGGCCAAAGCAATTCATTACAACTCGAAGCGAAGAGACAAACCCTTTGTGCCCGTCAACATTGCAGCCATACCGTCTGAACTGATCGAGAGTGAACTGTTCGGTCATGAAAAGGGAGCTTTTACAGGAGCCACATTCCGCCGGATAGGAAAGTTTGAAGAGGCTGACGGAGGAACACTCTTTCTTGATGAAATAGGAGAGATGGACCCTGGCCTGCAGTCAAAGCTCTTAAGGGCGTTGCAGGAGAAGGAGATAGTGCGCATAGGCAGCAACAAGGCTGTAAAAACAGACTGCCGGATAATTGTTGCGACAAACAGGAACCTCCTTGAAGAGGTAAAAAAGGGAAATTTCCGGGAAGATCTCTATTACAGGCTCCGGGGCCTGCCCGTGGAACTCCCGCCTCTGAGGGACAGGGGTAATGACATACTTATCCTGGCTACCCATTTTGTTGAGAGTTTCTGTGCCGAGAATGAGATCGCGCTGAAAAAACTGACACCCCACGCTCAGCAGAAGCTCCTGGGCTACCCTTTTCCCGGAAATGTGCGTGAACTAAAATCGGTAGTAGAACTCGCGGTAACACTTTCAGAAACGAAAATGATCGAACCTGAAGACATTATTCTTGATCCGGGGAATCCTCTTTCTGACGTCATGGATGACGACCTGACACTCAGACAGTATGAGATCAAGATCATAAAAGCCTCCCTCAGGAAGCATAACAATGATATTAAGACCGTAGCCAGGAAACTTGATATAGGGATCTCCACCATCTACAGGCTGCTTAAGGAAGAGAAGCAACCCTGATCCCATCTCCTCCATTTTTCTCAATTTGAGAATTTTTTTCAGATTGAACAATTCCGGCATTCTCTGAAAATTCCTAAATAGTTATTTATTAAGGCCTTATGTTAAGATACCATTCGGGGCATATCCTTTGCTCATGATGTAGTCAGTAAAAATCAGTTAAGGAGGAAAAATCATGAACAACGAAGAAAAAACCAACAATGCTTACCCTGGCGGTGACTCCTCAGGGATCACCTATGCGGAAAATGCCCGCAAGGACGGAATTGCAAAAGGAACAAGGATCACTGCCATCATTAGCCTGGTAATACTGGTGATCGCCGGGGCCGTTGCCTGGCTGTTGTACAACAGGCATCAGGATGAACAGACAGCACTGATGGCCAGCGAGCGGAGCTCTTTCAATGAGCAGCTGACCGTACGCGACTCAACATTGAACGACTGGCTTCAGACGTTCACGCAGATTGAGAATGACCTGAACGCTCTCAAACAGAAGGAAAACCTGATCACCTTCAGTAATGAGGGGAATGTGGAGTTCACCACTGCCAGGAGAGAGAAAATACTGCAGGACATAAAAAGCATCAGCATGCTGCTTGACGAAAACAGAAAAAAGCTTGCATCTCTGAGCACTCAGCTCAGGAATTCAGGCAGGGAGATTAAAGGTCTTCATGAGATGATTGCTGGGCTTGAGACAAAAATTCAGGGTCACGAGACCGAGATAGCTGCACTGACAAAGACTATTGGCGAAAAGGAAATTCAGATCGGAGAACTGAATACTCTTACGTCAGAACTGAGTACAACGGTCGCCGAAAAAGATGAGGTTATCAACAGCCAGACGGCAGAGATGAACAAGGCATACCTGGCCTCCGGCAGCTACAAGGACCTGAGAGATATGGGCATTGTTTCCAAAGACGGTGGCTTTCTTGGCCTGGGCAGGACGGAATCGATTGTGAACAACATCACTGACAGCCTGTTTGCACAGATTGATATTACCGAACTCAAGGTAATACCGGTGAATTCAAGGGAAGCAAAGCTCATAACCGAACATCCCAAAGATTCATACACGTTCGTCCGTGAGAATGACGACATTATCGCCTACATCGAGATCAAAGACCCGGAAGAGTTCTGGAAAATATCGAGGTATGCCGTTGTCGAACTTAAAAAGTAAAACCGTAAGATCAGTCGTGATGCACTGACTATCCTCAATTATCTATATATACCCGGATCAACAGAACTGCATAACAGCAGGGAAAAGTCAGCTTCTGATAATTCATGACTTCTGAAACTGAGAGGGGGGTTGATCCGGGCCTGCAAAAGAGGCTGTCTCAGGTCAAAAAGGGGCAGCCTCTGTTTTTCTGATACATTACCTGCGTTTGGGTTATCTCTGTTTCAGACTGACATACTGCCTGTTGCCTTTTATTATTTTTTTGTTTCCATGAATTTTCTTAACTTTTAGGAAGATATACAAAGTTAAAGGATGAAAACTCCTGGAAGAATATTATTCTCAGGACTTTTACTTTTAACATCAGCCCTGATCTCCGGCAAGCCTGTAACGCCGGACAAAACTGCCAGATCATCACCTCAGTATGACGGAACAATTGTCATTCCCGGCCTCACCGACAGCGTAACGGTGTACAGGGATGAGAGGGGCATGCCACATATCTATGCAACCTGCGAACACGACCTGTACCTCGCCACAGGATATGTTACCGCCCAGGAGAGACTCTGGCAGATGGACCTGGTCAGGCGCAGCTCCACCGGTCGTATGGCTGAGATCTTCGGCAAGGCTTTTGTCCAGACTGACATACTTACAAGGTGCCTCCGGATAGAGGAAAAAGCAAAGTTGATGCTGCAGGATGAAGATCCAGTCATCGTGGCATGTATGCAGGCTTATGCCGATGGTGTAAATGCATTTATCAGCACTCCCGGCAGAAAGCTGCCTTTCGAATTCAGGGTGCTCTCCTATGAACCTGAACCATGGACGCCGGAGGATATCGTCGGCATTTTAGGCTTGCTGGGCTGGAACCTGAGTACCAAAAACCTGGCCGATGAGATATTCAACTATAGTATCGTAATGCAGGCAGGAGCTGAGAAGGCTTCAGAACTGATACCCGACTGGGATGTGCCAACTGACTTTGCATATCCTGATTTTCAGATCAGCGACAGCATGATCACGGCCGTCAGTTCACTTATTGCCTCGGCTGAAATGGTCAGGGATCTTGGAGTATCCGCTTCCTCTGCAAGCAATAACTGGGCAGTTTCCGGCGCCAGAACCGCAACCGGCCGGCCTATCCTGTCAAACGATATGCACCTGACCCTGACCAACCCGGGAATCTGGATCCAGATGCACCAGGTGATCCCCGGGTCACTCAATGTCACAGGCGTCATGATACCCGGAGAACCTTTTATAGTGGCTGGACATAATGAGAGAATAGCCTGGGGCATGACTAACCTCCTGTCGGATGATATTGATATCTATTCTGAGAAAATAAATCCTGATAACCCGGACCAGTATCTTTTTGACGGTGAGTGGAAGGATATGACTGACAGGCAAGAGATTATTGCAATTAAAGGAGGGAAGCAGGATACGGTTGTTATCAGGTCCACTCACAGGGGACCGTTGCTGTCCGGCCTGCTCAGACCTCCCGATCCTTCTCATAAAGTAGACTGGACCGGTTACGAATATCTGGACGGTTTTCACCATGTCGACAGGTATTGCCTTAAGCATGAAATGGGTAGGATACGACATGAGCGATGAGGTCAGGTCTGTCTATAAACTGAACAGGGCAGGTGATTGGGACGAATTCAGGTTGGCCCTTAGCACCTTCAGGCTGGTGAGTCAGAATGTCGTTTATGCGGATATAGATGGTAATATCGGACTGAATGCTGCCGGCGGCATCCCGGTAAGAAAAGGTAACGGTATTATGATCCGCAGCGGGGAGACCGGCGAATATGACTGGCAAGGCTATGTCCCTTTCGAACAGCTCCCTTACAGCTTTAATCCTGCAAACGGATCCGTCTCATCTGCGAATAACAAAACCGTCGGCAGCGATTATCCGTATTTTATCAGCCAGGACTATTTCTTACCCTACAGGATCCACAGGATAAGACAAATGCTTGATGAAAAGGAAATTTTAAGCATTGATGACTTTAAGCGGATGGTGAACGACCAGCATTCTTACCTTGCTGCATTGCTCACTCCCTTTATCCTGCGGCTGAAAGACCGGACTGCTGAGCTGTCTCCTGAAGAGATCACGGCCCTGGAAGCCCTGACAGACTGGGATTACGATATGGATCCTGCCCTGATTGCTCCGGCTGTTCTTGAGTTCTTCAGGATCAGTTTTAAAAGGAATCTGCTCGCTGACGAACTGGGCAACCTGTATGAGCACCTGAATTACTTAACGGGAGAATATTTCATATACAGGATCATCACCGACAAACCACATTCATGGATCGATAATGTGAACACTGATACGGTGGAAACCCTGGACGACGTCGTGATGCAGAGCTTCAGGGATGGCATAGCATCATTGATAAAAGAACATGGTAAAAATCCGGAAAACTGGAAATGGGGCAAAATCAATACCCTCACATTTGTGCACCCGCTGGGTACGGTCAAAATACTG
Organism: uncultured Bacteroidales bacterium; assembly: GCA_963730615.1. Classification (GTDB taxonomy): domain Bacteria; phylum Bacteroidota; class Bacteroidia; order Bacteroidales; family VadinHA17; genus SR-FBR-E99. Next base: position 14,352 of record CAVSSR010000004.1, on the reverse strand, counting down.
AACCTGATCTTTAACCTGAATTCTGACAGGTACGAAGTAGGAGGGGGTGACCATACCGTCAGTCCGTTTTTTTCCTTGAAACCTGGCTTTAAAGTGAATGCGGGAGCATCGGTGAGAAATATCTTCAACACAGCTGACTGGGATGAGTCGTATTCCGTAATACCAGGCGGCACCTCGGGTGTTCCCCACAGCGAGTTCTACCTGTCGCAGGTTCAGACTTACCTCAAAGGTGAATTCTATAAAGATCATTTTTCTGAGGAAGCCGTTCTAGCTTCCGCAAAGTATACCCTGATCCTCGAGCCACAGAAGTAGTTTTCTGAATAAAGTTTTCTGATAAATTGTAAGTGATTTTTTAGGATGTAATGATCAAATAATGAACGCATTAATGTATGACAGTGAGTCCCCGGTTATACCATGATAAATTTTTGATGTAAATTTGCCTTTTCAAATACATTTTTTTGTGGATATTAAATTTTGAAGTGATGAAGAAAACAGAAGTTAAGACAAGCGGAAAAGCGAAGAAAACAACAAAGGCAGTTAAAGCTGTAAAGAGCACCGGCGCAACTAAAGATACAGCGGTGAAGAGCAGGAAGGTTAAAGCTGTAAAACCGGAACCGACAATTGAAGAGATAAGCATGAAGGCTTATGAGATATACAACCAGCGTATCAGTCGCGGTGAAAAGGGTACTCAGACAGACGACTGGCATAAGGCAGTGGAGCTGCTGACAAAGGGCTGAGATCATTCAGACCTTTTGACCTGACACAGCGCCCCGTCTGCCATCTGGCCGATCGGGGCGCTGCTGTTTTAATACTCCCACTCCTCAGGCTCCTCATACAGCCTGAGCCTGTTCTTCAGCAGGGCAATCTCATGTTGCATGTCTTCCATGCGTTGTAAAAGATTTATGACTGCGTCGATACCCTCAATGTTAATATCAAGATCATAATATAACCGGACAATTTTCTCCAGCATATGCAATTGGCTTGCCCGGATATACTGCGTCTCTTTGATGGATGCAATTTCTATCAGACCTTTCTCCTTAAGAGAATCGATGAATGAGATCTCAATATGGTGACATTCACAGAATTCGGCTGCAGATATCATATTTTCGTTTTTCATGGCCTTCTATTTATGAGATTTTGACAATTCAGTAAACAGCTCTCTCTGTTTATCAGTCAGATCAGTAGGTATCTGAACCATATATGTTATGTAGAGGTCTCCGTATTCGCCCTTACTCTTATATACAGGAAATCCTTTTCCTTTTAATTTGATTTTACTCCCGTTCTGTGTTTCAGGCTTTACCTTCAGTTTCACTTTCCCGTTGAGGGTATCAACTGTGATCTCCCCGCCAAGAACGGCAGTGTAGAGATCAAGTTCAATCGTTGTATAGAGATTATTTCCGGACCGTCTGAAGTTCGGATGACCGGCTATCTTGAATGTAATGTACAGGTCACCGTTCGGTCCTCCGTTCCTGCCCTTCCCTCCGTGTCCTGCAATCTTGATTGTCTGATCGTTCTCAATCCCGGCAGGTATCGTGATCCTTATTTTCTCACCATGTAACGTCAGGGTACGCTGATGTGTCTCACAGGCATCTGTCAGATCAAGATGCAGTTCTGCGGAATAATCTTCTCCTCTGTATTTGATCTGTCTGCCCCTGCCTGTGCCTCCCAGTCCGCCGAACAATGACTCAAAGAAATCAGAGAACTCCCCTTCACCCTGGCTCCATGTGAATGTCTGGCCGCCTGGTCCTGAAGATTGCTCCTGGTGCTGATCAGCATTTTGATACTCTTCAGCATGTTTCCAGTTCTCTCCATACTGATCGTATTTCTTTCTCTTTTCGGGATCGCTCAATACCTCATTGGCTTCGTTGATCTCCTGGAATTTCTTCTTTGCATCTTTATCATTCGGATTCAGATCGGGGTGGAGTTTCCGTGCCAGCTTCCGGTAGGCGCTCTTGATCTCCTGCTCTGTCGCTTTTTTATCAATCCCCAGTACCTTGTAATAATCGATGAACATCGTACAAATATTTCCATAAATGTATGAAACTTCAGCAAAACACTCTGCCGGAGTAGACGGAACACCTGGAGCATGGACCAGGGATCATGGAGGAGGAAGGATGAAGCAAGTGGCATGGAGCATGCATGACCGCCACATTGCATGGTCACCGGAAACTAAAGCCGCAATGTTGAATAATTATTTCCCGGGCTCACTCTGCTGTTTCTTAGGTTGCTTAGCCAGTTCCATCGTTAATGCTGTTGTCCCTACAAGGCCACCCAGCTGCATGGTCTCAAGAGCCGAGCTGGGCACTATAACTATTGTTGAGTTGGTCTTCAGGCCTTCATAAAGCATGTTCATTGCCCTCAGATGGAGTGCAACTGGATCGTCATGGTATGTTTTGGCAGCTTCTCCGAACTTCTCTGCCACCTGTCGTTCAGAATCACCCAGGATCACTCTTGCCTGGCGTTCCCTTTCCGCCTGGGCCTGCATTGACATAGCATCCTGCAGGGCAGAGGGAATATTGACATCTTTGACTTCCACCGATATCACATTTACTCCCCATGGTTCGGTACGTTCATCAATTATCTTCTGCAGTATATGACTCATTTTGTCTCTGCCTTCCAGCATCTCCGAGAGCATCGTCTTGCCGATTACATCGCGGAGGGCTGTTTGGGAGGCCCAGTTTATAGCACTCTTATAATCAGCTATTTCAAGAGCTGCTTTCTTGGCATCAAGAACTTTCCAGAACAGCACTGCATCCACATCAACAGGTACAGTATCTTTTGTAAGAGTTTTTTCCGCCGTGAACGTAGTGTTTATGACCCGCAGGTCAATCCAGTACGCAACGGTATCAACAATTGGTATAATAAAAAATAATCCTGGTCCCCTTAGTGCATGGAACTTCCCTAATCGCAGCACCACCGCCTTCTCCCATTGATCTGCAATCTTTATTGCAGCTGAAACAATGAGGGCAACCACAAAGGTGATCACTCCGATCCATATGGCTCCTGTAACGTTCTGCGCATTATAACTGAGATATGTAAATACTGCGCCGATCACAATGATGACAAAAAAGATCAATCCTGAAAAGGAACTTCTTGTTTTCATGATATTAACCTCCGATTATAAGTTTTAAATATGAATTCTATCTGTTACCGGAATATCAGATCGATGAGCAGGTTCATTCCCTGCTCAGGCATATCAAATATACTAAGAATATCACCCTAGTTAAGCAATAGCAGTTACTGCTCTCCTCCGTTCACAGGAGGAGTACCCTTATATAAGCGTCATAACCCTGCGAGCTACTAATTCGCCTATGCCGATGATCAGGCTGACAAAGCCTTCAAACCATTAATCCTTAAGCACATATTGAACCCCCACACTGACTCTGGCTCTCTCGTCAAGATACGGGTTACCTATCATCCATCCTTCAGTCTTGTACCCTGCAGTCAGGTTTGCTGAAAAGCCTTTGCCAATATTATAATTCGTCATTATCTCAACAGCTCCACCGAACTTTCCGGACTGATCATAAAATCCCTGACTGACAGGTTGAGTCCAGAGACTGACTGTTCCTCCGAGCTCAAATCTCTGGTCATGAGACAGGGAAATATTATAGATGCCATACTGTACGCCTGCAAATTTCTTGTCCCTGTTATTATAATTATGAATTGCAATCAGATGATTGCGAGACTTGATCTGAAGAGGGACAAATAGTGCAATGTCATTTCCGAAATGAGTTGGGGAGTACTGCATGAAAAACATAAAATTAAAATCCGGATTGATAGTTATCCTGTTAATCAGAAAAATAGCCGGGTTGGCAAAATTTAATAATGATAGCTGCTTTTGCCTTTTCAGGTAATCCTGCCCTTCAGTTGTCAGGTCACTAAACCCTATCCGGCGGTTAACACCTTCGCCATCAGGAAACGCATCACGGTCTGTATAAGGTGTCTCAGGACTGAGCATATCGTAAATCCATGCTGTCAGGTCAGCTCCTGCGTAATCACGGTAAAACGGATTTGCATCCTCATGAGGAGGTGCAAGCACTTTCACGGAGTCGCTGAGAGAACCGGCTGAGAAATTGAAATAGTCCCAGACATAATAGGCATTGTATAAATAATATGGGTTCTTATAAAAAGTACGAGGGTGGTAAAAGTCCTGTATAACATTGACCTGGGTCATGTAATTCTCTGACTGTACACCTCCGACATAGGAGTATAACAAATCGTTTATGCTGTTCTGCTTTAGCAGTGTCAGGTCTTCGTCATATAATCCATATACTGTTCCGTCCCAGCGATTGAAAATCCAGTTTCCGTTTATTGCTGAAAGGCCGTTAACGCCAAGCACCGAGCGGTGAAACTCTTCATGTGTAAATACACCCAGAGGAATAGGAAGTTCACTCCCGTAATAGGCGAAACCAAATCCTGCCAGATACTTAAAGCCCTTATTGGCAATCTTACCAAAGAGGGTGTTATTACGGTTTTTTATAATTGCGTTACCCAGGGCGTCTATACCCCAGAAACTCAGATCATAAAGGCCGGATGATAATTCAACAGACTGCATCATCGATGGATACTTTCCGGCCGGCTCAAAATTCTGAGGATAATCGAGAAATGAATACGACAAGCGTAATTTAGATACCGTTGGTTCCTGTGCTGAAAGCAACCGGAGCGAAATCATAAGCACAATAAAAAGACTTAGTTTTTTCATAAGATATTCTTTAGTTGGTCATGAAGCTTATTTAGTTTCCCGGACAGACATAATTCAGATTGAACAATCCTTATATTTATTTTGTTCAGATCCTGATATTTTTTCTGGTAAACACATGAGTACCCCGACGCTTCTGACGCTCCAGCCAGGAGATTTAATCCGGTCTGGATTTCCGCGGATTTTACCCCGCACCGCGGGGCTCCGGCAGGACCGCAGGACCGCAGTCCTCAGTTTCCTGATGCAACCTTGATTATTCTTGTTACAGCGACTGGAATATCAAGGACTCTTACCTGGCATATATAGAGCCCGTCGGGAACATCTGACACATTGATTTCAATACGCTGTCCTCCGGGCTCGATCTCCCTGTCTGCAAGTGTTCTGATATACTTTCCGGTCACGTCAAACAGCCGAATCTCACACCTGCCGCCCTCTGTCGAGGGTGAACTCAAGATACTCCTCTTTCGCTTACCGGGTTGGGATAACAAACGACCATTGCTGAAATTCTGGTGTCAGATATTACGGTCAACCCCGTCTCAAAACACCCAAGGTCAGGAGCTGTTCCCATGAATGGCAGTCCCACATTCACCCCTGCATCAATAAGATCGCTGCCTGGGGCCAGGTGCATGTATTCAATGTGGGGCAGGCTGCCGTCTGCCTTACGCGGACCGTCGGCGCCAGCAGGGTCAGTGCTTCTGAAGTCCCCGGCGGTGACAACAAACGGTGGCAGCCAGCTGTTTGCTCGCCTGCTCCGCAAAAGCGCCTATCTCTGCCGTGCCACCCAGCTCGGCACAGTTCTTCACCACCAGCACTTTCCCGGCTGCAAGCTCCGTCTTTATCCTGTAATTTGCCACGAGGTTGCCATGGCCCGTGCAGTTATAAAGTATCATTGATCCCATGTTGCTGTTCTGATCAAATCCTTTTGCCTTGTTATTGAAGGCAAGACAATTTTTCAGCGTAAAATTATGCTTCAGCGTCTTGTCATCGCTTCCGCCCATCTTGAATCCGTTACCGTTGGCCTGCGTACCCGGGTCAGTGCCGTCCTCAAGGTAACCGTTACCGAATGCCCAGCAGTTTTCGATTATGGTACTTGGGTCATCAGCACCTCTCATGTATCCGTCCCAACCGTCGTCGCAGTTCTTCCATGCCCTGCAGCCGTAGAAATAGTTTCCGCTGCCCACCGTCAGCTTCGGCGCGAATCCGTCAGCATCGCCATAATCAGTGGGGTCTGCATTGAAATAAGAATCGCAGTTGCGGACAGTATTATCGGAAGCGCCGTTGTCAAGTTGCAGGCCGCTGTCCCTGTTCCTGTAAAAATTACATAACTCAATGATGTTGTTGCTGCCTCCTTCTATCCTCATGCCGTTGTCACCGGCGCCTGTAATGTCTATTCCCCGGAAATGCCAGTAGCTTCCTGTCAGCCTGATACCTGCACTGCCGAAAACCTGTCCCGAAAAGTTGAGCACAGGACGCTCGTTCTGATAGGCGCCCATTGAAATGAGGGCATTGGCCGTCCCGCTTTTTGCTATCCCGATAGTCGCAGTCAGATTATACGTTCCGCCCCGGATATAGATTGTCTGCCCGGACTGAACCACACTCACTGCTTTTTCAATTGTACGAAAAGGGCTGCCCAGCGTGCCGCTGTTTGTGTCAGAGCCGTTTAAAGCCACATAATATGGCTGAGCCGATCCGCTGACAGGAATACAGAAATATGATATAAGCAGCAGTATAACCGGGGCAAATATTCTTCCCATTTTTAATATACCACATTGCAGGTTATGCCTGATTTTGTGCATACATCTGTAATACCGGTGCTTATCTTCCTGAAGTATTCATCAGACAAGGCACTGTCGATCTTGTTTTTCCTGTAGATCCAGTCGGCATAGTGATAGTTCATCCGGTCGACGATGATATGATCAACTTTGCCGGCCAGGGCTTCGGCCAGCGCCTCTGCTCCGGGAAGTAAGGGTGCAATCATGGCATATGTCCTGATGCCGCTCTGATGTAACTTTTCCAAAGTGTCAAGACGCTCTTCCACAGACGTTGCATATGGTTCGAATAACCTTCTGATCTTGTCGTCAGCCGTGGTTATCGAAAGTCCTGCTTCAAGATCCTTTGCGCCCTTAAGGATATCAAGGTCACGCAGCACCAGGGGTGAACGGGTCTGGATCGTCACCGGCCATTCATTGGCTGCCAGTATCTCAAGGCACTGTCTTGTAAGTTCGTATTTAGCCTCCAGTGGCTGATACGGGTCACACAACCCGCTTATCCATACTCTTCCGCGCTTCTTTTTGGTTATCTCTTTCCGCAGCAGCTCAGGAGCATTGATTTTGACATCGGCAAATAATCCCCACGGCTCCAGATGGCCGCTGAATCTCTTCATGAAGCGGGCGTAGCAGTAAGAGCAACCATGCTGGCATCCGATATAAGGATTTATGACATAATCATAAACCTTTGATGCAGATAGTATTGTCTTCGACTTGATTTCGTTTACTGTCATGGCTTCCTGAATAGGGTAAAGTTATAAATAAACAGGCAATGTTTAATAGGGGGGAATTAAGAATTAAGAATTAAGAATTAAGAATTTGATAATCAGTTAATTCGAAATTGGAAATCGCAAATCGCAAACCGCATTTTCTTCAGACCTTTGGACCCTCGGACCCTTGGATTTTCAGACATTCTCCTTTAACCTTTCTTCATTCGCCTTTCTCCTTTTTCTTGATTATCTCCCGCGATAATCCTAACTTCGATACAAAATAAACAGTCACTCACTTAAACCTCTATCCGATGATATCACATGAACTTGATTACAAAATTATTGGCGATGACATACAGTTTGTCGAGATCGAGCTCGATCCCAACGAGACTGTCATTGCCGAAGCAGGCTCCATGGTTTACATGGAACAGGGAATAACTTTCGAAGCCAGGATGGGTGATGGCACATCGGCGGAAAAGGGAGTAATGGATAAGCTGTTCCAGGCCGGATCGCGCGTGCTGACGGGAGAATCTCTTTTCCTGACCCACTTTACAAACAAGGGAAGCGGTAAAAGCAGGGTGGCCTTCGCGGCACCCTATCCCGGTACGATCATACCGGTCGATCTCAGGGATGTCAGAAACTCCCTTCTTGTGCAGAAAGATGGCTTCCTGTGCGCTGCCTACGGCACAAAACTGACTGTCACTCTTAACAAAAAGATAGGATCGGGAATACTCGGAGGCGAAGGATTTATTCTCCAGAAGCTGGAAGGAGACGGGAGAGCCTTCATCCACGCCGGTGGTACGGTGATAGAGAAACAACTGAACAACGAGACCCTCCGCATTGATACCGGGTGCGTCGTCGCTTTTGAACCGGCACTCGATTTTGATATCGAAACCACCGGCAGCCTTAAATCGATGGTCTTCGGCGGTGAAGGATTATTCCTCGCAACCATGAGAGGCACCGGTAAGGTGTGGCTCCAGTCAATGCCCATACGCAAGCTGATAAGAGCCCTGGCACCCATGGGCAGAAACAGGGGCAAGGAGGCTGGCTCGCTGCTTGGTAACCTGTTCCAGTAAGGTCTGTTGGCGGTTATGGCAAATCAGCTTTTCGGGGATCTCGAGCAGAGTGTGGTTGTCGCTCTGGAGACGTATTCCAATGTTCACCGCGGCAGCGGACACAATTCGATTGTCTCCACACATTTATATGAACAGGCACGGGAAATAGTCCTTCAATATCTCGGCCTGAATAGCCGCCGGTACGCTGTCGTCTTCTGCACCCCCGTCGAGAGAGGCTGCCCTGAAGGCACTTCTTCAACCGGATGATTACAAGAGTGTCTCAAGTCGTGATATTGGTTTGCCCCTGGGTGTCAGGGCACTGGCTGTTAAGAGAAAAGCACTGCCTGCAGGCACTCCTTTTCAGACCGGTGGAGGGACGACGAGAATTATCTCTCCTGACTGGGTTGTCTGGGCCGGTAAACCTGACAGGTTAGAGGCCGGCACGCCGGCCATCGTCAGTGTCATCGCGTTTGCAAAGGCACTGCTGCTTATCCGGCAGCATGGTAATGAAGCGTTCGTCAATCCGGCCGGCAAACAGCTTACCGCCCGTGAAATCATTTACAGCGATGAGCTTGAAGAATATTCCGGACGCGAGCTGCTGGATAAGCTCAGACAGACCCTTGTGGGACGTGGCTTGATGGTCCCGACAACGGAAGGAGCAAAGCCGTTCATCAACCTCGACAACAGCGCAAGCACCCCCACATTCATGCCGGTATGGAACGCAGTGCGCCTTACATGGCACCAGCCCGCACAGGTACAGCAAGATATTGTTGATGAGGTCAGGTCCGTCTGTTCCCGCTTCCTCGGTGCCCCGGAGACTGCATATGACGTGATCTTTACATCCAACACCACCGAGGCCATCAACATGGCAGCCGAAAGCCTCTGCCGTGAGACCGGTAAGGATACAGAACCTGTACTTCTAAACACGCTCCTCGAACACTCATCCAACGACCTGCCGTGGCGAAAGGCATCGCACTATCCGCTGCTCAGGCTGGCAATAGACGCTGACGGCTTTGTAGACCTTAACCAGCTTGACACGCTGCTTCAATCGTACAACCGGAACGGTGAGCATGGGAAGAAGAGGATCACTCTCGTAGCCGTGAGCGGGGCATCGAATGTCCTTGGAACAGTTAATGATCTTGCGGAGATCAGCCGCATAGTTCACTTGTATGGGGCGCGGCTCCTGGTCGATGCTGCTCAGCTGGTCGCTCACCGCAGGGTGGAGGTGGAAGAGTGGGGGATCGATTATCTGGCTTTCTCAGGTCATAAAGTCTATGCACCTTTTGGCTGCGGAGCCCTGGTGGTTAAAAAGGGACTTCTAAAATTCACGCCGTCTGAGATGGACCTGATCCGCTCATCAGGCGAAGAGAATACTGGTGGCATAGCCGCTCTGGGAAAAGCGCTGGTTCTTTTGCAACGGATTGGCATAGAGGTGATCCGGAAGGAAGAACAGGCACTGACTGCCCGGGCACTGTACGGGTTGGCGAATACAGACGGCATAAAAATTCATGGGATAAAAGATCCGGACTCACCTGCTTTTGCCCATAAGCTTGGTGTAATTGCGTTTGAGGTAAAGGGAGCACTGTCAGGATCAGTAGCCGGGGCCCTGGCTGAGAGGGGTGCTATAGGGGTGCGTTACGGCTGCCACTGCGCTCATATCCTGGTCAAGCATCTCGTAGGTGTTCCGCCTTCACTGGAATGGATACAACGCATCCTGGCGATCCTCGTTCCCCGGTTAAGATTTCCGGGCCTCGCACGGGTGAGCCTGGGAATAGAAAACCGCGAGGAGGATATTGACACATTTTTAGCTGTGCTCGGCAATATTGTCCGCCAGCGACATGCTTCGGGGCAGAGCCCCTCACACGCCGAAGGCGGTTATTAAACAGCAGATAAATGATTTCGTCAGGGCTTCGGCAAAGAAAGTTTATTCTTAAGCTCTGTTGTCAGTAATCTTTTGTGGTCTATCGGTTCGATAATTTGAAATCCGGGCACTCAATAACTCAGTGTCACTTTATTGTGGATCATCGTTATCATTGATAATATCAAATGATAGTATCATGCGGCTCGCTGCTGCCTGATCACAGTATATACCTGATCCTTACATTAATGCTCTTCTTCTGACCCTCCGCCAGATCGAATTTGAAGGCATCAAACTTAGGCAACGTCAGTCCTGTATGATAATAATCAGAGAATCCGAACCCTTCTTTCGGCATCCTGAGGAAGTTATACTCCATTATGCCGTTGCCAGTCTCATCGTCAAGAATGGAGATGCCGTAGGTGCCGGGGGGAATGGTGAACTGAACCTTCATTTCGCCGTCGCTGACATCTTTTTTGGAGTATCTGAGCTCCCGGTACGATTGCTCCTTCCTGAAGCTTTCATCGTCCTTGAACACACCTATCACCATCTGTCCTTCCGAATTCCTGATCCCGGTGATAGTAACCTCCACATTCTGACCATCAATGGTCGCGGCTGGCAGAAGAAGCAGCAAGAATATCCTTGTAATGAGGGTCTTCATTGTAATTGTTCGATGGCTGTACTTAAAATAACTTCTTTATAAGCCAGAAAACGACTGAAACCACAATACTCAGAATGAGCATTGTCGTTATCGGAAAATAGAGCCTCATATTTTCTTTCTCAATCCGTATGTCGCCGGGAAGATGACCGAACCAGGCGAACCTGTTACCTGCAAAATAAATGATCAGCCCGGCAACGACCAGAATAATGCCTGTGGTTATGATTACTTTACCTGCTTGTGGCATCTATGAAAGTTTGATTCATAAAAGTAGGATAAATTTTGTCTTGTCCAATGTTCTTCCGTTTTGCGGGATCAGTGATCTTACCCGCTGACACCGGTTCACTTCAATCCCGATACTGAAATATTTTTAGGTATTTATAAATAGCTATGAAATTTATTTTATGTTACCTTGGCAAAGGAATTTAGGATCAATATTAACACTAAGGAGTTTTAAATATGTATGCATATGGTATGCTCATGATAGAGCATCGTCTTATTGAGCGGATGCTTATTGTTATAAAAGACGCTCTGTTAAAAATTGAATACAAGCACGAGATAGACCCGGTATTTGTTGATATCGCTGTTGATTTCATCAGAGTATACGCCGATAGAACGCATCATGGCAAGGAGGAAGACATCCTGATGAGGGAGATGAAGCAAAAACCGTTGTCTGCCAGTGATCTGCAGGTCATGAATGAACTGATCAGGGAGCATGCGCTGGTGCGCCAGACCACCGCATTAATAAGTAATGCCAATGACCGGTACCGGGGTGGTGATGATATTGCCCTGATCGTTATTGCCAACAACCTTAAAACCCTGATTGAATTTTTCCCCAAACATATTGAGAAGGAGGACAAGAAATTCTACCCTGCATCCAGAGCTTACTTCACCGATGAGGAAGATGCAGGCCATGCTTGCAGAATTCGGCGAATTAGACCGGAAGATGGTTTACGAGAAATATAAAGCAGTTGTCGAAAAACTGGAAAATAAATAATGATCACAGGGAAGTGATGTTTTCTGAAATTACATTTTCTTCCGGCAGGCGGGGAAAGTAAGATATTGAAAGGTACAAAGTATTATTTTTAAGGTCAGTTAAACATCACAGGCCTACCGTGAAAAAGATCATTCATTTGTCCGACCTGCATGTCGGACACGAAGACTGCGGAGACAAATTCCGTGCTCTGATTGATAACATCACCTTCCTGAAACAACCGGCAGACAATTACACGATTGTTGATTACCGGCGACATTGTTGACAATGGCACGAAAAGTGAGCAGACCGATGAGGCTGTTGCCGGCATCAGGCTGCTTGAAGAACGCGGGTACAGGGTGCTGGTCGTTCCCGGCAATCACGACTACGGCACCGGCACCAGGGGATATGCAAAATCTGTCACCTCGTTTAAAGAGAGATATTTCGGGTCGAAAAGGATCTCTTATCCAAAGGTGGATATCATTGGTAAAATTGCTTTTATCGGGCTTGACTCAAATGCCGACGAGCTGCACTGGCGCGACCGTTTTCTCTCCGAGGGTGAGATAGGAGTGGCACAGCTAAAGCGTTTGAAGAGGATACTGAACAGGACGGAGGTTATCAGCCGTAAGAAGGTTGTCTACCTGCACCATCACCCGTTCGACTTTAAGCTCGGGATGCAGCTGAAGGACAGCAGCGATTTGAAGGAGATTATCGAAAATAAGGTCGATATGCTCCTGTTCGGTCATTATCATGTCAATCCTGTCACTGCCGGCAAGATCTATAACGGTGTCTGGGGTATCCCGCGGTGCTACAATGCCGGATCATCGACACATAAGAATGGCAATATCGGTTATCACAGGGTCATCGATCTGTCCAATGCCGATCCCCGGATGGACTACGACGGCAATTTCATTTAGTATTTGCCGGCAGTTAATATATAGTCATGTCAATGAAGACCTGTCAGATCGACGGTCCATGAAATAGGTTCTCACCTGCCTCAGGCTAAAAAAAACTTGACTCCGGCCTGAAAAATTCGTAAATTGTCATTAATTTGATAATCAGAAGATTGCAATTCATTACTTCCATGCAATCTGCCCAGATATTTCATTTTTGAATGGAGTATTTATCTAAATACATACAAATATGAAAATCCACTTGAACCTCCGGATTGTCTCTCTTACCCTGATAATGGCAACATCAGTGTTTCTGACTTCCTGCAGCAAAGATGAAGAATCAGACACTATTAAAGATGCAAGCGGCAATGTTTATCATACCCTTGTTATAAACGATCAGCTGTGGATGAAAGAGGACCTGCGCACCGGCAAATACAGCGATGGCTCCGGCATACTTTCAGGGTTATATGACGATGTTGAATGGGCCAGCGCCGGACCAGCCTTAACAATTTACCAGTCTGATATCGACGGCCTTGATTTCAGACGGCGAGATGATTGACACCTACGGTATACTCTACAACTGGTATGCAGTGACTTCCACTACAGGACTTTGTCCGACGGGATGGCGGGTGCCAACAGATGACAGACTGGGATAAGCTGATCACCTACCTCGGGGGAGAAGTTGTCGCCGGTATCACAGTCAGAGAGCTAAGCCAGGAGTTAACGTACCGTACGCCAAAGGAACTGCGCGATCTCTGCCTCCGCCTGTCGAGATTCAAAAAGGAAAACAAGGAGTTACTGACTTACCTTCTGTTTGAATCATCTGACGAACTGTCATATATAGCAGGCGTGAAGAAGGAGATGGATGAGGAGTTTGAACAGATCAACAAGACAACCTGGTATTATATCAAAAAGAGTGTCAGGAAGATTTTAAAGAACACCAGGAAATACATCAGGTATTCGCAGAAGAAACAGACAGAGGTCGAACTGCTTCTTTATTTCTGTACAAAGCTGAAAGCACTCTCCCCGTCCATAAAAAGGAACACTTCACTCATGAACCTTTACAACAGGCAGATCGATACTATCATAAAGAAAATACCCGGTCTGCACGAAGATCTTCAGTACGACTACGGTCTCGAGCTGAGTGAACTAAACAAGTGACCGGTCAGTATGCTGCCTGCTGCATTCTTTTGCATCCCGAAATAAAAACAGACATCTGTCCCGGCACCCAGGGCAATTTGTTTCCTGATTTTTATAAATTTATCGTCGGAACATAAATACATAGATGATGCGCTACATAAACATTCTCTTCTTTGCTGTCATGATAGTAATGAACTATCTCGCCAATGCTCTTCCTCTTAACGGCAAGACTACCGGAGCACTGTCCGATGCATTCCCTAACCTCTTTGTCCCGGCAGGAATTACCTTTTCGATCTGGGGCGTAATCTACCTCCTGCTGCTGGTTTTCTGTGTCATACAGTTCACCTCACCGGATCAGGCGGTCATTTCGCGGATAGGATGGCTCTTTGCAGTGACATGTATCTTTAATGCCTTATGGATAGTCACATGGCATTACGGAAGACTTCCTCTCTCGGTGATCATTATGCTTGGACTGCTTGTATCACTTATATGGATAAACATTATTGTCAAAGACCTGCCCTACGGTCTGATCAAGATAGCTTTCGGCATTTACCTGGGGTGGATTTGCATTGCCACTATAGCCAATGTGACGGCTCTCCTTGT
>CAVSSR010000003.1:0-261960 GCA_963730615.1 uncultured Bacteroidales bacterium | reverse complement strand
GATGAAGAGTATGATGTTTAGGGTTAAAAGGTCGTGCATTCATGCAATCTTGTAATATTGCAATTCGGGTTTATCGTTAATCTTGACTTGCAACCTTATTTGGAATAACTTTATAAGCGTGAAAGTTAAATTCTAAAACGATTTGTTATGAAATCAAAGTTCTTTACACTCGACTGGAAGGACCTTTCGAGAGGCCTTTTCATTGCTTTCCTTGCTGCCGTGATCAGCGGCATCATCGAGTTACTTGACACCGGAGCCATCTTTACCTGGCTGACACTGAAACCTGTTCTGATTGCCGGGGTCAGCGGGGCCCTGGCGTACCTTCTGAAATGCCTGATGACGAACTCGCAGGATCAGATGTTTAAGACGGAACCGAGGCTTTGCTTAAAGGCCAAATTGCCCTGTGTCAATCCATCTCATATCAAGCAGTGACCAGAAGTCTAAAGCAAGTCCATTGAGAACATATTCGTAGGGCAGCCAGCCGTAGCCGTCTTCACCCCAGGACTTGCCCCAGGAGTTGCGGATCAGAAGAGCGCCTTTGGTCTCTGCTTTACAACTCAGGTTTGTGATCACCCGGCTGTCGTCATAACCGACCGCAACAACAGCATGTCCCCACTGGGCAGATTCTCCCTTGCAGGGGTAGGGGATGTCACCGGGCTTGTCTGAGTCCTCAAACGACTGAAATCCCCAGAAGCCGAACATAGATGGGATGCCTGCATCAAGATATTTCTTAACTGAAGTGAGAACATCTGCTGCCGGCAGTATCTGATCCCTGCGGGTCGTGAGAGAAATATTTAATAGTCGAGTAGTTCTCTGCCAGGGCATAGACAAAGCCGCCTGGTTCCTTGTCAAAGTCCTTAACCTTATACGGCCAGTACTTCTCATCAGGCACGCCGCACAGCACCAGTGCACCCATGGTCTCTCGCGAGCCATGCCCCGGTGTCACCGGTGACCTGCATCAGGTTTCGTGTAGTCTTGTAAAGGAAGAGTCTTGATGCGTCGATATGCTTTCCGAAAGCTCTTCTCTCAAAATATTCAACAATGCCGGCGGCGGCATGAGCTGTGCATGCGCCCAGATCCAGCTGGTTTTCAACAGGAGTGCACCACTCCCTCAGATCCACAGGCTGAGGGTCTTGCAGTTCGAGTTCGGAGTTTGAAGTGATTTGGAGTTGGGAAGTTCCAGCTTTTTGTTGAAGGCTGTGATCTGCTTACTGGCAACGGTATAATCACCAAGGTCAGGCTGCGGGAGAGCCAGCCGGTGCCAACTTTATGAGGGACGCCGCTGACCCATATCTTTCTGTTAAGTATCCTGTTTTTCATGGCATGACCTCCTTCAATGTCGTTCCATCAGGACCGGGGATGATTTCAAACAACCTGAAAGATGTTCCGGGTTCCGGGTTTCGCGTTCCTTGTGATTCCGGGCCGGTGAAGGCCTGGGTGGCATAGGCGCTTTTTGAGAGTATCGCGGCAAAGGCTTCCATGCTTTCAGGCAACTTGTGAATCAGCCACAACACCGTATGATTCAAGGGCGCTGTTGTTAAAGCTCATTTTCAGCTCGCTTGACCCAATTCCTGGTTTAAGCACCATGTACTGCGGATTGGCAAGATCGGGCAGATAAACCACAGTCGTTTTAACCGTGTTATCCTTTTCTGCCTGGTATTCCACAAGCAGATAAGGTTTGAGAGTGTAGGAGCGGAGTCCTGTTTCATTCTTCAGCTCCGCATCAGAGTAGACCTTTACTGTGGCACATCCTGTAAGCAGGATGTAGCTGACAGCACAATGCAGAAAAGATAATTAATCTTTTCATAATTAGTAGATTTTATCAGACACTACTAATTTAGGAAAGAAAAGATCACAAGTCAAGAAAAATTTTACTTGCCAAAAGAAGCCCCAGCTTCATATTGATGAAAGAATCGCGATATCCGCCATCCTGGATCTTCATGAATGTAGCCACGGTCCTACTGAGTCAAAAGTCCTGCAGAAAATGAAAGATGCAGGCTTTTCGACAGGGGAACGATAATACCAGCACCGGGATTAACAAAAACTCTCGAATAATCATTAAAGTTTTCAAAATTCATCAGAAAACCACCAGATCCCGCTACGAAGAATTTTACCCGTTGCTTTCCCGAGAAACCATCTGCAGTCAGCCATATATAGGTACAGCATAGCCGTCATTGTATTGATGATATCCTACTCCTCCACCCAGTGCGAGACCGTTGCCAAAACGGTATCCGTTGACAGTGGTAATGCCGGCATAGTGATCTGAATACGGGTCATCAGTTGCATGCCAGTCCGAAACCATACTGCACCTCAGTGAGGTTATAATAGCCTACCTGTAGCTGTTGCAACGGTCGTGCAGACGTTGAATAGAGTGTATGGCTTCTCCAGAAGTCCTGCCTATGCTGCAGGAACTGCACTTTATCGAGGTGGAAACAGCGTTCGGTGGTTACCTGTGCAGCAGCATAGGATGCTGTCAGGATCAATGCGACGATGAATGATGTAAAGTCTTTTCATAGATTGTCTAGGTTACGGGTGAATGACTTTGGTGTCGAAGGTACAAATTATTCTTTAGGTGATAGTTTAGATTTAAAAATTTGTTGTGCGATACTGTATGACGAATAAAGGCAATGAGGCAGTAGGCAGTAGGCAGTAGTGATTTACAGTACGTAGTTGTCAATTACATGGCTGGCAAAGGGAAAGCTGCAAGTGAATGCCGGGGAAACGGCATTGAGCACATGGACAAGAATCTTTGTCTCCCTCGACGATGAAATCCATAACAAGTTCGTCGGTGGTGACATCAAGGAGCTGTGCCCTGATGCCGGGTTTGCCCCACTCAGTAAAACCTTTGGTGTCAAGATGCCTTACCATTGAGGCAGCCAGGCCGGTGAAATAATTTCTGTTGTACTTCCTGATTTCGTCTATGGCAAGACTGCGGAAACCGAATGAGTTCCTGAAGAAGAGCTTTGCTTCCTTGCCGAGTATGCTTGTCATCTCACTGAAACTGAATCCTTGCAGACCTTTGTAATTCTCCCTCCAGAATGCTGGCACAGAGGTGGGTCCGATCTTCACGTGTCCATCGACAGTGACTGTGTAATGCACTCCAAGAAATGGGTTCTTAAGGTTTGGCACAGGATATACATTGGTGTTTACCGGCTTGTGCGAGCCAGTGTATTTAAGATATATCCCCTTGAACGGTATGATCGTATATTTCTTTGAGTAACCGAAATCTCTTGCCACTTTGTCGGCATAAAGTCCTGCAGCATTTATAAGTTTAGTTGCTGATAAGATGTTACCTCTTGTTGTTTTTATCTTATTTCCATCAATTCTTGATGCGTAACCTTCGTTGAAGAAAAATTGCACACCCTTTTCCTTCAGCTCTTCCTTTATCGCCTGGTTTACCTCAATAGGATCGACAGTGGCGGTAGAAGGTGACCAGAGAGCATGCTTAAAGGTCTTAACGTTCGGGTCAATGTCAGCAAGCTCTTTTTCGTCTATAATCTTAACCTCCACGCCGTTGACTTTGCCTCTCTTCTCAAGCTCGAACAATGCAGGCAGCTCGGTCTCGTCCTTTGCGACTACTACCTTTTTCGTCTCCCTGATATGCAATCCGTTGGCATGGCAGTACTCCCTCATCTGCCTGTTGCCGTCGCTCGTGAATTTGGCTTTCAGAGAATCGGCAGTGTAGTAGAAGCCGGCATGTAGTACGCCGCTGTTTCTTCCGCTGCTGTGGTACGCAACGTCAGGTTCTTTTTCAAGGATAGCTAAACTTGCCCCGGGAAACCGGTTTCTAAGGTCTCTGGCTATTGCTAAACCTATAATTCCAGCTCCGATTATTAAATAATCAATTTTGGGTGAATCCGACATTCTGCTTAGTTTATAACCACACAACAAACAATAAAAAAATCGCTTAATCCGGAAATTCTCTCAGGCCAAATAAGGGGATCAATAACAGTTATTTCTATTTTTTTCCCTTGAGTTCGAGTCCTAGTTTGAAATTCAGGTATGACTTGCGGGCACTGGGGCCTCCGGTGGTCACCATTACTCCTGTGGAGAAGGAGACTCCAACCCTGTTGGCGGCAACATATTTCACGCCTGCGGAAGGATTTATGAAAACACGGGTGTTTTCCAGGTCACTGAAATCCAGCATTATTCCACCTCGCCTGCGAAGAACGGAACGAAATCCTGTGCGTTGAAGCTATACCTCATATCCATAAAAACGGAAACAGAGTCCCGTCATTATGGCTGTGGATTCCAACTCCCGCACCCTGCCTTTATGTTACGTGTGAACTGGTATCCGGCCATCGTGGTAACACCATAGTAATATTTTGATAATGTCTCTCGGTATATGCCAAGTCCAATGCTCCGGTAAGTTCCGTAATGCTTACAAATCCAGGGCGCCAGTCGTAGTTGATTTTCGGGTCTTTGGCAATCCGTTGGTCGGGCTGGCCTGCGGCCGGTGTCATTAAGAGTGTATCAGGAAGAGAAGGAGGTAAGTAGTGATTTCATATGTCTTTTGTGTTGAGGTCTGAGGGTCAGTTTCACAGGACCTTCTGACTAGAGACTATTAGACTTCAGACTTTAATCGTTTGTATAGTATCCGGAACCCTTATTCGATTCCTTTGTATAGTAGTTGCCCGGGTCATAATAGCGGTGGCCGTAGCCGAGGGTGTAGCCGTAGCGGAGGCCGTAGCCGTAATAACCGGATGCTGATATGTCATTGACAACAAGCGCCACGTTTGACATCTCGCCTTTACGGTAGATCTCGTCAAGAAGAGATACCGAACCCCTGGTGGTGTACCTCTGCCTGACGACAAACAGTGTAACATTGGCAAGCTGGCTGAGGAGCAGGGCGTCTGTGACAATGCCCACCGGCGGTGTGTCGATGATGATTGTGTCAAACTCATTGCGTGCACGGGCAATGAACTCAGTCATCTTCGGCGATCCGATAAGCTCTGCAGGATTGGGCGGGACGGGGCCTGACGGTGCAAACCACAGGTTTACTATCTCAGTTGGTACAATGACCTCCTCAAAAGTGGCGTTGCTGCTGAGATACTGACTCATGCCGTGGCCGTTGCCTGCCTTGAGAATTGCATGAACACGGGGTTTGCGCAGATCGAGTCCTACGATAAGCACCTTTTTGTTCATCATGGAGATGATGGTGGCAAGGTTGACCGAGACAAAGGTCTTGCCTTCGCCGCTGACAGGAGAACTGACAACACTACCGGGCATTTTGTCTGTCCGGTATAAAAGGCCAGCGAAGTGCGCACTGCCCTGAAACTCTCAGCCAGTGTGCTGCCCGGCTTCTCAGCAACAGGATCCTCAACATGATAATCCGAGTGACTTATAAAGCCTATGATAGGAGCTTTTGTCAGCGCTTCGACATCATGACGCCCGATAATCTTGTTGTTGAACAGATCGAAGATCACAATCAAGGCCATCGGCAGCATTAGTCCAAGGAGCAGTGCAACAAGATAATTCTTCATGGATTTTGGCCTGATCTGGGTGCTGTTTTGCACAACCGCCATGTCAATGATGCGGTTATCTGTTATCTGCGATGCTTTGGATATGCCTGCCTCGGCACGCTTCTCCAGAAGGAAGGTATATACCGAATTGTTAAGGTCAAATTTCCTCTGGATACCGATAAGACGTCTCTCGGTGCCGGGAAGACGACCCAGCTCCTGCTCCACCTTTGCAATGCGGCTGTTAACATTATCTATTGAAAGCTTGAGCTGGCTGATGGCGCTTGAGACATTCTCACGCAGAGCCGCACGTGCATCCTCAATCTTCTGATCCATGCAGCTGCACCTGCGGCAGGTTCATCCTTCACCGTGAATGCCATCTGCTTTCTCTGCTGCTGCAGTGTTGCAAACTCTTCAACCAGTTTCACCAGGACCGGGTCAGTGACACCCATTACACTTGGAGAGATGATGCTTTCACTGTCTTCACGGGAATCAAGATAATCAAGGAGATACTCATAATACTGCATCTGCAGTCCCAGCATGTTCTTCTCACCTTCAAACTTCTCAAGCCGCTGAAGAACAAGTGTGCCTTCGAGGGTCAGGTCGACAAACCGGTTGTTCAGCCTGAAGCTTTCCATACTGTTCTCCGCCAGCTTCAGAGAGTCCGAGATCAGTCCCAGCTGCGCTTCTATGAACTCAATTGTCTTATCTGCAGCCCTGCTCTTCCATTCTAGTCCCTGAAGTGATATACAGCTCCATCAGCTTATTCAGATAGTCGGCGCCCTGCTGCGGTGAATAGCCATTAAAAGAAAGAGTGAATACAGAGGCATACTCTTTCACAGGCTCAACTTTCAGGCTTGACCGGTATCCGTTTGTCAGATCGGCCGGTGATTCAAACCAGACGAGCCAGCGGTTGTTTTCGCCATTGATGGATTTGGTGCTGTCGCGCTGTTCAACCACAAAGTTAAATCCGTTATAATTATAAACTTCTCCGAGCTTAAATTCCTGTTCCGGGTTCTGGTTCGTTCACGGTTCAGGTTTGCTTTATGGTCCTTGCTGCCAGGCTTCTAGTTTATCCTCATCAACCTCTACGGTATATGAATTCTGGTCCCGTGAACCTGATTGTCATCGGTACTCCTGCCGGCTGGTCATCCGAGAGCTTTTTCACCACAAAGGGTGATGTTTTGTACGTCCGCTGTCCCTGTATGCCATTACGTGAGACAGGTACATAACGCAACCTGAAGCTCAGGCATCTCTTCAATGACGCGGTAATTAAGAGTATATGATTTCAGTATTGCCACCTCATCATCGAGATTGGGATAAGGATTGTAGAGGCTGCCCGCGAAGATCTGTTCCATGTTGGCAACAGCGCCGGTGTTCTGGTTCTCCTTCACAAGAAGGATACTTTTCACATTGTATACCCTTGCTGAGTACCTGTTGAAAATATATGCCAGTGACAATGCCAGGAACAATGCCACGGCTATCCATATCCAGTTGCTGATGAACAGGGAGACGTAGCGCATCAGGTCGATGTCGTCGGAAGGGGGGGCGGGTTTTTTGGGTGTTTCCATATTGATGTTAATGAAGGGTGATTAGGATGTTTTAGGTGTAAGAGGCAATAGGCAGTAGGCAATAGGCAGTAGTGATTTTTTACATACTTTTTGCTCCTGGCTATATGCCAGTTCTGTTGATTTTAAAAACTCCTTCGGTTGGTCAGTCACACTTGGTCAAGTGCCTAACAATCTCAAGGTTAATCAAATAAAGCGTGAGTCGATTGCTTTTTACGACTCTTTATCTTATGTCAATACTTCCCCAAGTTTTCGGACTTCCGCAGGTTAGCGGTTGTGACGAGCAAAGATATAAAAAAAGTTAAAAGGTGAAAGGTAAATGGTTAAAGGTGAAAGTTGAAAGGTTGAAAGGTTGAAGGGTTGAAAGGTTCATTCCTCTGTATAATACGCTCCGGCTTCATCTTTGGCTCCCTTGCCGTAGGCGGTGTGGCCGTAGTACTTGTAACCGTAGTTATAACCGTAGGCGTATCCCATTGTATAACCGTAGCGCAGGCCATACCCGTAATAACCTGACATCGATATGTCGTTGACAATGATGCCGGGATTGCTTATCTCTTTGTTGCGGTAGATCTCGTCAATCAGATGAAGCGTGTTCCTGGAGGTGTAGCGCTGCCTGACCACGAAGAGGGTCATGTCGGAACGCCGTGCCAGCAGCATGGCATCGGTGACAACGGCAACAGGCGGCGTGTCGAGGATGATGAAATCAAACTGCTTCCTGGCTTTTTCGAGGAAGTCGGTCATGGCCTTGCGCTCTATCAGCTCTGCAGGATTGGGAGGTATGGGACCGGCAGAGGCAAACCAGAGGTTCTCAATCGATGTCTTCTGAATGACCTCATCATACTTGCTGTTACCGCTGAGGAAATTACTCATGCCCTCCGAGTTTTCAATGCCCAGTATCTTATGTATGCGCGGTTTGCGCAGATCGAGACCTACAAGAAGCGTCTTGCGGCCAAGGAGGGATATTATCGATGCCAGGTTAACAGCCACGAAAGTCTTGCCCTCACCGCTGACGGTGGAGGTCACCGCTATCACCACCGGCTGATCGCCGGGAGTAAAATACTTCAGCGAGGTGCGTATGCTCCGGAAACTCTCTGCCAGCGTGCTGCCGGGCTTCTCAATGACGGGAATCTCATTGCCGTAGCTGCTGTGACTTATGAAGCCGAGAATGGGCGCTTTTGTCGCTTTCTCGATATCCTTCTTGTCAATGATCTTATTGTTCAGCAGGTCGATGATGATGATGGCTATGGCAGGAAAAAGCAGCCCGAGGATAAGGGCAAGCATGTAGTTCTGTCTTGTCTTCGGTTTGATACGTGCTGCGTTATACGGCTCTGCATAATCAATCACCTTGTTGTCAGAGACCTTTGAGGCCATTGCAATACCTGCCTCAGCCCTCTTCTCGAGCAGAAAATTATATACCGTACTGTTCAGGTCGAAGTCGCGCTGTATCCGTATCAGCTTTCTCTCTGTGCCAGGCAGTCTTCCGAGCTGTCCGTTCACCTCAGCAATGCGCCCTTCGACATCATTCATCGATATCTGCAGCTGGTTGATGCTGTTTGTCACGTTCTCAAGCAGGGAGGCCCGTGCCTGCTCCACCTTGCCGGAGACCAGGTTTGACGCAGGCAGTTCATCCTTCAGCACAAAACCGACCTGCTTCTGCTGCAGCTGCAGCTGCGAGAGCTCTTCCACCAGCCTGATGAGGAGCGGATCGCCAATACCCATGATACTGGGAGAGACGATAAGTCCGCTCTCATTCCGTGAGGTCAGGTATTCTTTCAGGTACTCATAATACTGCTTCTCCAGGTTAAGGGTGTTCTTCTCGGTCTCATACCGTTCAAGACGCTGCAGCACAAGGTTGCCCTCTGTGGTGAGATCGACAAAACGGTTGTCAAAACGGAAATTTTCCATCCTGTTCTCAGCCCTCCTGAGGGAGTCTGAGATAAAACCAAGCTGCTCTTCGATAAACTCAATGGTCTTCGCCGCTGCCTCATTCTTCCATTGCAGACCCTGAGCAATATATGCGTCCATGAGGGTATTCAGGTACTCAGCCTCCTGCTCAGGCACCAGTCCTGTGACGGCAAGGGTGACCAGCGTTGCATCCTCCTCAATGGGTGTGACCGACAGCTTGAAACGGTACATGTTGGCCAGGGCCGGCGGAGATGCCAGATAGAAATAATATTTATTTGAAGCCCCTGCGACATAAGGAGAGACCCCCAGGGTACGTGGCAGGATGATAAAGTCAAATCCATATTTGCTGAACCGCTCGCCGAAGCTGTGCTCTCCCTCATATCCGTCAGCTTCAATGGAGAGAAGGTATTTCTCGGGTGAGATTATTTTAACATCAACACGTTTACCTGCGGGCTGTGCCCAGATACTGTCACACTTGACGACGAAGGGTGAGTTCCTGTACATGCGGCTTTCGGCAATACCCCGCTTACCAACAGCTGTATACACAACATGAAAATCATCCAGGTAATACATCACCTGGTGATTGAGGCCGAACGATTTGAGTATACCGATCTCATTCTGCAGGTTCTGCCGTGTGCCGAAGATATCACCCCCGGGGATGATCTTGTCCATCTCGGCATATCCGCCGCCGTTCTCTTCGTCCTTGATCAGAATGGTGCTCTGGACGGTATAGATCTCCTCGCCCCAGCGGTTGACGCCGTATGCTATAGCGAGGGTGAGAAACAGCGCAGCAGCGAACCAGTACCAGTTACTGATGAAAAGTGAAAAGTACCTGCGGAAGTCGATGCCCTCGCTCTCGGGCAGATAGTAATTCTGTTCGTCGTTTTCCATCAGACTCTGATATTGTTAGTTCCCGAAATAATCTATCATAAGTAATGTGGTGGTGAGAGCGCTCGTCACAGAGGTAATAATAAATGCATAGGTCGGAAGGTTGACATTGAATGTCTTTTTGGGGACCGGCTGCACTATAATCACGTCGTTGGGAGAAAGGAAGTATGCTGGTGAGGCCAGGGTGTTTTTGTCCTGCAGATTAATCTGGTATGTGGTTGTCGTATTGCCTGTAGGTCTGATGACCAGCACTCTTCTCCTTGGCGCCTGTCTCTGTCACTCCGCCGGCACGACCGATACCTTCAAGGACCGTCAGCTGATCGTTATAATTAACATAGCTTCCCGGGGCGCCAACTTCGCCTATGACAGTGAACTTAAAGCTCAGCAGCCTCACTTCGATATATGCATGCTGGAAAAGAGAGTCCACCTTTGCCTGCATAAGATCACGTATCTCGTAGATTGTCATTCCTTCAACGGCTATCCTGCCCAGCAACGGTACTGTCACATAACCTGAAGGGTCGATGCTGTAACCCATTACATACTGGGATGCATCACTCTGAATATAAGCGCCGCTGGGAGCATTTTTATCCGCAAATATTTCCTGGAGCGTGCCCTCGGGTGTCTGAGTCTTTGCCGAGATGTACAATATGTCACGGGGCTGAACCTTGTAGTCCGGAATTTCCATTGTAAAGTGATCTTCACCTCCGGCTGCATCAAGATTGTTCAGGTATGACAGCTCTTTCTGGGTGGAGCAGGAGGCGAGCATCAGCGATCAGGGCAACAAACGGGATTATTTTTTTCATAGAGTCAATGTTTTTTGTCGAAGCTAAGGCGAACTAAATATCCTAATTTTTTTCGAGTTTACGTATGGATGTGGTTTTTATATCAACCGTGAGGTTCATGCCCGGTTGTATGATACGTATTACCACCTTGTGTTTTCTTCCCACCCTGATCAGCTCGCCCCTGAGGCCGGTGAGGGAGCCGTAGATCACCTCCACCGTATCGCCCCTGGCGTAGACGTCGCTGCTGACCGCCACGTCGACATCGCTGCCGCACAGGATGCGCAGGTTGGTGATCTGGATCTCGGGGATGACAACAGGCTTGCCCTGGAGCATGATGAACTTCACAACGCCGTCGGTTGTGCGTACGGTGAAGAAGTCTTTTGGAAGTACTTTGACAAAGACGTAAGAGCTTATAAGAGGTTTCTCAACAAGCTTTTTGCGGTCGGACCACTGGCGCAGGGTTTTCTGTAAAGGAAGGAATGTCTCGATGCCGTTTTCTTTCAGCCTGTCGCTGACGCGTTTCTCTGCGCGTGAATGTGTATAAATTGCATACCACCCCTTCTCCGGCTTGACCAGTGCCGGAATCTCTTCCTTCACGGGAGGTGTCTGGTTAACTTCCATAATAATCTGTATTGCCCGGCAAATTTAATAAAATTTGTCTAATGTAAGAAGTCTGAAGTCCTCTAAGTTAGGAGGGGTACGATGGGCTGAAGCGCTGCAAGGGGTGGTCTGTCCTGATATTAGGTTTACATCAAAATGCGAACGCTTTTTTCAGATCGGGTTACTATTATCATTTCATGTTATTTTGCAATCGTCATTGCAGTAATTTAGCATATCATTGCAAATTAATTTTCATTAGGACCTTCCCAACTTTCGTCGGGATAATCAGATACCTCCACAGGACAACTTCAGAATCCCCAGACAAGGCCGCCGCTGAAGGTTGTTGTCTGGCCGTAGAGATGCGGGGCAGTCCAGGATTCTTCTCCTTCGATATTACTTTTTATCAGAGCGGCTTTGACCTGAACGCCGCCGGTGATCAGGTACCTGACCTCGAGGCCGGTTGTGATGTTACTCCACTCAATGGTCTCAAGATAAGGCAGGCCAACACGGGCGCCGCCAATGCTCTGATAATCAGGTCCCCGCTCCGACCGCTCATGCCACAGCCGGATGTTCATTCCCCTTATCGGCTTATAGTCAAGAGCGAACCACCAGCTCCTGCTGTTGTCCCGCAGCCAGTGCCCCATGTTGTAGCCCTGGTTCTCGAAGGTGATTGTAGGAACATAATGCTGAAAGGTGAGCGGGTAGGTGAAGGTGCATTCAGCCGTCAGCCACAGGTTGGGAAGAAAACTGAAATTGCCGGCACGGGCCCCTCCCTTCCACGAGAAGAAGTTATAATCGGAGGTGGTGAACCGTTCTGTCGACAGCTCATCAATGAACAGGGTGCCGTACAGATGAAGGTGCTTTATATTATGTGAGCTGATGTCGATGAACATCTGTGCGTTGCTGTTGTCGATTCCGGAGTTCATGCCGTGATCGACCGACTTATAGAAGAAAAGTGGCATCAGATAGTAAGGTGACAGTCTCGGGTCTGACCATACCACGCTGTTGCCCAGGGAGATGTTGAAACGGCGAAAAGGCGTGAAAGTGAAAAGGTTGGTGGAAATGTATTTATTGTGATATACTTCACGATAATCAAGTCCGTATGAATTTGTCACCCAGTATGACCGTGCCGAGTTGACCACCATCGAGTTCAGCCAGCCGTACAGCCAGGTCATCTCAAACCATTCCGCAGGTTTGAGATGGAGTTTTATCTGCATGAACGACGGCGCCCTGCCGGAAAGGATATTCGTCCCGGCATAACCGCTGCCCCACACGGGAGCATCCTTCAGGAAAGAGATGTCTCCCCATTTCCACATGTAGCTTGCACCCCCGGTCATCTCGGAGAAGTCGGTACCGTTTTTGATATGCCCTCCCCTTTCGCGAGTGAGGTATTCAGGGCTTCCCAGCAACGGGTCCTGGTGGTTATCCTGCAGCGCTGCGAAGAAGCCCCATTTGCCGTAGCTTCCGTAAGCCTTCGCACCGTTCTTCCACGCTACCGATCCGTCCGAACTGTAACTTATTCCCAGGATGGGTGACACAGTGAGATTGAACATCGAATCCCTGTACTGGGCCGTGGCCGGATTGTAAACCAGCTTCATTTTGCCCGGTTCGGTCTTCATGCCAAAAGAGATTATAAAAAACTCCAGCTCTTTTTTCTGCCGGGATGTCATTTCTTCAGTGTGCTCCGCCGCCGTCTCAAGGAGGCCCGAGATCATCTTCCTGCTGTAAGGTTTCACAGCCTGGTTGAAACTGATGATGCCGTCTGCAGCAAGCTCGTCGAGAAATGAATAAATACTCTCATCGGCAACCGGCTCCGGAATGACCTGTGAATGAAGCGGAGAGAGGCAAAAAACCAATAAGAATAATATCAGTGTTGATAAGTTTGTTGATGATCTCATTGGCTTCATGTTTATGCAAAGATAACTCCTGGATTAAATTTGTAATATCTTGCACAAGAATTGAGGGGAAATGAATACACGTCGTTTTCGGTACTACAGTCTTTTTCTTGACATACTCATCCTGGCTCTGTCATATTTCGTTATGACCCTGTTCAAGCCTTCCGGATTTCTGGAGTATGTCCCGTCTCATGCCCCTTTCTTTCTGATCCTTGCCCTGCTATGGGTGATTGTTTCACTTCTTAACGGCAAGATAGGCAGGGGGCACATCATTAATCTGAGAACTCTTTTTTACTATGTTGTAACATCGAACCTCATTGCAACCAGTATTGCTGCCCTGATACTGTTTGCGGTTCGTGACCTGGGCTATTCCAGGACTGTTGTCTTCGGAACCGCACTTACCGCTACGTTCCTGGAGCTGGCAGCCGGTATGATCTGGCTTGCATTCAGCAGGGCATCCCTACAGGATCCTGACCTGATCAGGCCTTCGGAGCGCGACATGGTTGCCCGTTCGCATCCGGAGAACGGCAACGGCATCACGCCTGATCCCGAGCTGACTCTTCGCCTGCAGCAGGGATGTTCGCGTGAACGGGCAGAGGCAATTTCGTCGATGGTAAGCCGTGCCGAGGGATCGCGTCTGGCGGTAGTCTCAACAGCGGAAGTTTTTAATATACAGAACCTGGCGCCGGGAGATTACTCCTGCATCATCAACCTGAAACCCATGAACGGCATAAATGACATCGATGCCTTTCTTGATACGGTTAATGTCCGGCTGACAGGCGACGGCATATTTCTTATGCAGTGTGGAGACGCTTGAGCAGCGTGTGAGCCGGCTGCGCCATAAGTTTACACCGGTGTTATATTATCTCTTTGTTGCCGTCCCTGATTTTCTTATCCGAAGGGTTGCCCCCCGCCTGCGTCTGACCAGGGGTCTGTGGAATTTCATGACCCGGGGAGCCAATGCGCCTCTCTCGCGGGCCGAGGCGCTGGGTCGGTTATGCCGTGCCGGTTTTGCCATAAAGCAGGAAAAATTTGCAGGAAATATGCTGTGCATCAGGGCACAGCGCAAATCCGAGCCGTTGCCTGTCAACGGCAGCGGCTACGGTATGATCATAGCCCTGCCGCGCATCGGTCGTGACGGTAATACTTTTATAGTCTACAAACTGCGCACCATGCACCCATATTCTGAGTTCCTGCAGGGATATGTCTATGACCTGCACGATCTGCAGGCGGGAGGCAAGATGAAGCACGATTTCCGTGTCACCGGGTGGGGTCGTTTCACCAGACGCATATGGCTCGATGAGCTGCCGATGATAGTCAATCTCTTCCGCGGAGACATGAAGATAGTGGGAGTGCGGCCTCTCTCACAGCACTATTTTAATTTATATGACAATGATATCCGCAACAGGCGTATTAAATACAAACCCGGACTTATTCCTCCCTACTATGCTGACATGCCTGCCGGGCTTGAAGAGATACAGCTCTCCGAGATAAAATACCTTGACGCCTGGGACAAAAGCCACTTAGGCACCGATCTCCGGTACTTCTTTAAAAGTATTTACAATATTATCTTTAGAAACGCCCGATCGAACTAAGGCTATTTCTGTCTTAGCTTGGCCTCCATGGAGAGGGTGGCGTGGGGCACGGCGCGGAGCCGTTCCTTGCTGATGAGCTGTCCTGTCTCACGGCAGATGCCGTAGGTCTTGTTCTCGATACGCACCAGCGCCGCCTGCAGATGCTGGATGAACTTCAGCTGCCGCTGTGCCAGTCTTCCGGCCTCTTCCTTTGACAGCGTGGTGGCACCCTCTTCCAGCACCTTGAAGGTGGGGGAGGTGTCCATCGTATCGTTGTTATCCTCGTGGGTGATACTGGCCTTGAGAACCTCGTAGTCGCGTCTGGCTTTCTCGAGCTTGGTCATAATTATATGCCTGAACTCCTCCAGCTCCTCATCCGAATATCTTGTCTTTTCTGCCATGGCTACCGGTGTTAGAATTTTGATAGGCAAAGGTAATATAAATAGTTGAAAAGTTGAAGGGTTGAAAAGTTGATGGATTTTTTAATTATGTCGTGCAAATGCCCGCGTAAGCCTGAACACTATTTTGTTGCACCACTACTGCCTATTGCCAAATGCCTATTGCCTTGTTATATACGCATTTTTATTAATTTTGCGGCTGCTCAAAACGAATAGATAACAAATGTCCAAGAGATTTCCCGAATACAAGGGTCTTGACCTGGCAAAGGTGAACAGCGAGGTGCTGAAGATGTGGGATGAGAATGACACCTTCCGCAGGTCGCTCCGCAGCCGCAACGGCAAGGGTGAATTTGTCTTTTTTGAAGGTCCGCCGTCCGCCAACGGACTGCCCGGCATACATCATGTCATGGCCCGCGCCATCAAGGACACCATCTGCCGCTACAAGACAATGCAGGGTTACGAGGTGAAACGCAAGGCCGGCTGGGATACACACGGACTGCCCGTCGAGCTCGGAGTGGAGAAAACCCTGGGCATCACCAAGGAAGACATCGGGACTAAAATCTCCGTGGAAGAATACAACGCAGCCTGCCGCAAGGATGTGATGAAATATACCGATGTGTGGGAGGATCTGACACGCCATATGGGCTACTGGATCGATATGGACAATCCGTATGTCACATATGACAACAGGTATATCGAAACCCTCTGGTGGCTGCTGAAGGAACTGTATAAAAAAGGCCTTCTCTACGAAGGTTACACCATTCAGCCATTCTCACCCGCCGCCGGCACAGGCCTCAGCTCTCACGAGCTCAACATGCCGGGCTGCTACCGCGATGTGAAAGACACAACGTGCATAGCCCTTTTCAGCCTGAAACGCAATGAGCGGTCGGAATTCCTTTTCCGGGATATTGACACCGACGGAGTGAAGATCATGGCATGGACCACCACGCCGTGGACGCTCCCGTCAAACACCGCCCTGGCAGTGGGTCCGGATATAAAATATGCAAAGGTCAGAACCACAAATCCATATACCTCCGAACCAATCACAGTCATCCTTGCAGAAGAACTGATACCGGTGATCTTCGCCCCTGACAAGAAACTTGAATACAAGGTCACGGGCTCCTTCAAAGGCTCAGACCTGAAAGGCATCGATTATGAGCAGCTGATCAACTGGGTTGATCCGGGCGAAGGTGCTTTCCGCGTCATCACCGGCGACTTCGTCACCACCGTTGACGGTACCGGCATAGTGCATATTGCTCCCACCTTCGGCGCCGACGACTATCGCGCCGGACGCGAGAACGGCATCCCGCCCCTGATGGTGGTGATGTCAGACGGCTTCCAGGGACCGCTTGTCGACCGTCGCGGTCGCATGGTGCCGCTCGGCGATCTTGACCAGGCATTTACGGCCACACATGTCAACACCACAACATACGGTCCGTTTGCAGGCCGCTATGTCAAGAACGAATATGACGAATCCCTTACGGAAACAGACCCCACCCTCGACGTTGACATCGCAGTGATGCTCAAGCAGGAGGGAAAAGCTTTCCGCATAGAGAAACAGATACATACCTATCCGCATTGCTGGCGCACAGACAAGCCTGTTCTTTATTACCCGCTTGACTCATGGTTCATACGCACAACCGCTCTGCGCGACCGGATGATAGAACTGAACAACACTATCAAATGGAAACCCGAGAGCACCGGCACCGGCCGCTTCGGCAAGTGGCTTGAGAACCTCGTCGACTGGAACCTGTCGCGCTCACGCTTCTGGGGTACTCCCCTGCCCATCTGGATGACCGAGGACCGCCAGGAAGAGATATGCATCGGGTCGGTGGCAGAGCTCAAGATGGAGATATCGCGCAGCGTCGATGCAGGTTATATGACACATAATCCGCTGGCAAATTTCGTCGAGGGCGACAACAGCACGGAAAACTATTCGCTGCTTGACCTGCACCGTCCGTTTGTTGACGCGATCATCCTCGTCAGCAGAACCGGCAGGCCGATGAAGCGCGAGACGGATCTCATCGACGTATGGTTTGACTCGGGAGCCATGCCCTATGCTCAGGCACATTATCCGTTCGAGAACAAGGCAAATTTTGCCGAAATGTTCCCGGCCGACTTCATCGCCGAGGGCGTTGACCAGACACGCGGATGGTTCTTCACTCTCCATGCCATCGCAACAATGATTTCTGATTCGGTATCGTACAGGAATATCATCTCCAACGGCCTCGTGCTCGACAAGAACGGAAACAAGATGTCGAAGCGGCTGGGCAACGCCGTTGATCCTTTCAGCACCATCGACCAGCACGGGTCCGATCCGCTGCGGTGGTACATGCTCACCAACGCACAGCCGTGGGACAACCTTCGCTTCGATATTTCCGGAGTGGAAGAGGTGAAGCGCAAGTTCTTCGGAACCTTATATAATACGTATTCGTTCTTTGCCCTCTACGCCAATGTGGACGGGTTCACCGGGAACGAGCCACAGGTGCCGATGGAGAGAAGGCCCGAGATAGACCGGTGGATCATCTCGCTGCTGAATACTCTCATCAAAGAGGTCACCGACCGGTATGACGATTATGATATCACCCCGGCAGGAAGGGCTATTTCGGAGTTCGTCACCGAGAACCTCTCGAACTGGTACGTGCGCCTCAACCGCAAGAGATACTGGGGCGGCGGGCTCGATGAAGACAAGCTCTCAGCCTACCAGACACTATATACATGCCTTGAGACAGTGGCTATACTGGCTTCACCCGTCATACCTTTCTTCACTGACCGCATTTTCTGCGACCTCAACTCGGTCAGCGGCAGGGATAAGGAGGGCTCGGTGCATCTCACCGCCTTCCCGTCATATAATGAAAAGCTGATTGACAAGGCTCTCGAGGAGAGGATGGAGATAGCACAGAAAATGTCGTCGATGATCCTTGCTCTCAGGCGCCGGGTGAACATCAGGGTGCGACAGCCGCTTGCCAGGATAATGGTGCCTGTCAGCGACGGCAGTTTCAAGAACAACTTCGAAGCAGTCAAGTCGTTGATACTGGCAGAGGTGAATGTCAGGGACGTCGAATATGTGGATGACACATCAGGATTGCTGGTGCGAAAAGTCAAGCCTAATTTTAAGCTTCTTGGTCCCCGTTTCGGGAAGAAAATGAAGGAGGCGGGTGCCGCTATACTGGCCCTTACTCAGTCTGAGATAGCAGAGTTCGAGAAACTCGGAACACGGAACCTGGAGCTTGACGGTGAGGTTTACAAAATCACCACTGATGATGTAGAGATTATTTCGGAGGACATCCCCGGGTGGCTTGTCGCCAATGAAGGCCGGCTGACTGTCGCTCTTGACATAACCGTCACCGAAGAGCTTTTGCATGAAGGCATCGCCCGCGAGTTTGTGAACCGCATACAGAACATCCGCAAGGACTCCGGTTTCGAGGTCACCGACAAGATAAAGGTTATCATTGAGGATCTGCCTTTTATATCCGTTGCCGTCAAAAAGCACTCGGACTATATTGCCTCCCAGACGCTGGCGCTGGAGATCTCCCTCGCCCCTTCTGCCGAAATGACATCTCCCAACACCAAAGAGATTGACATAGAGGAGCAGGTTGTGAAGGTTCTGGTAGAAAAAGTCTAAAAGTCCAAGGTCTGAAAGTCCAAAGTCAAATCTATGGCCTGGCTTTTATTTCTGCTCTGCACCCGGTTTGGGGCATCATTGAATTTAGGAAGAACCTACTTTCATTAAAACCTTAAAGTCATATTTGTGTTAATTTTTTACACTTTTATGAACCTAAAAATGTGATTTTAACACACTTTTTTGAACTTAAGGCTCAAAGCTCCTCTTAAACCATTATTGACTGGCTGCCTAATGCCTGATCTATTCTTCAGGCAATAACATTTCGTATCTTTGCCCTAATTCAATTTTTACAGATATGTTCTCGGGAATAGTAGAGGAAGCCGCTCCGGTGGTGCGGATTGAACACGAAAAGGATAATATTCACATCACCATGCGATGCTCATTCACCAATGAGCTGAAGATCGACCAGAGCATATCGCATAACGGCGTATGTCTCACCGTGGTGAAAAAAGAGGGCAACACCTACACCGTGACCGCCATACGCGAAACACTTGACAAGACCAACCTGGGCCTGCTGAAGCCGGGCGACAAGGTGAACCTTGAACGCAGCACCCGCCTCGACGGCCGGCTCGACGGTCACATGGTGCAGGGCCATGTCGACCTCACAGCCACTTGCACTTCTGTCAGGGAAGCGGAAGGATCATGGTACTATACCTTTGAATATGAACCCAAATCCCCGGAACATCTCACAGTCGAGAAGGGATCCGTCAGCGTCAACGGCGTCAGCCTTACAGTCGTAAATTCAAAGGATACCTCATTTGAGGTGGCTATCATCCCCTTCACGCATGAAGTGACAAACTTTCATCAGATCGAAAAGGGTACAGTGGTGAACATAGAGTTTGATATACTTGGCAAGTACATTGCGAAGATTGTCAGGCAGATCCTTGATAAGAACGAATCCGGGCAATAGGCAGCAAGCAGCAGTTTCAAGGGCATTTCAGACCACAGGCCTTTAAGTATTGTAGCCATAAGGGCCATCCGATCAATCTTCAGGCCACCGTACCAGGACAGTCCTGAGGATGCGTCATGGCGGAAATCTTCGGATAAATTTGCTTTTGTTTCTATTTTGCACTATATTTGTTGCATATCAGAAATCAAACAGAATGAGTTTTATTGAATTCAGAAAGCGGATGTTCCCGCTGGCCTGTTTTAATGTAAACCAGGTCTATGCCTGGCAACCTGATTTCAGCAGGAACAATCTGGTTCGCTGGACAAGCCAGGGACTGCTCATCAGGCTGAGGAAGGGATATTACACCTTTCCTGAATATACGGGACTGCCTGATTATTCTTATTACTTCGCTAACCGCATGTACTTCCCCTCTTACGTCAGTTTACACACCGCACTGGCATTCTATGGAATGATCCCGGAGGCGGTGACACAGATTACCAGTGTCACATCGACTGAAAACCGCCTCCTTCTCCAATCGGTTCGGACTTTTTACATACAGCTCCGTCAGGGAGGATCTTATGTTTGGCTACGACATCAGGCCGATGGCCGATGAACGGACTTTACTGTTCGCCACCCCTGAAAAGGCGCTGACAGACCTGCTCTATCTTTATCCTTTTTACAAAAGCGCCAGGGATCTGGAAGAGCTTCGGCTCGACGAATATTATCTCCATGAAGAGCTGAAGAAGGATCTGCTTCTCGACTACTCCTCCCGGGTTAAGAGCAAGGCTCTTGATAAAAGAATAAAACTGCTTTTAAAAACCTATGCGGTATGATACGAATTGATGATCTCCGGATTTATTATCCGCCGCTGGTCCGCGATAATGCGCTGTTTAACAAGTACATACTTAAGGAATACATTCAGCTTCTGATCCTTGACTACCTGTCGACCACAGTCTGGATAAGAAAAATTACCCTTATCGGAGGAACATGCCTGCGGCTGGTAAAAGGTATCGACAGGTTCTCCGAGGATCTGGACTTCGACTGCAAGGATTTATCATGGGAGGAATTCTTAAAGATGACTGACGGCATCCTGCAGCTCCTGGGTCGTAACGGTTATCATGCAGAAGCAAGAGACAGGGAAAACAGCAGGCTTAAAGCTTTTCGTCGCAACATCTATTTCCCCGGGCTAATGTTTGAACTTGGACTGACGGGTCATCGCGAAGAGCGTTTCCTGATAAAAGTTGAGAGTCAGGATCAGAAGTTCATCTACAGTCCGGTCCTGACTAATATAAGGGGACTGGGCCTCTTCTTTCCTTTCCCGGTGCCGCCAGACCCGGTCCTGTGTGCCATGAAGGTGTCGGCTATGATTGCCCGGCAGAAGGGTCGCGACTTTTATGATGCGATGTTTCTCCTCGGCCGGACCTCTCCGGATTATTTGTTCCTGTCATCGAAAAACTCCATCTCCGGACTTGAAGAACTCAAGGAAGCTGTGGAAAAGATACTTAAAAGTGTCGATCTGAAAAAAAAGAGCAGGGATTTTGAGCGCCTCCTGTTTAACAGGGACAATAGCCTGCGGATACTGCGTGCTGCAGAATTTTTCCGGGAGCTGTAACATTTGATATCTTTGCCTGACATAAAGAAATTATGACCAGCAGAAAAATAATCGTTGCTATTACGGGCGCCAGCGGCGCGATATATGCCCTGAGTCTGCTGAAGCGACTGCGTGAACTGCCGGAACCCCCGTCAGAAGTTGCGGTAATCCTGACCGGCAATGCGGAGGAGATTATGCTCTATGAAACCGGTACCGTATATGTTCCCTCCGGTACCGAGAAGCTATGGGACAACAAGGATTTCAACGCACCCTTTGCTTCCGGCTCATCATCGTATGACACCATGATAATCTGTCCCGCCTCAATGGGAATGATCGGCAGGATAGCCCACGGTGTCTCTGATGACCTCATCACCCGTGCGGCTGATGTGATCCTGAAGGAGCGACGCCGGCTGATTTTAGTGCCCCGCGAGACGCCTTACAGTCTCATACATATTAATAATATGAAGCTGCTCACCGAGGCCGGTGCGGTTATCTGTCCTGCCACACCCTCCTTTTACAGCCGGCCGCAGACAATAGATGATCTTGTTATGACCGTTACGGACAGAGTGCTCACCCTGGCGGGATTCACCATTGACACATTCAGGTGGAACGAGTAGAATTGACACAAACGCATGAAGACTGCTGCTCGGAGGCATCACCTTCTGAGCATTGCCACCGTGAGCGACCGCGGTCCCTGGTGTGCTTCGTGTTTCTATGCATGGGATGAGGAGAATAACACCCTGGTCATCACCACCGATACAACTACCCGTCACGGCTCTGAATTTCTTAACTAATCCTTCCGTTGCAGGTACCATCGCCCTTGAAACCTGGCGTGTTGGCAGAATACGGGGTATACAGTTCACCGGCACCGTCAGCCAACCATCCGGCGAAGAACTCTCCCGTGCAAAAAAGATTTACATACGCCGCTTCCCCTACGCTGCCCTGACTGACTTGCATCTCTGGACAATCATCACTCAATTATTTAAAACTGACTGATAACAGGCTAGGCTTCGGAAAGAAGATAATCTGGAATCAGCAAGTCTGACAGACCACCTCCCCCTCCTTCGTCGGGGTACTCCTCCTATCTTAGGAGGAGAAATCCTGGTTTAGGATAATCCTTCCCCGAGTCCGCTTGCCCTTTGCCCCATGCCACATGCTCCTTGCCTCACCTGCAAACCGGCTCCTTCTCTAAAAATGTCCACCTGTCATTTTTTTAACGTTCGGTCCTCTACTGCCTGTTTTTTGTAACTTTACAGATCCATGATCGACCACTCAACAATAGAACGCATCTTTGACGCTGCCCAGATAACCGAGGTGGTGCAGGAGTTCGTGTCGCTGAAGAAGAGAGGCGTCAACTACCTGGGACTGTGTCCTTTTCATAACGAGAAGACCCCGTCGTTCACCGTCTCGCCCGCCAAGGGCATCTTCAAGTGCTTCGGCTGCGGCAAGGGAGGCAACGCCGTCAACTTCATCATGGAGCATGAGCACCTCTCCTATCCCGAAGCGCTCCGCTACCTGGCGAAGAAATACAATATCGAGATAGAGGAGAAAGAGGTCACCGCCGAGGAGATACAGAAGCAGAACGAGCGCGAGAGCATCCTGGTGGTGACACAGTACGCCGCCAGACAGTTCACCGAGAACCTCTTCCACGGTCACGAGGGCATGGCACTGGGTCTGTCATACTTCCGCGAGCGTGGCTTCCGCGATGCCGTGCTGCATAAATTCGACGTGGGCTACTGCAACGAGAAGCGCGACGACTTCACCCAGAAGGCGGTGTCGGCAGGATACAAGACAGACTATATGGTCCTGAGCGGACTGACCATCGACAGGGAGGGCTATCTCTTCGACAGGTTCGCCGGCCGCATTATGTTCCCCATCCATTCCCTCTCAGGACAGGTGCTGGGTTTCGGCGGAAGGATCATAAAACATGATCCCAAAGCCGCCAAGTATGTCAACACCCCTGAGACGGAGATATACCACAAGAGCCGCATCGTCTACGGCATCTTCCAGGCACGTCAGGCCATTACACGTGAAGACCGCTGTTACCTGGTTGAGGGTTATACCGACGTGCTCTCGATGCACGAGGCCGGTGTCGAGAATGTCGTGGCATCATCAGGCACTGCCCTGACACAGGAGCAGATACGCCTCATCAAGCGGTTCACTCCCAACATCACCATGCTCTACGACGGCGATCAGGCCGGAGTGAAGGCCTCCGTGCGGGGCACCGACATGGTTCTCGAGGAGGGCATGAATGTCCGCATAGTAATGCTTCCCGAAGGCGAAGACCCGGACTCATACTCCAAGAAAGTTTCCGAGGAGGAATTCAAGCGATATCTTAAGGAAAATGAGACTGACTTCATCAGGTTCAAAACCAGCCTGCTCCTCGATGAGGCCCATAACGATCCCGTAAGACGCGCCAACCTGGTAAGGGAAGTGGTGCGCTCCATAGCTGTCATCCCTGACCAGATAACACGCACGGTATATATCAAGGAGTGCAGCATCCAGCTCAGCATGCCCGAGGAGGTTGTTCTTGACGAGGTGATGAAGCTGCGGAAGCAGGAGAGCTTCCGCAACCGCAACTCGTGGCCTGTGCAGGATGCCATCGTCTCACCGCAGTCGCCCGCACAGAAGCAGAAGAAAAAAGAGGAGACATCGTTTTACTCCGAGAGGGAGCTTCTGCGGCTGCTCATACGTTACGGCGACGAGGTGCTGTCGCGTGTCGTTGACAAAGAGACAGGCATTGAGACCATAACCACCGTTGCTGACTATATCATCTCACAGATAACAGAGGATGAGCTGCTGTTTGACGACCCGGTCTTTGCCTCCATCTTTTCAGAGATAACCTTTAATGTGTCACAGGGTCTCTTCCCGGGAGACAGGCATTTCGTGCACCACCCTGACCCTGTCATCAGCGCCATCGCCGTCGACATGCTCACCGAGCAGTATACGCTCAGCAGGATATGGAGCTCAAGAGGTGCCTATGTCGAGACCGAAGAGATGAAGCTGAAGGAAATAGTTCCTGACACGGTCCTCAAGTTCAAGAGT
This sequence comes from uncultured Bacteroidales bacterium, assembly GCA_963730615.1. Classification (GTDB taxonomy): domain Bacteria; phylum Bacteroidota; class Bacteroidia; order Bacteroidales; family VadinHA17; genus SR-FBR-E99. The sequence continues at coordinate 237,741 of CAVSSR010000003.1, read as the reverse complement.
GACAAGATCAAGATAATGCAGAAGGAGCTGCGCAGGGCGATGACCGAAGCTGCCGGCGACGATGAGAAAATCGCCTCTCTCCAGGAGAGGTACAAGACAATGACCTCGCTGCAGAAAAAGATATCCTCCGGCCTCGGCGGACGCATTGTATTATAATTGCACAGACCGGAAAATCTTTTTTTTATTAACTTGTGGAAAATTTCCGTTGCCATGAGACAAACCCTCCCTGTTTTCATTGCGTTGTGTGCGGTGCTGATCTTTGCCGCATCCTGTAAGAGGGCAGACAAGGCAACTCATATACCCGCCCCGGTATTTTCCACATACATCCCCAACTCTCCCGAAGACACCTCGAAGATGAGGGAGATCTATTACGGATTGCTGACGCCGGTGGAGGTTTGCAATATCTTTGAAAGACTCGGGTTGCATTACAATGACACGGCAATACTGGCCACCGAGTAACCAGAATCTTTACATGAGCAGCTACAAGGCCGCAATGAACCTCGGGGTATACGGCGTCGACATGGGTTACATGAAGCTCTTCGGCGTCAACAGGCAGACAGTCAGCTATTTCAATACAATAAAAATACTTAGCGAGCGGCTGAACATGCCTGACACTTTTCTTTCTGATGCCATCAGGAGCCTTGACGCTGATATCAGTAACGCCGACACTCTTACCGGGCTGATGAATGATGCCTATCAGAAGATCGACAACCACATGCGCCTTGAAGGAAACGAGGGGACCCTCGGGCTGATGCTCATGGGTGGATGGGTGGAGGCGATGTATCTCGCCACGCAGCTGGCGTATGATCCCGAAAACCCTGATCCGCAGGTCGTTGGCAAGATAGCCGAACAGAAGTACTCGCTTATCTCCCTGCTCAGCTTCATGAAAAATTATTATGACGATCCGATGGTGGTCTTTTACACCAAGAAACTGAAGTACCTCAATCGCTGGTTTGATACATTCGAGATTTATTATCAGCCGGGAGATGTCAGGATAGACACGACGCGCCAGGTCATAACAACTTCCGGCACGGAGATGACTGTCACTGTCGGGACGCTGAATGAGATACGCGATTATGTTGCGAAGCTGAGGGCCGAGATCACTGCTGTCTGAAAAAATCTAAAACCGATATTATGAACCGTCGTTTACTTTCATTTACGGCCATCCTGGCCATTATTGCTCTTTCATGCGGCAGGAGCCCGCAGGAAAAGAAGGGCACCGGCACCATCTCCCGTAGTCACTGTAATAGATAAAGGATTCAGCAAATATATCTCTGCTTACACTTCGGGAATTGTTCCGGCGGGAAGCACTGTGCAGATCGTTTTTACACCTGAGTTTGCCGCCAAAGCTGACAAGAGCAAAACGCAGGGATTGTTTTCCTTTAGTCCTTCTTTGAAAGGAACGACGGAATGGGCTGATGACATGACCCTCCTTTTCAAGCCATCGAAGCCGCTGGAGTCCGCGACTTCGTACCAGGGAACCCTCGATCTCAGCAAGATCGGGCAGGTGGATGAACAGCTTCGCCTTTTTCCACTGGCCTTCAGTACGGTAGAGAAGAACTTCTCCGTCACCGTTAACCCTGTCACCTGTGACCTGCCTGACGGTGACACCTATTCCCTTACCGGCACAGTGGTTACTTCCGACTTCATTGATCCGTCTGAGGTTGAAAAATATCTTACTGCCAGCACCGGCAGGCGCAGTGAAAAGATCGCCTGGGACCATGACAACAATAACAATCACATCTTCACCATTGAAAAGATACAGCGAGGCAAGGAAGAGAGTGTGCTGACAGTCGCCTGGAATGGCAATCAGTTCGGCATTAAAACAAAGGGCGAACAGAGTGTTACCATTCCTGCAGAAGGCGTCTTCACCGTTACGGAAGTCAAGGTCAATGCCGGAGACAGTAAAAGCATCGAGATTTTCTTCTCAGATATAATAGATGCCGGAAATGAGCTCGAGGGCATGGTGACAATGAACCCCGTTCACCCCGTAAATGTCAGCGCCGAAGGCAACAAGCTGCTGATCATCCCCGGCGATAATGTCGTTGGCGTCACTGAAATAACTGTCGACGGATCTTTGCGCAATACCCGTGGTGACAGGCTTGGTGAACCGGTCACCAGATCCATCAATTTCACTCCGGTGGAGCCGGGACTGAGGGCATCGGGGAAAGGTGTCATTATGCCTTCCTCAGGTAACCTGATATTTCCCTTCATGGCAGCCAACCTGAGTGCAGTGGATCTCACCATCATCAAGATCTTCGAGAACAACCTGCCTTACTTCCTGCAGCAGAACAGCATGGGAGAAGCAAACGCATACGGCAATATCAGACAGTTCGGGCGTCCCGTTTTCCGGGGGCGTGTTGACCTCACCGCCGGCGCGGGTTTCGATCCGAACAAGTATAATCTCTTTACAATCGACCTTGCTAATTATATCGAACCTGAGCAGGGCATCCTTTACCGCATTGAGCTAGGCATGAGGCCGTCATATTCACTCTATCCCTGTACCGGCACCCGGACAAAATCAAAGTACGAGGAGCTGCTTGAACAGGCTGATCTCGACAGGGCATGGGAAGACTCTGAAGATTACTACTCTCTCTCCGAGGAAGGCCTGTTTTATCAGTATGCCTATAACTGGCGTGAGAATGAAAATCCCTGCAGCGATGCTTTTTACAATCCCGACAAGAAGCTTGTCAGCAACATCCTTGCCTCTGACCTGGGTATAATGGCGAAGAACGGCACGGATAACAACCTGCACGTTTTTCTGAACGATTTGCGCACGGCAGCGCCTGTCGAGGGCGCAACAGCCGAGGTGTATGATTACCAGATGCAGCTGATGGGCACCGCCACTGCCGACAAGACGGGTATAGCAACTTTAGCCTGCCCCAGGAAACCATTCCTGGTAATTGCACGCAAGGACAAGAACCGCAATTACCTGTCGCTGAATGACGGTATGGCTTTGTCAATGAGTTCTTTTGATGTCTCCGGCGAGACCCCGCAGGACGGCATAAGGGCATTCCTCTTCACCGAGCGTGATGTAAGGCGTCCCGGCGATACCATCTTTCTCGGGGTGATTGTCAGGAGTGTTGCCAGCAGCTTGCCTGCAGGTCATCCTGTGCATTTTGAGCTGTCGAATCCCAGGGGACAGCGTATCGATGACCAGGTGGCTACTCTTGACAGCAAGGGTTTTTTAACATTTACAACCGTCACCGCTGACGATGCGGTGACAGGCAATTACACGGCGCTGGTACGCATCGGCGGAGCCACTTTCACAAAGACGATCAAGGTCGAGACAGTCAAGCCCAACAGGCTGAAGATAAAACTCGACTTCCCGTCGGCAGTCGCCGGAGGTGACAGCAAAACAATAAAAGGAACCATGAAGGTGGCATGGCTTAACGGGACAACGGCAAAAGATATGAATTCGAAAGTTGACCTGCTTCTCAGGCCCGTGAAGACAACCTTCGAAAAATACGGGCAGTACAACTTCGATGACCCCGCCGCACAGTTCTGGTTTGAGAGCCAGACCATCTTCGACGGTAATATTAACAGCTCCGGGGAGGCTGTGGTGACATTCGATCCCGATGATGAGCTCAACGCCCCGGGGATGCTCAGCGCTGTCTTCACAACACGGGTGTTTGAAAAGGGCGGCGATGCAAGCATCAACCAGACGGTCCTTCCATATGCCCCCTATCCTGCCTTCGTGGGAATGAATATCCCCGCTCTCGGCGCCACTGGACGGATTCTCTTCACTGACCGTCCCAACGAGGTCAGGCTTGTCACTCTTGACAAGAACGGCAAACCGGTAAGAAGCGAGGTGGAGGTCAATGTTTACAAGCTCGACTACCGCTGGTGGTGGGAATCTGACAATGAATATCTCGGTTCATACATCACCCGCAACCGTAACAACAATGTATTCAACGGGACCATAACCACCTCCAACGGGGAAGGGAAGATCGCATTCAATGTAGACAAGGAGCAATGGGGCCGGTATCTCGTCAGGGCCACACTTCCCTCGGGGCATTCCACAGGCATGATCGTGCTTGTCGACTGGCCATGGGATTACGGCATGAAGCCCGGCGGCAACGACGGTGCAAGCCTGTTGCAGCTCAACACGGATAAGGACAAGTATAATGTCGGCGACCAGATAAGTCTTACATTCCCGTCACCGGCAGAGGGGCGCGCCATCATAACCATTGAGAACAGCACCGGCATTCTTGACATAACACAGGTGAACACCGAGGCGGGCAACACCGAGGTGAAGGTCACCGCCACGAAGGCCATGGCTCCCAACGCATATCTCTATGTGACCATGCTTCAGCCTCACTCACAGACAGTTAATGATGCACCTATAAGACTTTACGGTGTCATCCCGGTGTCGGTTGAAGACCCTTCCTCAAGACTTGTGCCTCTTATCAGCATGGCGGACCAGATAAGGTCACAACAGGAGGTGGAGATAAAAGTCACTGAGCAAAACAGGCAGGCTATGACATATACACTTGCCGTGGTGGATGAGGGTCTGCTTGATCTGACCGGATTTAAGACTCCTGATCCGTGGAAGTGGTTCTTTGTCAAGCACGCACTTGGGGTAAAGACATGGGATCTTTATGATATTGTCTTCGGAGCATTCGGAGGAAAGCTGGGACGCATATTCGCCATTGGCGGAAGTGAGGCTGCCATTGATCAGAGCAAGAACAGGGCACGCCGTTTTGTGCCTGTAGTGCGTTTCATGGGACCCTTCACTCTGGAACCGGGTAAGACCGGAACACATAAGATCAGGCTGCCCCAGTACACCGGATCAGTCAGGGTGATGGTCACTGCTGCCGGCGAAGGAAATACTTTCGGCGCTGCCGAAAAGAGTGTCATCGTCTCCGATCCGCTGATGATTCTTGCCACGGCGCCAAGGGTGCTGTCGCCGGGAGACAGGGTGGCGCTGCCTGTGACAGTGTTTGCACAGAAAAAGGGAATAAGCGAGGTGAACGTCTCAGCCACAGGCAATGAGATGATAACATTCACCCAGCCGTCGGGCACGGTCCGCTTTGATGAGCCGGGAGAGCAGGATATGGAGCTGCTCTTCACCACGGCACAGCAGCCCGGCAAGGCAGTGATGAAGGTAACTGCCAGCGGCGGCGGCGAGAATGCTTCTTATGACATGGAGGTGGAAGTCCGCATTCCAAACCCGCCTGAACGCAGGTCGGAGACAAAGACAATTGCGTCCGGGAGAAAAATATGAGAAGAACTTCACTCCTTTCGGCATCGCCGGCACCTCATCGGCCACCGCAGAGATATTTTCGCTGCCGTCGGTCAACCTGAGCCGCCGCCTGGAATGGCTCACCTCGTACCCGCACGGCTGCACCGAGCAGATCACCTCGGCAGCGTTCCCGCAGATATACCTGCCTGACCTGCTTGGCAATAACCTGCCTGATCCGGCTATTGTGCGCAACAACGTACAGGAAGCTCTGAGGAGCATCGCCGCCAGGCAGATTGCTTCCGGAGCACTTATCTTATGGCCCGGCAGCTCGTATCCTGACGACTGGGTAACATCCTACGCAGGTCATTTTGCCATTGAAGCGCAGAAGGCCGGGTATACACTGCCGGCAGGGTTCCTGAGCAAGTGGACCGCCTACCAGCGTGCCGCAGCATCATCATGGAGATACCAGCCTCAGTACCGGTACACTGCCAATGACCAGGCCTACAGGCTCTTCACCCTGGCTCTTGCAGGGTCTCCTGACAAGGGTGCGATGAACCGCATGCGCGAGACAGCCGATCTGCCATCCCTGGCAAGGTGGTTCCTGGCGGCAGCCTATGCTACCACCGGGCGCCCGGAGGTGGCACAGAGCCTCATCGACGTCAGAAACCTTAAGACTGACAATGATTATTCATCATATTATTACGGCAGCAGCCTGAGGGATCAGTCGATAATACTGTACACCCTCACAACAATTGGCAATACAACCGAGGCTATGGAGATGCTGAAGGAGATTGCCGCGGCGCTGAGCCGTGACCAGTGGTACAGCACGCAGACAACTGCATGGGGATTATTCTCCTACATGAATTTCAGCAGGGCGATGAAGGGTGACAACAGCAAACCTCTAAAGGTGTCATTCGACTTCAACGGTAAAACGGAGCAGCTGTCATCAGCAGAGGGTGGCATAATGCGCACCCTGAAACCCGCAGCCTCGAATAAGCTGACAATAGTGAATGAGAGTGAAAAACCGTTGTTTGTAACCTTCACCGAGGAGGGTGTGCCGCTGACAACCGATCAGACGGTAACAGAAAACAACCTGACGATGAAAGTTGATTACACTGATATGGAACAGAAGCCTGTCGATGTTACTTCACTGCCACAGGGCAGCGGGTTCATGATGCTGGTGACCGTTACAAACACTACGTTCCGTCAGATCAATAACCTCGCGCTGACACAGATGATACCGTCAGGATGGGAAATACAGAACACCCGTCTCTTTGAGGCTAACCTGCAGCTTAAGGAGAGCAGCTATGATTACCGCGACTTCCGTGACGACCGTGTATATACCTATTTCGGACTAAAGGGAGGTGAGACGAAGAAGTTTTACATCATCCTCACGGCATCCTACAGGGGATTCTATTCCATGCCTGCCGTTGTCTGTGAGGCCATGTACGACGAGGGTGTCTCCGCACGCCGTCCCGGCCGTGAGGTGACTGTCACCGGGGGGAAGTGAACAGGCAGCAGAGAAGCGACCGTAAAGTCCCGACATAGTATGTCGGGATAGGGAGCTGTCAGAATGCAGGGAAGGATCAACAGTAGGCAGTAGTGAAAAAAGTCCTGAAAATTCTGCTTGGAGTTGGGGCAGTGGTGATATTATGTGTGCTTGTGGCGCCGATGCCTTCATTCGATACGCCGCTTTCGACCGTTGTCGAAGCTGCTGACGGTTCCCTGCTCGGCGCCCGCGTGGCTGCCGACGGCCAGTGGCGATTCCCTCCGCCCGAAAATTTGCCTGAAAAATATATCACCTGCCTGATAAACTACGAAGACAGATGGTTCAGGTGGCATCCGGGGGTTAATCCCGTAGCCGTTGTCAAAGCCCTTGCTGACAACATCACGGCAGGTGAGACAGTTCGCGGAGGCAGCACCATAACCATGCAGGTGGCACGACTGGCACGCGGCAATCCTGACAGGACATATTCAGGCAAGGTCATTGAGATGCTCTCGGCACTTAAGCTGGAGCTGTTCCGTTCAAAGAATAAAATACTGATACTGTATGCCGCCAATGCGCCCTTCGGAGGCAACACTGTCGGGCTGGAGGCCGCCGCATGGCGTTACACCGGACGCAGCAGTGATGACCTGTCGTGGGCCGAGGCTGCAACGCTGGCCGTGCTTCCCAATGCGCCGTCACTGATCTACCCCGGGAGACGCTCTGAGCGCCTGCAGACTAAAAGGGACGCTTTGTTGCTTCTGCTGGCTCAGCGCGGTATTATCGACAGCCTCACCTGTTCGCTTGCCGTAAGTGAGCCGCTTCCCGGAGCTGCAGTGCCGATGCCGTCTCTTGCCCCGCATCTCACCAGCCGCTTATGGATTGAAGAGCCGGGGAAGAGAGTTCGTACAACTGTTGATCCTGTGCTTCAGGGTGAAGTGACTGCACTGGTTGACAGTCATCAGGCAGCGATGGAGGGGAACCTGATATACAATGCCGCCGCCCTTATAGTTGAGGTTTCTACCGGCAATGTACTGGCCTATGCCGGTAACAGCACTTTACCTGACACGGCCGGCAGGCACGGTCGCGATGTCGATATGATACCTTCACCACGCAGCACCGGAAGTATCATGAAGCCCTTCCTTTATGCAGGACTGCTCACCGGCGGCGATATTCTGCCCAATGCTCTTATTCCGGATATCCCTACACGTTTCCCGGGTTCCGTCCCGAGAACTCGGACTTCACCTACAGCGGTGCCGTGCCTGCCGGTGACGCCCTGGCACGATCGCTGAACATACCGGCAGTGCGAATGCTCCAGATAATGAATGAAGAGCGTTTCCTCAGCCTGTTGCACCGGATGGGGTTCACCACCTTTGACAAGCCTGCATCGCATTACGGTCTCTCGCTTATCCTGGGCGGGGGCGAGGCGAGCCTCTGGGAGCTGTCCGGGGCATATGCCTCCATGGCGCGGGTACTGAATAATATCAATGCCGGAGAAGGCTATCATGCTGAAGACTGGCATATGCCGGTTCTCACATCTCAGCAATCCACTTCTCAGTCCACCGTCTTGCAATCTCACAGTCTTCAGTCGGCTCTGACACTGCAAATCGCAAATCGCAAACGCTGCAAGTCGCCACTAATCGCAAATCCCAAATCACAAATCGATCAAGTCACAAATCGCCTCATCTCGCTAACTCCTCTCAGGCAATCCTCTCTGCGCCGGCCATCTGGCTGACCTACGAGGCGCTGCGGCGCGTCAACAGGCCGGAGACAGAGACCGGGTGGCAGTACTTCGGCAGCGCTCCTGAAATAGCATGGAAGACGGGCACAAGCTTCGGCTACCGCGATGCGTGGGCCATCGGCACCACTCCCGGATATGTGGTTGCCGTATGGGCAGGTAATGCCGACGGCGAGGGAAGGCCCGGTCTCTCAGGTATATCATCTGCCGCGCCGCTGCTCTTTGATATCTTCAGGCTGCTGCCAGCCTGCCTCCGGCGGGTTTGCCCGTCCCGAAGAGGGCATGACCCTGACAGAGGTATGCGCTGCCAGCGGATACAGGGCCGGTCCCGGCTGCACGGAGAAACGTGAAGAGTGGGTGCCGGAGACAGGTCTGAGAAGCGAAGCGTGTCCCTACCACACATCGGTCAATCTTGACATCACCGGCAGCTACAGGGTCAACAGCTCCTGCGCCCGGCCGGGAGAGATGATCAGCCATTCATGGTTCGTCCTCCCCCCCGCAATGGAATATTACTACCGCATGCGCAATCCCTCTTACCGGACCCTGCCTCCGTTCCGTCCGGGCTGCAGCGACGACAGGCAGGTGCCGTCGATGGAGTTCCTGTACCCTCCCCGTGATGCCAGGATCTTCATCCCGCGAAACCTGCAGGGACAGATGATGTCGATGCTTCCGGAGATAGCGCACAGGCGAAGGAATGCCGTCATATACTGGCATCTTGACAACACTTACATCGGGATGACAAAGCACATCCACCAGACAGAGCTGAAGGTAAGTGAGGGTGAGCATATCATCACCGCAACCGATGACGAGGGTATGACCATCTACCGCAAGTTTATCTGCGTAGGGACTCTTTGAACAGGATATCCGAAAAAACTATATTTTTACCGCTGCATTACAATCTAACTTTAAGGAAAAGTGACGAGGCTCCTCTCCGGCCATTTCTTTCAGAAAATACTTGCAGGCAAAACCTTTAACAAGTATAAGGAAGTCTTTAACCAGGCCGGTTATGCCATAATGCTCATCGATAACAAAACCAACAGGTTTATCAATGTGAACAGGGCAGCCACCGAACTGTTCGGATACAGCAGGGAGGAGCTGAAGAGAATGACCCCCCTCGACCTGTCTACCGAGCCTGAAGAGACCGGGCGCGTCTTAAAATCAAAGGCTGAAGTACAGTCGGTCAGGCCGGCGCGACGAAAGGACGGGACAATTATTACAGTTAAGATAGAGACCCGCTTCTCTGAAAAGTTTCATGTCAGCCTGATCAGCGATGTAACAGAGGAATACCGGATCCGCCGGACACTTGAGCTGAACGAGGAGCATCTCAGGGAGGCACAGCGCATCGGTCACTTCGGATGGTGGGAGTACCGTCCGGAGACAGGAAGATACATCGGATCAGAAGAAATAGGCCGGATATACATGGATGAGCCCACGACTCTCTCAATTACTTACCAGGATAATATTTCATACACTCATCCGGAAGACAGGTCATATCTTATCTCTTCGATTGAGGATGCCATAGAGCACAGAAAAGAGTCATACTCGATGCATTACAGGATCATCACTCCCTCGGGCAAGGTTAAGGCTATCGCTGTCAACTCAAACGTAAAGTATGACGAGAACGGCCGGCAGTTGTACCGTTACGGCACCTGCCAGGACATCACCGAGACGCAGAAGATCATGGATGACCTGATCATGGCACGGCGGCAGGCGGAGGAGTCCGACAGGCTCAAGACAACTTTCCTTGCCAATTTCAGTCATGAGATACGAACGCCGCTGAATGCGATGATGGGATTCGTCAATATCCTCACCTCGATGAAAACGACAAAGGAGGAGAAGGCAGAGATGGTAAGCCTCATCGATGTCAATTCACAGCGTCTGCTGAGGCTTATAAATGATATGATCGACATGTCGCGCATTGAGAGCAACAGCATGGAGATAAAATATACGAATGTTGAGCTCAACGGGTTCATCTCAGCAATGGCTCCTTCTTTAACCTATGAACTGGAAGCTGCAGGGAAGAAGAACCTTGTGATGACGCCGGTTATTGACAAAACCAAACACAAAGTATATCAGTATATCGACGAGTTACGGCTGAGCCAGATCTTCAATAACCTGATCAGCAATGCCATCAAGTTCACCGAAAAAGGAGAGATTAAATTCGGTTATAAGATCGCCCGCAACGAGAACAGGTATGCAATTACCTATTTTGTCAGTGACACAGGACAGGGTATCCTCCCCGACAGGCTCGACGATATTTTCAAGCCTTTTGTACAGTACTGGAACGAAGATGTGCCCAAGGTACAGGGGGCAGGTCTCGGGCTGGCGATCTGCAAGCGTCTGGCGGAGCTGATGAAGGGACGTATCTGGGTTGAGTCCCTGCCGGGCAAGGGATCGTCCTTCCTCTTCTCGTTCAATACCCCGGTGATGATCGAGTAATCGTCAGTTTCAAATTTTTTTTATCTTTGCCCCTGCCGGGACGTTAGTTCAGTTGGTTTAGAACGCTTGCTTGACAGGCAAGAGGTCACTGGTTCGACTCCAGTACGCCCCACAGCGTAAACGAAACACTCACAAAGCAATTTGCTCTGAGTGTTTTTTTAGTCTTTTTTGAGTTCTTGTCGGATATCCCTCGTTTTTATCACAATATTTAGCCGGTTTGTCAAATTGTCTTTTGAACTTAGCATGAAAGACCTTTACTTTATAAGTTCGGAAAATAATCTAAAATAATCATATGGAAACAATTATCCATTCAGCAAGAAACTTCAGCCAGAACTGGCTGAAAGTAGCATTATCATTACTGGCATTCATTACGTTGCTAACTTTCCAATCCTGTCAAAAGGGTGAGGGTGACATTGATATGCAGGGGCCCGTTAAGCTTAAGAGTGATGCAGCGGCATCAGAAATGTCAATATATTACGGGCATAAAGTATTTACCAGAGGTACCGGAGCTCCTTATACAGAAACAGTTACCATATCAAACGAGGATTATGGTTGCTACGACAATTTTATCCTCTATATCAAAAATGGCGATACCAAGAAGACCAGAGTATCAAGCGCAGAAATCAGTATTGACGGGATTTTTATAGCTGGTCCATCGGACTTTTCAAAAAATGTTCTTGTAATTACCAAACCATTATCCGGTTTAAACTCCGAATCAATGCTTGAAGTAAAATTGAACAGTGCTCCGGGAAGTTTCATCGATATATGGATAGAAGGCACTTTGAATATTATTACCCCTGTATTTAATCAGGTTGGTCCCCTGGCGCTGGATACTCAAGTTGGACCTTTACCAAAAACTTCACTGAACGGGATAACTGGTAGTTGGGATCCGACAATGCCAAATACTTCCGTAACAGGCTTTTTCACTTTCACCTTCACTCCTGACGAAGGCCAGTGCGCCGCTCCGGTGACAATGGTTATCGAAATAACCAACAGAAGCAGAGTCGAAGATATTCAAGGCAATCGTTATGCAACGGTCAAGATCGGCGATCAGTGGTGGATGGCAGAGAATCTGAGGACCACCATGTATAATAATAGCGATTTAATAAGTACAACAGCTTCCCCAACATCGGATATAGGAGGCGAAATCGAACCCAAATATCAGTGGTCTTATTCAGGAGATGAATACTGGGCGGGCGTTTATGGCCGGCTTTACACATGGTATGCAATAACCGACAGCCGGGGCGTTTGCCCCGAGGGCTGGCGTATTCCGACCGAAACTGACTGGACAACATTAATTGGTTATCTCACCGATAATGGCTTTGGATATGAGGGGAGTGGTACTGACATAGCAAAATCAATGGCAGCAACAACTCTCTGGAATTCCTCTGGTATTCCCGGAACTATAGGAAACGATATGGCAACCAACAACAGCAGTGGATTCACTGCCGTTCCTGGTGGTTTCCGTTTAGGCACCGGGGCCTTCAGTAATGCAGGTTCCCAGGGTTTGTGGTGGAGTTCCGGCAATGGTACTTATAAGGCATTATGGAACACATCGGCAGAAATAATCCCTAGCGTCACAAACAAGAATGCAGGAGCTTCAGTCAGGTGTATTAAAGAATAAAACAATGGTATCCCGGTAAAGCCGGTTGCCCTGATTACATTAGCAGTTTCAATGCCTTAACCCCTGCGGGGAAGTGATAATTATATTGTTGAATTACAATACTGCCTCAGTGTGGTATTGATAATTCTTATTTGTTCTTCTTTGCAAGACCTGAATCGCTACGCGGTATTTTTAATTTACTCCCGTAGTGGATAAGAGCAGGTTTATCCACTGGTTTTCTAATGTCTGTGGTAATAAATATCTTTACAGGCGATGCTGCTGATTATGAGGGGCCAAGGGAGATGCTTTCCGGGACTGGCATTAAGCGTATTCTTATTGCTTGTGATGTTAACCATGAGCCCCTCATCTCATGCCCAGACCTATCCCTTCAGAGAGTATACCAGCGACGACGAGTCTGCCGTCAGCTGGAGACGATGGGGGCAATGCAGGACAGCCAGGTGACAAGAGATCTTACCCATAAGAGCCATGGTATTTCTGTTCGTTGTGTCAAGAACTAAAGACTGTTCGAATTAAAAGTTTATTTGTTTAGGGAATCTTTCGGGTACTTCTTCGCATCATGGCCTAGAAGGTCTCTGGTATTACTCCAGTACGCCCCAGCGCCCTCCGGTGACCCGATGCATCGGCGAAGGAGGGCTTTTTAATTTTGACACAAAACCCGAAACTGATTCTGAAGCTGAATTTTATTGGGATGACTACCGCGTCACTTCTTTTTAAAGAAATAAGTCATTCCGAGCTTAATATTGATGAAGCTGTCGTGACCATAATCTTCTCCCCCGAATTGAGTAAACAGGGCCGCACCCAGATTTATTGACAGATTATTGCTGACAGGTAATGCCCATCCTAGTCCCGGACTGACAAAATAGATTGTTCCTGCTTCTGTTTTACCGGAATTTAACAGTATTCCACCGTCGCCGGAAGCAAAAAACCTTGCTGTTCCCAGATTAAAGAAATACCGAAAATCAGCAAAAAGAGGAAATAATTTAAATCTGCCTCCGTCATAAAATGATACTCCAACTCCTACACCCCCGGTAAGATTTTTTGTCAGCCCTATGCCCAGGATGGATGTCAGGTTAGCATTCCTTTTTGCATAATCCCGATCCTCCGAATATAAGCCAATACCAGCACTGAGTTCAGTGATACTGATTAATCCCGGTTTTGAACTTCCGAAAGCAAGAGATGTGTCTGAGTTATCTTTTGCCTGGCTGTAACCTAATGAACAGGCAACCGTAAAAACCAGGATTGATACAAGAATAAGTCTTTTTCATCTTATGATAAACTAAGTTCAACAATATCAACTTACTAAACGGGAATAAGATTAGTATATTACTTAGTTCATCAGAAAGATTCGGGTATTGATTCCGATAAAATGATAAGGCGCTAGTGAAAGACTAAAGCAATAATCCTTTCATCAAGCTTTAAAATATAGACAGCCAATAATACTACCAGCAAGATATAAATCCAAGTTTTCTTTTTCATGACACCTGGTATTAGCCAGTTTATGTTTAACAATAAATTTTAGTTTCTAAGCCTAAATAAAGTTAGACCTTTCCCGGCTAATAAAACAAACTAAAAAGGAAAAATTTATGAACATTTAGAAAATGGCTGATTTTTTTATCAAAGCCTCCTCCTTCTGAACTTTGCAGTGAAAGACCTTTTCTTTATATGTTCTGGAAGACAATATAAAACAATCATATGGAAACAATTATCAGATCAGCAAAAAATTTCAGCCAGGACCTGGCTGAAAGTCGCAGTATCATTACTGTGCATTCATTATGTTGCTGACGTTCCAATCCTGCCAGAAGAGTGAGAGCGACATTGATATGCAGGGAACTGCTAATCTGAAAAGTGCGGCAGTGACTTCAGAAACAACTTTATATTACGGACACAAAGTGTTTACGAGAGGCACAGGAGAACCTTTTGTGGAAACCGATTTGATTACAAATCCGTACTATAATTGTTACGAAAACCTGACCCTTTTTATACAGAACGGAGATGACAAAAAAACCAGGGTGTCGAGTGCGGAAATCAGCATTGACGGTGTACTTGTAGCAGGCCCGTCAGACTTTTCAAAAAATGTGTCCTTAATAACCGTGCCGCTGTCCGAGATGAACCCCGAATCCAACGCTGGAAGTAAAATTGAACAGCGCCCCGGGTAGTTTCATAGATATTTGGATCGACGGAGAATTAAGCCTTATTACTCCTGTATTCACTCAGATAGGTCCGGTTGTACAAGACTCAGATGCGCCAGATCTTACCGGCTACTTCGGAAAATGGCATTACCGGCACGTGGCTTCCGGAGACTATTAATACTGCAACGGCAGGGATTTTTACATTTACCTTCACTCCTGACGGAGGCCAGTGTGCGCCTGCTGTTACTATGGATATTGAGATTATAAACAGAGGATCCGTTACTGATGTGGAGGGTAATATTTATGGAACGGTGAAGATTGGCGGTCAATGGTGGATGGCAGAAAATCTTACGACTGCTGATTTACAATAACGGAGAAACAATAGCTACTACAGTTCCCGCATCTTTGGCGATAGGGGGTGTGGCGGAACATAAATATCAGTGGGCTTATAACGGAGACGATAGTAATATCGGCTCATTTGGTAGATTGTATACCTGGTATGCAGCAACCGACAGTCGTGGCGTATGCCCCACTGGCTGGCATGTTCCTAC
The DNA here is from genome assembly GCA_963730615.1 of uncultured Bacteroidales bacterium. Taxonomy (GTDB): domain Bacteria; phylum Bacteroidota; class Bacteroidia; order Bacteroidales; family VadinHA17; genus SR-FBR-E99. The sequence goes on along the minus strand of CAVSSR010000003.1, from coordinate 222,592 downwards.
AGACAACGACTGGTTATCTTTAACTGATTTCCTTACAAACAACGGTTACGGTTACGAGGGAAGCGGAAATGACATAGCTAAATCTTTAGCTGCAACCTCGGGTTGGACAATTAATACGATACCGGGCAATGTCGGAACCGATCAGGCAAGCAATAACCAAAGTGGATTTACCGGGCTTCCTGGTGGTTACCGCCTGGGGAGTGGTGCTTTTACACATCTTGGGTGCAATGGGTATCTGGTGGAGCTCTACCCAAAGCAATACTACAAATGCTTTGTACAGGTCAATGCAATACATTCAAAATTACATGAACACTGACGCAGTCAATAAAGTTGTGGGTGCCTCGTGCGTTGTGTCAAAAATTAGAGCTTTAAAATCATCTTTGCGAGCATTACAATTCGCCCCTTAGCAGTTTAATCAGCGTTGCAGAAACCGGTTTTTAACTGTCTGCATTTTAGATATATTTACCGGTGATACCGCTGATTATGAAGGAGCAGGAGGGAAATATAACAGGCATGAGACACAGCGCATTGCTTATGCTTGTGCTTCTTGTCATGAGCCTTTCTTCCTTCGCCCAGACCTATCCCTTCAGAGAGTATACCAGCGACGACGGGCTGCCGCAGCTGGAGACGATGGGGGCGATGCAGGACAGCCGCGGATATATCTGGATGAACACCCGCAACGGCCTCGCACAGTTTGACGGACACTCGTTCACTCCTTACTACAGAAAGGACGGACTGCCGTCAAATATTGTCACACGGATCATAGAAGATGTGGACGGCACTGTCTGGGCTGTCACGTCTAACGGCCTGGCACGCTTCACGGGGAACACATTTCATAGCTATCCCATTCCCGATTCGCTGAAAATAAAGCAGTTGGGGTTCAGTTGCATGACCGGCAAGCCGGGAGCCTTTTTCCTGATCGGGATATCAAAGGATAACCTGAAGATAATCGTGTTTGATTCCGGCAGGTATTATGACTACAGCAAAATGTACCCTGTCCTGCAAAAAGATTCGCTGGCCGTTGCCGCCTTTGATAACAAAGATTCTACTTTATATCTGACCGGCCCGGATGCGGCTCTTTACAAATTCAGAAAAGGAATTCTCGACTGTCATCGAAAAGGACCTCTTAACCCCGGCAGCAGATCAAAGACGCCATAATGCAAATTACCGGCAGGAAATATATTTCAGATGATGAATTAAGACGGCCTGTACTTTAGCGGTGAATACAGTGCTTCCTCCATCTCAGGCATGATGAGTCCGGTTCGGCAACAATCCTGATTCCATCCTGAATAAATTATACCCGGGGAGCAACAAGGTCAAATGGACAGAATGGCGATGTGATCTTCAGCATGATCGACCGTGACAGCACCCTGTGGATGATGACAAATACGAAAATTTTCAGGATGGTGTCAGATGCATTCACGGAATACAATGAAGATGACGGCCTTGTTTTCAATCCCTGGGCGCTGGCTGCTGATCCGGCCGGCGGCCTCTGGATAGGATCAATTACGCGCGAACTGCAGTATTTTGACGGAGAGCGGTTCATAAACCAGAATGTCCCCGATGCCCTCTTTCACGGAACAGCCGGCATATTTCCGGGGCAGTACCACCCTTTCAAACGGAGAGGTATGGATCTCTACCAACTGGGGTGTGCTTATCCGGGACAGGAAAACAATTCAGGAGACTGGATAAGATCACCGACAATATACAGGTATGCATCATTTATGAAGACCCTGTCGACAAAACAGTTTTCATCGGAACCGACAGAGGATTATACCATATCGACGGAGAGAAGGTGACGCTTCATCCTGAGATGACCGGGTTCGATCTGGGCGTCGTTGAAGGCATTACACGTGACTTTCACGGCAACTACTGGCTGGCCGGACACTATGGCATAGTCTTTTTTGACGGAAAGACCTTCACCCCCTTCCGTTCGGCTCCTGCCCCGGCGGAGATGGTATGGGGCATCATTCATGACTACAGGGGAAATATATGGAGCGCAGGGTCTGACGGCATATTCTTCAGTAATCCTGATAAGCCGGTTTTCATGCCGGCACTGCCGGAAGAGTCAAACCTCCCGGCCAATGTCATCCGTGACCTCGGTGACCATCGCCTGCTTATCGGACGCATGCTCGATCTGTGCATCATCGACCTGGAAAAGTACTATAACGGGGACCGTGATTACTATTCAATACTTGGACGAAACCAGGGCTACAACGGAAACGACTGCCAGGATAACGGTATTACGTCAGGACGCTAATGGTAAATGGTGGCTGCTGACGAATGACAAACTGATCTGTTTCGACCCGGATAAACTGAAGAAAAACAAGATCCCCCCGCTGGTTCACATAACAAAGGCTGAGATCCCCGGCGACACTACAGACTGGGTTACGGTGCTCGATACAGCCCTCTTTTATAATACCGTGAATAATGTGTCTATCAGGGGCCGGAGGAATTTTCTGAAGATCAGCTTTACCAGTGTGTCAACCAGGTATCCCGAAGAAATCACCTATCAGTACAGAGTATCGGGTCTTAACGAAAAATGGTCGGCAAGAAGCCATGACAGGTCAGTCATCCTCGATGACCTGCCTCCCGGAAAATTTACTTTTGAACTGAATGCGTACAACAGCGACGGAGTCAGCAGCACGGTACCGGACACCCTGAATATTTCCGTCACCCCGAAATTCTTTCAGCGCCTGAGGTATAAAATTGGCTACTCGTAGTAATGGCTGTTGCCCTGATCGCTTTTCTCAGCTTCCAGATCCGACGCCGTGTGAACAGAAAGAGGGTTGATTAACAGCCAGGCTGCAGGCCGAGAGCTACAAAATGCAATTAAGCGCTGTCATCAGCCAGCTCGATCCCCATTTCACCTTTAATGCCGTTTCTTCCATCGGTTCCCTGATCATGAAGGGTGAAAAAGAAAAAGCTTATACCTATCTCCTTAAACTTTCCGGCCTTCTCAGATCAGTGCTGACAGACAGTTCACAGATGGTTAAGCCCATCAAGGAGGAGGTGGAATTCGTTACACGCTTCCTTGAACTTCAGAAACTGCGTTACGGTAACAGGTTTGACTACAGTGTAACCGTTGCTGAAGACGTTGATCAGAATATACTGGTTCCAAAGATGGTACTTCAGTCGATTGTCGAGAATGCCGTTAAGCACGGTATTGAAAACCTGAAAGACAAAGGCATGATTGAGGTAATAGTACATAATGTAAAAAACGGCAATGAATTTGTTGTCCGTGATAATGGCATAGGCCGTAAGGCTGCTTCCGAATTAAATTCGGACGGAGCGGGTCTCGGGCTCAAAAACATTATCAGCAGCATGGAAATGCTGAACAAGGCCAACAAAGTGAAGGGCACCCTGACCATTACAGACCTGTATGATAACGGTAAGCCATCGGGAACAGAGGTAAGGGGCTTCATTCCAACGAATTATATATTTGATTTCAGTCATGAATACAAAACAAACCCGCAACAAACATAACCGTCTATGAATGATCAGATTATAAAAACCATGATCGTGGAGGATGAGCAGGAAGCGCTAGACCTGCTTGCAAATCTTATTGAAGCTACCGGCATAGCCACGGTGATTGAATCCACAACAGATCCTTCTTCTGCCGTGGATCTGATAATTAAAAATGACCCTGATATTCTCTTCCTCGATATACGCATGCCACGGGTGTCAGGTTTTGATATCCTCAATGAACTGAGGGAAAAAGGGAAGGTAAATCCGCATGTTGTCTTCACCACGGCTCATGACGAATATGCCATCAAGGCATTTCGACTATGCTGCCTTCGATTACCTCCTCAAACCCATTGACCCCGAGCGCCTGATGGAGACATTTAACCGGTTCAATGAAAACGGCAGGATGGATTCCCTTGACAGGACTTCCTCACTTTTTAACAATGAGAAAGTACTTATTTTCAGGGGAGTGACAGGGGTGGTATTCATCGATCCGGCAGAGGTTGTTTTCATTACTGCCGACGGAAATTACTCCACGTTTCATTTCATCTCCGGACGGACCGAAACCGTGACTGCCCTTCTGGGTGCCCTGGAAGAGCATCTCGGAAATCAGTTTTACAGGACAGGACGGTCATGCATTGTCAACACTGCCTACCTTTCACGCATTGACACAAGACAGCAGCAATGCATATTCATCAAGGGCGACAAAGAGTTCCGCTGTGAAATTTCACGTGACAAGATCAAACAACTGCTTGACCACATGAAAACCCGTATTGCTGACTTCTAGGCAGGATCTCCTGAATAGAATTATCTTTTAAAAAGGCACCTTCGTACATTAGAAGCACCCGTTCATACAACGGGTCGTAAATCGCTTTGGAACCATGGTATTTTGTCCAATCTTTATGGTTGTAAAACCGGATCGTAAGACGGAATAAAAATATTTTTTTCGAACATGACAGGTGGTTCTTCCCCCCATTTCCCTGTCAGGCCACACAGATCAGAATGCTGCAAAGCATCAACATAAGGTCTGTGTGGCACGTTTTTATAAGGTACCCCTTCAGAATTCAACCTTCATCACCCATACATAGTCCGAAGGAGGATTATTCCTGACTTTTGATGGAATATTTACAGTGAATGAGTCCGTCCCGTTCTGCCATGAGCACCTGGTTTTCGTGCCGGTCACGGTTACGACAGACTTCTGCGGAAGCGTCAGCCCCTTCATGGTAACAGAATCAGGCATGCTCTCGCCTTCGTCAGCCATATAAAACAGGTACCATGTATTATCACCCTTTCTGTTAATGCATACCTTGCCGTCCTTGTACGGGGCCATCGCCCTGGTGCCATAGATAGCCTCGCCGTTTATCTTCATCCATTTGCCCATCTCTTCAAGCAGGCTGTAAGCACCTTCCGGCCATGTGCCGTCAGGTGCAGGTCCTATGTTGAGGAGCAGGTTCCCTCCCTTGATCACAATGTCAACCAGCAGCTGCACTGCCTCGCGGCCCGACATGAAGTGAGGGTCAGGTACCCAGGCCCACCCTCCTCCTGCGATGATGCAGGACTCCCATGGGATAAGGAAGGGCCTTTTCAGGAACCCTGTTCTCCGGTGTCAGATAGTTCTGGTTTTTGCCGTATACCGCCCTGTCGACCACTATCAGTCCGGGTTGTTTCTGCCTGGCCTTTGAAACAAGCTCATCCATACGAATATCCTGATTCTGTACACGCACAAACCTGTTACCGGGTGAAGCCTGTGAGGCTTGTTCCTCTTCTTCGGTCATCTTCCGGACCCACCCGCCGTCAAGCCACAGAATATCAACCTTCCCGTAGTCGCCCCCGAGCAGCTCCATTATCTGTCCATGCGTGAACCCGACAAACTTCTCCCACCGCACAGGGTAATTCCTGACATTATAATTGACATTCCGGTCCGGCGTGGCGAAATTGGGCCACCAGTAATACTCACTGTGCCAGTCGGGTTTTGAAAAGTACGCCCCTGTCCACAGACCCTGTTCCCTGAAGGCAGTGAAGATCTCCTTTGTTACGTTGGCACGGGGATTTACGCTGAACGGACAGGAAGGGTCAGTGATCTTATAATCAGTCAGCTTAGTGTCAAACATCGAAAAGCCGTCATGATGTTTCGTGGTGAAGATGACGTACTTCATCCCTGCATTTTTTGCTGCTTCAGCCCACTTTTCGGGATTGAAGCTGACAGGATTAAAGCTCAGCTGAAGCGCTTCGTACTGCTTCTTATATTCCTCATAATCAAGATTTTTCCTGCGGCACCAATCCTCATCCTCAGCGCATATTGACCATGACTCAACTATACCCCACTGGCTGTAAGGACCCCAGTGCATCAGCAATCCGAATTTCAGATCCTGCCACTGTTCAAGCTTCTGCAGGACCAGCGTGTCAGTCTCCGGCACATAACGTTCATCGGGCTCCTGGGCATATAATCCTGACAACCCCGGCAGCATCAAAAAAAGCAAGACATATTTTCTCATTACAGAGAGGAATCATTCAGTTTTCAGTTTGCCGTCGAGGGAGAGGCCTATTACCGTCATATTATCATCGAGCACATTTTCGGGCACCTTTATAAAATATACTCCCGCATGATTGCTCCACGAGGGTCTGAGATATTCCTTAACCTCCAGGCTGGTGCCGTTACCAACTACGACCGCTTTGTTTATCCGGTTCATTACGCCCTGCAGCATGATCTCACCGCCGCCGTCACCGTTCAAAAACAGGTACACCGTTGTGCTGTCAGGGCTCATGGTCGACGGTCCGTCAAAGCACCCTGCAGGCAGTCCGGCGACAGTACCGAAAATAGCCTGGCTGTGTTTTGCTGTCCAGCGGCCAAGTTCTTGCAGAACCTCAACCTGTTCTCCGGGTATTGTACCGTCAGGTTTCGGTCCTATGTCAAGCAGGAGGTTGCCGCCCAAACCGATGCAGTCGGCAAAAATGCGTATCACCTGAGAGGGGCTTTTATAGTTGTGGTCATTACCCTGATAACCCCACGAGTCGTTGATGGTCATGCACAGTTCCCAGTATTTGTCTTCGGGCGGCTCTGAGGGGAAGCCCCTGTTCCGGTGTGCCGTAATCGCCGTAACCGGCAAGGCGGGAATTGATAATTGCATCAGGATTACTTTCGAGGATCATCTTTCTTATTGCGGGTGCACGCCACATCGCTGCACTCTGTTCCCAGTCGCCGTCGAACCACCACAGGTCAGGACTGAATTCCCTGTCAAGCTCGGCTATCTGTCCGTGATTGAACTTTACAAACCGCTCCCATCTGACACTGTCGGTGTCATATCTCTTCACATTTTTTGTCATGTTCGGATAATCGGGATGAGACCAGTCAAGCAGCGAATAGTAAAGTCCGACTTTCAGTCCCGATTTGCGCAGGGCCACAACAAAAGGCTTGATCAGATCGCGTGCTGCCGGAGTTGAATCAACTACATTAAGACTGCCCAGCTTCGTATCCCACAGGGCAACCCCGTCATGGTGCTTTGATGTCAGCACCGCATAACGGGCACCGCTCTCCTTTATCAGTCTGCACCCACGCATCCGGATCATATTTCGCGGCCGTGAAGCCGTCAAGCTGTTTCATATAATCGTCATAGGTGATATTGCCGTTAAAAAACTGATGTCAGCACTGCATAGCGGCACCCTCTCCCTTATCAGTCGCACCCACGCATCCGGATCATATTTCGCGGCCGTGAAGCCGTCAAGCTGTTTCATATAATCGTCATAGGTGATATTACCGTTAAAAAACGACCATGATTCGTCAATGCCGTTGACCGAATAAATGCCCCAGTGAATGAAAATACCGAGCCGTGCATTGCCGAACCAATCCATCCTGCCGGTACTGTCCTTTTGTGCTGCAGTACTCATGCTGATGCATATAAGTATCAATGCAGCAATACAGCCTTGCTGAAAGCTCCTGTTCCTTTTTATCATGTTCCGTTATTTTATGAGATTATGAAAAATCAAATCCTGAAATATATGCCGGGCTTTCATAGAACTTCACTGTCTCTTCCTGCGATAATCCCGAAAAATACGCATAAACCAGTCCCGGCTTTGCATTCAGCAGCCTGTTCAGCGCTCCCATCCTTCTGTTTGTTCTCAGCATATCGAACAGCTCCGAGTGGTCATCAAGCCATGTCAGCGCCGTATTATACCCTTCCTCAGCACAGACTGCTTCAAACAGGTCAGGCAGAAGATCTTCGTTTCCCTTAAGACAGTAAATTGCATTTAAAATAACATACCGGAACTCTTCAGGCCGGAAAAGTCTTTTTAAGAGGGGTGTGACGGGAAATACCTTCATCATAAGCCAACCCCACAGGCCGGGTACATTTACAACCTTGTACCGTGCAGGTATGGCACTGACACCGGCAATGATCCTGTTGTCCTTTCTCAGGACATAGTACCTGTGGTCAGCAAAAGCAAATTCATCAGAGTAGAAACAGTAATTACGGTACTGCCCGGCCAGCAGTTCTGCCATGGCAGGTTCTTCCTCAGGTGTCAGCCTTGTGACGGAGGCATTTGGCCTGGGATTGAAGCGGCTGAAGGCGATGGTGAGAAAGGAGCGGATATATTCATACCCGGCCTGGTTGATAATGTTCCTTGATCTCTCGTTACGGCTCTCCACATAGGCATACATTACATGTGGCTCTGTCTGTTCTCCCGTTTCATCGCCATCGTGGTTCGACCCCCTGAACATCGAGAATATCTTCTGCTTGAAGCTCTCCTCAACAAATGAGTGCCTGTCGCTTTTGCGGGCAGGCGCCTTTTCTGTCTGGAAAGCGCTCTGTATAGAAAGATAACGCAGGTGTGTCGAGCTGTACGGCACTCCGCAGTTCAATGTATTTCGCCTGCACAGGCCGATGACCCCTTTAAGGCTGTTCTTCTTGTAAAGCGCCATGAAAGAGAGACCGTCACCGTAGGCTTTGATTCTCTCCTCAGTGTTCTGCATCGAGTACCGCATTCCCCCTTCGGACCCCAGCACGGTTTCCTTAAGGAGGCCGAGGATCTCCTCATCAGCCTTGTCAACTCTCTTTACTTCAAGTCTTTTATAGTCAGTTCCGCTTTCCTGTTCCATCGGGTCTCCTTGTGTTTTTTACTTCATGATACTGATCAGTGCGTGAGCTACCGTCAGGTCTTCAGGTGTGGTTATTTTTATGTTCTCCCTGTTGCCGTGAGTCAGGTGTATCTTTACCCCTGCCGCCTCTGCAACCGTTGCATCATCGGTGAACGATGGGTCATAGTCGCGGTCATAGGCCGAAAAAATCAGGCTGCTGCGGAAGACCTGGGGCGTCTGTATGAGCCGCACCTCGCTCCTGAGGCATGGCCTGCTGTCGTCTCCGGACATGATCCTGACAGAATCAGCAGGGCTCGATGAAGGGGACGGCAGTGCCGAATTCTTCTGCATCGGCGAAACACCTCCAGATAGTATCATGACTCACCAGCGGCCTGACACCGTCATGAACAGCCACCAGTGATTCTTCGGTCACACAGGCCAGTCCTGCCCTGACAGAGTGAAACCGCTCCTCGCCGCCCGAAACCGTTTTATGATTTATCTCAAAGGCATACTCCCTGATGAGGCCACGCCAGAGAGAGTGATGTTCTGAGGGAAGGACTAAAATTATTTCAATGGCACTGTCAAAGGAGTGGAACTTTTCAATAGTATGCATCAGCAGCGGTTTTCCCTCCAGGAGGAGAAACTGCTTCGGAATGGCGGACTTCATCCTGCGTCCGCTTCCACCGGCAACTATGATGCAGTACTTCTTCACTCCCATCCATCATTCCTTCATGTAGAGATACCGCTTGATGCTCTTCTTGGGTGTCTTTACAAACTCTTCAGGATGGACGCGGAATTTTGTCACGGCCATATATTCGGGTAAATGAGCATTAACATCCTTGCGGATGGTATCCAGAACGCCGTTCAGGGTTGCCTCCGTGATCCCGTCTTTATTAAGCTGCTCCTGATCAGGGTATATAAGAGCGACAAGCTTGTGCTCCTCGGAAATAACAACTGATTCGGACACATATCCTGTAATTATTGATAAGAGATTCTATCTCTTCAGGGTATATGTTTTTCCCTGAGGGGCCCAGCAGCATGTTTTTGCTCCGGCCTTTGATATAGATATAACCGTCTTTGTCAATGACACCGAGGTCGCCTGTGTGCATCCAGCCTTCGTCATCGATCACTTCTTTTGTCGCAGCGTCATTCTTGTAATAACCGTGCATGACATTGTCGCCGCGAAGGATGATCTCGCCCACGATCTTTTCCGGGTCCGGTGAGTCGATCTTCACCTCAAGTGTATCAACCGCTTTGCCGCATGAAGCCCAGCCGGTTGGTCCGCCACCCGTCATAACTTATAAGGGGCCCGCATTCAGTCATTCCGTAACCGATGCTGAACGGCAGGTGTATTGTCTTGAAGAATTTCTCCGCATCGGAATTGAAGGCTGCACCGCCAATGACTATCTCCTTGAACCGGCCGCCGAAACTCACTGTCAGTTTCTCGCGGATCTTATTGTGAAGCACCTTGTTTAAACCGGGGATCTTCAGCAGTATCTTCATGTGAGGCTTGGAGATGACGGGAAGGATCTGTTTTTTGTATACCTTTTCTATCACCAGGGGAACCGATAGTATCAGCCTTGGCCTTATCTCCTTGAATGCCTGTAAAAGTATCTGAGGTGACGGCGTCTTTGTCAGGATTGTGATGTGGCAGCCGTATGTGAACGGAAAGAGAAACTCGAAGGCGCAGCCGTATGTGTGTGCCAGCGGAAGAAAAGAGACGACGGGATCACCCGAGTCAAGGGGCATGTTAGCCTGTGCGTAACGGGTATTTGCGGCAAGGCTCCTGTGAGGTATCATCACTCCCTTCGAAAACCCCGTTGTGCCTGATGTGTAGCTGATAACGGCAAGTTTCTCATTGTCGATTTCAGAGAATTTTATGTCCTCCTGCTTAAAATCAGGATACTGCCTGGTGAACGAGGCATTTTTAGCATCATAGATACCGGTGTACTTTTCAGAGCGGCACATGGTCATTTCGAACGTGTCGAGGCTGACGGCACACATGATCTCTTTCAGCTTGTCGGCTTCAAGGTTCTCCCAAAGCTTGTCATCTATGAAGATCAGCCTTGAATCTGAATGGTTGATGATGTTCTGCATATCCTCCGGCCTGAAGTCGGGCAGGATAGGGACAACGATCGCACCATAGGTTACTACGGCAAGGTACATCGCGCACCAGTTGGCGGAGTTCCTGCCCACAAGGGCAATCTTGTCTCCCTCCTTTATGCCAAGCTCCTTAAAGAAAATATGGTGCCTGACAATCATTTCGGCGATTTCCTTGTATGTATAACCCTTTTCACGGTAATTTGAGAGAGCCTCCTTGTTCCAGTTCTTTTTAATGCTCTCCTCTACATAAGTGATAAATCTTTCTTTGATCATGACTGTGGAGTTTTCCGGTTTCTAAAGCAAATGTAATCTTTTATAACTGTAAGAAGAAGTCAGAACCTGTACAGGATGAGAACGGTAATGGTCATTATAATATTCACCGCGGTGAATATAAGATTGTACCGTACCCGCTTTGCACTGAAATGAGTGATCTTTCTTGAGAAAATGCCAATTGTGGGAACAAAAAGCACCAGCAGGAAGACAAAGAATTCCGGACCGTCGAAGACCTGGCTGAGACCTCCCCCTTTCAGGCTGGCAAAGTACATGACAAGCAGTGTGACGAGGAGATAAACCAGGTAGCTGGCTTTTAACGCAAAGGTCGATATCGGCCTTGAGTGATGCAGTTTATGGGGCTTGAGATAAGCATATGCGATTGAAAAGACAATGATAACGAAAAGGCCACCTATGATAAAATTGATCATCTCCGGGAGACTGTAGTTATCCATTAATTTCTTTACTTTTTACTTTTCTTCCAATCGGGACATGGCAGGCAAGTCCTTTATGGTACGAAACACGCCTCAAACCAAACGTAAATATAAGGTTTAGATTCAACCGGTGAAAATAAATGCCGGCTGGAGCAAGCATTTTCTGTCCTGCGGGGAGCCGGATAATCTTAAACGAATTTCAGTTTTCCGAAGTACTCCGGTCTGTGATAATCAGGTTTCTCAGTGCCAATTGGATTCCAGGTCACATAATGCGGATTGCTCAGCTTATCGCCGCACTTGTAGAAATTGGCCCGGAAGCTCTTTCCTCTCAGATCCCCGATCTCATGATGAAAGAAGGTTTCAAGAGGAATTGCCAGGGTGAGTGACCACCGGATATCACCTTTAATCTCTGCAAACGGCTCAGTACCCATCGTTGTGAGACGGCGGATGCCGCTGATAACACGGGCATCAGCCCTGACGCCGTCATGCCTTCCGTGTCCCGAGCCCATCAGCACAGTGCCAATAGGATTGCACTCCAGATTATAGTAGATGCCGTCATCAGAGGGCGAGACAAAAAATTCGACACAGGAATCCTCACAGACCATCTCGTTGGTCAGGGTTTTCTCTGCCTTGACATTTGTCTCCCTGACATAATATTTAATGTAGATTTCGCGGTCTCCCCAGGCAATATTGAATTTCACGTCGGGTTTGTACGGGAAACGTTTCCCAGTTGACTGTTCCGACAGAATGTCCTTCGCCCAGCTCATCGAGTCTGGCTGACACTTCGGCCATGGCAGGATAAACCTTATCCGAATTCAGTCTTTTAACTTCGATCGTTTTCATTCCTTCTGATTTTCTTTCCGGTTCAGCGCTGCATTTCCGGATGTGTCAGGTTAAACTTCTTTCAGCAGTTCCGGCCGGGTGCGGTACGTTTCAAGCACAAGCTCACCGAACAGTGTATTGGCCCAGGCGAACCACTTCCTGGTGAATTGTGTCGGATCATCCTTCATGAAAGATTCATGCATGAAACCGGTTGCGGCATGGGTGCTCTTCAGCATCTTCAGCGAAGAGACGATGTCATAATCATTGTTGGCAGTAAGCGCCCTCATGGTGATGGCGATAGGCCATATACGGTTTGTTCCGGTATGCGGGCTGCCTACCCCGTGGCCCATTTTGCCCGAAAAATAATATGGATTGCTTTTACTCAGCACAAAATTTCTTGTCCTGAGATACAGCTCATCATTCCGGTCCATGATGCCGAGATAGGGCATTGCCAGCAGGCTCGGTACGTTGGCGTCGTCCATGAAACTGTAATTGTAGTAGCCGTCTGTTTCATAGGGGATTATCTCCCCGTGCTCCGGATGAATTGTCCTGGCGTATTTTATAAGGGCTGCTTCAACCTCGTCTGCCAGTGAAGAGGCATCCTTGGCCAGAGAAGAGGCATCCTGAGCCAGCGAGGAGGCTTTGGTGGCAAATGAAGAGGCATCGGTGCCCGGCTTTTTGTCTTTGATAACAGCTTCCGCTATTTCGGCTATCTGCCTGAGAGATCTTACGGCAAAGTAATTTGACGGTATCAGGAAGGGCCATATGGTGGCATCATCTGAAGGTCTGAAAATAGAGACTATCAGTCCGACAGGGTTCACGGGATTACCAAACCCGCCACCGGCAACAGTGTCTGTCTGCCATGCGGTGACCCGCTGAAAGCGGTACGGACCCTGATCTTCCTTACGCTGTTGCTGCCTGAATGTGCGTATGACAAGACTCATGGCCTCAGCCCAGGAATTATCAAACACTGATGTGTCTCCGGTCGCCTTCCAGTAACCGTGGGCAAGCCTGACAGGATAGCAGAGGGAATCTATTTCCCATTTACGTTCATGAAGCTCAGGCTTCATATCCGTCAGGTCACTCATCCATTCGCTCTGCCCAGGGCCGTCATTAAAAGCGTTGGCATAAGGGTCAATGTGGATGCATTTTACCTGCCGGTTGATTACGCCGGCAATGAGATCCCTGAGCTTGCCGTCAGATGATGTGAGGGAAACATATGGCCATACCTGGGCCGTGGAATCACGGAGCCACATCGCATTGATATCACCTGTGATGACAAATGTGTCAGGCCTGCCGTCCTTCTCCCCGAAGCTGACAGTGGTATCCAGTGTATTGGGAAAGCAATTTTCAAAGAGCCATGCCAGTTCCGTATCACCGAGAAATGATCTGACTTCCTTTATGGTGTCTTCAACGGCTTTGCTCTGAAATTTTCGCAGCCTTGCCGCCGGCCTGTTGGATACCCATTTACTTCCGGATACCGAAGAAAAAGCGGGAATACCTGCGCTGAGCGCTGCCCCTGCCACTACGGTGTTTCTGATGAACCTCCTGCGTGTTGCCATATAGGTTTACCTTTTAGTTACCGGCTTGGTCCTCAATGACACATCCTTTTTGTACATGACTCCCAGGTCCCAGTCCTGTTCAAGCTCCCAGTTAATCTTGACATCAAGTTCGCCAGGGTAATATGTCACCGGCTCCGGATTTCTCATCAGGCCAAAATCTCCTGTGGTCCAGGTACGGCTTGAGTCAATGTCATAAATGGCCCTCATCCGGTAACGGCCCTTGTCAATAAGCTCAAACTTAATTTCCCCGGGACTTTTAAGAATCTTTTCCTGGAGCACTTTTTCCTTATCCCCCAGAAGCTGTATTATCATGTCTCCTTCATACCCGGACAGTTTTGCCGTAACGGAGCCATAGTCTTCCACTACACCTACCGTGATTCTGTAAACTGTTGAATCTGTTGCATTGCCGAATATGTCGGTAAAAGCGCCGCCCTTGCATTCAAGAGTGTAAGATCCTCCCGCTTTCAGCGGAGTTTTCATCAGGACACGCCTGGAATTTGTGCTGTCTTTCACGAGTACCGCATGCAGCTCTGTCTTAATGGTGTCGACGATTTGCATCAGTCTGATTTTCGATGTGTCGGGCTCTTTCAGCGGTGCGGGGCTGGTGAATGCCGGGATAGCGCCTGGCTTTATTTTACCGCTGAGGTTTGATGCCAGCGACAAGGCGGGTATTTTCCTGACACCTGCCCTTGGAGCCTCCGGCTTCCTGAACCTGAAAATCACAGAGTTGGTTTTCTGTATGACCGTGCCGGTGCTGTCAGTGAAAGGATAAGTAAGCAGCGCATCGATGACTTCGCGGTCATATACCTCGGGGCTGGTTATCCAGAGCATGAAAGTGTCACGCCTGGCATTATTTTCCATGTACCATGTATCCGGAGCAATGCCGGTAAGCTCTATCGAGACCTGCCCGGTATCGGAAGGAATGGCAAGGCCGAACCCTATCGATCCGCTGCTCTTGCGTTCCGTGTACATGAGGTACTGCTTCTTTGCTTCCCTGGTGAAGGCATAAAGCCTGTGGACGCCGAAGGTGAAAATGTCTTCCTTTGTTTTTTCAGGAGCTTTTTCGGGTTTGTACTTTATTGTGTCAGGAATGATATTGTAGTTTGCATCCGGGGTGATGTCGATTATTGAATCACAGAAAGCAAAAACCTCATCTTCAAGATCATACATCTTATTGCCGTTAATGTCCTTCAGGGCGTACAGCCTGAAGCGGCCGGGCTTGATATTGCTTATCAAAAAGCCGCCTGAGACATCAGGCTTGGAGATATATGCAGGAAGGAGCGTGCGCGGTGCCGTATCCGAGAGATTGGAATACATCATCACAAGCACATCAGGTACAACTTCGAGATCATAGGCACCGAAAACATTGCCTGACAGCGAGAGGGAGTCAAGAACCGGTCCGGTAGAAAAAACATACTGGAAATTCTGGATGGCATTATTCTCGTTGTTGTCACGTATTGCATCCTGGAAATAGAACGTGTAGGTGGTGCTGTCAGCAAGCGTATCCTCCCAGCTTACAACAAGGCTCTTACCCTTCAACCGTACTTCAGGTTTGGTTTTGAGGGGTGGTGACACCATGAACTTTTCAGTGATCTTGTCCAGAACCACAAACTCGTCAAAGGTTACCTCGAATGACTTTCCGGTAAACATTACCGTACTGTTTTCCGGCTGGCTCTTCAGTATCACCGGGGCGTCAAGGTCCTTCGGCCCGCCCGAGGGTGAATTTATCTTGGCACAGGATAAAATAAACAGCACAACCAGTGCTGTCACGCTCAGCCTGCCTGATATGTATCTTCGGTTATCCATTGTCTGCAAACTTACATCAAATTTTGTAATGTAAATTATTGCAACCGGAACAGGCATGCATGACTTTTTTACTAATTTTGAACTCCAAACAAACAAGATATGACACTTCAGATCATACCATGGAATGTTGATCCGGAGATATTCCGCATCGGCAATTTCGCAGTCAGGTGGTACGGACTGCTCTTCGCTTCCGGATTTGTCATCGGATATTACATCCTGCAGGAAAGTCTTTAAAAACGAAGGCCTGGCTGATGCTACTCTTGACAGGCTGACGGTATATGTTGCCGTGGGAACCATTATCGGTGCCAGGCTCGGTCATTGTTTATTCTATGAACCAACCTATTATCTTGCCCACCCGGTTGAGATACTGAAGGTATGGCACGGAGGCCTCGCCAGCCACGGCGCCGCCATAGGAATACTGTTAGCGCTCTGGCTCTTTGTCAGGAAGGAAAAGAAGCCGTTCATATGGGCTATAGACCGTGTCGTGATTGTGGTTGCGCTTGCGGGCGCACTTATAAGATTCGGGAACCTTATGAACTCGGAGATCTACGGAGTTGAGACCACTCTTCCGTGGGGATTTGTGTTCCTGCGCAACGGCGAGAACGCACCCAAACACCCGACACAGATATATGAATCTCTTGCATACCTGCTTACCTTCGTTATCCTTCTGAGGGTCTACTGGAAGAACATGGGCAAACAAAAGCCCGGATTGCTGTTCGGGTTGTTTCTTATCCTCGTGTTCGGCTTCCGCTTCCTCGTGGAGTATTTAAAGGAGGACCAGGTTGCCTTTGAAGCCGGAATGAAACTCAACATGGGCCAGCTCCTGAGCATCCCGTTCATCATTGCAGGAATAGCATTACTGTTTTGGGCATTCCGTAAAATTCCGGAGCCTGTTGCAAAGAAGAAGTGACCGGGGTTACGGCCGTTTGTTGATGCCGTAAAATATCAGATGTAAAATAGCGTCAAGGCGGTTATTGATGTCTATCTCGCGCTTGTGCCAGAAGAGCGGGACTTCCAATCCTTTCAGCATTGTCTGTATGGCCATGGCAGTGTACTCACTGTCTTCGATCTCAAAGACACCGCGGCTTTTGCCGACATAAACAAGCAGCCTCAGCATGGCCAGCTCTTCCCTGTCGTATCTGGCCCTGATCTTTTCAATGAATTCGTAATGATCAAGATTCTTGTCAAATACAGCATTGTAGTAGTTTGAAAGCTTCTCAAACGCCCTCATCCTGACAAATATGTAATTACGTAGCTTGTCGGGAGGAGAATCAACCTCCTTGATGGCAGTGGTAAGCTGTGTGCGCAGAAGGTTGGCTTCAAACAGAACCACGGCTTCGAAGATATCTTCCTTGCTCCCGAAATAATAGTAGATGGAACTCTTGCCTTTTTTCAGGGCTTTTGAGATCTCCTCCATGGTGGTCTTTCTGAAGCCGTAACGACTAAAGATCTTACTGGCAGTCAGAATGATCGTGGTCCTGTATTCGTCCTTATCGACCATAACAATTCAATCCTGCGCAAAGATATTCAATAAATTCCTAATAAGTGGAACAAGCGGACCGGATATTCGAAAAACGGTTTTTCGGAAAATACGGAACATGTCACGAAGACCGGGGGTTTGTATCGAAGGTATTTGTAAAGAATCGTATTCAACTTATTATTAATTTTACAGATTAATTCCGATTGAGAAACCTCACTGATGAAGGTTGGGGAAAGAGAGTACCGAAGTATATGGCTGGACGGGGACAAAGCGTCAACGGTCATTGTGATTGATCAGCGAAGACTGCCTTTTTCTTTTGATCTGATGGAGCTCAGAAGCGTTGATGACGTCTGCATGGCAATAAGCACGATGGCAGTGCGCGGCGCTCCGCTCATCGGAGCAGCCGCTGCATGGGGCATCTGGCTTTCCTTTCTTGAACACCGCAATGAAAAAAACATATCAGTATCTGTTCTTAATGATGCAGCCCGTCTCAAGGCAACAAGACCCACTGCCGTCAATCTTGCATGGGCTGTTGACCGTATGATGAAAGTGTTTGAAAGTCAGCCATCTGCAGACGCCATGCAAAAAGAGGCAGCAGCCATTTGTGATGCAGAGGCGGAAAGCAGCCGGCGTATCGGGATGAACGGTCTTGTGCTCATTGAGGAAATAAGCCGCCGGAAAAACGGCAGCACAGTAAACATACTTACCCACTGCAATGCCGGATGGCTGGCATGTGTCGATTACGGCACTGCTCTTGCACCTGTATACCTGGCTCATGACAGCGGCATCAGCGTTCACGTATGGGTTGACGAGACCCGTCCGCGCAACCAGGGAAGCCGGCTGACAGCGTGGGAGCTGAGTAATCATGGCGTACCCTGCACCGTCATAACCGACAATGCCGGCGGTCATCTGATGCAAAACGGCATGGTTGATGCAGTGATCGTGGGGTGCGACAGGGCGACAGCAAACGGAGATGTGGCGAACAAGATCGGAACATATCTCAAGGCGCTTGCTGCACATGATAACGGAATACCTTTTTATTCGGCCTTCCCGGTATCTTCATTTGATATGACAATTGAAAGGCCGGAGCAGATCCCGGTGGAGGAAAGGGATGAAGATGAAGTCAGGATGGTTGATGGCATATATATATGTCAGAAAGACATCCCGGTTTCCAATTACGCATTTGACATAACCCCTGCCCGTCTGATAACAGGTATCATAACCGACAGGGGAATATGCCGGGCGGATAAAGAATCAATAATGAAAATATTATCGTAATCATATGGAAGGTTTTGTCAAGTTCAACTGCTACTGGAGCCAGTCGGGACCGGTGATCTCGGACGAGCAGTATGAGATAATCAATCACTGGCGGGAGATCCTTTTCAACATGGATCTGGTGGGTGCATTTGAGAACGGGGTCGGTTTCGGCAACATCAGCATACGTATCGGCAAATCTCAGCAGTTCATAATAACAGGATCGTCAACGGGGGATATTCCCGAGCTGGAGCCGGGTCATTATGTTAAAGTCTCATCGTACAATATAGATGACAATGCCGTCATGTGCAGCGGACCGCTGAAAGCCTCTTCGGAATCGCTCACGCACGCTGCGATTTACACCGCCGATCCGGGCACCAATGCCGTCATCCATGTTCACTCCACCCGGCTGTGG
Organism: uncultured Bacteroidales bacterium; assembly: GCA_963730615.1. GTDB lineage: Bacteria > Bacteroidota > Bacteroidia > Bacteroidales > VadinHA17 > SR-FBR-E99. Next base: position 203,910 of record CAVSSR010000003.1, on the reverse strand, counting down.
GAGGAGCTGATGAACAAGGTACCCACCACCGATCCTAAAGTTGAATACGGAACGCCGGCCATGGCCCGTGAGATGATCCGTATCTTCAGTGAGCCGGAGGTATTCGAAAAGCGTATTATTGTCATGGCCGGCGACCGCGGCGGGCTGATCACCTTCGGCAACGATCTTGACGAGGCGGGAAGCGTGCTGTTCGAATATATCAGGCAATCACATCCGTAATCGCCCGAAAGGTAAAATCTTCCGGAACCTGATAAAAAAAGCTGCCCTGTATTTTAAGGCAGCTTTTATTTTTCAAGTCATCTCCAATGGGAATGGTCAGTCTCGCACAACCATTCTCCTGGTCTGTGAAATCACTCCTGTTCTGAGCTGATATAAGTAGATGCCCGGCTTAAGGTTTCCTCCTTCCAGTCTTACTGTATTAAGTCCGGCAGGGGCCCTGGCATCTATAAGGGTTTTTACCTGCTGTCCGACAGAGTTGTACAATATTAAACTGACATGAGCCGGCTCGGGCAGGGTAAACCGAATTTCCGTTTCGCCTGAGAAAGGATTGGGATAGTTTTGTTCAAGAACGACACCGTCGATTTTCTCTGACAACGTTTCAGCAACAAGGAGGGATGAGCTGCTCTTCAATGTTACGTCTGTCAACGAAGCAGCTCCGGCTGAGATCAGTGTCCGCACGGGTGCCAGTGGATTGGTCGTAACCTTATACGGTCTCATCATTTCATTGTCCTCATGGTCTATGATATGGCAATGCCACACATATCCCGGACCGGAACCCGGATCAAAATCAGGAAAGAATAATCCTGCCGGGGCCGTAGTTGTTGGCAAAGTCGTTGGCGCAAACCTGATTATAAATGTGGTAACCTCTCCCGGATACACGATATATGTATCTTTCCAGCCCTGCTCATTCAGGTTGGCAGCCTTGATCTTTCCCTGTAAAAATGGTGTTATGGCAGGGTTTCCTCCCAGGGCATTATCAGCATTAGGGGTGTTATAAGCTCTTGGAGGTCCGACGGATGGCACGTAAAGCCCGCCTGCAAATGCCGCATTGTAAGCTTTAAGATAATTACTCGTGTTGAACGGTTGTCTGCTTACCAGCTGGAACTGTACCAGATGTAAATGCATCGGGTGCGCATCGGCCGTAGTGTTGATTATCTGCCAGATCTCGGTGGCGCCTTCAACCGGCAGTTCTGTTTCACCCAAACCTATTCCTTCCACCACGTCCGGTGTGGCCGGGTTATCCATTCCATTCCCGTCCCATTTTGTGTTGTTTACAAGCACTTCAAGCGGACCGCCCATACCCATCACCTCGTTCAGTGTTAACTGCCGCTTGACAGATGGCACAACCCCTGCTGCGGGGGCACCCGCAAAGTTGGAGAGCTTCACCAGTGGGGTTGACCTGATTACCGCCGGAACGGCACTTGCGTCTCCTGCTATCACATCAGCGTCAGGACCATCCACCATCACGCCATTCACAACAAATTGCATTAATCGTCCTGTTGTGGATCCGTTGGGAGGCCCGCCCTTCGGAAAAGGAGCCCGGGCGCTGTTTACCACGGTCCATTTCTGACCCGGGGCAGAACCTGTAAAATCAATTATTACATCAGCACGTTCCCCGGGAGCCAGAAGGAGTTTACCAACAATAGGTACCGGAGTATCGAGCAGCCCGCCGTCTGTACCTATCTGAACTATCGCCGGTCCTATCAACCCGGATACGAGATCCTTCAGCTGAATTTCATAGAACCGGGCATTGGACCCGTTAAGAAGGCGAAAACGGTACTTCCTTGGGGCTACGCTCAAAAAAGGCCATGTCTTACCGTTAACCGTAATAACATCTCCCAAAAATTCAGGAGTCCAGAAGGGATGATCCATCATGTTGGGAGGCAGATTCGGGAAATATAACTGACCATTTGTGTCAAACATCCTGTCCTGAAAGACTATTTCTATTTCCGGCAGGTAAGGGACAGTATTGAAAGTACCAGTAGTTCCTGCGGGAGCTACCTCCTGCACAAGATCATCACCTGACCATCCCGGGAGATGAGCATTTTCCTCATCATCACCTTTCAGGAAGTAAAAACCGGCCAGGCCGGCATAGACATTCAGTCGTGTTGCACCAAGAGCATGGTCGTGCCACCAAAGCGTGGCAGCCTCCTGTGTGTTGGGGTAATGGTAAAACTGATCTGTTCCGTCAATTCCCCATGAAGGTCCGGTAATAGAATACCCGGGTGTAAACCAGGCATCAGGACCGCCGTCGGATTCCGAGGCTACTTCACCGCCGTGTAAATGAGGCACGACAGGGATTGGGCCTGTATATGGGGCCATGTTCATCATGTTCGGGGGATCACCCATAAAGCCTTCCTTCAGAGGGTCTGCCCAGTGAAGAGTCTGATCTGCAACCAGATTTACACTGGCATAGGTTTCTCCGTCAAGGTTATTCACATATGTAACATTAACCGGAAAGCCCTGCCTGGCAACAATAGAAAAGGCCGGCCAGTGAGCAGGTGCCGTGACGGTGCCGTTTGACACTGAATATCCCCATAAGTGAGCTAATCCAAGGGTAGCAGGCGCTCCGGCTGCCCCGACAATTCCACCTGTAAGTACTGTTCCTGTAGATACAGCTACCTGGTCAATAGGCTCGTAACTTATTGTCATTTCTGTTGAAGCAGGAACCCTGAGACCGGCTGCAAAATGCGGAAGCGGGTCGACAAATTGGGGAATGCTCTTTGGGTTAATCGGAATTTGACCGACAAGCTGGCCATAGCTGTTTGTGGTACCAACCAATAAAACTGAAACAACCAGAGTAAAAATTCGGGTAAAATTTTTCATACGCATAAGTTTTAATTAAACAATAGGGTCATTTTAAGTGCATGAATTTCAGATTCTTAGTTTATTTCCTCCTTTCTTTTTTTTACGAACCTGGTTATATATTTATTAATGTGATATAACTTAATCTATCATACAAATCCCAAGCATGGGATATCCCCCATTAATTAAAATCTGAAAAACTTTATTTAACCGCTTTCCGGGTAATTGTTACAATAAGTCCCTCGTCAAAATCCTCCTGTGAATATTTTGCACCCATACTGTCAGCCATCCTTGAGATGGCTGTCTCCCAGAATTTTGCATACTCTTCATAGGTGACATTAAGGATAGATCCTCCCTCCCGCAAATCGGAAAACAATCCGGAAACTTTATAAACTATTTTATCATCAGTCTGGTCTGTTATTTCAACTGATCCGTACGGGACCATGGTAACCATCATGTACAGGATTTTCTGAACAAAGCGGTCAAATCCGCCCTGCTTATTCCAGGTGGCAATATATTGATCACCTACATAGATGGCAACGTCTTCGACAGATTTTCCCAGGGACTTTGCATAGCTGATCTGGATCAGGTATGAACCGTTTAATTCCATTGATGCCATCTGATATTTTTGCAAAGCATCAGGAGACGGGACAGTGAATTTACCTTGCGCAATCCCTGTAATGGTAAAAAGAGAAATCAACGTGACTGTCAATAGTCTTTTCATACGAATCAGGGTTTAGGTCCTGATTTAATAAACAAACTATTTTACGTTTTGTTTAATCCTGAAACCAGTATGTGCCTGGGGTATGTTACTGATCTTAATAATTCTGAATATGCCGGTGCCGGGCTCTGGTACGTGGCAAAAACAGACAGGTGGCTGGCTATTTTGAGACAGCAGGCTACGATTTGCACATAAACCGAAACTGTATTATATTTGCCACCTGTTTAACGGGGCCCATAGCTCAGCTGGTTAGCAGCATCCCGACTAAAGTCGGGAGGGTCGCTGGCCGGATCAGTAAAATGGCCCGGTGAATTTGAAATAATTTTTCGGGCCCATAGCTCAGCTGGTTAGCAGCATCCCGACTAAAGTCGGGAGGGTCGCTGGCCGGATCAGAATGGCCCGGTGAATTTGAAATATTTTTTCGGGCCCATAGCTCAGCTGGTTAGCAGCATCCCGACTAAAGTCGGGAGGGTCGCTGGCCGGATCAGTAAAATGGCCCGGTGAATTTGAAATATTTTTTCGGGCCCATAGCTCAGCTGGTTAGCAGCACCTGACTCATAATCAGGGGGTCGCTGGTTCGAGCCCAGCTGGGCCCACGGAAAGCAGCCGCAAACGGCTGCTTTTTCTGTTTTACGATGGGCTCGAAGCCCTCCCTGCAGTCTGTCTCCTTCGCTATCCCGACACACCGTGTCGGGATTTACGCTCGGTCCTGAGCCCAGCTGGGCCCACAAAGGCAGCCAATTTTGGCTGCCTTATTCTTTAAAGATCTTTCTGGTAAATCCTGAATTTCTTGACCACCTTGCAGCCAATCCTTTCGTATTCACCCCTCATCCTGAGGTTGTCTTCAAGGACAATGTGACTGTTCATGGTTTTCATCCCGCTTTTGATACCATCCTGCAGGATCTTTACTCCCATCAGCACATCTATCCCCTTGCCACGATATTCTTTTTTCACGCCGCCAAGCATCATCATAAGCTTCTTTGATCTTTTTGATGCGCGAAGTACCTTAATAAAACCAAAAGGAAACATCCTTCCCCTGGCGGCTTTTACTCCGTCGCTTAAATCCGGTATTCCTATGGCAAATCCTATGAGACTGCCGTCTTTTTCAACCACCTTCATGAACTTCGGATCAAGGATAAAAAGATATCTTGCAGCGAAATCCGTTTTTTCCTTATCGGTGAGCGGAACAAATCCGTAAATCTCGGCAAATGTCTCGTTCATAAGCTCAAGAACAGGAATGATATATGGCTTTATTTCCTTTTTGGTAGTGAATTCAACTATTTTAAAATCCTCTGTTTTCTTCACTCTCTCAAGCACCCTCTCATAGACAACGGGGAATTCCTTCGGTATGTCACCCAGGTAGTTCACCAGGTCTATCTTTTTTACATAACCCTCATTTTCGACCAGGGTGTTCATATACGGTGAATTGTTGGCGCTGGTTATGAACTGCGGATATTCAAATCCCTCTGTCTGAAAACCCTGAGGATCCTTATCGGAGAAGCCAAGGGGTCCGACAAGCTTGACCATCCCGTTCTGCTTTGCCCAGTCCTCTATCGCCGATATCAGTGCATGAAATACCTCCGGGTCATTATAGCATTCCATAAAACAAAACCGGCCGTGCTGCTCTTTGTTTATTTCATTATACCGCCTGTTTATCAGTCCCATTATTCTGCCGACCGGCCTACGGTCTTTGAACGCAACCAGAAGAATAGCATCAGCATATTTGAAAGACTTGTTCTTCTTTCTGTCAAATAATTCCCATTCATCCATATAGATCGGCGGGAGCCAGTCCTCATTCCTGTGAACTTTTTCAGGCAGATAAATAAACTCGCGGAGATCTTTGCGTGTCAGGACTTCTTTAATTACGATTTCTCCCATATTCAGTAAGTTACGCGGATCATTAAAACAGGTTATGATTTATCATTTATTTCTTTCTTATCAATCTCATCTGCCACCTTCATCAGCTTCCTGGTATCTCCTATGTTGACAAAAAACAGGACAACAACCACTACGCCGGCTGAAAACTGAAGTGATCCCGGCAGGAAAACCTCAGCCGCCATGATGGCGGCAATGACTATTCTTACTTCAGTAGGGCCGAAAATTCCGGAGTTAATCGAATACTTATCGGTGATCTTGTACCTCATCAGTGCAATTATCATTTCCCAGCCATACATGACCACGAAACCGTATCCCAACAGCTCCCAGGCACCTTTGGCATAGATAATATATCCGAATCCGATCAGTATAATACTTATCCAGTCAATAGTAATATCCAGTGCAAAGCCGTAGCGTTTTCTTGGTTTATTCCGGAAATAGGCCAGCCTTCCATCCAGCGAATCCCCAAACCAGCTTATCATAAATCCCGGGGCAGCCAGCAACAGGTAATATTTACTTACATATGCTGCCAGGATGAAGCTTACCGCCACGATGATGCTGCCAAAAAATCCGATGCCCGTCATGGTATTGGATGAAATGGCGGGAGGGATGCGCTGCACCAGCCAGGCTATGGCTTGTTGTTCATATTTTTTCAGAAGGTTTGTCCTCGCCCTGTCGCTGAAGACAGCCTTAATCAACTCTGTGGGGTTCAGTGATCTGTTCGTTTTTTTATTCCTGGAATTTAGCATTGCAAATGGGTTGGTGGATGACTGTTTATACTGATTCCCCATCAAGTTTAAGCATTTTTCGCGGCATAAATGAAGTTGGCAAGGGCATTTCATACACACACTCCCTCAAAAAAGCTCCAAAGGCTTCAGCATCGGCAAATTTTTCCCTCTCCTCCACAGAAATGATTTTGCCGATACCGATCCGGAGCTGCTGTTTCCGTTTATTAAAAACCTCATACGGAAGTCTGAGAGCACGTATCCGCCAGTTAAGAAAACCCAGGAAATAGAAAAAAGCGGAATTCTTATCGAAGAACCGAAAAGGTATAACCGGAACTTTCGCTGAGAAAATGACATGAAGAATACTGTTCTGCCACTTGCGGTCCCTTATACGAAAATCCCTCAGTCTGAAATCAGAAACCGCCCCTGACGGGAAAAACCCCATCGGATGACCTTTATGCAAATGTTCCAGCGTATCCCTGATCGCTTTAATATTGGCATTATGAACGCCTGTAATTTTATTGCCGGCAGGTATGACCGGAATAATATTATCCTGCAATGTTTTGACCATGGAAATCATTTTGTTGACCATGAATCTGTAATCAGGACGTATCCGCGCCATCAGGTCTATAGTCATGATCCCGTCAAGGCCGCCGTAAGGATGGTTTGAAACAGTTATAAACGGCCCCTCCGGTAACATTTTCAGTCGCTCTGCATTACCGACAACGTAATTCACGCCAAGGTCATCCAGCAACCTTGAGGTAAATTCCGCCCCGGTAAAGGATCCTGAATTGTCATAAACCTGATTTATCCTGTCAATGGCAAGAAACCGCATGACATATTCAGCAAGGCGGTGTCCCCTTTCCCCTTTGTAAAGCGCTGAATAAGCCTCGAAATCCTTAGGTTCAATTACCTTCATTGCCATGCCCAAATTTAACAATAATCCTTTGCCCAATCCAGCCGGAGCTTTTCAATTAAATTGAATAACTTGGCATTTGCTGTAAATTCTGAAAATTAATATTCCACTGGTTAAGATATTTGCTAATCCGTCTTTAAGATGAAAATACTGAAATACGTTCAGATAGAACCCACGGACATTGAAGGTAACCTGATCAGACAGATTGCCTCTGACTGGATGCTAGTCACTGCAGGCGACAGGCATAAATTCAACACAATGACTGCCAACTGGGGCGGGATGGGCTACCTGTGGAACAAACATGTTGTGTTTGTATTTGTCCGTCCGGAGAGATATACATATCAGTTCATTGAGACCTCTGACGGATTTACGCTTTCATTCTTCGAAGAAAAATACCGGGATGCTCTTAACCTATGCGGAGCAAAGAGCGGGAGGGACTGTGACAAGGTCGCGGAGGCATCCCTGACGCCTCACTTCACAGAGCTGGGTCATCCCGTATTCAGGGAAGCAAGGCTGGTTCTTGAATGCCGGAAACTTTACGCTGAGACACTCGGCAAAAGTTCTTTCATTGACGATGAGCCTCTAAAAATCCATTACAGTACAAAAGGAGGAATCCATAAAATGTACATTGCAGAGATTGTCAGGGTGTGGGTAAAATAAGGGGGCCCGTTGCATTATCAGGGTCATAGTATAAACAGCAACCGTAAAGTAAAAAAGATGAAACACTTGTTAATCATTATCATGATTTTGGCTGCCGGGTGTTCTTCTCCGTCAGAAAGGAATACTGAAAAATACAAGTCACAAATCATTCAGACGGAGCTTGACTTTGCAAAGATGGCTGATGAGGCAGGCGTTGCAGCAGCCTTTTATGAGTATGCCGCTGACAGTGCCGTGATAGGTCGGGTAGGGAAGGTCATCAAGGGCCGGGAAGCTATCAGGGAGTATTATGAAGCAGCCCTCAAACCGGGAACGAGGCTGCAGTGGGCACCAGACTTTGCTGATGTGTCAGGCGATATTGGATACACCTGGGGTAGTTACACACATTTCGTTCCCGACAGTACCGGAAAGATAACCGAATCGCACGGCGTTTTTCACACCGTATGGAAGAGACAAGCCAGACGGATCATGGCGGTTTGTGTGGGACTGACCCGGGTTATTTCTGGAGTGAATAGAGGTAAGCGATCTCTTCCGGCCAGAGTGATTCTTCCGGAGTTTCAAGGATAAGAGGCATATCATCAAAGCGGGGGTCATTCATTATCAGCCCGAAGACTGCATCCCCAAGCTCCCCCTTATGCAGATTGTCATGGCGGTCAACCCGCGTACCAAAGGCTTTTTTGGATTCATTGAGGTGCATGCCCTTCAGGTACTTAAACCCTACGATTCTTTCAAACTCGTCAAATACTTTTGTAAATCCTTCGGCAGTCGAAAGGTCATAACCGGAGGTAAAAGCATGGCATGTGTCAATACATACACCTATCCTGCTTTTGTCATTAACACCGTCAATGATACGTTTAAGGTGTTCAAACCTGTAGCCCAGATTTGTGCCCTGTCCTGCCGTATTTTCTATTACGGCTATTACTCCTGATGTTTTTGAAAGGGCGATATTGACTGATTCGGCGATAAGGTCGAGGCACTGTTCTTCCGTGATCTTTCCCAGATGGCTTCCCGGGTGGAAATTGAGCCTGTCAAGCCCGAGCTGCTCGCATCGCTTCATCTCATCATTGAAGGAATAGCGCGACCGCCCGAGGGCTTCCGGATCGGGGTTTCCAAGATTGATAAGATAACTGTCGTGCGGAAGTATCTGGAATGGCTTGTATCCCAGTTTTTCACAGTTTTCCCGGAAGGCCGTTAATGCTTTTCTGTGTAAGCGGGGGGGCTACCCACTGACGCTGGTTCTTCGTAAAGAAGGCAAACGCCTTCGCTCCTATTGCATGTGCATTTACAGGAGCATTTTCGACTCCGCCTGATGCACTTATGTGCGCGCCTGCATATTTCATACCGTGAAGATTTTACCGTCTGTCAATCAATGGTTTTTCATATACAAAGATATCTGTGAAACCCATTCCGGCAAGCTCAGGATAATACGGATATGTCTCTTCCCTCGTATAGAACCCCGGGATAATGACCTTGTAGCTATCCCATTCCGGGATGATCTCAACCGGTCGTTTAAGTTTATTCTCAATTTTTCGCTTCGCCTTTTCTGCCTTGGTAAGCTTATAATAACTTCCCGCATGTAAAATAAAGATAGGCTCCGGGGGAAGGATTTCTTCAATTATTACCTCAGGTTCTGCGGGCTTTTCAACCACAATCTCAACAGGTTTTTCGGGAAGTACAGGCACTTCGACCTGTGCCGGCTGTTCCGGCAGAAGCTGCATGTCCTGAGGAACCGGCGCCAGCCCGGCCTCTGACCCCCGGATCACGAGAATGTCAGTAAACCCGTACTTCTGAAGCAACGGTATGAATTCCCTGACTTCATTTGTGTCTGCGAAGCCTGTCAGCTGTACCTTATAAACACCATCCTCCTGCCTGATGGTCACCAGTTTCTCTGCAGCAGCAAGGAGCCGGTCTGTCATCGATGATGTTTCCTCTGCACTGCTGAAGGTTCCCAGCTGAATTGTGGTTCCTGAGATTTTAACGGGGACAGCCTGAGCCTCTGTGGTCTCTTTCACCAGAGCCAGAGAATCCTCGCGTTCTTTTGTAAGCCAGCCGATCCGGACTGCCTTGTTGGTGATAACCCAGATCTCGGTAATGCCCTGCCCGTTTATTATCGGAATATATCTGTTAAGGTCGTCGCGGCCATCAAAGCCTGTTATGCGCACCTTCCAGAAGCCATCCTCTTCAAAGAGTTCCACATTTTTGTCGAGGACTGCCTCGACCTTTTTCTTCATGATTTCGGCATACTGCTTGTTTTTAAAGGCCCCGAACTGAACGGCATAATAATCTTCAGTAATGGTTACAAGCTCGCGAGTGACCTCGTGAACAACAAGGTAAGAGGTGTCTTTTTTGACCGACGGAGCTGCCGGAGCCACCGGCACTGTGTCTGATGGTGCGGAAGGTGCCACCCGGGTCGCCGGCACAGCGGCGGATGGTGCGGGGATGGAGACAGGGGCCGCAACACTGTCATGCTGTACGGCGGCCCTCCTGAGGGTGAAATCCAGATCCTCAACATAGTCTCCTTCCGTATTTGCCATTATTTTGAAATGCAGATGAATCGGGTGATGAAACCATATTAAGTTTTCTGAGTTGTGCAGTATCTATACGCGCATGGTATGCCCCGGGGGCCAGCCCGAAGTAGCTGAAATACCCGTCTTCTTCGGTCAGAGCCCTGGCTGTAAGTACATTGGCGCTGTTATAGAAGTTTACAATAATGCGCCCGAGACCTGATTTAACTCCCCTGTCTTCAAGATCCACCGTACCTGTAGCCTCTCCTTGCACAAGAATCGGTATCTCTATCAATTTCAGCATGTTTGCATCGGTGATTACAGCAACGGATTTTTTGTCAATTCTCCATGAGATATTATCAAAGCTGCCTTCATCAAGCTCAAGAAAGTACTTCACATACGGCTCGAGACCGAGGATATGTACAATAGTGTCTTTTTCACTTCGTTCTGTCTTCCGCCGTTTGAACGAACGTTCAATCCGTTCGCCTTTGGTTCTCCGGCATCGCGCGTACCGTTCGCGTTAAGATCGAGGAATGCCACCACCGAGATGCCGCTTCTTCCCACATTTGTATGATTGTCAGGCTTATGATAATTCGTTTGTCCGTCATTGATAATACTGCCCCTTGCGTACTGAACATAAGTCGTCTCTTTGTTAATTTGCCTGGCCGATATCCCTGTCTGAGCGAATGTAAAGTCATAACGAAAGCCTACCTCGCCAATCCTGATATTATTGCTGAAGTACTGTTCATATGAAATATTCATGTATCCTTTTTCAAAGAGGCGTTTTTCGAGGCTGACCCTGCCGGAAATAAATTCATGACCGGTATAAGTGTACTGTACCTGAGGCAAAAGAACAAAACCGGCCGGCAACCGCACTCCCAGCGACAGGTTGCTGTAGACATTCGGGCTGAAATTTTCTGAAAAGGTGCCGAATGTGGTCAGGTTGGTATTTACTCCAAGGAGCGATCCTGAAATCAGCCACTCTGCAGTTGAGTATCTGGAACCAGGAAAAATGATCTGATAATATGAAAGCCTCGAATAGGCTGAAAACTTTTTGATCATTATCGGAAGAGAAACAGAGACCTTGCGTTCTTCAAGATAATTATATGAAATGGCTGTCTGATTTCTGTCATAATACGTATACTTGAGATCCAGCTGTATATTCGAAGGAAGCCGGTATGTAAGGGTTCCGTCTGCTTTCACTCCATATGTGTACTCTCCTGACAGAATGAGATTATTTGTAATCCTCAGTGATGCGTCCAAAAAAGGCATGAGAGGGCCGGAGGAGACAGAGGAAAGATACTCGGCACCTCCGCCAACGGTCAGAAACCGGGTTGCGCCATAGCTGACGCTTGCCCTCGAAAAGCGGCTCCACAATTCGTCTTCCACAACCCCCGCACTCACCGTATACTCAAATTCCTTGTGGGGCAGGAAATTATACGGTATACTAATGTTCTGTTCCTGTGTTCGCTCCTCTCCCCATGGACCATAATACCTGAGTTTTACTTGTGTATTCCCGTAAACGACAGGCACCTCGAAGGTGAAAAATCCTGAAGCATCAGCTTTGGCGTAGTCAACCAGAACATTGTTGACGTAAAGCTCTACAATCCACCCGGGTTCAGTTTTTTCTGAAAGTGTATAACTTCCGAAAGACCGCCTGAATGTAGTAGGCGCGCTGGTGATCTGAATACCGATTACCGGGTTGTAAATGGATGCTATTGAATGTGTGGCTATCTTTCCTGCCATGATCTGTCTGAGGAATGTACGGTCATTGTCTACGTAACGCCACAGGTAATCCTGCTGCTTTTCGGAAAAAGGAATCCCCGTATAGTAATTGAGCGATGCCATAACTTCGCCTCCCGCAATTACTGCCCCAAGGGCAAGATTGAACCGTCCATCTGTAATTCCGCTGTTGCGTTCGCTTGCATAAACAGACCAGTCGGCCATGCCAAACCTGAATCCCGGATAGGTTCTTCCGATTGTTGTGTCAACCTGTACCTCTCCCTTAAGGCGGGTTACGTTTTTCCTCAGCTCCTCCTGGCGCATCTCCCGTATCCCCGGCAGTTCAAGCTTGGTATCAATTGTTACAGTCAGATCACGGAAGCTGAAATTGCAATTGAACCCGAATATTTTCCCGTAATAGATCGATTTCAGATAAAAATTCGTCTCCGACCGAACCAGGTCACCCTCCTCAAGATCATAGGTCTTCCCCGAATAGATAATACGGTTATTATTTTTGTCAACCGTGTATGTCGCTTCAGGCTGAATAAAATAGCCGGTTATAAGATCGAGATTTTCCGATGGAATATTCCTGATTTTCAGAAAATCAAAGAGATCGGTGACAGGAAGGTAAATTTCATCTCCCTTTATCGCTGCATCAATCTCACCGATGCCGACATACGGTATCTTTATATAGACTGTTACCTCATCATATGGCGGCTCATCCTGTCCCGCAGAAGTCTGAGAAGGATGAAAGGCAATCATAAAAAGCAGAAACAGACAAGATCTCCATTGATTAAAAAACATACTTCCTGAATGCGAGCGTTCGGAGTATGCTTTTCTTTTTGTCATTTCAATCTTGCTTCTGTTTCCGGGGTGGTCATTCCTGAATACAGGTTACACTAAAGGTTCCATTATATTGTCCCGCCGGATTCGACCCGATAGGACCAACGGTTAGCGTTCCTCCAACAAGCAGGGTTGTTTGTTGCGGCCAGGGTAATGTAGTGACAAACGGTGACGCCGGCTGTGTACCGCCTAAAGTCAGTGTCAGTGTGCCACCGCCGATTCGTACCAGCGTAACCGGGGATGTGATCATAAGCGAGACCACAGAGCCGCGGTTTGCTCTTATATAAAACATAGCCGATGAGTAAGCATAACCAAGATTCAGTAAAACTACACCACCTGTTGACGTTCTGGTGCCACCAGGGCTTATTATCACTGTTCCTCCGCCAGCACCCGGAGAGAATGCGCCAAAGGCCAGGGGAAATGAATTGTTTGCTGTCAGCATGATGGGCCGCGGAGGATTTGGTTGTGCAAACGCGCCTGTGATAAATCCGCCCGAAATAATCAAGATTATTAAGAGTAATTTCCTCCTGCGGGAAATTGATATATTTCCTTTTTCTTCCATTAAAATCCAAGGACTCAGTTTTATTGTACATTTCTGATTTCCTGTTATATAACCAATGATATAGATGCCCTGGTTTACTCCGGGATCAAATTCATAATAACCGGTCTCATACACCTCCCTGATATAAAGCGGCCGGCCGGCCATATCATAGATTGTGATTATGCCTTCGCCTCCAGAAATGGCATTCACCGATGCCCTGATCTTTCCTGAAGATTCATACGCGCTGAAAATCCCTTCAGATGCTGGCTGGTCATCAATGCCGGTAGCGTTCTTAAGGAATGCAAAACTGAACCGGCTGTTATAGTCACCTGCGCTGAGCATAACCTTGTATTCCGGTTCCGTCAGCATGTTTATAACCGATCCTGTAACGGCATCACGGAAATAAATGATTACTCCTACCGGAAGATTCTCAATATCCCTGAGCTTAAACCTTACCTCTCCGTCTCTGTAGATCACCAGTCCCAGCGGAACAGTCAGCGTTGTATCAAACTGCTGTGCGGGAAGTGCGTTTACTGACAACTTTTTGTCGCCTGCAAGTACAGAATAGAAATTAGTGACAAGCCCGTCAGTATTCATGAGTTTCAGGGCGTCAAGGCTGCCATCAAAGGCCGGTTGTGCGAAATCATCAAAGTAAATTACCGAAGGATCAGCAGAGGCCGTGTCATCTGTAAATACCGCGGCAGCTCTTATCAGGAAGCGGATAGAACTGTTTGCCGATTTGAGGAAAGGATGTGTAAGATTGTTGATCCTTGCACTGTTGTTCACACCGAGGACACCTGTGACAGGATAGGTACCATCCGAAACATGAACAAAGAAGCCCTGCATTGAGGGAATAATGTTTGTTGCCACACCGGGTTCTGTTGATATTCCGTTTACATAGCTGCTGTATGTTCCTCCGTATTGATCAGTGGCGCTGGCCCTGAAATAATAAACCGCGTTATCAATGTTTGGCCGGGTCCATCCTGCGGGAGCATTCCAGTCAACCGGTGAAGGATAGGGATTGCCGACCAGGTTAAATCCTTCAGTGTAGGTACTATCGTGGTTAAACAGCGTGACGAAAGGTTTCCGTTGTTCACCTCCCCCGTTACATCCACAGTTTTGGGTGCTGTCGCATCGCCGAAGTTAACGGCATAGCCTGCCAGGGGATTAAGGATGTTGGTGCCTGTGGCATAGCCGACCCAACCTGAAGCTCCTGTGGTTCTCATTCAAACCTGTAAAACAAGGGAAAACGAAGAAGCAAGGTCCATGTCGTCGCCAAACTCACTTACGGTGGCAGCCTGGAAGGGAGAGCTGAAATACTTATAACCGAAGCCGACGGGAAGATAACGTTGCATCGTGACATTGCCGGTAATCGTGCCTGCTCCAGAACCGTCAATGAGAGATGTCTGCGCGGCGCCGGAAACAAGGGTTAGATTACCGTCTGATGCCAGAGTGCCGTTCTGCACCAGTACCACTCCGGTAACATTCAGCGGACCAAGCAGAGTGACGCCCGTACTGTTATTTATAATCAATCCGTCAACGGAATTCCCTTCAAAGAGGCCGGTGCCGATTGCCTGCGGGGCAGTTCCGTTTAATTCAACGGTTCCTGCGGTGACGTCAAATGAGCCATTATTCGTGATAGTACCTGAGATATGGATCGTATTGCCATTCACTGTCAGGGAGGCCCCGTCATCGATAGTTAAATTATTGACCGTTGCCTCCGTCCCGACGTTCAGTACCGGATTATTTGGCACATCAAGGATAGTAACTGAATTAGTCGCTCCCGGTACCGTGTTGCATGACCAGTTGGCGGGGTTATTCCAGTCTGCCCCTGATGCACCTGTCCATACAAAACCGGAAATAATCGTTACCGGACTTGTGGCAATGACTTCGCTGCAGGCGCCTGCCGCGGCTATTGTATTTGTCACAGTATAATCACCGGGTAAACTCGCATGCCAGATTCACCTGTCCGGTAGAAGTACTGACAAAAACCAGTCCTGCCGTCGATGAAAATGTCCCTGCCATGCCCCCGCCACTGAATTCAGGTAATGGGTTGGCCGCATTTGGACAATAGGGCGTTCCGCTGTAGCTGAATGTAGCCACCGGCAACGGGGCGACAGTCACAGTTGCAAGGTCTGCCAACTGCGAACTGCAGAAATATTCGTTAGTGGCAAGTACATTATAAACTGTTGTGACGGCAGGATTTACATTTATGGTAATATCCCCTCCCGGACCGCTGAGAACCGGTAAACCAACCGGGGTGTTATCAGCATTTAACCTGAGCTGAAAGGACAGGCCCGGCGCCGTACCCAATATCTGAATAGCTGCTACTCCGCTCCCGCAGATTGATGGATCGGTTACTGTGTTATTACCGGCCGGAATGGGATTGATTGTTACCGTCATGTCATCCGTTCGCGGAACAGAACCGGTTTCGATAACCCGGACAGTATAATTCCCTGCTGATGTCCAGTTTACTGTAACAGAACTGGCATTTGAAGGCCCTGTTATTATTCCTCCGCCAGAGGGAAGCGACCATGAATATGTATGTGAGCCTACCAATGGTGTTGTGTAAGTATATGTGCCGTTTAAGCATACGGGATTGGTGCCTGATACGTCAGGATTGGGTATATCTGGTAATGGACACGACATAGTCGGGGGTAGTTACGGTGCATCCGCCTGCGATTACAGTCTCCTGCAGTCGTACCCACCCTGACCCGAATGATGAGGGCCAGTTTACTGTGATCCTGTATGTCCCCTGGCCGGATGTGACAGAGGCGCCCGGTGAGACGCTCCACGAATACGTATGTCCCGGTATATTTCCCGTCCCGCTGGAATAAACAACCCCGGTCTCGCCGACACCGACCGTCGTGTTACCTGAAATAACGGGATCAGGAGATTCATTCAGCGTAACAGTAACAGTCCTGGTGAAATCGCGCACACCCGTGCTTCCTGAAGCATCACTGATGTAAGACACATTAAAAACATAGGCGCCCGGGCCCAGTGTTGCCAGCGGCTCCATTGCGTTGGACACTACAAGGGTGTAAGGAGATGAGGCAACGTTAGTGATTGTTGCTTCATCAGTGCCGTTAACCTTGTATTTTATTGTCCATGGAGCTGTGCCGGTCAGGGCAATAATGATACCTGCAGACGAACCGTCATTGCAGATACTCACATTTCCAGAGGTTATTGTTGCGGTAGGCAGACTTTCAGAACCTATTGTAAAATAATGATTATTGCCTACCAGTATGGGCGTATTAGTCCGAATGGTGCCTGACGACTGTCCTCCGTCGTTTATCATATCACCCCTGTTTTGCCAGGCCGATCCGTTCCACTCCACTATTCTCAGCTTTGTCCGGCTCGCGGCATCGAGAGGTATTATACCACTATCCTCATCCCAGCGTACCCTTACATTGGCCGTTGCTCCGGCAGTGCCGTCAAGGCGCCAATACTCCACATTACTCACGGCATCAATAGGGTTCACCACACTGGCGGGACTGAAGCCGTCTGTCTCCGGGTTGTGGTTGTAATATTGTGCTACATAGTCTCCGCTGGCGGACACATCTGAAATATACAGATTACCATATCTTGTGCCATTTCCGTTTCCTGCCGGGAAATCAAAATATGAACCTGCGCTGATCTGTTTAAGCAAAGGCCCGTTTATAAACGATGAGCTTCCCCCTCCGGCTACGGCAAGAGGACTTGTATTGGTTATGCTCAACAGGTTGTTGTCTGTTGTTGTAATATTTCCCAGAGTCAGGTACAGTTTATTGCTTACAGCGGCCCGGCCGCTACCTGAAATGATCATGCCAGCTGCATTATTTATCTGCAGGTTATAAAACTGCTCCGTGGTAAGAGCACCGGTTATAGTCAGAAATTGCCCGCCAATACCGTTGAATATGACATTTCCCGAGCCGGGGACAAAACCACCCGTTGCCGAAGTGTTATTATCCGTCCAGTTGCCCACAATTGTTATTTCCCGGCTGAAGAGTGTATTGCTTAAAGTGGCGTCAGCCTCAATGATGAGGTTGCCCATTACCTTCATATCTTCCGCGCTGATATATTTAATGCCCGTCCCGGTAAAGCGCACATTCTGGTAAGGTTTGTACTTATTCCCGGGCTTCAATGGGAGAGTGGCATTGTTGTCGCTGAAAAATTCAATTGTACTCTGAGGATTTGAAATAAAACTGTCGAAATCCCCTCCGGGGAGCACAAACATGTTATCAGGTGTGGAGGCAAGTCGCAGGGTTCCGCTGCCTGATATATGACCCAGGCTATGAAACACCGTGCTTCCGGCATTAAGGGTACCCTCTATTTCCACTGAATAGACAAAGGCGCCGTTGTTGTCAATTGTGATCGTGTGAGCTGCCGCGATTATTACAGGATTGCCATCGGGCGTGCAGTTGCAGGAAAGGCCTCCGGGGGTTGCAGACCACGTGTTGGTGTCGAACCAGTTACCGGTCTGCCTGCTGTATAAAACGGGCATGTTGCTGAAATTGGCAGATTCGCCTGCCGTATACTCTCCATCCAGATAGCTTACTCCTGACAGGATTATCCTGTTGTTTGCAGCCTCAACCGCTCCTGCAATACCTCCCATGGGAGTCCATGAGCCGGCAACAAACCTTCCTCCGACATATGTATTCTCGTTACCCGAAACATCAGTCTCCGGAATAATTGTAAACATGACTGACCGTAAATGGCAATGAAAACCCGCTTGAGACTGTGTTCCAGTAGTAGTCAAGCTCATCGCCGCCTGCATTGAACAGGAACGGATGAGAGGCATTAACCGGCTTTATTGTAATTGAAGCGTTGCTGTTACTGTTCGACGAGAAACTGTATCTGACCGGCGTGAATTTGCCTGCTATTCCAATGGGGAAGGTAAAATCGGAGGAACCACTGCTGAAAACTTTCCTTACTCCGGCGTCGGAGAGAACGCCGTTCAGAATAATCATTCTGCTGAGCCCGGTCGTCCCGGTGATGGTGGCATCCGGAACCCAGGGTAAGCAGATAGTCATTGATATACAGCAGCCCGTTGGTAAATTCCAGTTTGCCGTTGATGGTACTGTTATCCGTCAGGTCAACACCCAGCGAGTTATTGATTGTAATATTCCCGAATACTCCAAAACCGTCTCCTGAAACAGTTTGCTTTTCCGGACCGGCCAGAATTATGCCGCCGGTTGCCGACGGGCTGGTATGAGTGGCCGAACTGCTGATATTTCCAAGCACGGTAATGTCATTACTTCCGTCGTTAAGACTGCCCGACTGAAGCGTAAGGTCATTATTGACTCTGATATTGCTGTTTGAAGAAAGGGTTAAGGAATTTCCTGCAAATACAAGGTTAGCGAAGTTGGTGAGATTACCTCCGGAGCCTGCAATATATTGCGTGCCGGAGCCATAAAAAGTTGTGACCTGCGTCAGGGAGCCAGCCTGGTACCCACCGGCAGAAACACCTGTCCCTGCGTTACCGTTGTTGTTATAAAGAGTACCCGCGATGGATACTCCCAGCCCGTTGGCCCTGAATTCCGAATTACCGTTGATGGTCATATTGTTTTGCAGAACCATGGGAAAAACACGGAGATTTGTTGTTTTTGTTCTCACGGAGGCATCAATAACCAGATCCCACAAGGGAATATTTGAACTGATATGGAAAGTCTGGTTTCCGCCGGCAATTGTAGCGTCAGAACCAATCTGGATTATTCCTCCGGTAACCGCGCTTGTTTCAGGAGTTGTCAGAAAGTCGCCGAACGAGGCAGTGCCGTTTCCTCCATTAACAACAGTGATCCTGCCTCCTGACATGGTGAAGCTGCTTTCCGGGTTAATTATTTCGAACATGGCACGCGTAGTATTGGCAGCCCGCCCGGCTATGTTTAATTCACCTCCTGTTTGCAAAAAGGAAAGAGACCCTGTAGTCACGGTTAGTCCTCTTCTGATCTGGCCGTTTACATTCAATATCGCAGTCCCGCTTACTACAATTTCAGGAGACACACCGGACGCATACTCGATGTCATTATTATAATTTCCTCCCGTACCAATGTTTACGGTTCCGCTATTGATGACCTCCAGACGCCCGGCCAGAATAAGATCGCCCGCGCTGCTTGTCGTGCCGATTGTTACTTTACCCCTGTTTACAGAAAGGGCGGCTGTTGTCGGAATTGTGAATGAAGTATTGGTCGACAGAGTAAAATCCAGCAACGAATTGGAAACGCGGAAGGTACCATTATTTAGCACCAGTGCTGTTCCTGCTCCTAACAGGGACAGGTTGTTGGCGGTAACATCGAGTATTGTATTGCCTGAACTGCCTTTATCAACATTGAGAATATTAAAAGTGTTAGTGCCAGTTCCTGCAATAACCTTGTCACTATCGCCCGTAAAGTAAACATTGCAATACCGGGTGCCGTTCTGCATGACAAAAGTCCCATTGTTATTAAGGCTGCCTGAAATATTCAGCCGGTTGGCAACGGCAGTGCCAGCACTCAGGACATTAAATGTGCCGGCTAAAATATTTATATCATTTTTTACAGTAACAGTCTGCTCCGTGCCATTAAAATACTGTAATGTGCCATTGTTGATATCTATATTCCCTTCAACTGCAATCGTTCTGGGGGAAGCTGGAATTCAGATAAGCCGTACCGGCTCCGTTTTTTGTATAATTCCCGTAAATAATCAGGTTGATGTCTGGCATTGTAATGGTCTGAACATCAGGAGATACAACCAGGTTATTGTATGATGTTTTGCCGGAAGGCAATGTGAATGCAGTGCCTGAAGTATAATATTCCACTGTTCCGCCGCCGGCCGACAAAAAGTTACCGAAATCACCTCCCGGGAAAGCTGCCGGAGTGACACCGGAAGAGATCCTGAGCAACCCTGTACCTGACACTTTGGTGTCAGGTATCGAGCCTAAATTATGTCCGGTGGAAGTTGTCAGGTCCAGCGTGGAACCAGAACTTATTTGCAGGCCGCCGACAGTTACATTGTTAAATGACGGCGGAATTGTCACAACGTGGTTATTGCTTCCTCCGTCACCAATAACAACCGGATTTGTTGCCCCGGGAATATTTACCCCGGGTGTTGTTCCTGCCGGACATGCCGGTCCCCCAACCGCAGTGTTCGACCATGTATCTGAACTGTTCCAGTCTCCATTGGTGCGGCTGTAAAAAACTGTTACAGGGCTAAATGCTGCCAGAATGCCGGCAGTGTAGTCACCATTAACATAACTTACATTATTGAAACGAATATCATTCGATCCGTCCACCACCTGTGAAACATCATTTATAAAAACCCAGCTGAAAGGATTATATACACCCGGGATGTAGCTCGGTTCGGTACCCGCATCAGGCCGGATATCAGAGTCAACATACCGGTAAGTATGGCTAACTGAATTGGCTGCAATTCCGCTGAAACCGGTTTGGGTAACTTTCCAGAAATAATTGAGCGAGCTGGCTGAAGTCACAAAGGGATTGGCCTGCGCTACCGGTTTTACATTTACCGAGCCCCATGTTGCCGGAGCGCTGGAAAACTGTATCGTGGCAGGTGTATAATCAGAGGCTGTGCCTACCGGGAAAGTAAAGGCCGTTGTTGAGCTGTACTCCTTGGTAATCCCGCCATCGCTCATATTGCCTGCAGTGCTGATCATTTTCGTGCCTGAGAAAGCTGTTGCAGTACCTGTTGCGGCGCTGTATACATTACTGCCTGACCCTAATGACAAACCGTATGAGCCTATATTCAGCAATCCGTTTACCAGTCTGAGGTTGCCGGTTAACGTCTGATTAGCCGTAAAAATCACTGGTCCGACAGCATTATTGATGTGAAGATTTCCGAATACACCATTTCCGTCACCACTGATTGATTGTGCTCCGGTTCCGCTGAGTGTTATGCTCCCCCCTGCCTGACTGCTATGAGTTCCCGAGTTGGTTATATTTCCAGCCACGCTCAGGGTGCTGCCCTGATCATTCAGGAAGCATTTGCCGTCAATTGTCAGATTCCCGTTTATTGCGGTGCTTGCAGTGATCGTTGTATTGCTTGAATTAATGATCTCCAGGTTCTGAAGACCGCCTCCAACTGTTCCGTCAATCTGAAATAACTGGCCTGCTGTTCCGTTAAACCTGGTGGTGTTATTTCCGGGTGTATATACGCTTCCTGTACCGACGATAAAGTTCCCTGCGACAGTGACGTTTGAACTGTTTGTTGTAAGGGTGACAGACGAGCTGCCCAGATCCGCTCCCATGCTCAGGTTGCGGTATACAACCAGAGGCTGGGCACCAATAGACGTACCGGCTCCGGAGGTAAAATCTGTCATGATGAAATTGCCGGTTGTTCCGCCAGTTCTGATAAGCTGTAAGTTCCAGAACGGGGCCCTGGAATTTATCTTAAAATCACGGCCGTCACTGATCTGGGCAATAATGGTACCACCCGTAATACTGATATTTTCCGGTAAGCTCCTGATATCGATGCCGTCATTGTTATTGCCCGCGGTCTGAACCGTAAGCGTGCCGCCTGACATGATAAACCTGTTTTCCGGGCGCCACCACGACAGGCGTCCGAAATTATTGCCCGGCATAGGGCCTGAAAGCAGTACTGCCCCTCCTTTTTGCTGATAGGTTCCCAGCTGATCACCGGCTGTCACCGAAGATCTCATTATCCGTGCGTTCAGTGTTCCACCATCCACCAGAATAGCCCCTCCAACCGCATTCAGGTGTATGCCTCCTGACCCAAGACAGTTTGCTGTACCCGCAGTGATCCTGAAAGTTCCTGTTATTCCAAGCTGGTTACAGTTCTCAGGTACCGTTACTGTTCCGCCGTCAACCCACAACCGGCAGCCGGCATAAACCATATATTGAGTGCCTTCAGCCAGCTGAATATTGATGTTAGGTCCGATCCTGACCGTGCCTTTCTGTAACGATAATGCGTAATTGGTTGAAGGGTCAGAAAAATTGCACGGGCCAAATAACCTGAAATTTGCTGCTGCTGATGCCTCAAGGTTTAAAATATATGTGTCGTTGATACCCTTGTTTATAATGATCCGATAGAAATCAGTCTGGCTGTTGCACATGACATAATTGTCTGCCGGATTCAGAAATGAAACTACCACAGCACCTGTTGTTGTGGCTGCAGTGTAGTTCGGAGCAGCCTGATTGGTAAATCTCACGGTTCCGTTGTTGGTAAAATCACCCCCGATTGAAAGTGAGTGAATGGCATTGGCATTATTGGTGGCGATATTACAGCCCTGGTTAACCAGAAGATCGCCGTTTATGCTGATATTTCG
Source organism: uncultured Bacteroidales bacterium (assembly GCA_963730615.1). Taxonomy (GTDB): domain Bacteria; phylum Bacteroidota; class Bacteroidia; order Bacteroidales; family VadinHA17; genus SR-FBR-E99. Next base: position 181,342 of record CAVSSR010000003.1, on the reverse strand, counting down.
CACCGTGGTGCTGTTTCCTACCGTCAGCGTAATTGTGCCTGAGCCCTGTACCCGGTTAAGTGTGAGATCTCCGTTAATAGTCATGTTCGTACCCGCAGTCATTGTATAATTGGCCGAACTGTCCGTGGTTTTCTGCAGTATAAGGTTATTATACTCCGTCTGGACAAATGTCCCGGAAATATCATAGTATTCTACAGACCCTCCGTTCACGGAAACAAAGCCGGTAAATATTCCTGTAGGAAACGTCATTGTAGAAAGCCTTAACCTGCCTTTTCCCCTGACATCACCAAAATTATGCCCGGCAGTGTTTCCGATATCCAGCGTGCCGCCATCGTTTATCTGGGTTGAAAGTACTGTGTATCCGGCGGTGGTGGTTACCGTGCGCCCATTAAGAATTACCACCCGGTCCATGGAGCCCGGAATACCTGTGCCGACCAAAAGGGTACCCGAAGGGTCTGTGGTCCATGTTGCAGCAGTTCCCCAGTTGCCCGACTGGTATGAATAGTAAGTTTTTGTTGCTTCGCTGCCCGTCCATGTGCCGGCAAGGACAGTTGCGCCAGTCACAGTCATCGGATTTACCCCGCCTTCACTTGCCCCCGGAGGTATTGCTCCATGCTCCGCCGGTGTATAGGTACGGCTGATAAGTCGACTGATCGCCTCCGATCCCCACTTCGCCGGGGTTATTGTATGTAAACCGTAGTCCTGCACTTGTAACGTTTACATTTGGGGCAGTGATTACCCAGTATTTCTGCAGGTCAGTGGAACTGGCGGCAGGAGGCCCCGGTGCGGTGCCTGCCACGGCGCGGACAATAACGCTTCCGGTCCCGGTTAACGTTGCATTCAAAGAGGTTATTTCAAAAGGAGTGTAAAAGGTTCCTGTACCCACCGGGTAAACAGTGACCAATCCTGCGGAGGTATGTGCTTTGCTTTATTAAGCTTCCTGATCCGTCGCATACAATCATGTGATTGTTGTCAAAGGTACCGGATATGGTTCCGGCAGTCCCGATAGTGAGATTATTGGTGCCGGAGCCCAGGCTGAGATTGCCGCTGGCAAGACTTAATGTATTGCTTACGGTAATGCCGACGGAAAGCGTAACGCCTGCAGCGTTGCTGACCGTCAGATTATAAAAACTGGTGTTTGTACTGCCCCCGAGCGTTTGTAACGACGCTCCGTTGAACACAACGGTTCCGGTACCTCCGGCAAAAATGCCGTTGTTTGTAAAATCTCCGCCAAGAATAAGATCATAGTTATTTGTAGTCAGGTTTGCCCCGCTGTTAATTGTAATGGGAATATCAGCATACAATGTTTTTGCAGCGTCCAGGGTTATGGCTCCCGTATTCGTGATCACAATACCTCCGGCAGCTGTAAACGGGGTGATCCATTCTTCGGGTGAACTAATTCTTGCATTTGCTGTGTTATATTGCAGTGTTGCATTTGAGCCGAATGTAACAACTCCAGTTGTCACTGTAACTGTTGCGGAACCCTCCATTGAAAGTGTTCCGTTCACAGTCGGTGCAGTAACAAAAGTCTTCACGCCGGTGCCGGAAAGAGTAAGATTATAATATGCAATTGCCTTGCCGGCCTGTGCGGCCCCGTTATAGTTTACCGTATTTCCTGCTGCTGTTGCTGTAAGACTGCCTGTTCCCATCAGTTGTACAGTATTGCCATAGTTCAGGGTTGAATTGGTGCTGTTAATCCATGCGGAGCCCCCGTTTCCGCCGTTCAAAGCACCGGAAACAGAAACTGATCCCTGATTTGTAACCGTTATATCACCGGCAACAGAGACATCGCCACCGCTGAACAATAACTCATTGGAACCGCTTATAACTTGCGCATTAGTATTGAAAGTAGTCAGACCTGTACCTGCTTTTGTAAATGTGCCATTGTTTGTAATGCCTCCTCTGAACACGTGAGGAGAATTGTTGGGGCTCGAAAACTGCCCGCCGCTGTCAATTGTAACAAGGCCGGTAAAAGTATTGGTACCATTGTTGTCGGCGTCATTAAAAATGCCGTTACCCCGGATATTCGTTGTGCCGTTTACTGTAATATTCTGTCCTGCCGGTAAGAGTGAGGCAGAATATGTAGCACCGCCCTGAACCGTCAGATTGCCGTTAATTACAATGGCGGCACCTGCTGTCCGGTCGCGGTTGCCCGTGTTGCCGGAAAGAATTGTGAGGTTTCCGTAGGCCGGTACTCCGGAAACCGTCTGGTTGGCATTGGCGGTGTAGGTTACCGTGCTGGCGGTATTCAGATTAATATTGCCTGCAGCAAAAGCCGAAGGGAAGGAAATGTTATTTGTATTTCCGGGGCTTCCGAGAATCAGTCCCGTTCCGGCACCCATAGACATATTTCCTGCTGCATTTCCGGTAATCTGGAATTCGCGGGCATCAAGCACTGATGTTCCTTCGATCTGCAGGTTTTGGATTGTCGTAATCGCCTGCAGCGTTTTAGTCCCGGAACCGGAGGCATAAAGAGTCCAGTAATTGTATGCGCCTATATTCTGGTTTCCTGTGCCGTTAAAATTTACCGTACCGGCAGTTGGCGCAGACGTCCCGCCTCCGTTTGTGCTCGTTAAATTACCTCCTGATATTGTGCCTCCTACGTTAACGGTTCCTCCTCCGTTAAACCTGATATAGGTTCTTGCCCCAACAGCACTCATTGTTATGTTTCCGGTAACGGTTATGTTTCCGGAAGTTAAAACCACAAATGCATCCCGGGTATCATTCCCTCCTGAGCTGGTTAAGAGTAAGTTATTGCAATTCAACGTTCCCGTATTCAGTGCAATACTCTTTGCGGTATTGTTGGTTGTGCTGTTTACATTTACATTACCGGTCACATTTAAAGTAAACGCCCCGAAAGTCAGCGTAGTTGCATTCGCCCCGGGATCAACAGTTAAAGCTCCGACATTATAGGCAGGAGAAACATTCAGTGTGATGTTATGATTATTTCTGATTGTAACCGTGCCGGTTCCGGCATTCTGCCCGGGATAACCGTCAGCACCCGGAGCAACCCAGCTCGTCCCGTTCCATCGTTGCCAATTGCCTGTTGTGCTCCAGTCCCATGTGCCCGCGACATTTGTCTGGTAATCGCCGACTGTCTGGCCGTACCCATTAAGACAAAATCCTGACAGCACTGCAAAAAATGCAAAAAGCTTCAGGACTTTGTTGATATAGGGCAGGTGAAAATTCATTTCTGACTTAGCATCAGCTCTGCCGTAGCATATTTTTCCGGTTTGACGTCTGAGGGAGCAGAATAAATGACAAGCAGGCTTCCTGCGCTGTAGTCAACACCCTTATCGTTGAAGAGACTGAATTCGAAACTTCTCCTGGTGTTAGGGGTATAGACGGCAACACCGTTGGCAACGCCTACCCTTGTTACTACCCCCGCCGCAGAGAGATGATCAACTGAGATATCCCCATAAACCGAGTAATTTCCTGTCCTGTTAAAAGATAAACTTCAGCTTTGGAATTGTGTCATTTTCAAACCTCAGGGCCAGGTCTGAGAGCGTCACGCTGACATCGGGTTTTCCAACCCTTATGATCGCCGGAATTGTTATTCCGAATATCGGAACAAGTTTTACTGAAATTGATGCAGGATCCTGCGGGGTCACTTCTTCTTCACCGAGAGGTTTCTCCTCGGGTACTGCCCGGAAATATACGTGCGATCTGTATTCGCCCGGTGCCAGGGTTCCGGCTTTGACAAGCTGAATCTTGACAGTCTGGGCCTCATTGGGACCAAGGGTCACGGACCTGGGAAAGAATCTCAGGTAGGGGCTTGCGAAAAGCTGACCTTCATCCGGCTCGGTGATAGTCTCAAAGCCGCCCTCTTCGGTCATCCTTATCTGAACCAGAGAAATAGCATAGGTGGCTGTGTCATCTCCAACGTTGGCCAGATTCAGGTCCATGGATCTCTTATTTCCCTCAAACACAGCTCTTTTGGGTGTGATGAGAAGGTTGCCCTGGGCCCTTGTATTAAAAGGAAAAAAGACCTGAATCAGTATCAGGCCTGCAGCTGAAAGCAGAAAGAAACGCTTTGACATTATATTCGGTTTTACTTGTTCTGGTCGTTGTTAATTGAAGTCAAATGTGATGGTGTATGTTCCCGTATAAATACCGACCGGATTATCGTTCAGGTTTCCAACTTTAAGAGTAGCTCCCACATATACTGTCTGAGAGCCGTTCTCAAGCATTCCCGCGCCCGGTGCAGCTTCCGGAGCAGATCGCCATTCTTCTACAGTCATGGATCTGGCAGTGCCCATGTGTCTAATTATCACCGGTGATGCAGGCAGGGTAATTGTGTACGCTGCACCCGGATCACCGGTGACATAAAAACTGGCCGCATTATGCGTGCCGCTGCCCGGCCAGACACTGCCAAGCACTGAGATCGTATTATGAGGTGTCAAAATCAGGTCGCCACCCTGCGGTCCCGGAGAAAACTTGCCAAAACTCATCTGCGAAGTCTCAATGGCGGATAAAGTACTTATTACTTCGGCAGTAATATGTCCGGTTACAGTCGAAGACACCCCTGGCTGTGCCTCAACTGCTGCCGTAGTGGCAAATAATAAACATATAAGGCTTATAAGATTAAGTCTCTGCCTTTTCATTATGCTTATGCCAGGAAAGAGATTGTTACTAATTATAGCTGACTGTCACCGGGAAGTTGGCCGAGGTGTAAGATCCCGCAGCCTGGTTTGCAGCCACTGACAGCGTTGCACCAACGGTGAATGCAGCTGCGCCGGCACCGCTGAGTGTTGGCGTTCCTCCCGCGTTGTGTACAAATGTGTTTGCATTCATTGAGTTTCCTCCGCTAACCAGGCTGACCGTACCGTCTGCCGGAAGAGAAATAGCAAATGCCCTGTTTGCTTCCCCGGCGACGGTGAATGATGCTGCAACGCCTGCGGCTGGCGGAACAAGGGCCGGACCAACTGCAGTCCTGGAATTGTCGGTACCGAGAACAACTGTTCCTGCTGTACCTGTCACGGCAATTGTACCAAAATTCATGTCACTTACCTTGGTCAGCGCAAGCGGACCAACTATAACAGCAGTCGCAGTTGTCTGTTCTGTATCGGTTGACTGTGCAAATACACCCGCCGAAAAGGCAATCAGCATAATTGAAAATGCGAGGAATCTTTTTCATTTTTTCTTTTTTTAAAGGATTTTTATTAGTTGTTTTTTCTTTGTGCGCCTACTAAATTATCAGGTCAGCATTTTCCTCAAACGGGAACACTGACAAAAGATTGTAAAATACGCACCGTAAAATTAAATTTTACAGTATGAGGCATCCGGCTAAAAATGCGGATTTATCAACACCCCGGGGGTGTTATCAACATTCTTCAGAAGCTGCTGCTGCCGTCCCAGCAGTGTGTACAGAGTTTGCCTTGGGTAGGCCGATCGCCTTTACCAGATCGTCAAGCCGCTGAAACATAAGCGTATCCATGCCAAGCGCCGTCGGCGATTTCCTTAACCATCAGTTCATATTTCAGCGAATCGGGATCAAGATAACTCTCAATGTTCTTCTCCTCCCCTCCAGTCTGACAATTGCCTTGCGGGCAGCAAGCTCCAGGGTTGAGCGCGACTGTGAGAAATTCAGGAACAGGACAGGGATAGAGCAGCGGCGGACAGGCGATCCGCATATGAAGCTCTGCCGCTCCGGCCTGGCGCAGATCACGCGTATTGTCTCTTAATTGCGTTCCCCGCACAATACTGTCATCAAGAAATATGATCCTCTTTCCGCTGGTCACTTTCTTGTTCGGAATGAGCTTCATCCTCGCCACAAGATCACGCTGTATCTGCCGCTGCGGCATGAAGCTGCTGGGCCAGGTCGGGGTATACTTTGAAAATGAACGCATATAGGGCAGCCCCTTCTCATTTGAGTATCCGAAGGCATGGCCGACGCCGGAGTCGGGAACACCGCACACGAAATCAGCCTCCACATCATCACGCCTGGCAAGGGCGGCCCCGCAGCGGTAACGTACCTCCTCAACGTTACGCCCTTCGTATTCCGAGGTCGGAAAGCCGTAATAAACCCACAGGAAAGCACATATCTGCATTTTCTTTCCGGGGGCCTTCAGCCTGGTAAATCCGCCCGCCCGTATATGCACTATTTCTCCCGGACCCAGGTAATATTCCGTCTCAAACCCCGTATTCGGAAAAGAACTGGTCTCTGATGCCACAGCCCGTGCTCCCTCCTTCTTTCCTATCACAACCGGCGTGCGTCCGTTCTTGTCACGGGCAGCAATAATACCGTCCGGCGTCAGCACCAGCAGTGAACATGACCCCTGAATCCTTTTAAATACATTATTGATGCCCTTCAACAAAAGAGTCTCCCTCGCAGATAAGATTGGCAACCATCTCCGTGGGATTGATGTTGCCCATGAAATTTTCGGTGAAGTGTTTCTTGCGCGCAAGAAAAAAATCGGCCAGCTCATTGATATTCACGATCCGCGAAACCGTTACAAGGGCAAAAGGACCGAGATGTGAATTGAAAAGAATCGGCTGCGGATCCGTGTCACTGATAACCGCCATGCCGCTGTTTCCGCGAAATTCAGAAAGTTCTCCTTCAAATTTATTCCGGAAATACTCATTCTCAAGATTATGAATTCTTCTCCTGAATCCGATCTCCGCATCATAAAACACCATCCCGGCCCGTTTGGTACCCAGATGGGAATGATAATCTGTTCCGTAAAAAACATCTTCAACGCATCTCCTGTCTGAGACAGAACCATAAAAACCGCTCATAAACAATGTTTTACAATAATTAATTGTGTTATTTAACGCAAAGCCAAGATAATCAAACGGAAGAAAAAATTGTTGTACCGTATTTATTTACTAATTTTGCACCGGATAAAAAATGATAAAATGGAAAATCACGAAAAATATCAGGCTGAACACGTTGAGCACAAAAAAGGCGCTCCGATTGTCATGATTGTGTCAACCATTATCCTGACCCTGGGCTTAATTGCCCTCGTAGTACTTTATTACAACCAGAAAAGCAAAATGGTTGAAATGGAGCAGGTTCTCACGGAAGAGAAAGATTCTCTGGCTAACGAGCTCCGTATGATGATGTACGGTTATGACACCCTGAAGACAAGCAATGATACTCTTAATGCAGAGATCGTTCGCGAACGCAGCAAGATTCAGAAAGCTTCTTGAGGTCAATGCATCCAACGCCCAGCTGATCCGCAAATATAAGGCCGAAATAACAACCATGCGTGATATCATGAAGAGCTATATCGTGCAGATAGACTCTCTCAACACACGCAACCAGGTGCTTACTGCCGAAAACGTGGAGATAAAACAGCAGATAACCCAGGTGCAGGAGACAAACGTCGAACTTGAAAAGGTAAAGGAGGAGCTGACCTCGAAGGTCACCGTCGCCTCCGTCATACAGGCCAAAGATGTCGTTGCCGTGGCCCTGAACAAAAAACGCAAGGAGACAACGAACTCAGGAATCTCGACAAGGTGCGCGTATGCTTCACCCTGAGGGAAAATCCGATTGCCGCAGCCGGAAATAAAATAGTCTATCTGAGAGTCGTGCGTCCAGACCAGCTGGTCATCACCCCTTCTCCCGACAATCTTTTCGAGGTGAAAGGCGAACAGCTGATCTTCTCGGCCAACAGGGCTGTTGATTATGCAAATGCAGATATTGAAATGTGCATCTTCCTTGACAACACCGGCGATTTCATCGCCGGAACATACAATGTCGAGCTTTACCTCGAAGGAGAAAAGATAGGCTCCGGTTCCTTTACGCTGAAGGGAAAGAGACTGATCAGAGCTCCATCAGGAGTTCGGCAATAATATTATCCGAAATCATCTTACCCTGGTCTGTGAGGACCAGGGTATTTTTTTCCCGGTTCATCAGCCCGTAACGAATATACTTTCCTGACAGGTTGACCAGATAATCATGAAGCTCCTTGTCATAATAAGCCTCAACATGCTCCAGGTCAATGCCCCACATCGTCCTGAGAGAGGTCATGACGTATTCATTGAAGATTGTCAGTTTGTCAAGATCCTCCTTCTCAAAAGGTACTTTCCCGCCGTTGATTGAGCGGATGTATTTTTTTGCATCAGAAATATTCCACTGGCGCGACGTCCTGTTGAATGAATGGGCTGAAGGACCCAGTCCGAGATAAGGTATCTGCTTCCAGTACGCCGAGTTGTGTCTTGAGATATATCCTTCGAGTGCGAAATTTGAGATCTCATAATGTATGAATCCTTTTTCGCGGCACATATTTCCAAGAAGAGTAAACATGGCGTTGCTTGTCTCTTCATCCGGCTCAACAAGTTTCTTTTCTTTTTTCATCTTTCCGAAGCGCGTGCCCTCCTCAATAGTCAGATGATATGCTGAAAGATGCGTCACAGGAAAAGCAAATGTCTCTTCAAGATCATGCTTCAGATCTCCGGTAGTCATTCCCGGTATTCCGTATATCAGGTCAGCTGACACATTGACAATACCTTCCCTGAAAGCCAGCTGAAGGGCTTTTGCCGACTGTGCGGCATCATGACGCCGTCCGAGATATTTCAGCCGCTTATCGTTCCACGACTGGACACCCAGGCTCACCCTGTTTACCCCGGCGCCGGCCAGCTCACTGAAATATCCTTCATATACATCATCGGGATTAACCTCAACAGTAATTTCCGGATCTTCTGAAACACTGAAATTATTCCGAATAGCAGAAATCATCTGACCGGTCTGCCCGGCTGTAAGCAGCGACGGGGTGCCCCCTCCAAGATAAATCGTCTCCACGGTTTCGCCGTCGAGATACCTTTTTTGCATGGCCGTTTCGAGCATAACGGCCTGAACAAGAGATTCGGTTTCACTGTTATCCGTAATACTGTAAAAATCACAATAGTTGCAGAAGACCTTACAAAAAGGTATGTGGATATAAATTCCGGCCATAAATAAATTTATGCTCTAAAAATACAAAAGAATCGACATTAGTTTGTTATTTTCACCGTTCCAAAAATCCGGTATGGTATATCTCTTTTTAAAACAATATTATAAGAGCATCCTTATTGGCATTTTAATTTTATGGCTCAGCCTTACGGGCAGCAACATTCCCGTTCCGGGACGAATGCTTGACATACCTTATCTTGACAAGCTTGGTCATTTCGGAATGTACGCCTTTTTCTCTGCCATCCTGCTTCTCGACTCCTGCCACTGGAGGTTTGACGGCAAATTTCATTACCTGATCCTGTTAATACCTCTTTTCTTCGGTGCACTGATGGAGATCCTGCAGATGACACTCACCGCAACCCGAAAGGCAGAAGAAGTGGATCTCCTCGCAAATATGGGAGGCATTGCAGCAGGAGCGCTGCTGGCTTCCATCGTAAAAAAACTGATTGCTAAAATCAGATGAATGTATCCGGATTCCGGGTTACCTGATTGGCAAGATCCCCTATCGTCTTTGAGCTGAAAAATTTTGACAGGTTGTCTTTCTCTTTCCTGAGATCATTGTGCAGTATACAAACACCTTTGTCAGGCTCGTCGAAACTGCACTTCTCCCCTGTCACATAGCAACTGTCAAAAAAATCTCCGCCGTCGATGGCTTCAATTATATCCATCAGCGTCAGTTTTGCAGCAGGAATTAGCAGATAAAATCCTCCATGAGGTCCCTTTGATGAATGCAGTATCTTTTTTCTCGACAGTACCTGCAATATTTTAGCCAGGTATGGCTGGGGTATTCTGAGCTCGTCGGAGATCTGCTTCAAGCCGGTATTTACCTTCTGATCGGGTCTGGAGGCTATGAAAATTACAGCCCTGATGCCATATTTACATGTTGCTGACAGCATTTCAGTAACTCTTCACCGGGATCTTGTCTATGCGGCGCTTGTGCCTCCCGCCGTCAAACGGCGTATTCAGAAAAGTCTTTACAATGATTATGGCCTCTGCTTCATTCAGAAAGCGCCCGGGAAGAGAGCAGATATTGGCATCGTTATGGGCCCTTGCAAGCCTCCCGATCTCTTCATTCCAGCATACGGCAGCCCTGATCTTCTGATGCTTGTTGCACGCCATGGCAATCCCGTTACCTGATCCGCAGATTGTAATGCCAAATTTGAATTCCCGCTTTTCCACAGCTACGGACAGGGGATGTGCATAATCAGGATAATCTACGCTGTCTTCTGAAAAACAACCAAGATCCTTAACTTCATACTTTTTAGAAATTAACCATTTCACCAGCTTCTCCTTCAGTCTGAAACCGGCATGATCTGATGCCACAATGATCTTTTCCAAGATGTTCTTATTTTTTATACAAATATAGACTACTATTAACAAAAGAAAAGCACCCTGGTTTAAATGTGTTCATATCGTGTAACGAAAGCTCTCATTAATTGTTCACTGTTCTTTTGTTTGTTCATCTTTATCGTCACTTGTAATTTTTATATTAATTCAAAAACATTTTCTTACCTGCCTGCACAATAATTTCAACCATACGTGAACATAAGATTTATTCATTTTATTAAATTTTCAGTATTAACAAAACATACCTAACAGTTGTTAATTATTGACCTAATTGCCTCTTTTTCAGAAAAGGTATGTTTTTTGATGTGTTCAAAAGATGTTATTAATCTTTTAACTCCCATTTTTGCAATATGAATCGTAAAATTGTTTGAACAGTATTAACAGGATATAATAACCATCATATATATAAAATTTATAAAAACTATAATGAATTATGGTTGTTGATAAACCTCTTTTAAAGGAAATACAGAAGTTAAAGAAGCAAAAGAATGCTGTCATTCTGGCTCACTATTACCAGACCCCCGATATTCAGGATCTGGCTGATTTTATAGGAGACAGCCTTGCCCTTTCACAACAGGCAGCAGCTACAAAAGCCGATATGATAATTTTTGCCGGTGTGAAATTCATGGCTGAAACTGCAAAGATACTTTCACCGGAAAAAAAGGTAATCTTACCGGATATTATGGCTGGCTGTTCACTGGCAGACTCATGTAAAAAAGAAGACTTTGAAAAATTCATTAGCGATAATCCGGGAAGAACAGTTATTACATATGTAAATACAACAGCAGATATCAAAGCCCTGAGTGACATATCCTGTACCTCATCAAATGCAAGACAGATAATAGAATCACTTCCTCCGGAAGAAAAGATAATTTTTGGTCCTGACAGAAATCTTGGCAACTACATAAAGAGCCTTACAGGCAGGGATATTCTAGTATGGAACGGCACATGCCATGTCCACGAGGCATTTTCCCTGGAAGCAATACTTAAACTCAAGAGGGAACATAAAGGATCAAAACTTATAGCTCATCCTGAATGCGAGATGCCGGTAAGGCTTGCAGCGGATTATATCGGATCAACGTCCGGACTGCTTTCCTTTATTAGCAGAGACGAAAGCAAAACATTTATTGTTGCCACGGAACCGGGAATAATTCACCAGATGAAGAAAGCTCAGCCGGGAAAGGAATTTATACCCGCTCCTCCCGTTGATTCCACTTGCGGATGCAGTGAATGCAACTTCATGAAGATGATTACTGTTGAAAAGATATATAAATCACTTAAATTTGAGGTGCCGGAAATAAACGTTGACCCTGAGATTATCAAACGCGCAGTAGTCCCGATAAAAAGAATGCTTGAAATTTCCGCAAAACTGGGTTTATAAAATGAAAAGGTTTTTACTGATATTGCTGATATTGATACCTTCCGTTCTGCAGTCACAGAACAATGAGGATCTGAAAGATGGTTTTCAGCAGTTCAGGTATCCCAACGGAAATCTCTCAAGTGAAGGTTTTATCAGAAATGGCAAACCTGACGGATTCTGGAAAAGCTATTATGTGACAGGCGTTCTGAAATCGGAGGGAAAAAGACGAAGCTTTCTCCTTGACAGTATCTGGGTGTTTTATGACCAGGCAGGCGACACAACTGAAAAAATCAGCTATCTCCTTGGTAAAAGGAACGGATATTATCTCAAATATCAGAAAGACCCTGTTTACGGCAGCTACGTTTATTCAACAGAACTTTTTGCAGGGGATAAAAAAGAAGGAACAGCGAAGATATTCTTTCCGGAAGGAAAAATAAAACAGACCATACCCTATGTGAACGGGAAAAAAGACGGACTGTCACGTGAATACGACCGTGAGGGAAAGGTTATAACCCTGCTTGAGTACAACAACGATTTCCTGATAAGTCGCGAAAAGATCAATTTCACTGATGCATCAGGACTAAAGCAGGGAGAATGGCTCGACTTCTGGCCGGATGGAAATATAAAGACGGAAAGAAACTACCGCGACGATATGCTTCACGGGTATTACAAGGAGTATGATGAAAAAGGGAAACTGCTGGTAACCCTTCTTTATGAGAATGGAAAGGTTACCGGAAGCGACATCGATAACAGCGCTGAAATTGATATTGTCAACAGGTACAATGATGCCGGAAAACTGATTTATTCCGGACCCTTCAAGGAAGGAATTCCGGTTGGAATACACCGCGAATACAATGAGAACGGAACAGTTAAAAATGCTTATTTGTATAATGATAACGGCGTTCTGATATCACAGGGCGTTGTTGATGATGAAGGAAACCGAAACGGACCATGGAAAGACTTTTCTGCCGGCGGGACAGTGATTGCAGAAGGAAACTATACTGACAACCGGCGCACGGGAATGTGGAAATTCTATAATAATGCCGGAAAACTGGAGCAGGCAGGTTCATACAGCAACGGCCGTATTGACGGAACATGGAGATGGTACTATCCGGAAGGTGAGCTGCTGAGGGAAGAGGACTATTACCAGGGGAGACGCGACGGGCAATATACGGAGTTCACACGGAGCGGTGAGATAATCGCTCAGGGCACATACGCTGACGGCGAGAGGAACGGCGAATGGACATTCAAGTCAGGTGACAACACTGAAGAGGGAGCTTATCTCCTTGGCATGCGTGACGGACCGTGGAAAGCCGTTTACCCTAACGGAAAACTGAGATTCAGGGGTGATTACAATCAAGGTAATCCTGACGGCCATCATATGATATATTATGATACCGGCAGACTTAAAGAAGAGCGGTTTTATAAAAACGGGTTGCGTACAAAGACATGGAAAAAATACAACGAAGAAGGTGAAGCTGTTCTTACAATCACATATCGCGATGATGTTGAAACAAATATCAACGGTGTATCCATAAACCTGCCGGAGAGCTCGGTTAAACGAATTAAATAATCAGTATTTATGTCCGAACAGTTTAACCCGAGAAAAGAGACAGCGCTGGCCGGTGATCCGGATTTTGAGAAACAGCTCCGGCCTCTCTCCTTCTCCGATTTCAAGGGACAGCAACGGATAACAGATAACCTCTGCGTCTTCGTCACGGCTGCCATGCAGCGTGGCGAAGCTCTTGACCATGTTCTGCTGCACGGACCTCCGGGCCTGGGAAAAACCACTCTCGCTGCAATCATATCGAACGAGATGAAGGTCAAGCTGAAGGTCACTTCCGGACCTGTCCTCGATAAGCCGGGCGATCTGGCGGGCCTTCTGACGAGCCTTGATGAGGGTGACGTGCTTTTCATCGATGAGATTCACCGGCTCAGTCCGATTGTGGAAGAATATCTCTATTCCGCCATGGAGGATTATCAGATTGACATCATGATTGACAAGGGACCGGGTGCAAGGTCTGTTCAGCTGAAGCTTAATCCGTTCACACTGATAGGAGCCACAACACGCTCAGGATTGCTTACCAGTCCGCTGCGGGCACGCTTCGGAATAAAATTCCATCTCGAATATTATGATACCCCGGTGCTTAAGGGAATTGTGAAGCGGTCAGCTGCGATACTTAATATCGAAATCAATGAAATAGCCGCGCAGGAGATAGCCTCCAGAAGCCGGGGAACGCCAAGAATAGCCAACGCACTGCTCAGGCGGGTGCGCGATTTTGCACAGGTGAAGGGAACGGGATCCATTGACCTTGACATAACACGCTACAGCCTCGAGGCCCTGAACATTGACAAACATGGCCTTGACGAGATGGATAACAGGATACTGAGGACGATAATAGAAAAATTCAAAGGCGGACCTGTAGGCCTGAATAATATTTCAACCGCCATCGGCGAAGAGAGTGGCACCATAGAAGAAGTATATGAGCCGTTCCTGATCAAGGAAGGGTATATGAAAAGAACACCCCGGGGCCGCGAGGCAACCGAGACAGCATATAAACATCTTGGTATAGTAAGGGGAAATGAAAACTCCCTCTTCTGACAGGGAGTAACTTCTACGAACTTATCTTTTCAAGGCCCCGCAGATCAATGATCTTTATCTTGCGGCCGGTAAGTTCAATAAGCCTGTCACTTTTAAATTCGGAAAGAAGACGGATAACAGATTCTGTTGCCGTCCCCACTATGTTTGCCAGCTCCTCCCGGGTAAGGGATATTCGCAGATATTTCTGATCATCAAGACCAAAATCCTTTACCAGGTTGAGCAATACCTCCGCAACCCTTTCACGTACAGTCTTCTGTGCTATGTCAGTGATATACGAATTTGCCTCTGCCAGTTCATGACAGGTGAGTTTGACAACCTCAAATGCAAAAGCGGGATTTGTTTTAACAAACTGTATCAGCAGTTCTGACGGTATGAAACATACCTGGCAATCCTCGATCACCTTGGCCGAGGTGCAGGCCGGTTCGTTGCTGAGGACCGATCTGTAGGCAATGATCTCTCCCTTGCGGGCAAACCTGATGATCTGTTCCTTGCCGTCTACGCCGGTCTTGAAAACCTTGATGATACCGGAGTTGATGCAATAGAAGCCACTTATCCTGTTGCCTTCATGGTAGAGAATATCACTCCTTTTATAGTGCCTGAAGTCTTTCTCAAAATTCAGCCTGTCGGTCTCATCCCTTGTCAGGAACCTGAAAACCGCATTCGTTTCAAAGGCACATTTGTCACAGAATGATATAGCATAGTCATGCTGTTTCATTGCTCATAATGTTTGGGTTACAAAGATGGGTATTTATTAGGTAAAAACATAACAATGGGCTTACCCGGGTATTCACTAAGAACAAAGCCTGCCGGTCATTGTTCAAACATTTTTTTCAGACTATCTCCGTCCTGAACTGATTAAGGAAACGTATGTCGTTTTCAAAGTACAGCCTGAGATCGTTTACGCCGTATTTAAGCATTGCGGCGCGTTCTATACCCATGCCGAACGCATAGCCTGTATATTTTACTGAGTCAATGCCGCAGGCCTCCAGAACGTTCGGGTCCACCATGCCGCAGCCGAGCAGTTCAAGCCATCCGGTGCCCTTGCATACGTTACAGCCCTTACCTCCACATATATTACAGCTGATATCCATCTCTGCCGATGGTTCCGTGAACGGGAAGAATGAGGGTCTGAGTCTTATGTTTACGTCATGTCCGAAGAGCTCGCTGGCAAAATAGAAAAGCGTCTGCCTGAGGTCGGCAAATGATACGTTTTCAGCGACATAAAGTCCTTCGATCTGATGAAAGATACAGTGAGCTCGGGCAGAAACAGCCTCATTTCGAAATACCCTTCCCGGAGAAATGGTTCTGATGGGGGGCTTCTGCGATTCCATGACACGCACCTGTACTGATGATGTATGAGTGCGGAGGAGCACATCATGAGGATCGGACTCCTGTCCGGAAGCTTTCTGGATGTAAAAAGTGTCCTGCATGTCACGGGCAGGATGGTCGGCCGGAAAATTGAGCATGGTGAAGACATGATTGTCATCCTCGATCTCAGGCCCTTCCGAAACGGTAAATCCTATGCGGTTGAATATGTCTATGATCTCTTTGCGGACAATGGAAATGGGGTGACGTGAACCCTCGCCGAAAGAAAATGCCGGCATCGTAAGATCTGATACCGATGATGGCGCATCTGTCGCCGCCAGGTTCTCCCTGAAACCGTTAAACTTATCTGTGGCCAACTGCTTCAGGTTGTTGAGCAGGACTCCTATCTCCTTCTTCGCCTCCGGGGCTACGTCCCTGAAACCCTCGAAAAGTGAAGGAATCAAGCCCTTCTTGCTCAGGTAGTTGATCCTGAACTGTTCAAGGGAATCTGCGTTGGTGATAATAAAGTTTTCTACCTCTTTCCTGAGTTCTTCTATTCTCGCCTTCATTGCGGAGTGGTCTGATTATTTGATGATTTTTACCTTCAGGATCCTGATATCCTTAACAGGCTTATCTGACATATCTGTCGCCGTACCGGCGATGGCATCCACCACGTCCATCCCTTCCAGCACTTCTCCGAAAACAGTATAAGCTCCGTCGAGGAAAGGCGTGCCGCCAATTGTTTTATACACTTCCCGTCGGTTTGCCGGCATTGTATAAGGCCCCTCGGCCTCCATGACTTCATAAGCCTTTAAGATTGCGTTTTGCTGGATCTCATCGTCATTCGGAGTGGCATTATTTTTAAGTGCCTCCTTGCGCAACTCACCCAGGGCCTGGTTGTATAAAAACTGTCTCCTGTTAAAATCGATACGACGGATTGTGGTATTAAGATCCTCGTCATTGTAAGTCTTCCCCTGGACAATATAAAACTGTGTTCCCGATGAATTCCTGTCAGGATTTACATCATCGCCCGTACGGGCTGCGGCAACGACTCCCCTCCTGTGATACAACGAATCGTTTATCTCTGCCGGAATAGTATAATCCTCCGGCAGCATGGTGGTATCCTGTTTTGTCGTTCCGTCACCGGTCTGTATCATAAAATCCTTAATTACACGGTGAAAAGAGACGCCATCGTAAAAACCGCTTTCAGCAAGCTTGATGAAATTATCCCTGTGGAGTGGCGTTAGGTCTGAAAGTGCAATGATAATGTCTCCCTCGGTTGTCTTGATCTCGGCCCGAACGCCTCCTTTTTCCCTGCCGGTGCAACTCGTGATGACCAATGCTGCAGCCAGCGCAAATAACATACGGAATGAAGTCCTCATTTTTCTTATAGTTTACGAAAGACAAAGATATATATTTGCACCAAGAGTTAAGCATGAACGAAATACGCAAGCTGGCCGGGCAGACGGTCATTTATGGATTCGGAACGGTGGTTCCAAGATTCCTAAATTATGCCCTGCTTACTCCGTTCTACACCTATATTTTCGCACGCGAACAATATGGCATTGTCACAGAGCTCTATGCCTGGATGGTTCTTGCCCTGGTCATCCTTACCTACGGGATGGAAACGACATATTTTCGCTTTGCCGGCAAGAAAGCTCCGGCGGATGCGGTTTACAGTACGGCCCTTGTAAGCCTCTTTACCACCTCTGCACTGTTTATCCTGGCAATTTCTCTTTTCATTCACCCTGTTTCTGCCTTCCTGGGATATAGCCAGCATTCGGGCTATATTAAAATGTTTGCATGGATCGTGGCCATAGATGCTTTCTCGGCAATACCATTTGCATACCTGAGGGGACATAACAGGCCTGTGGTTTTCAGCGTTCTGAAGATCATCAATGTTGTTGTAACAATCATAACGGTCTTCTTTTTCCTGAGAACAGCACCCAGGCTCGCCGGCGAAGGAAGTAAATGGATATTTAAGATTTACAATCCCGATTTTCAGGTTGGCTATGTCTTTCTTGCCAACCTTATAGGATCTGCAGTTACACTGTTATTTCTGTTACCATATATTGTAAGAATAAAGCCGGTATTTGACAGGAAACTCCTTGGCAGGATGCTGTCATACAGCTGGCCGTTGCTTATCGGAGGCATGGCCGGCTCGCTGAACGAAGTGCTTGATAAGATACTTCTGCGCAGGCTGATAGGAGGACCGGAGGGCCTGGCAACAGTAGGCCTTTACGGAGCAGGATTCAAGGTCGGGGTACTGATGTCGTTGTTTATCCAGATGTACCGGTTTGCGGCAGAACCGTTCTTTTTCGAGAAGGCGGGAAGCAAGGATGCCAAGGAGACTTATGCCGTTACCATGAAGTATTTTGTTATTACCGGACTAATTCTTTTTCTCGGAATAAACCTTTATATCGAAGCGCTTCAGATAATAATCGGACCAGTATTCCGCGAATCACTTATCGTTGTACCGATCATAAGCATGGCATACCTCCTGCTGGGCATCTTTATAAATCAGAGTATATGGTATAAGGTAGATGACAAAACAATATACGGGGCACTCATTACACTGGTGGGAGCTGCAGTAACTGTCGCGGTTAACCTGCTGTTTGTGCCATCTTACGGCTATGTGGCAGCCGCATGGGCGCACGTGGCATGCTATCTGTCAATGGTTCTGGTTTCATATTTCATAGGACAGAAGCTCTACCCGGTTAAATATGAAATATGGAAAATCATGTCCTATATTCTGCTAGCCGTGGTTTTGCTGTTTATGTCAAGAATTATTTCCGGAGACATTGAAAATATGAATATTGTTCTTGACACAGCGCTGCTGTTTATTTTCTTTGCGGTTATTGAGATAAAAGACAAATTTTTCACGTTATTTTTCAGGAGAAGAAAATGAAGATAAGAATAGTAAACAAGTCCCGACACAAATTACCGGCTTATGAAACAGCACATTCGGCGGGAATGGATCTCCGCGCCCTGACCGATGGTCCGGTGACGCTTTTACCCCTTGAGAGAAAACTTATCGGCACGGGTCTTTATATTGAACTGCCCATAGGATATGAAGCACAGGTGCGGCCCAGGAGCGGCCTGGCCTTCAGAAACGGAATAACGGTGCTGAACTCGCCGGGAACGATAGATGCCGACTACAGGGGAGAAATTTGCGTAATCCTTATAAACCTTTCAGACAAGGCTTTTACATTGAATGACGGCGACAGAATAGCCCAGATGATTATCGCAAAGCACGAGAAGGCCGAGATGATTGAAACGGAGGAAATTAATCTTACAGACAGAGGTGCCGGAGGATTTGGCCATTCAGGGAAAAAATGAGAAACTGTATAACAATATTTTTAGCGCTGGTACTTTTTACCGGATGTACACACGAAGCTGTGAAAACAACCGGGGCTACGGGCCAAAGTCCTAAGTCTGGTACACGGTACGACTACCTCCTTGCCGAGGCGATGAGACAAAAGTATGTAGGCGATATTAGTGAAGCCGCAGGGATATTTGAAAAATGCATCGAGATTGATGACACACGTGCTGTGCCCTTTTACGAACTGGCACAGATATATGCTGCTCTCGGATCAGAAAGCAGGTCGCTGGCATATGCTTCGAAAGCTGCAAACCTTGAGCCGGGAAACTACTGGTACCAGCTTGCATGCGGCTCGCTGTTTACCCAGTACAATCAGAAGGATTCTGCTCTGGTATATTTTACCCGTGCCCTGAAGGCAGACAGCAACGCCCTGGAGGTCAATACTATTCTTGCCGGCCTGTACGCTGAAAAAGGAGATGCGGCAAAGGCCGATTCACTTTTCAGGTTGCTTGACGAAGAAGGGGCCCTTAATGATGAAATGTTCCTGATGATGATAACCGGCCTCATCGACAACGGTAATATGAAAGAGGCAGCAAGAAGGACTGAAAAACTGATACAGGAACAACCTTCAGAGACCAGGTACAAGGCCCTGCTGGCTGATATATATTTTGAAGACGGCAGGAAAGAAGAAAGTGACAGTATTTACAGGGAGATCATTGAAAAGGATCCTGATAATATTGAAAGCCAGATGCTTTACCTTATGAACCTTGTTTATAAAAAGGAATATTCAGGCATTTCAAGCTTCCTTAATAATGTATTTGAAAGTGAGCTTGTTGACAGGGAAAGAAAGATATCGGTGGCCGGCCGGCTGCTGCAGGACACAGCCTTTATTACAGATAATACCGGTTCACTTGGCGAAAGCCTGATCATTCTGGAGGGCAAATACCCGCAAGATGAAGAGATCCTGTCACTTCGGGCTGCAATGTACGAGATAGCCGGAAAAAAAGATGAAGCAATTGCACGATACGAGGAAATCGTGAGGACAATAAAACCGGCATTTTACTCTTCTGAAAAACTTGTGCTGCTGTATGCAGAAAAGAAGGAATACGAAAAACTATACAGTTTTGCAGCTGTATACTCAGCTGAAAACAACAGGAGCATCCTCGGGAAAGTGTATTATGCCATTGCTGCTATGGAACTGAAACATTACGAGGTGGCTGATGCTGAGCTGAAGAAGGCCCTTATCCTCGCAGGAAACAATTCTGAGCTGAAGGTACAGGTGTTGAGCATGATCGGGGATCTGAAATACAGGATGAAAGACTTTGAAAATGCATACAAATCCTATGAGGAAGCTCTGGCCCTGGATCCTCATGAAGTTCTTGTACTGAATAACTACGCCTATTTTCTAGCTGAAGGAAATAAAGACCTGAACAAAGCGTTGAAAATGGCAGAGGAGGTCATGAAAACGGACGGGGATAACGAAACATATATAGATACATATGCCTGGGTTCTGCATAAGCTCGGAAAGAAGAAGAAAGCTTATAATGAGATGTTGAGGATATTTGAAAAGCAGGAGGAACGAGACCCTGAAATCCTTGAACACATGGGATATATACTGAAATCCATGGGAAAATGTTCAGAGGCTGTCGGATACTGGGAGGAAGCTTTAAAAAAAGATAATTCAAAATCATATCTCGAAAAGGAAATCGAAGGATGCAGAAAGTCTTCAAAATAATAACCATATCACTATTGGTTCTTTTCGTTACGGGTTGCGCAACCACCCGTAAGGCAAAGGAGAGGCGGGCTGCAGAAGTGGAAATTTCGTCAATGAATTTGAACACTGTAGTGACCGGCATCAGGTCGTATAACATAACCAGTGAAGGCTTTACAATAAGGAAAGGGAGAATTGACCTTATCGGAGGAACTCCGGTGGAGGGTGAATACGGTTTTACAGCCAAGCTGAACAACGAAGGGGATTTTTATGCTTCCGTGAAAGGTCCGCTCGGAATTGAGATGATAAAGATTCTTGCTGTCGGAAATGATATATGCGGAATAGTCAGGCTTACACGAACAGTATACATTGGTAAGAAAGATGAAATGATGCAGAAATATGGCCTGCCTGAAGATTTTTTTACCGCTATATTCGGCGATTTACCGGAGATCGATATTCTGGAGGAAGATTCAATAGTGGGAAACAAATTGATATTGCAAAAGAACAATGAAAAACTCCAAAGGTTAATCACGGTCTGCCTGGATGAAATGAAGGTGTGTTCGGAAGATATAATTTCAATAAAGGAGAATAAGCAGTTTTCTCTTGCATTCAGCAATTTTACAGTTTCCGAAGACCGTAAATTTGCATCCGAGATTGACCTGGCAGAAAAAGGAGAAGAGTTTCATGTTAAACTTTATATTGAGTCACTTATTCCCGGCTGCAGTGAAAAGATAGAATTCAATGTGCCATCATATAAAAGCGAAAGCTTATGAGAAAGCTTGCTGTTATATGTTTTTTAACAGCATTTATTAATCATTGCCTGTCTGGGCAATCCAGATCAGAACTCGAGGAACTGAGGAATAAGAATCTCCAGGAAATTGAATATGTTGACAAGCTGCTAAGGAACACTGCTTCAGAAAAGAAGGAAAACCTGAATGAACTCAGGGTAATAGGCAAGAAACTAAACCTGCGTGAAAAGCTGATAAATGAATACGGTGAAGAGATCAGCCTTCTTGAGTACAGAATATCACTGAACAGGCTGGCTATTGAAATGCTTGAACAGGATCTGAATAACCTGAAGGCAGAATATGCGAAATCCATTCTGAGTGCATACAAGGCAACCAAAGGAACACCAGCCCTTGCTTTTATTCTTTCATCGGCCGACTTTAACCAGGGATATAAAAGACTGAAGTATATTCAACAGGTTGCCAGGTACAGAAGAAAAGAATCAGGCACTATAGAAGATATCTATGTGGAAGTGCAGGGAACAAAAGAGAGACTTGAAAAAGACAGGAAAAATGTAAATGATCTGAAGAACAAAGAGGAAAGGCAGAAACAGATCCTCAGAAATGAACAGAATAACAAGGAACAGCTGATAAATAATCTGAGCAAGAAAGAAAAGCAGTTAAAGCAGGATCTGGATGAGAAAAGGCGAATTGCTAAGCAAATTGAGAATGAAATTTCCCGACTGATAGAAGAAGAAAGAAAGAAGAGCTCGGTCACACCAATGAGCAGCGAGATGAAGCTTATAGGTGAATCGTTCGGCGAGAACCGGGGCAGATTACCCTGGCCTGTGGACAAAGGAATAATTACAAGTCATTTCGGATTGCATCAGCATCCTGTACTGAAGCATGTGACTGAGGATAATATCGGAATAGAAATTACTTCAAGTGGCTCAACAAAGGCAAGGTCGGTTTATAAAGGTGAAGTGGTCAGGGTTTTTGCTATCTCGGGAGCAAACATGGCTGTCATTTTACGACACGGGAAATATTTAACGGTATATCAGAATCTTGTAAACGTTAAGGTAAAGGCGGGAGACAGGATAGTTTTGGGCGCGGAGCTGGGTGATGTTTTTCACGAAGCTAATGAAGGAGACAAGGCGGTTTTGAAGTTCATGATATATGAGGAGAAGACGAAACTTGATCCCGAATTATGGCTTGTGAAAAAATAGTTTTTACTTTGAAACAAAATTAGCCCGCATAAAGTATAAATACGGATAGGGCAATAGGATGGAAAGCATTACGATTAATTCTGATATTGAGAAATTAAAGATTGTAGAAACGCTTGTTGATACATTATCAAAGAAGCTGGGTGTTTCTGATGAGGTATATGGCAAGATACTTATTTCAACGGTTGAAGCTGTTAATAATGCTATACTCCACGGTAACAAGGGAGACATTAACAAGATGGTAACTGTAAATATGAGTGCCGATGGAAACGTACTTGATATTACGGTTACGGATGAGGGAGAGGGATTTGAATATGGTAACCTTCCGGATCCGACTGATCCTAAAAATATTGAAAACCTGCATGGACGTGGCGTATTCCTGATGAGAAGACTGGCTGATGCCATCGAATACAACAGCTCAGGGAACGAAGTTAAAATGCGATTTAAATACTGAAAAGTTGCCGGTAAACTTCCATTACGATATTGAGAAATTCAGACTGCGTGACAGTAAGGTTATCAGAAAGGTTGTCAGCAGAATTATAAGTGATGCCAGTGCCAGATCAGGCAAAACAGATGTTATACTGACAAGTGACCGGAAGGTTTATGAAATCAACAGTGAGTTTCTGGGGCATGACTATAATACCGATATAATTACATTTAATTATAATAAGGGAAAAATAATAAACGGCGAAATTTATATAAGCGTTGACAGGGTAAAGGATAACGCGAAAGAATTTTCAGTGGCGTTTAAGACGGAAATCAGGAGAGTGATTTTTCACGGATTTCTTCATTTATGCGGATATGATGACAGTACAGAAGTGCAGAAGAGGAAAATGACAGAGATGGAAGAGATGTACCTGGCCTTATCATATGCAGAATGAACTTCAGTTATGATATCATCGTTGTAGGAGGCGGTCACGCAGGATGCGAGGCCGCCTTTATTGCTGCCAGAATGGGAGCAAGAACGCTTCTTATTACAATGGACATGACAAAGCTGGCCCAGATGTCATGTAATCCGGCAATGGGAGGCATAGCGAAAGGTCAGATAATCAGAGAGATAGATGCTATGGGCGGAATGTCGGGAATAATTACCGACAGAACAATGATTCAGTTCCGGATGCTCAATAAGAGCAAAGGTCCTGCTATGTGGAGCCCCAGAGCGCAATGCGACAGGATGCTGTTCAGCCGTGAATGGCGCAAGGTGCTGGAGAATACTGATAACCTTAACATATGGCAGGAACAGGCTAACGGACTGATAGTTGAGGATAACATTGTAAAAGGAGTTACTACTACATTCGGAACGAGGTTTCTTGCCCGGGCAGTTATACTTACAAACGGAACATTCCTGAACGGAATGATGCATGTTGGATTCAAGACCATGACAGGAGGCCGTTCAGGTGATCAGGATTCTAAAGGTATAAGCGATCAGCTGCGTGAACTGGGTTTCACTGTTGAAAGACTTAAGACAGGGACAAGCGCAAGAGTTGACGGAAGAAGCATAGATTTCGCTGCCATGACAGAACAGAAGGGCGATACGGATAAACGTTGCTTTTCCTATATGCATGACGGAATAAAAATTAGGGATTCGAAGAGCTGCTACATAACTCATACTAATGAAGCAGTACATGAAACAATACGGGCAGGACTTGAACATTCCCCTTTGTATACTGGCAGGATTAAAGGAAGGGGACCGAGATACTGTCCGAGCGTTGAAGTGAAGATTGTAACATTCGCAGACAAGGATAACCATCAATTGTTCCTTGAACCGGAGGGTTGGGACACCACTGAGTATTACATAAACGGATTTTCAAGCAGCCTGGAACTAAGGACCCAGGTCGATGCGCTACAAAAGGTAAAGGGACTGGAGAATGTAACTATACACAGACCGGGATATGCAATAGAATATGACTTCTTTCAACCCACTCAACTGAAGCACTCACTTGAGACAAAAAGAATAAGCGGTCTATATTTTGCGGGACAGATTAACGGAACAACAGGATATGAAGAGGCAGCTGCCCAGGGCCTGATGGCAGGAATAAATGCTGCTCTGAAAACAGGAGGGAAAGAACCGTTTATTCTGAAACGGGACGAAGCATATATTGGCGTGCTTATAGATGACCTGGTTACGAAGGGAGTTGACGAACCATACAGAATGTTTACCTCAAGGGCAGAGTACAGAATACTGCTGAGACAGGACAATGCCGATGAAAGACTTACCGAGATGGCATTTCAATTAGGAGCAGCCTCGGAAGAAAGACTTCTGAGATTAAGGGAGAAGACAAACCTGGTAAATGAACTCTCTGCATGGCTGATGAAGAAAAGTGTTGAGCCGGATGAAGTGAACAAATTCTTGAAACGAAAAGGCACTTCACAAATTACTCAGAAGATTAAAGCATTCAATCTTGCAGGCAGGCCCCAGATAGCCTTAAAGCACCTGCTTGCAAACATAAATGGATCGGGTGATCTTGGATTCAATAAATCAAAAAGAAAAACAGAGATAATTGAAGCAGCTGAAATTAAGATCAAGTATTCAGGCTATATGGAACGGGAGAGAGGGGTTGCAGACAAGATAATGAGACTGGAGGATCTGAAAATACTGGACGATATAAATTATGAGGAACTGACTTCAATTTCGACAGAAGGCAGACAAAAACTTTCAAAGATCAGGCCGGCAACCATTGGTCAGGCTTCAAGAATCAGCGGTGTTTCTTCTTCAGACATTTCAATTCTGATTATGTATCTTGGCAGATAAGTCAATAATGTTCCACGTGGAACATAAAATTTATAAATTATATCATGGAAATTTCAGGCAAAATTATTGATCTGCAGGAGAGGCGCATGTACCCTGGTACTATAACTATTAATAAAGGAAAAATTGAAAAAATAGTTGAAGCGGAGAATGTACCGGATGTATATATAATGCCTGGCCTTGTAGACGCTCATGTACACATTGAAAGCTCGATGCTGACCCCGTCTCATTTTGCTGTAGCTGTGGTAAAACATGGAACAATTGCAGTTGTTTCAGACCCTCATGAAATTGCCAACGTACTTGGAGTATCAGGGGTGAAATTCATGCTTGACAATGCAGATACCGTGCCCGTAAAAATGATGTTCGGAGCTCCATCGTGTGTTCCTGCAACCAATGCAGAGAGCTCAGGAGCGAGGATTGATTCGGGGGAAATTGCAGAGCTTCTTAAAGACGGACGAATTGGCTATCTCGCCGAAATGATGAACTTTCCCGGTGTTATATATGACGACGTTGAGGTTCACAGGAAACTCTCATTGGCCAGGGAAATGGGAGTTCCGATTGACGGGCATGCACCTGGACTTACCGGTGAAGATCTGAAGAAATATATTCAATCGGGAATAACAACCGATCATGAGTGCTCTGATATAGATGAAGCTCTGGAAAAAATTTCTGGAGGAATGAAAATCCTGATCAGGGAAGGAAGCGCTGCAAAAAATCTTGATGCTCTTGACAAGCTGATCAGCCTTTATCCTGACCAGGTGATGCTTTGTACTGACGATCTTCACCCTGAAACTTTGGCTAGGGGGCATATTAATAAAATTGTTTCAAGACTTGTGCGCAAAGGGTACAATCTGTTTGATGTACTGCGTGCAGCTTCCGTGAATGCCGTGGATCACTACGGCATTAAAATGGGACTTCTCAAGTCCGGAGATGCTGCGGATTTTATCGTCGTCGATAATCCTGAAAACATGAATGTTCTGCAGACATGGATTGACGGGAACTGCGTCTTTGACGGCGAAAAAGCACTCTTTTCACCAGGAACAGTGGCAAAAATCAACAAGTTCAACTGTTCCAGAATACGGGCGGAAGACCTGCGGGTGAACAGGGAAGGAGACCAGATGAGAGTCATTGTGGCAATCAACGGAGAGCTGGCAACGTTTTCGGAAATAGTATCCGCAGGCAGCGACCCGGTCGTTTATCCCAGACTGGAGGATGATATTCTTAAAATCGTTATTAAGGAAAGATATCATGATGGCGTTCCGGCTGTTGGTTTTATAAAGGGTTTCGGGCTGAAGGAAGGAGCTATGGCGACGTCTGTTGCGCATGACAGCCACAACATTATTGCAGTAGGAGTGACCGACCGTGAAATTGCCGAAGCCATTAATATGATAGTCGATGCGGAAGGAGGGATGTCTGTTGTATCCGATGAAGAAACCGGTATCCTGAAACTGCCCGTGGCAGGCATCATGTCTGATATGCCGGTCACGGCCATGGCGCAGAGATATGAGCGGCTGACGGAGACGGTCAAAAGTCTCGGATGCCGGTTGGATGCGCCTTACATGACCCTTTCATTCATGGCCCTACTGGTCATCCCCGAGCTGAAACTGAGCGACAAGGGATTGTTTGACGGCCTGGCTTTCAGACATGTGCCGCTATTTGTCTGAATACCAGGTATTAGAGGGCCGAGCGTAAATAATTTGCCCTGTGGGCAAATTTAGCGAGGAGCCAGTTTGCAGGGGCCGGGCGTAAATAATTTGCCCGTGGGCAAATTTAGCGAGGAGCCAGTTTCAGGGGAGGACAGAGCATGGACCATAGGGCAAGATACAGGCACAAATTGGAGACCCGGATGGTCACGTACCATCAAATTATTGTAGGTTTGCAGGTATGACATTACAGGCGAAAGACTATATTGCATGCTCTTCCTGATCGTCCGGGAGTATACCAGTTTATTGATGCCGGTGGTACCATACTATACGTTGGTAAAGCCCGCAGTCTGCGGAAACGCGTTGCGTCATACTTCTCCGGTAACCAGTCAGGAAAGACGCAGGTGATGCTCTCCCGCGCCGCTGACCTCAGGCATATTGTTGTTGACAATGAGTCTGACGCACTTCTGCTTGAAAACAATCTTATAAAAAAGCATCAGCCCCGTTACAACATACTTCTCAAGGATGACAAGACATATCCCTGGATATGCATTAAGAATGAGCACTTTCCGCGCGTTTTCCTGACCCGTAAACTGATTGCCGATGGCTCATCCTATCACGGACCCTATACCTCCGTGCCGGCAGTACGCACGCTGCTTGAACTGATAAGACAGCTCTTCCAGATAAGAACCTGTTCCCTGCCCCTGAACCAGAAATCCATAGCCGAAGGAAAATTCAGAGTATGCCTGGAATATCATATCGGAAACTGCAAGGGGCCGTGCATTGGCCTGGTCAGCGAAGATGAACATAATCAGCAGATTGACAGGATCAAACAGATCATAAAGGGGGACGTAAGCGCCGTGACGGGGCATCTGGAGACCCTGATGAAAAAGTACGCTGCCGAACTGAAATTTGAAGAGGCGCAGAAGATCAAGGAAAAACTTGAGCTCATCGCTAAATACCGCAGCAAATCAGTTGTTGTCAACACTTCGGTTAAGAATGTTGACGTCTTCGGATGCTCTTCGGATGAGACCTCGATGTATATAAGCTATATGAAAGTTGTGGCGGGGGCCGTAGTGCAGTCTTATTCCATTGAGCTGAAAATGAGGCTTGAAGAAGAGAGAGAATCTGTGCTTTCAACCGCAGTGACAGAGATCAGGCAGAGAGTTTCAAGCGATTCGCCTGAGGTAATTGTTCCATTTATGCCTGATATTCAGTTAGATAAAGTAAAGTATTCAGTACCGCAGCGCGGAGACCGTAATAAGCTCCTTGAGCTTGCCAACCGTAATGCCGTGTTCTTCAGGCTTGAACGACAGAAGAAAGCTGCGGAGAAGTCTAAGGACAGCCGCACGGAACGTAATCTTGAGAAGATTAAAAAGGATCTTCATATGCCGTCGTTACCTGCTCATATTGAGTGCTTTGACAACTCCAACATACAGGGCGAATCGGCCGTGGCAGCATGTGTCGTCTTCCGCAACGGCAAGCCAAGCAACAGGGAATACCGTCATTTTAACATCAAAACAGTAACCGGGCCAGACGACTTTGCCTCGATGGAGGAGGTGATCAGACGACGGTATCAGAGAATGCTTGATGAAGGAACACCGTTGCCGCAGCTGATAGTCGTCGACGGTGGAAAAGGCCAGCTTTCTTCTGCCATGAAAAGTATTGACGGCCTGGGACTGAGAGGAACGCTGACCGTTATCGGCATCGCCAAAAAACTTGAGGAAATTTATTTCCCCGGGGATTCAGTTCCGCTTTACCTTGATAAAAACAGCATAACACTGAAAGTCATCCAGCACCTGAGGAACGAAGCTCACAGATTCGGAATAAATTTTCATCGCGGAAAAAGAAGCTCAAAAATGAACCGGTCATTTCTCGATGACGTTCCGGGAATAGGAGAGAAGACTAAAGAGCTTCTTCTGAAAAAATTCGGCTCGGTGAAAAAAATCAGCGAGGCCTCTCCGGAGGAGCTTGAAAAGGCTGTCGGCACAAAAAAAGCTGCAGTTTTAACCGCAGCTCTTCAAAAATGATTTATTTCCACGTGGAACATAAAAAAATTAAAATTCAGATAACATCCTGAATTTCAGCGAAAAACGCTGTGTTATCTGTTGTCTTAACTTCGTGAGAATTGAAAATATTCGCCTAAGCGGGCAGTCCCCCGAAGATTTTCTTCAGAAAACGGTGAAAGGAATGGACACTGTTCGGTTTCCAGAACATCATGATGCATTCTTTGGAGATCAGGTTGATATCTTCCTTTTTCAACTCATCAATCGTTGACCTGGTTTCTGCCCCTTGCTGGACCCACAGGTCTTTTATTCCGTGTGCGATTGCTTCCCGGGCGACTGTAAGAGTTTCTCCTTTTGGTGTCATAAGAATTAAGCCTCTGACATCAGGCGGAAGATCGCTGACGGAGCTGAAGCATTTTACTCCGTCGATGATGTCCGCATTCGGATTTATGGGTACAACATCCATCCCTTTCTGACGGAGTTCCCTGAACACAACCTGCCCGAACTTCTTCGGGTCCCTTGAAACACCTGCCACGGCATACTTGCCCAATGACAGGAAACGTGAAACGCTTTTCATGTTTTTCTTAGTGTTGAAAAGATTACGAATTCTATTAGTGCCGATTTGGTTTCTGATTCAGGATACCCATCGAGCTGCCGGATAGCCATGTCAGAATACTCCTTCATTTTTGATTCTGCATATTCAAGGCCTTTGTGGTTCTTCACAAACCCGATAACCTTTTCAATCTCTTTTCTCCCCTTCTTCTTTTTTCTTATTATCCTGATGATTTTTCTCCGTTCAACGGGCCCTGCTTCACGGAGGGCATGAATGAGCGGCAGTGTGATCTTCTTTTCCTTAATGTCATTGCCTTCTCTCTTCCCGGTAAGACTGTTGCCGGAATAGTCGAGGAGGTCATCCTTTATCTGGAAGGCTATGCCGATATTTTCACCAAACAACTTCATCCGGGCAATGGTCTCTTCGTTATCAGTGACCGAGCTGGCACCACAGGCTGTGCATGCTGAGATCAGGGTGGCAGTTTTCATTGAAATGATCCTGAAATAATCCTTTTCCCTGATATCCAGTTTTCGCGTCTTCTGAAGCTGCACGAGCTCGCCCTTCACTATTTCCTTAACAGCTGCCGAGACGATCCCGAGCATGTTGAACTTGTTCTTCTCAACGCTTATAAGCAGTCCCTGCGCAAGCAGGTAATCGCCTACCAGAACGGCTATTTTTGAATTGTAGAGCGCATTGATGGAAGCCAGGCCCCGCCTCTCGGATGCGTCATCAACGACATCGTCATGAACGAGGGTTGCTGTGTGCAGCAGTTCTATGAATGTGGCAGCAACATAAGTGGTTTCGTTGACGGTACCGTTGAGCTTTGCAGCCAGGAATACAAGCAGTGGCCGCATCTGCTTGCCCTTCCTGCGGATGACATAGTTCAGAATGGTATGGAAAAAAGGGATATCACTCTTCAGCGTGTGATTGAAGTAAGATTCAAACTCACGCATCTCGGCAGCGACAGGCTTCTTAATATCTGAAAGAGTTGACATCTCTGGTGCGGGTAGACAACTCAAAAATAAAACAAAATGTCGATAATGTTCACTTAGTCTCGCCCAGGAATTTTTTCTGGAAGAACAGAATGATGAGTACGCCGGTGGTTATTGACGCATCGGCAATATTAAAAACAGGTCTGAAAAAGACGAACGTTTCATTTGGCCTTATCGGAGACCAGTCGGGCCAGTGGGTGTCGATCAGCGGGAAATAAAGCATGTCTACCACCCGGCCGTGCAGAAATGACGAGTATCCTCCGCCTTCGGGAAACATTATCGCAGGAGTGTGCCAGCTCTCGCTGAATATCATTCCGTAAAAAGCGCTGTCGAGCAGATTGCCTATCGCCCCTGCCACAATGACGCTGACAGACAGGACAAGGCCGGGATGGGCCTTCTTCTTTATGATGCTGACAAGGTACCAGCAGATACCCGCTATGGCAATGATCCTGAAAATACTAAGTGCTGCCTTGCCTGCTTTGCCGCCCCATTCCATGCCAAACGCCATGCCGTTGTTCTCCAGGAAATGGATCCTGAACCAGTGCCCGATCACGGAGTACTCTTCTCCAATGACCATATTTGTTTTAATAAGAAATCTTGATGGTCTGATCAGCAACGAGGAGCAGCAGGATCAGCAGGATAGATTTATTCCTGAGCGACATATGAATCTTTATTTGGCCGCAAAATAGCAAAAAAAAGACAATCCCCGCAAGGACAATCACACACTGTCAGAATAAATGAAATGCTAATGCAGGGGGTTGATCAGTAATAAAGAAACCTTTTTATCTTAAGGGTTGCGGTCTTCTGAAAAGGCACAGGCTGATATACAACAAGCTGAACCTGACTGAACTTATTTACTTTTGAATTTACGTACCTGCGGACCTCCTCAAGGTACTCATCTATCATCTCCCCGGCTTTTTCCGAATATTCTTTCTTCATCGAAAGGTATTTTGCCTGCAGCTCCTCGATATTGATGTGCACCATCGCAACAAGTTTACCCTTCTGCTGCACGACAAGTGATTCAATGACGTGGCTGAAGTCGTTGATGACAGATTCGATCTCTTCGGGATATATATTCTCACCGCTTGAGCTGACGATCATATTTTTCAGCCTCCCCTTGATGCTCAGGAAGTTGTTTTTATCCATTGTGCCCAGGTCGCCGGTGCGGAACCAGCCATCGGGAGTCATCACTTCGGCTGTCATCTGCGGCTCCTTAAAATAGCCTTTCATCACATTATCACCCCTGGCCCATACTTCTCCTTCACCGGTTACAGGATCAGGATTATGTATTTTCAGTATTACGCCCTCCATTGCCGGGCCGGTTGTACCAAGTCTCGTAGAACCAACCTTTGTCCCTGCAAGCATCGGCGCCGTTTCGGTGAGACCGTACCCGATTGCATATGGGAATTTGGCATCAAGCAGGAACTTCTCAACAGTGGGATTCAGTTTTGCTCCGCCAATACCGAAAAACCTTAGTCTTCCGCCAAAGGTCTTATAAAGTTTCTTCCCGGCTAAACGGTTGAAAAACCTGCGGCCGGGAGCCGTATGGTAAAGGAAGGATAATACTTTGCTTTTATTGAATGTTGGAGCGATCTTCCCGAAATATATTTTCTCCATGATAAGCGGCACGGTAAGCATTGTGGTGGGTTTTACCTCTTCAAGGGCCGGGAGAAGCACTGATGGCGTAGGTGCCTTGTGCAGATAGTAAATTGACGCTCCGTTAAACAGTGGAAGGATCAGTCCAAGTGTCTGCTCATAGGTGTGTGAAAGTGGCAGGATTGACAGGAACACATCAGTTTCAACGACATACTGAATTGTACGAACCTTTTCGGCCGTGAAGCAGATGTTTTTGTGGGTAAGCATAACCCCTTTGGATTTTCCGGTTGTTCCGGAAGTATAAATTATGGCTGCCAGGTCTTCTTCTTCAACAGGATATTCTTTTACCGGCTTCATTTCAGGGTCATAAACCGTTCCGTTGAACCCCGACAAAACCGAAAAATCCTCAGTTGAAACAACTGCAACAAGCGTATCCGACGTGAAGTCAGCAATCTTTGATTCAAGCGCACCGGAGACAAAGATCATTTTTGTGCCTGAGTGTGTCAGAACATTTGATATTTCTCCGGGTGTGAAATCGTTAAGAACAGGCACCACAACTGCTCCCATCGAGGTGACGGCAAGATAGACGGCGCCCCAGTTTGGCATACCGCCACTGAGAATTGCAACTTTATCGCCCTTCTGAACAGAATATTTTTCAAGTAAAGCCATGACTGACTCTACTGTACCTTTAAGCTGGTCATACGTAATAACCTCTTCTCCGACAAAACCCATTGCCTTGTTCCCGCCATGCTTCCTGAAGCTTTCCCCGGCAAGGAATGGGATAGTTAACGCTTTATTATATTCCATTGATCATTGATGTATTGGGCACAAAGGTACTGTTTTAAACTAACGACTGACATTTAACAACGTAATTATCAGGGAGAAATTCCCTGTAAAACAATAATCTTGTTAAATAGTTTAATTTTGTGACCACCAATACTGAAATAAATGGCTGTAATCAGGGTAACCAAGGAATTTCGTTTTGAAATGGCCCATGCGCTGTTTAATTATGACGGCCCCTGCCGGAACGTCCACGGACATTCCTACATTCTTTATGTAACCCTTGCAGGTCAGCCCATGAACAGTCCGGGTGAACCCAGGAACGGCATGGTGATAGACTTCGGCGACCTGAAGAAAATTGTGAAGGAGAGTGTTGTCGACAGGTTTGATCATTCGCTTATGGTTTCGGGTTTTGCGCCGGCAGAGACAATTGAGGTATACAAGAAGCATTTTGGAAACGTCATTGTTTCTGCTTACCAGCCAACATGTGAAAATATTGTCGCGGATATTGCAGCCATCATCGGCGCCAAACTTCCTGACAGGATTTCCCTTCACAGTGTAAAGCTTTATGAAACGGCCACCTCGTTTGCCGAGTGGCACGCAACTGACAACCGGTGACAGAGACAGACAACGATAAAAGGCTTTTCCTGCTTGATGCTTATGCCCTGATATTCAGGTCATATTATGCATTTATTAAAAATCCCAGGGTCACATCTGCGGGGATGAACACCTCAGCCGTGTTTGGCTTTCTCCTTACCCTTGATGAGCTTCTTGCAAAGCAGAAGCCGACACATATTGCAGTCGTATTTGATCCGCCCGGAGGATCCGCCTTCCGGAATGAAATCTACCCTGCCTACAAGGCCAACCGTGATGCAACCCCCGAGGATATTAAAATTGCCGTTCCCTATATCAAAAGGCTGCTTGATGCATACCGCATTCCGGTCATGGAAGTGCCGGGCTTTGAAGCTGATGATGTCATCGGGACGCTTGCCCGCAAGGCTGCTGAACAGGGATATACGGCGTACATGATGACTCCCGACAAGGATTTTGCACAGCTTGTTACGGATAAAGTGCTGATGTACAGACCGGGGCGAAGCGGAGGAGAGGCTGAGATATGGGGTAAAAATGAAATTATACGGGAATACGGTGTCGCGCCTGATCATATCACCGACCTGCTTGGCCTCATGGGAGATTCTTCAGACAATATCCCCGGAGCCCCCGGAATAGGCCCGAAAACGGCCTGTAAACTGATCGGAGAACACGGAGACATAGAAACCCTGCTGCAGAAGACTTCTGAGCTCTCAGGCCGCCAAAAGGACATCCTTGAGCAAAACCGTGAGCAGATACTGCTGTCAAAACGGCTTGCGACAATAGAACAGGATGTCCCGGTCGAATTCAGGCATGAGTTGCTTCACAGGCAGAGCCCGGATACAGGATTGTTGCGCAAATTATATGAAGAGCTTGAGTTTCGCACCCTGGCTGCACGGCTTGGCAGGCCTGACATGCAGCAGGAGATCCCTGCTGCTGAAACCACGGGGGTAACGGGCTTCTCCCCGCAACAACCGGCACAGCAGGCACAGGGCACACTCTTCGGAGAGACCGTATCAAATGATCAAAAGGCAGCCGCCTCGGCCGGCATCACACCTCATGAATATTTCATTGCAGAGACCGTTGACCAGGCAGAAGCCCTGGCTCTCACCCTGAGCCGTCTAAGCGAGTTCTGCTTTGACACCGAGACCACATCTCTTGATCCGCTGAACGCTGACCTGGTGGCTGTTACTTTCAGCTGGGAAAAGGGTTCGGGAACAATGCTGTGGCTCCCGGCAGACAGAAACGAAACGCTGAAGCTACTCAATCCGTTCCGCCCGGTTTTTGAAAACGAAAAAATTGGAAAAACAGGTCAGAACCTGAAATATGACATCCATGTTCTGTCAGGTTATGGCATAAGCGTCAGGGGCCCGCTGTTTGACACCATGCTGGCCCATTACCTGCTTGAGCCTGATATGCGGCACAACATGGATATGCTTGCCCTAAAGTACCTCAATTACAATACCATACATATTGAGGAGCTAATCGGTGAACGCGGGCCCCGCCAGAAAACAATGAGGGACGTTGACAAGGACAGAATCAGGGAATATGCCGTTGAGGACGCCGACATAACCTGGCAGCTCAAGGAAAAATTTGAGCCGGAGCTCCGTAAAGAAGGACTTGAAAAACTTGCCGCTGAGATTGAGATGCCTCTTATCAGGGTACTGGCAGGCATGGAGAGGGAAGGTATTCTGATTGACGTGACGGTGTTGAAGAATTATGCCGTCGGGCTCCGGGAGACCATAATCAGGCTTGAAAAAGAAATTTATACCCTGGCCGGACAGGAGTTCAATATCTCCTCGCCGAAACAGCTGGGAGACATACTGTTCGTCAGGCTGCACCTCGACGACCAGGCAAGGCTTACAAAGACTAAACAGTACCGTACCGACGAGGAAGTATTGCAGCGCCTCACATCAAAGCATCCGGTGGTGGGCAAGGTCCTCGAATACCGGGGCCTCAAAAAGCTTCTTTCAACCTATGTGGAATCACTCCCGGAACTGATCGACAGGAAAACCGGAAGAATACATACCACATACAACCAGGCAGTGGCATCAACCGGGAGACTAAGCTCAACCAACCCCAACCTTCAGAATATCCCGGTGCGTGATGAAGAAGGCCGCGAGATACGCAAAGCCTTCATTCCCGCCGCCGGGAAAGTCTTCCTCAGCGCTGATTATTCGCAGATTGAGCTCAGGCTGATGGCTCACCTCAGCGGTGATAAAGGAATGATTTCGGATTTTCTTTCCGGACAGGATATTCATGCCGCCACCGCAGCCAAGATCTTCCATGTTCCGGTGACAGACGTGACCCGCGAGATGCGCGCAAAGGCCAAGACGGCCAATTTCGGAATTATCTACGGCATCTCCGCCTTCGGGCTGTCTGAAAGACTTACTATCGGGCGGAAGGAAGCAAAAGAGCTGATCGACGGGTATTTCAACTCTTACCCCGGCGTCAAGGCTTATATGGATGACAGTATTCGCAAGGCCAGGGAACTGGGATATGTCACCACAATGTTTGGCCGCCGTCGCTATGTTCCTGACATTCAATCACGAAATCAGGTGGTGAGAGGCAATGCCGAGCGGAACGCCATCAACGCTCCCCTGCAGGGCAGTGCCGCCGATATCATTAAAATTGCGATGGTCAAAATTGCCGGGCGGCTGGAGAAAGAAATGCCTGAGGCAAAAATGATACTCCAGGTGCACGATGAGCTGATTTTCGAAGTTGAGGTTTCATCAGTTGAAAAGCTGAAGCAGATAGTCAAGTCAGAAATGAAGGGAGCCGCATCTCTCAGCGTTCCCCTTGAGGTTGATACGGGAACGGGCAATAACTGGCTGGAAGCACACTGATAATGGAAGCCAGGATTAAAGTGCTTTATTTCGGCCCGGCCCGGGAAATAACGGGTACGGACTCGGAAGAATTTGTGGCCGGAGATACCTCATCTCTCCGCAGCATGGTACTGAATAAATATCCCCGCATGGCAGCATTACCCTTCCTGCTGGCCCTGAACAGCAGAATGCTCAAAGAAGAGAGCCTCCTGAAGGACAATGATATAGTTGCAATTCTTCCTCCGTTCGAAGGAGGATAAAAACCTTAAAATGAAAAACAGGTATCTGGTCGATGGGCCAATAACACCTATGCTTATTTCTGAATTGATAACACTTGGCAATGATGATACTGGCGCCGGTGCAATTTCTGTATTCATTGGCAAGGTGCGCGACGACGAGGTTGGCGGGAAGAGGGTCATGGCGCTGGAATATTCAGCCTATGAAGAAATGGCCGTAAAAGAGGCAGACGAAATCGTCAGCACCATAAAACTGGCCTTCAGCGACGTAAGGACGGTTATTATTGTTCATTCCACAGGGATCGTTAAAGCAGGTGAAACCTCATTGTTTATAATGGTCACATCCGGGCACCGTGATCATGCCACTCGTGCCTGCCGGCACACACTTGAGATGGTGAAGGAGAAACTTCCAGTCTGGAAAAAAGAAATATTCTGAAAGAAGATTATCTTGCCGGTGTCTGAAGAAGCGATTTGTAACGTGCTCCGTCCTCAGCTATCCTGACTGCCTCCATGACCTGGTTGTCGCGGGAAAGAGAATATTTCACAATGCCTGCATCGTAAAAATATCTTCCTGCAAGTTCTGATTCCAACAATTCAGTCACCTCGTTCTTCTGTGTCTCCAGGTCCTTTTCCAGGGAGTGGCTCATTCCTGTCTTAAGCTTGTCAATTGTTTCAGCATTCGCATCGTACAGCTGTTCTTCCCTGGCCACTGCAACCAGATCTTCAAGAGCGGCTTCCGAGTCTGTCTGATAGCTGAAGTTCTTCTCTTTCAGGAAAGAAGCAAAATCCGCGAGGTCGCTCTCAGTCACCCTGAGGCTGTCAATCACCGACGGCACAGGATGGGACCAGAAATACTTCGTGGAATAGTCGAAGACCATGTTCTGAACATAGAGCTCGCTCGTAAAGCGGGTGAGCATGTCTGACGGCACTGCAACGTCGGGGATTATACCGCCGCCGTCTTTCACCGGTCTGCCGTTCTTTGTCATGAATGTTTTGATCAGCGAATCGGGAATATATCCTACGCTGCCGTCTTCATTGGGATGAGAAAAATCGACTGCCTGGATGCATCTGCCACTCGGTATGTAATACTTTGCTGTTGTGATCTTTACCTGTGCCTTGTAGCTCAGCGGCCTTGCAACCTGGACCAGTCCCTTGCCGTACGACCGTTCGCCGACGATAATGCCGCGGTCAAGATCCTGCAATGCTCCGGCCACTATTTCCGAAGCTGAGGCTGATCCGCGGTTGATCAGCACAACCACCGGCATATCCGGCGCCACCGGATTTTTGTTTGTACGGAAGACGGCATCGTACTGCTTTGCCCTTCCGCGCGTACTGACAACCTCCTGGCCGGGTTTAACGAACAGGTTAACTATCTCAACAGCTTCATTTACAAGACCTCCCGGATTATTTCTGATATCCAGTATCAGATCCTGCGCTCCCTGCTTCTCTTTAAGGTCAACAAGGGCATCCTTCACTTCCGAGATGCAGTTCTGGGTGAAGTTTGTAAAGCGGATATACCCCGTGTTATTGTCTATCATCCCGTAGTATGGCACTGCGGAGATTGAAATCTTTTCCCGCTTAAGCTTTTTTGTGAGCTCTGCGCCATTTTGTCTGATCACTATTTCCGCTTCGGTGCCGGGTTCTCCCTTAAGCATACCGGAGGCCTTGTCTGACGAAACGTCCTTGAGTGAAATACCGTCTATGCTAATCATAACATCTCCCGGTTTTATCCCGTTAAGATCAGCCGGAAATCCTTTGTAAACATTTGTCACAGTGATAAAATCCCCGGATTTTCTTATAAGAGATCCGAAGCCTCCGTACTTTCCGGTTGTCAGAAAATCAAGGTCCCCGGTATCCTCCTCCGGATAATAAACAGTGTACGGATCAAGCGTTGAGAGCATGCCGTTTATGCTCCTGGTGACAAGCTTTTCCGGATCAATTTCATCGACATAAAAGGCATTCAGTTCCCTGAAAAGTGAGATATAAATGTCAAGATTCTTGGTAAGCTTGAAGTCCTTGCTCTCCTGGCCACCGGCTAAAAAGCCGTATGTCAGTGCGGCCGCAGCCACAATCAGGAACAGCAATATGATTTTTTTTGTTTTTCCGGAGCTCATAAAAAAAGATTTTCACAAAGTTAATATTTCACATAAGACGTGACAGTTTTCCGATCATCTCTTTGACACACTTCTCGGTGAGAGCATAAGGCTGAATGACAGTGTCATTCCATATTATTGCCACATCCATTCGTTTACCGCTGCCCGTCAGGAAGCCGGCGAGAGGCAGTTTATTCTGCCGGTAGGCTTCCCTGATGCGTCTTTTGATCAGGTTGCGGTCGACAGCTTTTCGGAAGTATCTTTTAGGCACTGAAATCAGTACCCTGACAGGCTCCAGGGATGGGTCTTCCGGCGAAGACCCGGTAAATAATCTTAAGAGGCGGCAGAATAAGGGGCCTGCCTCCTGAAAAAAGATCGCTGATGGCCTTAATGCCACAGAGTTTCTCTCCTTTTGTGAATGTCGCCCCTTTTTGTCTCATCTTGATAAAGAGAAAGCATCGATCCGGCAGGATGGATGCTTTCATGAATGTTGTTATCCGGAATCAGGCTTATTTGTTATTCCTG
Source organism: uncultured Bacteroidales bacterium (assembly GCA_963730615.1). Classification (GTDB taxonomy): domain Bacteria; phylum Bacteroidota; class Bacteroidia; order Bacteroidales; family VadinHA17; genus SR-FBR-E99. The sequence continues at coordinate 142,265 of CAVSSR010000003.1, read as the reverse complement.
TTAAAATCATGAATAAAACAGTCAAGCGCCATGGTCATCGAGGGCGCTTTCGGGTTTGGAGCCTGTATGTCAAGCCTGAAACCCTCGTTGGTCACTGCCTCGGCAGTAGTCGGTCCGAAAGCAGCAATCTTTATCTCACCCTGCCTGAATGTCGGAAAATTCTCTTTCAGAGACTTTATACCCGAAGGACTGTAGAACACCAGAATGTCATAGTCAAGCTCCTTCGAATCAAAATCCCTGCTGATGGTCTTGTACATCGTGCCGATGGTAAATTTGACATTGTTTTTCTTCAGCAGGTCAGGGACATCAGCTTTGTGCGGGTCGGAGAGAGGCACGAAGAAATTTTCATCCTTGTGCTTCACAATAATATCAATAAGATCCTCGAATTTGGCTTTCCCGTGGAAGATCTTCCTTTTACGGTAGACAATATATTTCTGCAGGTAAAATGCCACGTTTTCGGTGATGCAGAAATACTTCATGGTATCGGGGACGGTAAGGCGCATCTCATCACAGATCCTGAAGTAATGATCAATGGCAGTTTTAGAGGTAAAAACCACAGCGGTAAAATCGGGGAGGTTGATTTTTTGCTGCCGGAAGTCCTTGGCAGGTATACCCTCCACCTGAATAAACTGTCTGAAGTCTATTTTCAGGTTGTATTTTTTAGCGAGCTCAAAATAAGGCGATTTAGGATTGTTTGGCTCAGGCTGCGACACTAGTACCTTTCTTATCTTCAAATCCATAAGTTTTAAGTTCAACCACCACTACCTGCCCGACTGATCAGAAAATACCGAGTATTTTCATTAACACCAGAACGGGTAAGATTTCAAGGGCACAAAGGTACAAAATGAAATATGAAATTGAAATACGCCTGTTTATAAAAATCGTCAGCAGTCTTAACGCTCGTATTATCAGGAAGATAGCAGTAACTATTATTCCTGACCAGATAAACGGAACAGGGTTATTGACCGGCGCAAACAAAATAATTGCATTCAGAATAAATAAAACAAGTGAATCAGCGAACCAGGTATTGTATATAATATTCATGTATTCACGGTAGACTGATTTCAATCCGGTTGTCTCTGCAAGTATAATGCTTGCGAGATGCCTGAGCATAAGGGCGGCAAGAAAAGCCCCGGCAATGATTGCAGTCAGTTTAATTGAACCTGAAGTACTTTCGTACCGGATGGTGTCTGTAAGCAGTAATGACACGGAAGCAAAGAGGCTTACATTGAATACTGTAATAAGGTTTCTGATTATAGGCGGCCACGAGATAACTCCGGAGGTGCCCGGAGCTAACTTTTCAGGCTGGCGCCTTAAACTCAGTGAAGCCAATCCGGAAATCATGGCTTTCCTTCCGAAGACCGTAAGCAGGGTTATGAGTAAAAGGCAGACAGAAAGAAGGATAAAGCTGAAATCGGCGCTCACCTTCTCCGGACTGTGCAGCTGACCCTCGGCCCGCCCGGGGAGGGCATAGTAATCTGTACGGTAATCTTTGCCTGCAAATATTTTGTCATTAAGGCTGGTCCCTGTATCAGAAAAGGGTATAAGCCGGCCTATACTGAACTCATCATGAGCACTGATGCTCTGAAGAGTGTCAGCAGCAACCAGTGTGGTATCGACGGGCTCTGCTGTCATCAGGTTAATTTAAAAAAAAGCAGGTCTTCCGGGATAAAGTTCGCCGAGAATGCTGTTGGCGAGTCTGCTGGCGCCGATCCTGAAGTACTCAGGACTGAGCCATTTTTCTCCGAGTATCTCACTGACGATGTTATAATATACAATGGCTTCGTCGGGTGTAGCTATCCCTCCGGCAGCTTTGAAGCCTATCATGATTCCCGTTTCATTCCAGTAGTCAAGTATGGCCCTGCACATGACCCAGGCCGCCTCCGGTGTTGCCGATACCTGGCTCTTCCCGGTCGACGTCTTGATGAAATCGGCTCCCGATTCGATAGCCAGAACCGCTGCGCGGTAAATATTCCTGGAATCCTTAAGGAGGCCGGTTTCAAGTATGATTTTCAGAGTAGCCTTGCTTGCGACAGCCCTCAAAGTCCTCAGTTCATTTATGACACCGTGGTAGTCATTTTCAAGGAATAACCCGACAGGGATCACGATATCGATCTCTGCGGCGCCATTTTTGATGGCCATCTCCGTCTCCAGCACCTTCACCTCAAGATATGTCTGTGAGGTGGGGAAGGCGGATGATACCACTGCCAGTTTAACCCCGCAGGCGCCGAGTCCCTGACGGGCAGGTACCGCAAAATTGGGGAATACGCACAGAGCTGCCACATTGTTTATTCCCTGATAGGTCAGATGCAGTGAGGCTGCCTTTTCTGCAAAGCGCCGGATGGCAGGAGCACTGTCTGTTGTATTAAGACTGGTCAGATCGATGAATGAAAAAATATTCCTCAGAATACCAGCCCTTTCCTCCCCGCTGACCGTCATTTTAGCTTCGGCGACACCTTCATTCATCTCGTCGGTAGAGAGGTCGGGATTAAGCAGTTTCTTGTATAATTTAGTCATAATCAATACTATGTTTAAACGAACAGGCACCCGTTGTCCAAAGACAAACCGGGGTCAATTTAATTGTTTTTAATGAAATGCAAACAAAAAGAATGAGCAACCTATTTACGCAAACCATTGTTGCGAGCCAGGGAGGCAAATATGCCTGCGATGCAAAGCACTGAAAATATAATGAAACCGCTTTTCATCGCCCCGAGCAGCTGCGGGTAATTTGAGGGGTTCACCCTGGCCTGTCCCATGAAGAGGGCAAGAAGCATCAGAGCTATTGCCATACTGAATGTCTGTCCAACGTTCCTCATTGTGCCCAGCATTCCTGAAGCATTGCCCAGTTGTTTCTTTTCAACGGAACTCATGACAGCATTCGAATTAGGAGAGGAAAAGAGGGAAAAGCCTATCCCCATTATTACAAGCACGGCGATCACAAAAACAAGGGATGTGTCGGCTGTTAAAAAGCAGAACATGATAAGTCCGGCGGAGGTGATGGCCATGCCGATTGAAGCCAGCACCCCGGGGTTCTGCTTGTCAGAAAGCTTTCCTGCTGCAGGAGATATCAGCGCCATTGTCAGAGGCCAGCACATGAGGATGAAACCCGCATCACGGGGCCCCAGGTCTTTAATATACTGGAGATAGAGACTGAGAAAGAAACCCGTTGCGCTGGTAGCCGCATAATGTATGAGAGCTGCAAGATTTGAAAGGGCAAATACCCTGTTTTTTGAGATCAGGGTAATATCAAACAACGGGTGATTTGTTTTCTTTTCCCTCATGACAAACAGAGGCATGAGAACGAGACCTGCGGCTGTAATAATCCATCCCGTCGCCGCAGGCAGTTTCGAGAACCCATACATGAGTGTTGCCAGCGAGAGACCGTATATCACAGCTCCCTGCCAGTCGAAGATTTCGCCTTTGGCCTCTGCCCATTCCTCTTTCATTTTCGTACGTATCAGAATGAGGCTTATTATGCCCATGGGTACCAGGAAGGCAAAGATGCTTCTCCATCCCAGATAGCGTGTCAGCAAGCCACCGAGGAAAGGACCGGAAGCAAGCCCTATATACACTGCCGTTACATTGATACCAATTGCTCTTCCTCTCTCCCCGGGCGGAAAGACAGAAGTCAGGATGGCCATGTTGGTGCCGAAAAGCATGGCGCTTCCAAGACCCTGAAGCACCCTCGCTCCTATAAGCCAGGCTATATTGGGGGTGAAAGTGAGCAGGATCATTGTCAGGGTAAAGATGACAAGTCCTGCGGTGAATATTTTTTTCCGGCCGAGGATATCACCAACTCTTCCCGCCGGAAGGAGCAGAATAGAGGTCGAGAGCATGTAACTGCTCACTATCCAGTTCAGGGTGACGGCATTGACACCGAACTCATCACCTATTGATGGTAACGCAAGGTTCACGGAAGAACCCATGAATGGCGTAAGGAACGATGCAAAGGCTGTAACCGTGAGTACAGACCTTTTAATTTCTTTGTCTGTCATTCCCTGTTCCTGCTGTCAATAAAAATTGTTACCGGCCCGTCGTTGATCAGGCCTACTTCCATCATTGCCCCGAATTTTCCGGTGCTTACGGTGTGGCCCAGAAGTTCCTCAGTGCGTGCAACGAAAGAATCATATAACGGGGCAGCCTTCTCCGGCCCTGCAGCACGGATATATGATGGCCTGTTCCCTTTCTTTGTCGAGGCGTGGAGCGTGAACTGGCTGACGATCATTATCTCTTTACCGGTTTCGTATGCCGACAAATTCATCACTCCGTTGCTGTCGTTAAAAAGACGCAGGTTTACCACTTTTGCAGCCAGCCAGCCTATATCATCATCCGCGTCAGCTTCTTCAATCCCGAGAAAAACAAGAAGGCCCGGCCCGATAGCCGAAAGGCGTTCTCCGCTAATTGTAACGGCAGCTTCTTTAACTCTCTGAACCAGAACTCTCATTTTTAATAATCGAGGAGGTAAAAATAGTAATTATTGGCTACTTTTGGAGCCTTATTTGCATCATGGATTTTATCACAATAACCGGTATAGCCCTGGGGCTTTCTTTTGACACCTTTGCTGTTTCACTTTCATGCGGGGTTGTCGAATCCAAAATGCGTTTCAAAAATGCCATTCGTATTGCCCTGATGCTGGCACTGTTCCAGGGGGCTATGCCTGTCCTTGGCTATTTTCTGGGTTCTACGGTCAGCCAGTATATCGGAAAGACTTGATCACTGGGTGGCATTCGGGTTACTAATGATTCTGGGCGTAAGAATGGTTATTGAGGGACTTAAGAAGGATGATGACAGGGAGCCGGTTGACTTCAGGAAGCTGTCCGTACTTCTGACAATGGCTGTGGGTACGAGCATAGATGCTTTTGCCGTCGGGATCAGCTTTGCCTTTCTCAACGTGAAAATATGGAGCGCAGGTCTTCTTATCGGCACTGTCACTTTCCTGGCGTCAATGACGGCCATACGCATAGGAAAATCCGCAGGCAGCCGCCTCGGCTCAAGGGTGGAGATCCTTGGAGGAATTATACTGGCAGCCATTGGCACAAAAATCCTTATTGAGCATCTGATGGCTGCCGGCTGACAAGGTTGAATTTACCTTTATTCAGGCATCTCTTTCCTGGCTTCCCCCGAGAACATATCCCAGAAGATTGAATAGCGAACGTCATAAGTCCTGTAAAAGGGCTTCAGCTGCACATCCCGGGGGCGTCCCGTATTGTCGGTCCTAAAGGTGTTTATGCCGTTTTCAACAGGCTTGATCCAGTCTGCAGGATTTCTGTCGGTTGTCATCAGCACCGGCACATAAAGCGGATCAAGAGCAGACGGGTCCTCAACAGGGCCAAGTTCTCCGGCAAGAACAACAGGGCCATAAAAGACAGCAACCCGGAGCGAGTCATCAGGCATTGATTCAAGGCGCAGCTCAAACGGAATTTTTACTTCTATCCTGTCTCCGTTCTTCCATTTGCGGGTAAGAGGAATGAAGCTTCCCGGTGCATTGACTAGCTGTTTTTTATGTCCGTTCACTGCGATCTCAATTCCCTGTGTCGCCCACGAAGGGTACCTGATATTGATTGTCAGTTTCACGGGTGCATCGGTGGCAATATTCAAGTGCCGTACCCTGTTCGTCAGGATAGCTTGTCTTCTGGGTAACTTTCAGACCCTTTTCCTTCCATGTCAGTTCAGATGCAATAAACTGGTTGACAAAGAGTTCCCTGTCGTTGTGGAAATATATTGACCCGCCGTATTTTGCATGATTTTCCATTCCGGTACCGATGCAGCAGGTAAACCACTCGGGGTCCTGGAAATCCTTGTATCCACCCATGTCCAGCGAGAGGTTGTACACAACTCTTCCGTTCCCCGGATGCTGAGAGGCGAGTATATGATTGAACAGGGCTCTTTCATAGAAATCCGCAACTTCGGGAGATACAGTCCACTCAAAAAGGTGATCAGACAGTTTCAGCATGTTATATACGTTGCATGTTTCCGTGGTGGCGTCTCCCAGCCTGTTTCTGAGCTTGTCCTCTTCACCGAAGTATTCGTCATTGCCATGACCTCCTGTCACATAGGTGTGATGTTTCACCACTGTGTTCCAGAAGAATTCAGCCGTCTTCCTGTCGAGAGTATCTCCTGTCAGTTCATACCTTCGTGCAAGACCGATGAGCTTTGGGATATTCGTATTGCCGTGTTTTCCGGGAAGAATATCCTCTCCGCGCGACAGCGGCCCGAGAATGAACTTATCCTGGAAAATCCGTGACATATTCAGATACTTGTCCTTGCCCGTATCGGCATAGAGGTCGGTGAGCACTTCAAGCATACCCCCGTATTCGCAGTGCAGCATATCCTCAATCTGTTCGGGGGAGAGATCATCAACCACCGTATAAATCCAGTCAGCGAAGCGCTGAGAGACCTCAAGGGCTGTAGTATTGTCGCAGAGGCGGTATGCATCGCGCAATCCGGCCAGTATTTTGTGCTGGGTGTAAAAGGGAGCCCAGAGACCGTTCAGGTCAAAACCCTGGGAGCGGATGACTCCCTTGCTGACCTCTTCCTCAAAGATCTTCCTGGCGCCGGGGCAAGCCCCTATATATCCCGATACGCCGGCATCCTGACATTCTTTCAGTTCACTCACTATATAGTTCACCCTCTCAAGGAAACGGGTGTCTCCTGTTGTGAGATACATCATTGATAATGCGCTCAGATAGTGTCCCAGGCTGTGTCCTGCAAGTGTTTCCCCTTCCCATCCTCCGTACGGTTCTGCTTTCGGTTCAAGGCCGGCTTCTGATCTGAATTTGGAAAGGAGTCTGTCTGGTTCATATTTGAGAAGCACACCCACATTGAGATCAGTTGCATGTTTGAAAGGCCCGTCAAGAAGCCTGACATCATTAAGCGCAAAAGGCAGTACCCTGAATTCAATTACATCCCGTTCCCCGGTGGTAATGGTTCCGGGTTTGTTGTCAGCGCATCCGCCACTAAGCAGAGAAGCCAGGATTATGGTAAAAACAAGTTTTCTCATGTTGTAAAATCTAGAATGGTATCATATATCGTTCCCTGCCTTTAAAGACAGCCATCTCAGTAAATCCCGAAAGCTTAAGAAGTTCGTAAGCCTCATCGGAGAACTGTCCGATACGCCCGGGGTAGTGAGCGTCAGAGTTGACACATACAGGCACTCCGTGTTCGGCAAAAAGTGAAAGGTATTTCCTGTCGGGATAAAAATCATGCAACGGCTTGTTTCGTCCGTTGGTGTTCAGTTCAAAGGCAACATCATGGATTTCAAAGGCAGACGCCATCATGCTGTATAGATGTGTAATGTCCTCCCCGGGCCGGTAACGGTGTATCCTCACCAGGTCAGCATGACCCATGATATCAAAAAAGCCGGTGGAAGCCGCCTCGCAGACCAGGTTGAAATAATTTTCGTAAATCTGGCTGATATCTTTTCCGACATAGAACTCCGGGCCGAGATCAACTGTTTCGTCACCAAGGTAATGGACAGAGCCGATAATGTAATCAAACGGAAATGCGTCAATGATACCGGCAGTTTCCTGTTCTTTTCCCGGGATATAATCAAGCTCGATACCCATTCTCACGGCAATCTCCGGAAATTGTTTCTTAAGCCGGAGGATATGTTCAGCATAAGCAGGCAGACGGTCATGATCCATGCTCCATTTCAAATGCCCTTCTGCGGGGGTGATATGGTCAGAGAAACCAATCTCACTGAGACCGTTTTTAAGTGCCGCAGCAATACAGGCTTCGGGCCCCTCCCTGCCGTCACTGTATGTGGTGTGGATGTGGTAGTCAGTTTTGTAGATCATCGACCCGCGGGCAAATATGCCATTCGTCAAATTTAGAAAAGCTGAACGAATTTATCTCCGGATTGTTCTAAATTTGCACTTTATGGATACGATCTTAAAAATAGCGAAGAAAAAATGTGATTGTTTTTCCTGCGAACTCAGGGATGTTGCTTTCGGCAACCTCAGCCAGGAGGATATCGATCGTATCTGCGATGCCAAGGAAGAAAAGAAATATTCCAGGGGAGAAGTCATCAACGAAGAGGGAGAGCCGGTACACGATTTCAAGTACCTGAAGAACGGCCTGGTAAAGCTGTTCAGAAAATCCATCAGGGGTGAAGAGCAGATAATTGCCATTGCCAGGCCGCTGGAATTTGTGAGTAATACAAATGTTTTCACGGAGGGGCGATACAGTTACTCTCTCTCAGCACTTGAAGATTCAGTAGCCTGTTGCATAAGGATAAGCCTCATGCGGGAGCTGATCGAAAAAAACGGGAAATTTGCCCTGAATCTTATATCTGTCCTCTCGCGTACTTCGGAGAACATCATTACCCTGGGGCTGGAGATCCGCAGCAGGAACCTGGCAGGGAGAATCGCGTATGTGCTTCTCTATTTTTCAAGGGACATTTATCATTCATGTATTTTTGATCTGCCTGTCTCAAGAAAAGAAATAGCAGATTTTATAAGCATGAGCTCGGCAAATGTCATCCGGACATTTTCGGAACTGAGGCGTGACGGCATTATCAAATCATACGGCCGCACAATAGAGATCATCGATATGAATAAACTGGAGGTGATTTCAAAGCGGGGGTAATAGCCTTCAGAGCCTGGTCAATATCAGGATATTTGAATTCAAAACCTGTACTAATTAGCCGGTCAACGGAAATTCTGCTTCCCGAAGTCAGTACCACCGACATCTCCCCGAGAACCAGATGCAGCAGCCATGGCGGCACATGGGGAAGAAATACCGGCAGATGTTTCTGCCGGGCTATCACACTCATCAGCATATCATGTGTAATATGATCAGGCGCGGAAGCGTTAAACGGGCCTGACATCGTATTATCACTGACGGCCTTAAGATATACATTGCAGAGGTCATCGATATGTATCCACGGGAAGTACTGGTTGCCCGGTCCAAGCCTGATGATCAGGCCGAAGCTGGCAGGCGTCATGAGTTTTGAGATTGCGGATCCTTTGGGGGCCAGCACCAGGGCCGTTCTTATCCTGACAACCCTCACGCCTGCAGCCTCAAACGGATCGGCAGCGGCTTCCCATAAACGGCAGGTCTCAGCCATAAAGTCAATTCCCGGAGGGTCTGTTTCCTTGTATATCTTTTCCGATATGCCGGTACCGTAATAATCTTTTCCCGATGCTGTAATAAAAGCCTCAGGTCTGATTCCTGATGCAACGGTAGCATTGTAAATCAGCCCTGCCGCTGCTGTCCGGCTTTCAACGATTTCTCTTTTTCTCCGTTCACTCCACCGCTTTTCACCGATATTGGCTCCGGCCAGATGAATAACAGTATCGCCCTCTTTGAATGCATCCTTGTCGCAGTACCCGCTTTCCGGATCCCAGCGGTACGATCTGAACCTTTCTCCGGGTTTTCTGCTGCGTGAAAGATGCACAACGTCATAGCCTTCTTTCTCCAGCAGGACACTCAGATTGAGATCCTACGAATCCTGTGCCGCCTGTTATCACAACACGCCGCATGGCTCACTGTATCTGCTGGATTATCTCGATTGCGTCCGTGATGCATTTTTCACAAACACTTGTATGAAGGTCCCTCTCCTTTATCCTCAACTTTCCTTCCGGGGTATTGAGATCTTCTCCAAGAAGTTCTGAACAAAGATCGGTGCCGTTTCTCTCGACAAAAATCCTGTTAAACTTCCTGACACGGTCATAGACCTTCATCTTGTCGTTTTCCTGCGGCAGCCCGGCAGCGCCGTAATTCAATCCGAACCAGATATAAGCTCCCGTGACGGCGCCGCAGGTCTTCTGCATCCTGCCCATGCCGCCGCCGAATGCCGCTGCTGCTTTTGCAGTGGCCTCACCTTCACCGGCACACGCCATCAGAACAGCCTGGGAACAGTTATAGCCCTCTCTGAAAAAACTTAATGCCTTATCCTTTTTGTTCATTCGCTTTTTCTTCAAAAATATCAAAAAAATATAGGTGAGAGTAATTACCTTTTGATATGATTTTGAAAAGCCCTACTTTTATCGCCTGCATTAAAGTATCTTAAAACATCAAGGTAAAATGGTAAATCAGAAGAAAATTAAAGGAGTGATTGGCATCCTGACAGGAGGAGGCGATGTGCCCGGTCTTAACCCTGCAATCAGGGCTGTGACAATCAGGGCAAACAGGGAAGGATATAAGGTAATTGGCCTGCGCAGAGGATGGGGAGGGATCATTGAAATTATCAGGGATCCGAAGGCTGACAACAGCGACTGCTTTCAGCTGCTGACAGATGATATTGTCAACAAGTCAGGAAGAACGGGCGGAACATTTCTTCATACCTCCCGTACAAGGCCGAGCCATGTTCCAAAGGCATATGTTCCCGAACACCTGAAGGATGTCTATAAGAATGAGATGAATGATCTCACCCCCGAGGTTATTAAAAACCTCGAGTGGCTTGGGATTGACTATCTGATACCAATAGGTGGCGACGATACCCTGAGCTATGGCGTTCATCTCTACAAGCAGGGAGTGAAGGTGGTGGCAATACCGAAGACGATGGACAACGATGTGCCCGGAACGGATTACTGCATCGGGTTCAGCACCTGCGTCACCCGCACAATACAGATGACCAACAGCCTGCGGACATCAGCCGGCTCACATGAACGAATGATGATACTGGAGGTTTTCGGACGGTATGCCGGTTTCACCGCAATGCTTCCGACAATGGCCGGCGCCGCAAACAGATGCGTCATACCGGAATACAAGTTTGATATCGAACAGCTGGCACAGCTTATGGTTGAGGACCGTAATTCAAACCCCAGCAAATATTCAACTTTGCTTATCTCTGAGGGTGCAATGTTCAAGGGCGGTGAAATGATTTTTGCAAACGCCGAACGTGACGCCTACGGTCATGCCAAACTGGGAGGCATAGGTGATATTGTCTCTGCCAAACTTAAAGAGCTTTCTGCAAAATTCAATAAAGGCAAGACAATCAATACTATAGATCAGAAACTTGGCTATATGGTCAGAGGCGGCGATCCTGATGCTGTTGATTCCATTGTCCCGATGGCCTACGGAAACCTGGCTCTTGACCTGATAATGAAAGGAGTACACGGAAGGGTTGTCGTACTCAAAAACGGCCGCTATGACAATGTGCCCATCGATGTCGTTACCTCCTCCAAGAAAGTGGTGAAGGTTTCCGAGTATTACAATACAGACAGACTGAGGCCTTACTATTCAAACTTTGAAATGAAGCCGTTCTTCCTCATGGCAGCAGAATATTGAAAATGGTTTACCCTGATGATAAAAGAGGTGGTGCCGGGAGAGGTCCGGCATCACTTTTTTCATTTTTATCCTAAATGTGAAGCAATTGACCCGGGGCATTGTGATAAAGTCGACAGGCAGCCGCTACAAGGTGCGTGATGAAGCCGGAAACATTCATGAATGTACCCTCAGGGGGAAATTCAGGTCTAAGGGTATCCGTACCACCAACCCCGTAGCCGTAGGAGACAATGTGACCATCGATGAGGCTGACAGCGTGATAACCACCCTGGAGCCCAGGCGCAATTATATCATCCGCAAAGCCACCAACCTCTCCAAAGAATCACAGATCATTGCGGCAAACATTGACCAGGCATTCCTGATGGTCTCTTTGAAAATGCCCGCCACCCCCATTGAGTTTATAGACCGCTTTCTGGCTACAGCCGAGGCTTACCGCATACCAACCTCGATCATAATAAACAAATCGGACCTCCATGGTCCTGAAGAAGAAACCCTGGCCCTCAGGCTGAAAAGCGTTTATGAAAAGATAGGTTATCCGGTGTATATTGCCTCAGTCACGAATGATATCAGCACTGACCTGATAGCAGAAGCGCTGAAGGGCAAGACCACCTTGCTTTCGGGTAATTCCGGAGTGGGAAAGAGTACGCTTCTGAACAGGCTGAACCCTGCCTTATCGCTCAAGACAAAAAAAATATCGGAATACCATGAGCAGGGCAAGCACATCACAACTTTCCCTGAGATGCATCCTCTGCCGGGAGGGGGATATGTTATCGATACTCCCGGAATAAGAGGCTTCGGGGTAATAGACTTTGACCGGAATGAGATCTATCATTTCTTCCCCGAGATCTTCCGGGCCTCGTCAGGATGCCGTTTTTACAACTGCATGCACCTCGATGAACCCGGTTGCGCCGTACGCTCAGCCGTTGCTGACAACGAAATAGCACAGTGGCGATATAAAAGCTATGTAAGCATTATTCTCGGAGAGGACCCCAAATACAGATAATCCTTATTTTTACAGCATAAATCAGCCCCGATGAAAAAGATCAACATAATTGCATATTCAGTCTTTCTGCTGATAATGCTGGGCAATGTGTTATTCTTCCGCAACCTCTACAGGAACCAGATTGAGTATTCAGTCAAGTTCCTCGACAGGCAGGTTAAGATAGTAGGGTCTGATATTGACAATACAAGCATGTACATTGTGAGCGACCTTACCGAGATCGACTTTTCGGAGGATATGGCTCTCTTCTTTACAGATCGCGAAGTGAATGAACGCGCCAAGGAAAAGATCAAGCTTTATTATTCAAAATACGAGGATATTATTGTCGGTCTGATGCTGTACAATAATTCCGGCGATGTTTATACAATCTTCAAGGACGAGGAGAGGAATTCATGGCTCGACGGTTCATACAAGGCACAGAATATTCCCCGTATCTATGAAATGGAACAGCTTGAGCCCGATCGCGACAAATACAAATATTACCTCCCGGTGATCAAGGATGGCAAGGTACTTGGAAACCTCGTCGCCACCATAGATTTCAACAGGTACTTTTCCCGGGTCTTTGCAAAATATAATCTTGAGCAGTACCAGTGGCAGTGGATGGTAAATGACACCGGCATGATAGTCTATGACAATCACGGGGGAGAGGTTGCTTATTCTGAACTCAGGAAAATACAGGGGCAGCTTGACGCAGGGACGGCAGGGTGGATCGCCCACAGGATGGAAACGGAGGGTAAATCCAACGAAATCATTTCTGCTTTTTACCCGATCAACATGTTCGGGCTCGATTTCGGACTAGTGTTCTCTGCTCCTACAGACTTTTTCCAGAAGTATATCTTCCGGAATGCGATCATCATGCTCCTGTTGCTGATGACCGCTCTCCTTTTCATCATCTGGCTTTTCCAGGGACATCTCCGAAAGAAGCACAAACAGTTCGACGCAACAAGCGATTCCGAATCGACGCTTTTATCAATTCTTGAACAGATGCCCGTGGGTTTGCTTGTTTATAACAGGAACAGGGAGATTCAGAAAGCAAACAGGCATGCAGCGACACTTTTTTCATACGCTACCGAGGATGAAATGACCGGTAAGCTGGTGCCTGATATGTCACGCAATGATTACGAAAGCGACCTGGACGGACAGCCGGGACAGGGAAGGATAATAAGACTACCCGGCCAGAGTGGCGACCGCCTGGTCTTTCTGAACAGCATCCCGGTTGACTTCAGGGGAGACAAATCGACCCTGGAGGTTCTGATTGACGTGACAACCCTTGAATCGGCACGTAAGCAGGAGGCAGATGCCAACATCGCCAAATCGGAGCTCCTTGCCCGTATGAGTTTCGAGATACGTACACCCCTGAACGGTATTATCGGCATGACCGAGATGCTTAACAGATCAGAATTGCCGGAGCAGTCCAAAGAAGTTGCCAGGCTGCTCAGCCGCTCGGCCGATCTTCTTCTTACAATCATCAACGATATTTTCGATGTCTCAAAAGTTGAGACCGGCAAAATGATCCTCGATGAGGTTCCGTTCAAACTCAGGCAGGAGATAACCTATTGCGTCAACCTTGTCAGACGGGAGAATCCGGAAACACTTGTCAAAATAATATCAAAGGTCGACGACGCTGTGCCTGACAACCTTATAGGTGATCCTTACAGGCTGCGACAGGTGATTACCAACCTGTTGTATAACTCCCTTGCCGGTACGCAGACGGGCGAGATCAATCTTGCATGCCGTGTCAGCCGGTCGGAGGGCAATCTGTTCATACTGGGCTTCACCGTCACCGACACCGGAAACAATTACACCAGGGCTGAGATCAAAAAACTGTTCGGAGATTATATTACCAACCTGAGCGAGCGGTCTGAATGGGCGGAAGATCTGAGACTTGGTCCTATCCTTGCAAGGCAGCTGACCGAACTTATGGGCGGTGAGCTGACGGCAGAGAGTCCTGCCGGCAAAGATTCTTCAGGGCAGGGAGAGAGGGCTGAAGGTCTCTTTCACAATCAGTGTTCACCTGAATGAAAAGATCGCTAAAAACATAGACCTGGCAGGTTATACTGAGCTGAGCGAAATACGCACCCTGGTGATCACGGGCTCACAGGGACGCGATGACGATTTCCTTGGCGTGATACACCGTCTCGGACTTCCTGTCTCTGTCACAAGCTTCCAGAAGCACACTGTATCGCAGATAAAGGCAAACCTGCAGAGCGCGCATGACAGGTATGTGCTTCTTATCATTTTTGATGAACCTGACACCGATGGCTTTGAGGCTGCAAAAACACTCCTCGATTCAGGCATGACAGGCGAACATATTGTTCTGATGTTTACATCCAAAGATCCGAAAGGGCACTATTCAAGGTGCGTTGACATGGGCATTGACCATCTGCTTGTCAAACCGTTTGCCGGAGAGGATCTGTTTACCGTGCTGAAGGAACATTTTCCGTCACTCAGGAGCGAAAAGGGCAACCTTGTCCCCGAAAAATCCGCACTGCCGGTCATTCTCGTTGTTGATGACAACTATCTGAACAGGAAGGTGGTTGGATCGCTGCTCAAGGTTCTCGGAGTAACGGCCGAATATGCCTCGGGCGCTGCGGAAGCAATTGCGATGGCAAGGGAAAAACCCTATGACCTGATCCTGATGGATCTCATAATGCCTGAGATGGATGGCTTTGAAGCTGCCCGTGTCATCCTGGAGTTCGACAAAAACACCATAATAGTTGCCCTTTCTGCCGACAACATGCCCGAGACCAGGACCAGGGCCGAACAGACCGGAATGAAAGAGCTGTTGTCAAAACCCGTTACAGTTGAAGACCTCAGAAGGGTGATTGCCAGGTATCACAAGCAACAGTGACATGCCCGGTGATGTAAAAAAACTGCCGCCACAAAGGTTTCTCGATCTGAGTGCGTCACTGCCTGTAGTTGACGTCAGATCTCCGGGTGAATATGCCTACGGACACATACCCGGCGCAGTGAACATTCCTCTCTTCAGTGACAGTCAGCGGGCGGAAGTGGGTACCGTTTACAAAAAAGAAGGCAACCTTAAAGCTGTCATTCTCGGCATTGACCTTGCCGCCCCTGAAATGTCAGACAAGCTTAAGAGCGCCGTAGCGCTTGCTCCGGAGAAATCCATTCTGACATACTGCTGGAGAGGAGGCATGCGCTCAGAGGCAATGGCATGGCTGTTCTCAATGGGCGGACTGACTCCGCTGCTGCTTGAGGGAGGCTATAAAGCCTACCGTAATCATATTCTCGCCGACCTGGGAAGAAAAAGGAACTTCATTATCCTGGGCGGACTGACCGGGAGCGGCA
The DNA here is from genome assembly GCA_963730615.1 of uncultured Bacteroidales bacterium. Classification (GTDB taxonomy): domain Bacteria; phylum Bacteroidota; class Bacteroidia; order Bacteroidales; family VadinHA17; genus SR-FBR-E99. The sequence continues at coordinate 126,727 of CAVSSR010000003.1, read as the reverse complement.
AGACGCATATTCTCAAGTACATGATGTCATCCGGCACGCAGGTCACCGACCTGGAGGGACTGGCTTCACACAAGGGATCGGCATTCGGTGCCCTGGGACAACAACCGCAGCCCTCATCAGAACACTTTGCCAATCTGCTTTACAGCGACCTGAGCGGGAAAAAAGAAGAAGACCCGGTCTGGCTTGAGGATGAAAGCCGCAATATAGGCACTGTCTTCATGCCGGACAGTTTCTATGACATGATGCAATCAGCTCCGGTTATTGCTCTTATGATGAGCATTGAAACACGGATGCCCAGGCTGCTCCGGGAATATGCCTCTTTCCCGCCTGAACAGACCATCGCTTCTGTCATGAAAATATCAAAAAGGCTGGGAGGAGACAGAACCAGGGAGGCCGTTGAGGCAATACGGAACGGTGATTTCGCAACGGCCATCAGGATTACGCTTGAGTACTATGACAAGTCGTATAATTATGCCCTTTCAAAGCCTCAGGCCAGGCAGGTGGTCTTTCTTGAAACTGACACTGATGATGTGGCCGTAAATGCCGCCAAAGTGCTGGAGGCTGCAAGCAGCCTTGAATAATTCACCCTCTCTTCAGGGTTGAGGCATCGACCCACCTGAAAACCTTATCGGAGCGCCTGACCTGAACAGGCAGATGAACGGAGCAGAGAGTGCCCTTGCGGACTGCCTCTGCCGGGTTGGTTGCCTCGTCCCTCAGCTCGGTGACTGTATGTTCGGTAATTCCGGTTGTGGGCCCGGTAATAAGTATTGTATCGCCCCTGCTGAGATCACCTGCCTCAAGCTTTATTTCCGCAACACTCAGTCTGCTGAAATAGTTGGTGACCTTTCCAATGTAAATTTTTCTTTTTGTTGCAGCGGAACCGTAAGTAGTGGTCCACTCTCCCAGCCTCTGTCCCAGGTAGTATCCGTCCCAGAATCCCCTGTTAAAGACCGTGGAGAGACGTGTCATCCATCCTTCTGCCTTCTCCTTTCCGAATGTGCCGTTTACAACTGCTTCGACAGCCTCACTGTAGCACTCTGAGACTGTTTTGACGTACTCGGCTGACCGGGCCCTTCCTTCGATCTTAAGCACCCTGGCGCCGGCATCGATTATCTGGTCAAGGAAACCGATGGTGCAGAGATCCTTCGGAGACATGATGAACTCATTGTCAATCTCAAGTTCACCTCCTGTCTCCTTGTCTGTGACAATATAGCTCCGCCTGCATATCTGGTAGCAGTTGCCCCTGTTGGCTGATGCATCGGCCTCATGCAGGCTCAGATAACATTTTCCCGATATCGACATGCAGAGGGCACCGTGAACGAACATCTCCAGCCTGACAGGCTCTCCTCCCGGGCCCCGGATATCATCACGGACAATGGTGTCGTAGATATTTCTTACCTGCTGAAGATTGAGTTCGCGCGACAGAACGGCCACGTCAGCCCACTGCGAATAGAATTTCAGTGCCCCGCTGTTTGAAATATTGAGCTGGGTGGAGAGATGCACTTCCAGTCCGGCTTCCCTGGCTGCCATGATAGCTGCCTGGTCGGTGGCAATAACGGCGTTGACACCTGCTTTTTTTGCAGCAGAGAGCACTTCACGCACAGTGTCCGTCTCATCGTCGAATAAAACAATATTCAGCGTGAGATAGCTCTTTATCCCGTTCTCGCGGCATATTTCCGTGATTGCCGGAAGCTCCTCCGCGGTGAAGTTGTCAGACGACCGGGCCCGCATGTTGAGTTCTCCGATGCCGAAATAGACCGAGTCTGCCCCTCCCTGTATGGCTGCACGGAGAGACTCCCATGATCCTGCCGGCGCCATTATTTCGATGTCTTTTCTCTTCATGAGGGCCCCGGGCTGTTACTTTTTCTTTTGTAATATCACTCTCATGCAGCTTCCCTTGCCGGGTTCAGAGTGAAGCACGAATATCCTCCCCCTGTGATACTCCTCGACGATCCTCTTTGAGAGTGACAGCCCCAGACCCCATCCCCGTTCACGCGTTGAGTAGCCTGGCTTGAAAATGGTCTTGAAATCTTTTCTTGGTATGCCCTTGCCGGTATCTTCCACGTCAATTATAGCCTCCTGGTCATTCTCCGAAAGTCTGACCGTTATGCTGCCGGCGCCTTTCATTGCATCAATTGAGTTCTTCACGAGGTTCTCAATTACCCATCCGAGAAGGACAGGATTGAGTGGCACACTGGTGCATCCGGTGGTTTCGTTGGCTATGTTCAGATCGACGGTTGAGGCTATCCGTTTATGCATGTATGTAACTGTCTTTTCAGCGAGTGCCGGCAGATCATCCGGCAACAACTTTGGCTTTGAACCTATCAGGGAGAACCGCTCGACGACACTGCCGAGCCTTTCAACATCGACAGAAAGCTCTTCCGCGATATCTGTGCCCGGATATCTGCTGCGGATAATCTCCGCCCATGCCGACAGCGATGAGGTTGGCGTACCAAGCTGATGAGCCGTCTCCCGCGACAGCCCCAGCCACACCTGGTTCTGCTCGGCAGAGCGTGATGAGTTGAAGGCAATATAAGCTATCGCGATGAACAGCAGGATCACACCAAGCTGAACATAGGGATATATTCTGAGTTGCCGCAGAAGGGTGCTCTCACGGTAGTAGATATAATTAACAATGCCATTGCCAAGGTCTACGATAATCGGCTCATTCCGTTTATCCATCCGTTTCAGCTCGCGCTTAAGGGCTGTGGTGTCTGAAGCAATGCCCGCCGGGATATTCCTCTGAGAGATAATATTATTCCGGGAATCAATAAGAATGACAGGAACGGTGGTATTATCTTCAATGATCCGGAAAAGGAAGTCAAAGTCATCAGGACTGCCCGAAAGTCCCACCAGCCTCCTTGTTGCCTCAGCCCACAGTTCCGCCTTCTTCCTCTCTTCCTCCTTCAGCTTGCCTACCAGGTCACGGGTGTAGAGCAATGATCCGAATCCGATAACAACCGCGAAGATTAACAGCAGGACCTGCCAGACCAGTTTTTTACGGTAGATATTCATGTATTACTTATTTCTTTTTCAGCAACGTCCGGAGGGGACTTTCTGTCACTTCTTCCTGCTTTACCTCTGTCTGTGCAGAAGGTTCCTTGCCCTCTTCCCATGTTATTTTGAATTTTGGCTTGCTCTCCGACGGGCTTCTTTTTCAGTGTATCTGCCTGATACCAGCCATACTCCTCGTTCAGTATCCCTTTCAGTGTCTGCTTCTCAGTCGCGATATCCTCTTTGATATTATCCTTCGCCTGCCCGAAGTCATAGCCTACATCGACTATGCCGTTGATACACTCTATCTTCAGCGGTATTGTAGCTTTACCGGCGCCGTCAACCTGCACCTGCCCGAAAACGTCATCACCGCGGTTGCGGTCCCTTGCCTTCCTGCTCAGAACCTCTGACAGCAGCAGCCTTGCATGATATGAGTAATCCTCGTCGAAGTTGTGAGTCCCGTACAATGTGAAGTTGACCGCAGTTGAGTTGATCAGCATCTTTGGTATTGACACCGTGCGGTTGGTGATGAAGACGTCGTTTTCCATTCTTGAAAAACTAATATCCCTCAGCTCGTCGAGATCAAGATATGTTGAGAGACTCTCTGCCAGGGCAAAGTGCACAAGCCTGCCGTCAGTGATCACAAGATGCGCATCCGAAACAAGAGCCTTTGTGACGATTTTATAATTGCTGTCAAGGGGGGCAAGCACTGTGACTGTGCCTGTCAGGTTTCCGAAGAGATTGTCGCTTACAATAAAATCCTGGCCGAAATTGTTGAATGAAGAGAATGTTTTATTGATATCAATGCCGGTCACATCGAGCTTTGACCTGGTGATATAACCTCCGTCCTTTTGCCTGCCCAGCCTGAACTCCCCCGTAAGCAGACCGTCAAGTCCCTCAGCCCTGATGTCACTGAAAGTGAACATATAGGGCTCATATTCAAGAGATGTTCTGAAGTTAGCTGCCCGGAATCCCTGGCTGATGATACTGTCAGCCGTGAGAGTGATTTTCATGCTGACGTCAGACGGAAAGATGTTAAGCCGCTTGCCGGCACTGGCTGTACTGTCATTCTCACTTCCGGTGAAAGAGGCGGTTACAAATCTGTCAGCTGCAACATCTCCTGTAACAATCATGATTTCAGGCCCGCCGGCTACCCATCCCGTAAAATTACGCATTATTGCATTTACCCGGAAATGCTGATCCATCAGTGTGAAAGAGAGGCTGTCGGCAATAAAGTCCCTGTTGATGATCAGCGAGCCGTTTGCATCTGTCAGGGCTATGCCCGACGAAGCGATTGTAGCTCCGAAATCACTGAATACAAATGATGCGTCAGGATGAAGTGAGGGCAACGCAGCCATACCCAGTCTTCATGCTGTCAGGAAGCTGGCCGGACAGTTTTATGTGACCGCTGACTGATCCTTTCTGATCGCGGATATAATCTGATTTTCATGATCTTGCGCAGGTCATCGAAATTAAGATCGCCGTCCAGGGCCAGGGTGACGTGTGGCTTGGTCAGGTTGCTCAGCCTGAATGACCCTTTCAGTTTTGCCGATCCGTAGGTGGCGTTCATATTGTCAACGGTGAAGAGGAAGGTCTCCGGACTGTTGAGCGCCCCGTTGGTGAGCCCTCCGCTGAACGAGAGGTTATTCACTTTCAGTCCGCTTCTTTGAGAACTGACCCGTCCGTCGGTCAGGGCATAATTAAGTTCAATATGTGGTTTGCCGGCTTCTCCGTACGGTCCTTTGAGGCTGCATCTGAAATCCATTATCCCGGAAGGACTTAATCCTCCGGTACGTGACATCCATTTTTCAGGCAGCATTGAGACAAGTGTTCCGATATTGATCTTTTTTCCCTCTACAGCCAGATCAAGGGTAGACATCGAGTAGTTTACCATTCCGTCAACCCCGAAATTCAGGCCGGCCAGATCAATTGTTCCTTTGGCCACAGACAGCGAGTTGGCCGTCTTGCGCATTTTGACCGATGCATTCACCGGGAAACCGGAGATGCTCATATCGCCGAAATTAACGGAGTCAAGATCCACGCTGACGGTCGTGTTCAGAAAGATCCCCGCCCTGAAGATATCCCCATCGAGCGTGGCTTCATTTATCCTGCCTGATATCCTCAGCCCGGAGCTCCTGTCGTACCAGACTGTTTTCATATTCAGGGCACTGATGTTCTTAAGCCTGACGTTTTTGCCTTTTTTCTTTTTCTCTCCGCCGCTGATGACCTGGTAGTTTATATCACCTCTCTTATCCGTAAGCAGGTTTATCTTCCCCTCCCTGACGGTTATTGAACGCACTGCCACCGTGCCTGTAAGCATCTGGAGAAGGGATGCTGTCACCGAAAAGGAAGAAGCGGAAAGAAGGGTGTCGTTATCCTCGCCCCTGAACTGTGTCTTGTCATAATATGGTGATGGCGCTACAAGGAGATCGTTAAACCTGAGGGTGATATTCGGGAATGACTCGAATATTGTCAGCCTGAGTGTGCCGTATGATATCTTGGTATTGACGGTCTCATTGACCTTGCGGACGAGGGCTGCGGTCAGCTTGTCATTTCTGATCCATGCATACAGGCCGAGGCCGGTCACGGTCAGTAAAAACAGGCCTGCTGTTATCAGCGCTATCTTTTTCAGCCATCTCATTCAGCCGGTTCCCTGATCGTCGTTATTCTTTTCTTTTCTTCAGAAGGAAGGAGAGATCCTGGCCCGGCATCAGCTCCCTGGCCTCGGTTCCGTAACTGAACACACGTGCGTTACGTGGCCCTATGAGCGACAGCTTCCTGCCTTCAAGGAGGAACATTGTTCCCTCGCGCAGTCCGGCCACGAAAATATCCCTGTTGACTTCGATGAATTCGAGGATCCGCTGCTCGCGTGTTTCTCCTGCATGACCGGCAGGATTGGCATCGAGGTAATGAGGATTGATCTGGAAGGGGATAAGACTGAAAGCCCTTAATGATGACGGTGCCGTCACGGGCATATCGTTGGTGGTCATGATTGTCGGACAGGCCACGTTTGACCCTGCGCTCCAGCCTATATAGGGTGTTCCGGCAATAACTTTCTTCCGGACAGGGGCTATGAGCTTGTTGTCTCTGAGGCACTTGAGCAGCATCCATGTGTTGCCGCCGCCGACAACTATTGCAGAAGCTTCCATGACAGCCTTTACAGGATCGGAGAAGTGGTGGATCGACACCACGTCATGACCCACCTCCCTGAAATCGTGTTCTTACCTTCTCCTCATACTCATCATAAGAGAAGGTAACAGCAGCATAGGGAATGAAGAGTGCCTTTATCTTTTTGATGCCGAGAAACTCCCTGATGTTGTTCTTGGGATAATCAAGATACGCCTCCCCTGCGATTGGTAGAGTTGCTTATAAGAAGAAGTCTCATCTGTCTGTTTTTCAGAATTTGAAAACTAACGGGCCGGTGTTCACCGGCAATGCGCCAAAGATATATAAAAAACAAAAGGCCGCACCTGTACTGTGCGGCCCTTATAACGCATCACTGCGTATATCAGTTGTTGAATGTCAGGGCTATGCCGACCTCGAACGGGAACAGCTCGGGACCTTTTCCTTCTTCAAACATTTTTGAAAGATAGTATGTGCCGTAAGCCTGGAACATCTCATATCCGAGACGTGCAGTAACACCGTACCTTAAGAGGTTAAGACTGAAATCATCCTTGTTTTTTATCTTCATCTTGTCGTTGTCATAATAAACCACCTTGGTATGGGAGTGCAGCTTAATTGCTCCGATAAATCCTGCGCCTATATTTATTGTTCGGTTATGTGAAACAGGGATCTGTCCTTCAAGAAGTATCGGCATGAGTGGCATAAGTTGTTGAAAGCTTGCTTTTTTCAAAATTAATGTCCTCTGGCGGATACACGGGAATTATGTTTCCGTTCTCATCCTCCGCTATTGAGTTATCACCATCAAAATAGTAGTCGCTCCAGCTCAGGCCGATTGTTGCAGCTATCCCGAAATGACGGCTGAAACCAAGGTTGATATTAGGCAGCAGGAAGTTAAAATTCATCGATTTCGTTGTGTTGAGATTCATGTAGTTTTCCGAGGGATCGAGCGAGGTGCTGAAGGGCTCCGTGAAATAGCCGCAAAAGCCTAATTCAAAGCCGCCGACATGACCTCTGAAGGATGATTTTGTATCATCATCAGTACTCTTCAAACGTGACTGTATGTGTCATCCTCATCTTCAGCTATCCTGATGCCTTTCTTCCCAATTCTGATCACTGTCTCATCATCACTCTCTTCAACGGTAACGCCTCCGACTGTTACTGTTGATTTATCATTATCATAAGCCTCTTCCTCATCATAGGCCTCTTCATCTTCAATAATTATTTCTGCATCTTCAGCGGCCAGGGTGTCCTGTTCAATTATTATCAGAGTGTCACCGGCTGCCGTCACCTCCGTCTTTCTGTTCCATCTCTTCAAGTTCCTTAAGCTTTTCCTGTTTCTCCTGGGCTTTTGAAGGCAGGACGAAGGATAAAATAATAATCAGTGTTATTGCTACTCTTTTCATGGCTTAATGTTATTTATGTTTATTGCAAGGACGAATTAACCGGCATCAAAGTTACAGTTATTGAGAACTTTTTCTTACGGGTGCAGAAAATGAAAGCAGGGATGAGCTAAAGCTGACAGCGACGGTGTCTCCCGCTGCACTGACGATTTTTTCAAGTTCCATATCCGAGCCGAAGACACTGTTGATGCCTTTAATACACGATTTGGCAATGACATATCCGTCAACAGGTGTTTTTTCCTTTTTTATTGTTTTCGACAGGCCGGCAAAACCTTTCATGAGCCAGTTTTCTTCCTTTTCCGGGATATTCGTCGTTGCGGGGATCTTGCTGTAATTTACTGCGAGGAGTTCGCGGGTATCAATTCCTGCAGTGATTACCGGCATCTCTGTCCGGGCGCTCACTGTCACAGGAGTCAGCTTTAACGGGCTGTTCCCGTTCCGATGCAGGGAGCTCTTCCTTTACCTGCATGTCACTGCGCGATGTTTTATTAACGGAAAGCTCAGGTTCCGGCATCACTTCTTTTACAACCGCGGGAGATGATTCTATGGCTTCAGGTGCCATCGCAACTTCAGGAGAACTGACCGGTGCTGTTATTGAAGTCTGTTTGTCCGTGACCGGCCTGAGAAACAGAATTGCAAAAATGACTGCCGCTGCTGCCAGCGTCAGTTATCCACACTCGCCTGATGATTTTGGCGGCTGGTGTTGTCCGTAAAAGAGCGTGCCGGCCGCTCCACTTATCATCAAAAGGTCTGAGCCGCAGCTGCCCGAAACTTTCGGCATAAGCTTTTTTCGCGGGATCGGATGCAAACAATGCTTCCATTTCGGCAAGACTGTCATCAGGCAGGGCGTTCTCTGACCATGCTGCTGCAAGGAGATCAAACTGGTCATCAGTCAGATCACCTGCAGACCGGAACAGGTTGCCTGGCGACGGATACCTGTCATCCGGCGGTGTCAGGCGCGGATAATCCGTATCATCGTTCATTGCCATACTGAAGTTTTTACAAGATAATTTTTCAGGGCTACCCGGCCCCTGAAGATATACGTCTTTACCTGGTGCTCTGTAAGCCCGGTAATTTCAGCTATCTCATTGTAATGATAGCCCTCGTAATCACGCAGGAGGATGACTGACCGCTGAACTGCCGGCAAGCCTTTCCAGTGCATGATGGAGGACCTCGTTCAGGTCAGTGCTGCTCTCCTCTGCATAAAGGGAGGCATCATCATAGAACTCAACATCCACCAGCCTCGAGTCTTTGCGGATGACATCTATCATTCTGTTATAGGCCGTGGTGAAGAGCCATGCCTTTACTGCCGCATACTCAGTCTCCGTGACACAGCGCCACAGCTTTTCGTAGGTGTCCTGAACAATATCCCCGGCCCTGTGGCTGTCCCTTATACTGCGGTATATAAAGCGGTAGACGTGGTCGCCAAACTCCCTTACCGCGTTATTGTACTCTTTTACTGTCATCCCGTCCGTACTGACAACATAAAGACGGCTGTAATATACGTTTTGTTACAGATACAATAAAAAAAAGCAGAGACGCCATAGCCGGTGTCTCTGTTTTTAATGTAACCCGCCCGGTTTGGGCGGCGCTGTGATATGTGTTATGAAATTTTTATTTGAACTGATATACCCTTATCCAGTCAATCTCCATCGAGGAAATGCCTCCGATGGGCTTTTCAACGCCGCCGGCCAGGTTGATGTACATCGCCTCCTGCGGCACACCGCTTGTCTGCCTCATCACCTCAATTCCGTTTATCTTCCATACCAGGCTCTCCGGCCTCCACTCAAGGGTGTAGATGAAGAAATCAGAAAGGTATCTTGAACCGATGCTCTTTTTATAGTGATTTCCCGGAGCGGTGAACAGGTCAAACCATACCTTGCCGCTGCCCGATCTGCAGACATCGATATGGGGCGTGATACGGTCCCCGATCAGCCAGAAGGCATTGCGCACTGCCGGATCGGTCAGCTTGATCTTGGCAGAGAAAATACCGTATTTCTGCCTGAAGGAAGCTCCGCTGTTAAGAATACCGGATGTGAACGAGAATTCCTTTGTGTAAAAACCTCTCTCCTGGTCCCAGACCTTGCCTGTGACCTTCTGCGGCTTCGTGATGATGCGCAGTACACCGTGACGAACTTCAAAATTGTCAGAGGGTGTATAACTGTGAAGGTCAGTGGCAATACTGTAGCTGTCGTGCAGCAGCTTGTCTCCCCAGTAATATTTGTTGAGCCACTTCTTCTTATCAGGCTCGCTGCCGTCAAACTCATCGCCGAACGTCAGCTCGCGGTTTTTAAGAATATCAAACTTATTGGAGTCTTTAACGGTGAAATACCACTTGATGTCGGCAGTGTTTTTTAAGGTTGTTGTATTCATTCAGCTCCCTGAACATGTCCGTTTTCTCGAACCGGTGTTTGTCAAGCAGATACTCTTTCCTTTCCGTGAACGCCTTGCTCTTCAGGTATTCTTCGAGCTCGTAATATCTCTTAAGGCGGGCTGAATCCTTTACCTGTACGTAGTTGCCGAAATCCTTTGAAGCCTTGAATTTATAGTAGGAAACAACATCGGCAGCGCTTTTCCTGTTTTTGAAATCAAGCAGCTTCTGATACTCGGGAGTATCTTTGAAAGTGACTGGTTTCATGTTTTTCTTAACCAGGAAAGCGGATGATGTCACGTACATTTTCAGCTCCTCAAATATCTTGACCTTGGCGGCGTTAAGGTTTTTCCTTACCTCCTTGTCTTTCAGCAGTTTCTTGTATTCGAGCCATTTACCGTATTCTTCGGTATCCTTGAAGGTGACAGGCTTTAGTCTCTCTTTCTGCTTGAACTCAGGCGACTGGACAAATCTTTCCAGGTCTTCGATCTCCTTTATTTTGGCTGATCCGTCGAGCGTGGTGAAGTTTTTAAGCGGAGCGCTTCCTTCGGTTTTGAAATAGAGAGCTATATCCTTTGCCTTCTTAAGACTGAAAAATTCTGTTTCTCTCGAAAATTCTTCTGAACCCTTATAGGTGAGCGACTCCAACTCTTTCTTCTTCTGTCTGAAACCGGCAGAATTAATGCTTTCATGGAGCACGTTATATTTTGCCAGTGTTTCAGAACCGGCAAAGGAGATCATCTTTTCATATTCAGCGATCAGTGCCTTTTCTTCCTGTTCCAGTTTAGAAGTTGAGGGGATCATCCCCAGCATCAGCTTTAAGGTTGACATTGCAGATAACTTTTTAAGTATAACCTGTTAAAGATAAAAATGTTTCAAATATTTTGGTCAAGATCAGGCAATTATTTGTTATTTAGGAGACAACAAACAAAAGGAACTGATTCTGACAAATAGTTTATTTACAATAGAATAAAAACGCATGAAAAAGCTCATTATTGTTACCGGCCTGATAATGCTGGCGGCTTGCTGCCCTGTAAGAAAGGGAACAGCCCCGTCCGGAGTGACCAGTATCGCCTCCTGAGACACAGGATCAGCTTATACTGGCTACACTCTGGTACCAGCAGTCAGCTGAAATGAAAGCACTCTGTTACCAGTGTTTCCGGAACGCTGAAACTGCGCTCTCCGAAAACCTGGCATGGGCTGATAAGACCAGACCCGCTGCTGTAGTGCTTGACATTGACGAGACGGTGCTTGACAACAGTCCGTATCAGGCCTGGCAGGTGAATGAAAATAAGCCTTTCACTGATCAGGACTGGACCCGGTGGGTTAACCTGGCACAGGCCGAACCTCTTCCCGGAGCTGTTGAATTCACCCGCTATGCCGACTCCCTGGGGGTGGAGGTCTTCTATGTCTCAAACCGCAAGGTCACCGAGATGAACCCTACCATTACCAATCTCGCGGCCTGCGGTTTCCCCGATGCTGACACCACCCACCTCCTTCTTAAGCAGGGCAGTTCATCAAAGATTGATCGCAGGGCCCTTATTGAAAAGGATTATGAAATCCTGCTGCTTATCGGTGATAACCTGGCCGACCACAGCGGGACCTATGAGAAAAGGGGGCCCGACCTTGGATTTGCCGCGGTTGAGGCTGACAAAGAGCTGTTCGGAACCCGGTATATCATCCTTCCCAACCCCATGTACGGTAACTGGCTCTCTGAGATCATGAGACAATCGGAGGGAACAACCACCAGGGAGAAATTATTGAAAATGCTTAAGGGATTCTGATGAAAAAGATCACAAGGTCGCTTATCCTGTCGCTTCAGGCTTATTGCCTGCTGTCCTGTATGCCATTCCGACCAGGTGCTCAGCAACTGACCGCCAAAGATATAATCAAAAAAGCCGACGAAAAATTCAACGGCGAAATGTCCGGTTACAGCGTGATGAGCATGACCATCGTCCGTCCCACCTGGCAGAGAACGGTAGAGTTCAAATCATGGTCGCTTGAAGATGATTATGCGCTGACGCTCATCACTGCACCTGCCCGCGAGAAAGGACAGACATTCCTCAAGAGAGGCACTGAGATGTGGAGCTGGAACCCTGCCATCAACAGGCTTATCAAGCTTCCTCCCGTCGATGATGTCACAGGGCTGGATGGGCTCGGATTATACCAATGATGATATTCTCAGGGAATTCATCAGTAATAAATGACTATACTCACTCAATTGAAGGTGAGGAAGAGGTGAGACGGAAGCAACTGCTACAAGATTAAGCTCACGGCAAAGGCTGATGCTGAAGTCCTATGGGGTCATCAGCTGTGGTGGGTCGACAAAAAAGAATTTATTGTGCTGAAAGCCGAACTCTATGATGAGGACGGGTACCTTGTCAGGACTGAACGCGGCATCGAACTGAAAACCTTTGACGGGAGGGTGCTGCCCTCCGCATCGAACTTGTACCTGCAGAAAATGAAGGACGTAAAACCATTCTCCTCATTGACGCGATGAAATTCAACGTTGACCTTGATGAGAGCTTCTTTTCACAGCAGAACATGAAAACCATCAGGTGATTCGGGTAACAGAAAGGAATATTAATATGAAAGATTATCAGCTGGCCTGGAGAAATCTGTGGCGCAACAAGAAAAGAACACTGATCACTGCCGCGTCTGTCTTTTTTGCTGTCTTTTTTGCGCTTGTAATGCGTTCTTTCCAGCTCGGGGCATATGACAGGCTCTTTAAAAATGTAATTGAAGCATATTCCGGGTACCTTCAGCTTCAGCACAGCGATTATTTTGATGATGCCATCCTCGATAACAGCTTTGAAGTATGATGATGCCCTTGGTGAGACCCTGAAAAGTGACCCGAACGTGAAGGATGTGGTTCCGCGGCTTGAATCATTTGCCCTGGCAGCAGCAGAGAGCCGCACCCAGGGAGTGATGGTAATGGGGATCGATCCTGAAGGCGAGGACAGGGTTTCAGACTTACGGAACAGGCTCGTCAGATTCAAACTTAGTCCTGCAGCTGTGGATGCCCTGAAAGCAGAAGCCATTCCGGCACCGGATTAAGACAATGCTTGAATTATATACCGGGGAAACCATACTCAAGCACCGGAAGACTGATGCTTGACCTTGGAATCAGCGACACGGACACTGCCACCGTACTTCCCCTGATACGGAATCACGCCTCTTCAGTGAACCATTACTTCACCGCAGAGGAAACAGCCAGTGTAATCATCGGTTCCGGACTGTCAGAATATCTTAAAATAAGCGTCGGAGACACAATGGTTCTGACCGGTCAGGGTTACCACGGCGCTTCAGCAGCCGGCAAGTACCGTGTCAGCGGTATAGTAAAACTGCCTGCCCCCGATATGGACAATATCATTGTCTACATACCCATTGAAGCCGCCCGGGAGCTGTATGCCGCCCCCGGCATGGCCACATCGGCCGTCATCGGGGTAAAGGACAACGGCGATAAAATGGTCCTTGCCACAGGCGAAAGACTTAGCCGTCTGATCACTGATCCTCTTGTCGTCAGGGACTGGCAGCGAGCTGAATGCCCTCCTTGTGAACCAGATGGAGGCTGACAACAAGAGCGGTGCAATCATGATCGGGATACTTTATCTTGTCATTGCCTTCGGGGTATTCGGAACAATGCTTATGATGCTTGCTGAAAGGAGAAGGGAATTCGGCATGCTGGTGTCAATCGGAATGCAGAAACGGAAACTGGCAAAAGTGATCTCCATTGAAATGCTTCTGATGGGATTTCTCGGGGTGGCTGCCGGAATCATTGCATCACTGCCGGTGGTTATTTACGGTCATATACACCCGTTGAGATTCACCGGAGAGATCGCCCGGATGTACGAGGATTACGGATTTGATCCGGTCATGCCCACAATGCTGCCTGACACATATTATCTCTGGCAGACGGTTGTGGTCTTCATCATACTTCTGATTGCCATAGCGTTCAGCATCCGTAAGATATTCAGAATTAATGTTATTAAAGCACTCAGAGCCTAAGCTGTATATGATATGATAACAGAAATTGCATGGAAAAATGTCTGGAGGAACAAAACCAGAAGCCTGACAGTCATTGCGCGCTGTTGACAATCGGCGTCTTTGCCGGCGTCTTCTCCATGGCGGCAATCAACAGCTCGATTGTTCAGCGGATTGATGCTGCCGTCAATGAAGAGCTGTCGCATATACAGGTCAACAACAAAGACTTCAGGAGCAGCAGCGATATCAGAAATTTTATCACCGATCCCTGGCAGTAATTTCAGCTCTTGACAGGACAGCCGGTGTCACTGAAGTCACAGGACGGATAATTGTCAGAGGCATTGCTTCAACATCTGCCAAAAGCACCGGAGTGGAAATAACCGGCATTGATATAGAAAGAGAGAAAGCAGATGTTCACCCTGTCCGAAAAGCTTATCCCCGGCACCGGAAGCTATTTCGCTCCCGAAAAACAGGGTAACAGTATATTCAAGACGGTTTTTATCGGAGAGAAACTGGCAAAGGATCTTAACATCATCAGGTACATCCTCACTGCTGAAGCACTGAACAAGCTTGAGGCAGAAGGAATTCCTGCCGAAGTCATTGAAAAGCTGGCACCACTCACGGACCAGCGGTTCACTTCAGAAAAGAAATTCACAGGGCTATCGACGGGCTACTCTCTCCGCGGGAGATAAAAAAATACGGACTTCAGGTAAAGGAAACAGCCTGGTCATACCGGGAGGGATCAAAGATTATCCTTTCGTTCCTTGACATGAACAATGTCCAGACCGGCGCAGCCTTTCGGGTATGCGGAATATACAGGACCAATAATGATTTGTTTGAAGCGACCTCTCTGTTTGTCCCGATTGATGAGCTGAGGAAGCTGACCGGGATGTCTGACGGAATCTTTCACAGGTTTATTGCAAGGCTCGAAGACAATGATCTGACCGAAAAGGCCACCGGGGAATAAGGATGAAACTCTGCCGGGCTTATGAAGTACTGAACTGGAAGGAGATATCTCCTGACCTTGCAATGATAGCTGACATGATGCAGCAGATCTATGGCATATTCATGGCACTGATACTCGCAGCGCTGGCATTCGGAATCGTCAACACCATGCTGATGGCCGTACTTGAACGGACGAGGGAGCTCGGGATGCTTGCCGCCATAGGCATGAACCGCCGCCAGATGTCTTTATGATGATAATGCTTGAATCAATATTCCTTTCAATTGTGGGCGGCATTGCAGGCATGGCTGTCAGCGGAAGCTGTGATAGCGCTCACCGGCAGAAACGGGATAAACCTGGTAAAATACTCCGAGGGGATGGAGGCATTCGGTTATTCCGCTCACCTGTTATCCTTCCATAGATGCGCAGTTCTTTGTAACACTGACAGTACTGATTGTCCTTACCGGCATTCTGTCAGCAGTCTATCCGGCCCGCAAGGCTTTAAAATTAAATCCTGTTGAAGCATTAAGAGGTGAATAATAATAAAATACAATAGTCATGAAAGTAGTTGAAATCAACGATGTGTCATAAGACCTATCATGATACCGAAGTAGAGGTTAAGGCAATAAACGGGGTGACGCTCAGCTTTGAGAAAGGTGATTTTGCCGTTGTTGTCGGACCGTCAGGCTCGGGTAAGACAACACTTGCTGAACCTCATCGGCGGCCTTGACCAGCCCACAGGAGGTGAGATCATTGTGGCAGGCCATCGCCTCTCGGAACTGAGGCCGTCGGAACTGATAGATTTCAGGATGGAGCATGTCGGTTTCGTTTTTCAGTCCTATAACCTGATACCCGTGCTGACGGCCGCAGAGAATGTGGGATTTCATCATGAACCTTCAGAAATGGCCGAAGGAAAAGCGCAAGGCACGCACAGATGAGCTGCTTCAGTCAGTAGGACTGGCCGACCGGCACAACAGCCGCCCCTCGCAGCTGTCGGGCGGACAGCAGCAAAGAGTGGCAGTGGCGCGAGCCCTGGCTCCCCGTCCGGAATTCATCCTGGCTGACGAACCGACGGCAAACCTCGACTCCAAATCGGCCGAAACGCTTCTCGATATCATGGAGAAACTTAACCGGGAGGAGGAGATGACCTTTATCTTTTCAACACACGACATCAGGGTGATGAAGAGGGCACGCAGGGTGATAACCCTCGAGGACGGACGTGTTGTCTCAGATGAAAGGACAAATAACATTTCATGAAAAAAGCCATCCTGTTGCTTTCTGCAGTGATGATTTGCACTTTCGCATCACTGTCACAGGATGCCCCGGGCAAGTTTTCTGCCGGAGGCTATGCAACATGGCTCCATAATGCCGTGTTTGAGGATCCCGCAGAGGAATGGCTCAACAGCAGCATGCTGCATAACAGGCTTAATTTCAAGGCATACCCCGGCACCGGGATAACAATGGCTCTTGAAATAAGAAACAGGTTTGTGCTTGGCGACATGGTACAGCTTGATCCCACATACAGCACGGGCCTGGCTTCTGACCCGGGCTGGGTTGACATGTCATGGAACATCCTCAGTGAGCAGTCTTTCGTGCTGAATACATTTATTGACAGGGCCTGGATCGACTACACATCAGGGAAGCTCAGGCTCACCCTGGGCCGGCAGCGGATCAACTGGAGCCAGGCACTGGTATGGAACCCCAATGACATCTTCAACACTTATTCTTTTTTTGATTTTGACTATATGGAACGGCCCGGCAGCGATGCCCTGAGAGCCGTTTACTCCACCGGCCCGTCATCGGCAGCCGAAATGGTCGTCAAGCTCGACAGCGCCGACAGGGTAACTGTTGCTGCGCTTTACCGCTTCAATGTTCTTAATACCGATCTCCAGTTCTTTGCCGGCGAGACAAACGAGGAGCTCTTCACCGCAGGTACAGGATGGTCAGGAGCAATAGGCTCATATTCAATCCGCGGCGAAGCCACCCTGTTCACTCCGCTCGGAAATTCATCCGTGAAAGAGACTACCTTCATCGCAACGGCAGGCGTCGACAAGGCCTTCACAGATAAGATTTCGGCACTGGTGCAGATGATGTATTCAAACAACCCGTTCGTTCTCGACAACTTCACCGAGCTTTACAAGGGAGCCATTACTGCTGACCAGCTGGCTCTCTCGGAATTCAGCGCCATAGGACAGCTTACATATACCCCGGTTCCGCTGCTTAACATCTCATTGTCTGCAATCTGGTATCCTGACCTGAAAGGTTATTTTGCCGATGCCACAGTTGATTTTTCAATGGCTGAGAATGTTGATTTTTCACTTGTAATGCAGCATTTCGACAACGTCATATCGGGAGAAGTGACAAAGATAAACCTGGGTTTCGTCAGGATTAAGTATAGTTTCTGAAATTTTCCTATTTTTACGGCATTAACCCTGAAACTATGTCACTCGTTCATGAACTGGAAAAATCCGGAAACTGGTTATTCAGAAGGAGAAGCTGGTTACCGGTAATTGTTCTGGTTCTGGCTGCCGGTTATCTCTTCATTGCCAACAGAAGCGTTATTTACTTCAATCTGACATGGGAACTGACCTGCGTTATTGTCTCGGTCGCAGGTGAGCTGATCAGGTCGTACACTGTCGGTTATGTGCCGAGAAACACCTCAGGCCGCAATGTTATTGACCAGATGGCTGATGAACTGAATACCTCGGGAATATATTCGATTGTCCGTCATCCGCTCTATGTGGGTAACTTCCTGATGTGGCTGGGCCCCGTTCTCTTTCTCAGGTCAGTATGGTGCGTTATCATTTTTGTGCTTGCCTTCTGGATCTATTATGAACGGATTATTTTTGCCGAAGAACAGTATCTCCGCCGTAAATTCGGTGAGGATTATGATACATGGGCCTTCAGGGTCAGGTCCGTGATTCCCCGTTTCAGGAATTTCATCAGGGCAGACCTTCCATTCTCATTCAGGAATGTCCTTAAGAGGGAATACAACAGCATAGCCAACCTCTTCATCGTCTTTGCCATTCTGGATGTGATACGGAATATTGCAGTGACCGGAAAGGTTTACATGGAGCCGCTGTACATCACCCTGCTTGTCGCAGCCCTTATCTTCTGGTCTGTTGTGAGGTATCTGGTCAAGAGAACGAAGTTCCTCTATGTTGAGGGACGATAGGATAGAATAACTCTACCTGTTCCTCGCCCCCATGAAAATCATTATGTAGTATATCAGCGATGCCAGTGAGCCAAGTGCTGCTATGACATATGTATATGCGGCCCATTTCAGAGCGTCCTGTGCCTTATCCTGTGTCCCGGAGTAGGTGATGCCCGCATCGGACAGCCATGCAAGGGCCCTCTTTGATGCATTGACCTCAACGGGAAGGGTTATCAGGCTGAACAGGGTGGTGAGTGCAAAAAGAACAATGCCTATAAGAAGTATCTCTGGTCGTGATTTGACAAGAAACAGTCCTGCGATCAGCACCCACTGAATCCAGTTGGACGAAAAGCTCACCACGGGGGTAAGTTTTGATCTCATGGTCAGCCATGCATAGGAACTTGCATGCTGAATGGCGTGGCCTGTTTCGTGGGCTGCAACAGCAGCTGCAGCAACACTGGCGCCGGAATAGACATCGCTGCTCAGGTTAATTGTTTTTTTGAGAGGGTTATAGTGATCAGACAATTCGCCCGGAACACTGTGAACGGTGACATCGGAAATACCGTTGTCACGCAGCATCTTTTCTGCCACATCCCGACCGGTCATTCCGTTACCGATGGGGACTTTAGAGTATTTTCTGAATTTTGATTTTAACCTTGCGCTGACAATCCAGCTCAGAACCATGAATACTATAAAAATGATCCAGTACAGTCCGTTATTTAAATACGTTGTTTCCATTTGTTTTCTTTCTCTTAAATAGTTACTCCCTTTACTTCAAAATATCTGCCATTGTCATTTTGTTGATCAGACAGGTCATTTTGTCAGCACGATTCACCTTATCTTTGAAGCCGATGCTGAATACGGTTGCAAAGATATTATCTTTTTTACTCCTTATACCGGTCTGGTTATACCGCGGATTAATATCTCCGTGGACTCCGCAGTCATGCCGGCATGTACCAACCTGTTCGCAGTTTACAATTGATGCAATTAAGATTCACGGTCCCTTTACAGGGCTGGTCATATCAACCGGACGAATACTGCGGTGCAGACCGGGCGGAACACACGGATATGATCCCGTTCCCATGTTCCTGTTCAGAAGATACAGGCCGGCAGGGCAGATGGTTTCGACGGCTTCCGCGGTGCAACAGGCTGAAAGAGAGAGATTAAAAATTAAGTTTTTCCCTAAGCATTTTATAACCTGTGCGGCTGACAGGTATCTTCTCCCCTGATTTGAGAACAGCAACATAATTATCCTTGCTGTAAGGTTCAAGGCGGGTGATCTGCTCGATGTTCACCATGTACGACCTGTGCACTCTCATGAAGAGACTGGGCGGCAGGTGGTCTTCATAGTATTTCATCGTCTTGGGCTTAAGGGCCTTGCCTTCACTGTAATAAATCATTACATAATCGTCCTCGGAGGCAAGGTACGAGATCAGGTTCAGCGGAATTATCTTTATACCGGCCCCCTTCCGGAATACGATCCTTGTCAGATACCCTTCCGCTTCAGTCACTGCGGTGACAAGCTTTTCTACCTTATCCGGCTCCTGTGTCTCTTTGCCTATCCTGCTTACAGCCTTGGCAAGGGCGCTGTCAAAACGTTCTTTTGAGTAAGGCTTGAGAAGATAATCCACCGCATTGAGTTCGAAAGGCCCTGATGGCATACTGGTCGAAAGCTGTGGTGAAGATCACCTCAGGCTTTTCATCGAGAACCTCCAGTAGCTCAAAACCGGTGAGTTTGGGCATCTGGATGTCAAGAAAGATCAGATCGGGGCGTTTTTCCTTTATCTCCCGTGCACCGCAGAAGCCGTCAGCGCACTCACCTATCACCTCAATTCCGGGATGATCCTTCAGCATGTACTTTATGAGCTCCCGGGCAGGAGTTTCATCTTCAATGATCAGAACCCTGATGTTTTTCATGCTGTGTTATTGATTTTATGATTTTCTGTAAGGAAACTTCACCGTCACATTAAAGCTGTCATCCTTCCGGGTTACTGTAAGATCAGCCTTTTCACCAAAGAAAAGCTCCAGCCTGGAACGCACATTTATCAGTCCTATCCCTGCCCCCTTGCGTGTCACCACAGACTCGGGGTCAATATTGTTTGAGACGGATATTACTACAAGACCGTTTTCCTTGTGAGCGGAGGTCCTGATCACCACCGTCTCAGTTGATTCATATACACCGTGCTTGACGGCATTTTCATAGAGAGGCTGAAGGAGCATCCCGGGCAATAAGGCCGTAAGGCACTCAGGCTGAATATCCTCTTCGATGATGAGCCGTTCGCCAAATCTGACTTTCTCGATCTCAAGGTAAAGCCGGAGACTTTCCATTTCACTCTGCAATGTCACCGGCTGGTCGTTACGTGATGACAGTGAATACCGCATGAAATCAGACAGTTTCAGAATCATTTCCCGTCGCTTTCATGGGGTCTGTCAGCGTCAGTGAGCTCATTGAATTGAGACTGTTGAAGAGGAAATGGGGGTTTATCTGTGCGCGCAGCATCTTCAGTTCTCCCTCGCGCACCTGGGCCTCCAGCTGTGCCTGTCGTGACGCTTTCTCTGCAAGCTGTGTGGCGCTCAGGTACAGGTAATATATCAGGGTGACCACGAAGAAGATCAGTACCCCGGCAGCGACACGGAATACCAGTACCGTATGCCAGAACAGGTCATAATCTTCCTTCTCCGGGACAATAGCCCTGACAAGAGGCCTGGTTACGAAAAGCCAGAGGACAATAGTTACGGACCCCGTCAGGATGACGTTAATGATCGTAGACATGACCTTGTTGTTGCTTCGCAGCATATACCTGACCGGGAACCAGATGGCGATTCCGAGCACACAGTACAAGAACATGGAAATAATACCGTCAGCTACCGCGATATCCAGGGTACTGCCATATACGAAATGAATGACAGATGCCTGGCCTGCGGCTAATATAACCCAGGCCAGACACCATATCAGTACCCTTGACCGGCTTTCCAGTATCGGATGCTTCATATTTTATTTGTGGCTTTTAAGCTCTCCTCCCCCGAAAATCACTGTCCCCTGTATTGTCAGCGACCTTGTAGTGTCCTTGATGACATCACTGCCTATCCTGCGGCTGTCTGAGAAGCCTCCGAGAATGGGTGTGACATTAAGAATGACATTCCAGTTTTCGGGAATGATTATCGTTGTACCTCCAAATATACAGGTAATTTCAATTACATTATCCCCGGGAGCCAGTGATGATCTTGTCAGGTCAACCTCACCGCCGCCGAATATTGAGGTTATCTTGCCTCCCAGGAAATTATTCGTAATAAGCTGCCGTTCAGCGCCGCTGAAGATATTGACATAATCAATCATATCAGCCTTGCTTCCGCTTGTAAAGTTCAGGGTCTTCACCAGGCGCTTGGAATTGATCAGCAGTACGACACCTATCACGATGAACATTGCGGGCCAGAAGAAGTTAAATGACCTGAAGAAATCGGTGAAAAGTTCAGGTATCATGAAAAAGCCTCCGACCGAGATAAGCACGACGCCGGGAGTCTTGTTATCCGACCCTGCAAGGGTGATCACGCCGATCACTATCAGCAGCATCTGCCAGCTGAAGATGATGTCATCAATAAAATGATCAAGCGGTTCGGGAAGCACGGTGGTCTTTCTGAGAATCAGAATAAATCCTGCAATAATGAGTAAAATCCCTATGATTAACCTGTTGGAGGTTTCAGCAGGATTTTTTGCCGGTTTGTTTGTTTCGTTTTCCATTTCAGTATTTGTTTGACGGTTAATTATTTCAGGCTTTTGGTGAATGGCCTTATCATAAAAGCGATGCCGGCAAGGACCAGTACAGCCGGCCAGAATATCTCCTTATAGAACGGAGAGAGCTGAATACTCATCTCAGGCATCAGGAACCAGAAACCTGCCGCGAAAAGGAGGACAGGCTGAAAACAAGGTCCAGGTTCAGCAAATTGAAAATGCCGAAAAAGATCAGCAGCATCTCCCAGGTAAAATAGTCGGAGATAGGTCCTATTCTGAACAGGTCCAGTTTTGCAATTATCATCACCAGACCAAGCGAGATGAGGAGTTTGGCTATGCCGCTAAAAGGATTGTTCTTTTCTTTCATGATGTTCAAAATATTATTACGCTTCAAAATTATGGCATGTCTGCCGGGTCAAACCAGTCATTTCCGGCAGACAGCGGAATTATATCGGCAGGTGGCGAAGAAAATCGGGGATGTTACTTTTTTGTTGATAATTTTTTTTATTGGAAGAGGATTTATAATTTTGCAGACCGAAAAAAAGGAGATGCCCGGATTGTATTCCATACCTCTGGCCGGTCTTAAAGAAGGCAGACATACCTACGGATTTACAATAGGAAACGACTTCTTTGAGGCATTTGAAGGTACAGAGATCAGGAGGGGAGAGCTTAATGCCGAGGTGATACTGGAGAAGTGCTCCACACATCTGCAGCTTGACATTGCCATTAAAGGGAATGCCGAAGTTGTGTGTGACAGATGCCTGGAAAAATTTTATCTGCCGCTGTCATGTGACAACAGACTGTTTGTAAGACAGGGCAAGGAATGGGAGGAGACAGATCCCGATATGATTACAATGCCGCTGGATGAACACGAAATAGATTTAAGTCAGTATTTCTATGAATACATCCATCTTGCGTTACCTTTAAAACGAATTCATCCTGAAGACAAACATGGGACGGTCAACTTGCGACCCGGAAATGATCAGGAGACTTGAAGAACATCTTGCTGCAGGTGAAAATAAAACAGACCCGCGTTGGGATGAGCTTAAAAAACTGACAGAAAATAATTAAACACAATACATTACTGCGATGCCAAATCCAAAACACAGACACTCGAGTACCAGAAGGGATAAGAGGAGAACACACGACAAAGCTGTTGTTCCGACAGTAGCTGCATGTTCCAATTGCGGATCAGCTCATCTGTATCACAGGGTATGCCCTGAGTGCGGATACTACAGAGGCAAGCTTGCCGTAGAGAAGAAGGCGACAGCCTGACCTGTCACACGTGCCAAATAAGAAAGGCAATGAAAATAGGACTGGATGCCATGGGGGGTGACTATGCCCCCGATGCTGTCATTGAGGGGGCGGTTGATGCCCTCGGCCAGCTTCCGGCCGGTGACCGGCTGGTACTTATTGGCGACAATCGTATCATAAGGGAAAAACTGGCTTCCATGGAAGTGGAACCGTCTCTTTTCGAAATCGTTCCCGCCACGCAGGTGATTGAAATGTCTGATCACCCCGCAAAAGCCTTTTCACAGAAGAGAGATTCATCTATAGCCGTGGGCTTCGGAATGCTTAAGAGCGGACTGATAGACGGCTTTGCAAGCGCAGGCAATACGGGCGCTATGATGGTGGGCGCAAGCTATACAGTTAACGTTATACCCGGTGTTTTCAGACCTGCACTTACGGCTTTCATCCCGGATGTCAGCGGTAGAACATCTGTAATACTTGACGTGGGAATAAATCCCGACGCCAAACCCGATGTGCTTCTGCAGTACGGAATACTGGGCAGCGTCTATGCAAAATATGTCCTGGGCATTGAAAACCCGGTGGTCGGACTGCTGAACATCGGAAAGGAAGAATCAAAAGGCTCCGCAGCAGTGAAGGCGGCATACGAGCTTCTCCGCGAAAGCCCCGAGGTGAACTTCAAGGGCAATATCGAAGGCCATGACCTCTTTACCGGCGAGATGACGGACGTGATAGTCTGTGACGGCTTCGTTGGCAATATTGTACTCAAAATGGCTGAGAAATTTTATCTGATAGCACAGGCAAAAGGCATCAGGGATAACTTTTTTGACAGGCTGAACTTCGAAGTTTTCGGAGGGACACCCGTTGTGGGCATCAACGCCAACGTCGTGGTCGGCCATGGCATTTCAAACAGGAAGGCGATCACAAGCATGATACTTCAGACAAGGGATGTGGTTCACGCTGACCTTGCAAGAAAGATCAAAGAGGCTGTCGGAGCATGACAAAAATACAGAGCTGCAATAACAGGTATTAACGGATGGGTTCCGGAATACCGTCTGACCAACAGTGAGCTGTCAACGATGGTTGAGACCACTGATGAGTGGATAATGCAGCGCGTTGGTATAAAGGAGAGAAGGATACTGAAAGGCGAGGGAAAGGCCACATCCGACCTGGGTGAACAGGCTGTGAGAGGCCTGCTTGAAAAGACAAAAACACCGCCCGGTGAAATAGACCTTCTCATCTGTGCCACAGTCACTCCAGACATGCTCTTCCCGGCAACAGCAAATATCATCTCCGATAAGGCAGGCATAAAAAATGCCTTCAGCTTTGACATGAACGCAGCCTGCTCGGGCTTTCTCTTCGCCCTGCAGACGGCAGCCGCCTATGTGGAGACAGGCAGATACAAAAAAGTTATTGTCGTCGGTGCTGACAAAATGTCGTCAATAACAGATTATACTGACAGAACAACCTGTACCCTGTTCGGCGATGCCGGCGGCGCAGTGCTGCTCGAACCGACTGAAGAGGAGTACGGAATAATGGACCATATTTTCAAGGTTGACGGTTCAGGAAGAAAATACCTGCACATGAAGGCCGGCGGATCACTCAGGCCTGCATCACATGAAACAGTCAGTGCCCGGGAACACTTTGTCTACCAGGAGGGTCAGTCGGTCTTTAAATTTGCAGTCTCGAATATGGCTGACGTGGCGGCGGAGATCATGGAAAAAAACAATCTCAGATCCGAAGACATCGCATGGCTTGTTCCCCACCAGGCAAACCTCAGAATCATTGATGCCACCGGGCGCAGAATGGGACTCTCTCCCTGAAAAGGTGATGATCAACATACAGAACTACGGAAACACAACCGCAGCAACCATACCTCTCTGTATATGGGAGTTCGAACACAAACTGAAAAAGGGAGATAATCTTATTCTTGCTTCTTTCGGAGGCGGATTCACCTGGGGAAGCATATGGCTGAAGTGGGCCTATGACCCGCAAGCCGGTGGAATAATAAACAGAGAAGCAGCATCCTGCCTCTGTGCCTGTTAAAAAATTCTATTTTTGTCGGAGCTACACAATACTTTATATATTTGTGGGTTAATAGAGAGACGTAGTATGCTACGCTTTCCGGGGAATAAACAATGATCACTATGGCAAAAATGAACGAGACAGATAACAGTGCAGCAGTTAACCTGATAAGTCAGGGTACCGAGATCACCGGCGACATAAAATCCGCTGGCGATATTCGTATTGACGGCACCCTGAATGGTAACATGGTAACCAAGGGCAAGGTGGTTATCGGGCCCACTGGTCGCGTGAAAGGCGAAGTCGAATGTAAAAACTCCGAAGTGTCAGGACTGATAGACGGTAAAATAACCGTGACACAACTGCTTAACCTGAAGGCTTCTTCAAAAATTAATCGGCACGATCATTACCAGTAAGCTTTCCATTGAACCGGGAGCTCTCTTTACCGGTAACTGCACAATGAAGGATGGTGACAATGGAGGACCGGCAGTCAAATCAAAAGAAGGAGAAAAATAATCCGGAGGAAGGTCTTACGGCTTATTCAAAATACAGCACCATCGCCATCCAGATGGTGGTGATAATAGTCATTGACATCCCTGGGAGGCGTTAAACTTGATAAACTGGCCGGCACAAAACCGGTATTCACGGTCATACTCTCCCTGCTGGGCGTGGCAGCAGCCATGTGGCTCATAATAAAGGAAGCTGTCAGGAACAAATAGAATGATAACGCACAGGGCAATAAAACACTACATTTTACTTCTGGCCTTTGCCCTTCTGATCCTCCTGCTGCTCTTTGGCCTGAACAAAATTTCACCTTCATTTTTCCCGGTTAATAATATCCTGCTGCTTACTGGCGGATTTGCTGTTATTTCAATGACAGCCCTGGTAATCTTTTTCCACGGGACAGAAGGAAACGGGGAAAAAAGAGTGTTCACCACACTGATTGCCATTGGTGTCAAAATGTTGCTGTCATTTGTTCTGGCGCTGTTGTTCATTGTGGTCTTTAAAAACAAAGAAACCGGTTCGGTAATATTGTTTTTTATCCTATATTTGGCTTTCACTTTTTATATATTTTTTACTTTTTTCAGGATCGCTAAAAAGAAGTCGGTTTAAAGAAAAGATAGCTTGAAAATCAGGTATATATATTCATTGATCTTTTTGTTTGGATTTATGGCCGGCATCAGTGCCTGCCACAGGCTGCCGGCGAAAAAGGTAAAACAAAATCACCCAGCGGATAAAGGTGAGGCATTTGACGCCAGTACGTTTATCCTGGACCATGTTGCCGACTCTCATGAATGGCATCTCTGGACAAAGAAAGACGGCTCCGCGGTCGCGGTTTACCTGCCGGTAATAATCTACGACAAGGGTACCGGATTGCATCTCTTCTCATCGAAGAAGATTGCCCACGGTCATGACCATGAGGGCTTTGCCCTGGCCCACGAAGGAAAATATGAAGGCAAGATAGTGCGCCTCGATGCAGCAGGCCATCCCGATGAAACGAACATTCCGCTTGATTTTTCAATTACCAAGGCCGTGTTCGGTATGATAGTGGCTGCCGTCGTACTCCTCTTGCTGATGCTTGCAACAGCAAGATCATACAGGAAGAGCGGCGTCACCGCACCCAGAGGCATTCAGGGATTTCTGGAGCCGGTCATACTCTTTGTCAGGGATGATATTGCATTGCCAAACATCGGAGAGAAAAAGTATGCCCGTTTCATGCCATACCTGCTGACAGTATTTTTCTTTATCCTCATTAATAATCTTCTGGGGCTGATTCCGATTTTTCCGTTCGGATCCAATGTGACAGGCAACATCAACGTGACCTTCGTTCTGGCATTATGCACATTTCTGATAACGCAGTTCAGCGCCAACAAATCACACTGGAGACATGTCTTTGCAGCACCCGGCGTGCCGTTATGGCTGCTGCCAATCATGATCCCGATAGAGCTTATAGGGCTGATTTCCAAGCCTTTTGCACTTATGGTACGTCTCTTTGCCAATATCACCGCAGGCCATATAATAGTACTTAGCCTGGTATCGCTGATCTTTATTTTCAAGTCTGTATTTGTAGCCCCGGCATCCATCCTGTTTGTGTTGTTCATGGACTGTATCGAGCTGCTGGTGGCGTTTCTGCAGGCATACGTATTTCACCCTGCTGTCGTCTCTCTTTATAGGCATGGCAACGGCGGAAGAGGAACATCATTAAAACTCAGAATAGTAATTCATTTTATTAAACTTAAATTATGGAACCACAAGCAGTAATGTCATTAGCAGCAGTAGGAGCAGGGCTTGCAGTCATTGGTGCAGGACTTGGTATCGGCCGCATCGGCGGCTCAGCCATGGACGCCATCGCACGTCAGCCCGAGGCTTACTCAAAGATCCAGCTTGCAATGATCATCTCGGCAGCACTCATCGAGGGAGCAGCCCTCTTTGCAATCGTTATCGCAATGATCAAGTAAGCAGAAAAGCAAAGCCTGCAACGGTTGGTTGCAGGCCTTACTCAGTAATCACAAAGAAAAACGAAATATGTTACTATCAAGCAGTCTCGCAAGTCCCGCCATCGGGACCGTTTTCTGGACCACACTGATCTTCCTCCTTCTGCTGTTTTTGCTTCAGAAGTTTGCGTGGGGACCGATCATGAAGGCCGTCAGGTCACGCGAAGACACGATCCGTAATGCTCTTGATTCTGCGGAAAAAGCCCGCGAAGAAATGAAGGTGCTTCAGGCTGATAATGAAATAATCCTTCGGAAAGCCCGCGAGGAGAGAGATAAAATTATCCGCGATGCCCGCACAGCCACTGAGAGAATGCTCACAGAAGCCAAGGAGAAGAGTCAGTCGGAGGCAGACGCAATGGTGAAACGCGCCATGGAGCTCATTGAACGTGAAAAGAATACAGCCATCGCTGAAGTTAAGCGTGAAGTGGCAGGACTGGCAATCGAGGTGGCTTCAAAAGTGGTAAGCGAAACCCTTAAGAACGATGCTGAACAGCAAAAACTGATCGGAAGATACCTGAAGGAGATCGAAACTAACCAGTAACTGAACCTGATGAATAACAGCAAGATAGCGGTAAGATATGCAAAGGCCCTTTTTGACCTTGCCGGGGAGCAGAAATCCATTGACGCTGTATATGAGGATATGAAGGTAATTGACCGTCTGTGCGCGATGCCGGAGGTGAAGGAAATTATCAGCAACCCGGTAATTCCGCAGAAAAAAAGAAAAGAGATCATTGTTGCACTTGCAGGTGATGGTATAAAGAAGCTGACCGTAAAATTTATTGAACTTATGTTCAGCCACGGCCGCGGTGATTACCTTGGAGCAGCGGCAAGAAACTATCTTGACCTTACCCGCCGTCACAGGGGAATACGACAGGTTACAATCACCACCGCCGTACCTGTAAGCGGTAAAATCAAAGAGGAACTGGCGGCAGTGATCACCGGGGTAAGCAATGGCACTGATCGAGTTCATTGAACAGGTTGACAGCTCTGTCATGGGTGGCTTCATTATCAGGGTCGACGATGCTTATATTGACGCAAGCGTCAGGACCAGGCTGAACAGATTCAGAAAGGAATTTTCACTGGCAGGATATGCCGAATGATAGTATATAAGATTTAATGATATGACTAATATTAAACCTTCAGAGGTATCAAAGATTTTAAAGCAGCAGCTTGAGGGTGTCAGTACGGCCATTGATGTCGAGGAAGTGGGAACGGTACTGCAGGTCGGAGACGGGATTGCACATATTTACGGCCTCAGGAACGTTGGGTCGAACGAGCTGATCGAATTTGTCGAAACCGGTATCAAGGCCATTGTCCTCAACCTCGAGGAAGACAATGTCGGAGTTGTTATCCTTGGTGCGTCGGACAAGATCAAGGAGGGTGATATTGCCCGCAGGACCGGCAGGATCTCATCAATAATGGTGGGAGAGGGCCTTCTGGGCAGGGTCATCACCACTACCGGCGAACCTATCGACGGCAAGGGACCGGTGACAGGAGAGCTGTATGAGATGCCTTTTGAGAGAAAAGCCCCGGGTGTAATCTTCAGGCAGCCTGTTAAACAGCCGGTGCAGACCGGACTGAAGGCTATCGATGCAATGATACCCATCGGCAGAGGACAGCGTGAGCTTATCATCGGCGACCGCCAGACAGGCAAAACCGCTATTGCAATTGACACAATCATAAACCAGAAAAGCGAATACGAAAAGGGCAAACCGGTATACTGCATTTATGTGGCAATCGGACAGAAAGGATCAACAGTGGCAAATATCGCAGCGACACTTGAGACCTATGGTGCAATGGACTATACGGTTATTGTAAGTGCCACTGCCGCTGACTCCGCTGCCGCACAGTTCTATGCTCCGTTTGCCGGGGCTGCCATCGGAGAGTTCTTCCGTGATTCCGGCCGCGATGCGCTGATAATTTATGACGACCTGTCAAAACAGGCTGTTTCATACCGCGAAGTATCACTCCTGCTGCGCCGTCCGCCCGGCCGCGAAGCCTATCCGGGCGACGTCTTCTATCTGCACTCACGCCTCCTTGAGAGGGCTGCAAAGATCATTGAATCAGATGAAGTGGCCCGGGCAATGAATGACATACCCGAATCAATCCGCCACCTGGTCAAAGGCGGAGGCTCCCTGACAGCACTGCCGATAATTGAGACACAGGCAGGTGACGTGGCAGCCTATATTCCCACAAACGTGATCTCGATCACTGACGGACAGATATTCCTTGAGTCAAGCCTCTTCAATGCAGGTATAAGACCGGCTATCAACGTTGGTATCTCGGTATCAAGGGTGGGAGGTAACGCTCAGATCAAGTCAATGAAAAAGATAGCCGGCACACTGAAGGTTGACCAGGCACAGTACCGTGAACTTGAGGCCTTTTCAAAGTTCGGCTCTGACCTCGATGCATCTACCCTCGCTGTTCTTGACAAAGGCGCAAAGAACGTGGAGATACTGAAACAGAACCAGTATTCACCGGTAAAGGTTGAGGAACAGGTGGCGATAATATACTGCGGAACAAATGCACTTCTGAAGGATATTCCGGTACAAAAGGTAAGGGATTTTGAAAAGGACTTTATCGATTTCCTGCGTGATCATCACAGTGATACGCTTGAAACAATAAAGCAGGGGGTTATCAATGATGATGTTATCAGCGTGCTTAACAGTGCGGCTGCAGATGTGGCAAGCCGTTTTAAGTCGTGATAAGCTGAAAACCAGTAAAGGAAAATGGCTAATCTCAAGGCAATAAGGGTCAGACTCAGTTCGGTGAAATCTACACGCCAGATCACTTCGGCGATGAAGATGGTGGCGGCAGCCAAACTGCGTAAGGCACAGGACGCCATAGTACAGTTAAGGCCTTATGCTGATAAGCTTAATGAGATACTGATAGGGCTTAATACAGCCCTCCGTGATACGGAGACCGAGAACCTTTTTGCTGAAAGAAAAAACAGCCACGGACGCGTGCTTCTTGTCGTGGTTACCTCAAACAAGGGCCTCTGCGGAGGTTTCAACGCCAACGTAATCAGGGACACCAGACGCCTGATACAGGAGAAGTACAGCGAAGAGTTTCGCAGGGGAGACCTCTGGTTCATGCCTGTCGGGAAGAAGGGGTACGATGTTCTAAAAAAGATGAAATGCAATATTCTCGAAGAACATAATGATCTGTATCTAGGCCTCACATTCGACAAGACCAAACAGATAGCCGACAGACTGATGAACCTCTATCTGACAAAAGAGTACGACAGAATAGAGATCATTTACAACCAGTTCAGGAATGCCGCTGTGCAGAAGCTCACTGAAGAGGTTTATCTGCCTGTATCAACTGCCCCCGCCGGAAAGACAGGCTCAGTGCTGACAGATTATATTTATGAACCTGACCAGGTGAGTATTGTCAGCGAACTGATACCAAAGACACTGCGCATTCAGTTTTACAGGGCCCTGCTTGATTCCTTTGCTGCGGAGCATGGCGCACGCATGACAGCAATGCATCAGGCCACGGATAACGCAACGGAGCTTATCAGGGATCTCACCCTGCAGTATAACAATGCCAGACAGGCTTCGATCACCAACCAGCTGCTGGAAGTAGTCAGCGGTGCAGAAGCGCTTAAAGGATAACAAATAAAAGAAATGTTCAACAGCGAATACCTCAGGGAACTTTCAGACAAGGCTATCACCAACCTGGGCTTCACGCCCGAAGCCGAGAAGCTATTTGCCCCTGTGAGGTATATAATGGCACTGGGCGGCAAGAGACTAAGGCCGGTCATGTGTCTTCTGGCCTGCAATCTTTTCAAGGATAAAATAGATGAGGCCGTGATGCCGGCTGTCGGTATCGAGGTGTTTCACAATTTTACCCTTATACATGATGATATTATTGACAAGGCCGGCATGAGAAGGGGTTCTTCCACGGTGCATTCAAAGTGGGGCACAGAGCAGGCTATTCTGTCAGGTGACGTGATGGCCTTTGTGGCAACGGAATGCATCGGGCAGGCGCCGGAGAAGGTGCTGGCAAAGACACTGAAGCTCTTTAACCGTACCGCCATAGAGGTTTGCACCGGACAGCAGCTTGACATCGACTATGAGAAGAAAGCACTGGTCTCCGAAGCTGAATATCATGAGAATGATAGAACTGAAGACAGCAGTCCTGGTGGCAGCTTCACTGAAGACCGGAGCAATCATCGGCGAGGCGTCAGAGAAAGATCAGGACCTTCTTTATGAATTCGGACGCTGCCTGGGTATAGCTTTCCAGATACAGGATGACGTGCTCGATACTTACGGCGACACGAAGATGTTCGGCAAAAAAACCGGCAGCGACATCGTCACCAACAAAAAGACTTACCTCCTGGTAAAGGCTCTTGAGATGGCTGGCGGAGGAAAACTTCGCGACCTCAGAAAACTGATTGAAGACAAGGACCCTGACCCTGAAGAGAAAATACGGGGCGTGAGAGCCATTTATGACGAACTCGAGATACAGCTCCAGGCTGAGAATCTTGCATATGAGTATTTTAACAAGGCTTTCGAATTTCTTGACCAGGTATCAGTGCAGGCTGAACGCAAGAAAGAGATCAAACAACTGGCAGTGAACCTGATCGGAAGAATTAGATGAACAGACTTCACTGAATGAAATATTAAGAAGAACACTGAAATATATTTAAGTCACAGAGATGGCAAAAAAAATTGGAGTTATCAGTCAGGTTATCGGACCTGTGGTTGACGTAACGTTTGAAAATGCCGGCACAGAGATGCCTAACATACTTGATGCTCTTGAAATAACACGCAAGGATGGCACTGTGCTCGTCGTTGAATGTCAGCAGCATATCGGGGAGAAAACGGTAAGGGCAATAGCCATGGATTCCACTGACGGACTGCAGCGCGGAATGGAAGTAGTGGCAACGGGCAAGCCGATAGTGATGCCCGTCGGCGAGCAGATCAAAGGCCGCCTGATGAATGTCATCGGAATGCCGATTGACGGCCTGGGCCCGCTTGACAAGAAAGGCGGTTATCCCATTCACCGCAACCCTCCGAAATATGAGGATCTTTCAACAGAGAAGGAAGTACTCTATACCGGCATTAAGGTCATTGACCTCATCGAACCCTATTCAAAAGGTGGTAAAATCGGCCTCTTCGGCGGTGCCGGAGTGGGCAAGACCGTTGTCATCCTCGAGCTTATAAACAACATTGCAAAAGTCCTATTCAGGCCTGTCTGTCTTCGCCGGTGTCGGCGAAAGGACAAGGGAGGGCAATGACCTTCTCCGCGAGATGCTTGAGGCAAACGTTATCTGCTACGGCAAGGCATTCATGGAAGATATGGAAAAGGGAGGATGGGACCTTGACCTTGTTGACCACGAGGCGCTGAAAGAGTCAAAGCTGGCGCTTGTCTTCGGACAGATGAATGAGCCTCCCGGAGCACGTGCACGGGTTGCTCTTTCAGGACTGTCTGTTGCGGAGTACTTCCGTGACGGTGAGGGTGAAGGTGCAGGGAAGGATATACTGTTCTTTATGGATAACGTCTTCCGTTTTACCCAGGCAGGCTCGGAGGTATCAGCATTGCTCGGACGCATGCCGTCAGCAGTGGGTTACCAGCCAACACTGGCCACGGAGATGGGTGTCATGCAGGAGAGGATCACCTCAACCAGGCACGGATCAATAACGTCAGTTCAGGCTGTCTATGTACCTGCCGATGACCTTACTGACCCGGCGCCGGCAACAACATTTGCACACCTTGATGCAACAACGGTGCTGAGCCGTAAGATATCCGAGCTGGGTATCTATCCTGCAGTTGACCCGCTGGACTCAACCTCCAGGATACTTACTGCAGATATTGTCGGTGAAGAACATTACCGCTGTGCACAGAGAGTTAAGGAGGTTCTCCAGAGATACAATGAGCTTCAGGATATCATTGCAATCCTTGGCATGGATGAGCTCTCTGACGAAGACAAGCTGGTGGTTCAGCGTGCCCGCCGCGTGCAGCGCTTCCTCTCACAGCCGTTCCATGTGGCAGAACAGTTTACCAATATCCCCGGAGCGCTGGTGTCAATAGAGGATACAATAAGAGGATTTAACATGATCCTCGACGGTGCCGTTGACCAGTATCCTGAAGCTGCCTTCATGCTTGTGGGTACGATAGAAGATGCAATAGCAAAGGGCGAAAAGCTCCTTGCCGAGACACAAGTAACGCCAAACGTGAGCAGACGTGAAAATTGAAATTATCACACCGGACAGCAAAATATATTCCGGAGATATACTCTCGGTCAGAGTACCGGGGAAAAAGGGATCCTTCCAGGTACTGAAGGACCATGCCCCTATCATTTCAACCCTTGATCACGGCCCTGTAATCATCGAAGACGAAAAGGGACTGGTGATCAGATACGAAATTACCGGCGGTGTCATCGAGGTGAAAAAGAACAGGATCATCCTTCTCGCCGATTCGGTCTCAGAAAGCCGAAGCTGATGAACAGCGACGAGTTCCGGAAATACGGCCATGAGATTGTCGAATGGATCGCCCGGTACTATGAGAATATTGAACAGTACCCGGTAAAATCGAAGTCAGCTCCGGGTTCGGTTAAAGAGGCACTTCCGGCGATACCGCCCACGGGCAGCGAATCCTTCGACCTCTTCCTGAAAGACTTTGACGAGATAATCATGCCGGGCATAACGCACTGGCAGAGCCCGAATTTCTTTGCCTATTTCCCCGCAAATTCAAGCCCTCCTTCTGTCCTTGCCGAGATGCTTACTGCAGCCCTTGGCGCGCAGTGCATGATATGGGAGACCTCACCCGCCGCCGCTGAGCTCGAAGAACGCATGATGGAGTGGCTCCGCGAAATGACCGGGCTGCCGTCATATTTCGAAGGGGTGATACAGGACAGCGCCTCATCTGCCACACTGGCAGCCATCATTACTGCCAGGGAGAAGGTGACCGGGTACGCTTCAAACAAAGAAGGACTGTCTGTCGCCGGCAGGCTGCGCGTCTACTGTTCAGCCCAGGCTCACTCATCTGTTGAGAAAGGTGCAGGGGTGGCGGGCATCGGAAGGGAGAACCTTGTAAGAGTGCCGGTGAAGGATGATTATTCAATTGATACTGATGCCCTGAGAAAAGCCGTTGAACAGGATCTGTCAGCAGGATATATACCCTGCTGCGTGGTGGCAACGCTTGGTACAACAGGTACTACTGCCATTGACCCGCTGCGGCTCTGTGGGCGAAATATGCCGTGAAAAGAATATCTGGCTGCATGTCGACGCCGCCATTGGCGGTACGGCCCTGCTACTGCCTGAGATGCGGTGGATGGCCGATGGCATGGAGTACGTTGACTCCCTGGTATTCAATCCGCACAAATGGATGTTCACCAACTTTGACTGCTCGGCTTATTTTGTCCGTGACGCTGCCTCACTGATACGCACCTTCGAAATACTCCCCGAGTATCTGAAGACCCGCACAAGAGGGCTGGTCAATGACTACCGCGACTGGGGAATACCGCTCGGCAGGCGCTTCAGGGCACTGAAGCTGTGGGCTGTCATACGCACATACGGTGTTGAACGGCTGCAGGCAATGATCAGGGAACATATCAGGCTGGCAAAGATGCTGGCAGGACTGATAGAGGCTGAAAAGAATTTCACGGTGATGGCGCCGGTGAATCTTAATACCGTATGCTTTTGCTTCCAGCCCGAAGGAATGAGCCTTGAGCAGGCTAACAGGCTGAACGAAAAGATCAATCACACACTTAACGACACCGGCAGGATTTATCTTACTCACACAACCGTTGGCGGAAGGTATGTGCTGCGTATGGTCACCGCTCAGACCACCGTTGACAGAACGGCATGTGCTGAATGCCTGGGAGATGATAAAGGAGTGTGCTTCAGCGCTTTCTGCCGAGCACGGTGCCATAGATGTTGACTGAGAATACAGCATTGATGAACATCCTGTTCTCTGCCGGAATATAACCACCGCTCGCTCCTGCGCTCATCTCAAACGGAAGCCTCAGCAGGTAGAAATCAGCAAGAAGCTCGGCACCAAAGGAGCCGAAGTCTGTAGAACCCTTCGGTAAAGTTATTTGCATCGTAATCATATGTGCCCCAGCCTGTTGATCCGTCGAAAAAGAGTGATCCCCTGATGCGTTTCAGGTAAAGGAGACTCCCGGCAGCTAAGGTCCGGGTAAAAAAGCGGCATTGTATAATCAGCCGAAAAAGAGAAGAGCTTTTCTGAAATCAGGTTGTCTCCGTAACCCCTGGGATAGGCAATGTTATTTCTGTACAGCATTTCGCGGACGGGCTTCTGATTCTCATAGCCGGCGCTCAGGACAAAACTGTGGCTGGTAAAAAAGCCGGGGAAAAACAATATCCCTCTGGCATATCTCCTGCTGCCATATAGATCATTGTCCCACGGTGCTGCGGTGAACCTGAGATCGATGACCTGACCCCAGCGCGGATTGATGTCCCTGTAAGCCGTCCTGAAGGTATTGGAAAGATAAAGCCGTCCGGTGAGAAGGGCAACACCCTTGTCGTATTCATTCTCGTCAGTAAGGTAAGTGTACCTGTTACGGTAGTTCAGATACAGTGCCGGCATAAAGAGCTGCCTGAACTTGCCGTGTGCGAACCAGAACTGATCATAAATGCTGGTATTCAGGATCATGTCGCCGCTGATATCAGCAGGATCCGGTATTGCTGAAGAATCTTTGGTGACGATCTGTTTCCCGCCGTAGGTAATATCTGCTTCAATTACAGGATACCATCCCTTCCATTTAATGCCCGAATGAAAATAATGGCTGCCGTCTGAATATTCATATCCGATGGAAGAGATCAGCGTGCTGAGATGATTTTGCGACATTAATGTCACGCCCGGGCTTAATAGTTGAAGGATCTGTCTGTATTTCATCGATATCGCCGTAGAACGGGAACCAGCTGTGGAAGTTCAGGAGGTGCCCTGCTTTGCTGTATGGTTTTGCCTCATACGATTCCGGTCTCCGGCAACGGTTTCATCACCTGTCCTGTGAAGGCAGCGGAGCAACGGCGGGAATGACATTCTTCATTGAGCCGGTCACTGGTCCGGCAGAGGCTATGCGGCCTGCTGAGGCGATATTAAAGCCATCTGTGCTGTAATCTGAAAATAAGTAATTCACTGCCTGAAACGGAGAAGCCTGATATGCCGAAGCGTGAGCCTGTAACGCGGCTGACGATCGTGTCGTTTGTCATCCTGTAAATATTATCGGAGCCGTCACCCTGTGCAAGGTAGTACAGGGTGTCATTTACAATCTCAGCCTGGATTATGTCCGTAACTGTTTCAGGCCTGTTCACAACCCATTTTTTCCCTGTGGGATGATATGTCCTTATCCCCTCTCCTTCAGCGCTGAGAGTGACAACGGTGACAGCCCTGCCGTCAGATGACCAGGCCGGGCGCTGTATTATCAGGTTATCAGGTATGGTGACATCCATAAGCGTCTCTCCGCTGACAGCATCAATGAATATCAATGAATACCGGAATTCAGGGGTGGTTGATACGGCAACTATTGTCCTTCCGTCAGGAGAAAGGTCGGGAGCAGTCATAACGTGTGCGGAAAGTAAGCTGTGTAACCGGACCGCCGCTGGCGCTCATTTTCTTTATCACCGAATAATCCCTGTTATCCCATCTCGGATCAGGGTGAAGTTTCTGACCATACTAAAGTGCTGTCAGAATATGAAAAAATATAAGGATATATATATCCGGTGGTGGTCAGGACATGTTCTGTCCCATCACTTTCATCAGTGATCACAAAGCGTGAGGGCCGTTCAAGGGAGGTCTTCAGTGAGACAATTCTGTTGCTGTCGATCCTTTGAGGCATGTAATGGCTGACATAATTTTTCTTCTCCCTGAGGTTAATTGCAGGGTAATTGACTGGCGGTCAGCACTGTGCTGTCATTCCACATTTCAGCGAGATAATAAAAGGTCGAATCATAGAGCTTTTTCTTTGTCAGTCCCGTCTCTTTCCTGAGGCTGTAATTGACGGGGTTAACAGGGGTAGCCCGAGGATACCTTTTTGATTGCGTTGCTCCATGTCTCCGCCGTTCATGCTGCGCAGGTTGTTCATCATCAGGTAGCCGAAGACGTAATGGTCCGGGGTAAAATCTTTGTATGATCCGTATATCATTTTGTCATACCCGTAAATTCCGCCGGGTCGTGGCGACGAGGGCCCGTGCCTCCTGTGTGAAGGCATTGCTGCGTCCCCTGCCTGACAGTCCGGTGACTGTCTCGGCATAGACCGCGTCACCCTCAAACGCCCACTGGGGTATTTCGAGGGCACTCAGGCCCACAATCTGCTCACCCAGGATATATCCCAGTGCTTTTCCAAAGCCTTTCCTGTTAAGTGACGACAGCTGCAGCACGTGTGCCGTTTCATGGACGGCAAGCTGTTTCGCCGGATCCATCGGAAGGTTGTCCTGCCCCGGCAGCGGAAAGAGCTCCATGCGTCGCGGAGCCCAGCTGACATAGCCGTTTGACTGCATCGAATAATTATGGATGATGACAGGCATATGCGTCTTTGCCAGGGGATAAAGAACAGAGAGCTCACTGTATGACTCTTCAAGCAACCGTGCATATTTTTGTGCTTCAGCACCAAAATTATCAGGGAAAATCACCCGGAAATGCGGCGTTTGTATCTGCTGCCACTCGCAGGGAAGCCGGATCCTGCCCCGTTTCATAATACTGCGCCCCCGCTCTGACCAGCGGTACCAGGCACAGCAAAAGCATCATCAGCCTCCTTATCATACATGTCAGTTTGGCCAAAAATACCAAAATTGGCTGATATCTTCCGCTGCACCATAAAATCTTATTATTTTCGTGCGGTGGAAACCCGGACAGGTAAATATGCAGTTATGATAAAAAAATTCAGACTTTGGGATAACATCCTCGGGTGGGTAGTCTTTGCCATAGCAGCGGTGACTTACCTTCATGACAATAGAGCCCACAACAAGCCTGTGGGACTGCGGAGAGTTCATTGCTTCATCGTTCAAGCTTGAGGTGGGGCACCCTCCCGGAGCACCCTTCTTCATGCTCCTTGCCAGGTTCTTTGCCAATTTCGCCGGCGGCGATGTCTCAAAGGTAGCCATGATGGTCAACGCCATGTCAGGCCTGGCGAGCGCGCTGACGATACTTTTTCTCTTCTGGACCATCACCCACCTTGCCCGGAGGATCTTGCTGAAACAGGAGTCTGACTACACCGCCGGCAGGGTAATAGCTGTGCTGGGGGCAGGACTGACAGGTGCTCTTGCATATGCCTTCTCCGATACGTTCTGGTTTTCAGCCGTGGAGGGAGAGGTCTATGCCACTTCATCACTCTTTACGGCTGTAGTATTCTGGGCCATCCTGAGGTGGGAGGATGTTGCGGACGAACCTCACGCAGATAAATGGATCATCCTCATAGCCTTTATGATGGGTCTCTCCATAGGCGTGCACCTGCTGAACCTGCTGGCTATACCCGCTATAGTATGTGTATATTACTTCCGCAAATATGAGTTCTCATGGAAGGGACTGGCTTTGTCACTGGCTGTATCTTTAATGCTGCTGGTGCTGATAATGTACGGCATCATTCCCGGCCTCTTCAGCATCACATCGCACTTTGAACTGTTCTTTGTCAACAGCCTCGGCATGCCTTTCAACAGCGGGATGTACATACATCTTATCCTGCTCATTACGGCACTGATCCTTTCTGTATGGTATACCTTTTCACATGAAAACGGCAGGAAGGGATTCCTACTGTCAGGCCTGACGCTTCTCCTGTCGGGATATGGCTGCTGACAGGTTCGCTGCTGTTTAACATCATTGTCCTTGCCGGCATCATCTATGTTATATATTACCTGTCAACACACAGTCTGGTGGCCCTGAACACCGTGATGACTTCCATACTTGTCATACTTATCGGATATTCATCATTTGCCACCATAGTCATCAGGTCCACCGCTGAAACACCGATGAACGAGAATGACCCGTCAAACCCCTTCGCCCTGCTTTATTATCTTAACCGTGAGCAGTACGGACAGCGTCCGCTCTTTTACGGGCCGTATTACAACGCTCCGGTGACGGATTATGAAAAAGGCAAACCGACATATAATCCTGTCGACGGCAAGTACAAGATCACCAACCGTGAGACGGTAAGGAAGTATGATGAAAGG
This sequence comes from uncultured Bacteroidales bacterium, assembly GCA_963730615.1. GTDB lineage: Bacteria > Bacteroidota > Bacteroidia > Bacteroidales > VadinHA17 > SR-FBR-E99. The sequence continues at coordinate 87,126 of CAVSSR010000003.1, read as the reverse complement.
TTCATGACTGTCCTGCCCAGGATGTGGAACGATCAGGCTGAATATGTGAAGGTCTATGAGGAATATGTCGGCAAGAAAGGCAAGCCAGTGCGGATCAACGATCCGCAGACCGGAGAGCCGACCACCGTACGCGTGCCCACCTTCGGCCAGAACCTGTCGTTCATGTTCAACTACCAGTTCGGCTTCATGTATTTCCGGTATTTCATGTGGAACTTCAGCGGCCGGCAGAATGACGTTCAGAGTTACGGAGGCACCATCAACGGCAACTGGATCACAGGCTTTAACTTCCTTGATGCGCCACGCTTTGGCACCGTGGACAACATGCCGGACAGACATGAAGAATGATCCGTCGCGCAACAGGTATTTCCTGCTGCCGCTGTTGCTGGGTCTTGTGGGCTTCCTGTGGCACTTTAACCGCGATGTACGGAACTGGTGGATAGTGCTGTTGCTTTACATAATGACAGGCATTGCCATAGTGGTTTACCTGAACCAGTATCCCAACCAGCCGAGGGAGCGCGACTATGCCTATGCAGCCTCTTTCTATGCCTTTACCATATGGATAGGGCTGGGGGTTCTTGCGCTCTTTGAGCTGCTGAGCAAACTGACAGGTGAAAAAGCCGGCGCTATTGCTGTTTCACTGATAACCCTGGCTGCCGTCCCTGTGCTGATGGCTTCAGAAAACTATGATGATCATGACAGGTCAGGGAGATACCTTGCACGCGATGTGGCATTTAATTATCTCAATTCATGCGCCCCGCAGGCTATAATATTCACCAACGGCGACAATGACACCTTCCCGCTGTGGTATGCACAGGAGGTGGAGGGTATCAGGACAGACGTACGCGTCTGTAACCTGATGCTGCTGAACACAGACTGGTATATTGACCAGATGAAGATGCAGGCCTACACCTCCGAGCCTCTGCCTGTGAGCCTGCCGAAGAAGCTCTATTATGACGGGGTGAACAACCAGGTTGCAGTATATGAAAGGGTTAAGGAGCCGGCGACGGCAAAAGAGGTGATCAACTTCATCAACAGCGACAACGACGTGTCAAAGCTGACTCTCTACGGCGAAGAGATCTATTATATTCCCACCCGCACCGTACGCATACCGGTTGATGCGGCAAAGGTCATCGCCAACGGCACTGTCAGGCCTGAGGATGCTGATAAAATAGTTCCCTATATCGATATTAAGCTTGACGGGTCATGGATACTCAAGAGCCAGCTCATGGTACTTGACATCCTTGCCAACAACAACTGGGACAGGCCGATATATTTTGTAACAGGATATCATAATGATGCCCTTGGCCTTGAGGAGTATTTCCAGCTTGAAGGACTGGCTTACCGCCTGGTGCCGATAAAAAGCGAAAACAAGAGCTGGTTTGAATATGGCCGGACAGATGCGGATATCCTCTATGACAACCTAATGAACAAGTTTCTATGGAGAGGCGCCAATGACCCGGATGTCTGGATCGATTACTACCACAAGCGCACCATCACTGTTGTCAGGGCACGTCTTATCTATACCAGGCTGGCCAATGAACTGTCCGCCAAAGGGGACACGGCAAGAGCCAACAAGGTCCTTGAGAGATGCATGGAGGTACTGCCTGTTTCGAATCTTGGTTATGACATCTATTGTTCAGATATCATCTCGGCCTGGTTTAAGGCCGGTAACAAGGAAAAGGCGGTCTCAATGACGAAGGAGCTGACGGATTACTATCTTGAACATACAGGCTACTGGCTTGGACAGAAGCCGCTTATTGCCACCTATGCTGATCAGGAGATAGCCCAGGGTCTGCAGATAGTGTCACAGGTGATGCAGATATGCTACAATAACGGAGAAACTGCGCTTGCCGAAGAACTTAACGGCAGGTTCAGCGAGCTGTATACAAATATGTGGCATTGAAGCAATAAGGCAGCAGGCAGTTAGAAGCGACAAATACGTGATAAGACTGCCGGCAAGAGACTCGTGCATGGAGTCAGTCGTTCATCTGGTATGCCGGCCTCGGGGCGAGGTACTTCTCCAGGATCATATAGATCTTGTCGGGGAAGATCGGCTTGAGGTTATATTCAGTGCATCCTGCAATATATGCCTCATTCTTTGTCTGTTCGGAATAATAGGCAGTGACAAGGATAACGGGTGCTGAACGGTTTACCTGACGGAAAGCCCTGGTGCAGTCAATGCCGTTGACCAGCGGCACAAGGAAATCCATGAAAACCATGTCATAGACAGCCTTGCCTGAAGTGACAGCTTTCAACGAATTCCTTTCCGTTGCGGAAAACGTCTACTGCTGCTCCGGTTTCCCGCAGCAGTGTTTCATAATACTTCAGTGATGCAATGTCGTCTTCGACGATCGCAATTCTTTTTCCTGTGATATCCAGCATTTCGTATAAATTGAATCCGGGGATTAGTATTCCGAAATCAACAAAATATTACCCGGCGAGAGTAAACAAGATTAGACATTTTATTTAACAAAGTCAATCCTGCTGCTAAATTCTTAACAACAATTTTTAAACAAAAAAACAGGGTGTTAATAACTTCCGGATAAGGAGCGTAAGAGGCTGATTAATTGCACTCCCACTGTGTGGTTACGCCGTTGACGGTTGAGGGAGGCGTTGTCTTTATGGTCACAAGGTCATTGTCACAGTACTCTGCAGGAGTGCCCCACGCGATCGGGTTGCCGTTCTCATAAGATACCGTCTGGCATGTCTGGCAGCTGCCGCCCAGCATATCACATGCCGTGAATGTACAGGCAATCAGGAGCAGACCGGCAGCATAAGCAAGCTTCCTTTTCATCTTCATCAGAATTTGTGGCAAAGGTAAAAAAATAGACACAATGCGGCGATGCAGCATTTTTATTAAATTAGAGTCATTAATCTGGAAACGTTAAAAAACCTAAATCAGTATACCATGGAAGAGAACAGTATCCCGCAGGAGAACACAACCGTTGAAGAGAGCAGAATGAGAAAACATATTCATGTCGCTGCAATTCTTCAGATAGTATTCGGCTCACTGATCGTCATTGGCGGCCTGGCTATTGCCTTTGCCTTTGGTTTTGTCGATCAGTTTGTTGACGACCCCACCGCCCTGAAGGTGCTGGCTATAGTCGGCACTCCTCTGATTGTCATGTTCCTGCTTTTCGGCGGAGCAATGATAGCCGGGGGCGTAGGATTATTATCATGCAAGTCATGGGCCAGGATACTGACCCTCGTCATGGCAGCACTGGGATCTGCTGAACATACCCATCGGAACACTCAAGGGTGTTTATATCATCTGGGTGCTCGTGCAGCAGGAGACTGTTTCCCTCTTTGCCAAAGGCTGCCCGGGGAGCTCTGTGACACAATAAAGAAACATTATATTTCTGCCGCAGGCAAAATGATTATTTTTGTCGTCAGTAACCGGATGAATTATGGCTGACGACAAGAAGATCATTTTTTCAATGTTCAGGGTAAGCAAAAGCTACCCTCCTCACAGACAGGTTTTAAAAGATATTTCACTCTCCTTTTTTCTGGGGGCCAAGATTGGTATTATCGGTCTCAACGGCTCCGGAAAATCGACGCTTCTGAAAATCATTGCAGGCCTTGAGAAGGAATATCAGGGTGAAGTGGTATTCTCTCCCGGTTACACGGTGGGCCATATGCCGCAGGATCCCCTGATGGATGATAAACGCACTGTGCGTGAGATAGTCGAAGAAGGTGCCGCCAGTGTAGTGGCAGTTCTGAAGGAATATGAAGAAATTAACCTGCGCTTTGGCGAGCCTGAGGTATATGAAAACCCTGACGTCATGGAGAAACTGATGAACCGTCAGGCAGAGCTGCAGGAGAAGATCGAGGCTCTTGACGGCTGGAACCTCGAACACCGCCTTGAACGCGCCATGGATGCCCTTCAGTGTCCTGACCCGTCAACACCTGTCAATATCCTTTCCGGAGGCGAACGCCGCAGGGTGGCATTATGCCGCCTGCTACTCCTTGAACCCGATGTCCTGCTTCTCGATGAGCCCACAAACCACCTCGACGCTGAGAGCGTGCAGTGGCTCGAGACACACCTGAAACAGTATAAAGGCACCGTCATATGCATAACACACGACAGGTATTTCCTTGACAATGTTGCAGGATGGATACTTGAGCTTGACCGCGGCGAGGGAATACCCTGGAAGGGAAATTATACATCGTGGCTTGAGCAGAAGACAAAACGGCTTGAGCTCGAAGAAAAGGGGAATGTCAAGCGACGCAAGACACTGGAACATGAACTTGAATGGGTGAGGATGTCGCCAAAGGCAAGACGTGCCAAGTCAAAGGCACGCCTCAGCGCTTACGAGAGCCTCCTTAACCAGGATGTGAAACAGAAGGAGGACAAGCTTGAGATTTTTATTCCCAACGGCCCGAGACTGGGCGATAAGGTAATAAAGGCGAAGGGTGTTTCAAAAGGCTTCGGTGAAAAGATACTGTTTGAAGATCTTGAGTTTAACCTTCCGCCCAACGGCATTGTGGGGGTCATCGGGCCCAACGGCGCCGGCAAGACAACACTCTTCCGCATGATCATGGGCCAGGAAAAGGTGGACAAAGGCACTTTCGAGGTTGGCGGCACAGTGACCCTGGGATATGTTGATCAGGCCCACGCAGACATCGACCCGAAAAAGAGCGTTTACGAGGTGATCTCGGGCGGGCTGGATGAGGTTATGGTCGGCAACAGGCCTGTCAATGCCAGGGCTTATGCTGCGCGGTTCAATTTCACCGGTGCTGACCAGGAAAAGAAATGCGGTGTTCTCTCCGGCGGTGAGAGGAACAGGCTGCACCTGGCGCTGACATTAAAGAGCGGAGCCAACGTGCTGCTGCTTGATGAACCGACAAATGACATCGATGTCAACACGCTTCGTGCACTTGAAGAAGGACTTGAGAATTTTGCCGGATGTGCGGTGATCATCTCTCACGACCGCTGGTTCCTTGACCGCGTTGCAACACATATCCTCGCCTTCGAAGGCGATTCAAAAGTGGTATGGTTTGAGGGCGACTTCTCGGAATATGATGAGAACTACCGTAAACGCACGGCTGACACAGGTCCCGTCAGGATGAAATACAAAAAACTGGCCTGAACGCCCCTGATCAGTGCTGGCACTGGTGGTCGTGACCACCTTCGCCGTGATGATGCGCGCATGATTCACCCGAATCATCCAGTTCGCCCCTGAGAAAGGCTTTTGTTATCTCTTCAGGATTGCCGCTGCAGCCGCGAAAGACTGCTATATCATTGCTCTCAAGAACATTTTCTGCACCTTCGCCCATATTGCCTGCCAGCATTATTTCAACACCCTTCTGTTTAAGAACTGTTGCAATACCTGATTTGCATCCGCAGCCGTTGGCTGAAGGTATGACCTCGCGGTTTTCTATCTCATCATTCCCATTTATTGTGAAAACAGTAAAGCTTTCACAATGACCGAAATGGTCGTCAATTAAGTTCCCTCTTGTGGGTAAAGCAATTTTCATTTTACGTTAGTATTAAGTTGATTCGTTTGACTGATCCTTTTCACATCTACTCGCACTTTGCGTCTTCAATCGTCCCGGATACCGCCCTCCTGCACTCGCGGACACCTGTACCACTTTCCTTCGGTTTGGTAATCACCTCCCTCAATGATGATGGCCTTTCCCTCTGCAAATGCAGTGGCGACTGTTCTGCGGGCTTTCTCATATACCCTTGTCAGTGTGGGACGTGATATTCCCATCTTTGCAGCTGCCTCCTCCTGCTTCAGCCCAAGGTAATCGCATAACCGTATGGCTTCGTACTCCTCAAAGAGCAACGTGACCGACAGAAGCTCCCTCATCGGTATACCGACCGGTTTATAGCCCTCTATAACATGGCATCCCCGATACACACCTTTTTCTCCTTGGCCTTGCCACTTCGCTTAGCTTGTTTTCGGACAAATACTTATCGGAATAAAGATGCAAAGATAATAATTCTGAACTTATGTTCATAATGATAATTGTCATTTCCTTATTTACTGTGAATAAAAAAACAGTATTTTCGCAAATCCTTAGACCGTGATATTCAGGTATATCGAGATAATCACAATACACAGTAAAACAGTTTAATAGATGGCAACACGCAGGCAATTCATCAGGATCTCAGCCATGGGAGCCGGAGCGGTTATGGCCGGAGCGGCCGGATTCAGACTTTTAGCTTCCGGGCTCACTGACGGCCAGAAAGCCACCGCTGCAGTCCTGGCTGCACGCACTCCCACTTATTGTGAGATCTGTTTCTGGAAATGCGCAGGCTGGGTCTGGAAAGACGAGGGTGGAAACATAAAAAAGATCACCGGAAATAAAGAAGACCAGCACAGCAGCGGCAGATTCTGTCCCCGCGGTACAGGCGGCCCCGGAATGTATTATGATGAGGACAGGCTGAAGGTACCCCTGATCAGGACCGAAGAACGCGGCAAACAGGTTTTCAGGGAAGCCTCCTGGGAAGAAGCCCTGGATCATGTTGCCGGAAAAATGAAAGAAATAATTGCGAAAAACGGCCCGGAGAGCCTTGCTCTCTTCTATCACGGTTCCGGCGGAAAATACTTCACCGATCTTTTTAAAGCGCTTGGGTAGCCGGGAATTATGCCCAGCCGTCGTTTGCACAATGCCGCGGACCGCGCGATGTGGCTTTTGCAGCTACATTCGGAGAGAATCCGGGTTCGCCTGAAAACACTGACATACGCGATACACGGTGTCTTGTCCTGATTGGATCGCATATCGGGGAGAACATGCACAACGGACAGGTACAGGAGATGTCTGATGCCATCGACAAGGGCGCCACGATCATCACTGTTGACCCGCGATTCTCAACAGCAGCCGGCAAATCGAAGTACTGGCTGCCCATCAAGCCCGCGACTGATCTCGCCCTGCTGCTGGCCTGGATACATGAGATAATTTACAATGAATATTACGATAAGAAATATGTTGAGAAATACTGCTACGGGTTTGATGAGCTGAAAGAGCATGTCAGGAACTTTACCCCCGAATGGGCATACGGCATAACCACCATAAATCCGACAGTGATAAGAGATACAGCGCGGGAAATGGCCGAGGCCTCACCGGCAGTTATTGTGCATCCCGGACGTCATGTGACCTGGTATGGTGATGATACCCAGCGTATCAGGGCAGTGGCAATACTTAACGCCCTTCTCGGGTCATGGGGTCGGCGCGGAGGTTTCTACAAACAGGAGGGCAAAACCATTCCTTCATTCCCTCATCCGGAGTACCCGGCACCTAAAAGAACATGGCGCGAATGGTACCCCGGTAAGTATAATCTTGCTGACCTGGGTGTGGCCAATGTGCTCATTGATGCCAGCATCCCGACTCCTGAAAGGGATGCGATGATAAAAGGATGGCTTGTGTCAGGCACAAACCTTCCTCTGACAGTTCCCGATACCGAACATACTCTAAAGGCAATCCAGAACCTTGATCTACTTGTTGTCGTTGATACAATGCCCATGGAGATAACCGGATGGGCCGATGTGGTGCTTCCCGAGTGCACTTATCTCGAGCGCTATGATACACTGAGAGACAGCCCGCACCGCAAACCGGCAATAGCCCTCCGCATGCCGGCAACAGAACCAAAATATGAATCAAAACCGGCTTACTGGATGGCACGGGAACTGGCTAACAGGCTGGGCAAGGGAGAGTATTTCCCCTTTGAGAAAATCGAAGACCTGCTCGACTGGCAGCTGAAACAGATGGGAAGCTCGCTTGAAGAGATGAAAAAAGCAGGAGTAAAGACATGGGACCGGGAGGCTGATGACCTGTTCTTCGGCGAAGGAGAAGATATCACATTCTGGACCAACACCGGAAAGATTGAGCTGTACTCCACTGCTTTGGAAAATGAAGGTTTCGATCCGATGCCAGAGTATACACCTCACCAGGAGCCGCCTGAAGGCTTTTACCGTCTCATTTACGGCAGGGCGCCAATGCATACATTCAGCCGCACATCCAACAATCCCAATCTTTCTGACCTGATGGATGAAAACTCCGTTTGGGTCAATCCGCGCGTGGCAAAAGAATGGGGACTGACGCACAGGACAGTATATCCATCTTGAAAACCAGGACGGAGTGAGATCAGATTTTCCGATAAAAGTGAGGAGTCACCGAACGAATCAGATGGGATTCTGTATATATGGTACACGGGTTTGGTCATGCATGACAAGAAACTGACGAGGATGCTATGGTAATGGAGCGAGTGATACAAAACTGATTACCAAATGTTATGATGGATCCGGTCATGGGAGGGACCGGCATGCGCGGCAATTTTGTGACATTTATTACTGACCTGACCAAAGAGGAGGTGGCGTCATGAGATACGCGATGGCTGTTGATACAAAGAAATGTGTGGGATGCAGCGACTGTGTCGTGGCATGCCAGACAGAGAACAATGTGCCCATAGGCTACTGCCGCGACTGGGTTGTGGAGACAATGGATGGCACATACCCGCAGCTTGAGGTGGAGCTGAGGTCAGAGCGCTGCAACCACTGCGACAATGCGCCCTGCGTCAGATGCTGCCCTACCGGTGCAAGCCATTTTGCAGACGGAGGTATAGTTCTTGTCAAGCATAACAAATGCATCGGCTGCGGCGCATGTATCGCATCATGTCCATACGATGCCCGTTATCCCCACCCGAAAGGGTATGTCGACAAATGCACGTTCTGCATATCATCGCGTGATCGAAGGGATGAAACCGGCATGTGTTGCCGTATGCCCGACAAAATGCATGTACTTCGGTGATCTTGATGACCCGAACAGCGACGTGAGCGTGATACTGAAGAAAAGAAAGATCAAAGACACTAATTCCCGAAGCAGGCACCAACCGCAGTTATATTTCCTAATCTGACAGACCATGAACGAAGAACTTATTATAAGCGGAAGAGACAACCTGATGGTTGACCCGCACCTGCAAATCTGGCACTGGCCGATACCGTTCTACCTGTTTCCTTGGAGGACTGGCTGCCGGAGTGCTCTTCTTTGCAGCCCTCTATTATATCATGGGCAAGGAAAAAGAATATCCGACTGCAGTCAGAAAGGTGCCTTTCATTGCACCTATACTGCTGATAATAGGCCTTGCAGCCCTCTTTTTTGACCTCAGTCATAAAGCATATTTCTGGCAGCTTTACACTACACATTAAGCTTCAGTCACCCATGTCGTGGGGCGCCTGGACACTGCTGGTGATAACCGCCGCCTCTGTGGTCTGGTCAGCACTGCATATCAGGGACCTTTTTCCGAACTGGGACTGGAAATATCAGTGGCTGAAGGATCTGGAGACTTTCTTCAATAAATATAAGAAGGCGCTGGCATGGGTGATTCTTATTTATGCAGTCATTACGGGTATTTATACCGGAATCCTTCTCTCTGCCTTTAATGCCAGACCCCTGTGGAACACATCGGTCCTTGGGCCGCTGTTTCTAGCATCGGGGCTCTCGGCAGGTGCGGCGGCAATTGTTCTTATGTCGAAAAACCCGAAGGAGAGGCTGCTCTTTACAAAGATTGACCTTATCATTCTGGGGGTGGAACTATTTCTTATAGTGCATATGTTCATGGGATTCCTGGCATCCACACAGGTGCAGATAGAAGCAGCAGGACTTTTTCTGGGCGGACAGTACACGGTGGCTTTCTGGGTCTTCGTTGTCTTCCTGGGCCTGGTAATTCCCGCATTTCTTGACCTGATGGAACTGCGCGGATATCATATACCTGCTCTGGTGCCCGGAGTCCTGGTGCTGTTCGGAAGCCTTATGTTCAGGTTTGTCTTTGTCTTTGCCGGCCAGGTGAGCCGATGGTTATACTGATCACAATAAAACATAAAAACAATATGAGCGATATTACTAAAACTGAGAGGAGCAAAACATACCTCAATCCTTACCTGGGAGGCGTGCTGCTGGGCCTCGTGCTTCTTGCCGCCAACTTCATCGCCGGCAGGGGTCTCGGTGCCAGCGGCGCCATCAAGAGCGTAGTGGCCACATCCATTGAGGTTGTTGATAAAAACGCAGTCAAAACCATGCCGTTCATGGCTGAATATGCACAGTCGCACAGCGGGAGCCCGATGAGATCGTGGCTCGTCTTTGAGATGCTGGGCGTGCTCGTCGGCGGATTCATATCCGGGGCGATTGCCGGACGGCTGAAACTGAAAGTGGAACATTCACCGAAAATAACCTCCAGGCGCAGGCTGGTCTTCGCACTCATGGGAGGGACGCTCTTCGGCTTCGGCTCGCAGCTCGGTCGCGGATGCACAAGCGGCTCAGCCCTGAGCGGTATGGGAGTGCTCTCGCTGGGAGGCTTCATAACCATGATGGGAATATTCGGCACAGCATTCGCGCTGGCATATTTCTTCAGGAGAAACTGGATATAAAAGAAAGGAGTAAAACATGGGACCACTGGCACCAAACGGAATTATATCGGAGAACACCAACTTTCTCCTCGCATTCTTCATCGGCATAGCTTTCGGATTTGTACTTGAGAGCTCAGGCTTCTCATCAAGCAGAAAGCTGGCCGGCATATTCTACGGCTATGACACCGTAGTTCTCAAAGTCTTCTTCACCGGAGCCATCACATGCATGATAGGATTGCTGTTCATGAGCCTCTTCGGATGGATAGACCTATCCCTGGTCTATGTCAACCCGACGTATCTCACCTCCGCTATAATTGGCGGCGTAGTGATGGGAGCAGGGTTTATCATGGGCGGTTTCTGCCCGGGAACAAGCTTCACAGGTGCAGCTATAGGAAAGATTGACGGAATGGTCTTCATCGGGGGACTGTTTCTGGGTGTTTACGGCTTTGCATTTACTTACCCGCTATGGGAAAAAATGTACTTTGCACATTATCTCGGTGAACCGAAGGTAAGTGAATCGCTGGGCATGAAAGACGGGCTCTTCGGGTTGCTGCTGATCCTTGCAGCCCTGGTCATGTTTGCAGTTGCCGAGTGGGCTGAGAGAAAATTCCCGAGAGAAGAATATTAAAAAATGAAAGGATAGTAACATGAAACCACTTAAGTTATTGGCTCTTATAATTATCCCGCTGGGGATAATTCTTGCTGCCGTACCGGCAGACAAGACAAGGCGATTCAAGCTGTCTGCCGACGAGCTGCTGCAGGAAGCAGGAGCAGGGGTGCAGTTCATTTCGCCCGATGTCATTGCCGACATGCTCGTTCAGAAGGACCCGTCGCTGCAGCTGATTGACGTGCGGACGCCGGAGGAGTTTGAAGCATACAGCATGCCGGGTGCGATAAACATCCCTCTCAGCAACCTGCTGGCGTACGAGTACACTGACATCCTCAACCAGGATGCGCGGATGAACGTCTTTTACTCCAACGGTTCGGTCTATGCCAATCAGGCCTGGATGCTGACGAGGCAGCTGGGTTATGAAAACAACTTTGTTCTTGAGGGAGGATTGAATTACTGGTTTGGCAATATCCTGTCTGCCCAGGCGCCTTCGCAGACGAGTCCCAATGAGGAGTTTGCAAAGTACGACTTCCGCAAGAGTGCTGCCACGGCGCTTGGCGGTGGCGGTGTTGTTACTACTGAAGGAGGTGCATCTGCTGTGAAGGCACCCAAGCCGACCGTGACGGCAAAGGCCAAGAAGAAGCCTGCCGGCGGCTGCTGATTTTTTGGAGTAAGCAAAAAAAGGGTTACATTTGCGGCTGCAAAACGCGCGGCCCTATAGTTCAATGGATAGAACGCGGGTTTCCTAAACCTGAAATTTAGGTTCGATTCCTAGTGGGGCTACAAACAGACATAAAATTTGAGCGTAAAGCACAGAGCCCCGGAGAATATCCGGGGTTTTTTTTGAGAAAAAAGCCCTGTCTTAATTGTTTGTTTGAAAAAACATTCTTATTGCAATTAAAATAAGAAAAACGCTGAAAATTTTTCTTATTAAATCTTCCGGAATTTTAAGAGCCAGTTTGGATGTAAAATAACTTCCTATCATGAAAGCAGCCGCAATTATTAAAGCATATTTTATATTCACCTGCCCTGCTTTATAATAATTATACGCGGCAAACAATCCTATTGGGGGCAACATAACTGCCAGACTTGTTCCAATCGCTTCATGATGACTAAAGCCAACAAAATATACTAATGCAGGTATTAAGATTATTGCACCACCAATTCCAAGCATTCCGCCAACTGCACCGGTAACTAAGCCGATAACAATAAGAATTAAGAACGTTAATAAGTCCATTTACTTGCGTTTTTAATTATTAATAAGCACGTTATGAATTCCATCATATTCAACGGTTGCAACATTTCATACAGCATTATGCATTGATGTTACTACTTCAAAGTGTGGGGGATTGTTGATTGCCTTTTTAACTGCGCATAATTCTGCAGCATTAATTACCGCAGACTTATATTTTTCTGGAAAATCAGAGGGCAACTGAATATCCAGTTTGATATTAGCCAGTAATCTGGTCTGGCTATCAAATTCAATAGTCTGAATAATCTTAATATTTTCCGCGGGAATTTCACGCTGATCACAGAATGATTTAACATAAATACCAGCGCAGGTTCCTATTGATGCCAGGAACAGATCGTAAGGGGCTGGTGCTGAATTCTGACCGCCTCCCTTTATGGGTTGATCTGTTCTTATGACATGGCCATTTAAGTGTGCGGTAATTACTTTACCGCCATCGAATGTTACTTCCATATTCATTATAATCGTTTATTGATTTATTCCATCACGGTTTGCAATCAGCAGAAAAACATCAAATTGCTTCGTTTCAGTTTCTGAAATTATTCTGTTAATGACATAACACTTCTGGTAACTTATATTTTTGAAGCCGGGTATTGAGATAAGCTTTGACAATTCTTCCGGATCAAAGCCTTTATGACCGGTGAATCCTTCTCCATGAAATGAACCGTCTTCAGTATAAAGTTCTGCAATTACCAGGTGCCCGCCGGGATTTAGGAGATAATAAAACTTGCTGATAATGCTCTCAATATCTGTGACATGATGAAGTACCAACTGGGTAAATATCAGGTCAAACCTTTTCTCTTTATAATCCGCCTGTTCCAGGTCAAAATTCAGGGTTTTCAGGTTTTTTACACCTGAGGTTTTTATCTTTTCATCAGTTATCCTCAACATTTCGGATGAATTGTCCATCAAAGTGATGTCTTTCAAATCATCTTTGAGCAGGAAACTGGCTATCCCTGTTCCGGCGCCATATTCAAGAGCAGTCATCTGCCTGTTTAAAGGGATGAGTTGCTTAACCTGGTTTATAATAGCTACCGAGCGATCCCAATGCATGGGATCCTTGTCCCATCCTGCGGCTTTTATATCAAATTCATTCATTGATAAATAGAAACTCTGAGGTTTTCCGTTGTCTTTATTATCTCCAACAAACAATTTTACAGTGAGTTCATTAAAGCAGAACAAAGTACCTCAGAGTTCCATTCAAATTTACCCTATTATTTTTTAAGTACTGTGCTCAGCACTTTTTCCTTATCAAGTTTTTTAGTGCAGAAGAACCAGTCATAGCAATGCATCTCTTCTTTGTTTGCCATCCGTTCCTTTGCCACTCCGCATGAACCTGCCGTTGGAACAATAACGTCGTCACCCGGCTGCCAGTCTGCAGGTGTTGCAATTGAAAATGCATCAGCGGTTTTCATCGCAATCAGTGCCCTGTATAACTCTGCAAAATTTCTGCCCATGCTCAGGGGATAATAAATAACAGCCCTGATGATGCCCTTGGGATCAACAAAGAATACTGCCCTGACTGCTTTTGTCGAACTTTCCCCCGGCTGGAGCATCCCGTACTTTTTTGCCACTTCCATTGTAATATCTTCTATAAGAGGGAAGTTGACTTCGACATTTTTCATGCCTTTGTACTCGATCTTTTCCTTAATTGTACGTAACCATGCGATATGGCTGTAAAGGCCGTCGACTGAAAGGCCGACAAGTTTACAGCCAGCTTTTTCAAACTGATCTGCCATACTTGCAAATGTCATAAACTCCGATGTACAAACCGGGGTAAAATCTGCCGGGTGACTGAATAGAATTACCCAGCTTCCTGAATAATCTGAGGGAAAATTGATATTTCCCTGTGTTGTAACCGCCTTAAATTCAGGCGCCTTGTCTCCAATGCGAGGCATTGATACTACTTGTTTCTCTTCCATTTCTTTGATTTTTAAGTTTATAATTTTTTAAAAAGCTGTTCATTATTTCTTTTACAAAGGTACCACTTCCAGTGAACACTAAATCCGTGTTTTTAAACATGCAGGCAGCTTTTCAGGGCGCCATTTACGTATATTTCCTGTGGTGTGGCGACTATAAGAGTGTCTGCCCCCGGTCCGCGCTATATAAAAAATTGACCGCGGGGTGTAAAAATCTGTGGAAATGATAGCATGGTGTACTTTTTTATCGGAAAGAATATCTCTTTATCCCCTGAAGTAGGGTAAACCTGCTCTCGTTCGGTTAAAGAATAGTTACCTTTAATATGAAAATGGATTATTAGTAACTCACATCTTTTTCAATTGACTAAGGAAGAGTTTAAATTATTGTTTGACAACTATTTCGATCCTGTGCGCAGTTATCTGGTTTACCGCGGTGCAGATACTGATCAGGCTTCCGACCTGGCCCAGGATGTGTTTTTGAAAGTATGGGAGAAACAGATGAAGATTGATATGAATACAGCATTGGGACTATTATATAAAATTGCAGGAGACATGTTTATTAGCCAGTACAGGAGAGAAAAACTCGAACTGAATTACATGGCAGCATTTTCGGATGATTCCACTCGATTTTTCACCTGAAGATCAGTTGCGGTACAATGAGATGTTTTCAATTTATACAAAAGCACTGGCTGCATTAAGCGAGAAGCAGCGTACGGTTTTTCTGATGTCAAGGATGGAAGGCCTGAAGTATCATGAAATAGCCGGCCGGTTGCAGCTTAGCGTAAAAGCAGTTGAGAAACGCATGAACATTGCGCTGGCATATCTTAAACGAGCTTTACACGAATGAGGACATGAATAAAGAAGTTAAACATACGGACCATGACCACTTTTCGGAAGAGACCGAATCATTGATTGGCAGAAGGCAAATCAAGTGGCATAAAAGCAAAGAGCAGATCTGGATGGAGCTGGAAAACCGGATGGAGACTGAACCTGCTGCACGAACCATCAGCCTGAACAGACCCTGGCTCAGAGTAGCTATTGCCGCTGGTATAGCACTTCTGATGGGAATCACTGCATTTATTGGTTTTTATGCAAAAACAGTAAATGTACCTGCCGGGCAGCACGCTGAAATTTATCTTCCCGATAATTCAAGAGCCAGCCTGAATGCCCAGTCAACAATATCGTATAAACCTCTTTTATGGAAGTTTACGCGCACCGTAAAGCTTGAAGGAGAAGCATTCTTTGATGTAATAAAAGGTAAAGAGTTCGGGGTTGTTTCAGAACAGGGGAAAACCGTCGTTCTCGGCACGACATTCAACATTTATTCAAGGAACAGCGACTACCAGGTGACTTGCATATCGGGTAAAGTGATGGTGGTTGAACCGGGCAGCAGCAAGTCAGTAACTCTGGGCCCTGGCCAGCAGGCAGCATTAGATACTGATGGTACACTGGCAATTCAATCAGGTGTCGATACTGACCGGATTGTTTCATGGTTGAACAATAAGCTTAGTTTTACATCTGTTCCTCTCAGGAAAGTATTTGAAGAGATCGGCAGACAGTACGGAGTTGTTATCAGCATTCCCGAAGATCTTGGAAACACATATACAGGTACGTTTGTAAAAGACAGTTCAGTTGAAAATGTGTTAAATTTGGTATGCAGGCCTTTTAACCTGAACTTCACCTCCAAATCAGACAATGAATACAGCATTACAAGAAATAAGTAGAAGTGTTCCCCTAAAGAAGCTTCTTATTTCTTTGTCTTTTTTGTGCCTGTTCAATGTATCATATTCCCAGGAAATAAGGATCAATTGTACAGATGAGCCGTTGAATAAAGTCCTGATAAACTTACGGGCTGAATACGGCTTGCTCCTTTCCTTTGATGACGCATATTTGTCATCATTCAATATTACTGCAGACACTGCCTTCAGCAGTGTGGGAAAAGCATTTGATTATCTGTTTACGGGACTTCCCCTTGAGTATGAAACAAGCAACGGAGCATATGTAATTTATACCCTTCGGATAAAAGAGAAATCCAGAAAGTATCTTATATCAGGTCGCATTACTGACCGTACAAACCGGGAAACCCTTCCCTATTCAGGAATACAGATTAACAATTCAGTCCTGAGTTCTGATGCTAAAGGAAATTTTTCTTTTACATCATTCACAGACAGTGTTTTTTCAGTTAAAATTTCATATATAGGTTATTATATCCTCGATACCATCGTAAATGCCGGGACTAACTATGGTTTTCAACTAATGCCCTCGGTTATTGCGATGCAGGAAATCATTGTCAGTGGTTCGGTGGTAGCCAAAACAATTCTGGCAGGCAGTTCACCCGGGATAATCAGGCTGAATCATAAGATAGCTTATTATCTGCCCGGCAACGGAGACAACTCGATATTTAACCTCCTGAGGCTTCAGCCAGGCATTCTTGCTTCAGGAGAGCAATCGGCTGATCTTATAATATGGGGCAGCTATGAAGGTCAGAGCCAGGTCATATTTGACGGGTTTTCTCTTTACGGGATGAAGAATTATAATGATAATATAAGCGCTGTAAATCCTTTTATGGCTAAAGACATTAAAGTGCTTAAAGGCGGGTTTGGCGCTGAATATGGTGAAAGAGTAGGAGGTATCGTCGATATTACCGGTACCGATGGCAACCGTCTGGCGTCATCTGTTAAGATTATGCATAAACAATATGACAGTCAACGGAATGGCAAGTGTTCCGATACATGAAAAATCTGCTTTGTTGCTTGCTTACCGGCAGACCTATTATAATCTTTATAATCCCGTATCGTTCTCTGCTTCCGGATCCGGGAGAGGCCAGCAGGGCTCCAGGGCCGACTTCTATCTTACTCCTGATTATCTTTTCAGGGATATAAATCTGAAATATTCTGGCAGCAATAAACGCAGCAATTATTATTTAAGCCTTTACGGAGGGAAGGACAATTTTTCTTATGACTTCAAGGATGAAAACCTGCACAGAACCATTACGCTTAATCATAATGAAAAGAATAATCAGATCGGTGGTACATTGTTTTACGGTTTGAGCTGGAAGGCTAAAAATACAAGCAACTTTATAGTCAGTTTTTCTTCTCTGCAAACTGATCAGACGCATGATGAAGATGTTGTCCGAACCTCTGGTCAGCAAACTGACATTAAGCATCCACGGTAAGTACCTGGCGTCAATAAAGGAGATTAATGGAAGGATAGAGAATACCTTCAGCATCTCAGAAAAACATCAGTTGGATGCTGGCTTTGGTACGCTGTTTTATTACACTTTGCGCGATGAAACAGAATCGACAAATCCTGTTTTGTATGAGGACAAGCAGCTTCCCCTCCCTTATGCGTACCTGCAGGATAACATAAACCTGTTCAAAAAACTCGCTTTGAAGCCAGGCTTGCGGGCAGACATCCATACGCCGACCGGGAAAGTGTTTTTTCAACCTCGTCTTTCCCTTTTGTACAGGGTCAGCGATAATTTGAAATTAAACTCTGCTGCAGGCATGTACAACCAGTTCGTGGCCAAGAACATGATCCTTGAAACTACCGGAAATTACAGGCTTGCATGGTCTGCCTGTGACAACGAGGAGGTTTCGGTGCTAAGTTCGCAGAGCCTTACTCTTGGGCTAACCTACAATAAAAAAGGCTTCATTTTCAGCGCAGAAGGTTATTTAAAGCAAACAGACGGGATTACCCGCTACCTGGAAACCACAACCGGCACAAGCTTGTATAAAGGTGATAGCAGGACACAGGGACTTGATATATTCATAAAGCAGGATTTTAAGGATCAGACTGTCTGGGTTTCATACACCCTGAGTAAGACCGTTGAATATTTTCCCTATTTCCCGACACAGGAATATGTTCCGGCTATGCATGACCAGAGGCACGAGTTGAAGCTAGCAGGGCTGGCAAAGTTTAAATCTTTACATTTTTCAATAAATTATGTGTTTGGTTCAGGATTTCCTTACCCTGATCAGTTGCCGGTAGCGGTTGACTATATGCAGCCCTACAGCCGGCTTGACGCGGCTCTGATTTACCAGCTTTCACAACGCAGGATTCATCTTGATGCCGGAGTATCAGTGATGAATGTGCTTAACCGTGAAAACATCCGCTATTCAAATTATACCCGTATTCCCACTGATGAAACCACTACCATAAGCTTATATGCAGAGGCAGTCCCGTTCACTCCGACAATTTTCCTGAATATTTACTTTTAATAGTCTGGATACCAGGTATCGCTCTTCCATAGTTGTTAAAAAACTATTTTGGAGGTAGGGTATAAGCATTTTCATGCGGTTTATCAGCAACGAAGCAGTTGAAAGTGCCTGTAAAATCAGGCACACATCTGATAATGTGTAACTAAACTGAAAAGTCATGAAAAATTTTGCATCAGGAATCCTATCAACTTGCGCATTACTCCTTCTTACAACAGGAGTAATGTCAGCACAGCAGAACCAGAACCAGGTACAGGGTAATCTCCCGGTGAATCAGGTTCAGAACCAAACTCAGAATCAAGTTCAGAGCCAGACTCAGATTATGAACCAGACTCAGAATCAGGTTCAGAATCAGACTCAGATTATGGACCAGACCCAGACACAATTGCAGAACCAGACCCGGACCATGGACCAGACCCAGACACAATTACAGGATCGGACTCAGACTATGGACAAGACCCAGACACAATTACAGGATCGGACTCAGACTATGGACAAGGCCCAGACACAATTGCAGGACCAGACCCGGACAATGAATCAGACACAGGCAAAGGACCAGACCCAGCTGAACAAGCAGGTCCAGTCCAAAGAACAGGTCAGGGTTCAGGATAAGAGTGCGGTTAATGAACAGAACCAGCTGAAAGAGCAGAATCGTGAGCGGTTCCGCAGTTCACTGACAGAGGAACAAATAGGCATTCTCCAAAACAAGGAGATGACCCGGAGTCAAATGAAGAAAGCATTTAAGGGTTCACTTTCTGATGAGCAGAAAACCATGCTCGGCGGATACAAGAACGGTCAGCGATAACCTTCCCAAGGTCGCTGTGGAGATCCGGAAGCACACTTTGGTACTTCCGGTCTCCTTTATTTTATCACTGAAGAAAAGAAAAACTAATTACCCTGTATATGAAAAAGATTGCAATCCAGCTGCTGTTGTTCCTCTGCGGATTACCTCTTTTTTCGCAGTATGACAAGGTTGACTCCCTGTTAATAGATGTGTTCGGGAATGATAAGTCATTTAGCAATCTTTACGGACAATCCCAGGCACGATCCTATTTATACAGCGGTATTATCTGCGAACAGCAGTACTTTGTCTGCCGGCAGGGAGCTGGGAGATGAAATGTATACAGTTAACGGGAGTATCTACTGGCTCCATTCCGCCGGTTTTTATGCCGGAGCATCAGGGTCATGGTACAGCGAGCTTGATCCGGGCTATAACTCAACGGTTGTCACTGCAGGGATAAGAAAGTCATTAGGCCAAAAGAAAAACCTGAGCCTGGGGGTCTCATACAACAGATATTTCTTTAATGTAAGTGATTCCATTGAAATAGTTTTCAATAACAGTGTGGGGACCGGGCTGACGCTGAGGAACAGCTGGATAGGCGGGCATCTCTGGTTCAATGCATTGTTTGGAAAGGAATTTGGCATGAACCTGTCACCTGATATTTTTGCAAATATTACTCTTGTCAGGTTCGGATCTTCGGGCAAATTATTTCTCGCTCCTGAAATATCGCTGTTTCTGGGATCTGAAACTATTGAATATCAAAGTGAAGGAAGTATTGTTGATCCGGGGAGCCCTGTCACTGAGACCTCTGATAAGTATGGTTTGCTGAATACCCAGGCCAGTATGCAGGTGTGTGTTTATGCCGGCAATTTTGATATCGAACTGGGGTATTCCTGGAATTTCCCGACAACTCAGGTTCAAGGCATGTCATATCCGATGACTTCATGTTTTTCTTTTTCCTTCGGATACCTGCTGCCTTTATAATGAATTCATTACTCCTGACGTAAGTCAGTGGCGCAGGAGAAAATAGTGGCCAGAGGTAATTAAGCAAAGAGGCTGTCTCACAGGTGAGGCAGATTTAAAAAAAGGGTGCCCCGATTTTCGGGACACCCTCTTGCTTGCTTTTAACTTATTGTTATTCTTGCCGTCTCTTCATCACCTCGCTCAATGGCCATTACCATTACCGTTACCGTAACCGCTTCCATTTCCATTTCCGCCATTATTGCCCTGGCCATTCCGGTGCTGTTTGTTATTATTCTGTATCCCGTATTTATTGCCCTGTTCCATCGGCGAATTGACAATTGCATCATACTCTTCCTGACTTATATATACGGGGGTATAAACCAATCCCAGCTTTGTCAGCTGATGATAAAAAGCCCTCAGGTGGTTGCGTGAACCTTTCTGCAGATTTTCAAAAACCCTGATGATATTCTCGTTGGTAACAACGTCAAGAGCTTCCGTCAGGTCTTTGATATCCATTTCCTCAATCAGAGCTCCGGTCATCATCGCTTCTTCAACTGATGCAGATCCTTTTATTATCAGTTCATTGTACAACGCCTGAATTTCAGCATCTGCAGAATACTCCCGGATCGCCAACAAGCGTATCGGCCGAGTCATAATATTTAAGAAGTGTAATTACTGCATTCATGTGCCTGTCTTCGGCAACTGAAATGCGCGAAAATACCTGACTTCCCCATTTCTCATAAAGTACCGTGTAAACATCATGGGCCAGTTTTTCTTCATCTTTCATCTGAAGCAGAAGCGCGAGCTCTGTTTCATTCAGATGCAGGCGTCTCAACCATTGTTGATTTCAGGTTGATTTCATTAAATGTTGTTGTTCCGTCGCTGGCAACTTCAATAATACTCACGTATTGTTCATCTGTAGGATCCATTGATCCTTTTTCGCATGCAGGGGTGATTGTCACTGAGGTGACAATAAGACCACTCAACAGCAGGTTTCTACCGATCTTTTTCATTGATATAGTTTTTGATTTCGATATTAATCCGCACGAGTTGGTTTTTACCCTACTTTCCTGGCTCCATGAAGAATTAACCTCTCCTGCTGATTTCAGCCAACGCATCGTGGTTCACCAGCTTTATATCCTTCTCATGCAATTCTATCAGGCCCTCTTTTTCAAAGGTTTTCAGCAGTTTGACTGCGCTTTCAGTTGAGATCCCGGCAAAGTCTGCGATATCTTTTCGTGAAAGAAGCTGGAATATCTCCTCAGCCTCACTCCTCAGGCTGTCAATATATAGCAATGCATCTGCCAGCCGTCCGTTCATCTGCTTGTACATAAGATTGCGTACCGTGTTGATGAGGTTGGCGTTCTGCTCACAGTACCTTTTGGTAATGGAGAAACCAAACGAGCCATTCTGTTTGATTACCTTAGCCATAGTTTCTTTCTCTATCAGAAAGACCTGGCAATCGGTCAGGGCAATGGAAGAATAATTGAAAACATTTCCGAAAAACACTGTTGAAAGGCCCACAAACTCGCCAGGCCTGATTATCCGGAGATTAAAGTTCTTTGTCCCGGCACCTTCAAGATATTGCGTTGCCAGACCATTAATAACAAACAGTACATATGAAGCAAACGCCCCCTGTTTTGTCAGATTGTCGTCTTTGCGGAAGAATACCTGGGTTTTGGATGAACTTACCAGTTCTGCCTCCTCGGGCAGAAGATTCCGGAAGCAGGGCGCATTGATATCGCAGATAAAATCCTTGTCTGTTTCAAGTATTGTTTTCATCCCGGGTTGAAGAACTATTTGATAAAGTTAATCCAAATCAATTAAAAAGTTGTGCTTGTTCAAGAGACAAGTTGTCGTGCCAGCTCCTCATTTCCTTTAGTATTAGTGCAATGTGCCGTAATTTTGCCCCATAAATTAAAAGCTAAAAATCATGTTATACACAAATTTGAAACACCTGATGTCAGCTGCTGATCTGAATAAAGTTATCAGCGAAAATGAAAACGTTATGGTAATTTGCGGCCGGATGGGCCCGATGTGTATTCCTGTCTACGGAATTGCCGAGGAACTTGAAGATAACTATAAGCATGTTAAGTTCTGTGATATGGAATTTGATAACCCGGAGTCATATATTATCCGTAACCTGCCTGAAGTACGCGGTTTCATGGGGATTCCTTTTACAATTTATTACAAGGGCGGTAAAGTGGTAAAAGCCACCTCCAGTATTCAGACCAAAGAGCCAGGTCACGGCTATCCTGGACAGAGAATTCTCTGTGCCTGTAAAAGCCTGAAAGAATGGACGCTTCTAATCACTACGATGCAATAGTAGTTGGAGCAGGGCCTGCCGGACTTACGGCAGGCATTTACCTGTCACGCGCCAGGTACAGGACACTTATTATTGATGAAGGTGTTGCCGGCGGTCAGATGGTGCTCACCCATGAAATTGCAAACTATCCGGGAGTTGAAAGTATAAGCGGATATCAACTCTCCAATATCATGAAAAAGCAGGCAAAAAGCTTTGGCTGTGATATTAAAACAAATGTTTCTGTAAGCGGTTTTGACCTGACCGGAGAGGTAAAAGAAGTTGTTCTTAAGGATGGGTCAACCTATTCATCAAATGCAATTATTCTAACTCCGGGGGGAAGGTCACGTACACTTGGAGTAACGGGGAAGACAGCTTCAAGGGCAGGGGTATTTCCTACTGTGCCACATGCGACGGTGATTTTTTTACCGATAAAGAAATTATTGTAGTTGGAGGGGGTAATTCGGCTCTTGAAGAAGCTGTTTCGCTTACAAAATATGCAAACAAAGTAACAATAATTCACCAGTTTGACCATTTTCAGGCCTTTGAGCATGCCGTTGAAGAAGCAAGGAGCAATAGTAAGATCCACTATATTATGGAATCTGCGATTACGGCTTTTTATGGCAATGAGAAGCTTGAAAGTGCTGATATTAAAAACCTGAGATCAGGAGAAATTAGAAATTTCAAAACTGACGGAGCCTTCATTTTCATCGGATATGTGCCAAACACTGAATTTCTTCAGGGCAGGATTGATATGAATAAGTGGGGTGAGATTATGGTTAAAAGCGACATGTCGACAAATATAGATGGGGTGTATGCTGCCGGCGACAGTACTGCAAAGCGCTTCAGACAGATTACCACTGCTGTTGGTGACGGTACAATTGCTGCCCTTGCAACGTCAGGTTATTTAAACGAATTGAAAATCAAACAAAAACAAAATTCATTAGCGTAATATGAAAACTGCTCTTATTATAACCGGCGCCTTAATTATTGTATTTGGCATGTTGTTTTTATTAGCCCGTGCCAGAATGAAAAACATTCCTTCGGTGGAAGATCATAAGAATATTATTACCCTTACTGATGTCAATTTTCAGCATCAGACAAAAAACAGGATTGTACTCGTAGATTTCTGGGCAAGCTGGTGCGCGCCATGCAGAATGATGGCTCCGGTTTTGAATGATGTTGCTGATGAGCTTACAGGCAATGCGTACGTGGGGAAGGTAAATATTGAACAATACCAGGCACTTGCACAAAAATATCAGATAAGGAATATCCCTACGATGGTTCTCTTTAAAGACGGGAAAGAAGTAAACCGTATTGTTGGTGTCAAGAGCAAGCAGTACCTTTTACAGCAGATAAATAATGTCAGATAGCAGGTCATTAAAGGTAATATTGATACAATAATTCAGGATATGTGCTTCGGGGCCCGGGATTTCAATCCCGGGCTTTTTCATTATCTGAATAGCTGATGCTATATACCTGACAATTAATGCATAAATTAGTAGACTAATTGTTATTAGTATTGAAATTTTGCATAAAAACCTAACAAAATCATTATGAAAGCAAAAAGATTCATCGTTGTTATTGTCGGGGTGGCACTGGTTTATAGTATCAGTGCAGCACAGCAAATTGACGTCAAAAGCAAACCGTGGAAGGGAGAGAGACAGATTATCCCGGGCAAGATCACAGCAGCTTTTTATGATGAGGGTGGCGAAGGAGTTGCCTTCCACAACCCTGCACCTAAAAACAATGGAAGCGAAGGGATCGGGTTGGCACGCGACGGCAGGTATGAGGTGGGCATATCTGTCACGAAACCGGGCATTGATAAGTTTTTAGACGGAACGGCCTTGCCATACGACAAATACTATGTCGGCTGGATCGTACCGGATGAATGGCTGAACTACAGCGTGGACGTAAAGACCACCGGCAAGTACCAGATAAACATGCTTTCTTCAGTGGCCAGGGATTCCACAGAGATCAGCCTTTCGGTTGATGGTGCTGATAAAACCGGTACGATTATTCTGGAGACCACCGGCCATGTCCATACATGGCGTATGTTCACTAACATTGCAGAGCTCGAACTGGAGGAAGGCCCGCATGTCCTCACCCTGAAGTTCGTCAGGACTGGATTTATGAACGTCCAGTACCTGGAGTTCGTTCCCGGGGCCAAACCCTCTACGTCAATTATGGCATCGACCTCAGAAAACCAGATGTCAGTCCCCTCAGATTATAAAGGAAAACCTTACGAAGACGGTAATTATAAAGCAGGAGCTCAGGTTATTCCCGGTAAAATTGAATGTGCATACTATGATCTGGGTGGTGAGGGAATAGCCTATCACGACTTTGAGATCTTAAACAGAGGCGCTGGTGAACTCAATCAAATCCCGGATCACCAGAGGCCTCATGCGACGGCCTATCAATGGAATTTTCGCAAAGACGAAGCTGTAGATATATCTTATACCAAGGACTTTGCAGATTTTAATCACAACGATAATTATTTTACTCCTCCGGTAAACCAGCTCTATATAGGCTGGACCGAGGATAATGAATGGGTCAATTACACAGTGGATGTCAAAATAGCCGGCACTTATAAAATTGTTGCACTTTATGCAAACGATGCCAATACCATTACTTTTTCTGTAAATAATAAACCTGCCAGCGAATGCAGACTTCCGCTTGCAACAGGCAGTATGCACAAATGGAATAAGGCAGAGATAGGTACAATCTCCTTTAATGAATCAGGACTTCATTTGCTTACATTTCACTATAACAAGGGAAATAATTTTGCCTGCTTTGAATTTATACTGATGCCTGACACATTTTAAGGCGCTAACTGACAGTGTGAGAAGCTTAACATTTAGTCGATAAATACAAATGAATTAATACTTAATCTGATGAAGGGAAAAAGAGATCTCAACCGTCGCGATTTCATAAAAAAAACCGCAGCTTCCGGAATAGCTCTTAGTATTATTCCGTCACACGTTTTGGGCGGTTCAGGAAAGATCGCCCCCAGCGACAGAATGAACGTCGCTCTGATAGGGTGTGGCATGATGGGGCTTGGCGCCCTTAACGGATATCTGAAAGACCCTGAATACCAGATTACCTCTGTCTGTGATCCTGAAAGGGATAGTAATAAATATCCGGGTCGCCCGGGTGGTGCCCCCGGAGGCCGTGAAGAAGGCAGAAGAAGAGTTGAAAAGGCTTATGCAGATTATATCGGGAAAGGAACATATAAAGGCTGTAATGCCTATGCTGATTTCAGGGAGCTTCTTGAAAAGGAAAAAGGACTGGATGCAGTATTTAATTTTACTCCGGATCATTTACATGCTCCCATTAACATTGCAGCAATGAAAAAGAAGGTTAATGTGGCAACACATAAGCCAATTTCTAACTTCCTGAATGAAGTCCGTGCTTCAATAGACTTCGCTAATAAATCCGGAGTTCCGACACATTGCTATTTCTTTCAGGATCCGCCAAAGACATATACAATGATGCAACTGATGAAGCAGGGCATCATCGGAAAAGTAACTGAACTGCACCGGTGGACCAACCGTCCCACCTGGCCACAGGCCAAGGCCACTTTGCCTGAACCGCAACCAATTCCTGACGGATTTGACTGGCAGTTATGGCTCGGACCCAGTACCGATCGTCCGTACTCTCCTGAATATACTCATTTCGTTTACAGAGGCTGGTTTGAATTCGGAGGAGGGGTCCTTTGCGATATGGCATTTTATGGTTTCTGGAGAGACTGGCGTGTTCTGAAATCTCGGCGTGCCTGTGAGCGCTAAGGCTGATTGCAGCATTCACTACGAACTCAATAATTACGTATTTCAAAAAAATTGAGAATAAGCTTTCTTTTCCCTGGGCCTCCAGAATTCATTGGGATGTCCCGGTATTGGATAAGAATGAAAATATTGATGTCTACTGGTATGACGGCAATATGAAACCCCCGACTCCAAGGGCTATGGTTGACAGAGGTGTGGATCTGAGTGATGCCGGAGGTGTATTGTTTATCGGTGAAAAGGGAGTTATTTATACCGCCTTTGACGGATACAACAATATGCAGATTTTTGGTGTTGATAACGGTGATGAAATGGCAGCATCCATCACGGTGCCGGAGGAGTACATCGCATTGTCAAAGGATGAAATGAATAATGCGTTTATGGGAATAAAACCTTCCAGAGGCAATTTTAAAAATGTCCAACCCATATCAGAAACCATAGCTCTGGGAAACCTTGCTATCAGAATGGGGGGTCAGAGATTGCTATGGGATAGCCAGAATCTGAGAGTGACAAATATCCCTGAGGCTAATCAGTATGCTACCCGTGAATATCGCCCGGGATGGGAAATGTAACAACAAGGCTAAACTGGGGCCGGCCAGACAATATCCGGGTACATATGAACCAATTAATCTGTTAAACAATTAAGGAAATGAACACACGTCGTGATTTTTTAAAGAAAAGTTCTGTTGTCGCATTGGCTGCTATAGCTGGTCCGGCATTCCTGAATGCTTCGGCTTCAGGGAATATACCATCAGTATCAGGATCGTTTCTCAGGAAACACAAGTTATCCATGCTTTCGTATACTTTTAACGGTCTGGTGAGCAGGGGTATGCAGGATATCTTTGGTTATTTTGAAACCTGCAAATACCGCTATAATCTCGATGCTGCCGACTTATGGGGCGGTCACCTCAAGGATTTCCGGGAACGTTATGATAAAGGCACATATATTCCTTTTGAGGATGGATGGATCGCAAACGTCAAAGAAGCGCTGGATGAACGTGAACTGTGTATTCCAAATATTGCAGCAGATGGCTGCCATGTTATAACCTTTGAACCGGAGAGACGGAGCTGAATCATAAGAATGCACTTGAGCACCTGAGACTTGCTAAAATGCTCGGGAGTTGGTTTTGTCCGCTTGATTCAGGACCCAATTCAATATGCCTGAAGGCCGGACTGACTGGACAGATGAAGAATTCGATTTTATCGTAAAACGTTACAGGGAATATGCCCAGTATGCATATGACAACGGCTTTAAGACAGGTGCAGAGAACCATATGGGTCCATCCGGCGCCTGGAAAAACCTGAAAAAGCTTTATGATGCGGTAAACCACCCGGGTTTTGCAATCTGCATACATATCGGGGATGGAAAGGTACAAATACAGATGAGGAAAGAAATCAATGTGATAAGGAGGCCGCCAAACTTGCTGTACATACACATATCCCGATGAATATAATAGACGGGCCACTCGAGGAAAAGATGAACAATCTTCGCAATGCTGGTTACCAGGGATATTATAATGTTGAAGTACCTGCTGGTCGTGGAGAAAATTCATATGAAACTGCTTCATATGCTTTAGCCAAAGTCCGGGCCGTATTTAGCAAATGGGACCTGGAAGATGCCAGTCCCAGGACATGATTTATTTTATCCGGTAATGATCTTCAAGAATAGTCCTGAACAGCTTACCGGGTAAAATGGATTTAAGGAGCACGGCCAGCTTTTGTTCAAACGAGGCGATTATATATTTCTGCCGGGGCTTTCTGCTTTCAACGATCTTTACAAGCCTGCGGGCAAGAACCACAGGCTCCCATCCGCCAGCTTCATCCTTTTCTATCTGTTCGAGAGCATTTTTAAAATTTTCATGGTAAGGATCGGCATCATTTGTCGGGGCAAGAAAGTTTCTCCGGTTAGCTGAATTATTTGTATGAAAATCACCCGGATTGATCACCACTACTTTGATATTAAAGGGCTTAACTTCCATTCTGAGTGCTTCGCTGAAACCTTCGACAGCAAATTTGGCAGCTGAATAAAATGCCTGGAACGGTAAACCCATAAGACCGCCAATGGAACTGATATTTATTATCATGCCGCCCCCTTGTTTCCGCATGTACGGTAATACCTCCCTGGTTACCTGGGCCAATCCGTAAAAGCTGGTACCCATCTGAAATTTAATGTATTCTGAGGGTAAAGTCTCGATGGGACCGCCGGTATGCATACCTGCATTGTTGATCAGAACATCAATTCTTCCTTCCTTCTGAATGACAGTTTCAACAGCATTTTTAACTGACTTTAAATCCGGCAGATCCATTCTGACAACAAATACCCTGTCGCTTGTTTCGAAATCCCTGCGTACAGTACCGTATACTATATGACCTGAAGCTGCAAGAAGCCTTGCTGTTTCTTTGCCAAATCCGGAAGAAATTCCGCTTATGAGAATAACCTTTTTCATTTGAAATCAGTTCAGAATTCCCAGTCCCTTTGCGGCTCTGGTTATTTTTTCAATTGAAATTTCAACCTGTTCCTTTGTATGTGTAGCCATGAGTGAGTACCTGATAAGACTGTCTTCTTTCGGGACTGCAGGTGAAACAACCGGATTGACAAATATTCCATCAGCCAGCAGTTCCCTGGTCAGGGTAAGGGCCTTAAAATCATCACGGATAAACAAGGGGATTATTGGTGTTTCTGACTTTCCGGTATCAAACCCGGCTTGTCTGAAACCATCCAGGGCGTACCGGGAAACCTCCCAGAGGTGCTGTGTCCTTTCCGGTTCACTGACCATGATATCTATTGCAGCAATGACAGAAGCTGCTGATGCAGGGGTCATGCTGGCACTGAAGATAAGTGACCGCGAATTGTGTTTAATATAGTTGATAGTCTCTTTGTCTGAAGCAATAAAACCCCCGAGTGATGCGAGCGATTTTGAAAAGGTTCCCATAATAAGGTCCACTTTGTCGGTGAGGCCGAAATGTGATGCAGTACCCGATCCGTTTTTCCCGAGCACACCTGTTGCATGAGCATCATCAACCATAATTGTTGCATCATATTTTTCAGCCAGGGTTACCAGTTCAGGTAATTTTACAATATCTCCCTCCATTGAAAATATTCCGTCAACGACAATAAGTTTAAGGCTTCCGGAAGCACATTGTTTCAGTTTATTTTCGAGGGCCTCCATATTGTTATGAGCAAACTTGAGCACTTTTGAGAAGGATAACCTGCTTCCTTCAATTATCGAAGCATGGTCACGTTCGTCAAGAAGAATGTGGTCGCGTCGTCCTGTCAGAATAGAAACAACGCCCAGATTAACCTGAAAACCGGTACTGTAACAAAGAGCTCCTTCCTTGCCAACAAGTTCTGCAAGCTTATTTTCAAGTTCGATATGGATATCGAGTGTTCCGTTAAGAAACCTCGAGCCTGCACATCCTGTTCCGTATTTGTCAATTGCCCTTTTTGCAGCTTCCTTGATTTTCGGATGGTTGGTAAGACCCAGATAGCTGTTCGATCCAAACATCAGCACATCCTTTCCCCCGATCTTAACAACTGTGTCCTGGTCTGATTCTATTTCCCTGAAATAGGGATAAATGCCCGCTGCCATAACCTTTTGCGGGGCATCATAACTTGCAAGTCTGGTCTGTAGGATTCTCATCTTTTTGAAGTTTCAATTAAATGAGGTCAAATATAAAAAGATTTTACGGCCGCAACGTGACCGGTTAAAATCCGGATCAGACAGCAGCTTTCAGTCCGTCAAGAACTTTCATGTCATCTCCCGCGATCTCAAAATCGATTTCCAGGTTTTGCCTGATATATTCAGGGTGTGTCGATTTTGGAAGCGGCAGTGCACCTTTCTGAAGAACATAACGAATTGAGAGTTGTGCTACGCTTTTACCGTATTTCTTCGCAATGCCGGCAATTGCCGTATTATGCAGGAGGTTGCCCGTGGCAAGAGGCGAGTATCCCTCAACAAGGATATCGTTTTTCGCGCAGTGTTCCCTGATTTCCTGCTGCCCGTGTCCGATGTGAAACTTGATCTGGTTGACCATCGGCCTTATACGACATGTCTCCAGTATGGCATTGACATCTGAGACATTGAAATTGGATATCCCTATCGAACGGGTGCTGCCGGTCTCGTAAAACTCCTCCATCGCTTTCCATATCTCAATATTCTGCTTTGTATAGTCTGCACCTATCTGGTTCCATGGCCAGGGAGCATGGATAAGATAAAGATCAATATATTCGAGACCGATGTTCTTCATTGTGTTTTCAGCATACCGGCGTGCCAGGGCATAGTTCTTTATTTCTGCCGGCAGCTTTGATGTAACGAATATTTCCTTGCGGTCAATGCCGGAATCACGGATGGCCTGCCCGACACTTGCCTCGTTGCCGTAGGCGTAGGCCGTGTCTATGTGCCTGTAACCGCTCTTAAGCGCTGCAGTTACTGAATTGTACGCCACATCACCCGCGGGTATCTGCCAGGTTCCGAAACCGACAGCGGGTATTTTCACCCCATTGGTAATCGTAAAGAAATCTTTGCTGTTCATAATCTGTTTATATGCTGATTCGGTTTAAATATATCAATTATGGATAAATAACCGGTATTGCATGAAATTGTTTACCCGTTGTGTGGAATTGATTTATGATCTTTTCTGCAATAATACGATGACCTGCGATCATCTTTCTCCGGAAAACACTATTTTCACTACCTGTAAAAAATAATATATGCTTAAGGGTATATCTCCTCTTATCTCGCCTCAGCTGCTTGAGGTGATGGCGCGGATGGGCCACGGCGACGAGCTCGTGCTGGCCGATGCACACTTCCCGGGCGAGAGCCTGAACAAAAGAATCATCAGGGCTGACGGACTGCACATCGCAGACCTGCTTGAGGCGATACTGCCTCTTTTCGAACTTGATACATATGTGCCTCACCCGGTCATTATGATGGAGCCGGTTGTGGGTGATAAGCTGGATCCCGGTGTTGAAATTTCATATATGAAGCGAATCTCCCTCAACACTCCCGGCCTTCCTCAGGTGAAACGCCTCGACCGCTTCGCCTTCTACGAAAGGGCAAAAAACGCCTTTGCCGTCGTCATGACCGGCGAGACTGTAAAATACGGAAACATAATTCTGATAAAAGGAGTGACGCCCGTCTGATCAGCCAGCTAATTCCTGTCTGTTTTTGCAGGGCCGGACCCCACCGGACAACTGTTTCAAAAGACTTTTAAACCGCATTAATAACAGTAATATGAAATCCTTCAGACCAATCTGTCAGTTACTCATTCTGGCCGCAGTTTTATTCGCATTTAATTCAGATTATGCAATTGCGCAGAAACTAAAACCGGGACCCCAGGATCTCTCATTCTTCTCAACGGCGGATGAGAGAGATCAGCCTTACGCAGTCTATATTCCGGAAAACTTTGACGAGAATAAGACTTATCCGCTGGTTATCTTCCTGCACGGAGCGTGGTCAAACCACCGGCTGGGGCTGAGGCGCCTCTTTGGCGTAGGGAACAGCCAGGGATATGATTTTATCAAGCCCGGCAACGTGCCTTTCGAGACAGACGTTGAGGCTACAAGGTACTGGCCGCCCTTTAAGCCTGTCGATTATATAGCTGCGGCGCCGTATGCAAGGGGTACGGCCGGCTACCAGGGCATTCCCGAACAGGATGTATATGAGATGCTCGATGATCTTAAGTCGCGCTTTCTGATTGATGAAGACCGGATCTATCTGACCGGACTTTCCATGGGCGGAGGCGGCACTCTCTGGCTTGGAATGACCCGTCCGGATGTCTGGGCAGCTATTGCCCCTGTCTGTCCTGCACCGCCGGAAGGAACCATCGACCTTGCCGGCAATGCCCTGAACATGCCGGTTCATCTTTTCATCGGGGACAAGGACTTTCTTTACAAAACAGCATCCGAGTGGAAGGCAAAGCTGGAAACAACCGCACAAAAACTTGACTATGTTGAATATCCCGGTGTCGGCCATAACAGCTGGGAATGGGCATATAAGGACGGATTTATATTTGACTGGTTCTCACAGTTCAAAAGAGACATGTTTCCCGGGCAGGTCAAATTCAGTTCCAAGTGGTTTAAATACAATAAGGCTTACTGGGTTACATTTGACGACCTGGTTCCCGGAACCATGGCAACCATTGATGCACGGTTTACTGCCGGCAATACCGTTGAAGTGACCAGCTCAGGACTTGCCGCGTTTACCCTGAACCTGTCAGGCCATCCGCTGTTTAATGCCGACAAAAAAGTAACGGTAAAGGTGGATGGCAAATCCTTTTCCGTAAGGAGTGCCGGTGCAATATCCTTTATGAAATCAGGCGGGTCATGGGCAAACAGGAAATTCACTCCCGGCCTTACCTCCAAACAACCCGGTGCCGAAGGTCCTCTTTATGCTGCAGTGAGCAGCAGCCATATCTATGTCTACGGCACAGGAGGCAATCCTTCGCCGGAAGAACTGAATGCCAGAAGGGAACAGGCAGCTTCTGCAGCCGACTGGTCGGGCATGGGCGGCCGGATAATGGTGTTCCCGAGGGTGATCTCTGACCAGGAGGTAAGACAAAGTGATTATGTGACAGCAAACCTTATTCTCTTCGGTACCCGCGAGACAAATTCAGTAATTGAAAAGTTTGCCGACAAACTGCCGCTGCACCTCAATAAAGACGCCGCAGGTTATGGTTTGGTGTACATTTTCCCGATGAACCGGCATTATATCCTTGTCAACTCGGGACTTTCATGGTGGACCCCTCCGAAAAACACTTCCGGCCAGGCCGGCTATGCCTTTATGGGTTCCAAAGTGGAGATGCTGAAAAAGTTCCAGGATTATGTGCTCTTTAAGGAGAACACAGACAACATAGTGTCACAGGGTCTCTTTGACAATAACTGGAAACTACCGGCAGAAGCAATCGAAACACTTAAAGGCACCGGCATTGTTACCGTCAGTCAGCAATGAGTAATTAATAAGCTAAAATCGCGATCAGATATGAAGAATGCACTTTTATTCCTGACTGCCCTTCTCTTTTTCCCATTAATGGCTGCAAGTCAGCAGGATTCGTCATGGTTCACGGTCAAGGAGGTGGCAAAGGACGTCTGGCAGATTATTGACCGGGGGCCGAATATTTACCTTATCATCGGTCACGACAGCGCCCTGGTTGTCGATACCGGGAATGGCGCAGCCGACCTGGCAGGGCAGATCCGGAAGATGACGGACAAGCCTCTCATCGTGGTGAACACCCACGGTCACGGTGATCACTCCGGGGCCAACTATCAGTTTGCAAAAGGTATATGTTCATGAGGCTGACCTTGAATCTGCCGCTGCCTCAGGAACATATGAACGGGCGAAATCAATGCTGGAAAATCTTCCTGAGGCAGAAAGACCACGGGACGCGGAGCGGTTTAAAGGCAAGCCTTTTAATACCAAGCTGATACCGGTGACGGATGGCGACCTTTTCAACCTGGGAGACCGGTGGATAAAGGTTATTGAAACTCCCGGACATACTCCCGGCAGCATCTGCCTCCTGGATATCAGTAACAAGCTTCTCTTTGCCGGTGACAACAACAATGGACTGGTATGGCTCTGGCTGCCGGGGTGCCTGCCGCTGAGCAAATACCTGGTGACACTCGAAAAACAGGTGGAGAAAATGAGTGAGTTCACAACTATTTTTCCCGGTCACGGAGATCCCCTGCCGGCCGGATTCATCCTCGATCAGGTTGCCTGTGTAAAGTCAATCCTGGACGGAACATGCCAGTCGGAGCCGTATGAACATTATGCGGGCAATCCCCGGGTGTGTGCATTCGGAAAAGCCAGGGTGGCGTTTAATCCTGAGAATTTATAGTTAATATTGCGTCTTGATTTTTAAAGCATGAGCAATATTAAAACCGTTGTCTTTGACATCGGGGGCGTCCTTATAGACTGGAACCCCAGACATATGTACCGTAAGATTTTCAACAGCGAGGAGGAGATGGAATGGTTCCTGTCCAGAGATATGCACTTATGAATGGAATGTTCAGCAGGATGGCGGCAAGCTTTTCAGCGAAGCCACTGCCGAGCTCTCCGCCAAATTTCCGGAGTACAGTGATAAAATTGCCCTTTATTACGGCCGCTGGGAGGAGATGCTTGGCGGGGAGCTCAATGATACGGTAAAGATCTTCAATGAGCTTAAATCGGCCGGAATGCCCCTCTACGCGTTGACAAACTGGTCGCATGAAGCTTTTCCGGTAGCTTATGAACGCTATGGCTTCATGAAACAATTTGACGGCATAGTGGTTTCGGGGTATGAGAAGCTCCTCAAACCTGATCATGCCATTTACCGGGTGCTGATGAACAGATACAATATCAATCCGGCAGAATCGGTTTATATTGACGACAACAAAGCCAACGCGGAAGCGGCCGCGGAGCTGGGGTTTCATTCGATACACTTTCAACTCGGCAGAACCAGCTCAGGCAGGAGTTGCGGTCTTTAGGCCTTGAAGTCTAGATTTCCGCGGTTTTTGCACTGCAGGATCTTTCTGTTTATATTTGAGAGTAAATCTATCCGCATGAAAAACATTCAGAAACAAGGTCTTATTTCCCGCTCCGGATCAGGTATTTCATCATTCTGTGGAATGAAGCACTTCATTCTGATTGCATCTTTTCTGTTTTTCCTGGATGGAATTGGTTTTTCCCAGGAGCCCGTGGTCGTGACAACAGTCAAAAAACCTGCGGAGACAGAAAAAAAGGATTCCCTGACAGTTAGCGCAAAAACCCCGGCAATACCTGTTCAGGATACGGCTTCCGTTCCAAAAACAACGAACACCGAGTTATTGAATGAGCTGGTATTGCAGACCAACTCTGTAGTAACTTTCGACAAACTTTCAGCTGGTTTGGGTATAGGGCAGGATTACGGCGGGTTCGGCGGTAACATTCTGTATTACCCGCAGAGAAATTTCGGACTTTTTTGCGGTATCGGCTACAATCTGGCCAGTGTGGGTTACAACCTCGGCATCAAATCCAGGATTGCTATCGGGAGCAGCTCCAGTCATGTGTTGGTATCTGTTCTGGCGATGTACGGATATAATGCCGTAATCAGGGTTGCTGACATGGGAGAACTGAATAAAGTATTTTACGGTGCCACTGTTGGGGCGGGACTGGATTTCAAGCCCTTTAAGTATTCGGACGACTACATAAGCGTATCCTTATTTGTGCCTTTCAGAAGTTCTGAAGTACAGGATTATATGGATTATCTGGAACAGGTATACGGCGTGGTGTTTGAACAAGGTTTATTTCCTATATCATTTTCATTCGGGTACAGGATAGTCTTTCAATAAAGTAATTCAGATTATGGATGAACAGTTAATCCGGCAATAATGAGGCGAATCCTTTTTGCATCTGCGATTCTCCTGTTTGGCCTGTCTTCTTTTACATACGGTCAGACTAAAAGCCCGAAACGGGGTATATGCGGCGATGCTTCACCACAGGACCTGGTCATACTGGCCCCGTCTGTTACATGGTATTACGACTGGGGAGTAGAACCTCCGGCCGTGTCACAGGGCCAACTGTCAGGGATCGAATGGGTGCCGATGTGCTGGGGTGCCGTGTATGCGGGCGATGTGGCAGGGATTGAAGCCAGGATACCGGCAGGAAGTAAGTATCTCCTCGGATTTAACGAACCTAACTTTAAGTCGCAGGCAAACATTACACCTGCCCAGGCTGCTTCAATGTGGCCAAACCTTGAAAAAATTGCTGCCGATAAAGGACTGCAACTTGTAAGTCCGGCCGTAAACTGGTGCGGCGATTGTGTGGATGGAGTAACCAATGATCCGGTTGACTGGCTCGATAAATTCTTTGCTGCCTGTCCGGGCTGCAAAGTCGATTATATTGCCATTCACAGCTATGCCCCGGGCTCAGCAGCCTTAAGCAACTATCTGGATAAATTCAGGAAATACAACAAGCCTCTGTGGATCACCGAGTTTGCTCCATGGGACCCGCCAAAGCCCGACTTTGAAGGCGTCGTGAAATACATGAAGGAAGCCATTCCGATACTTGAAAACGACCCGATTGTTTTCAGATATTCCTGGTTTGCCACAAGGGTTGGCATTAATCCGGATATAAGTCTGCTCGGAGCAAACGGGGCTCTGACAAAACTCGGGCAGCTTTATGCCGGCATGGCGTTTCAGGGAATGACTTCTGATCTGCCACCGGTAACAATGGCCGGAATGGACATATTTATAAATCAGCCTGCTTCAAGCACAACCCTTAACGGATCAGTATATGACGCAAACGGAGATGCACCATCCATAGTCTGGACCCAGGTAAGCGGGCCAAACACAGCCACCTTCAGCAGTACAGCAGTTGCCGGCCCTGTTGTTTCAGATCTTGTCGCCGGCACCTATACATTCAGGATTACAGTGACTGCCGGAGGCAAAACCGATTATGATGAGGTTTCGGTAACTGTGGGTCCTCCCAATATAGCTCTCAATAAACCGGCTTCAGCATCATCCGTGGAAAGTGCATCAACACCTGCCTCGGCTGTAAACGACGGAAATAAGAGTACCCGATGGTCATCAGCGTTTTCCGATCCGCAATGGATAAGAATTGATCTTCAGTCTGCTTACAATATTACAGGTGCAAGAATTTTCTGGGAGGCAGCCGCAGCAAAGAATTTTGAAATTCAGGTTTCAAACAACGCGACTACATGGACACGGGTATTTTCAACGACCGGCGGCGACGGGGGAACTGATAATTTTTCATTCACTGCAACAGCCAGATATATCAGGATGTTATCAACTGCCAGAACCACCCAGTACGGGAATTCAATTTTTGAATTCGAAGTATTCGGTACCTTACAGACAGGAATTGACGATCTGCCAGCCGTGAATACCTTTTCGGTTTATCCCAATCCGGCAACAGGAGGCATAGTAAATATTTCATTCAGCAGCGACTGGGCTGGCGGGGACGCATTAATGTCAATAAGCAGTCTTTCCGGGCAATTGATTTGTTCTGAAATAATACCGATGCCGGATGAGGGAGCCAATGAAATCATTTTTCCCCTTAATGACCAGATGAAATCAGGCATCTATATTTTAACAGTCAAAGGCAGGGATCGAATCAGACATACTAAACTGGTTGTAAAGTAACGGCTATTGGAAAGAATATAATTACAGGCGAAAATCATTCAGATATAAGAAGAATGGAAACACCATTATTGAAAGACCCCGATGCTTATCCCTCAGATGAAATACTGAGAAGTGTCCTGAAGGACAGCTATCCTGCCTACGAGGAAACAATGAAACAGATCACAGGTGCCGGTTACGGGCTTGTACCACAGTGGCATTATTATAAGGACGGGAAAGCCTGGCTGTGCAAAGTGGGCTTTAAAAAGAAGACGGTTTTCTGGCTATCGGTGTGGGACGGGTATTTCAAAGCGGGATTTTACTTCGTTGCAAGACACTGCCCGGGGATACTTGAGCTTGACATTGATAAAAGCATTAAGGAAGAATTTAAATCCAAAAAACCCATTGGCACCCTGTTCCCCCTGGCAATTGAGATGAGAAGAAAAGAGCAGGTAAAGGATCTTTTAGCTGTTATTGAGTATAAAAAGAGCCTCAAATGAATAAAGGGCGTGGAGCACAGAGCACATAGCATAGGGCAGGGGCAAAATGAATATCGAACAAGGAATGAGGATATTTGATTTATGAGGTATATGAAGCATGCTATATCATTCTTCGGTGTCCTGATGATTATCGTGACCGGGTGTGCTCAAAAAGCAACGGAGCGGAATTTTAAGGCACATTTTGAGAAGTACGGCGTGGACGGTTGTATAGTCCTTTACAATCAGGCGGAAAATGAGTTTATCAGGTACAACTCTTCACTCTGCGATACCGGTTATCTGCCTGCCTCGACATTTAAGATTCCCAATTCGCTGATCCTGTTGAATGAGGGTGTGATAAGCGACCCTGACCAGATTATTAAATGGGACGGTCATGAGTGGCCTGTTGCTTCGTGGAACCAGGATCAGACCCTCAGAACGGCAATGAAATACTCATGCGTTTGGGTTTATACAGGATTGGCGGAGAAAATTGGCATTGATAAGTACTATGAATATGTACGGGCATTTGACTACGGCAATAAAAACCTTGAAGGACCT
This sequence comes from uncultured Bacteroidales bacterium, assembly GCA_963730615.1. Classification (GTDB taxonomy): domain Bacteria; phylum Bacteroidota; class Bacteroidia; order Bacteroidales; family VadinHA17; genus SR-FBR-E99. The sequence goes on along the minus strand of CAVSSR010000003.1, from coordinate 48,831 downwards.
CCTTCACGCTTCTGGCTTGCCGGCGCATTCAGAATAAGTGCCAACCAGCAGATTGACTTCCTGAGAAAATTCTATAGTTATAACCTGCCTGTATCAAGGGAATCAATTGATATCGTTAAAGATCTTATCATCCTTGAGAAAACAGATGATTATACTCTTTGTGGCAAGGCCGGCGGCGGGATGTTGTCAGATACGGAATATATCATGTGGCTGGTGGGCTATGTCGAGAAAGACGGAGTACCATGGTTCTATGCCATGAACTTCAGGACAGATGATTACGACGGTAAAGCAAAGGCCCGCTACGATATTGTAAAAGACGTACTAAAGGAACTCGGGGTGATCTGACAGCCAGACGATTTTGTGGCAAGACTACTGCCTGCTGCCTCCCCTAAAGGCTGGCTGCTCACTAAAATGATTCACCGGATCATTTTTTAACGTTCGCCCCTCTATTGCCTATTGCCTGCCAAATTCCTACCTTCATCCCTTCAAACGTACTGAACAATGAACTGGATTGACTTTGTTATTATCGCCCTTCTTGCCTTCGGGCTGATACAGGGTTTCATTGACGGACTGATAATCGAGATTGCAAAGCTGGCAGCACTGATCCTGGGCATCTGGGGAGCCATACATTTCTCGGGCTGGACAGCAGACAAACTCTCCGGCTGGTTCGACATGCAGGAAACCTGGACAGGTATTGTTGCCTTTGCAATCACCTTTGTCGTTATTGTCCTGTGCATAAACCTGCTCGGCAGGCTATTGGATACAATTGTTAAATCGGTGTCGCTGGGTTTCGTGGTGAAATCGCTGGGCGCTGTTTTCGGAGTGATCAAGACCGCACTGATCCTTAGTGTCGTTTTCGTTTTTCTTAATACCATAGATGAAAAAAGACACTTTTTGCCCTCCGCCACAATAGAAAAGTCATTTCTCTATAATCCTATCGCTGATATCATTCCCGCAATTTTCCCGATAGTGGAAGGCGGCGATCTGCTTGACAGTTTCAACCGCCATAAAAACAAACCGCAGGGTGTCACCATCTGACCGGTTTTGATATCTTTGCGACACTGAATTTTGAGCTGCCGATGATGAATTTTGTCGAAGAACTGAAATGGAGAGGTATGATACATGATATCATGCCCGGAACAGAGGAATTTCTGCTGAAGGAAAAGACTGCTGCATACGTGGGCTTCGATCCCACGGCCGATTCCCTGCATATCGGCCACCTCGTGGGAGTGATGATGCTGAGACACCTGCAGAATGCCGGCCACACGCCCATTGTACTTATCGGCGGCGCCACGGGAATGATAGGTGATCCGTCAGGGAAATCGGAGGAGCGAAACCTTCTTGACGAACAGACACTCCGCCATAACCAGGAGGGGATGAAAAAACAGTTCGAGAAATTCCTTGACTTCGGATCAGCATTCCCCCAACAGGGCTTTGATGGTCAACAACTATGACTGGATGAGGGAGTATTCCTTCCTTGGCTTTATCCGGGATATAGGAAAGCACATCACAGTCAATTACATGATGGCCAAAGACTCCGTGAAAAAAAGACTTGACTCCGACACCGGTCAGGGGATGTCATTCACCGAGTTCTCATATCAGCTGGTGCAGGGTACCGATTTCCTTTATCTCTATAATACCTATGGCTGCAAGCTGCAGATGGGCGGCTCTGACCAGTGGGGCAACATTGTGACGGGCACCGAGCTCATCAGACGCAAGACCGGAGGCGAAGCCTATGCCATGACATGCCCGCTGATAACAAAAAGCGACGGACAGAAATTCGGCAAGACCGAGACAGGCAATGTGTGGCTTGACCCCGCGAAGACAACGCCTTACCAGTTCTATCCAGTTCTGGCTGAATGTGGCGGACGACGATGCGGAGAAGTTTATTAAGATATTCACCATGCTGTCACACAGCGAGATAGATGAGCTGGTGAAAGCTCACCGGGCTGAGCCGCATCTGCGCATCCTGCAGAAGCGTCTCGCAGAGGAGGTGACAGTAATGGCACACTCACGGGAAGACTATGAAGGGGCCGTTGAGGCTTCCCAGATACTGTTCGGGAAGGGAACAACAGAACAGCTGCAGCGCATGGAAGAAAACACCTTCCTTGCCGTCTTTGAAGGCGTGCCGATGTATGACATAACTCCCGGAATGTTATCTGCCGGAGTAACAGTCTCCGACCTGTGCGCCGTGCACACAAAAATCACTGAATCAAAGGGTGAGTTCAGACGCCTGGTGCAGGGCGGAGGGGTCAGCCTCAACAAGGAGAAAATTGACGATCCGGAGCTGATCATCAAACCGGATAAACTGCTGAATAATAAATACCTGCTGCTCCAGAAAGGTAAAAAGAGCTATTATCTTATCAGGGTCATGTAAATTTAAAACCGGACGAGATGAAGAGTAACATAAAAGCTGAATTCAAACCGGACTCGATTGATCTGATAAATTTTATCATCAGCCATTTCAGGGTATTTCTTGTCACCGGAATTCTGGCAGGAGTACTGTCAGCAGTGATCTCGCTGCTGATTAAGCCGCTGTATGAATCAACGGTTATCCTCTATCCTTCATCGAACATTACCGAAGCAAGCACCCTGCTTGGTGAGGCCTCCTCGAAAACAACCCTCTACGGTGATGATGATGCCACCGAGAAACTGCTGCAGGTTATCAGCAGCGAACAGGTCAGGGATTATCTTAAGATGAAGTACAATCTTGCTGAACATTACAATATCAAACCCTCGGAGAAATACCCCAAAACGCTCATAGCCGAGAAGATGGACAGGTATATACATTCCTCCAAAACCTCCTTCGGGTCGGTCGAGATCAGGGTGAGGGACCGGGACAGGGAGCTTGCATGTGCCATGGCCAATGACATGGCTTCGCAGAGCGACACCATCTTCAATAAACTGCAGCGCAATGCCGCTGCTGCCATGCTCGATGAGATCAGCAGGAGCTATGAGATGCAGGATCGCCTCGTCAGACAGTATGAGGATTCCCTTATAATTCTCAAGGGAGCAGCCGTATTAAAGGCCTATGCCACTCTTGACACGGAGACAGAATACCTGGGCCTGATAAGGGGGAGATATCTTGAAGCTCTGGCGCTGAGCCAGCAGACTATGCCCTACACTCTGGTTGTTGACAGGGCTGTGGTGGCTGAGAAGAAAGTTTACCCGCGCAGGAGCATAATGGTCATTGTCTCGACTCTGTCTGTTCTTGTTCTTGCCGCGCTGGTACTCTTTGTGGCCGAAGGCGTGAAGGTGCACCGCACTGATGAACGGCATTGAATTACTGATATGGCTTATCCCTGCAGGACTGGCTGTTGTCATGCTGGCCGTGCTCTCCCTCGAGCATCTGTTGCTTCTGACGCTGTTCCTGACCCCTCTTTCAATCCAGATCAGTTATCTCACGGGCAGTGCGGGCTTTGATCTTTCCGTGCCAACAGAGCCTGTACTTGCACTGCTGCTTTTTATAACCCTGTTCAAGCTTATTGTCACACGCGAATTTTCCGTAAAGCTCCTGAGGCATCCTGTGACCGTTCTTATCGGTCTCTATCTTGTATGGACACTGGTGACCTCACTGACATCGACAATGCCGGGCGTCTCATTCAAGACGCTTGCCTACCGGATGTGGTTCATTGCAGGCTTCTACCTTATTGCAGCCCAGTTGTTCAGAAGCGAACGCTTTGCCGGGAAATATATTATCGCATATTCAACAGGGCTCGCTGTTGTGGTGATTTATTTCCTTGTCAGGGCAGAAGGTGCGGGGCTGCTGAACCAGCAGTTTGCACATTCAGCCTGCTATCCCTTTTATAATGATCATACATCATTCGGAGCCTCAATGGCTTTTCTTCCTGACTCCGCTGGCGGTTATTCTCATCAGGAAAGGTAGCGGCGTCGCTTCGAGGGTGTTCGTGTCTGTGCTGATAATTCTGTTTCTGGCCGGTTTTATCTTTTCATACAGCAGGGCGGCATGGGTGAGCCTGATCGCAGCACTGGCGCTGTCGTCAATTTTGTGGCTCAGGATGCCCGTCAGGCTTCTCACCCTAACGGCTGCCGGTTTTATTGTGGCAATAGTTCTTTCAGCAGGCTGGATATGGCAGAAGATGGACAGCACTACAGAGGATTCGTCGGCTGATCTCGGCCAGCATCTCCGGTCATCGTCAAATATCTCCACCGATCAGTCGAACCTTGAACGCATAAACAGATGGAAATGTGCACTCAGGATGTCTGAGGAGAAACCACTGTTCGGGTGGGGTCCGGGCACTTATCAGTTCAATTACGGCCCGTTCCAGAAGGCGGCGGACAGAACCATCATAAGCACTGACTTCGGCGATGCCGGTAATGCCCACAGCGAATACCTCGGCACGATGAGCGAGTCAGGCTTGCCCGGGGCTTTATTATATCTGCTGCTCACGGGTTTCATCGTTTTTACCGGTATCAGGGTCTGGTACAGGGAGAAGAGAACCTTTAACGGGTATTTCGCCCTGGCAATACTGACGGGCCTGATGACATATGTCGTTCACGGCATAATGAACAGCTTCCTCGACAGCGACAAGATCGCTGCGCTATGGTGGGGCTTTGCCGGGATACTGGTATCGATGGATATAAGAGAAAAAGAGGAGCAGACCGAGCAGGCCTGATGCTGCAACTTACATTATTTCCAGGGCAAGTATTGACACATCATCAAACAGATCAGGATTTCCGGCACGGATATCCAGTTCTTCTATCAGGGCGGCAATATTTTCCGAGATAGGCCTCGAGTTCGGGAAGTGTTTTACCACGGTTGAGGCTCCGATGAAATTCCCGTTGTCGTCTGTCAGTTCCGAGAGGCCGTCGGTATAGCAGATTATTTTTGTCGGACGGGTGATGGAGATCTTGTCTTTACCCACCTGTGGCATTTCATCCAGCATCCCCACGCCGACGCATGACTGTCTCAGCATTGATGAGGTGCCGGACATGATATCTATTATAACCGGCGGGGTATGAGCTGCATTGACATATTCAAGCACCCTGGTGTTCATATTGAACCGGGCTATGAAGAGTGTGATAAAACATTCCCCGGACGAGTTCAGTACAACAACAGTGTTCAGCTTGCGCAGGAGAACATCAAGATCGACATTCGCAGTGAAGAGCACTCTCAGGCTGGCCTGGAAGTTTGACATCAGAAGGGCGGCTGACATCCCCTTTCCGGACACGTCGGCAATACAGAAGCCCACCGTTGTATCAGACAAGGTGAGGAAATCATAATAATCGCCTCCCACCTCATAATGCGGATTATAGAAGCCCTGAACCCTGATCCTGTCGTTTGCCGGCAACTTTTTGTTGTCAGGGATGAGCATCATCTGCATGCGTGCTGCCAGTTCAAGCTCCTTGCGCAGGGCTTCCTGGCGGAGGCTCTCCCGGAACAGACGCTGGTTCTCAATGGCAACCACAATTATGCTTGATATGGTCTGAATGAAGTTCAGGTGTTTGACCACCGGGCTCATTCCTTCACCTTCCTCATCAATATCCCCGATCAGCACGAATGCCGTATGGATATTGTTGTTCATGACAGGAATGATAATATCAACAGCCTCAAAAGGCTTTGCATTCACTTCAGTGGTGATCTCGGTATAACAGTTGAGATCACGCTCCACATTAATTTTTTTCTTAAGGTTGTCAGGGAAGCCCGCGTTGAGCAGCGCTTCCCACTTCTCGCCGTATTTGAATAACAGCAGCTTGCCTATGCCCAGGTCCTCGCGCAGGATAGACTCATACTTCCTGAGAAGCTCTTTTGTAGGTAAGTTTGCATTGATGGAAAGAGTGATATCGAGCAGGGCGTCGAGTTTGAATTTCGACATCTTAAGCCTGTCCCTGGGAAGCCTGCTCTCATCCATCATTCCAGCGTCAGCCCTTGACTCTCTCTATGTATGAACGGTCGCGGGTATCGATGCGGATCTTGTCACCCACATTCACAAAGAGAGGCACCATAATGGTTGAGCCGTTTTCAATTGTAGCCGGCTTAAGGGTGTTGGTGGCGGTATCGCCGCGAAGCCCGGGTTCAGAGTAAGTCACTTCCATGACCACGTTGACGGGGAGGTCAACAAGAAGAACGTTTTCCGTATCTGCATGAACCACCACTTCAACTGTAGCACCTTCCTTGAGAAGATCACTGTTGTCGAGCATTGACTCCTGCACTGTGATCTGTTCAAATGTCTCGGTATGCATAAGGTGATACCCCATGTCATCCTTGTACAGATACTGATAGGGTCTTCTCTCCACGCGTGCCACATTGACCTTGGTGCCTGAGCTGAAGGTGTTGTCAAGTACCCTGCCTGTTGTGACATTTCTGAGTTTGGTGCGCACGAAGGCCGGTCCCTTGCCCGGTTTAACATGCTGAAACTGTATTATCGCATACAGGTCATTATTGTATTCAATTACCAGTCCGTTTCTGAAATCTGCTGTTGTTGCCATATAAAAAATAAAATTTCCTGAGTTAATTAATAAAATTCAGTGGCTTTCTAAGCCCTTCACTCTTTACCATTTCCACATGAAATGACCCCACAAAGATATCAAATCGAATTTTAACCGGTAAAAAATTTTCATCGGCACTAAACCACATCACCATATCTTCCTCTGTCTCGAAGACCCGTCCCACCTCCGTGACAGGGTTGAATCTGTAACACATAATCTTTCCGTCTTTGATCTTAACCGTCTCCATTCCTGTGTATTTCAATACGATAGGGTAGAGCTCGTCAGCAAACCATGTGGTCATCTGATAGAGCTTTCCCGGGAACAAGGGTGTCAGCTCTTGCCAGGTGGTATTTCCGGAACCAGTAAAAGCATGAAACAATATCCAGAAGACCTTTTGGGGCGGTATGATTTCCCGAGAGGTCGCTGAATACCAGGGTTGAATCGCTCCTCGATGTATGGTCAAAAGCCACCTCGTTGTACTTTTTGTAGTGTCCCTCCACGATGTTTCTTATGGAGAAGACAGGAAGGTCTGTTTCCGGGTTTATATAACTCTCATAAGTGTCCCTTACATGATAAAGGGCATCGGCGAGGCCTGTTGTCTGACCGGTAACTGTTGCATGCCATACAGGTTCTCCCTGGTAGAAGCCGTCTTTTATTTCAAGGACAGCACGTCCGCTGCCAACGGGGCCGTATTTAATCTGGTAAAAGACCTTTTCCCCCGGCATATATGGCTGTAGCTGAGCGGTTACCCATTGCACCGTGGTAATCAAAATAATCAGTACTGCCGGTAAAATTCTTCTCATTTCGGAATGTTTTTTCTCAGAGGAACAGCTTTTTGGGAATTGTTGCGATGAACTCCTTAAGATAATAAGGTTCAAAATAGGCAACATCCTCAAACTGCTTTTCCCTGAAGGCGTTCACTGACGGCTTGTGCAAATATGATGCCGAGAGGCTGAATCCTTCTTCAAATATGGCATTGGGGCCTGTTATTGCTGACCTGCATTTGCCGGCTCCGTTTCCAAAGAATATTATTTTTTCTGATTCAAGCCTGTCGCTGTATGATGACGCGGTGATAATGTCTGCGGAAGTCTCCTGTATCATTCTTCCATCCGCAGTAAAAAGGGCGTTATATACCTCCATCCGCCTGGCGTCGATCATAGGGCAGAGCAGGGTTCTGCTGTCTGCAGGGAGAGGGTTTGCCGTCAGATAACCGTGGCACATTGCAGTAAGGGTATTGATGCCAATGAGGGGTATTTCCGCACCGTAGGCGATACCTTTCGCTACGGATACCCCAATCCTTAGTCCTGTGTATGATCCGGGTCCTTTGCTGACAGAAACGGCATCGAGCTGCCGTGCTTCGATGGAAGCGCCCCTGAGCAGCTCCTGTATGATGACTGTAAGACTTGAGGAATGAGACATCCCGGCAGGAGCCTCAAGCACGCTGATGACAGAGTTATCATCGCATAATGCCACCGAACAGACGCCGGTGGCTGTCTCAATGCAAAGGATCATTTACGGAATAAATTGCCGTTTACCTTATTTTCCCTTCTTCTTTTCAGTGCTGAAGAGGGCCTCTTTATCAACAACTTCAATAAGGGTGGAGTCGGAAAGCTTTTTACTGATAGCACTGAATGGCTGAACAATGACAGTATCGCCTTCAGCAAGACCGCTCAGGATCTCAATGTTTACGTTATCCTGTATGCCTGTCTTCACGTCACGGGCAAGAGCATAGTTTCCGTCCGACACAAAAACGAGTGTTCGTATCTCTTCAGCTCCGACTGTCTCTGCCTTGGTAGTATCAGTACGCGTTGTGACCGCCTGGATGGGCACGGTGAGGATGTCTGCCTTCCGGCTGGTGAAAATATCAACAGATGCTGACATTCCCGGCCTGAAAGGACTGGGGTTCTTCTCACTGATCAGGTCCTGGTACGACTCCCGCAGGATAAGTATTCTGACCTCAAAGTTTGTGACCTGGTCAGATGTAATGGTGGTGCTTTTGGCCGAGTTGGCTATCTCGGTCACCACACCCCTGAAGGTACGGTCGAGATAAGCGTCCACCTCCACATCGGCTGTGTCGCCCAGCTTTACCCTGATAATGTCATTCTCGTTTACTTCGACCACAACCTCCATACGGTTAAGGTCGGCAACGCGCAAAACCTCGGTGCCGGTCATCATAGTGGCGCCGATGACTCTCTCGCCAAGCTCAACCGACAGGCTTGATATTGTACCCGTCATGGGTGAATAGACAGTAGTTTTAACCAGATTTTCATTCGCCTCCCTGAGTGAAGCCTCGGAGCTTTTTACCGAGTAGAGAGCGCTCTCCTTCTCGGCTTTTGCAACTTTATACTGTGATTCTGCCTGCTCAAAATCAGACTTGGATATCGTATTCTCATCAAAAAGCTTCTTGCTTCTGTTGTACGACAACTCAGCCTGGATCATCTGTGCCTCGACCTGTGCCTGGCGGGCCTTGGATGAATTCACGGCTGCGGCAGCACGTTCACTTGCAGAGATGTAAATTTCAGGCTTGATCTTGAAAAGCAGAACCCCTTTCTGAACAAAATCCCCCTCTTTGACGTGCAGTTCAACGATTTCACCGGAGACATCAGGACTTATCTTGACTTCTGTCTCGGGCTGTATCTTGCCGTTGGCTGTAACGGCTTCGACAATCGGAGTTTTTTTCACCTGTTCAACCGCCACCTTGACTGTGGCTTCCTTGCCGAACCAGCCTTTCTTTTTGCCAACGGCAGCGAAAACAATAAGAAGGAGAACAATGGGTACGAGGATCTTGAGAATTTTATTGTTTTTCATCATTAAATGAGTTTTCTGAATTAAAGTGCCATAATGCCAATGTGCTCAAGAGAAAGCGGGATGCCCTTGTAAAAATCAAGGACCTTTGTCTTGAAGACATATTCATATTTTGCCTGGGCCATTTCGCTCTGGGCATTCAGCAGCTGGGTCTTTGACTGATTGTAATCAACGGCAGTGACCAGGCCAACATTTAATTTTTGTTCAGCATACCTGTAGGCCTCCTGCATTGATGATACAGCCTTCTGGCTGGAATAGTACCTTTTCAGTGCCCCTGTGGCATCGGTATAAGCCTGCTGAATGTTCTTGTACAGCTGTTTCTTCGTATTTTCAAGAGCGTACCGTGAATTTTCAATACCCAGCCTGCGAGTTCTTGATCTGAGTGTTGACCATCCACCCGTTCAGTATAGGGATGTTCAGCGAAAAACCAACTGCGCCGTTCCTGTTAATATCCAGCTGTGTTCCGAAATCATAGGGTTCCAGGGTAACAAGATCGATCCTGTTATCGGAATATGCCGTGTTCCATGAAGCGCCCACTGAGAGCTGAGGGCTCCTGCCGCCTTTTGCAATGGCCAGGTCATACTCAGCACCTTTCAGCTTGTACTCGGCACCCAGGATTTCCGGTCTGATTTTTTCCGCAACGGAATATATGGAGTCAGGATTACTTTCAAATGCAACGGGATCAACGGTAATCTCAGGAATATCAATCTTAAAGTCGTCAGCCGAAGGCAATTCAAGCAGCTGTGCCAGGGTCAGGACAGATATTGCCAGCTGGTTCTGCAGGGTGATCAGCTGCAGCTCTTCACGGGCTGCCTGGGCTTCAATATCCAGCAGGTTTCCGCGCGCCAGGCTTCCTGCATCAACCAGCTTGGCAGTGCGGTCAATCTGTTGCTGTGTCAGTTCAACCTGTGCGGCGGTGGTGGCTACCAGTTCGTTATTCAGAAGTATCTGAAGATACGCAAGTGCCACATTCAGGGAGATATTGTCCCTGAATCCTTCAAGATCCTGCTCGGTGGCCAGCAGTTCATACTTGTTCTTCTGGATGGTATTGTAATTAACCAGGCCGTTAAACAGTGACATGTTTGAGCCGATATTGAAGCTGTTTGACTGAACGGTTTCGCCCTCGGTATACCTATTGGATGTCTTGTCATATGACCGGCCAAAAGAATAATAATGATTGGCGCTTCCGTTAAGGGAAGGAAGGAGATTTAATTTCGACTGTTCAAGACTGGATTCCTGATACCTGGTCATGATCTCCTGCTGTTTTATCTGAATGTTGTTCTCAAGAGCATGGGCAATGCACTCTTCAAACGTCCACTGTTTCTGCTGTGAAAAGAGAAGCAAAGGACTAAGCAGCATGATGATGCTTAGGGTAAAAAATTTTCTTTTCATGTTCACTGAATAAGGACTTTAAAACGAAGCTACGAAGATAGGAAATTGATCAGTATAATAAAGACATCAAAGATATTATCATGCTGCATGGGGATCAGAAAAGAGTCTTGCATTTTTACTTATCTTTGCCGCAACCGACTTCGAAAATTCAATAAAACATACAAAAGAATGAGTAACAAAGGATTAAATCTTGAGCCCGGTGTCATCTCCGGTGAAGATGTAAAGAAGCTGTTTGATTATGCAAACAAGAATGATTTTGCCATTCCGGCAGTTAATGTTGTCGGGACTGACTCGGTGAATGCTGTGCTTGAGACAGCGCGGGAGGTGAATTCGCCCGTGATAATTCAGTTTTCAAACGGCGGAGCGCATTTCTTTGCCGGTCAGGGTCTGACGAAAGAGAACCATACAGGAGCCATCGCCGGCGGAATATCAGGCGCTCTTCATGTACATAACGTGGCAGAGTACTACGGTATCCCGGTAATACTTCACACTGACCATGCAGCACGTAAGCTCCTTCCATGGATAGACGCCCTGCTGGATGCCGGCGAGGAGTTTTATGAGACCAACGGCAAGCCGCTGTTCAGCTCTCATATGCTCGATCTCTCAGAGGATCCTCTGAAAGAAAACATTGAGACATGCAAGAAGTACCTTGAGCGGATGCACAAGCTTGAAATGACGCTTGAGATTGAACTGGGTGTTACCGGTGGCGAAGAAGACGGCGTCGATAATACCGGGATAAGCAGCTCGAAACTATATACCCAGCCCGAGGATGTGGCTTATGCCTATGAAGAGCTCCTGAAGATCTCGCCAAATTTCACCATAGCTGCCTCATTCGGTAATGTGCACGGCGTTTATAAGCCCGGTAACGTTACCCTTAAGCCCGAGATACTGAAGAACTCGCAGGAATTTATCCAGAAAAAGTACAAGACCGGTCCCAACCCTGTCAATTTTGTGTTTCACGGAGGTTCAGGGTCTGAGAAGGAAAAGATCACCGAAGCCATTAAATACGGTGCAGTAAAAATGAATCTTGATACCGATATGCAGTGGGCATTCTGGGCAGGTGTCAGGGATTACTATGAGGCCAAAAAGGGTTACCTGCAGGGCCAGATCGGAAATCCTGAAGGTGATGACAAGCCCAATAAAAAGTATTATGACCCGAGGGTATGGCTCCGCAAGGGCCAGGAAACATTCACTGCAAGGCTTAAGGAAGCCTTTGGGGACCTCAATGCCCTTAACAGGCTTTAATACTTATTAATACTATAACATCAAGCAGGTCAGCTCGTTATGAACGACCTGCTTTTTGTTGTTAATAAATCACTGTTTCCCTGGCTGTAAATACCGTGGCCGGGGGCTATTTTAGTATAAAATTTAAAGCCAGGTTGAAACGCATACATATTACTGAGGAGAAGATAAAGAGAACGACCAACCTGACTCTCAGGCTTAACGAGAGGGAAGCGAGGGCTCTCAACATCTACTGTCAGCGTTTCAGGGTCAGGAGCAAGGCGGATTTTATGCGTCGCACCATCATGCATGCCATCATAGGCAGGTTTGATACTGAGCATCCGACGCTGTGGGAGCAGGGTGAGCTCACTCTGTTTTCCCATGAACCGAAAAATAACTGATCGTAATCAGCGGCAAACCTAATTTTACTATTTTTGTGAATGCCACACCAGGGGGATTTTTTATTGCGGCTAAAATGGGAATGAATATCATTAAGATAGAGCCTACAAAGGTTACGCCTGAAGTATTGTTTCTTGAGGGTCACCTTGAGATCAGGGGGAGGTCAATACCCGAGAATGCCTCTGATTTTTACCGTCCTCTTGAGGAGTGGGTAACTGATTATGTGGCCCGCACGGCAATCAGAACGCGTGTATCTCTTTCTTTTGATTTCATCAATACGGCATCGACAAAGTGGGTTTATGGTCTCATTAAGAAACTATCACTTTACGATGATGTTCACAACAGGGTCTCGATAGAATGGTTTTATGAAAGGGGAGATGACGAGTTGTACGAGCTTGGTCAGATTATTCACTCATTCATTGACTGTCCGTTTATCTTTTACGAGACAGAGCAATCCTGAATTCAAAAAAATATCTACTTTTGCCACGCCTTATCAGGCGCCGATTGACCCATGGTGTAATTGGCAACACGTCTGATTTTGGTTCAGAAGAGTCGGGGTTCGAACCCCTGTGGGTCAACAAGAAACAGCCGCAAGGCTGTTTTTTGTTGCGGCTTGCGGGGCAGGAGAGGAGTGAGAAGTTTATCCCGGCAAGTGGAGCGGAGCAGCGGGCTGGTTTTTGCCCGGCGGCTTCAGCCGCTAAGCCAGGCCGATAAAGCACCAACTGGTTTTGGTGTGTCGGTCTGGCGGATCGGCGCGCAAAAACCAGTCGAAGCCAATTGCATATACCGACCTGTTAGGTACTGAGCCATTATCTTAATTCCAAAAAGGTTCCCCTTGCCAATCAGAAGGGAATCCTAACGCAGCCTGATCTATATTTGGATATCTGTTAAAAAGGTCCTGCATCTTAAATGATATTTGGTTATTAGTATCAACCAAATCAAACATATATTTCATGCAGCAAATATGAATGTATAGTTTATAGTGTTCATTCACTGGAGGTACGTTTTTTAACCATTTGTAGGGTGGTTTTGATAGCAGCTTTGGCCTACCAGGAAGGTTTTTATTCCATAGTCTAGCATGGTGTGCGCAAATATTACGTATTTGCGATATGTCTTGCAGCCAGCTAGGAAGATAGCTTTTATTCACCGTCCCGAATTCTTTGGCTATTGTATCTTTTGATTGTAAATGGTCCGATAAATTTCCATAAAGCTTTGATATTGTTCCAAAGGAGGCAATATTTAATGTCTTCCATGCGGGAGGTCTTCGAGTTTCGCTATAATACTTGGAATAATGCTGCTTTATAAATTCCTCTTTTGTCTGAGATAGCTCTCTATCTATTGAGAGGATAGTTTGCGCATGTGCTGAAGGATCCTTGAAATTGTTAACATTCTCAAACCACCATGGATCTATCTCATGAGATAGATAATAGATCATTTTTGTGCGGAGAGCTATTTCAATTCTTTCTATTATGTCAAAAAGAAGCAATCTAAGCTCCCTGTCGAATTGGTAAATTGCTACAACATTCTCAAATGTACTGTTAGGTTTGAAAATATGATTTAATTTGTCAGAAAGCATTGAATACCAATAGCCTGATAATCTGTAATATCCTACGTTGAATAAGTAATGTTCACAAAGGACATTGTTGTGTATTATTAACCCCCAACTCTGCAATTGCCTCACTTGGTCCGAGATACTGAGAGCTGGTTTTGAATAAATCACTTGAAAGAGAGATATAATGGAAAGTTGATGACTTGATTCTATAAAAGCAAAAGACCCGCCCTGGGACGCTGTTCTTATGGGTAGCGTGGCGAGTACTGTTAATGCAAAGCTAGAAAGTATTTTTCATAAATACAAATAATTCCATAATTATTTCATTATAAGGAGTTGGAATGGCCTTGTGCCAAACTTATTTGTAGGTGTATTAAAGGCACTCATATTTGGTAAATGGAAGTTATTGTCATCTTGAGTCATTTTATGTTCAGGTCGGCAACGCCTTGTACTGTCGATGTCAGGTTATAGTCTCCTGCCTGGATGGGCAAGGATAAAAAGAGTGCATCCATAGACAGCAGTAGAAGTTGCAATCCTGGCAACCGGCAAGGAAGTCTGCACTTCCTCATGTCTCGCCACCAATGAAAAGCCCCCGGGATCCGAGGGCTCAATCTGTCAGGATACATTGTCCTATTTATGTTCTCCTGCACATATAGTGCGACCGTTTACCCATATGTTGTTTATCCAATCATATGAAGATGTGCCTATATAATGCGACCCGTAATTCCCTTTAAGATTATAATGCCAGGTCACAATCCCATTCAATTCATCTCCCTTATCACTTTCACTTAATTTAAATTGCTCATATGGGGGGTTTGTACTATGTACGTCGACCTCAAAGCCGTGTTGCCTGTTCCAAACAGCAACTCCCTTTCCCATTTGTATACAACATGCCAGGTTGCAGTACCTTCTAAATTATCTACTACATCTCCATTGCAGACAATAGGTTGCCAGTAAACATTTGAGATAAGATAGGAAACTGTTCCAGTTTCTTTTCCATTACTGGGTGGTGGAATCTGCGCAGAAAGCTGGGTTAATCCGATGCCTAATAATAGACACATCATAACTAATGTCTTAGTTTTCATAGATGAACTGTTTTAGTTAATACTAACTCTTAAAGCAAAGTTCGATCTAAGTTTTTTATCAGATTGTTCTATGCGTCCCAAAGTTTGTTCTCTGTGTGCCAAAATCAAAAAATCTTCCAAATCCCGAAGGCTGGTAATGGGTTATGGGAGCTATCTCCATCACGTTCCAGCAAGGAGTATTTTGTATAAAAGAAAAGCCCCGGATCGTGTGGCAACCCGGGGCAAGAACTCGCCGGGTCTCTGGTGGTATGAGTTTTGTTCTGAGGATGAATTCGGGGGCTATACTGAGCAATTCGCCACTCTCAGGTACATCAGATGAGCAACCCCCGGCAGTTCATGCATACTCGTTGAGAACATAAGATGTGGCAATGCTGGCAATCAGCAAAGAAATAGTATTTGAAGCAAAATGACAGTGAAATAAACAGCTTCGGAATTAGTATCCCTGGTGATCTTAACAATCCGTCATTTCACTTTGTGGTTACAATTCTAAAACCAATCCAGTTTGTGCGTAGTTGAATTGGATCATCATAAGATCGGACTGCACTGCGGCAACCTTCTTCCGGTGATAACCAGGCACCGCCACGGTAAACACGGTACTCGCCAGTAACCGGGCCTTTCGGATTTTCCTGAAGCGCTAGTCGGGTAATTACCATACCAGTCCCTGCACCATTCAGAAACATTACCATGCATATCACAAACACCCCATTGATTTGGAGGCATAGTACCAACAGGCAGAGTGAATCCAAAATATTTTGCTCCGGTATCCGTATTAAATGACATTTTGACATCAAAATACTTCTCGTAATAAGTTAAGAAATCACCAGTACAAAAAGGTGTTTTTGTACCTGCCCTGCAAACATATTCCCATTCTGCTTCCGTAGGCAGCCTGCAGTTCATCCACTCTGCGAACGCAGTTGCATCGGCCCAGCTAACGAATAGAACAGGATGGTTATATTCAGCAGTTTGTCGCAGATTTCCCCTTGTATCACATTTCCAGTTTACACCAGCAACCGGTATATATTTCCCGGACCACACAACACTTCCATCATAACCATTCTTCAATTCCGCATCAGTCACATAGCCGGTAGCATCAACAAACTCTTTAAACTGCTTAACTGTAATTTCATATTTACTGATTTTAAATTCACTCAGTTTAACCTGATACTGGGCTTCATCCTGCCTCCTGCTACTTTCATTTAAAGGACTACCCATTGTAAAAGTACCGGCAGGTATATCCACCCATTCAATGTCAGGTTTAGTTTGAGCACTAGTTGATACCCATATACCTGTCAAACAGAAAATAACACACAATCTCTTCATACTAGTTAGTTTTTAATCCAGTTGCCCTTTGAATATATGTAATTTACAGTGTCAAGGAAAAAGCTACTGCCTTCAGAAAAGGTACAAGGTTTAACAGCGTCTGTACATATCATAGTACCTCTTTCAAAATACATGGGAATATCCTTAATAGAAAAATTGCCTGAACAGAAATATTCACCATGTTCAATATGGAATGTAAAGTTCCTGGCCAGGTATTGGCGGATTGCCGACAAAAACAATATTATTTTGAATTACAATTGGTTTTTCTGAAGAGGCCAGACTGTCAGAAACTGAAGAACTAATGCCAGTTTCTGAATTTGAAATTGCCATAGTTGCATGCCCCATTATGATTAAACCAGAATACATTCCAACAATCATCGGTCCTTCTTTTGAATATGATAATTTTATTTTGAGCGGATAATCCTGACTAAGTTCCAGGGGCGCCTTAATTGTAGATAAGATATCAGTTCTGATAGTGTGTGCTATTGCATCTATGTTTTTTTGAATTGATTCCGAAAGTTGGTTTGATTTCACTGGTGAAGAACCCGGATTTTGGGCATTAACGATTGACACGATAAAAATGGCGAGGATTATTGTGATTATGGCTTTATGATTTGCTGTTGTTTGCATGACACAGATGTTTAAGAGAACATTGCCAATTTCCTTTAAATCATAAAATCGGGGCTTCTGCGTCATTTTTAATTAGATTTTTGGATTTGTCTGCCATCCTTAAAGTTAAAGAATAAAATGAAGCCGGAAATATTTCCGTGAAAGAAGAAATGAATTCCAGTTATAATTTGCTAAATGAAGTCTTCAATATGGGATGTAAATCAGGGAAAGGAAGATTTTATGTTCTCAAAGATCAAAACGTTGCCGGTTCGTTATGCAGGCGATTAGCAAAAATACCCTTATATAACCCGAAAAGGGTAAAAGGACTATTCAGAAAGTAAGGATATTGCGGTTTTTTTGGTGCATAGAGCACAAGGCATGGGGCAGTAATAGTTGCCAACCGCAACCTGCGGACAGGCTCAGTTCATTTCAGTTTTAGGCGCAGGTCTAAGTAATTTTATTTCAGTAGCTTATGGCTAATCAATCTTTCAGGCACCGGACGCTTAACTCGAAATTCTCAGGAAGACAATAGCAGCATGCGCCACTCTCATCATAAACCATTTATACATATCTGGTTAATCTTTCACCAACTTTTTATAAATCACATCTTTACCTGAAGAAATCCTAATAAAATAAATACCCTCAGGAAATTTGCCTATATCTATTTGTTTTTCGGTACTGCTTCCGAGGATTTGCACTTGTATTATTTTGCCCTGAACATCCATCAGTTCCACTTTGTCCATTTCTTTATCAGGTGCGCATTGCAGGGTAATTCTGTCAGTCGTGGGATTAGGAAAAACCGTAAACGCTGCTGATGCATCGGTAATACCATCAATTCCAGTTCCGATAGTTCTTGTAAATGACACTACATTGGTGAAACCCCATACCCCATAAGTATCTTTCACCCTGACAAATAAATTATGAGTTGAATTAGCCGCCAGAGAAGAAACATTTACGTTAAAAGTGTAATTGCTGATATCCTGACCGGGAGTCAGTACAACCTGTGTAGCCTTTCCGACACCGGGATCTGTATCAATATAATATTCCAGAGTTGTAATATTGGCTGCTACAGTTCCTTTAATGAAAGCCAGGCGATTAGTCAGACTCCAGACTTCCATTGACTGTCTTCAGTTCTTATATACAGGTTATTTATACCCAGTGGTGCGGATTCAGTATTCAGCGTAAGGGCTTGTTTGCTTATGTCCGCTGAAACGGGCAATGTAAATGGAGTTGCCTTACCAAAGCCGGGATCGGTATTCAGAAAATACTCCGCCCTGGCAATATTGTAGGTATTTACATCCACTTTCACAAATGGAATTACATTGGTGATGCTCCATTTGCCGTTGTCATCTTTGGATCGCATATATAAAATATTAACACCATCAGATACCGAACTTACGTCTATTGATACAGGAAAACCGGCCACATTGGCGGAAGGTGTAAATCCGGTAATAGCAGTTGCCTGGCCAAAGCCCGGATCGGTGTTAAAAAAATATTCTATGCGGCTGATGTTTTGTGCTGATGCACTTGCAACTATTACGCACAAAACGCATAGTATGCAAAATATCGTTTCGCATAGCAGGTTATTTATTTGTTTTTACACTTATAGTTACAGGCAAGGTGGGTCCGTTGCTGGCAGCAGGTGCAGCTTAACAAATAAATCGAGGGAGTGGCAGGTACGCCTGAAAGATGGTAAGGTGTGTTACCGCCAAATATGCCGCAATCTTCACCGCTTAACCCGGCACCTTTAGCAGGCGAACCCTCTTTTAACTGCCATTGTCCATCAGTACTGTTACCTGTAGCTCCAACAAATACAGTTGTCATTGAAACACCGTTTTGATTGCCGTTTCCTGCGGGCAATCCATTGGCGGAAGCACTAAGGTTATTACTTATTGTATTGTAACTTCCGTTAAAAGCTAAGTTCATTAAAATATTGTGGTGAAAATATTATTCTTTACAATGAAATTAGATCCTGCATTAGTACTACCAAATACATTATTTGCTACTACACCCGAAAATTGATTGTCAAGTATAACTTGAGAAAGATAATTATTGACAATTAAAACATTTGTAATTAAGGTTTCACTACGAACGCCATCAGTTATGAATTTCACAAAGCACCGTAGTTTCCGGAAATCAGTACATTAGAATAAGAATAATCCCTGGATAAATAAATATAACCAGCAATATTATTTCTGCTAATAGTAATATTTCCGGTACTGATATAACATGGTACTTGTAATCGTCAATCCTGAAATTACTGACCATCGGATCCTGCATTTAATGTAAAATCTGATATGGTAGCAGTAGTCGGATTCGCCTGCTGGCCTGAGTTTTCATTCAAAAAATAGCCAGGTCCAATAATTATAAGTTTTTTGGTGGAAACCAAAGCGCCATAAGAAACCAACTGATGGCTCTATGTGCAGTGTGTCGCCAGCCAATACAGTAGTAGCATCGTGCGCTGCCTGTATGGTAGTAAAATCAGCAGGTAATCCCGCACTGTTCACCCTCCAGATTTTTGCAGAAGAGTTTAAAACAGTAAGTGCTGTAAAGCACAATGCAAGAAGAATTAGCTTTTTCATGTTTAAGTAGTTTAAATAATTAATTATTTCATTATGAAGTACTTCTAAGATGAAGCCATAATGTTTTTAAGAGAGGGTAATTTTAGAAAACCTTCTTGTATCAAAGTTACAACTGAAAACTGCGAAAGTCAAGTTTATTATGACCTGACAAAATGACGAAGGGAAAAAAAATGTGCTTGTTGCATGAAGTATGGAGCATGGAGCATGCGGCATGCTGGCGATCCCACGGAGCTGGAGAAGCGATCCTGCGGAGCAGAGAAGCAGTCCCGGGAGCGTGAGGGCAAGGACTAAGGGCAAACAATCTTTGGCGACAGCCCAATCGGGCGTCGTTTCAGCTTACCGGAAATGCCAGTTATTTTTCAGCAACCACCAGCATTTCGAAATCTTCGGTGGTCAGCTTGTCATTCCTCGAGAAAGCCCCCAGTTTTGCACCCAATATCTCAACTTTGGAAAATCCCAGCGACTTCAGAAGCCATGTGATTTCACTCGGCACATAATACCTTTCATTGCAATCAAGTGTCTTCTTATTGCCATTGTCATCTTCGAACTCTGTGATATTATGATCACGGAATGTCATCAGATCAAAGGTGTTGCTTCTGTATGTCGCATTGCCTTCACCGGTGGCGGAATCACAGAACTGCTCCACGGAATGATAGAGCGGAAAGAGCCCGTTGAGAGTGGTGAAAATGAACCTGCACTTTTTCTTTAAGGACTTTGTCACATTCTTCAGAATCTCAAAATTCATTTCATCCGTTTCCATCAGCGGGAAACCGCCTTCACAAAGCATTACCGCCACATCAAACTCATTCACAAACGGCAGGTTTCTGGCATCGTGCTTCAGGAACTTTATTTTTAAATTTTTAGCAGCAGCCTTTTCTTTTGCAACCTGAAGCTGGGATTCTGACAGGTCAATGCCGGTAACGTTATATCCCCTCTTTGTCAGCTCTATCGCATGTCTGCCCGTCCCGCATCCCACATCAAGTATCTTCAGTGATTTGTCATAACCGAACTCCTTTTCAAGGAAGTCACATTCCCCCTGCGTTCCCTGGGTGAAAACCTCAGAATCATATTTATGCCCGTAGTTTTCAAAGAGCGCCTCGTACCACTGCTTTTTATTGGCTGTCGCCGGATCGGATTGTTTTTTCCCGTCGGCCTCAGTCTTCAGTTTCAGGCATTTGGCATACCTGATTTCGTCATATATCTTACCCTTTTTGCAGACAGCATTTTTGCTTACGGCTTCCTTCTCAAACCCGCATTTTTCAAGTACGCGCTGAGATGCCGGATTATATTCAAATATGCCTGAATAGATCCTGACTATATCCAGTTCTTTAAAACCGTATTCGCATATCAGGTTCACCGCTCTCGTCGTTATTCCCTTGTTCCAGTAGGGCTCGCCGATAAAATATCCGAGCTCGGCAGATTTGCTGTAAACGTCACTCTGCTTATGCAGTCCTATGTTCCCGACATACTGTCCGTGGTATTCAATGGCGAAGATCTCAACGGGATTTTGTCTGATGCATCCGGCAATGAACGCTTCGGCGTCAGCAACAGTATAAGGATGAGGAAAGGCATCCCGCAGGTTGACACTTATTTTTTCATTGTTTGCCAGCTCTGTCATCCGGTCTTTGTCGCTGCGTCTGAATTTCCGGATGGCCACGATCCCGTCAGTCATTCGAATGGTCTTTGTTGTCATCTTTTTGTCCGGTAGTATTGTCACCGGTCATAAAGGTATTAAATTGTGTATAATTGCAGGATGAAAAGGGTTTTCTCCGGAATATTAATCTGCTTTCTTTTAACTCATTATATTTCAGCCCAGCCCGCTTTCCCTGAAAACGGACCGCTGTATGACGATACAACAGTGCCGCGGATTGATATTACTGTCAATCCTGACACCCTCGACTGGATCTACAATAATCCTGAAAGCGACCGGGAGTTTCATGCAGTTTTTGAATTCAATAACGGAACAGTGAACGATAAAATAGATCCTGTGGGCTTCAGGCTCCGGGGAAACACATCGCGCAATTCAAAGAAAAAATCATTCAGGGTCTCGTTCAATACATTTACAGACGGAGGCAAATATTACGGAGTTGAAAAACTTAACCTGAACGGCGAGCATAACGACCCTTCGGTCATGCGCTCAAAGTTAATGTGGGACATACTCAGGAAATGGGAAATACCGGCTCCGCGGGCCAATCATGTCCGGGTTTATATCAACGGAAACTATTACGGGTTATATCTGAACGTGGAGAACATCGATGAAGAATTTGCTCTTTCACGCTTCGGCAACAAGGATGGCAATCTTTACAAATGCCTCTATCCTGCTGATCTTGCCTACCTGGGTGCTGACCCTGACAGCTACAAGCTGATGTCAGGAGACAGGCGGGTTTATGAACTCACGACCAACAAAGAGGAGGACGACTATTCTGATCTGGCCGCATTTGTCGATGTTCTCGGAAATTCACCGGACGACAGGCTGTTATGTGACCTGGACGCCCTGTTTAATACATACGATTACCTGAAAATAATGGCAGCCGATATCTTTTGCGGCGACTGGGACGGGTACATTTATAACAAGAATAACTTCTATCTCTATCACAATACTGAGACGGGCAAGATGGAATATATCCCGTATGATGTGGATAATACTTTTGGTATAGACTGGTTCAATATCGACTGGGCGGAGAGGAATATCTACGACTGGAAGCGGGGCGGATCAGAGAAAAGACCTCTGTATGACCGTCTTATCAATAACCCTGAGCTGCGCCAGCAGTTCACTTTTTATGCCGGTCAGCTCATAAACGATGCCATTGACATGGATTCCCTGACACAAAGCATTGAGTCGCGAAAGAACATGATCGCTCCATATGTTGCAACTGATCCGTATTACCCGCTCGATTACGGATATGATTACGGTGATTTTATGCTTTCATATACCGGCCCAACCGGGGGGCATGTCAAATACGGCCTCTATCCGTATCTTAGTGCGAGGAGCCTGTCAATGTCTCAGCAGCTTGAGCCAGGCACCATGACGCCGGTGATAAAGTATATCAGCCACCGCCGTGATCAGGTGCATGGGATTGAGGTAAGGGCATATGCCGAGGCGGAAGCATTGCCGTTGAGCGCAACATTACTCTATACTGTGGATGGCGGACCCGATAAGCAAGCTGTCCTTAACTATACCGGTTCGGGTATGTATTCGGTTACTCTCGAAGGTGTCCCGGATGCGGCAGCCGTAACTTACAATATAGTTGTGTCTGACAGGGATGGCCGGACAAATGTCAAACCCTGCGAACCTGCAGTTATAAGGCCGTTATCTGGCAATACCCCGTTGCTGTTTATTAATGAATTCATGGCCGATAATAAGGAAACTGTCGCTGATGAGCTCGGGAACTACAGCGACTGGATTGAAATTTATAACGGTGATAACAAGACTGTGTATCTTGGTGACCTGTATCTGACAGATAACTTCGATAATCCGGATAAGTGGCAGTTACCCGCGATCAACCTTACCCCGGGAGGTTTTGCACTTTTCTGGGCTGACGGAAACATTACTTCCGGGGACCACCATACGTCGTTTAAACTTTCGAAGGAAGGCGAAGAGATAGGCATCTATGATAAAGATTTTCTTATGGTCGACACTGTCTCATTCGGGTTGCAGCAGGAAGATGTCAGCCGTGGCAGGAAGAATGACGGAGCAATCGAAATAGTGTTTTTCAATGTTCCCACACCGGGAAGATCAAATAACGCCACCTCTGTTGAAGATGCACTGGCTCAAAATCCACTCATAGTTTATCCCAACCCCTCATACGGTACTAAAGTCAGGCTAAATCAGAAGATAGACTGCATTATATACAACTCACGCGGTACTGTTGTGTTTAAAGGCACGGAGGTGGATGAAATTGATCTCAGCGACTACCTGCCCGGTCTGTACATAATCCTGGCGGATGATGGCAGGAGGGTCAAATTCATAGTTGCCAGATCTCAGTAACTACTTTCTGGAAATGCTGTTCCTGCTTTGAATGATCATACCATCAGAAGTGACGCCTTCAATCATTACGGTATAACTGGTTGAAGCATCGGCACAATAAAAGTCGAACCATGCCTCACCCGAAGGAGAAATGATCACATTCGGATTCCAGTAAATAGTTGTACGCAGATCACGCGGTCCGCTCTCGCGCTGTTCTTCTGTCTCATATCTGGGTGAATAAAACTCGGCAGGCCTCTGATATCCCAGTGGTGTGACAGTTTTGATATTGTAGTTTGGTGTATTATCTTTAGGGATATAACCCTTTCTCGTAGTAATTACGACTGCTCCGCCGGCTCCGTCCCCGCCAAGGATGGCAGCCTGGGTCCCTTTCAGGACAGCTATTCTTTCGATACTGTAAGGGTCAAACGAGTCAATATCATAATCGTGAATTATCATGTCATCAACGATCAGTACTGCATATAGTGTTCCGTTCATACTGAGACTCATCCTGTCAATTACCACTTTCCCGCCTTCGACCCTGACAAAGGGAATATGAGTAATGATTTCTGAAAGTAATATCGGATGGTATTCTTCAATTTGTTCATAATCAATGATATTCATTGACGACTGCGCGACTTTGGGCATATAATATGAAAAGCTGTAATCCTTCTTTTTCGGAGCTGTTGCTTTTATGATCACTTCATCAATGTATATGGTCCGCATACCGTTCTCAAAAGTATATTTTGTATCAGCTTTAGTAATGTAGTTGCTCAGCTGTTCCTCTTCCTTTATGTTTCCTGTTGCAGGCGAAAACAGAAAGGAAGAATACGCGGCGCGTGGAAATAATTCTCGGAATCAATTAACAGCTCAACCCCTCCGCTTCCCTTTTTGTTTAAGGCCTGAAGGATGAATTTTGTACTGTCTTCGAATTCAATGCCTTTAAATGCAAAGCAACCGGCAGTATCCGTTTCGGCCTCTTCAAAATATCCTGCTTCCCATGAGAAAGCAGCTACCGATCCTTTTACAACGGGTCTGCGGAGTATCATGCTTATGACCTTACCCGTTATTTCCATTCCTGATTTTGCCGGTATTCCCGGATGTCTGTATTTCCCGGTCAGTACATCCGGGATATTATACCTGCGCCAGCCGTTTGTCAGCATCAGCAGGTCGAGTGCATTTGCTGCCAGTGGATTCTTTTCCTGAAAATAAAACGACGGATCATTGATATAGCCTCTCAGGTCTGATGATAACAACAAAGTTGTCATTATTGTCACGGTCGAATCAGGTTGTATGTCACTGTCATCAGTAACAGATACAGAAAAAGTCCCCTCCCGTGGCAGTCCGTCGCGGCCGGTTATCTTCACAACAGTATTCACGGGTTGACGTGCTTCATAATTCGGTCTGTCAGCAGTAGATACAATCTGAGCCTGATCATTGTTATGACAAAATACAAGACGTTCACTCAGAGGATTCATATTGCCATCAAAAAGGATGATCTGCAATACCCCTGAAGGGAACAATGCCGTATTGAAAGAGATGGCATCGTAATTATAATCCCAGGGCTCCGAGTAATGTAACATACCTCTGGTGTGGAGCACCAGGAAAAGATCCTTTTCTTCCCTGATATCTGACGACTGAAGAACAGCAAGGTACAAAGTGTCATTGACTATTTCTGCAGCGAGGGCATACATTCCCTGACGGGCTGATGGCAGTTCGAAACGCTTTTCTGTACCCCGGTCATTTCGGCAGACAGCATAATAAACCATTCCTTCTTCAGACGCCAGATAAAATGAACCCATGCCGTCATGAACCGTTTCTATCTGTGCATACTCATTTCCTGCACTGTCTGTAATTCTACCCGTAATCTTTTCTGGCAGACCGGCGGAGTTCAAAGCCTTAAAAGCCACAATACTACTGACACCATCCAGGAGATAACCGCCTTCAGGATAGAAAGATACATCAAAATCATCCTGCAGATAAGGTATGAACATGTATTCCCCGCTTTTACCGGTTTCGATGTACAACACTCTGTGATTACTGTCGTCAGGAAGTCTGAAAGGGAAATAAGCCACTGTATCATCTGCTATGCTTACTTCCCTCAGGGGCTGAGAATTGACACTCATTTTCAGTTTGTCAGGACTTATCTTTTTTCCTGTTTTAATATCTGTAAAACTTACCTCCGCGGTAATCATGTCCTTTTCATCATACCTGTATTCAACAGCTGTATTTACTGTTGCCGAGAAGGGACCGGCGACACGGATTCTGTTCCTGAAAAAGTAATCTTCACCCATATTTAACATATTCTCAGTATATGCACGCAGGGTATAACTACCTTCAGGCAGTCTTTGATCGAGGTCGATAAAACCGCTGTAGGCTCCATGATCCGGTCTGATCTTTACCCTGGTGACCAATGAGTCCAGCGGACTGATCAATTCAACATATACATACTGATTTATTACCGGGGTATGCAGGACAGCATCTACGAGCCAGGCCCTGAACCATATTTTCTCTCCTGAAATGTAAAGCGGCTTATCTGTATGAAGATATAATTTCTCCTGCGGAAAGAGTACGATCTGTTCAATGATATTGCCGATTAAAGAATCCTTCAAAGGTCTGTTACTAACCTGCCCGCGACAGAAGACAGTCAGTGTAAAAAACAGGGATGATATTACAATACGTTTAAACAGAAGCATTCACAATTTGAGTTTGGATATATTATGGCTCACCGGTTTTTCAGGTTTATTTTAATAAGGAAGGAATATGAGCCGGATCAATGATGTAGCGGCCTCTTTTTCAGGACGCCCCCTTTAGCCTGGCTGATGGGGAAACAGTAAATGAAAGCCTTCTCGTCGACGTCATTGACGATTTTCTTTACCCTGCTTATCTCAAGCCTGGTCACGATGGTGAAGATTATCTCGAGATCTGCGGCACCGTCGATGTCAGCCTTTTTGCCGATCATGCTCCGCTTGCCCTTGTAAATAGTGATGCCGCGGCCGAACCGGGTCATCAGGGCCAGCTTCACCTTGTTGCTCTTTTCTGATATGATCGATATACCGGTGTATTCTTCAATGCCCTCGACCAGGTAATCAATTGTCTTTGATGCGGCAATATAAGTCAGGATCGAGTAGAGGGCAGGTTCAATACCAAGGAAGAAAGCGGCGGCAGAAAAGATCACTATGTTGAAGGCAAGTATCATGTCACCGATTGAAGCCTCCACCTTGCTGGCCACCCACAGTGCGAGTATCTCCGTTCCGTCGAGCACGCTGCCGCCCCTGACGGAGAGACCTACTCCACCACCCAGGAACAGACCGCCAAAAACTGCCGTGAGCAGCTTGTCGTCGGTAATGATCGGAAATTCCACAAAAGCCAGAACAAATGAAAGGCCGGCAATGGCAAGCAGGGTCTTGAGCGCAAATATTCTTGAGATCTGCGTATATGCAAGAATGATGAACGGCACGTTTATGGCGAAAATAAGCACAGAAAGCGGCAGTCCGGAGGTATAATTGACCAGCAGGGAAATACCCGTGACCCCACCGTCAATAAACTGGTTGGGAAGTAAAAAACCTTTCAGCCCGAAACTCGCTGAAAATATGCCGACAATTATCAGAAGGGCACCTTTCAGATGATGGTATACTGTTCCGCCCTCATTTTCTTTCATAAAACAATAAGATATTTTTACAGGAAGCTTTGCAGGAGCAGCTTCCGCAGCTTTTAATTTCCATTGTTTGCCCTACCAAGTTACTAATTTTTCACCGGGTAAGATTTATTCAGGTAAATTTGAAAAAAAGTTGAATGAAGGCCGGCCCGGTTGAAATAAACATGATCCATCAGGGTGATTCCATTGAGTTGCTGAAGCAATTGCCGGATAATTCAATAGACCTGATCTTTGCTGATCCGCCCTACAATCTTCAGCTCAAAGGCGAACTCTTCCGTCCCGACCGGTCGAAGGTGAGGGCAGTGAATGATCACTGGGACAAGTTTGGCTCTTTCGGTTCATATGATGAGTTTACCCGTGCGTGGCAGCATGAATGCCACCGGGTGATAAAGGATACCGGCAGCATCTGGGTTATCGGCACATATCATAACATCTTCAGGGTTGGCACGATACTGCAGGA
Organism: uncultured Bacteroidales bacterium; assembly: GCA_963730615.1. Classification (GTDB taxonomy): domain Bacteria; phylum Bacteroidota; class Bacteroidia; order Bacteroidales; family VadinHA17; genus SR-FBR-E99. The sequence continues at coordinate 21,337 of CAVSSR010000003.1, read as the reverse complement.
TACGGGATTCTGGATACTCAATGACATTATCTGGATAAAAACCAACCCGATGCCCAACTTCAGGGGCACGAGGTTCAACAACGCTCATGAGACGCTCATCTGGGCAACAAAGTCAAAGGCATCAAAATATACTTTTCATTACCGGACAATGAAAGGTTTCAATGACGACCTGCAGATGAGGAGCGACTGGCTGATACCCATCTGCAAGGGATCAGAGAGGGTAAAGGAGAACGGGCAGAAAGCCCATTCAACCCAAAAACCAGAGGAGCTGCTTTACAGGATATTACTGGCAACATCCAACCCCGGGGACCTGGTGCTTGACCCTTTTGCCGGTACCGGTACAACGGCAGCCGTGGCAAAGAAGCTCGGGAGAAATTTTATTGGTTTCGAGAGAGAACCTTCATATATCACCCTGGCCACGGAGAGAGTTGAAAGAGCAGAACCGGTCAACCCGCAACTGCTTGAGAACAGGACTGAAAAACGAAGGCCCAGAGTGCCTTTTGGCAACCTGGTGGAGAGCGGACTTGTCGGCCCGGAGAGTATCTGTATTCCGCGGATAAAAAATACAAAGCGGAAGTGCAGGCAGACGCCTCGCTGTTATGCAACGGTCAGGCCGGGTCAATTCACACTGTCAGTGCACTGGTAACCGGAAAAGAGAAACAGAACGGCTGGGATTTCTGGTATGTACAGCGCGGCAGGAAGCTGGTGGTTATTGATGAACTGAGGCAGGAATACCTCAATCCATATACGGATACCTGAAGTCTGTAGCAGGCAGGAAAGTCTCCTTGATGGTGCGCGGTGAGGTCCACCTCACAAGGTTGAGCCTGCCGCCGGCTTTGTCGTTGGTACCGGACGCCCTGCCGCCGCCGAAAGGCTGCATTCCTACCATAGCCCCCGTGGGTTTGTCGTTTATGTAGAAATTACCTGCGGCAAAACGGAGTACCTGGCATGCTTTAACCATTGCAGGCCTGTCGTTTGAAAAGATTGAGCCCGTAAGTCCGTATGGCGATGTCTCATTGACAATATGAAGAGTCTCTTCATACTTCTCATCATCATACACATACAGCGTCACCACGGGTCCGAAGATCTCCTCCTGCATGGTCACGAACTTCGGGTTGGTGGTGAGTATTACGGTCGGCTCAATGAAGTACCCCTTTTTCTTGTCCCCGTAACCTCCGTGAATTATCTGGCACTCGGACGATGCCCTGGCCATCTCAATGTATTTCATTATGTTATCAAAAGAACGCTCGTCAATGACGGCATTCATGAAATTACGTGAAGTCGGCAGGGTCACCCATCTTTATCTCCGATACCTGCCTCTTCAGATGACCGGAAATTTCAGGCCAGAGTGACCGCGGAATATATACCCTTGATGAAGCAGAGCATTTCTGGCCCTGGAATTCGAATGAGCCCCTGATAATTGCGGTAGCTGCCTCAAGAGGGTTTGCGGACCGGTGGATCATGATAAAATCCTTGCCTCCGGTTTCACCTACAATACGCGGATATGACCTGTACTTTTCGAGGTTGCCTGATACGGTCTTCCACAGTGAGTTGAAAGTGCCGTTCGATCCGGTGAAATGTATTCCCCCGAGATCACGATGGTTCAGTACCACACTGCTGATCGATGGACCCCTGTCCGGGCAGGAAGTTGATCACACCGTCAGGCATTCCGGCTTCCGTGAAGACATTCATCAGTATCCAGCTTGACAGGAGCGAAGTGGTAGCCGGTTTCCACACTGTGGTATTACCCATCAGTGCGACTGACATATTAAGGTTTGACGCTATGGCGGTGAAGTTAAATGGGGAGACCGTATATACAAATCCTTCCAGAGGCCTGTATTCGACCCTGTTAAGCTGATCCCAGCCTGACCTCGGCTGTTCCAGGTATATCTGTCCGGCAAAATATGCATTGTATCTCAGGAAATCTATCGTCTCGCAGGCGGCCTCCACCTCGGCCTGCTGAACACTCTTGCTCTGTCCGAGCATGGTGGCGGCCACAATAGTATAACGGTATTTTTTGGAAAGCAACTCGGCTGCCTTCAGCATTATCGACGCTCTTTCAACCCATGACATGGTCATCCACACCTCCTTGGCCTGCATGGCTGCATCAATAGCCTCGTGTGTCTCCTTTTCACCGGCCATATGGTAAGTGGCAAGGACATGACTGTGGTTGTGAGGCATAACGACACTGCCGGTCTTACCGGTCCTTATTTTCCTGCCGTTGACAACAACAGGTATCTCAACAATTTCGGATGAGATCCTCTGTAGTTCCTTCATAAGTTCATCACGCTCCCTGGTGCCCGGAGCATAACTTAAAACCGGCTCATTATGAGGCCTGTGTATCGAAAAAATTGCATTATTCATTGTAATAGATTTTTTAATCAGGCTTAATTATTACCGTATATCAGCCATTTAACAAGGCAATGACGGAAGTGTAACAAAAACCGGGGATGTTTGTTCTTGAATGGTGAAGATGGCCGGCTGGGGACTACGGCTGATCTACCTCTTTTGACAGCAAATCGGTTGCAATGGCAATCATTTCGGGTTTTCCAAGCAGATAGGCTATGTCATTCCGGTTTATTACAGTGGAGGGTTCGGGATTTGTAATGATTTTATCTCCATGCTTGAGTGCCACCATTGTGACGCCGCAGGTTTTCCTGAGAGCTGTTTCAGCTATTGTTTTACCTGCAAAGACCGATTTTTCTTCAACCTTTACGGCAGCTATTTCAATATCCGGTATATCCTTCAGAAGAGAGTATCCGCCGACCTTGTCCTTGTCTCTGAAAATGCCGTAGTTATCCTCCCTTATCCGTGCTATTGCCCGTTCTATTTCCATACGCGGGATGAGATATTTGCCGAGTATCCTTTCAAAGAAATCAATGGCTGTCTCAAATTCCTCAGGAATAACCTGGGTTGCACCGATGCGGTATAACTCCTCAATATCAGTCACATGCCTGGTTCTGACGATGATATATGCATGCTTGTTCATTCCCCTGACATGCTCGACGATAGACATTGCCTTGATAAGATCTCCCACCGAGACAATTACCATTTCTGCAGTATGTACATATGCCTGGCGGAGAACCGGTTCATTATTTGCATCTCCGAAAACAGCCAGATTTCCGTTCTCTATCTGTTTGCGGGCACGGTCAGGATCAAACACGATTGAAGTAAAGGGCAGCTCCATTTTTTTGATCATGGCCGCCAGGTTAATGGCCCTGGAATCTTTTCCGATAAGAACGATATGGCTTTTAATTTCAGGTATCTCTACCTGTTTCAGCGGGAAGAGTCCGTTCGACGAGAAACTGCGGAAGAGGCAGCTTAAGTATCAGATTGGCTAACGGTCTGGAGACCTGTATCAGCAGGGGAGAGAGAGCCATTGAGGTAATTGCTACAGACAGGAAGAGCTGGTAGTGATAGGGAGTGATTATCTTATTGGTCAGGCCGAGCCTTGCGAGGATGAATGAAAACTCTCCAACCTGTGCAAGAGAGAGGCCGATGACCACGGTCCCGAAGAAGGTATGCCCGAGAGTGAATGCAGTAAAGCCGGCAATAATTGTCTTCAGGACTATTACCAGAAGCACTGTGGCTATCACGAGCCATGGATGATCATATACGAAGCCAAGGTCAAGGAGCATCCCTATTGAAACAAAGAAGAAGCTGGTAAAGACATCCTTGAAAGGTATCAGGTTGCCGAACGCGCTGTGGCTGTACTCTGAGTCAGAGATCATCAGTCCGGCCAGGAACGCTCCGAAAGCAAGCGACATACCCAGCTCATGTGTCAGCATTGCAACGGCAAGGCAAAAGAGAAGGATGCTCATGAGAAAGAGCTCCTGGCTGTGCGTCATTGCTATCAGGTGAAGCAGCCTGGGCATCAGCCACCTGTTTCCAATATATATGAATATTATTATGCCCGTGGTTTTAAGCAACAGCATCAGCAACTCATTTCCGATATTTGCTGTTGCACCCCCGAGTATGGGAGTAAAAAGCAGTAACGGTATCAGGATAATATCCTGGAAGATGAGTATTCCGACTGTGGTTCTTCCGTAATGGGTGGTCAGCTCAGACCGTTCCTGCAGCAGCTTAAGCACTACTGCCGTGCTGCTGAGAGCAGTCAGGAAACCGACAAAGACAGACTCAGCCCATCCGAACTGATAAACTCTGGCCATAAGCAGGGTCACCCCGGCTGTCAGCAGCAGCTGCATAAATCCGCCCAAAAAGACTATCCTGCGGATATTGAGAAGATGGTTTAGCGAAAACTCAAGGCCAATGGTGAACATAAGCAGAATGACACCTATTTCTGCCATAACCTCAACATTTTCAGGCGAGTTTATAAGTGCCAGAAGATGAGGACCGGCAATAACACCGGTTATCAGATACCCGATAATGGCAGGGACCTTGATCCTGGTAAAAATGAAGTTGACAAAGGTCGAAAGGGCAAATATTATGACAATATCTTTGAGAACGCCAAGTTCCATAACAGATGTTGTTATGGCTTTAAAGATAGAGAATCAGTCTGAGTGAGCAAAAAAAATCCCGGCATGTTGTGCCGGGATGGGAATGAGCAAGGATCCGTGGGTGCAGATATATTGCCCTTCTTTATTCTGATACTTCCGTAAGCTGGCCTTCTTCTATCCGAAAGACACCTGTACCGTTAAAGTTGTGAATATGAAACTGCCATTTTGACAAAGTGGTTTCGGGAGCACATCTCACTTCTGTGCCTTCCGGGAGACCCAGGTCGATATCGACAAGGGAACCGTTCCATTTGCTGCCTGCCGGCAGTGAAAAGAACTCATCAAGATAAAGCGTGTCACCCGAAAATTTCCAGTTATAATCAATAAGACGGGCATTTGTCCAGGCTTCGTCATTTGAGTTACTGCTCGCCCTCTTCTCCACAGAGATCCACCCGGAGGTGGTGTCACTTCCGTAAATGTTCAGGTCCGCTGTGGCATAAAGCCTGCCATCCGGTGAATTGCGGTAGAATGTAAAGTGGTCAACGGAGGCTGTTTCATCATAGTTTATGTCTGAAACCTTTCTTAACGGGGCGATCCATAATATCTTCGGCGGAGCCTCAAGACTCATCTTCTTTTCAATACGTTCACTGTTCGAATAAACAGAGAGCTGAAGGCCGAGGAAAACCCCCAGGCAACAGACAGATGCAAACCAGATGACGGTCATTACTATCGTTAAAACCCTGAGCCTCGTTTTGATATTGAAGATCATCTTGATACCCAGATAGGTAAGGGCTATCAGCGGGATCAGGATAACGAGGGCAGTAAGAATGATTACGGGCCATACCATATTGCTGTTCAGTACTATAGATAGCAGCGTATTAATGTTTGTCATTCCCGGTTCCATCGCTGAAGCGAGGAAGGGTGCATCATGGAAGAAAAGTACCATTGCAAATGAGAAGAGAAGAACAAATCCGATAATTGTAAATATTACTCCAAAGAATATGGCAAACACCCTGAAAATTGCTGACAGTACTTTCCCCAGTGCGCTGAAAAAACCTGCGAGGGCTTTGCCGGTACGGGCAGAAAGGCTGTTGGGGTCGTACATCGACTTGCGGGTGGTGAAGGCAGTGCTGTCACGGTTCACGCTGTTATCATCATAGTAGTCCTCCGGAGCGCCCATTGTATTGATCATGTCACTGACCATCTCTTTCGAGACAAGTACCGGCGGTTCCTTTCCTCCTCCGAAGATCTCGGCAATACGCGATTCAATATCGGCAAGTGTCTCATCGCCTCCCTGTTCCTTGCGGAACCTGGTGGCTACATGGTTCAGGTAGTGTGTCAGAATCTCCCAGGCATCCTCATCAATACGGAAGAGTTGTCCGGCAATATTGATATTCATTGTTTTTTTCATGGCTGCCTCTTATTTCTTGTCCCGTATCTGATTAACTGATTCTACAAGCGCTTCCCACGACTTATCAAGCTCACTGAGATAAATCTTTCCCAGTTCGGTGAGCTCATAGTACTTGCGGGGCGGCCCCTGCGGAGATTCCTCCCAGCGGTAACTCAGCAACCCCGCATTCTTCTGTCGTGTAAGCAGGGGGTAGAGTGTTCCTTCAACGACTATCACCTCTGCCTTTTTGAGCTCATTGATGATGTCGACTGCATAGCATGAATTCCTTGAAAGCACTGCCAGTATGCAGTACTCAAGAATTCCCTTGCGCATTTGTGCTTTTGTGTTGTCCGTATTCATGGCAATTCCTTTTTTATCAGCATTTCTATGTTGTATACCGTTAAAGATTCATTTTCTTTTTAACGGTCTCAAATTCCTCTTTAACAGAATCTTTGATGTTCTCAATCGTCACCGGGTCGCCTCTCATCTCAAGTTTCTGAGCCGTGGTCCTTGCCTCCGGAACGATGATCCACAGGATAAGGTACAGGGCAATCCCGAAGCCGCCGGCAATAACCAGTGCGCCAAAAATCACCCTCCAGATCAGCGGATCCCAGTTGAAGTATGCCCCGAGGCCGGCGCATACCCCTCCGATAATTCTTCCGTCAGGATCACGGTAGATCCGTCTCGGCGACCTGCCGGAACGCTCTTCTTTGGTTCCGCTGCCGCTGATGACCTCAGGAGCGCCGAGGATGGCCATAACCTCCTCTACATCCTTCATGGTGATCACCTGTTTGTAACCGGTAAGCCTCGATTTGAATAGTTCGGCTATCCTTCCTTCAATGTCAGCCATGATCTCGGCTGCGCTTGACTCACCTGAAAACTCCTTTTCAAGACTTTTCATGTATTGACGGAGGCGGTCATAAGCATCCTCATCAACATTAAATGCATAGCCCCCGAGGTTGATGTTAACTGTTACTTTCATTGTCTTTTTTATAAGGTACCTGTTAATACATACTAATATTGTAATGCAAATATATATATTTAATTTAATACTATGCAATACATAGAAGTATTTATTTTAAGAATATTTTATTTTTTTTATTAACAGCCCTGAAACGGGCAGGTAAGCGGGTTACATCAATAATCGTTAACTTTATCAAAAATCAATGATGATGAAAGCATATAACTGGGGAATTCTCGGAACCGGCAATATTGCACACAAGTTTGCCCGGTCGCTGATGTTGCTGGATAATGCACATCTCCATGCGGTTGGATCGCGTGATGCCGGACAGGCCGAAAAATTTGCGGCCGAGTTTGGTTTTAAAACCCACTACGGCAGTTATGAGGAGATGGTTGCTGATCCTGCGGTGGACATAGTATATATCTCATCTCCTCATTCACATCATCTTCAGCATACCCTTCTTGCGCTCCGGAACGGAAAGCATGTTATCTGCGAGAAGCCGATGTCAATAACCGCCGCGGAAGTTAAGGTGATGGCAGACGAGGCTAAAAAGCTGGGACTGTTTCTTATGGAAGCGTTATGGCCCCCGTTTCAGCCCTCTTATCTGAAAGCTTCAGCGATACTTGACAGCGGAAAGATGGGCAGGCTGATACACATGAGCGGGAAGTTCGCCTTCCTGTCACCTTATGATCCGGAGCTCAGGACATATAATCCGGAGCTTGGCGGCGGTTCACTTCTTGACATTGGAATTTATCCGGTAATGGACATACTTCGTTATATGGGTGAGCCGGAGACAATAGTTGCTTCCGCCGTTCTCTCTCCCACAGGAGCTGATGAAAGCACCTCTGTGATCTTCAGATTCAGTGACGGCAGGCTTGCGGAAGCACACAGCTCATTTTCAAGTATGGCAGGTGTATCGACCGAATTCAACTGTGAAAAGGGCAACCTGATCCTTTCGCGCGGAAGAGACCGTGCGCAGCATCTTTTCATTGAATATCCCGAATGACACGGAAGACAGGGTCTTCACCCCGCCTGCCCAGGGTTATCAGCACGAGGCCGTGGAGGTGATGAACTGTCTTGATAAAGGGCTGACGGAGAGCCCTGTGGTACCGCTCTCATTCTCGCTCACTCTTGCCGGGACCCTCGACGCAATCCGGAAAAAAGCCGGAATAAAGTACCCGGGACGCGATAAGAAAGGATAACAGGGAGCTGCTGTTATGGATGAACAATCAGCCGCACCGGATAAGAAGCGATTGCTTCTCAGTATGCTTATCCCTTTTATTTTCATTTCCCTGATGTGGCTCGTCAGGGCCGTTGAGGTGATTTTTGACATAGACCTTTATTTCCTCGGCATATATCCCCTGAAAGCATCATCCCTTACCGGAATAATCACATCACCCTTCATCCATGCCGACATTAAGCACCTGTTTAACAACACCATACCCCTGTTTGTCCTTGGAACAGCCCTCTTCTACTTTTATTCACAGGTATCTTTCAGGGTACTGCTGTGGCTCTTTCTGTTAACGGGCCTGTCTGTGTGGGTCACCGGCAGGCCTTCGTGGCACATAGGAGCAAGCGGCATCATTTACGGCCTTGCCTCTTTTCTCTTTGTCAGCGGCATAATCCGGCGCCATATTCCGCTCATGGGTCTTTCCCTGCTGGTGGCATTCCTTTACGGCGAAATGGTATGGGGCATCTTCCCCGGGTTCAGGATAGATATCTCGTGGGAATCGCACATGCTGGGAGCCGTCGTTGGACTGTTCCTTGCAGCATGGTATCGTGCCGAGGGCCCACAGCGTCCGGTTCCGTTTTATGAAAAGGAGGAGGAGGAGACCGGAGGGGAGGAAGAAAATGGCAATAGCGGTGAGAATCAAAAAGATTAATTGCTATTTTTAACCCTTGAAACTAACCTAACCTTCCAGTTATGTATGTCAGAACTGGTACTCCGGCATTTGACGAACTCTTTCCCAGGATAATCCGATTCCTGGAGCAGGATCTTCTTGAAGTAAATATCGATGGTGAAAAGATAAGAGGTTACCGGTCCCCTGATGCCCGTTCTATCTGGATAAGGAACTATTCAGACATGATGAGGGCTCTCCGCTATTCGGAGGCAGATCTGAAAAGCACCATAAGGCATTTCGCTGACAACCAGGCACGCAACGGCCGCATTTTTGACTATTTCACCACCTTTCCCGAGAAGCTTCCCTGCGAACGCGAGAACTGGACCAAATATGTCAGGACACCCGTAGAGGCAGACACCGAGTTCAGGTTCATCAAGGCATCATGGCTGGCATGGCAGGCTACCGGTGACGATGCCTTCATCAAAGAGCTGATACCGTCATTTGAAAAGGCCCTCGGTTACGTGATGGGCGGACGTTACTTCGATAAGGAAAAATATCTCTTCCGCAGGCCTTATACAATAGACACGTGGGACTTCGCCTATACAGCGGGACAGCATGACTGGCTTCAGTTCCAGATAGATGACAAGACTTTCTGGGGTTACTTCCACGGTGACAACAGCGGTTATTATGAGGCATTTCACTTCATGTCATACTGGTATGACATGTTCGGCGACAAGATCAGGTCAGCCAAATGGCGCGACCGTGCCATGAAACTGCGCAAGAGCATGAACAGCACCTGTTTCAACGGTTCGTTCTACACTCATTTTGTGAAACAGACGCCTGTGACAATTGATGGCGTTGACGAAGCATCACAGCTCAGCCTGAGTAATCCTGCCGCTATCAACAGGGGCGCCGCGACTCCTCATATTGCCGCATCGATAATCAATGAATACATGAAACGGCGTGAGACCACCTCCGCTTTTGCAGAGTGGTTCTCCATTGACCCGCCGTTTCCGTCAGGTATCTTCGGTGATTATAAACTGTCGGGAGGCGCATACTGCAACGGAGGAATCATGCCTCTCACAGGAGGCGAGCTGGCCCGTGCCGCACTTGAGTACGGTTATGAACAGTACGGCATTGATATCCTGATGCGTTATTATGACCTGATATCCCGGAACGGGGAGACCTATCTGTGGTATTTCCCGGATGGTAAGCCTTCAACAGTGGAGAGAAGCACATCACCCGAAGCCAAACCAACAGACGGTTGGGGCTCGTCAGCAATGCTTTATGCTTTTGTCGAAGGTCTCGTCGGGATACAGGATAAAGACAAGCTCTTTAAGAGAGTACGTATCTGCCCGAGGTGGACTGCCGCGGGAATTGAAAAAGCTGAAGTAAGCGTAGATTATAAGAGCTCCGGTGCATTCGTAAAATATATCTACAGCCAGACGGCAGAGAAAATGACAATTAAGCTCTCGGGGAGCTTTGAATATATTCAGCTGTCCCTGCCTGTGCCTGTGAATTACGTCGCCGGTGACCTTTTAATTGGCGGAAAGAAGAAAAAGTACCTTTCATCAAGCATTAACAAAAGTACATATGTAACTTCTGATGCTGATGTCAGCGGAGACTGCGAGATCATCCTGAAGCTAAAGAGAAAACCCATATCCGGCAAGTAACCTGACAATATGAATCAGAAACCAGTAGCCATAATCACAGGAGCAAGCAGGGGCATCGGCCGTGCCATCTCACTGTCACTTGCTTCCGAAGGTTATGATATTGTCGCCATCGGCCGTACCCCTGACAGCGAGTGCATGATTTCACTCCAGCCGGAAATTGAGAAGCTTGGCGCAGCATTCTTCCCCATCGGTCTTGATATTGCTCATACATCTTTACACGATGAGGCGATCTCCAGCATACTGGAGCATTACGGACGGATAGACCTGCTGGTGAACAATGCCGGCGTTGGCCCCATTGAGCGGAGGGACTTGCTTGACCTTGAAGAGGAGGACTTTGACCGTGTTACACAGATCAACCTGCGGGGCCCTGTCTTTTTTGCCAGGAAAGTTGCACGGGAAATGATCTGGATAAGGGAACAAATCAGAGGACTACCGGCCTTCAATAATGTTCGTGACATCATTCCTTGCCTATACATCTTTTACCACCGGAATTGAGTTTTGCATATCAAAAGCAGGCCTCAGCATGGCTGCACAGGTTTTTGCAGACAGGCTGACAGAGGAAGGAATTAATGTTTACGAGATAAGACCCGGCCTGATCGAGACGGATCTGACCCACAGAAGCAAGGACAGATTTGACAAACTCATTGCTGAAGGCCTTATTCCTCAGAAGAGATGGGGCACACCTGAAGATGTTGCCAAAGCAGTTGCCTCCCTTGCAAGAGGTGACTGGCAATTTTCATCCGGAACCGTTTTTGAAGTCAGCGGAGGCATGAACATCAAAAGCCTCTGATAATAAGCCATATACATAAATTATAATTTTCTTCCGGCCATTTTATTCAACTTTTGTTGAACAAAATGCCACCCTTCGTGGTTCTATCTGAAACTTAAACGAAATTAAAATGAAAAAGACAAGTTTAATAGTACTTATAACAGTATTGATTGTTTTCCCTTTAAGCGCTCAGAAGAAACATGCTGCTGATCCCACAGCAACACAGATTACCTGGACCGGGAAGAAACTGGGTAAAGAACATGTCGGAACGATAGGTTTAAAGGAAGGTTATATCAACATTGAAAAGAATGCCATAACAGGAGGAGAGTTCCTTGTTGATATGACGTCTATTAAAAACACTGATATCGAGGACGAAAAGATGAACGGAATGCTGGTTGGTCATCTCAAATCAGACGATTTCTTTGGTGTGGAAAAATATCCGGCTGCAAAACTCGTACTTACGGGCGGCAGCAAATTTGTCAACGGAACCGCTACTGTAAAGGGCACTATGACTATCAAGGGAGCAACCAATCCTGTTGAGTTCACAGTCAAGGAAGCTGCGACCGGAGGTGTAAAAACCTATAAGGCTGTTATAACTGTTGACCGCACGCTGTATGACGTAAGGTACGGCTCAGGCAAGTTCTTCACGGACCTGGGTGACAAAGCCATCAGTGATGAGTTTACACTTGAAGTAACACTTGTAGCAAAATCATAACCGGTCTTCCGGGCATAGACTCCCTCACCTTCACTCCTGAAGGCTGAGGGAGTTTTTATTAAAAGCCTAATGTGTCTGCATTTGCCATTGCAATGAATGACAGGTATATAACCTTGGCCACATCTTCCATTATTTCGGGCGTGACAGCGGTCTCATCGTCGCCGGGCAGATGATAAAAGACCGGCTTTACCCCATCGGTTGTGTAAACATCCATTGTTCTGTAACCATCTGCCAGAAAGACAAGTCCGTCGCTTCGCGGCCGGCCGTAATAAGTAACCGTTGAGGCAGATGTCCTCATTGGCCTGTGGATATACTTTTCATTTGCTGTTTTGAAATACCCGATCAGCGCCTCACATGACGCCGAGGCGTTCACCGCCAGTCCTGTGCCGTTGCCCACCATGTCAAGGTTGATGTAGGTGACGGTTTTCTCTTTTGGGAAAAGCGGGTTTGCCGCATAGAATTTGCTCCCCACCAGACCTGTTTCTTCACCACCTATAAGCAGGAACAGGACGGTGCGTTTGAGTTTTATGCCTGATACTGCCAGTGCCTTTGCCGCGGCCAGGATGTCAACCACACCGCTGGCATTGTCAAAACCGCCGGGGACCAGCAGTCCCACCTGCATTGCCCACGGCATCAAGATGGGCGCCGATGATTATAACCTCATCTTTCAGAACGGAGTCCGAACCTTCAATGATTCCCACAACATTGCATGTCCTGCCTTCAGGGTGTCTTGTTGTATTTGCCTTTATGGTCATTACCTTCCCCGTTGGGAAAGATCCCGGTTTAAACGATTTGTCTATTTGCGCGGTGACGGCCGTATTGGTTTTCCCAAGGCCGGCAAAAATGTCTGCCAGCGGTTCAGGACCTATTCCGCAGACAATCATGTTTTCGATATATGATATATTTGGATTTGCGCTGTTGCCGTCGATATATAGCATCCCGGCAGCACCGTGGCTGGCGGCGTTTTCAGACCTTGTACTGGTGATAGCAGTATCTGACCCATTTTGCGTATTCGGGATTAAGTGCATCCTTATAGGGAACATCGCGGTTCATCAGCACTATCTTTCCCTTCACGTCAATGCCTTTGTAATCGTCGTAGTTTAACTCAGGGGCCGTAACACCGTAGCCAACAAAAACTACCTCTGCAGTTACCTCTCCGCTGCCTGAATTCATTCCGGGATAATACTCCGCCGGGGCTTTGTAGTTCTTTATGATAGTTGTACCGTCTTTCTGGGTGATGTGAAGCTGCAGGGATCCGGCATCATTCACCACGGTATAAGGCTGATCGAACCACTGGTAATATGTACCGTTGTCGCCCGCAGGCTTTATGCCCCAGTCGTGCAGCTGACCGGCCACCCACTCTGCAGATGCCATGTATTCCGGCGTACCTGCCAGCCTGCCGTTATATTCAGGAGAACATAATTCCGTCATCCAGCCGGCTATCTCCTCGCTGCTGATTGAATGAAAATGTTTCAGAAGAAGCTGTTCGTCAATCTCCTGCGCCGTGGCGCTTAAGGAAAGGACGACTGACAATATCAGGGTCCGGATGAAGAAAAGGGCGCGCATAGATGGAATATTCATGTCCTGAAGGCTGTTTGTGGATTACAAATATATCGTTTTAGAGAAACAGATTTGGAAAAGGCTGCAGGAACACTTTATTTTGACTGATGCAGGCCGAAGGCAGTGTAGAATGATTTCCGGCGTTGTATTATTCGCAAATAATGACAAATATTGCATGCCAAAGCCCCCTGAAATGAGCAGTGAGATAATTACAAAGCATCCAAAAAGCCTGGTGACACGCGAGTTCATCGTTGCCTTCATCCTGGTGACAAGTCTTTTCTTCCTGTGGGGAGTGGCACACAGCCTTCTTGACGTGCTGAACAAGCACTTCCAGGATATCCTCGGTATCACCAAAGCAAGATCAGGACTGGTGCAGGCAGCTCTTTACGGAGGCTATTTCGTGATGGCAATACCGGCAGGACTGTTCATGAACAGGCTGGGTTACAAAAAAGGCATCATAACCGGCCTGCTGCTCTATGCTGCCGGAGCTTTCCTCTTCTGGCCCGCAACATATATTCAGACCTTCGGATTTACTCTTTTCTGCCTATTTATAATTGCCTGCGGGCTGACTTTCCTGGAAACAGCGGCAAATCCTTATTCAAGCGTTCTCGGACCAAAGGAGACATCTGAACAGAGGCTCACACTATCACAGTCGTTCAACGGCCTCGGGTGGATCATTGGCCCGGCACTTGGAGGGATGCTGATTTTGGGAAACAACGGCGATGGAGAGACAAACAAGTTTGCTTCCATGGCGGTTCCGTATATGCTGATAGGAGGGGTGGTGCTGGTAATTGCATTCCTGTTCATCATTACCAGGCTGCCGGTGATCCATGAAGGAGAGTATGACAGTCGCGGCGACAAGGGCACATACAGAGGACTGTTCAGGGTGCGGCATTTTCGCTATGCGGTGATAGCCCAGTTCCTTTATGTGGCAGCACAGACAGGCATCAACAGCTTCTTTATCAATTATATAGTGGAGACAATGCCGGGCTATTCACCTGAAAAGGCTGCTTATCTTCTTTCACTTGGTTTTGTCTTCTTCATGTCGGGCCGGTTCCTGGGATCATTGTTCATGAGCTGGTTCAGTCCGCGCCAGATGCTGGCCCTCTATGCTGTTGTCAACACAGTGGCCATGGCTCTTGTGATTGCTGGCCTGGGATGGCCGTCGCTGATTGCCCTGTATCTAACTTATTTCTGTATGTCTATAATGTTTCCCACAATTTTTGCGTTAGGATTAAAAGATCTGGGGGGCATGACAAAGAAGGGCTCCTCGGTGCTTGTGATGACCATTGTCGGCGGAGCCGTATGCCCGGTTATTATGGGGCGGATAGCCGATGTCTCGCGTATGGCTGTCGGTTTTACAGTACCGATGGTCTGCTTTGCCTTTATAGCATGGTATGCTTTTTTCCGCGCGAAGAGCACGACAGGCAACCCGAGCAATGCGGCCTTCGCACTAAATTGACAAAATGAAAGAAAAAATTCTGATATTATTTTTGTTTCTGGCGCAGATTTCTGCAGCACAGGATACCTGGTACGGCGAGATAGCGCTTTTCGGAGGCGGTGGCACGAATGACATCTTCAGGTTTGATGAGCTTGTCGGAGCAGGCTCAGTCACGGGAACAGGTATGTGGACAGCTGGTATTGACATGCGGAGGTTATTCGGAGATCATTTCAGTATTGAATCCGGATTAGGATATGCTCATCAGTATTATTATACAAGTCCTGCACCGGGGATTCCCGGAGAGGACGTTCCCGGTAATTTCGGACTGATTATAATACCGGTGACTGCACGTTATGATTTTCTGAAGTGGTTCTTTGCCGATGCGGGTCCCGTTATTTCCCTGAGGACCGGCCCTTCATATTCTGAATTGACAGGTCTGGGCTTCACATTGGGGGCAGGATTTCAATATAACTTCAAGTCTGACATATTCTTAAGGATCAGAGCTTACGCCAGCCAGTATGCCCTGGTGCATTTCATGCCTGAAGATTATCCTTATACACTATCGAATTCCGCGGCAACCATTGGTGTAGGGTACAGGTTCATTCACCTGGGCAAATGCAATTGTCCGGAAGATAACAGTCCCCGGCGGAAGTTTTACTAATCTTCGGCTATTTCCCTGATCATTTCCTTTGCCTCTTTCCATTTCTCTTCTGGCATACGGGCTCCGACGACCTCAATGACTTTTCCTGCAAGTATTGACCCGAACAGGCCACATTTGTCGAGGCTGAATCCGTGTGAGAAGCCGTAGAGAAATCCGGAGGCATAGAGATCGCCGGCGCCGGTGGTATCGACTGGTGTGACCTTCAGGGCGTCGACCCTGATCACTTCCTCGCCTCTCTTTATCCATGATCCCACGGGACCGGTCTTGACGATGGCGATACTGCATCTCTTTGCTATCGCGTCAAGAGCTTCCCGTGGATCAAGTCCCGTGAAAGCCCTGGCTTCCTCTTCATTTGCAAAGACGATATCCACATATGTGTCGACTATTTTGTTAAATGCGGGCAGCATCTTTGTAACCACGTTGAAGCTTGACAGGTCGATGGCGATGCACATCTTTTTTTCTTTAGCGAGGCGGCAGGCCTGTTCGACGAGTGGGAGGTTAAAGATCAGGTATCCTTCGAGGTAGAGTATCTCGTAACCCTTGAAGAATGAGCTGTCGAGTTCTTCGGCGACCAGCTCTGTGGCGGCGCCGAGGTGGGTGGCAAAGGTACGTTCCGAGTCAGGGGTCACCAGTGCCACGGCTGTGCCCGTGGGTGATGTTGGCGCCCTCATTAGTACTGGTGTCACGCCGGCCTCGACCATATCCTTCTCGTAGAAGTTACCGAGCTCATCGCGGCCCACCTTGCCGATGAATGATGAATGTATTCCCATCACGCCGAGGCCGTACATTGCGTTTCCTGCTGAGCCGCCGGAGGCAAGGGTGTTTTTCATGGAGGCTATTGACTGTTTTATCTCGCCTGAGCGTATGGCATCGACCATTGTCATGCTTCCTTTGGGGAGGCCGAAACGGGTGAGGTAGGTGTCGTCAGGCACCATTGTCATGACATCTACGAGGGCGTTGCCGATGCCTATTATCTTCTTCATCCGGAAAATTTTGACAAAGATATTGGTAAATTCGTTTAAAGCGGTTAATTTTGCGACGCTTTAAAAGGCAAATACCTTCCTCAGTAGCTCAGTTGGTTAGAGCACCTGACTGTTAATCAGGGGGTCCTAGGTTCAAGTCCTGGCTGGGGAGCGAAGCAAGTCAACCACTTACACGGATTTCGGGTAAGTGGTTTTTTTATTGGGCGCCAGTTTTGGGCCAGCTTTTGGATGAAATTCACTGTTTTTGGGTCATAAATTGATGACGGTCTTAAATGAAAATAGCTGGAAAAATTCCAGCCATTCATGTCCTGACCCCTTAATGATTCGTTTTGGTTTTGACGGACTCTATGGATTTTTAAACGAATTAAAACCTATGTTCAAAATCATCCCCAGGTTTGCCCAGAACGAAGATCATTTCTGGACAGGGGTAGACCAAGCTTATGAGGGTTTAATGTCTGTGGCGTCAAATATGATAGGATTTGGCTCAATCCAGTGACGGTGGGAATGGAGCATTAAGAATAGTTCAATTATGTCCAGCTATTTGAAGGGTTAAACCAGTAGTTGTTTATTTATTCTCTTTTCTTCTGAAACGGAACCAATCATTATTAAGACCTGAAATAGATATGGAAGTGGCCAGTGAAAGTGAATCTTGCCCATTGAAAACAACATAAAAGCCGACACCATAATTGTACAGGTTCTCATGAGGATGAAGATTAAAAGATTCTTTAAGATTTATCATATAATTGATTGTCTCATACCCAGAAATCTCTAGAGGAGATATTTTTGTTAAGGAAAATGTACCACTTTGAATTGTTGTGTCAGCATGAAACACTGAATATTGATTTGAACTTAAGAATGTTACAAAATCAAAATCAATTACTCGTGGATTACCTAATATATCAGCGGGAACATCATAAACTTTCCAAGTACCATATAGTTCAACAACTATATCTTCTTTTTTACAGGCAGTTATGTTAAGACAAACCAACAGAATAAGTACAAGAAACTTTTTCATATAGATATTTAATTAATCTATAACGAGTTACTATGACATCTAATGGTCGACCACCAAGCTTTATTCATGTCTGAAATTTTCATCATACCAAATCTGTTTATCTAACATGTTGATATATTTCTCCTCCTTTTTCTTGGCTCTTTTTGTAAAGAAGAGCTTAAAGTACATCGTGGCTCTGCCATCTTTACTAATAAAAACGCCAGTGCAATATGGGTACTTACTCTTGCGTGTTTTTTCTAATGATTTGTCAAAAAAATAAACAGAATCAGCACCTGGTATGTCATAGATGTAAATTGAATCAGCATTAAACATTTCACGAGCTTTTTTGCCTGCTATGATAGTTACATAATCATTAAAATCAAATCTTGCAGAGTTATTGTTTAATGGATGCGCATAACTGTAATATAAACCAAGTGCGGTCTTTATCTCCGCTGAAATTTGCCCTCGTGGGAAGGCCCCATTTGGCGAAACTACTGGTTCTGTAGTCGATGTATCTCTATTCAATACACGCTCCATCAATACTTGCCTTTTGAGTAATTCAACATTTTCCTCGGAAATATATAATGGTATAGCTGAATACATTAAAATGCAACCCTTATTTCTCGATTGAAAAATTGGGCCATATAAACCAGCTGTATGTTTATCTTTTTCTTCCCGGACTTTCCACCCCACATAGTATTTATCCAGATTTGTAAGTCTTTCGGGAATGGTACATTCAATACCAAATTCTTTAGAAAGATATTCAGTATAAGCGGATAAATTCCTTTGGTACCATAGATTTTCCTGTGCAAAAAGATTCCAGGAAAATGAAAAAGCCACAATGACAAGCGTCAATTTATAATACCTCATAGTTTAACGGTTATGGATGGTGTATTCTAGTTAGACTATCTGTTGAAATAGGACTAGGTTTCAATTATTTTGGTGATCATTTGGGCCAGCTTTTGGATGAAAATGTGATATTTTCAATAGAATTCCCTATTTCTTGTTTTCTTTAGGTTTCAGCTCCATACCAAGTTGAGTCATAAGCCCTAAATTATCCTCCAAAGCCCACCACTCTTTAACTTTTCCATTAACAATCATCATAATATGTGTTGCAGGGACTGTAACATATTTATTGGTTGGCTCGATCCCCTTATACTTGGCCTTGTGGGTTCCGTATTGAGTTAATTTCACTGCAACTTTATCACCTTCGGCAACCATGATTTCAATTTTGTGAATCCAATCTGGAAATGCAGCAAAATGTGTATTCCTGGCTTTGTATAAAGCCTCCTTCCTCCAGGGTTGCTGTGAACCAGGAGAATAAAGAGCAAAGTCATCAGATAAAAGATTTCCTAGTTTGTCGAGATCCCCGCTGTCAATAGCATTGATTACTTCACGAACAATTTCTTTATTTTGTTCCTGAATTTGGGCCGTTGCTTTAAACTTATCTAACTCGGCTTTATCAGCCTGATTTTGGCAACCAATAGCGACGAAAAGCGATGAAGCTAAAAAAATGGCATTAACGAATTTTAATTGTGATGTTTTCATTTTGCACATACTTTTAATTGTTTTGATTGATTTTAGTCCCTTTCCCTTCAAATGCTTTCCACCAGTTATTATCCTTCAAATTTTCACCTATTACAACAAAGGACATCCAGTCATCACTAAAATTCCATGTCCATCGTGAAACTTCAACTTTTCCATTTGGATAATACGTTGCTCCATCTTCTATGCAAGTTCTCCTATCTGTAAATGTTGGTGTTGAGTTGAACCAGGTTCCATCATCATAAAAAATATGTGTCATACATATTTTTTTTATAGGGTCATAGCCTGTTATCTCAACTCCATTTTGTGTAAAGTCTTTGGTTTTCCACTGGTGTATAATTTCAAGTGCATAACCATTTAAAATCCTTTTGACCTGTAAGAGTCCAATCTACATGATAGCAGGATGCAGATATACTGTCTCGTGCTTCTCCCTGAACGTTCCAGATTCCTGACCAGGCATCCAGGACATTATATTCAGACCCTGCTTTGGGGGATTCTGTCTGTGTTGTCTGTGCCTGTATTCCATCTGTACAGAGTAACAGAAACAGCAATCATTGTGGTTAAACAAACTGTTTTCATTTGTTTATTTCCTTTCAGTCACCGAAAAGACAATCCAACCGTCTTCAAATTTTTGTTTATACTCCAGTCCGAGATAGTCTGCTAATGTTTCTGAATATTTACCGTAAAAACTCGCATATTCTTCAATTGTTACACCAAGGTCTGCTAATGCTTTTAGATTAGTTTCTCCATATACTGTCATTTTTGCTTTTACAGATTTTTCCGAAACACTCAGAATCTCCATCTTCGAGTTTCTATCCGTTTGAAGAAACCTGTACCAATATTGTACAAAAGGTACTGAGCCTTTACCTTTAATATCCACCCAGAAAAAAGCAGTTTGTTCACCAATGTATTTGCCATAATCTTCAGGGGTTTTCCCCAATGACTTAGCATAAGCAATACCAACAATATCCCTGCTGGAAGTATTCCTTGCAGAACGGTCTAACTTCTGTTCAAGGGATAATTGAGGTAATTGAATGATTTGGTCAGGTTTGGTATCAGTGGTTTGTGCTTGTATTCCGTTTGTATAAAGCAACAGAATTGCACCAATCATTGTCGTTAAACATAATACTTTCATTTGATTGGAATTTTATTAATAATAAAACTAAAATAACTGTAAATCAATTATATGATGAAAGTTACTACTTAAAAAAGGATATGTCAAATTATTATTTTTCACGATGGAAATTATAAGAAAAGGTTGTTTTGTTATTTTCGATGTTGTTCCATACAAACATATCTGGAGATTTTATCTCATATTTCCATATTACGGGAGTCTTTTCGGGATTTAAGATATCCTCCCATGGAACTTCTGTTAAGGTATTCTTTGATGTAAACCAGATGCCATAAAGCATTATGTCTGAACCTTCAACAAGGTCAGTTTCAACAAACTTATCATTTTTTTTATCATATCCCAGAAGTACCTTCCCTTCCATTATTTTCTTTCCTCCTGTAACAATTTTAATGTTACCTTCTAATCCATTGCCAAACGGCTTATATTGTGCAATATAAAATGTGTCTCTGGCTATTTCAGCCTTCCATGTGCCTAAAATTTGCTTAAACAATTCAACCTGATTGAGTTCTTTTGAAGTTTCGCTTGCTTAACACTTTGTTCAATACCAGATTCAGCACCACTAATAACTTTCCATTTGTTGTCGATTTTCTTAAATAGTAATTGCAATATCCATGGGTCTTGAAGAATAGAATGACCATCCTTGTAATTCATTAAACACTTGGAATTATTAGTGTATAAAGACTGTGGAATTATCAAGAACAGCATATTTTTCATCAACTATTGTAATCTTTTGATTTATTAATGTACTAAAAACAGGTTTAATCATGTCCACACATTGCTTATAACTAAAAGAATTTCCATTGTAAGTGTAAACAAAATCAGGCGAATCAAGAAATAGTTCCAAGAACCATGTCAAAATTTGCCTCTTCACATCCTTTAAAAAAAGTATTTACAACTTCTTTTACTTCTCCTTTTATTTTCTCTTTCTGAGCATCAGATACAGGCTTATTGTTTGTTCCGCATGAAAAACAGACAATAAGCAAAACCAGAAAAATAAGTCTTGTTTTCATTTGATTGGATTTTTGTGAATGGATAAGATTAGAATAACTGAAGGTTAATTGTATGATGAAAGTTACGCCAACAATTAACCAAAGTCAAATAAATTAATTTCACCACATTTTAACTTATGGCGGTATCTGACGAATATTGATGCGGTTATAGGAAAGTTAATCAGAATCCAGAGTTAAATCCTTGTTGTCTCAATGTATGTTATGTGTT
>CAVSSR010000002.1:0-352639 GCA_963730615.1 uncultured Bacteroidales bacterium | reverse complement strand
TAATGAAAGTCCGACCGATGACGCAAAGTTGTTCTTTATCTCCGAACCCATAAATGCTGCTTCGGCAAAGGCAGTATTCACACCGGCAGTCAAAGACAACGATGGATAATAGCCTCCCTTTGCGAGATCGAGATCGATGACAGCGCTCTCTTTATTGATTTCTGCATACTTTACCTGCGGCTTTACCGCCAGGGCCTCAGCGTAAACATCAGCGGCATCAGCGGCGGGTGTGGTTGAAATAATTGCATCAATATCGGGGCGGACTATTTCAAAGGTGTCACCTGCAGGCAGCTCCATCAGCTGCATCAGTGTTACCTGTGCCATGTCCAGTGTGTTGATGGCGTTGGCAAGCGTCAGCTCTTCACCTGCAAGCTGCGTTTTGACCTGGAGGTAGTCGCTGTTGGCGATGGCCCCGAGAGCATACCTCTCTTTTGCCAAAGCCAGCTCCTCACGCGTGGCAATAACCTGGTTACGGCTGTTATTTATCTGCTCTTCTGCATAAAGCACCTGCAGAAAGGCGCTCATTATACTCAGCGTGACGTTCTCTTTTGTCTCCTCGGTACTGTACTGCAATCCTTTATAATTAAGCTCCGCCTGCCTGATGCCGTTTTGCGCCTGAAAACCGTTGAAGAGACTTATACTGCTTCCCACAGAGAGGCTTGTCCTTGATGAACCCTCAAGCAGACTCACACCGTTATCATCAGTAATCTGCTGCCATCCCAGGCTCTCACCAGCCGAAGCACTCAGATCGGGCCAGCGATCGTCCTTCGCCTGCTGAAGGTCAATCTCACCAACACTGGCGGAAACACCTGCCTTACGTACCTGTATGTTCTCATTCAGTGAATAATCAATACATTCAGCAAGCGTCCACTCCTTCTGCTGGGCAGAAACAGGCAAAACAGCCAGGAGCATTCCTGCTGCCGCAATAAATAATTTTGTTCTCATCCTTTTCATTTTACAAAACATGATGAGACAAAAGTATAATGGGCGATACCGTGCAAAAACTCTTTTAGACGCACATGGTCAGTATGCCGACAGACGCCATCTTTTAACCGACAGAACCCGATTGTCTTTTATGACACGATCCGGTAAGGTATTACAGGAACAGATTTTTATTTTAAGTTTGCAGGCACTTTAACCAGTATATTTATGCAAAATGAAGATTTCAAAGTCTACGGTTACCGTTGGGTAATGCTGGGGGTATATATGTTTATTACAGCTGTAAATCAGATGCTGTGGATCACTTTTGCACCAATTACGAGTGATGCAACACAGTTTTACGGTGTTTCTGACCTGAAGATCGGTATCCTCTCGATGTGCTTCATGGTTGTCTACCTCATTGTATCAATCCCTGCTTCATATTTTATAGATACATACGGCATCCGAGCCGGCGTCGGCGTTGGGGTTGCATTTACAGGGATATTTGGCTTGTTACGCGGCCTGGTCCCGTCCAGCTACACAATGATCCTGGTCTCACAGATAGGAATAGCCATCGGACAACCGTTCATACTGAACGCCATCACCAAGGTAGCTGCCAGGTGGTTCCCGATCAAGGAAAGGGCAACCGCCTCAGGGCTTGGAACACTGGCTATGTACCTGGGGATACTTATCGCGATGATCCTCACTCCTTTTCTTGTAAATTGGGCAGGAATTGACGGTATGCTTACAACGTACGGGGTTGTTTCAGCAGTTGCGGCTGTAACTTTTTTTGTGCTGGCCAAAGAGCGCCCGCTTACACCGCCCTGTCATAGCTACCAGGAAGAACGGGCTCTGGCTATTGACGGACTGAAACTGATTTTTCGCAAGAAAGACTTTAACTGGCTTATGTTTATCTTTTTCGTCGGACTGGGAGTGTTCAATGCAGTTACAACCTGGATTGAAAACATTGTTTACCCTCGTGGATTTTCCTCTGAACAGGCAGGAATCACCGGAGGGCTAATGATTGTCGGAGGGTTGATAGGTGCAATTGTAATACCCATACTATCAGATCATTATAAAAGACGGATTCCTTTCATCATCCTTGCCCTGGGAGGTGCAACATTAAGCCTGGCAGGTCTTACATTCGCAAATGAATACTGGTTACTTCTGGTTTCCGGAGGTGCATTCGGGTTTTTCCTGCTCAGTTCAGGCCCCATTGGATTCCAGTACGGTGCCGAGGTAACTTATCCTGTCTCCGAAGGAACTTCAAACGGATTTCTGCTGCTCATGGGACAGATCTCCGGAATTGCATTTATTTTCGGGATGGACAGCTTCAAATCTGTCCAGACAGGGTCAATGACAAAGCCTTTGATCTTAATGATAAGTTTGATGGTCTTAAGCTTCCTTGCCACACTGAGGCTGAAAGAATCATCATTTCTGAGTAAATCTTCTGAAAAGCAGGCAGGTTGACATTTACTGCACATCGTGAATTGATAATCAGGTCCTGGAAAAATGTCACAGAAAAATAATCTGCCCTGGTAAATATTTTCATAAATTAGTGGATAAATTTTTATCCATTAAAAATGAAACTTATTCCGCGAAGAAAATTTATTCAGGGCACTGCCCTGGCTGGCGGGGCATTGTTTCTCCTTCCCGGATTGAAGGCATGCAAGTTTCTGGACACAAATTCAACCGGAAATTACTTTCTGAACGAATTCGGAATTGATGAAACACTCTGCCGTAAACTGCTGGCAAAAGCACTGTCGAGAGGCGGTGATTTTGCTGATCTCTTTTTTGAGTTCACCGTATCAAACTACATTGGCCTGGAAGATGGCAAGGTGAACCAGTCGTATGGTGACATTTCACTAGGCGTTGGTATCCGGACCGTCAAAGGCGATCAGATCGGCTATGGCTTTACACAGGAACTCACCGAGGAATCGATGATGTCAGCGGCAACCACAGCCTCGACACTGTGCGATATGAATGCCACTGAGATAGGATCATCGTTCAGCCGGATGCAAACAGGTAACTATTACCCTGTCGCCGCTGAATTTGATGGCATAGCCGCAAAATCAAAACTTCCGCTGCTGCAGCAGATTAACCAGAAATGCTTTGCAATGTCTCCGGAAATCGTTAAGGTCAATGCCGGATTCCAGAGCAGCGCAAAAAGAATACTCGTTGCTACAAGCGAAGGGGTTATGGCAGAAGATTTAATCCCCGGCGGATTCATCTATTCATCTGTGGTGGCAGAAAGAAATGGAAAGCGGGAACAGGCATTCTATAACCTTGGCGGCCGTCGTGACCTTTCATTTTATACTGACGAGGTGATCAATCAGGTAGCACAGAAATCCGTTGACAATGCCCTGAACCTGTTTGATGCCATACAGCCGCCGGCAGGGGAAATGCCTGTGGTGCTGGGACCCGGCATAACCGGAATCCTGCTTCACGAGGCCATCGGACATGGCATGGAAGCTGATTTCAACCGTAAAAAGATATCAACGTTTAGCACCATGCTGGGCAAAAAAGTAGCCGAGCCTTTTGTGACAATCATTGACGACGGAACCAATATGAACCTTGCAGGCAGTTTAAACGTGGATGATGAAGGAAATCCGGGTAAAAAGACCATTCTGGTCGAAAACGGCATTCTTACCAGCTATTTACATGATAAGATTTCTGCAAAATACTACGGAGTTGAACCGACCGGCAACGGCCGCAGGCAAGACTTCCAGAATTATCCTGTTCCGCGTATGCGTAATACGTACATGCTGGGAGGCAACGCTACACCTGAAGACGTAATCAGAGAAGCAGGTCAACGGCATCTATGTTGAGGATGTAAGCAACGGCCAGGTGAAGATCGGCGAGGGTGATTTTGCCTTCTATGTCTCACAGGGAAGAATGATTGAAAATGGCAAACTGACAGCACCGATCAAGGATGTAAACATAATGGGCAATGGTCCGAAAATGCTTGCCAACATTACCCTGGCAGCAAACGATCTTGAAATGAGCCTTGGGGGAGCCGGACAGTGCGGCAAAAACGGGCAGGGTGTTCCGGTGTCATTCGGACTGCCTACCTGCCTGGTCAAATCATTAACCGTAGGTGGCACACAGCAGAAAGGAGGCCAGTCATGACAAACATAAAGAATAAGCAAATGAGCTTCCCGGAACTGGCTGACTGGGTGATAGACCGGACTATGAAAGCCGGGCGCCGGTGACTGCAGGGTCAATATCTCAAAGAGACGGCTCGTGGAGATAAATTACCGTGACCGTAAACCCGAAGTAATCAAGGAAGCTACAACCCAGGGGCTGTATCTTGAGGTATTCATCAATAACCGGTTTGCCGGGCAGTCGACACCAGACTTCCGCCAGTCGACACTGGAAGGATTTATCACAGGCCTGATCGAAAGCGCCGGTATCATGGAGGAAGATCCGTTCCGCACTCTTCCTGATCCGAAATACTACGAAGGAAGGTCGACCGTAGATCTTCAGCTGACCGATCCTGATTATTCTCAATTGACACCAGAGGGCAGGCACAGTATGACCAAAGTCGTTGAAGAAGCCTGCCTGGAAAAAGGAGGGGATAAAGTTATCTCAGTGGAGGCCGGAGAGTATGATGAGTTGTATGAGGAATACATAAAATCAAGCAACGGCTTTGAAGGTTCAAATAAAAACACCTATTGCCAAGTGGGAGCCTCAATGACAGCACAGGATGAGGGTGACCGCCGTCCGGCAGGATATAACTACATCGGATGCAGATACAGGAGTGACCTGCCGCCGCTGGAAGAAATAGGAACTGTAGCCGCAATCAGAACACTTGACCTCATGGGCGGGAAGAAAATTCCAACAACAAAACTTCCGATTATTCTTGAGAACCAGGGTGTTGGCCGCATACTCGGTGGTCTTTTTAATCCCATGTCAGGAGGCAGCATCCAGCAGAAAAGATCATTCCTGGCGGATAAAAAAGGGAAATCAATAGGAAGCAAGCTTCTGACTGTGGTTGATGATCCGTTCATTCCGCGGGGTCTTGGCTCAAGGTATTACGATGGTGACGGATTTCCGGCCATAAAACGCAACCTCCTTACAGAAGGCACAGTGAATGAATTCCTGATCGACTGGTACTATAGCCGCAAACTGGGATGGGAACCAACTTCCGGATCGATCGGTAACCTGATAATTCCTCCGGGAACGCGCAGCATAGAGGCCATTATTAAAGACCTGCCCCGTTGTATCCTGATTACAGGTTATATCGGAGGAAATTCCAATTCCACTACAGGCGATTTCTCAGTGGGGATAATCGGCAAAATGTTTGAAAAGGGCCAGTTCGTCCAGAATGTGGCCGAAATGAACATAGCCGATAACCACCTTAACTTCTGGAATAAACTGGTGGAAGTGGCAAATGACCCATGGATCTACAGCCAGGCAAGACTTCCGAGCCTGGTGTTTGAGGATGTGGTTGTTGCAGGAATCTGAGAACTGCTTTTCAGATTAAAGCTTAGTTACGGGTGGGGAGAGTAATTTATTATTCTCTTTACCCGTAAAATTCTCTTTGGCGCTTACCAAGGTCTGCCAGAACATCAAGACAGATGTTTATGTCTTTTATTACCTGAAAATCGAACATACCGAGACAAACAAAGTCAGCACCGTTCTCAAAGGCATACCTGATGCCGTCCTCGGGAGCTATGGCGCCGGCAGCCAGCACTTTAAATCCCATCACCGGTATTTTTACCCTGTTGATGAACTCAACCGTACGGTCGGGAAAAAGGTCAAAAATATTATCATGAAACTTATTATGATCAGCGTACCTGATGCCGTCAACCTCAAACGCCACCCTGTTCTCGCGGGGATGAGCCGACCAGTAGTTATCGTGATGCATGGCTTTCATATAGTAATCCGGAATGATGCCCTGTTCCTCACAGTATATGAGCGAATCAACTGTATGTGCCGCCAGTCCTGCCAGATACCCCTGCGAACGGATCTTTTCAATCATTGCTGCTATGACCTCGGGTTTTTTATCCCTTACAAGCCAATCGCACCAGTTGCCCTGCACCTGGAGAATGTCAGCACCGGAATCAATTGCCTTGTTGATCTGTTCGTACCAGTCTCCCGTCTCCATATTCGGGGCAACCTGTGAGATCACCTTCAGCTTGCTGCCTGTGTTCCTTTTATATTTTGCCATCAGCGCATTTGTCGGAAAACCGATGTTGATTGTGTTTATGCCGGCATTTTCGCCCAGAATCATGGTTTCGTAAATCTTCCTTTCGGTGTTGTATGCCCTGAAAAGTGAGCTTACATACAGAAGGTCGCGCGAATGAGCCCATCCTCCTATCAGGTTGCCTCCCATGATGAGCCTGCTGATCTCATGATTGCCGATCTTTCCAAGAGGCAGTTTCCCCTTCAGCTCACCCAGGGCCGCACTGTCAATCTTTATTGTCGCGCCGGAAAGAGCGTCAATGCCGTATTTTTTATTTGTGCTGACTGCACCCCATCCCATTAATCCCAGAAAAGGCACTGAAGCCAGGTTCCTGATCACTTCCCGACGCGAGTCAGAGTGTTCAACCTTCGCCTCAGCAAGGTTTTTCTTTTCGGCTCTCCTGTCACGGGCATTTTTTATAAGGTTGTCTATGCCGTACCCCGTCTCCTTAAGGAAAATCAGAACCATCAGGGCAGCGGCCTCAATGAAGTTCCTGTCAATTATGTAAATGTGTGACTTGGAAGTGCTGAGGAGTGTGTCTCCGAAAGGTGGATAGGCAAAATAATACAGTGTCAGAAGCAGCACGCCGGCCATGGAGGCAACGCGAGGTACAAAACCTGTCACTAACGCAAGCCCGATCAGTATAAGTCCTCCGATATTCAGCCAATCAACGGCCTGCAACACGGCCCCGGACGATGCCAGCCAGTGATAGAAGCCCGAAAATGGCCCTGTCGA
The DNA here is from genome assembly GCA_963730615.1 of uncultured Bacteroidales bacterium. Lineage (GTDB taxonomy): Bacteria > Bacteroidota > Bacteroidia > Bacteroidales > VadinHA17 > SR-FBR-E99. The sequence goes on along the minus strand of CAVSSR010000002.1, from coordinate 345,798 downwards.
ATTTGCCAGGTACGAAAATGCCGTCCAGTCTTTTACAATGAGCTTTGAAACGCCCTCGTACAGGAAATGCCATCCTATGGCCATCCGCAGGACAGTTATCAGGATCTTCGGATAATCTGGTTTTGATACGTTGTTCATGGCACCCGGAAATATTAATCTTTTTACTTCGTCTTTACATTCTAAAAGTATCCATTTTATTGTTAATTTGTTCCGTTAAAGAATAAAGATCATTTATGGAAAAAAAGGGATTTAAAGTCATCATCACCGGATCGACAGGGATGGTCGGGGAAGGTGTGCTGCTGGTATGCCTGCAGGACCCCACCGTCGAAAAAGTACTTGTGATCAACAGGAAACCGCTTGGAATGACACATCCGAAGCTGACTGAGATAATTCATACCGACTTTTATGATCTCTCTCCCGTTGAGTCACAACTGGCAGGATATGATGCCTGTTTTTTCTGCCTCGGGGTATCCTCAGTGGCAGTGAAAGGTGATGAGTATTACAAGGTAACCTATACTCTGACGATGCATTTCGGAGAGACTGTAAGCAGGCTGAACAGGGATATGGTCTTTGTATATGTCGCCGGAGCCGGCACCGACGGTACGGAGAAAGGCAGGGTCAGATGGGCGAGGATAAAGGGAAAAACAGAGAATGACCTGATGAAGCTGCCCTTCAGAAAGGCATACGGGTACCGGCCGGGAATGATCAGGCCAGCAGAGGGGCAGAAGAATGCACTTTCATTCTATAAATATGTTAACTGGATCTTCCCACTGGGGAAAAAGCTATCTCCGGATTACTTCAGCACAATGGAAGAGCTGGGATTATCGATGATCAGGCTTGTCGGACATGATTATGACAGGAACATTATTTATGGAAAAGATATTGCTGCGCTGGCCGGAGAGCAGATGAAGGCTGAAGCTGGGAATTAATAAATTTTAAAGTCATGTATTACATCCTTTTTTACAAAACGGTCGAAAACTATTTTGAGAGACGGGCACCTTTCCGTGGTGAACATCTGGATCTTGTACAGTCTTTTCATGCAGACGGTCGCCTGGTAATGGCAGGAGCGCTGGCCGATCCGCCTGACGCTGCGATATTGATTTTTAAGGGAGATTCTCCTCACGCCGCCGAAGAATTTGTCCGCAACGACCCATATATAAAGAACGGCCTCATAACTGAGTGGTCAATCAGGCAATGGAATGTGGTGACGGATTGATTATCTGATTATTAAATATGATTTTGTCGTATACTGAATTGCTCCGGGTTAAAAAATATGATTGACATTCATCCGGCTGTTGTTTACCTTTGATTAAGAATCCGATTCGTGTCTTGTTTTACACACCTTTCATATTACCAAATTCCACATCCATATGAAAAAAATTGCATGCTTTCAGAAAGATTCCAAGGTCATTTTAACGGCACTGACCCTGATGGTCTTAATGATTAACGGTACGCTGGTTTCAGCAGAGAATCCAATAATGCAGTACCCGGATATCCATGAGAATACAATTGTTTTTGTCAGCGGCAATGATATCTGGAAAGCTCCTGCAGAAGGAGGCCCTGCTGTACGCCTTACATTCAGTGACGGCCGCGAAACCTTTCCTGAGATCTCACCCGACGGAAGCCTGGTTGCCTTTACCGGCGAATATGACGGCAACGCAGATGTATACGTAATGAACATTAACGGCGGAAATATTACCCGGCTGACTTTCCACCCGGGGCAGGATGAAGTAATCGGATGGAACAGTACCAAAAACAAGATCATGTTCAACTCAGGAAGAAACAGTACCTCACGGTATGTTAAGATGTTTCTTATCGCACCCGACGGGACCGGCCTGGAAGAAATGATCATGTATGACGCCGCGCGCGGCAGCTTCTCTCCTGACGGCTCCAAAATAGCATATAACAAAGACAGCCAGGACAATGCAACCTGGAAACGATACACCGGCGGCAGAGCACAGGAAATATTCATCTATGATTTCAAAACGGATGAGGAAACAAACATCACCAACTACAAGGGTTCAGACAGGATACCGATGTGGATTGGTGACAAGATATATTTCAGTTCTGACAGGGACAGGGTTCTCAACATTTATAAATACGATACGGGAACCGGGACCATCGGGCAGATAACAAGGCACACAGAGTACGATGTCCGGCATCCCTCGGAAGGTAGCAATAAGATTGTTTATGAACTTGGCGGTGATATCTGGATGCTCGATCTGGTGTCAGGAGAATCCAAAAAGGTCCCCATTCAGATATTAACCGATATGGAGGAGACCAGGCCGTATATGAAGGATATCAGCAAGGATATTACCCGTATTGACATATCACCGACAGGCAAAAGAGCCCTGATCGTTGCCCGCGGTGAAGTATTCACTGTTCCTGAAAGTGAAGGGCCGGCAAGAAATATTTCGGACAATTGCGGCGCCAGGGACAAAGATGCAGTATGGTCGCCAGACGGTAAACGCATCGCCTACCTTTCAGATAAATCGGGTGAATATGAGATATACATTGTTAACCCCGACGGTAAAGGAGAAGCGGTAAAGCTTACCTCCTCCAAAGATGGCTACAGGCATACGCTTAAATGGTCACCTGACAGTAAAAAAATTGCATATACAGACCAGACCCTTACCCTGTACTATATTGATATAGCAACCAAAGCTATAACCAGGGTTGACAGGGAAGAATACGAAAATGTCGATGTCTCGCTGGATGTAAAATCCATTTTTGACTATTCCTGGTCCCCCGACAGCAGGTACATTGCATACTCAAAAATGAATGAGGACTTTATGTATCAGATTTATGTCTACGGTCTCGATACAAAAGCCATAAACTGCATAAGCAACGGATTATTCTATGATTTCAACCCGGTCTTTACAAAGGATGGCGAGCATATCATTTTCATATCTGATCGCAGATTCACTCCCACGTATTGCGATATCGAATGGGAAATGGTTTATCAGAAGGTAGCAGGAATTTATGCTGTAACACTGAAAAAAGACGGCAAATCGATTCTTCCGTATAAGAGCGACGAGGAAAATTCTCCTGCTGCAATTTCAAAATCAGATTCACCCGTCACAGTCCGTATAGATTTTGAGGGTATTGCAGACCGTACTGAGGCTCTTCCTCTCAGGAAGGGAAATTACAGGGACCTGTCAGTCAATAAATCGACTTTGTACTATTTAAATGCCGATGAAGGCAATTTCAACCGCTTTGAAATTGGCACACACGGACCAATGAACCTCTTCTCCTACTCTTTTGATTCGAAGAAGGAGACTTCTCTCGTTGAAGAAACAGACAACTATAAGCTTTCGGCCGACGGCGAAAGCATAATTTACCGTAAAGACCAAAGTGTATCAATAATGCCTTCAGCCAGTGGAGAAGGAAAACCCGTCAACCTGTCTGAGCTAAAGATATGGTATGAACCGGTCAGGGAATGGAAACAGATCTTCAATGAGGCGTGGCGGATGGAACGCGATTACTATTATGAGCCGGGCATGCATGGCCAGGACTGGAATTTCATGAAACAGAAATACGGGAAACTGGCTGACAGGGCATCGTGCCGCGCAGATCTGACTTTTGTTATCGGTGAGATGATCGGAGAACTGAACACATCACATACATATGTCTACGGAGGCGACAGTAAACGAAAAGCTGATCAGGTGAATGTGGGAATGCTTGGTGCAGACTATACCGCTGACCTTCAGAATAACCTATACCGGTTCAAAAAGATATTCAGGGAGAAGGACTGGTCACGGGAGACATGGCCACCACTTGCAAAACCAGGAATTAATATCAATGAAGGTGACTACCTGCTGAAGGTAGATAATACTGAAATTAAAGCAGATAAGGAGATATACAGCTATTTTATCGGGCTGGCAGGGAGACAGGTCACCCTTACCGTTAACTCTAAACCTGCCCTGGAAGGGGCCCGCGAGGTGGTTGTTGAACCGGTAAGCAGCGAAAGCAACATACGCTATATGGACTGGATCGAATCAAACCGTCTGATTGTTGACAAAGCCAGCAGTGGGAAAATAGGCTATTTGTACTTCCCCGATACATATAACGCATCGGCAACGGATTTTCCAAAGTACTTCTACTCGCAGACAAAGAAAGAAGGGCTGATCCTTGACGGACGTTTCAACGGAGGCGGTCTTGATCCCGAGATCTTCCTGCAGAGAATTCTGAAGAAGCCTCACAGTTACTGGACACGCAGACAGTCAGCAGATCAGGCATCACCCTTCCTGGCAGTGGAGGCTCAAATGGCAATGATCACCAACAGGTATGCAGGCTCCGGGGGAGATGAACTGCCGTATGAATTCCGCTGGAACAACATGGGGCCGATCATTGGCACCCGCACATGGGGCGGACTGGTAGGAATTTCAATGTTCATCGACCTTATTGACGGCGGCGGCATAACGGCACCTGATTACCGGATATACAATGAAAAGGGTGAATGGGTGGTTGAAAACGAAGGCGTGACTCCTGATATCATAATTGATGTCGACTCAAAGAAGTACTCAGAAGGCTTTGATACGCAGCTGATGAAAGCAGTTGAAGTGGTAATGAAAAATATTGAGGAAAAACCACGTCAATGGCCAAAGCATGAGGCATTTCCTGTTGACAGATAAAAGACCGTAATATGATCACCATCCGGAAAATGGTGATGATTTGCATTGCTAGAAGGCCTCGGAGGCTGCAAGATAGAAGCCAAATGATTTTTGACCGAAGCCGACATCAACGGCCAGGTTGGTACGCGAGCGCTTGTCAACCATGATCCGTAACCCTGCACCATAGCCCGGTTTGATCGATTCAAACAGGTTAACCGATAGTGTGCTGTTATCGGCGGTGGTTGCATTGAGGAACAGCACACCACCCAGTATCCCTCCGCATTTTGAGATCGGGAAGCGGTATTCTGCCTCACCGTATACCATGTTTGCTCCCCTGAAGCGGCCCTGGGTATAGCCTCTCCCGGCCCTGCCTCTCTGATCATAAGCAGTTGCGGGAAGTATCATATACGGAAACTGACCTTCGCGGGTAAAATTCCCCATGACCCAGAATGCCAGAAGGTGCCTTGGATTTCTTTCTGAAAAGCTGTGGAAACTTCTCCACTCCAGCTGAAAAAAGTTTCCGCCTACATCGTTTCCCAGAAACTCAAATGATCCCCGCCAGCTGGCCATAGCATATATGCCCTTAAATGCATTGAGCATGTTATCGCGGCTGTCATAAAGCACATTGACATTCAGAGCAGATGAGAAGTATTTTGTTGTACTGAAGCCGTAGTGGGTGTTGTATAAATAATGACTTGTAAGGACTGTATCACCGGGTACCAGGCTGAGTTTCTGATCTTCTATTTTGGAATAACTGTCATAGAAGAAACCGACGCCTGCATAAAGGCCTTCAGTAATTCTGAAGGAGGCCGACTGATGGAACCTGGCAAAAGTGAATTTCATGGGTTGAGACAGCGAGTCATCTGTAGTTGCTGTGCCCCAGAGGCCATACTGATAGTCAAGTATTCCTCCCTCAGGCGCCGTTGTGCCTAACCCGTATGTTGACTGTGAGTAGAGTAAATATCGCCAGTCGCCGGTTAAAAAGATGCCATTGTTTTTTGTGTATATGCTGTTCTTCAGCATGAGGATCATCTGGTTCTTTGTTGTGTACTGTGCAGAGCCATTGAAGTTGGAATAGAGAGTACTGCCCTTCATTTTAAAAGCATACTGTCCTCCGATACCGAAAACAAATCCAGTAGCAGGATTGGAGCCAATCACGGGTACGATCAGCAGAGAGCCTGTTGATTCGGATTTGACTTTAGGAGGCTTATGCCTCGCCGCCCGGATCACATCAGGCAAATCTTTCTGCGGACACTCAGCACCGGAACTGAAGGAGATGGTATCCTGCCCGACAACTGAAACAGGCACGCCTAGAATCATTATTGCCAGGAAGGCCAGCAATCCGGATTTACTTAAAGAAACACTTAACATATTTTTATTTCTTGAATTTGTTCCCAATACAAATGTAGTACAAACATTGTCAAATATTTATCACGTGCAGTATTTAAGTTCCCTGTCAATTTCCGGATCAGAACGGATACCCGATAGCCAGGCTGAAGACCTTATCATGCCATGAATCAGATCCTCGCTGAATCCAGTTTGAGCCATTGTCAACATATGGGGTCCGAAGCGGGAAACCTAAATCTGTTCGCAGTACGAAGAAACTAAAATCAAATCTTAATCCTACTCCGGTTCCTACTGCCAGCTGATCTGCAAAGGTGCTGAAACTGAATTCGGCCCCTGGCCTGGTTTCATCCGGATTAAGCAGCCAGACGTTTCCTGCGTCAAGAAATAATGCGCCGCGGAGAATCTTGCTGATCCCGAACCTGAATTCGAAATTGCCTTCCAGCTTGATATCCCCGGTCTGGTCTATTATCTCTGCATCCTCCTCGGTCCTGATGGTTCCCGGACCAACTGAACGTGCTATGAAAGCCCTGATGCTGTTCGATCCGCCGCTGTAAAACTGTTCAACATAAGGCATAACGACCGAATTCGAGTAGGGTATCCCGACACCTGAATAGAACCTGAAAGCAAAACTCATTTCCCTGAAATTCCTGTAATAACGCACATCCGAAGTGAGTTTCATGAACTGGGAATAGACGCTTCCCCTGAAAGTATAAGGTCTTTCTTCTTCATCAGAAGATATGCTTTTAAACAGTCCCAGCAGGTTACCTGACGTGCTGACGCCTGCCTGGAAATAAAAGCCGTGCGGCTGCTTCGTGATGCTGTTATCATAAATGAAATCATACTTCATTCCCACAATGAACTGCTCTTCAAAACTCTTTCTGATATATGGATTGGCATTCATCAGTAAGTCGAATTCAGGAGTGGTCTCACGCAGGTTAATTGAATTCACAAATATGGGATAGTAGATATGTGTTATCCTTTCCGGTTTTTTCCACTGATATCCGAAACCCAGGTTCACAGAGCCCATCCTGTAATACTGGATCTTATTCAAAAATTCAAACCCCATGGTTATGCTCGTCTGCGGGAGATTGAAGCGGCCTTCACGGACAAGTCCGAAAGGCAGCAGCATTCTCGGAAAGGTTATTGATGATGATAATCCGACGTTGTATGAAAATGTCCCCAATGCGCTGGGAGAGGAGCTGCCCCATTGCCATTCCATACCTCCGTCGAGCTTGAGTTGAAGCTTATTGGCTCCTCTGGCAAGATTTCCGTGAGACAGCGTAGCTGAAAAGCCGGGACCGGAGAACCCGGTTGATTTGGTTACAACGTTTGCTTCAAGGTCAAGCCCTATTTCCTTAGCCGGTGTCAGCTCTATCAGCATATCCAGCCTCTTGACCAGACTGTCGTGATCAGGCATATACCGGACATTGATGAATTTGAAGACACCGTAGCTGTTCAGATGGGTCATTGTCTGCCTATGCTTCGACAGCGAATACCTGTCACCTTCACGGAAATAAACAGACCGCGAAAATACGGCCGGTTTGAAAGGCATGGCCTTTGAAATTATTCTGATACCATCATAGATGACAGTGTCATCCGTCACCTGAAGACCGGCCATGTCACCCTCAACGGAAATCCTGACAGTGATCGTGCCGATAAAGTATTTGCTGCCGGCATTTGGCGTCTGGTCAAGGGTTTTCCCTATCAGCAGGTCAATATTATAAGGCTTGCGAACAGTATCGGCAGTATATTTTATATTAGCCTGGCTGAAATAAAAGTAACCACCTTCAAGCACCCGGTCTGTGATCTTTTTTGTTTGTGCCCTGGCTTTTTCAAGATTGAATACATCGCCCGGTTTTATGGCCAGTGCTGGCTGAAAACCGTTTATTATAGTGTCAACGGCGTCTGCCGGAGGTGCAAATAAAATTTCATTATACACGAATGGCGTACCGGGTTTTACATAATAGACTATACCTGCTCTCCGCGGATCCTTCGCAGCTGTATCAATGTCATACTTTGCAGCAGCATGAAAGTATCCGTTGCCGAACAGTTCAGATTCCAGCTTCCGGCATCGCATCTCAGGATTGACAACAGATACAAGCACCGGCTCTTTGGCAAGCGTTTTGTAAAACCATCCCCGCGACTTTGTTGTATCGTCCGTCTTCCTGCTGTTAAAAACCCACAGGCCCACCGGGGGTAATATCCTCTTGCCTCCGATTGAGTTGTTTGGTTTAAAGGAAGTGACTGATTCCGCCACCTGCTTCACATGAAAGTCCTTTGTATCAGTGGTATCGGTGATGTAGACTATTTTTCTCCCGGTATAGAGCAACTGATCACCGGTCAGGTACTTTGTATTTGAACATCCGGCCAGCATCATAAATGCAGCAATAATCAGGATAATATGTATCAGCCTTGCCCTAATCATAATTTTACTCTATGCTCATTCCCTGTGCTCATCTTGCTCACTATTGCCTGTTTCCCGCCCTGCAATCTGACAGCTCCCCTATCCTGATACCAGTCGGGATTTTACGGTCGCTTCATTGCCATGCCTGACTTTTTTTTCTTCCGCCTCCATATATCACTCAGTTTGTCATAGCTCTTCCTGTAAATAAAGCCGACACCTGACTTGGTGACCTCACCTTCAAGCAAGTCCTCATAGTTCTGCTGCCTGTACACTTTTACATATTTGGTACGGGCAGTATCAAGTGCGTATTCAAAAATGAAGTTTTCAATGACGTTGCTGGTCTGCTGAACTCGCCGGGCTGTTATCATTCATACGACCCGAGACAAGAACAGAACCGCGGTCCTTGAACAACTCTTTTTTTACTTCATATGTAAAACTTGTATATGTGTCCTCGGCACCTCCTTCGGTGGTACCTGTGAATGTGTCAATCCCGAATGAAACATCAACGTTCTTGAAGATAGCACCTGTGATCTGGTTAACCTGCGACTCCCAGAACTGATTTATCTGCTGCGTGACATAGTCTGACGAGCTAGAAAGATTGGGAAGTTCAATCCGTTCAAACAGAAGCAGGTTTATAGCCTGTTTCATTCGTTCATCCTTCGATAACGAGTTGAACACTGTTGTTATATACTGATCCTGGGAGCTGACATCGAAAAGAATCTCGATTTGTGATAACCTGTCAGACAGTTTCATATTGACCAGAAAATTAACCTCCCTGTTTTGCTGGTCAACCGGATTAAAATACGAACCTCTTACTTTGCTTGTTGTTTCCAGACTAAGTTCAGGGTCATCAAGCTGTCCGTCCCATTTTATGTAGCTTCCCGGCGTTATTGCAAAGTCCTTGCGTGGCCATCCGGGGAGTTTAAGTTCAGCACTGCCTTCATTAATAGAGTAGGTACCGCTCAGGTTAATCACCTTATTCGGCATAAGTGCATAGGCCAGGGAACCGCCTCCCGTTATCTTGACCCCTATGTCAAAACCTCTGGAGATCTGAAAGCTGAAAAGACTCCTGGGATCTATTTCGATGGTTGCATCAATGTCGGGGGATTTTGACAGCGGATTTGTCCTGTTCGTCTTTGCATCGGTAATTACTGTATCCTGGTCAAGGCTGGCAAAGGTGATTGTTTTTTGTGTCTCTGAGACAGTCATATTTTCCATGTACCGGTAGTTTATGACTGTTCCGTCAGCGAGAACTATGCTTCCTGCTATGGAAGGACTCTGAAGCGGGCCTTTAATGGTTATTTTTGAAGTCTACAAAGATTGATCCGTTGAATGATGGATTATCCTTTTGTGTGGTGTTCATGACCTGGAGCCGGTCTGAAGCGACCTGCAGATCTGCAAGTATATTATCGGGGTTGGACAGGTTGATATTTCCGTTCAGTTCAAGCTTGTTATGCGTGGAATCAAGTATAGTAAACTGGTCGAAATACAACATATTATCCTCAAGCCTGATGACATCATCCTGCAGGTAGAACAAGGCATTCACAGGCACCAGCTTCAAAGACGTGTTTTTTATGCTTATTGAACCATTCATGCTAGGCTTGTTATCTAGTGACAGGAGATCCAGTTTCCCGCTGATCTCGCCTGTCAGTCCGCTAACATATTTTTTGACAAATGATTCGAATATATCGAGGGGCATGGATGAAAACTCTGTCCTGATCCCGTTTCTGTTGTCCTTGTTTCCCAGCCTGACGGCAATGTTAAGGCTTGAAGTGTCATTCAGCACCAGTTTGACATCGCTTTCGGTCGTGCCGAGAGTATCATAGACAAACCGGCCTGCGAGGTTAAGGTCGCCTATCTTCTGTTCAGAAGTCTTCAGCTCCCTGACATCAATCCGGCCGCCGTAAACATTTCTCTTATTGCCGGAATATTCGACCTTTCCGGTGATCCCTCCGTCATAACCGTTTACGTTCATACCCGGCACCAGAAGCATATTCAGCCAGACGTCGAGAAACTCGATGTAAATCTTTTCCAGTTTGCTGCCGTGAATGTCAATTGTGCTTTGATCGTTCGTAGAATGCAAATCTGCAGTGAAGTCGCCCTTTTCAGGGTCCATCACCAGAAAATCCCCCTTTTCCATTGTCCACCTGAAACCGTTCAGCAACCACTCCGGCTGCGTGGCGCTCATCAGTATTTTATCTCCGCTTCTGCGGACAGAGCCACCGATATCATATATCAACCGGTTATTTCTGTCACTCGCCTTAAGGCTGTACAGGGCAGTATCCATCGTGGTGGCGACGTCAGCAACAAAGTCAGCCAGTCTGATATTCCCTAATCTTATGCTGTCAGCACTCACTGTGAGAGAAGTTGTGTCGGGGACGCTTGCAAAGTGAAGTGTTGTGCCAAAACACCCACCCTTGCCAAGACTAAACCGGTCTATGGATATCTCTGAGCTTGCATTACCCGATGATTCCTTTGTCAGGATGGCAGAGACCTTATTGTAGCTGAAAAGACTGTCGTTCAGCAATAACCCGATGATCGGGTCGTATGATGCTTCTAATGAGATCGACGTCTCAGGTAAAAGCGAAATGATAGGAATCCTGTTGCTTACAGTGGAATCGACAATCGCAGCAAGTCTGAGTTTCCCCTGGCTGAATGCTTTTTTTATGTCATCGGCCGAGCCCATGATACGCACAGTGGCTTCCATAAAGTCAGACTGGACTCTTCCAGCCAGAAGGGTATCGGAGGACTGATATGAAAGTGACAGATTCTCCAGCAGCTCAGTGCCTTCAACCGAACTCAGCGCAAGGTTTTTCAGGGAAACCGATCCCGTCATGCCATCCGGTGATTTATCATAAACAGCATCCAGCATTCCTCCGACCTGAATGCCCTCGTACAGATTTAGCTTCCCGGCATCAATCGTAAACGAACCCGTGATGCTTGCCCCCGTCAGGGATTCGCCAAAGCTTACAGTACCGCCAAGGTCGCATGTTAATGACGGATCACCGGTGGTAACCGTGAACCTGTGCTGACCATCGGTGCCTGCGATCTCTGCTTTGATATCATGGTAATTATAATTTCTGAACAGTACGGAATCCACTACAATTCCGCCCTTATATTTCATAGTTGCAGGCATAAACCCCTTCCCGTCAAGATGAATGGCCCCCGAAAAATGACCAAGATCCTTAACTCCGGTTAGTGTACCCAGCTGTTCGCTGTAACCATTAACGACCAGTGAATATTTTTTATCCGGCAAATTCGCAGAACCGCGGATAGTGACACTGTCTGAAGATGTCTGCAGTGCCACAAGGAATTCAGGTGAAGAAAGGCTGTCTGAAATAGTCCCCCTGATTGCAAGTGTATTAAAATCCGGCAGTTTCACTGATGATCCTGATATCTGTATCAGTTCGGTAAGTCTCGGACTTGTGATATTTTCTGCTTTGAAGTCTAAAGAACATAGTGCAGAGGAAGGATTTGTTATTCCGGCAAGCTCCCCGGAAGCTGAAAAGGTTATTCCAGCCGGAGTAGTAAGGGTCAAATTCTCTAAGTTGAGTAAATCTGCGGTACCGGAAGCGCTGCAGTCAATTCTCAGAACGGAATTCTCACCAAGCCTTTCTGAAAATAATTCTTTCCTGCCCGGAAGAAATGCACGGATGTCAGTTGCAGAAATTTGTGTATCGTCAATTTTTAATGAAAAGGGCACTGTCCTGTATGATTCCATAAGCTCAGCCAGCTTTTTACCGAGTTGTATCTCCATGTTGAACCTGCTCGAAGCAGTTCTGAATTTTGCATCCAGCCCACTTTTACCAGTCGAATCGGAGTCAAAAACAACCTCGCCCCTTTCAAGTTGAAACCCGTTACCCAATCCGAACGACAGCGTATTCATATTAAACCCTGCTTCCTTGCTGCTAAGCCTTAAATTCCTCAGTGCAGTATTTAACCCATCTATATTAAAATGGGCATCTGCGGCAGCCTCGCCAGAACGATTATTGTAATCACCTGTCTGAATGGAACCGTCCGATATTTTTAAATCATCACCGCTTATATTCCAGGGTCCGGGAAAGCTACCCGGTGACTTAGCCGTCGCCTCGGGCTTCCTGTTGCTGTCTGAGGAAGCGGAAAACAACCGCATCGCCGGTTCCTTAAGGAGTAGTTCTTTAACTGCTATTTCATGATCCCCCAGGTTTAATGAGGCATCGGAAATATCACTCTTTGGCAGCTCATACTCCATCCTCCGGTTGTCATCAGGCTGATGAACAAAGAAGCTTATTTCCCTAAGGTCAGCATTTGAAAGCTTAAAGCTCCAGGCCGGCGCAGTCTTCTCTCTCTGATCCTTTTCCCGGTAGGGCTTCTTTTCAAGGGTAATACCGCCATAAACTCCCGCTATTTCAACAACAGAAACATAGACCTTCCTTTCAGAAAGCGACAGATAATCAAGTTTCAATGAAATTTTGCCGACTGCCGGATTGATATATATTCCATGAAAAGCATCATCGTATGTAAAGCGAACATTTTTCAGGTTGACAGAACCAACACTGATATTCCACTTTTTTCCTGCTTTTTTCTTTGCCTCTGCCGGTTTCTCAGCAGGTTTCCCACCGTTCGTGAGCAAGGCGAGAAAGTCAGGTTTACCTGTTTCCGGATCCATTTTTATATGAACTACTGCGTCGCTGATTGAAATGCTGCTGACTTTCACATTCCCGAATATCAGGGGTACAACCCTTGCCGAAACCCTTACTTTTCCAGCATATATTACAGTGTCGCCTCCTGCCCCCAGCATCTCAAGATTGTCTGCTCCCACTTTCCCGTTGATCAGCAGTGTCAGCTTATCCACGCTTGCAGGTATGCCCTTACTCAGTAAAAGTCTGTTCACGTTTTCTGTAATCAGGCGCTGACTTAACGGCAGATTAATTCCTGCCACAATCAGAATGAAAAGTATGGCAAGGCTAAGAAAAAAGTATTTGAAAAAAGTTATAATCCTTTTTAAATACATGAAGGGACGGCTTTTTTCAAAATTAAGATATATTTCTTCTCAGTTTGATTTTTTACATAAATGGATTACATTTGCGACCTAAATATTAATAATTAAAGCACAATGAAAAAAGTTACTTTATTATTACTGGCAATTTGCACATTTACGTTTGTAAATGCTCAGACAAACAAGGAAGAAATTGATCTCATGCAGTCTGTTTTCGGGATGGAAAAGAAAGCCATGATTGCTGAATTCGTAAAAGTCGACCCGGCTCAGGCTGATGCATTCTGGGCACTTTATGATGCATATGAAACTGCCCGCAAGGATTTAGGTAAAAAAAGAATTGCACTGCTGGAAGAGTATGCAAACAATTATGATAAAATGACTAACGAATCAGCTGACAAATGGACGACTGATATCATTTCCCTCGCCAGCCAGCACGATAAACTGATTGTTTCCTACTACAAGAAGATAAAAAAGGCCACCAATCCTGTGGTTGCCGCACAGTTCTATCAGATTGAGGGTTATATTCTCAGCGGAATAAGAGTTACACTTCTTGAAGAGCTTCCTCTTCCGGATGTCAAGTAAATACTGATTACAGGGAATAAAAAAACCGGGCTGATCAGCCCGGTTTTTTTTATCTCTTTCCAGATTAGCCAAGCACCACCACGCCCGGCAATCGGGGAAACCGGACTCTCAGGTGTGATTTCAGCAATAGTATCTTAAATAGAGTTATACGAAAATAAATATTCATATATTTGAATTAGCAACATTCATTGGCCCGATAATCAAAAAGCACAGAAAGATGAAGAAAATTTACTGTTTCGTGATTTTATTGATAGTATTCTCTTTTAATCCGGTGAAAGCCCAGGACGATCCAGCCGAAAGATATTCCGCCACCGATACAATAGCTGACTTCGGGCTTTTTACAGGGGACGAAATACTGAATTTATCCCTGAGGTTTGATGTCACAGCCTACAAAAGGAAGAAACCTAAGGATGAATACATGGATGCCGTCATGACATATCATATCAGCAAGGATGACTCCATAAACAAGAATATCAGGCTTAAAACCCGGGGTGAATTCCGTAACGGGCATTGTGCCTTTCCTCCCATCGCCCTGAATTTCAAGAAAACTGAATTCAATAAGGAAGACCTGAGCAAGATAGGAAAAATCAAAATGGTGACCCATTGTATGTCGGGAAATGAGGATTATCTTTTCAGGGAGTATCTCGTTTATAAGCTTTACAGTGTTCTTACTGATACAAGTTTCAGGGTAAGACTGGTTAATATAACCTATATCAACACATTCAAGGAAAGCAAGCCGATCAGCTCATATGCGTTCTTCATCGAGCCCCTCGACCTGGTTGCTGAACGTATCAATGCCATACCGGTCGATGTAACATCTCTGAAATCAAACGAATATAATCCCTGAAATGATGGACAGGATGGCAATTTTTAATTATATGATTGGCAATACAGACTGGTCAGTGCCGAATCAGCATAACTGCAAAGTACTGTCAGACCCGAATGCGGCGCGACAGAACCTTGGACTGATTATCCCGTATGATTTTGACTACAGCGGATTTGTTAATGCGAGCTATGCTATTCCTGTGGAGGGACTGGGAATAGAAACTGTCCGTGAACGAATTTACCAGGGAGTTTGCAGGGATGAAGCGACCTTCATGGATGCCCTTCAGGAATTTACTGCAAAAAAGGATGCTTTCTATAATGTGATCCGGGAGTTTCAATACCTTGATGAACGTGCCAAAAAGGACATGACCAGATATCTGGACGAATTCTTCAGTATGTTTGATAAAAGAAACAGTATTTTGTATTCCCTTAAAAGTGAATGCAAGAATCTATGACAATTTAAATATCATACGCCATGACATTATCCTCAATGTTTGAACAAGATCCGATATGGAGTGTATTGCTACACTTCCTTGTAACCCTGCTGGTGCTTTTTATTGTCATCAGGCTTATCTATTACAGATACTCCAGGAATGAGCGGAAGGTATTCTCATTTTTCCAGATGGGTATAATGATCTTCCTGGTCTGCATCCTGCTTAAATCGGTAGAGATCCAGATGGGAATGGCCCTGGGCCTTTTTGCCATCTTTGCCATCCTTCGGTTCAGATCAAGTAACCTTTCAATGAGAGACATGACTTATTTCTTTACCGTGATTGGGGTTTCTGTGATAAATGCCATGGCGACTTTCTATAATCCGGTACGCGGTATGATTGTCATTAACTCAATCATTATCCTGTCAACTTTCATTCTTGAAGTCTTCTTTAACAAAAGAGCTTACAGCACTGCCACACTGGTTTATGACAGGCTTGAATTGCTGGCTCCCGACAAAATCCGGGAACTCCTCAGCGATATATCTTCGCGCTCCAGTAAAAAGGTCGAAAAGGTTGAAATAAAGAAAATTGATCTTATCAAACGGCATGCTGAACTTGAGATATCATTCCGAAGTACAGACACGGGAAACCAGGACTGATATGCGCACGCCGATTCTCAGGATAATTCTATGTATTGGCCTGATTGCATTCAGTAACCTGACCTCGCTGGCTCAGGGAAGCAGGTACTGGGATCAGAACCTGAACTCCGAGGCTGCCCTTCTGTCGGGAGCTGTGGTCGCAGGTCAGGGCGGGATTGCTGCAATATTCTACAATCCGGCCACCATCACCGAAATGACGAAGAACAACCTGTCACTGTCAGCCAACCTTGCTTCTGCATATTTTTACAATGCCAAAAATGCCCTGGGTACAGATTTTTCTCCCAACAGGTTGCAGGCCGATATCTATCCAAGAATAGTCACACTGACCCTTAACCCGAAAAATAATCCTGACCTTACGATTGAACTTGCATATTTCACGAAAGCAAACTATTATATGCAGATCAATCAGGGCACTTCGCTTACCAGTGACATTATTGCCTCAAACCCCGGTAATGAGCAGTATACAGCTGATTATTATCTTCGTACAAAATTTCAGGATTTTTACGGAGGTGCAGGCTTTGGCTATAAAATATCCGACAAACTTGCTCTTGGTTTTTCCGGCCTGATTTCCTATAAGGATGACCAGTATTATAACCTGGTCACAGTCAATGCTTTTACAGCACCGGATCAGGACCCTGACCCTCAATACCTCTCAGAAGCCAGCTATCACCTCAGGTATAATATGTTTGATGTGCGGCTCATTACAAAGCTGGGCTTGCAGTTCAGGCAGGATTCGTGGACTTTCGGAGCTAACATCAATCTTCCGTCGGTGAAGATCTTCGGAGACGGCACAGTGGTAAAACAATATGAGTACTCCAACATTCACACGGAAGCCGGCAATCAAGATGGGTCCGGCTTATATTACGGTGGACGTCAGAAGCAATGTCCTGCACATTTCAGGGATCCTTTGTCAATTGCTGCCGGGGCAAACTATACAACACATTCAGGGAATACTTTTATACTCTTTACGGCTGAGTACTTTTTCGGGTTGAAATCCTTTGACTACATTGAAGCCAATCACGACCCCGGAGAGGACGGTTATAATTACAGTCCTGTTGAACCTGATGAATGGCTGACATTTACCACCAGTCACAAACCGGTACTTAATGCAGGCGTGGCATTCAAAACGGTCATCAGTGACAGAATGGTCTATTCCGGAGGATTCAGAACCGATTTCAATTATCTTGATCCTGTTGATGACCGGAATTTTCCTTATTACAACAGTCATACATTCTATGTTTTCGATGTATATCACTTCAACAGCGGGATAAACTACAGCTTTAAAAGAGGTTCAATTACCCTGGGTATGCAGTTTTCACACGGGCGTGCCAACGACCAGGAACAGATCTTCAACCTCACTGAGCCCGTGGAGTACATAAGCGATAACCAGATGGCCCTTACCGGTGTAACAACCAGCCAGGTTCAGGTCCGTTACTGGGCGTTGTCGGCTTATTTCGGCTTTGTTTTCGATTTTTTAAAGCAAGCTGAATAACCAGGGGAAGACTGATGCAGTTGATATATCAGATAAAATTTAAAATACTCACTGCTGGGTATTGTGCACAGACAAGAGTTAAAGTACATTTAGCATCACAAAAAACCAAAATCACCATGAAAAAGTTTGTTTCTATTGCCATAGTGGTTCTGTTTGTAACCGCACAGTTGAATGCACAGACTTATTCCAATAAAGTTGTCGGTCAAAAACACAAGGAACTTAGTGACAGCCTGAAGGCAACTGAATACCCTTATGCCCTGCCTATCCTTGGGGCTCAGGTTACTGCAAGGGGGTATGACCTGCCCTATTCGGCAGGGGTTAGCCTGGGTTATATGTGGCAGGAATCTGCAATAATCATAGAGGATCTGTTTGTCGGTTTCAACAATGGGCCGATGTATGACCTCAATGAAATTGTCCGTTTTAATGATGCTACATCGACTGCCTACGGGTTCAACATCAGGCCTGATATCTGGTTGTTCCCGTTTCTTGATGTGTACTTCCTGATGTCCAAGGCTAAAACCTCCACGGCAATTGATGCAGGTGTGTGGGTTCCGGATGCAAATAATGTATGGAACGAGGTTGCCAGTTTTTCAACAAAGGCGGAATTCGACGCTACAGGATTTGGTTTCGGCATGACTCCGACGTTTGGTGTTGGTGGAGGGTTTATGGCACTTGACATGAACGTCACCTGGCAAAGTATAAGCTCCCTTGATAAGCCTGTAATGACATTTGTATTCGGACCCCGCATGGGAAAGTCCTTTAAGTTCAAAAATAATCCTCAGAGCAATATTACATTGTGGGTGGGAGGATTCAGGCTGCATCTCAATTCGGAAACAAACGGCTCAATACTGCTGAGTGAAGTAATACCCACCGAAGGGTTACAGGAGAAGGTCGACGCTGGCATGGAAAACGTGGCTGAAACGCAGATAGCGGTTGATGAATGGTGGACAGGACTGACACCTGTTGAACAGGCAAACCCGATCAACCAGGCAAAATACGAAACAGCTAACCGGGCACTTGAAACTTCTGCCAATTTGCTTGTAAGCATGGATGGTGCACTGAATGACGAAGAGTCCGCCACCGTTCAATATTCACTCAACAAGCGTCCAAAGGACATGTGGAACTTCGTTGTCGGATCGCAGTACCAGATCAATAAGCATTTTATGCTCCGTGCTGAGGCAGGTTTTCTTGGAAGCAGGACACAGGTCATAGGAATGGTACAATATCGTTTTGGACTTTAATAACTGCATATAATGAAAAAAATCTTGTTGCTTTTCACCTTTCTGCTTGTTGCTTACTCAGCTAATTCGCAGGTCCTGATCTCACTGTTATTCGGTGAAAAACTGAACAGCCCAAATCTTGAATTCGGCCTCGACGGCGGGGTGAACTTTGCAAACATCTCAAACCTCGAAACCAGTAAGTATCTCCCTATTTTTAATCTGGGGTTTTACTTTGATATTAAAATCAAAAATCAACTGATGCTTCATACCGGGGTAATAGTTAAATCAAACCAGGGAGCGGATAAACTGAATCCCTATTCACTCGATAACGAGAATATGGATGAGCAATTCTCGGACGGTTATGTGACAAGGAAAATAAATAATTTCAGCGTACCCATTCTGTTGAAATACCGGTTCGCGGAAAGATTTCATATTGAGGCAGGCCCCATGCTTGCACTCAGGACCAAAGGATACGATGAGTTTAAAAACACCCTTATTGATGAAGACGATCTGACTTATAAGCTGGATATTTCGGATAATTACAAGCGAATTGACGCCGGCATAATGTGCGGTGCAGGACTGAAACTGAACAAAAAAATCCCAAAAAGCGCCCAGCTCGGGGTCCGTTACTATTACGGACTGGTTGATCCTCTGATAGATAATCCGGGCAAATCGCAGAATTTTTCTTCATGGTACATTTATTTTTCCATCCCTATCGGTGCGAAGAAAGCTGAAGCAAAAACGGAATAACTCAGATATGTGAGACTATGATCCGTCTTGCGGGAATGCATACAAAAAGAGCGATCCGGAAAGAAACCGTCACGGCCCTTATTATCTGTGTGCTGCTTTTAATTCCTGTCCGTTCAGGCGCACAGGATAACTTTGATTCTGATCCTGAGTTTCCGGGCATACAGCAGCCTTTGGCCCCGGTAAAGGTTGACGGGAAAGTGCTGTTCAACGTCAGGGGAATGTCATCCTTTACAGCTGAACAAAGAGCAGAGGCAGTAAGCAAAAGAATAAAAAACGCTGCTGCAGACCAGACCGTTTCAGCTGATTCCGTGAAGTTAATTACTGAAGGGGATCACCTGGCGGTTTATGCCGGGGTGAATTTCCTGATAAATGTTTATGAACAGGATGCTGAGGTGGAGCAGATAAGCCGGGAAACCCTGGCTCTTATAATCAAGCAGAAAACCTCGGAGGCAATGAAGCTTTACCGGCACGACCGGAACCGCCCTGTGTTAATAAAAAAATCGATCAATGCCCTGGTCGCCCTTCTAATTCAGGCACTGATTCTGATGCTGATCCTGTGGCTCTTCAGGTTGATCAACAATGTTTTTCAGAAACGCATCACTTCAAGGATTGAAACCCTTGAAACCCAATCGTTCAGCCTGATCCGTGCAAACCAGATATGGAAAATCTATAACTCTGTAATACGGTTACTCAAAATTGTCATTATTGTCGTCTTCGTTGCCTTTTCAGTCAATTATATACTTGGTCTGTTCCCCTGGACGAGGAATGTGTCAACCTATGTGTTGAAGCTTCTGGGCGATCCCTTTGTTTCAATGGGAAAGGGCATACTTCATTTCCTGCCTGATCTGGCATTTCTTGTTGTGTTGTACTTTATTGTCAGGTACCTGCTAAAGCTAAGCAGATTATTGTTTAAAGGAATTCAGGAAGGCGGGATAGTCTTCAGGAAATTTGATCCTGACTGGGCAATGCCAACATACAGGATATTCAGGGTCTTCGTGATCATATTTGCGGTGATTATCGCATTTCCTTATATCCCCGGCTCAGACTCAACTGCGTTCAAAGGAATTTCTGTCTTTATCGGAGTGTTGCTTTCGCTTGGTTCCTCTTCATTCATCTCAAATCTGATAGCCGGTTACTTCATGACCTACAGGGGTGCATTCAAAATGGGTGACCGTATCCAGGTGGGTGATCAGGTTGGCTTTGTAGAAGCGCAGGAAGTGCTGGTAACCCGCCTGCGAACCATTAAGAATGAGGAAGTTATTATCCCAAATTCAACCATGCTGAACAGTAATATCCTCAATTTCAGCAAAAAAGCGAGGGAGCAGGGTTTGATCATTCATACCGTTGTAGGCATCGGTTACGAAACGCCCTGGCGTATGGTCGAAGCCATGCTGAAAGAAGCTGCCGACCGCACGGAGGAATTGCTGAAAGAGCCTCCCCCATACGTACTGCAGCTCTCACTTGGAGACTTTGCCATTAACTATGAGATCAACGCTTATTGCAATGATGTGTCGCATTTGAGGCGCACTTATACCCTCCTGCATCAGAATATCCTTGATGTCTTTAACGAGAACAATGTCCAGATAATGACGCCGGCATATGAAAAGGATCCGGAAATTCCCAAGGTTGTGCCCAAAGACTTGTGGAATCCGCCGCTGACAGATAAGAAATAGAACAGCCACAGCAGCCAGGCAACAGCAGCCAACCTGGTATTCTTACTCAAAATAATATTGTTTTATGTGAAGCTAAAAAACATTAACAGAGTACAACCGATACTGCAAGTCCTCCTTCTGATGTTTCCTTGTACTTTGAATTCATTTCCTTAGCTGTCAGGGCCATGGCAGCAATAGTTGTATCAAGATCAACCCGACGCTCCGTGGGGTTCTCCTCGCTGGCTATACAATATGCAGTCCATGCTTTTACTGCTCCGTATGCACAACGTTCGATACACGGAACCTGAACGTATCCTGCAACCGGGTCACATGTCATTCCAAGGTGAGCCTCAAGGGCAGATTCGGCAGCGTTGGCAACTACTTTCGGACCTTCGCCACGGGCCTGGGCGATCATTGCAGCACCCATTGAAGAACCTACGCCAACTTCTGCCTGGCATCCGCCTTCTGCACCTGAAAGGGTTGCATTATGTTTGCAGAGATATCCTATGGCGGCGGCGGCAAGAAAACCTTCACGGATTTTTTGTGTCGGAACTTTTATGTCACGAAGTGATTTCAGAACTGCCGGAATGATGCCGGCAGAACCTGCGGTAGGCGCAGTTACAATGATATGTCCGCGGGCGTTTTCCTCTCCCATGGCAAAACCGTAGGATGCCACCGTTGTGATTGCTCTTCCGGCTTCACCTTTGTTAGCTTTTATCAGTTGCATCCCTGCTGCCTTGCTGTGCAATTTAATCGGTCCGGGAAGAATACTATCCACTGTCAGTCCGGTTTCCACACCACGGATCATTACTTCAGCAACCTGATCGAGGAACTCCCATATTTCCTTTTCACCTTTGCCTGAGATAGCCATTTCATTTTCAAGCAACAGCTTTCCCAGGGGTATATTATCATCGATAAGATATTTCTTCAGTTCCTTTGCATACTGATAAGGATACTTTGGCTGACCCTTTTCGGGTATTTCATAGCCCTTCCATTCAATAAAACCTCCACCAACAGAGTAGTATTCCAGTTCATATAGTATTTCATTTCCTGCCAGAAGCCTGCAGGTCATTGTGTTGGGGTGGCGGAAGTCTCCTTTTGTAGCGTCAAAAACTACGTCCTTAAGAGTAAGATTCAAGGTTTTGGGGCCAAGGGTGAGCGGGTAGCTTTTATCAGGATTGTTCGCCAGGTCGTCAAGAAACTGCGGAGGGCATTCGGCAGGCGACTTGCCCAAAAGACCGGCAAGAGAAGCCCGGTCAGTGCCATGGCCTTTGCCCGTGGCACTCAGGCTCCCGAAAAGGTGCACCTTCAGTCCGGTAGCCTGGTTAAGCTTTTCAGCAGGGAGCTTGATTATCCTCTGATAGAAATCGTATGTAATTCTCATCGGGCCCATAGTATGTGAGCTTGAAGGACCCGGACCCATTTTATAAAACTCGCTCAGAAGAGTCAGGATTGGCCCTTTGGATTGCTCGACCAGTATTGGGTCTGGAGAGAATCCGGCTGCCAGCGAATCAGGTTTAAAGTTTTTCACAAGTTTAGTCTCCTTTATTGCTTATGAGTAATAACTCTAATAGGTAATACCCAATGAACATTGCTGTATAAAGCAAGTTGAATTGAGAAGAAACTAAAACCCACCTGCAACAACCTGATCGTCGTCAATTAAATTAGTCAGAGGCCATCCGGGTTAACGACAGAACACATACAGTGCAACCTCACAACGTTGCAATGCCGGGGGCCTTACCTCAGTTTAAACACCAAGCCTCCGCCCAGGTTAAACTGGTAATACGATGAGTAAGTTGACACGCCTGCACCGGCACCACCAGTGCCGAAATACATGCCTCCACCCATCGACTGGGTCGCTGACAGCAACTGAGCCTGTATCTTAAGACCAATTTTCTCGCTTAGCCAGATATTTGACCCCAGCCTGAAGCCCCAGGCAAACTTGGTGGCACTGCCTGTATCCCCGTTATCTGGATTTTCGACATTGTAAACACCCATGCCAAGCAGTAACCCGCCAAAAGGTTCGAGTTTGGGATTCACCTGCAAATAACGGTTGAAACCCATTAAAATATAGTTATGCGCAATATCGAATGTCTGAAATAGCTCTGTTGTAGTACCCCAATAATACATCGGGGCTTCTGAATCAAGACGCAGGTACATAATTTCAACGCCATAGGCCGGATTAAGCATTACCTCCAGTCCACCCCCATATTGAAAACCGCCTTTCAGGGAGCCATCAAAATACGAGCTGTTAGAGTAGTATGAATCCACACTGTTGTCATCAAATGCATAGGTTGCATATCCATTGAGACGTAAAGACGGACCGGTCTGAGCAAAAAGATAGCTTCCGGTGAGACAAAGAATAACAACGAGAAATTTTTTCATTATTCCAGAGTTTAAATTGTTTAAAAAATACACATTATGGCCGACAGAAATCCTACATAATACCTTCAGAACTTATTATATACAAACATAAACATAAAAATGATAAGTTGGCACGTGTAAGCAACTGCAATATTGATCTTTCTTTATATGCTTACATGATTTTCCCACATGATATTTTTATAAGTTTCAGGAGATTTTTATATATTTACTTCTAATCTATATCAGTACCTGGACGCTGAAGAAAAAATCAGCAAAAAAGAAATCTTCCGGCAAGCCCCCCCACAAAGTAGCTAAAGATTTTTCACAGATAAGAATAGTACCCAAGAACTATATACAAGCACTGCCCCAAAAAGTACATCTGAGTGATTATAATTCCTGATAAACCATAATCTTATGATAACAATTAAACTCATGAAAACATTAGTAACGCTTCTGATGGTTTTACTTGTCTCCGTACAGGTTGATGCCCAGGTTTTTGGCAAGAAAAAGTCAAAAAATGCAGATCCCAGGGACGCGCAGATTGATTCTCTCACCAATCTCACAAAAAATCTTACACTGCAAGTTGATTCCTTATCCCTCGCCCTGGGGAAATATGCCCCGCCACCTGAAACACTGAAGGTTCCCGGAGATACAACTTCTGTACTGGCTGTGGCGGCAGCGCCTGCAACAGCACCTGACAATGCCTCCGCTGTTCCGGTTGCTGCAGCCGGCACTGTACCGCTGTTACCGGCAAGCGAGGCTGTGCCGGTTGCTCTCATCATTGAACCAGCAGGACCCGCAGGGCCTGACAGCCTGGCCATACTGAGGAACCAGATCAAAATACTCAGGGCTGAGATTGACAGTACGAACGTCGACTGGAGTAAAAAGGTTGAAATATTTACGGCCGGAGAAGTTATCAAAGCCACTGCCGTAAATGATTTAAAAAAGCTAAAAGAGCTTCTCGATGCCCAGATAATAACAGTCGCTGAATTTACAGTGCTGAAAAAGAAATACCTGGAGAAGCTGTAACAGTCACATGAGAGATCGCCTTTCAGCTCCCGGGCATTCCCTTCTTCTGCAACCCTGCATCTCCAGTTACTATTGGAAAACCTGTCATAAACTGTTTTTCGAAACGTTTCCGGATCGGGGTGGATGTTTGTCCAGCAAAAAAATGATTATTTTAGCTCAGGATACAAGATAAGGTAGGACAGGTTGGTAAATTGCCATGAATAGATTAAGGATTACAATTATCGTTCTTCTGCTGTTATCAGTCGGATATAAGTCGTATGGCCAGCTCAGGCTTGGCAGCTCCGCGAATGAAATAAATTTCAGGCAGGCGCCCGGGACCAACTCAAAAGTCCTGAGTACAGTAGGCAGTTCAAACCTGCTTGTCATTATGCCGCGCGAACCGCAGAACGGGTTTGTTGAGGTCTTCGACATCGAATCAAGCTCAATCGGGTTTGTCTTTGAGTCATTGATAACAGTGACAGATACCCTTAACTTCGGTGAACAGCATTTTTTTGAAAGATCAGGAGAAGGAAGCGTGGGGGCTGTCAACCTGGAAATGATCAATAACACCGAGCACCCTCTGTTTTTATGGATAAACAGGAGCATTTTCAACCTTGATCCCCATGAGAAAAAGGATCTGGTATTCAATGAGGAGGAGATAATATATTTCTCTTCCGCTCCCGGACTCTTTCCGGTCTTTGGCAGGGAGGTACTGAAAAAAGGCTCAACCTACATATGGAATTACACCCTGGCTGCTTTGGCCGGGAATGCCCAGACAAGAGATACCCTCAGGCTGAATATCACCCTGGTTGAAAAAAAAATTGTTACTGACTCAGTCTACGTCTTCTCAAGCCGCATTGACACTATCGCCTTGCAGCCGGTCAGGACTGACACGAGCAGGGTTGCCAAAGATGTGAACCCTAATGATCTCGAAGCATCAAAGTATAAGATCCAGATGCTTGGAAGCATCAGGGTAAATGCCTATTATGATTTTACGGGAATGAATAATACCGAAGGCTTCATGCCCTATGAAATCCCTGTGGGTGAAGAAAAGATCGAGGGGCTGTCAAGCGTATACCTGGGAGCAAGGCAATCGCGCCTCGGGATGGAGGGGACCGCCAGCACAAAGGTGGGACTGATCAGAACATACATTGAGGTTGACTTTGCCAGCAGCAGTCAATCGCTCTGGCGCCTCAGACATGCTTTTGCCGAATGGAATTACTTCAAGATGGGGTACAGCTGGAGTCTGTTTCTCGACAACGCGTCAACGCCTACAACAATTGACTTTGAAGGGCCTAACAGCAGCCTTAGCAAGAGACATGGCATTCTCAAGTATGAAAGAAAAGTCTTCGACAAAGGTACGGCAGGGGTATCAGTTGAATCACCTGAAACTGATTATTACAACCCTGCCGATTCACTTATCTCGAATAAAAACAAACAGGGAAACTTCGACATCGTGGGGCGATACAAATATGAAATCGGACCCGGTCACGTACAGGTTGCAGGAATATTCAGAAGAATAGGGTACCTCCAGCAGACGGAGATGGATGTTATGTACGGATGGGGGTTCCTATTAAGCACCAGTATCAGTATTACCCGTAAAGCTACAATCTTTGCGCAAGGCTCATTTGGCGACGGGATTGCCAACTATTATGCCGGCTTCGGAGGAAGGCAGCTCGATGCTGTCTATGACCCCCTGGCTGAAACAATGAGATTGAAGTCAATCAGGGGAGGGTTTCTGACCTATTCGTTCGTTTTTAACCCATCCTGGAAATTTTCATTCACCGCAGGCACATCGTATATTAAGGGATTTGACTTTGAGCCTGACGACAGCTTCCTGTCAAGCAAATACTTTGCAGGAAATATCTTTTATAATCCGATTGAGACGATCAGGCTTGGCGCCGAGTTCACCACAGGATCAAGGACAAACATTGACAAACAGAAGGGCCACTCAACAAGGTTCTCACTTCTGGCAAGCTTTGACTTCTAAAAAAGAAAAACAGCCGGTGGAAACTTACTTCCAGGCCGGCTGATTTTAATATGAATTGTCCCCTTTTTAGATTTTCGGCGGATATTGCGTGAAAATCTGCTTAATGGCATATGCGAGGTTTTCCTCTCTTCTCTTCTGACTGGCATCTTCTTCAAGGGTCTTGGTGCCCCGGCCCTGCCAGACAAGCTGTTTCTTTGCCGCGTCAATCATATCAATGAACATCGTGCCATCGGTATAGGTATCATAATTAATTGTTGTGGTAGAGAAACCTCCGCCGTATCCATACCGGCCATACCTGTAACCATAGCCATATCCGCCCGCACCACTTGTTGTGGCAGTGGCAGTCTGCTGTGTCTGGGTCTTTATATTAATGTCAATCAAAACATCAGGATTAGCCTCTGATTTGGTAAAGCCTTTGGCAACCATTTCGGCGGTTACAAGGTTAAGAATCCTGTTACGGTTGATGTCATCGATCGGCATAGCCAATGCTTCATCCGTGTAGGTAAAGGTTTTGTAGTCAGCGAAATTAACTGTCTTGTCAAAATCTGATGAGACCTTGACCGTACTGCAGGAAACTGCAGTGATCAGGATAATTGATAAAAGGAATAGTTTTTTCATATCCGAAGTTTATTATCGTTCAAAAACAAATCCAAAATTAACTGTAAAATAGCCCTGTGCCGGGAGGTCACCAGCCTTAAAGCCGTAATAGTACTTTCCGACAACGTTTAAACCCATTCCGGGAGCAGGCTTTATAATGAGTCCGAGCTCGGGTCTGATTGCAAAATGCCATGCATCCCTCTCAAATGTATACGTTCCCATGTCAGTATTCTGAAGAGAGTACATGAGTCCAGCTCCAAATCCTGCATAAGGCGTGATCCGCCCATCCCCTTCCATGAAATAATCAGCCGCCACAAGAACTGGCCAGTGATTGCTGTAGCGCCACTGTTTGCCTGAATATGTGATGTTTTCATATTCGTAAACAGCATCAGGCATTTCCTCGTAAAACACATTCCATCCCAGATCAACGCCCACGCCAATGTTGGATTGTACAAAGGACCGGTAGTCAAAAGTAAATCCTCTCCAGCTGACAGCGCCGATATAATCTTTCATATCTCCGGTTCCAAAACCGACAGAATACTGAAGAGAAGTAAAATTCGACTGTGAGAAAGCCGTGCCAACCAGCAGAGAGAAAACGGCAACAAG
Source organism: uncultured Bacteroidales bacterium (assembly GCA_963730615.1). GTDB lineage: Bacteria > Bacteroidota > Bacteroidia > Bacteroidales > VadinHA17 > SR-FBR-E99. Next base: position 318,280 of record CAVSSR010000002.1, on the reverse strand, counting down.
AAATATCTTTTTCATTTCAATTGATTTTTTAGTTGGTTTTCAGATATGGTGATGCGGCAAATGCCTTGTTAATGGCCTCATTTATGCGAGTTGCATCAAAGGAACCTGTAAGAAGGCCGTTGATTGCACCTGACCACTGATTGATACGGTTACCGTCAGTCGATAAAATGTCAGGATCAGCAATACTCATGAGAAATGTACCTGTTGTGTATGAACCGGCATAAACTGGTGGGTAGTAGGGATAATACCATCCCCAGTAGCCTCCGTACCAATAATACCAGTAGTCATAATAGTAGTAGATTGTGGTTGTTTCCCAGGCGGCAGGCAGTAATAACACATCGGGATCATCTTCAATATCCACTCTGACCCAACCCAGGTCAGCCATGTTATTGGCAACCGTAGTCAGCATCACAGCTGCGTTTGCATCCGGAATGAATGAAGGTTCCTCTCCCTCTATAACGTCTCCGGTTATCTTGACAATTTTGTCAGGCATGGCATAGGTTGCCTTGGCAGTGAAATCGTACTCCTCATTGTGTTTGGTCAGTACAACATCCATATCTTCAACATACTCTGGTCCCTGCGGGTAGCATCCCCAGAGCAGAAGCACGCTGGCAACTATTAAAACAATTGAAATTCTTTTTTTCATGTGTCTATAATTAATTCGTTAATGAATAAATCTGCGATAAAATTACGCCATTAAGGCAGTCTTGGCAATACTTATTGTTGAGTATTTTTCTATTGGTCTCATTCAGGGCCTGCGTAACTATTTTATACAGCCTGCCCGGTTCAGGCCGCGTCGACCAGGAAGCTTGTTTTCAGTGTTGTTTAAAACCTAAATCCGATATTGATCATGTAACGGAAGCCCATTGTCGATGTTGAAGAATTTTTTGTTGCGTCAAGACCTTCCCCGGTGAATACTAAATCGGATCCCGGAAATTTATCCTGTAACATCCCATTCAGCTGTTCAAGAAGCATGGCTTCATCTTCCGCAGACAAGTCTGTGTCAAGTGTCGATTTAAGATTAAAATGCCACAGGCCGGGGCCCATAAGTATCAAGTCAAGTGAAACCCTGTTCCAGAAAACGAACTGGTAACCAAGCTGAGCCCCGATGAAGTGAGCGTTGACATCTATTCCTGTTACCACTTCTCCGTTGTAATTTTCGATATTCAGATCCCATATTAAATCACGTGAAAAAAAGTTATACGCATAATAGGGGCCGACATATATCCCCCTGGGAGCGCGGTATTTATTCTGTTTCTGTAAATAAAAGCGATAATCAACAGAAAGATTAACTCCCTTATCATTAGTCTGGTCTATAAGTTCCAGAGAGTCACTGTCAAATAAAAGTGTGCCAAAGCTGGACCTGCCTATATTTATTGAAAATGTCTGATAGTCCTTTACCACACGTTCATATCCGATAACATTAAACTTCGCTGAAAAGAGCACCGGATTTGTAATATTATAGCGAATGGTGTTTTTAAAGTATTTCACACTATCCTCCTGCCCATGAATTGGTTGCACCGAAAGTCCGATAAATGTTACAAGGACAAAAAAGGTCTTAATTGCTGATACGGGTACCTGCCTGTTGAGATGTATCATAATATCCGGGTTTTTATAAGTTTTTTAAATGGAGGGGTAACCGATAATGAGTGACAAAATTAATATTGATGGTTCAAAATTAATAAAAATATTCATCGTCAGACTGACCTGCCTTTTCCAGGAATTTTTTATTTCCTGAGGTTTTTTCATTGTTCCGGACCAGCTTTAATACTATTAGGTGTACAAAAAGTATCAACCATGTTATCTGCTCTGAAAAAAATGCAGATATTGTATTTCAATATAAGAAACGATATGATACAACCAAACTATCCGTCGCTTTACCAGATCAACACGAGGGTATGGCTCACTGATCTGTCCCGGCACCTTGGACGCCGGGCTACGCTTGATGATATTCCTGACGAGGAACTGGACCGCCTGGCAGAGACAGGCTTTGACTGGATATGGTTCCTGAGTGTATGGTGTACAGGCGATCTCGGCAGGAAGGTCTCACGTGAAAACCCTGAGTTCCGGCGCGATTTTGAATCGACGCTGCCTGATCTGCAGGAGGATGATATCGCCGGTTCGGGATTTGCCATCACCGGCTATAACGTGCACCCTGACCTGGGCGGAGATGCTGCGCTGGAACGTCTCCGCATCAGGATGAGAGACCGGGGACTGAAACTAATGCTCGATTTCGTTCCGAATCACATGGGACCGGATCACCCGTGGGTTGAGGATCATCCTGACTGGTTTATTTCAGGGACAGAGGGCGATCTTGAAAAATCTCCTCAGAATTATACCCGGGTCAGACGTTTGAAAGGAGACATCATCCTTGCCTATGGACGTGATCCTTTCTTTGCCGGATGGCCTGACACGTTGCAGCTCGATTACAGCAATCCGGCAACCGCTGAGGCTATGACCAATGAACTTCTCAGGATCTCTGAACAGTGCGACGGAGTAAGATGCGATATGGCAATGCTTATCCTCCCTGATGTTTTTGAAAGGACATGGGGCCGCAGGGCTCAGACCTTTCTGGCCCCTGGTAACCAAAGCTGTTCATGAGAAAGCCCCGGGCTTCTGCTTCATGGCTGAAGTTTACTGGGATATGGAGTGGACCATGCAGCAGCAGGGATTTGATTATGCCTATGACAAACGGCTTTATGACCGCCTGCGTGAAGGCCATGCCAGACCCGTACGCGAGCATTTTTATGCAGCACCTGATTACCAGGATAAGCTTGCCAGGTTCCTTGAGAATCATGACGAACCGCGTGCAGCCGCAACATTTGAGCAGAAGAATCATGAAGCGGCAGCAGTCATAACCTTCTTTTCTCCCGGGTTAAGATTTTTTCACCAGGGACAGTTTGAAGGAAGGCTGAAACGCATCTCACCACACCTGGTACGTGGCCCGCTGGAACCGGTTAACGAAGTCCTGCAAAAGTTCTATTTCGGGTTACTTACCGTACTGAAGAAACCCATCTTCCGCAACGGCCACTGGCATCTGCTTGAATGCATTCCGGCCTGGGAGGGAAATCATACGTGGGATTCTTTTCTGGCATTTGACTGGAAAGGCACAGGCGGAGAGCGGGCGCTGGTTGCTGTTAATTACTCATCTCATGACAGCCAATGCTTTGTTAACCTTCATTATGCCGACCAGGCAGGTAAAACCGTACGCTTCAGTGACCTGATGAGCTCTGCCCTTTATGACCGTGACGGGGATGAACTTCTTTCTAAACACCTTTTTTTGCACCTGCCACCATGGGGCTATCATGTTTTTGAAGTCCAGAGTCTGAAGTCTTAAAGCCTGAAGCCGCCGACAAAAAGGTATTTGACATATCTTTGGACTAGCAATATTTTTGACTTTTGACCTTGTGACTTTACAGACATTGTGACTTTTTGACCTTTAAAACTACTACCGCAATGAACAACGTGCATATCTTCACATTCCTCTTCCTGATGCTGGGACCATTTAAAATAATTGGTCCTTTTGCTAAAATTACGATGGGTGCCACTCCGGCTCTCACCCGCCGGATTGCTATCCGCGCAATAATCTTTTCCACTGCTGCCCTGCTGCTGGCAGGACTGGTTGGAGAGACCATGCTTTCCAATTATGGTATTCCACTGCCTATTCTTGGAATTGCCGGGGGCGTTATCCTTTTTCTCGTGGCTCTTCTGAATATAATTAAGCAGTTTACGCCGGCAACCGCACAGGGCGAAAATGTTATAACCCCGACTATGAATATGGCCATCAGTCCGCTTGCCTTTCCTACTGTTGTTACGCCATACGGAATTGCCGCAGTAATCATTTTTCTTGCCATGTCCCCTGATCTCAACAGCAAGCTGGCTATTGGTGCAATAGTTCTGGCAATTATGGTGCTGAACCTGATTTTCATGCTCATAACCAGGTATATATTTAAACCTCTTTCTATAATTCTTGCCGTACTTGGTGCTATTTTCGGTGTAATACAGGTAGCGCTCGGATTAATGGTTATCTATTATCAGTTAAACATCCTGTTGAAACTGTAACTATCCTTCAAAAAAATCGGAGATACTATGCATTTACCGCTGACTAAAAGCAAGGCATGGATTGCCCTGCTGGATCATAAAAAAAGTATCGGCAGGCAACATTTACGCAAACTCTTTGCGGACGATCCGGAACGGGGTGAACGGATGACGATTGAAGACATCGGTCTCTTTTTTGATTATTCAAAAAACAGGATCACCGGTCAGACCCTGAAGCTGCTTATTAAGCTTGCAGACCAGGCTGGATTAAAGAACCGCATCGAGGCTATGTTCACCGGTGAAAAGATCAATGTCACCGAAAACCGGGCGGTTCTCCATGTTGCTTTAAGGGCTCCCAAAGGGTCAAAGATCATGTTTGACGGGGCAAATGTTGTTCCGCAGGTTCATGAAGTCCTTGACCGGATGACTGATTTCTCAAACCGTGTACGCAGCGGACAGTGGAAAGGGCATACCGGTAAACGCATCCGCAATATTGTGAACATCGGCATCGGCGGCTCCGATCTGGGTCCTGTCATGGCCTATGAAGCACTGCGTTTTTACAGTGACAGAAGCATGACCTTCCGGTTCGTGTCCAATATTGACGGTATTGATTTTGCCGAAGCGACCCGTGACCTTAACCCTGAGGAAACAATGTTCATCGTCTCATCAAAAACATTTACCACAATTGAGACCATGACCAACGCACATACAGCCAGAGAATGGCTGTTGAATGGTTTAGGCAGTGACGTGAGTGCAGTTGCCAGGCACTTCGTTGCTGTCTCCACCAATACCGGAAAGGTCGCCGAGTTTGGTATCGACACAGCCAACATGTTCGGTTTCTGGGACTGGGTCGGGGGCCGATATTCGATGGATTCTGCAATCGGGCTTTCAACAATGCTGGCTATCGGCCCGGAGAACTTCCGTGCCATGCTCAGGGGATTTCATGAGATGGATGAACATTTCCGGAACGCTCCGTTTGAACGCAATATGCCGGTCCTGATGGGACTTCTGGCCCTCTGGTACAACAATTTCTTCGGCGCACAGACCATCGCTGTCCTGCCTTATGAAAATTATCTGAAACGTTTCCCGGCATACCTGCAGCAACTGACAATGGAAAGCAATGGCAAACAGGTTACAGTTGACGGAAAGAAAGTTAACTACAATACCGGCCCGATCTACTGGGGAGAACCGGGTACCAACGGACAGCACTCTTTTTATCAGTTGATCCACCAGGGTACACGCCTGATCCCATGTGATTTTATTGGTTTCGTTAACCCGTTAATTCAGGTTGGCCGTCATCATGACATCCTTCTTTCGAACGTTTTTGCACAGGCGGAAGCGCTTGCTTTCGGCAAGACGGCTGAGCAGGTCAGGGCTGAAGGAACGGCAGAATGGCTGGTACCGCACCGCGTCTTCAACGGAAACCGTCCCTCAAATATGATCCTGGCAGAGCGTCTTACCCCGGACATTCTGGGAAAATTAGTTGCCCTGTACGAACACAGCACCTATACCCAGAGTGTCATCTGGAATATTAATGCATTTGACCAGTGGGGAGTGGAGCTGGGAAAAGTGCTGGCACAGCGGATAATTCCGGAAATTGAAAATGCAGGCACTCCTGAGCTTAATCATGACGGTTCAACCAACAATCTTATCCGGCGATACAGGAAGATGAAAAGCTGACTGAATAAAAAAGCGGAATAATAGTAAAAATCAGACTATCCATTTTATTAAATGGCGATGCTTTTCTTATAGTAATCCACCCTCTTTAAGTTCATAGATCAGATCAGAAATGTGAGCTTTGCCGGCCTTCTCCAGAATATTGGCACGATGAGTATTTATAGTATAAAGGCTCAGGAATAATTTTTCAGCTATTTGTTCACTGCTAAGACCCGCTTCAATCAGCCTGATGATCTCAAATTCACGGGTAGTGAAAACATGGCCAGTTTTCAGGAGTTCTTCATCAGGAAATCTGAAATATGACAGATCGTTTCCAATATAATAATGAATACAATTTGCTATTTTTTTTATACCAGTCTATGTTGGTATGAAGTTTAAAGAAAAAGACTGTCTTGTAAGGCACGGATGTAAAAAATAAATATCCCTGTACAAGAATATTAGAGTATCCCCCGGAAGGATTCCGGAACCTGTAGTTAACTGACATTAATTTATAACCTTTCTCTGCGATAAACAGGTTCTGTGCCAGTTTAATTATTTTAGACCTGCCCAGGTTAAGCCTTTGCATATCATCGGGATGTGCTCCTTCCATAAAATGGTAAGGGCTGACATCCTCCGGCCTCAATGCCGATAATCTGAGTACTGCGTTTGCTTGTAAATATGACCCGCATCCGGATTATGTCAGCAACGTAGAAAAACTGATTCTTTTCTTCCATCAGAATCTCGAGTTGCTGCAGAAAGGGATCATTGAGATCAATCCCTTTATAGCCCACCGGCATAAAAGTTTCCATGAATTTGAAAAACAAATTATAATTCTGATTGTCAGTCATTGTTATCTGATTTAAGGCCGGTATATATCAGAAACACTCCGTAAAAATAAAAAAAATACTGATTGACAACTATTGACAAGCGCATCAGGCAGCTCTAACTTTGATCAGTCTTAATAAGTTGAAATCATATAAACCTGATAATATTTTAGAAAACCTTTAATAACTGATAATTATGGCAAACAGTGATGAGAAAATTAAAGTGACAACTTTTGAAAACACAAAATTGAATGTCATTCCATTGAACTGGAAAGAGGTGTACTATACCAATTGCCCGCTTATTTCGGCAAGCAATGTAGACCAGGAACTTGGCTGGACACAGGGAAGAATTCAAAAAACTTGGTGTACAATATGATTATTTCCGCTACAAACGCGAGAACGACTGGTACCCGCACTACATTCACAACCTGGACAACCTCATTCGATTTGGCGGTTTGTTTCCTCCAATTCATGTTCATGCAGATATACGCAGAACAAGGCTTCTGGGAGTGACCCATGCTCCAAAAGAAGGCGGCTGTATGATGGTTCGCTCAAGAGATGATATCTACAGGATGACTGATCTGAAAGGCAAAAAAATCGGAATTTCAAGAAGTATGAACCAGGTTAAAAACGACTGGTGGCGCATTCAGGAACATCAGGGTATTGAGCTGATGCTCCGGATGAACGGAATGACCATGAAAGATATTGAACTCGTTGAATTCCCTTATGCCGATGACTGGTATAACGATCCGAAGATGCTGGAACCAATGTACAATCCATCAGACTTATGGCTGCAGCGCGATCATAAACATGACCTTGCCTTCCGTCCGCTGGAGACTGCGCTTGAAAAAGGGATTATCGATGCCTGCTATACCCAGAGCAAACCGTTCCAGCATCTTCAGGAAGCTACCGGCAAATTCAAGGCTATTGAAGACTTGTCGCTATATCCCGACTGGACACTGCAAGTGGCAAACATACCTGCTGCAATTACCTGCTCCGATGTGATGTATAATGAACACCGTGAACTTGCTGTTGCATTTATGAAAGGCATGATCAGGGTAGGACGCTGGAGCAATGAAAACAAACATGCCGCAGCAGGCATCCTCGACAGGCAAACCTTCTATCTTGATGTAGAAGATACCTATGAAGGAATCAAGCCAATAGACCTTGTTCCCAACCTGTCACCACAGAACCTGGTATCGGTCGAAATTGGCAAGGATTTCATGCTGAAGTCATGGTTACATCAAGAACGACTTCGATGTGCATGCATGGGCTGCACCGGATATCCTTGAAGAGGCAGCGAGAGAATTGCTTGAAGCCGAATGGAAGAAACGTACTACTTCAAAGCTTCCCGAACCGGCTGAGGCACTTCAAGCCGTACGACGCGTCGGGTAGAAGGCCGGAAGGTACTGAGAACAATGCTTCGGGCAATTAGATCCTGATGCAGATGTTAAGTCAAAAAGGGCGGCAAACTGAAATATTCCGGGATTTGCCGCCCTTGCATGGCTTTAAACCAGTTCTTATTAAAAAATGAACGAAACGGATAAAGAAGATATCTTTATATTCCAACCCGGAAATCCCTGGTATAACCTTGAAATAAGAATATGCAAAACGAAAAAACATTAATAAACAACGAGCAGGAAGCTATAAAGCCAATTCCCACTGTTGACGGTAATTATATGGCGGTTGAGCGGACTGTGATGGCGGCGGACCGGTCGCTGATGGCATGGGTGCGGACCGGTCTGTCGCTGATAAGCTTTGGGTTCACTATTTATAAATTCCTTGAATATCAGAGGGAGCAGCTTCAGGCATTGGACAGGGTGATTTCCACCATTTCAAGCCCTAAAGTGATTGGTCTCTTAATGATAGGCTTGGGTATCCTCTGCCTGGTGCTTGGGACGATTGAAAACATATCTACAATAAAATTCTACAGGAAACAATTAGACGTTAAGCGACCCATGTATTCTCTTTTAATATCAGTAATCATTACGATCATTGGGATAGTTCTCTTTCTGGGGATCGTATTCAAACTGAACGGCATAAGTTAATTATTGTTACCGCTGTCACAGCCGTCAGAACGGTACGCTTCATATTTGAAGTCCAGAGCGTGAAGTCCTGACCATAAAGGGTTAACAAGCCTAAAGTAATCCCTTTGCTTTCAATTCACGGATCACTTCTGTAACAGAGGATTTCCCTGCTTTCTTTATGATATTGGTACGATGCGTATTGATTGTCAGCGGACTCCTGAAAAGTTTCTCAGCAATCTCCTTGGTGCTCAGTCCCTTCATCTATAAGTTCAATGATCCTGAATTCGGTATGGGAAAAAATAAGTCCGGATGAAAGGAGCTCCTTCATCAGGGTAACGAAAGACTTTTGGATCGTTTCCGATGTAATAATGAAATCCTTTGATGGATCTTCTCAAATCCGGAAATATCAGTAATTACCAGTATAAGAAATGTGGATTCGTAAGGAATCTTACTGTAAAAAATAAAGCACTGATAAAGATAATCAGTATATTCCTTGCCTTCCGGTATTTCTTCCCCTGAAATTAGCCGAAATGATACTTGTGCCGCTTTTCTGAATGTATAGTTCCTGAGCCACACTGATCAGCTTTGACCTGGCAAGATGGTGTCGTTTCAGGTCATCCGGATGTGTGGTTGTAAGAAAAAATCCGGTGAGTAACTTTATCCTGGTCAATCCCAAACATCGACTTTAACTCCTTTGCTGATAAATTTTATATCCAGTTGTATTACATCGGTTATATAAAAAAGCTGATTGTTATTGTCCATGTAGCTGTCAAGCTCCATCAACAGCGGATCATCCTTGGACTGATCCCTTTGAAATCTACCTTCGGTGAATAAGTTAGAAAGAACTTATAAAACAGGCTGTAATCCTCGTATCTGGCTGTTATTGATTCCAAAGAGAGTAATGTTATAATGATTCAAAGTCGAATAGTATAAAAAATACAGATTCATCACGTATTGACGATCAGTTTATACGAGGGATACCTTTGATTGAGGAACAGATACCTTTTAACGTTAATCTGAAATTCAATTGATTTCTTCCCTTTCAGATAAAAAACCAGGTAATGGAAAATCAAAGAGAATATATAGACAAGATGGCTGCCAGGCTAAAAGAACTGGAGAGTGAAATTAGTGAACTCGAGAAGATTGCAGACAAGGCAGTCGACAGAGGTAAAAGCTGAGTACAATCAACAGATAAAAGATCTGTTTTTAAAAAAAGAAGAGTTGCAGAATAAAGTTGCCAAAATCAGGAAAGCAAGCGGAAATGCCTGGGAGGATATGAAAGCAGGTACCGAATTGAGCTGGGAAGTATTTCAGGATTCTGTAAAAAGCAGTGAAGAGCAAATCATAGAAACAATATACCGGGCTGATTCAAGAACCTGGGTCCAAGTTCTTTGACATTTTGTAATAAACAGGGCTGATTATATTTCCGGATAGATTTCCTACAGCAATCCCTTCTCCTTGAACTCATAAATAAGATCTGAGATCTGCGATTTACCTGATTTCTCGAGAATATTGGAGCGATGGGTATTTACAGTGTGTACACTCAGGAATAATTTGTCAGCTATTTCTTTACTGCTCAAACCTGACTCAATCAGTCTGATGATCTCAAATTCACGATATGACAGATCAGGACCAATTTCCAGCAATTTCTGATCAGGAAATCTAAACAGCGAAAGATCATTTCCGACATAATGATGAAAACGGTCTTTCTTCATTTTATACCAGTCAATATTTGTAATAACCTGTATCAGAAATACTGCCTTGTACGGGATCGGACTGATAAAACATATAGTCCTGAACAAACAGATTATTATAATTACCGGCAGCATTGCGGATCCGTAAGGTTGTATGATGTCAATGCGCTGCCCTTTTGTGCCTTGAATATCTCCTTCTCCATCTTGTAAACCCGTCGACCTGGCCTGCCCAAGCCTCTCTTCATCATCGGGATGTATAAGCTGTGTATAATGTCCGGGATTAATCTCTTCAGCTGTAACACCGATCATTTGAAAGATATTTTTACTGGTAAACAGAAACTTCATCTGCCCCAGATCGAAAACCTGAAAGTACTGGTCATTCTCATCCGTCAGCTCCTCGAGTTTTAGCATAATAGGATCATCAGGATTTATTTTCAGAAACCCTGATGGCAGATATGATTCAATAAAATCAAAAAAGATGCTATAGCTATAAGGATTTGGCATTATGCGCTGAATATGAGTCTGATATACAATATTAGTCTTCAAAAATAGAAAAAATACTGACACGTCAGTATTGCAGCCGGTTTTAATCACCCGTAATTTTGATCTGTCGGAGGCGATATTATTTAGACTCAAAAAACAAATTATTGAATCCCTTCATTTTAAAATAAAATTATGGCTGAGTTAACAGCAAAATTATTCCGTGATTTTTTTGGAGGGAGCTGGTCAGCAAAGGTTACCAGAAACGGTGAATTCCAGCGTGAGGTGGTATTCAACTGGCCCGAATTAAGCAGCAACAACTCCTGCCTTGGGACTGAACCGGGATTAATTGTACCCCAGGGGTCAGGCGTTCTCGATGATACCAGGCAGGTTTCCGTTTCAGGCTGGCGACACGATATAAGGAGATGGAGTCATGTATGGCACAATGAATTTGGAGGATACGGTGAAATTCAATGGACATCACAGGAGGTCGTAAACGGGATAAGCGTTCTTTACGGTTTCTGCCATGAATGCAAACAGGAATGCGATGATCCGACTGATCATATTGTCATGTGCGAACTATTGGATAACGACAGTTTCAGGTACACCCTACAAAGTTTCAGGAAAGGGATTCTCGAAATTGCTGCCACGCGCATCAGAACAGCAAAAGAGCTTAATGCACTGCTTGAAAAACAGGCTGAAACAGCTCTAAGTTTTTCAGAATTGCTTAGACTATAAAGAAGAAAATAATACCATAGTTAATATTAAATGTGAAATATCAAGAACCAGTTAAACAATAAGTGTAAATGGAGAAAAAAATGAAAACAGAAACATTAAATCCTACAACAGCAAAGGTCAAAGCCGATACGAAGCGTATTGACCGGCTGAAAGAACAACTCAGGAGCACAGAGCCGGAACTCGACTTCGAGCGAGTCAGGATCATGCATGATGTCTATGAGGAAACCGCTGGAGATACACCAGGTACTCAGACGTGCCAAATTCCTGGCAGCCGTCCTGGAGCGTAAGAAACTGTATATCGACGACAACCTCTTTGTCGGTGCCATGGCAGGCAAGACCAATGCCATGTACCCCTATCCCGAATGGCAGGTGGATTGGATGATAGAAGAGAAGACAGTCGAAAAGTCGCCGACTCCGGAAGATAAGAAGGCCAACCAGTGGGCGCTCGAATACTGGGGCAAACGTGCGATGAAACCCAGGGTCGATGAGATCTTTCAGAAGCGATTTGGATACGACCCGAAATCTGTGCTACCGACGCCGGCCTTTTTGGATCGTTCTCTGACTGGCCGGCCGGCGGTGGCAATCTTAACTACCCACGGGTTTACCGGGAGGGTCTTGCCAGCATGATCAAGGAGGTAGAGGAGCGGCAGATGTCTCTCGAGATGCGTTTGCCGAACGTTTCCAAGTTTTACTTCTATGAGGGAGCCCTCATCGTGATGAGAGCAGCGATCCGGTTTGCCCATCGTTATGCCGAGTTGGCCCGGGAGATGGCTGCTAAAGAGAAGAATGAAACCCGGAAAGCAGAGCTGATCGCTATTGCCGAAACCTGCGAATGGGTTCCCGAGCATCCCGCCCGGAATCTGAGAGAAGCAATCCAGAGTCACTTCTTCTGTCACATCGTGGCAGAACTCGAGCAGATCGGCTGCGGGTACTCTGAAGCCTATCTGGGTCAGAATCTGGAGCCTTTCTATCAGGCCGACAAGGCAGCCGGGCTTGTTACTTATGACGACGCCCTCTTCATGTTCGAGAACCTCACCATCAAGTTGAATGAGATTGGCTACTACTATGGCGAGAGAATCGCTAAGCAGAACTCCGCCGATCTGGGACAGAGCATCACCCTTGGCGGTTATACCGAGAATGGTGAAGATGCCACTGCAGAAATGGACTATGTGATTCTGGATTCAGCAGCCTATCTCGCTCTGCCGCAACCTCCGCTGTCGTGCGCCTACACGGAACAGATGAGCGGCAAATTCCTTGAAAAGGTCCTCGATGTTATTGGCACCGGTGTGGGCATGCCTCAGTTCGTGAATGCCGAAGTGATGTTCAAGCGGGCCCTGAACCTCTGGGGCTACACCGAAAGGAACGGTTATCTCCCATTGGAGAAAGCCCGGCGCACCTGTGTCGGAGCCTGTGTGGGAAGCTACATCCCGTATGAGACCGGTCACCCGGTGGAGGGCCAGCCTAACCTGGGCAAGGTGATCGAGTTGACCATGAACAATGGCTTCGATCCCCGCACCAAAAAGCAGATCGGACCCAAGACCGGTGATCCTGAGAACTTCAAAAACTTCGAAGAATTGTATGCCGCATTCGAGAAGCAGCTTCAATTCTGCGAGGACACTCTTCGCCATTCAGCCTGGATTTCAAACATCCTGCAGGCGGATTTCCTCCCCTGCGCCTGGCGCTCCATCCTGACCGGCGGATGCATCGAAACCGGTACCGAGACCTGGGACGGCGGGGCCAACTACTACACGGTTGCCCAGATCTCCATAGGCGGCGTGGATGCAGCCAACTCGCTGATGGCAGTGAAGAAACTGGTGTACGATGACAAGAAAGTGACTATGGCCGAACTGAAAAAAGCCCTGGCTGCCAACTTCGAAGGAGAATACGCAAAAGTAGGGAAGATGTGCTTTGAAGCACCCAAGCACGGCAACGACATCCCCGAAGTGAACAGGTTCGTCCGCCGGGTTTACAACACCATCTTGCAAGCATTTAGTAATGTGGATGGCGGTGGCAACTACATCAGCAAGGACATCAAGACCTCACTCGATGCCTATACCAAGAGTGGCCACAACCCCTTTGGTATGGTGTGCGGGGCACTGCCGAACGGCAAGAAGGCCGGAGTGGCGCTCACCGACGGAAGTATCTCGGCCATGCCGGGCACCGATGTCAACGGACCGACTGCGTTGGTGATGTCTGCAGCGAAAGGTATTGATGCAGTTGCATATTGCGCAACGCACATGAACATGAAGCTTCCGCCTGATCAGCTCGAAACCCGTAAAGGCAGGGATAATGTGCTGCGTCTGGTCAAGACGCTGTTCGATAACGGTGGCTATCACATTCAGTTCAATGTACTGAACACCGAAATCCTCAGGGATGCACAGAAACATCCTGAAAAATACCGCGACCTCGTGGTCAGGGTGGCTGGTTTCAGCGCCTTCTTCACAAAGCTGCATGTGGGCGTGCAGAATGAGATCATCGAACGGACCCTGCAGCGCTGCGAATAAATTTACAATAAAGAAGCAGTAAAGTAAGGCATGGCAGATTGCCATGCCTTATTTATGTTAATTAACATACGAAAAAACATAAGAACCAAAGGAGTAAATAATTATGAGTAAAGATACAGGACGTAAACGCATTGCCATAATGGTAGGTGCCGGTTACATTCCCGGGATAAATGCCGTGGTTGCAGGGGCCTCTCTTGCCGCCGGCAAACTGGGCTGGGAGCTGGTGGGCATTCTCGATGGATTTGAAGGTATTCTTCATCCCGAAAAATACCCCGATGGCGGATTGATTGCGATCAATCCCCGGGTATTGAATTTAGATCCGAATACAGGCAGTGTACTTGGCCAGTCGGCCCGGATCGATCCGTTTAATGTCCGCACCATCAACAAGGACGAAATGGTGGAAGAGGTGGACATGTCGGATGAACTGCTTAAAAAACTGAAGGCAGAAAAGATCGATGCAGTTATTTCGATCGTTGGAGGAAAAGGTCTTACTATTCTTTACCAGCTTCACCGGAAAGGGCTCAATGCAGTATGTGTCCCACGCTCAATCGAAAATGAAATTGCTTCAACTTCGGTATCATTCGGGTTTAACACTGCGCTTACTTTTACAATAGATATGCTCGACCGTGCGCGTCTGGCAGCCAAGGCGGCCCATAAAATTGCAGTGGTCGAGGTACAGGGAGAGGAAGCCGGATGGATTGCCCTGCAGGCCGGTATTGCAGTTGCTGCAGATGCAGTACTGATTCCTGAGATTCCGGTTGATCTGAAAAATGTGGCAGCACACCTGAAAGATAAAATGTCAGGTAAAAAATCCTGGGGTCTGGTAGTCGTGGCCCAAGGCGCAAAAATTATCAATCAGCCTAAAAATGAAGAACCCGTATCCTCACTTAAAGCTTCGTTATCGCCACTGGCAACCAGCGATTCCAACAGTGAATTTGTAATTCACAGTTCAGGACAGGCTGCACAGGCTGTGGCAACAGGCCTGCAACTGCGGATAGCAGAAGAAACTTTTCCAATGGTAATCGGCCCCTGGGTAAGGGGTGGTGCACCATCGGCAGTCGACCGCCAGCTGGGTGTGGCTTACGGTGCAGGAGCTATCCAGGCGCTTGAAGCCGGCAAAAACGGTGTAATGGTGTCGTTTGTTCCTCCGGATATTAAGTTCGTTCCGCTTGCCGAGGCCATCAACAAGGTAAGAACGGTACCCGCTGAAAGCATGTTTTTTCAGGTAGCGGATTCACTTGGTATTTACGTTGGAAAATAAGGAGGGAAGAATCATGACAAATCAAACAAATAATATATTGGATATTACAGGCAGAGTACTGAATATCCAGCGGTATTGCAGCCACGATGGTCCCGGTATCCGCACAAATGTTTTCATAAAAGGTTGTTCCCTTCGCTGTAAATGGTGCGGCAATCCTGAAAGTATCAGGCTGAAGCCGGAAGTTTCGTACGATCCAAAAAAATGTGAAGGGAAAAAGTGCAGCATTTGCCTGAAAGCACCCTTCCCCGAAGGTGGTTTTTATTTTGTGGAGGGAGACGATGCAAAGGTAAAAGTGAACTGGCAGCTGGCCGCAGGCACTACTGAGGAGATGGTTGCGCTTTGCCCCACCGGTGCGCTCGAAATGTTTGGCAAAACAATGACAGTTGGCGAAGTAATGGAAGAAGTGGAAAAAGACGCCTCCATCTATCGCAGTTCCGGCGGAGGCTATGACAATGAGTGGTGGCGAAGTGATGCTGCAACCCGACTTTGCCGCAGCTTTGCTGCAGGAAGCCCACAACAGAGGCATTAATACGGCAATAGAAACCGCGTGCAATGCACCCTGGGCGAATCTCGAGAAAGTACTTCCTCATGTTGATACCATGCTTCACGACCTGAAGCTGATGAATTCGGAAAGGCATAAGAAGTGGACAGGAGTTGGTAACGAGCGGATTCTGGCCAATTTCAAAAAAGCCTATGAAACTTTTCCAAACATTGATTTTATTGCCCGTACACCACTTATTCCGGGAGTTAATTGCGATGATGAACATATCCTGGGTGTTCTGGAATTCATTAAACCGCACAAGAATGTGATTGATTATGAACTGCTGCCCTATCACCGTTTTGGACTTGGCAAGTATGAATCGCTTGGTGTGGTTTACGAACTCGACGATTACAAAACACCTTCGGATGAAGTTGTTAAACGATTTCAGGCTATGATTGATAAGGCGTTTGGGCGGGAGGCAGAAGCTTAAAAGGTACAAACAATTTGATTTACCCAAAGGACTAGATCATGAACAACTCAGATAACAAGCCGGCCGGGGCCGTTAAAACTGGCCCCGGCTTCATGGCACAGCTGAAATTCTACAGTTGCAAAAGCAGCTATGGTTGTATAACAGCCTGCCCGGAAAATGCCATCACCCAGGGGCCGGAACGTCTGCCCAAGAATATGTGTCAAAGCACTGAAATGCTGCCCGGCAAACCGGAGATTGATCCGGTAAAATGCACCGGCTGTGGCGAGTGTATTGCGGTTTGCCCGAATAATGCTCTTGAAATGGTTGCAAGGAATTAAAAAAATGAGAATCCCTGGATCTCCATAACAGTAGCTGCATAAAACAGAAATTGAAAGAATATTGATGCCTAAATAATAAAAGTTATGATTAAATCACTTGGTCATGCAGGCACGCACAGGCGTGTCGCAATCAATGTAGGATCGGGATTTGTTCCCGGCACAAATGCAGTGGTTATGGGTGCAGCCATTGCCGGAGGTAAACTGGGATGGGAGATGGTCGGCATCCGCAACGGCTTCGAGGGACTGTCTGTTCCCGGACCGTTTCCCCGGTGGCGGAATGATCAACCTCAGCCCCGAGCTGATCGAAAATCTCGATCCTGCTACCGGAGGTATCCTTGGCCAGGCGCCAAAGGTCGATCCGTTTCATGCTTCCTCAGTTAAGGGAGGCAAAAAAGATCTTTCCGATCAGATATTAAAAAGGATAAAGGAAGAAGACATCGATGCGCTGATTTCAATCGTGAGCGGACAGGGGCTTGGCATTCTGCAAAAGCTCCATAACAAAGGGCTCCATACGGTTTGTATTCCCCGTTCGATAGAGAACGACATTGCCAATACTGCTGTATCGTTTGGATTCAACAGTGCACTCAGCGTCACCATCGAAATGCTGAACAAGGCTTACCAGGCGGCCAGATCAGCCAGCAAGATTGCTGTTGTTGAGGTTCCGGGTGAACATGCCGGGTGGATCGCACTTCAGGCTGGTATTGCCGTCCGTGCCGATGCAGTGCTGATGCCTGAGATTCCCTGCGATCTGAAGAACCTGGCAAAGCGGTTAAAAGATAAAATATCAGTCCGGAGGCCTTACGGGCTTGTGGTAGTTGCCGAAGGGGCAAAGTTAGTTGATTACCCGGTTGAACAGGATGATAAGTCATCCGCATCATCCCCGGAATCTATACCTGCAGGCCAGGTGGCCGGCACTGTTGCAACAAGGCTTCAGAAACTGATTACTGCGGAAACCTATCCGCTTGTAATTGGCGCCTGGGCCCGGGGCGGAAATCCCACCGCAACCGACCATCAGCTGGGAATGGCTTATGGTGCCGGATCTATCCAGGTGCTGAAAGCAGGACAAAATGGGGTGATGGTATCTTTTATGCCACCCGATATCAGGTTTGTGCCGTTGACAGATGCTGTTGACAAAGTGAGAACTGTGCCTACTGAAAGCGAATTTATGAGAATTGCACAGTCGCTGGGAATTTACCTTGGTAACCGGTTATAAATCTTTAAAAACAGAATGCAATGAAAAATATTACCATATCCGAAGATGTTTATGAAAAACTTGCCGATGCGCTTGATGCACTTCCTGCCGGTTTCACCAGAACTCCTTCCAAATCGGAAATAAAGCTTATCAAGATGGTGTTCTCACCTGAAGAGGCTTTGGTTGCCAGCTCCATGAGCCGTAAGCTCGAAACTGCTGACGAAATTGCTGAACGGGTTGGTCTTCCCCTGGATAAAGTAACTGTGTTACTCGAGGGAATGATACCCCGCCGCATGGTTAAAGATGAAACTACTTGCCCTTGAGTCCGGTGTAAAGGGACTTGGAAAAATAGAGGCAAAACCGGGCCAGAAGAAGGAAGAAGGTGTGAAAAAATACCGGCTTTTCTCTTTTCTTGTAGGCTGGTATGAATCGTACCTGCAGGATGTTAAGCCTGAAAGTACTGAATTTGCAAAAGTGTTCGAACAATATGTGATTGAGGGCGGAGGCGAAAAAATCTTTGCACCACGTCCGGGCCCGCAGGGCACAATTCCGATGCGGGGCTCGCTTAAACCCGAATGGTTAAAGCGGGAACCACACAATGATATTGATGCCCACTTCCAGAGGCACGACCGTTTTCTTGTATTAGATTGTGTATGCAAGAAGGAGAAAGTTGCTTTTCAAGGCCATAGCTGCGACATGCCCATCAAGCGTTGCGGCTTCGTAGGTATGCCTCCGGTGGTTCCTCTTTCTGAAAACGTGATCAGCCGGGAAGAGGCCATAAAGCTCTGGGATGAGCTCGATGCCATGGGGACCATGATGATTCAGGGTTTCTATGGGTTCACCATGGGAGCCGAGGAGCCCCAGTTCGTCGGCGGCTGTCACTGCTGCGGCTGTTGCTGCACCATATTGCAGGGTGGGCGTAATGGTAAGCTCACCGAAGTCTGTAGAGCGATCGAACTACCGTGTTGTAAAGGATTATGACAAATGCACCAACTGCGGCGAGTGCATCAGGCGTTGCCAGTTCTTTGCCCATAAATGGAAGAAAACCGATGACGGGAGAATGTCGGTGTACAACAGGGACAAATGTGTGGGCTGCGGCTCCTGTGGTCTGGGATGCCCGTCGGGTGCGCTTCACCTTGAGCCGGTTTCTGAAAAGGAATGGATACAGGTAGCCTCCAGTTTCTTCGGATGGGAAGAGGCGCGGATAAAGAATATGGGAATGGGGAAGTAGATTTTAGAAACAATTAATAGAAACAAACTATGCCATACTATTTTACTTCCGAATCAGTTTCTGAAGGCCATCCCGATAAGATTGCCGATCAGATATCAGACGCACTGCTTGATGAATTCCTCCGGTGGGACCCGGAATCAAAAGTGGGATGCGAGACCTTTGTGACAACAGGCCTGGTTGTCTGCGGCGGCGAGGTACGTACCAATGGCTGGGTCGATAACCAGGAGATTGCCCGCCAGGTGATCAGAAAAACAGGTTATACAAAGGCAGAATACCGTTTTGATTGTGATTCATGTGGTATAATCTCTACTATTCATGAACAGTCGGGCGATATCCGCCAGGGCGTTGTACGTGAGAAACCTGAAGATCAGGGAGCGGGCGACCAGGGAATGATGTTTGGTTATGCCTGTCGCGAAATGGATAACTATATGCCCCTGACGATTGACCTGGCTCATCTGTTGCTCCAGGAACTGGCAGCAATAAGGCACGAAGGGAAAAAGATGAAATATCTGAGACCCGACAGTAAATCGCAGGTGACGGTTGAATATGACGACAATAATAAGCCGCTTCGTATCGAAACAATAGTCATAAGCACCCAGCATGATGAATTTATCCTTCCGAAGAATAAAACACAGGCTTCTGAAAAGGCGGCAGAAAAAGCCATGCAGGATGCGATCAAGGAAGATATCAACAAAATTCTCATACCACGCGTAAAGAAACTGTTACCTGCAAGGGTACAGAAACTTTTTACAAATGATTTCAGGCTTTTGGTGAACCCCACCGGGAAATTTGTTATAGGCGGTCCTCACGGTGACACCGGGCTGACCGGCCGGAAGATCATTGTTGATACATATGGTGGTCACGGAGCGCACGGAGGAGGAGCATTTTCCGGAAAAGATTCTTCAAAGGTTGACAGGTCAGCAGCTTATGCAGCAAGGCATATCGCCAAAAACATGGTGGCAGCAGGTGTTTGCGACCAGGCGCTTATCCAGGTGGCCTATGCCATTGGTGTTGCGGAACCTGTTGGTTTATTTGTAAATACGTATGGAACAGCGAAAGTCAAAGATAAAAAAGGCAATCGTCTGAGTGACGGGGAGATAGCTGAAAAGATCAAAACTCTTTTTGAAATGCGGCCTTATCATATAGTTAAGCGGTTCGGGTTGAAGAATCCAATCTTCCTTCCAACAGCTGCTTACGGACATTTTGGCCGTGACAGTTATTCTGAAAACGTTGAAGTTTATTATGAGGTTCCCGGAAGTATACCGGTATCAGTAAATGGCAATGGTAAAAAAATATATCACAAGAAGGTTGAATTTTTTACGTGGGAAAAACTGGACTATGTTGAGAAGATAAAAAAAGCTTTCAACATTTAGTATGCTTTCAGTCAAATGTATATAGAAACTTAATTAGTGTTTAACTTAGTAGGAAGGAGTACAAAATGAGAAAACCAATTTATGAAATGACACCGAAGCACAGTTTCTTCACCGAGAACTTTGACATCAAGATCTGGGGAGAGGAGCACGGCGGTATGGTGTGTGCCGTTCACCATTTCGCTCCGGATACGGATATCACGCCCGCTTTCGAACCATTTGGGGGTTGGTGTCCGGTGCCTCACTGGGGCTACTGCTTCAAGGGCGAGATGATCATGCGTTACAAAGACGGGACTGAAGAAATTGTCAAGGCCGGGGACGTGTTTTACCTCCCTAAGGATCATACCATGATTATTGACAAGAACGCTCCGGTTGCCTGCGAGATCATCGAGTTCAGCAACGCGGCTGATTTTGTGGCAGGCGAGGAAGCGGTAGCTAAGGCCGCCAAGAAGTAAGAATCTGTCAAAAAACTCTCAGGAGACGAGAAAGTGGCACATTCCGCATGGAAACGAAAGAATACCAGTTTATAGGAGGTGCCACTGATATTTGTTTTACTGTACTATACTTCAGGGGTGTCGGGGTAATCAGATGGAAACACTTCCGAGATCGATTTACCGCGTTACAAAGGATAAGGTTTAAATGGTTTATAATTTATTTTAAGTGATAATAGCATAAAAAAATAAAACTGACACATGAAACTAAATAGAATTGCCAGTACCCTCCTTATCAGTATTTTATATACTGTTTGCGCATTGGCACAGGAGGAACCGAAGCCGGCAGCAGATGATGCTGCAGCGATTGCCAAGAAACTGGCAAATCCGATCGGGGCGCTGATCAGCGTGCCGTTTCAGAATAATACGGATATAGGCATAGGAGATTATAACGGTTCGAGAAATACGCTGAACTTTCAACCCATTGTTCCTTTCAGTCTCAATGCAAAATATAGTCTGATTACACGATATATTGTGCCCGTAATCGCTCAATACGACATTACCGGCGAGGGCACTCAGGAAATTGGGCTTTCGGATGCCCTGGTAAGCGGATGGATCTCAAACGCCGTAGTGAAAAATGGTTTTGTATGGGGCGTGGGAGCCGCATTTTTAATTCCTACAGCCACCGATGATTTTCTGGGAACCAAAAAATTTGGCGTAGGCCCGACAGTAATTGTCCTGCAGCAAAAGAACGGCTGGACTTACGGTGCATTGATGAATCAAATATGGTCGGTGGCCGGCGATGCGGACAGAGCAGATGTAAACCAGATGTACCTGCAACCCTTTTTAACCTATAACTGGAAAAGCGGAGCAGGACTGACTGTCAATTCAGAACTGACACAAAACTGGGAAGCCGGTACGACCAATGCATTCATTAATATTATGGCCGGTGGGCTTACAAAATTCGGGAATCAGCTTGTGCAGCTTCAGGTCGGACCCCGAATACAAGTGGCTGCGCCGGAAGGAAGTATGTCTGCTTTTGGTGTCAGGGCCGCAGCGATTTTTGTTTTTCCGAAAAAGTAGCGAAGACTGAAGGCTGGAGACTGTAGACTGTAGACCGAAGACGGAAGTCAGAAAATATGAATTCATGAGCATTCCCAACAATCCTGGAAAATATATTGAAAAACCGGTAACATGAAAATGAGAAAATCAATAATAATATCTATAGCAATCCTGCTTATGGTGACAATTGGTTCATCGAAATTGATGGCCCAGGATGATATTGGAAACGAATACAGAATTACCCTTTTCCCCAGTCACAGAGTAACCGATAAAATTGGCGGGTTCGGATACCTGGGCTATGTATGGAATCCCGTAAAAAATTATCAGACTTATTACCTGGGTTGGCCATGCGCTACCTACTCACCAAAAGCATGGATACAGATTTGGGGTGGTCTTATAGGTGCTTATACAAATAATGAAGATAAATCCGACCTGCTTGAGCTTCGTCCATTTGCCGGGGCGAAGTTTTTTATGCCCAATAACCTTAAATGGAACATCTATAATTTTACACGTTATGAATACCGGGCACTGCAGGATCGTGAAACATTAGACTGGAATAATTACGGCCGTCTGCGCGTTCGATTCGGGGTTGAACTCCCTTTCACCAAAAGGGAAAAGGCCTTTCAGCCGCGTAGTTTTTATGGCCTGGCAGATATTGAACCCTACTTTCGGTTCGATAAAAACTGGGTCGATCCGATGCGTATCCGCGGAGGCATTGGCTATGTTATGAAATCATTGCCAATCAGAATTGAATTCATATACCATGCACAATTTACACAACCGGATGAACAAAGCGGCTTAACATACACAGATAATATCTACCGCATAAATATCAAACTGGGTATTAATAAGGGAATTTTAGGAAGCCTTTATAATCCCGACATTGATGATTAAAATCCAAAATCGAAAATCGCATTCCAAAAAACAATCCTCACACTCAGGCTTTTTTTACCATTACTAAGTATTGTTCCTGTTCTGCAACTATAATATTTTTGTTATTAATTGGATATATTAAAATTAAAATACTGACAAATGGGACTTATTAAAGGCCGTTCTTTTATTGCTCCGGTATTGTTTTTTTCACTGATGTGCAGTTGGGGTAATAACCCCGCCTTTGCCCAGGATACCGCCAGGGTGAAAAAATGGAACTTCCTTACCGATGTCTACCTGATGTTTCCCTATATGGATGGAGAAACAGGCATAGGTAATGTGATTACGGTACCTGTAGATGCCAATCCCGGCGATATCTTCAGCAAACTGAAGATGGCAGCTATGCTATACTTTGAGGCTAAAACCGATAAATGGGCAATAACTTCCGACCTGGTTTACATGAGCCTGAACCAGGAGGTAACTCCGGGTACTTTATTACATTCCGGCGAAGTAACAGCAAAAGAATTTATCTGGGAACCTGCCGGATTTTACAGAATTGTGCCATTCCTGGAAATTGGCATTGGCGGCAGACTGACCAGTCTTTCAACAGATATTGATGTTCGCCGGAATGTATTTCCTTTCGGAACAGAAGCTGTAACAGCGAGCGGATCAAAAACATGGTTTGACCCCATTTTGATTACCCGAATCACTGCTGATATTAATGACAAGTGGCTTTTTCAATTCAGGGGCGATATTGGCGGTTTCGGTATAGGATCGGACTTAACCTGGCAACTTCAGGCTTACGCCGGTTACCGGTTCGGCAAAGTATTCCAGCTGACGGCAGGATACAGATATCTAAGTGTTAATTATGACAAGGGAGTTGATACAGAACGGTTTGTCTTTAATATGGCTTCATTTGGCCCGGTCGTAAGATTTGGGTTTAACTTCTGACGACGACGAACGACAAACGCGAAACACTAAACTGAATGTAATGCGTTCCCTTATTGCGATGCACGCCGGGACAGAACAATTTGACCAGGTATATACCGGATGAGGGGCTGAGCTGGTTAAGATAAATACTGATTGTTAAGTATTGTCCCCCATTAAAACTAGCCTTAAATTTCATTTCAAATAAGCAAGAACAAATTAAAAGCAAAAACTATGAAAGTAATTATCGTTGGTGGAGTTGCAGGTGGCGCATCATGTGCTGCACGACTCCGCAGGCTTGATGAAAAAGTCGAGATCCTGATGGTGGAACGCGGACCATTCGTATCCTATGCAAACTGCGGTTTACCGTACTATGTAGGCGGGATCGATAGACGAAGAATCAAAACTTCTCGTTGCCACGGAACAGATGTTCAAGGTGATATTCAACATCGACTGCCGGACAAATTGTGAGGTGGTTGGTATCTCAGCGAAGGAGAAGACGGTTAAGCTGAAAAATCATCTCACCGGTGAAGTCACAACTGAAAAATACGACAAACTGGTACTTTCTCCCGGTGCAGCACCTATTCGTCCTCCCCTTCCCGGACTCGATCTTCCGGGAATATTTTCAGTAAGAACAGTTGCAGATTCAAAAAATATCAAAGAGTGGCTTGACAGGGATACCGACAATTCCGTTGGAAATTCATTCACAGGTGTTGACAAGATTTCAAAACCAAAGAAGGCAGTGGTCATAGGCGGAGGATTCATTGGCCTGGAAATGGCTGAAAACCTTAGTTGAAAGAGCCCTTAATGTCACATTGATTGAGAAACTCGACCAGGTTATGCCTCCGCTCGATCCGGAAATGGCACGCGTCGTTAAGAGATATCTGAAGAAACATGGAATAACCGTTAAAACCGGTGATGGCGTGGCAGGATTCCGTAAGGGTGAAAATGGTGGATCTGGAAGTGCTTACCGAAAAAGGGAAGGTTTATAAGGCTGACATTGTCATTATGGCTATTGGAGTAAAACCCGAGACTTGAACTGGCAAAGATGGCCGGAATTAGAGATCGGAGAACGTGGAGGCATAAGGGTAAATGAACATATGGTCACATCCGATCCCGATATTCTTGGCAGTTGGTGATGCAGTTGAAGTGAAGGATTTTGTTACAGGAGAGTGGACTCTGATACCGCTGGCAGGACCGGCAAACAGACAGGGACGTATTGCAGCCGATGTGATAGCAGGACGTAAATCGAAGTTCCGCGGAACACAGGGAACATCAATATGCAAGCTGTTCGACGCTGCAATAGCACAGACAGGTGTCAGCGAGAAAACTCTTAAAAAACTTGGTGATACTGATTACGAGAAAGTATACCTTTTCCCTAATTCACATGCCGGATATTACCCGGGTGCAAAAATGCTTGTTATAAAGGTTATCTTCCGCAAGTCAGACGGAAAAGTGCTTGGTGCACAGGTTCTTGGCGAAGACGGAGTTACCAAAGAGGATCGATTCTTTTGCCATGGCAATTCAGATGGGATGTACAATTTATGATCTTGAAGAATCTGAACTCTGCTATGCTCCGCCATTACGGAAGTGCAAAAGATCCGGTCAACTTTGCCGGTATGATCGCTGCAAATATCCTCAGGGGCGACATGCCGGTTGTTCATTGGGACTCACTGGGCGACAGCTTTCTTTTAGACGTGCGTAATCCGCCTGAAGTGGCAGCTGATCCTGTTCCGGGTGCTGTCAATATACCTCTTCCCCAGTTGCGCTCACGCCTGGCTGAACTGCCGAAGGACAAGCAGATAGCATCATTCTGCCGCTCGGCACAGCGGTCATATTATGCAACACGAATACTGCTGCAGAACGGCTTCAGGGCAGTGAATATCTCCGGAAGTATGCTGGCACGTTCTATTATGCAGTGTATTAACTTTATAAACATATAACTATGAACGAAATTATTACAGTTTTGTCAGTCAATATTCCAGCCACTGGTACTGGTCTTCACCATTTCGAACCTCTTTAGCATGGGGCTTCAGGTGAACCTGGGCAAGATGTTCAAAATAGTTGGAAATCCGAAGTTCCTTGGGTCTGATCTTTGGATTAGGCTGGGTGGTAGGCCCTGCTATAGCATTTCTGATTACACTTGTTACTTCCCCTGGATAATATGTACGTAATAGTATTGTTCATCGGAAGTCTGGCTCCCTGTGCACCCTTTCTCCCGCCGCTTCTCCCCAAAGCGAATGGAGACGTTGTCTTCGCCGGAGCCTTCATCCCGGTGGCAGCGATCGGCACATCCCTGTTAATGCCGATTTTCGCACCACTCCTGGTCAAGGGGATAGAATTAAGCGTAATGTCGCTCCTGAAACCGCTCTTTATTATCAGTGCTGTTACCTTTGCTTATTGGCGCTTTGATCAAGACATTTGCCAGCAATGTGGCCGATAAGATCTTCAATCCGGTAAAGAAGCTGGCGGGTTTGTCTACATTATTGACAATTATCTTCTGCTTTATTGCTTTATTACAAGCAGATGTGGGCTACTGCCGGCAGCATGGCAATGCTTTCACTTACAATTTTCTGTTTTGTAATGGCACTGATCTCTTTTTATGCCGGTTTCGGCCTTAACCGCGGTGAGAAAGTTGTCATGTCACTGGGAATGGGTACACGGAATATAGCTGCTGTTCTGATAGGAGTTCTTACAATTCCGAATGTAAAACCAAATATGGTGGCGATGGTTGTCATCTGGACTCTGTGGTCTTTTATCCTCAGCTACATTATTGCACCTATTATGGGCAGAAGGCCGGAAAGGAAGCTGCAACAGCATAAAATAAATCAGAAGCAGAACAAAAAATAAACTCAGGAATTTATGGAAACAGCAGAATTAATATTGGAAGAATTCGTCAAGGTAGTAGCACTGGCCCTGGAATTCACCGCCGTTTTATGTATTGCGGTAGGCTTTGTCAAAGCATTTATTCTTTTGCTTAAAAGAAGGCAGGAACACTATTCTCCAATGTACAACAGGTTACGGCTATTGTTTGGCGGATGGCTGGTACTGGCACTTGAGTTTCAGCTTGCTGCTGACATTGTGAAAACAACGGTTGCCCCGACTTATGAAAATCTTATTCAGCTTGGAGCGGTTGCAATAATAAGAACATTCCTGAATTATTTTCTGAGCAAAGAACTTCATGAACTGCCGGAACTGATAAAGAAAAATATGGAAAAAAATGAAAAAGCAAGCGCAGGGTGATATTTGTGTTGAAAAAGCAAGACTGGAAGAGGCCAGGCAAAATAATATCCCCTGGAAAAAATGGGGACCTTATCTAAGTGAACGTCAGTGGGGAACTGTCCGTGAGGACTACAGCGAAAACGGTGATGCCTGGAATTATTTTACGCATGACCAGGCCCGTTCGCGTGCATACCGATGGGGCGAAGACGGACTGGCAGGTATTTCCGATGATAAACAGCTGCTCTGCTTTGCACTGGCCTTATGGAACGGACAATGATCCCATCATTAAGGAGAGGCTGTTCGGTTTAAGCAACAGCGAGGGTAACCACGGTGAGGATGTGAAAGAGTACTATTTCTATCTCGACTCCACTCCTACCCACTCCTACATGAAGTACCTGTATAAGTACCCTCATAGGGCCTATCCTTATGATGATATTGTCAGCACTAACCGCCGTCGAAGCCGGAATGAGCCTGAATATGAGTTACTGGATACAGGCATCTTTAATGACAACCGCTATTTTGATGTATTTGTGGAATATGCCAAGGACTCACCGGAAGACATTCTGATCCGCATCACTGTTTTTAACCGCGGAGCTGAAGACTGCCTCCTTGACATGTTCTGCCAACACTCTGGTTCCGCAATACATGGCATGATAGTGGCGGATGAAGAGATCCCGGTACTGAAACAGGTCACTCTCAATAAGAAATCAGGTGTGATAGAAGCCTCGCAAAAAGATATGGGAAAATGGCTGTTCAGCGCAAACGGAGCAAATGACCTGCTTTTTACAAATAATGAAACAAATATCAACAGGCTTGCTGGTGTTCCTAACATAATCCCTTATGTAAAAGACGGTATCAATAATTATATCGTCATGGGACAAAAAAATGCTGTAAATCCTGAGAAAACCGGGACAAAAGCCGCTGCTCAGTATATTCTGAATATTAAAGGGAGGTAAATCCAAAACACTGAATCTGCGTCTTACAAAAATGGCTGTGGCAGATAAAAAAACAGATAAGAAGGAGACAAACTGCACTTCGGTGCCGGCTTTGATAACATATTCAAATCGCGACTTAAGGAAGCTGATGAGTTTTATGCCACAGTTATTCCCTCTTCTCTGGGCGCTGATGAAGCAAATGTTATGCGGCAGGCGCTGGCAGGGATGTTGTGGTCAAAACAGTTTTTCAACTATGATGTCGGCAAATGGCTTAAGGAGCATGGTGTTAATCCGTCCAAATCAAGGCAGCGGGACATCCGTAACGATCGCTGGCATCATATGAACAACTCAGACATTATCTCCATGCCCGACAAATGGGAATATCCATGGTATGCTGCATGGGACCTGGCATTTCATGTTATCTGCGCTTACACTTGTTGATGAGGATTTCGGAAAGGGACAGCTGGAACTGATGCTGCGTACGGACTATCAGCATCCCAACGGTCAGATACCTGCTTACGAATGGAATTTTGGCGATGTAAACCCTCCTGTGCATGCATGGTCAACAATATTCACTTTTTTCCTTGAAAAGGCAACCAACGGCAAAGGTGATATCGAGTGGCTTGAACGTTCTTTCCATAAACTGATGCTGAATTTCAGCTGGTGGGTTAACAGGAAGGACAGGGCAGGAAATAATGCTTTTGAGGGTGGTTTTCTCGGACTGGATAATATTGGAGTGTTCGACCGGAGTTCTGCCCTGCCTACCGGAGGATACCTCGAACAGGCTGACGGTACGGCATGGATGGCTCTTTTTTGCCAGAACATGATGGAAATAAGCATACAGCTGGCATTGGTCAATCCGGCTTATGTCGATATCTCCATGAAATTGTTTGAACACTTTTTGTGGATCTCATCATCCATGATACGTGCTGATGAAGACGGAGGGATGTGGGATGAGACATGACGGATTTTTTTATGATGTGCTTTGTCTGCCCGATGGAGGTAACCAAAGGCTGAAAGTCACGGTCGATGGTAGGACTTGCTTCCTTTATGTGCAGTCACTGTTTATAACAGGGAAATGAGGGAAAAATATCCTGAAGTTGGTACAGCAGATCATCAAACTTCCTGTCAACCAAACCTGAATTAACTGCCTTTATCCATAATCCTGGCAAACCCGGTCAGAATGGCAGGTTCCTGGCATCGGTTCTGAATGAGACAAATTTGCGAAGGGTTCTGACAGTGATGCTGGACGAGAAAGAATTTTTGAGTCCGTATGGTATCAGGGCTCTCTCAAGGATACATGGAGAACATCCTTACAAAATTCAGTGTTGGTGATAATGAATTTACTGTCTCCTATTTACCGGGCGATTCCGATAATGGAATGTTCGGAGGAAATTCCAACTGGCGCGGTCCGATATGGATGCCGGTCAATATGATCATCGTCAGGGCGCTTTTTAATTATTACCAGTATTATGGAAATGATTTCCTGATCGAATGTCCGACAGGTTCCGGAAATATGATGAATCTCTACCAGGTTGCCGAAGAAATATCCAGCCGGCTTTCCGCCATTTTCCTGCGCGATAAATCAGGTCACAGGCCGGTGTATGGGAATATTCAGAAATTTCAGGAGGATCCGCTACTGGAGTGATTACATACTGTTCCATGAATATTTCCATGGAGATACCGGTGCAGGTATTGGTGCAAGCCACCAGACCGGCTGGACAGGTACAATTGCACGGACGATGCAATTGTTTGCAGCAAATGTCGGCCGAAAGACAGCTCTTAAATTCAGCAAGGCAAAGGCGTTCAGGAAAACCCCGAAGCCGGTTCAGGCTGAAGAAAAACACGAAACAAATAACACAGATAAGCCAATATGAAAGCAATTACAGTTGAACCAAAAAAAGCCGGAACCGCAAGATATATGGATATGCCGGAACCTGATATGCGTGATGGATCAATACTTGTTGAAGCCATTGCCGTAGGAGTATGCGGTACCGATGTTGAAATTGTGGAAGGGAAATATGGCTGGGCCCCTCCCGGGCAAAAGCATCTTATCCTGGGTCACGAATCACTGGGTCGCGTGATTGATCCGGGTACATCAACCGGATTTAAAAAAGGCGATCTTGTAGTTGGCATCGTCAGACGTCCCGATCCTGTTCCCTGCCCGAACTGTGCAGTAGGTGAATGGGATATGTGCCGTAACGGCCTTTATACCGAACGTGGTATCAAGGAGATACACGGATATATGTCGGAGCGGTGGAGAATAGAACCTGAATATGCTGTAAAAGTTGATCCTACACTTGGTATTCTGGGTGTTCTTCTTGAACCTACCACTGTTGTTACCAAGGCTCTGGAACAGATAGGAATGATTGGCCGCCGGTCGTTCTGGGAACCTCATACTGTTCTGGTTACAGGAGCAGGACCGATAGGACTTCTGGCTGCCCTGAGCCTGAAAATATGGGGGATTGAAGAAGTACATGTACTCGACAGGATGGAATCAGGGTCCAAACCTGACCTTGTACGGGAACTTGGTGCTATCTATCATTCCGGCAAGTGTTGCTGATCTGGATTTCGAACCGGATGCCATAGTTGAATGTACCGGTGTCGGACCGGTAATCGCAGATTGTATTCAAGAAAATAGGGTCAAGCGGGATCATTATGTCTCACAGGGGTCGGACAGGGAGGAGCAATTGGCAGCCGGTGTACTGGCCGATATGGCTGCTGCTGCTGTATTGAGGAATAATGTGATCGTAGGAAGTGTAAATGCAAATAAGCGTCAATGGTACAGGGCCGGACTAACCCTGGCCAAAGCCGACCGCAACTGGCTGGCAAAACTTATTACCCGACGGGAAAAACCTGAAAATTTCATGAAGGCACTCGAAAGACAACCTGATGATATAAAGGTTGTCATTCAGTTCTCTGAGGTGTAAAAAACAGTTGAAAGGAGCATTAATGAATTCAGTAATGGCACCAAACGTTTCAGGAGTGGGGACCCCTGGAAGGCGAACGGTTTACAGCATGTGCGGTATGTGTGCCGTGCGTTGCCCGATAGAAGTAACAGTCGAAGACGGGAAGATAGTCTGGCTTCAGGGAAATCATCACGACAAGGCCATCGGAACAAGCCTTTGTGCAAAGGGTTCCGCAGGTCTTGGCATTTGAGTTTGACGATGAGCGGCCTCAGACACCTCTCATCCGTACAGGTCCTCGCGGTGGTGGTAAATGGCGGCGTGCATCCTGGGACGAAGCCCTTGATTATATTGCTGACAAGCTGCAGGAGACCACAGAAACCTTTGGAGGACGAGGCATCATGCTATCCGATCGTGGCGGCTTCTTTAACGACCTTACCACGAACCTTTGTACATGCGCTGGGATCTCCCAACTACTTTAACCATGATGCCGGTTGCGCAGGTAACATTCACAACGCCTGCACTCTCTGTCTTTGGTATCGGTCACTCCGGGTTAGTTTTCGACTTTAAAAATACGAAACACCTTGTGCTTTATGGCCGGAATATCGTCGAATCTCTTATGGTAAAAGAGTCTAAGGCCTTCATGGCAGCGCTGGCTGAGGTATGAAATGCACCTATATCGATCCGCGCGCCAGCATAACTGCCTGCAAGGCAACACGATACTGGCAGGTACGTCCGAACAGCGACTATGCCCTCAACCTTGCCATAATACATGAGGTACTGAAGCAGGAAGCGTACGACAAGGAGTTTGTAACACGTTATGTTTCCGGAATGGACTATCTGCATGAGATGGTAAAGGATACTACGCCGGAATGGCAGGAGAGTCACACAGGTATTCCTGCCGCAGAGATTCGTGAATTTGTAAGCGAGATTGCAACAGATGCACCACAGGTGATATTCCATCCGGGCTGGATGACTGCCCGTCATAAACAATCATTTTACGTCAGCCGTACTGCTCTGATACTGAATGCCCTTATG
Organism: uncultured Bacteroidales bacterium; assembly: GCA_963730615.1. Classification (GTDB taxonomy): domain Bacteria; phylum Bacteroidota; class Bacteroidia; order Bacteroidales; family VadinHA17; genus SR-FBR-E99. Next base: position 286,586 of record CAVSSR010000002.1, on the reverse strand, counting down.
GGCAACATAGAAGTTCCCGGAGGGATGTATTACTTGGCAAATCACCTGAAGATTATGGCCGCAAAAGTCTTAACCAGCTTTCTTCACGTGCACCAAAACCAGCAGATCCCCGTGTAGATGGTGCAGGTACAACCAGGCCGCAATGGGATCCCAAGATAGGTATGCTGCACCAGGCATTTGCAGCTATGGAGACGGCACAGCCATATGGCATTGGTGCCTATTTCGCTTATCGCCACGACCCTCTCACCGGACTGCCCGATCCTGAGGCTACAAAACGTGCTCTGGACAAGCTTAAACTTCTGGTTTCCATTGACGTACGCTATTCAGAAACAGGCTGGTTTTCAGATGTCATCCTTCCCGAATCGACATACCTCGAGCGTGCTAATATCCTGGCCCAGATGAATGGTCCTGTACCTGTTTTCGCCATGCGCGATCAGGCTATCGCTCCCCGCTTCGACAGCCGCCCGGCATGGTGGATCTTCAGGGAGATTCTGCACCGGATGGGTATTAAGGATGTTCTCGACTTCCAGACCATTGAGGAACTATGGAACTATCAGCTCGATGGCACAGGAGTGACTGTTGCCGAAATGCGTGAGGAAGGTTTTGTAACTCTGTCAGATTCACCGAAGTTAATATCCAGGGAAGAACTAAAATTTCCGACCCCATCGGGTAAGATAGAGATTGAAAGCTCTATCCTTGAGCAGGCAGGGTTGCCCGGACTTCCACCGTACATTCCGAAAGAGGCACCGGAAGGTGACAAATTCTACCTTTTATTCGGAAGAACAGCTACTCTGGCACACGGACAATCTCTCAACAACCCGATACTGAATGAAATTTCTCCGAAACAGGTGCTCTGGATCCATCCCGATCGTGCCGGTAAGCTCGGCATATCAGATGGTGATGAGGTAGAAATCAACGGCGGTGGCAGTTATACCGGCCGAATGAAAGCCCTGGTAACTCCATGGATCCATCCTGAGGCAGTATTCATGCTTCATGGCTATGGTGCCACGGTGCCGCTTGCCACCCGTGCACTTGGACTGGGTGTAGCCGATCAGCGTCTTCAGCATGGCAAACTCTATGAGTTCGACCCTGCCGGTGGAGGATGTGCCATGACCGAGACTGTTATTCAAATTAAACCTGTTGCATCGAAAGGAGGTAAAAAATGAGCAAGTACACCCTTAAGCACGACGATGCCAGCTTGTATCGGTTGCAAAGCCTGCGAAGTACACTGCAAGACAAACAAGAATCTCGGAGCAGGTCCTGCTCCATGCAAGATAATCATATTAGGCCCGGTTAATATTGAAGGGCATCCACGCACCCGTTTCGTTTATATGCCTTGTTTTCACTGTGAAGATGCATGGTGCATAAAAGCCTGCCCGACCGGGGCCATGCAGAGGCGCGAAAAAGACAATATCGTTTTTGTCCAGTCAAGTCTCTGCGTAGGATGCAAGAGCTGCATGGCAGCCTGTCCATGGGGTACTCCGCAGTGGGACCCTGCAACACATAAAGTTGTTAAATGTGACTACTGTAAAGACCGTCTCGATGACGGATTACAGCCGGCATGTGTAACAAAATGTGTAACAGGTTGCCTCTCCTTCGAAAAAGCTAACGAAGTGCCAGATCCGAGGCGTGAGCGATATGCCCGCATGATCGTTGCAGAGCCTCCGGAGAGCGTAAGGAGTGAGTCATGAGCGACAACATAATTCTTCCACCATGGCTTGACCATGATGCTGCCACACTTTCAGGAGCTGTTCCACCGGCTAATACAATAGCCGGTGCTTTGCCGGCATTTACCCATGCACTTTCAATGACGCCTTTAGAGCGTTTGCAGAGATTACAGGAATCCGGAATCTCTGAATGCGGCGCTTCCGGCGAACCAATCCATCTTGCCTGGCGCCAGTTCCTTCGCGGGTATGGCCCTTCTGTACTGGTGATAGATGCTACCTGTCCTGACATTCATTCCCGTGGATCGGCAACAGTGCTCGAAAGGGCACCCTGGCTTCTGGCTGAGGGTCTGATGATTGCGATTGGACTGCGCGACAGCCAGAAGATTGAGTTGCTGCTGCCGGCCGGGCTGAACGGTCGCGAAGCTGCATTTTTAAATGCTGTTGACGCAATCCGGTCTCTGGCTGATATAGCTAACCCGGGTCGGCAGATTGAGGTATTGCGTGACAGCAAGCCGGGTTGCTGGAGCGAAGGCCATCCGTCAGATAAAACACGACTGGTCCACACTCCCGAAACATGGTGCCGTATTGCCCTTCTGTTTGCAGGTAAAACTGATCTTAATTCCTCGTTGCTTACTCTTCGTCAGGGATTGAATGAACGCGGACTTGTAGAATTTTCAAGGTCAGTTAATCTTAAAAGCCAGGTAGATAAATGGGGGGGAGGAACAGAAATCGCAGGTTCAGATCCGGTTCTTGTATTTGATGACGGGCTGGGTGGATTTCTTCCGCTTTCCAAAGCTGATCTTTCTTCGGATCCGTTTTCTCTGCTTTCTGCAGGTGTTATCCCGTCACCATCGACGCTGATGGTGATAACCGGTGATGTATGTGTCGTTAAGCAAACCCGGCGTGCTCTTTATCGCCATTGGCAGCTTTCCGAAGGCGAAGATGCGCCTGTTCGTGCATTACTGGCCCGGGCTGCGCGTCTGGTAACAGAGATCACACTTGGCGTTGGCAGCATAAGTCATCTGGCAGCTCTTGATGAATTGGCAGTATCGCTTACCACGCAGGGACTTGCAGCTGCCTGGCCACTGGTCAGCTCACTTCGGTACTTCCGCGGACAGTGGGAAAGTCATGCCCGCAATGAGTCCTGTCCGGAAGGTCTCTGCCTGGTGCGGAATGCTGCACCATGTCATCGTACCTGCCCTGCCAACATAGATATTCCCAGCTTTCATGGCTCATCTTGGTAATGGAGATTATCGTTCCACAATTGAGACTATCAGGCAGGATAATCCATTTCCGCTGACATGCGGACTGGTATGTCCTGCTCCATGCGAATCGGCATGTGTCCGCAGGCAGGGTAACGGTGCTGTCTTTATCAGGCCGATGAAAGCAAGGGCGGCAGAACATTGCCTTGCAGAAGGAGGCTATCCGAAACCCGCCATAGCACCCGATACAGGGAAAAAAGATTGGCATCATCGGTGCCGGTCCTGCAGGTATCACAGCTGCATATTATCTGCGAATCCTTGGACATGAGATAGATGTATTTGAAGCTCAGGAATATGCAGGAGGAATGCTGCGCTATGGTATTCCTGCCTACCGGAATCCTCCCGATCTGCTTGAGAAGGAGCTTGACCAGATCCGTGCACTGGGTGTGAGGATACACACCAGCTCACCGGTTGCAAACCTTGAGGCTTTCCGTAAGGATTACGATGCTGTCTTTCTTGGTCCTGGTACACAGCGGACACGTCTTCTTACAATTGAGGGTGTCGAACTGCCATTTGTCATGGGCGGTATTGACTTCCTTCGCGCTGTGCGAAGCGGTGAACATGTTCGTGTCGGGCCACGTGTTGTGGTTGTTGGCGGTGGCAATGTCTCTATCGACGTTGCTCTGACAGCTCTGAGACAGGGTGCCAGGCATGTCGACCTTACCTCGCTTGAAAAACGACGTGATATGCCGGCCAGCCCGCATGAGATAGAGCTTGCCGTGACGGAGGGTGTTCAGATACATGCAGGATGGGGACCTGTACGCATAGAGGAAGATGGCAGGTTCATCCTGCAATACTGCGAACGGGTAAAGGATGCGACCGGTAAATTCGATCCGCATATTCGATACTAACCGTCTTCTTACTCTCGAAGCTGATCATGTTATCCTTGCCGTCGGTCAGGGCACTGACCTGGCAGTTCTTGAAGGCAGCGCTGTGGAGAACAACCGGGGGTTTATAGTCGCTGATCCTAAGACCAAGATGACAAATGTACCGGGTGTCTTTGCCGGTGGTGACGGACAGCACGGACCGCGGACGGCTGTGGAAGCCATCCGGTCAGGAAAGATTGCAGCAGCCTCCATTGATGCATGGCTTCAGGGAGTATCTATGGACAAAGAAACAGGCAAGCCTGTAAAGCGGGCTGATGTAACTCCCTTATCTGTAAATGCAGACGACCGGAGTCATTTGCGCCGTACCATGATGCCTGAGAGAACTGTTGAGGAAACCGTTGGAGAAGGCAACTATGTCAAGATTGAAGAAGGACTGACCGATTCAATGGCGAAAAATGAAGCCCGGCGTTGCCTGCGCTGCGACATCTGTATCGGTTGTGGCCTGTGCATGGCCGCCTGCAGTGAAATGGGAGTTGAGGCACTGCGAATGGCCGACACCAAGGCCGGCCGGCTTGCTCATTTAGATTTCACAAGGCCTGCAGAGCTATGCATCGGTTGCGGTGCCTGTACACAGGTATGCCCGACAGGTGCGATCTCACTTCGATGATCAGGATGGGATGCGGCGCACGGTCATCACCGGAACAGTAGTACGTGAACAACCGCTGCTGACCTGCAGCGAATGTGGTGCACCAACACAGACACCTGCTCACAGGGAGTTCGTCAGAAATCGTCTGCCGGATCATATGGCAGCACTTATGGATCGTGAATTATGCCCGTCATGCGCACGAATCAGGGCCGACCGTCCGGTAGCTGTAAAACAATAATATCCGGCTTCAGACTTCTATATGACTTAGTCAGCTATAAATATTTTCAATCCTATGAATGATGTGAAGATACAGAATAATGCGAGGTATCTGAAATACCGCTCAAAATTTTTTGTTTCTGAATTCTTTGGTACAGCTCTGTTATTGCTGGTAGGTCTGTCGATCGTCATTTTCATGTTTGGATCAGGCAGCCCGATGGCACAGCTTATTCCGAATGTGAAGATTCGCCAGATGATAACCGGTTTCCTGTTTGGATCTGTAGGTGCATCAATTGCACTATCCCCCATCGGAAAAGTAAGCGGAGCACATATCAATCCTGCTGTTACAATGGTATTCTGGTTGTTTCGTAAGATCGAAGGACGCCTTGCCATTACATACATATTGGCTCAGCTGACCGGTGCAATTATTGGCTGCCTGCCTCTGTTGATCTGGGGTCAGATGGGCCGAAGCATTGATTTCGGTGCTACTGTCCCGGGAGAAGGCTACTCAACACAGACCGCATTGCTGGGAGAAGTTATCACAACCTTTACCATGGTCTCACTTCTTGTTTTATTCATCGGATTCAGGCAAATCCGTCAGTTTACCCCGTATATGTTTCCTTTTCTCTATGCCATAATGGTTCCGCTTGAAGCAGCATATCTCAGGCATCAGCACCAATCCTGCACGAAGTCTTGGTCCGGCAGTTATTTCCGGACAGTGGGACGGATGGTGGATCTATCTGATTGGCCCGCTGGCAGGAGCCCTGCTGGCAAGCCTTGCCTGCAGTCTGCTTGCAAAACGGATCACAATAGCCAAACTGTATCATTTCGATAGCGAAAGCGAGGGTGACGCATTGTTACGCAGGCAGATCGTCAGTGAAAGGATAATGCAGATCTTATGACAAGCTGGCCGGCTTGTTGATCTGAATGTATTTTGAGCACCAATGATTTTTTGTAAATTTGAGCATGAATTCATCTGTACATTATTTCATAATATCATGAAAAACAGCTTTTTACCATTATCTAATACTAATCATGAGCTTGTTGAGCTTCACGGTTTTTTCTCAGACAGAGAATGATACGCAGACACTACCTTATTGGGCCTGCCCGGTGATAACCTCGATCTTTTTGCCGTACTGGATCTTTTTCAAAAGTCAAAGACCATTGAGGATTTTGAAAAAACCCTGAACTTAAAGGAAACAGGGATCAATAACCTCGACCTGGACCTTAATGATACTGTTGATTTCATAAAGGTTGTGACAAAGCAGAAAGACACTGATTTTTCATTTATACTTCAGGTTGACGTCAGCAAAACGGAGATACAGGATGTAGCGGTGATTTTAGTATCAAAGGATAAAGATGGGAAAGTTACGATGCAGATTGTCGGTGATAAGGATCTGTATGGTAAAGATTATGTTATTGAACCCAAACCTGCAGCTCCTGCTGTTACTCCCAATCCTGCCTATACCGGAACGGATCCTGTTCCTGCAGCAGCTCCGGCCTCGACAACTGTTGTAGTCGTTGAATCAGCGCCAATAGTGCAATATGTTTATTCGCCTGTTTACGTACCATATTATCCGCCATATTATTACGGATATTATCCTCCTTATCATGCAGCTTTTACCGTAATGGCAGTCAGTATTTATCATCATAATAATTACTATCACCACGGCGGTTATCATGGCGGCTCATGGTAACACAGTAGTGATTCATAATGAAAATAATTATAACAATTACAATAATTCGAGAAACAGTTCCAATACCGTGAACCATAATAATGCCAGCGGTAACTATAACCGTAATAATGCTTCGGCCCGACCGTCAACAGGCACTTCTGCATCGACACGGCCATCAGCCGGAACTTCTGCATCACCGTCAACCGGTCAGTCGAAGGGTGCTTCTTCTGCTGCAAAACCATCAACCAGTCAGTCAAAGGGTTCTTCTTCTGCTGCAAAACCATCAACCAGTCAGTCAAAAGGATCCTCAGCATCAACCCGTCCGTCTACCGGATCATCATCATCAAATATGTCTTCTTCATCCAAATCCAATTACGGTTCACCGTCCGCATCCAGGTCATATTCTCCATCATCCTCGTCGAGAAGTAGTTCTGGTTCATACTCCGGTGCCAGAAGTGGCGGAGGAGGCAGAAGACGTTAAGATATTTCAATAAAAACAAAGGCTACCGCGACAGGATAGCCTTTTTTGTTCTTTATACGGATATTTTTACTCGAGCGGAATATCAGAAGCGCTCATATCTCTCAGACTGACATATCTGCCATCCCTTTTCACAAACAGGCTCATATAATTTCCTGAATTAATTAAAGTCCCGGCAGAGTCAACCACTCTGTAATAGCCAATTTCAACCACCTGATTTGCATCGTTTGATACAAACACTTCATTGGTCTGAAATGATATCTTATTGTTCTTTGACAAGGAATCAATATGGGCTTTCAGATACTCAATTATTGCGGGCTTGCCGACTATGGCCGGGGAGTTTTGAGTAAAAGTAATTGCATCATCTGCATAATATCCGATGGTTTTCATTTCTCCGGTGTTGTAGACCTCCGCAAATTCATTCTCCTTTGCCTGTATCTCCTTTTTTACCTGCTCTGTGTCAATCACTGCCGTTCCTTTCTTATCATCCCTCGTTTGACAAGAAACTATCATCAATGTCATAATGATAAATAACAGCCCTTTTCCAACCCTGTTTTTCATAGATGCTCTGTTTTAGTTAATTCCGCTGATACGTTATTTACAAAGATAGGTTTAACACTGAGGAAATTACTATGAACCGGACAAAAAAACCAATATTTGAATTAAGTTTGATTGTGATTAAAAAGGAGTTTGAATATGAGTTTCGATTCTGAAGATTACGCTTCTAACAGGATGCTGAAAAGAATCGGCATCACGGGAAGTGGCAGTAAGTCGGCCCTGCTGATGGTGCTCTTACCGCTTTTGGTTTGCTGGTTGCCCCTGGCGGTAATAACAATTCTTAATCATACATTCTGGACAGGCAATGTCAGTACTTCCTTTATTTCAAACCTCGATACACAGACCCGGCTTTTGATTTCAATGCCAATATTGATACTCGCCCAGAGAATCATTTTGCCAAAATTGGACCTGGTATTAGCTCAGTTCGTTAAATCAGGAATTGTAAGAAGCGAGGAGCGGGGCATTTTCGATGAGATCATTCAACGTAAATCCCGGTTTCTGAGTTCAGGCTGGACTGATCTCGCAATTTTTGCTGTTTGTTATGCACACACCCTGCTTATGGGTTTCATTTATAATCCCGACTTATCGCTCCATACCTGGAATACTCTAAGCACGGGAGGTGAAGTTATTCCCAGTTTTGCAGGATGGTGGAGCTTACTGGTGGGCAGGCCGGTTGTTCTCTTTCTGTTCTATCGCTGGTTAATGTACATAATTGTGTGGACAATAATCCTGCGTAAAATTTCAAAACTCAATTTAAATATTTACACAGTTCACCCGGATCTGTCCGGAGGGCTGGGTTTCCTGGGCTATTCCATCCGGTATTTTACACCCGTGGCCTTTGCAATTTCAGCAGCAGTGGCCGGAAGAATGATTGATGCAATACTAATTGGAGGATCTCATGTTTCAGACTTGAAAATTTCTTTCCTGATTTATTTTGTCATTATTACCCTTCTGTTTGCTGTGCCCCTTTTTTCTTTTATTTCCAAACTGATAAACGCCAGGGATAAGGCCATTTTTGAAAACAATGATTTTGCCAATGGCCTTTTCAGAGAGCTTCAGAAGAAGACCTCAAAGGATTTTGACAAGGTTTCCGCTGAAGACCTGACTATTCCTGATTATTCAGCTACTACTGACTTCAGCAGCATAATAAATAATACGTTAAAAATGCGATTTGTACCGTTCGGATTAAAGGATTTTATAGCGCTATGGGTTATGACAGCTTTGCCATTTATCTTTGTGGTTCTTGTCGAAGTTCCATTATTTGAACTGGTAAAAAAAGTGCTGAATCTGATTGCTTAGCAATTAAAAATGAATGAATGAATAAATTGAAAATTAGTTCTAAAGAATAAAATACCCGGTAATATGTATTGTCCGCAGTACCAAATAGTTTTAAATTTAACACGGCTTAATTACGATCTTTCAAAATAATTAATGAGTACTTAAATAACTTTTTCTATGAAAAAGAAATCATTTGTTTTATTGTTGTTCTCCGGTCTTCTGCTCTTCGGGTGCACCCAGAAGAAAGCAGACCAGCCGGCTGTCACAGCCTCTGGTGACGGCATCGACCGAACGGTCCTGCCGATCAAAGTGCCTGACCGTCCAACCTTCACTGAACTGGATGTACGCAATGCAGTAATGCCGGAGCGGTTCGAAGTAAAAGCCCCCGAAGGAGCCCCGAACGTAATCCTGGTGCTCGTGGATGACCTGGGTTTTGCCGGAACCAGCGCCTTTGGCGGGCCGGTAAGTACACCTACGTTTGACCGCATCGCCAGTGAGGGTATTTATTACAACAATTTCCACACCACTGCTGTGTGCTCTCCAACCCGGGCGGCAATTAAAAGCGGACGCAACCACCAGGTCAATAACATGGGATTCATTACCGAAATGGCAACAGGTTTCCCTGGGAACACAGGCGAAATTCCTCAAAATGTCACTCCCGTTGCAGAAATGCTTCGCCTGAACGGCTACAGCACCGGAGCCTTCGGCAAATGGCACGAAACGGCAACCTGGGAAACCAGTGTTTCAGGCCCAATGGACCGTTGGCCGCACCGTCAGGGTTTTGATAAGTTCTATGGATTTTTCGGAGGAGAAACCAATCAGTGGGCGCCATTTGTGTATGATGGAACACATGTGGTTGAATTACCGGAGGATCCCAACTACCATTTCATGAACGATATGACCAATCAGGCCATAGCATGGATGAAATATCAAAAGGCATTAACGCCCGACAGGCCTTATTTCATGTACTTTGCCCCGGGCGCAACACATGCCCCGCATCACGTGCCTCAGCAGTACATTGACAAATGGAAAGGTAAATTCGACGGAGGCTGGGATGTTATGCGCGAGCAAATCCTGGCCCGTCAGATCGAAATGGGGGTTGTTCCCCAGGGCACTAAACTGGCACCAAAACCCGAGGCCATTCCGGCATGGGATAGCTTAACCGCTGATCAGAAGAAGCTGTTTACCCGTCAGGCTGAGGTGTTTGCCGGATTTCTGGATATGACCGATCATGAAATTGGCCGCCTGGTGGATGCAGTTGAGGAAACCGGACAGGCAGACAATACCATGATAATTTTTGTGTATGGTGATAATGGTACCAGCTCAGAAGGTGGCGCTAATGGCATGTACAGCGAGATGACCTATTTCAACGGTGTACAGGAGACAGTCGAGGACATGCTCAAAAAATATGATAAGTGGGGCGGCCCCGAAACCTATCCGCACATGGCTGCCGGCTGGGCAGTAATGTTCGATACACCTTTCCAGTGGACTAAGCAGGTCGGTTCGGACTTTGGTGGAACCAAAGTGGGCATGGCTATCCGCTGGCCCAAAGGCATCAAAGCCAATGGCGGACTGCGTCCCCAGTTCAGCCATGTGATTGACGTGGCACCAACCATCCTGGAAGCTGCCGCTTTGCCTGAGCCAAAAATCGTAAACGGTATTGAACAGCGACCAATGGACGGAACCAGCCTGGTATATTCATTCAATGATGCCAGCGCCGCAGAAAAACACATAACACAATATTTTGAAATAACCGGTAACCGTGCTATTTACAGCGAGGGCTGGTATGCACGCACCATCCACAGGGCACCATGGGAACCCACACCAAGGAGGCCGTTAACTGAAGACATCTGGGAACTTTACTATACTCCTGATGACTTCAGCCTTGCAAATGATCTGTCAGCCCAGAACCCTGAAAAACTGAAAGAGTTGCAGGATCTGTTCATGAAAGAGGCGGAAAAGAACCATGTATTACCCATTGATGACCGTACCATGGAGCGCATTATCGCAGAAAATGTAAATCGTCCCGATATCATGGGTGGTCGCTCATCGCTCACTCTGGCTGAAGGAATGGTAGGCATGTCTGAAAATGTGTTCATCAATATTAAAAACAGGCCTATTACACTTGCAGCTGATGTGGAAATACCTGCAGGTAAGACAGCAAACGGTATTCTTATTGCACAGGGTGGCCGGTTTGGCGGATGGGCTCTTTATGTAAAAGACGGAGTGGCAGCATATGACTATAATTTCCTTGGTATGGAGCGCTTCACCGTGTCCGCAAATCAAAAACTGACACCTGGCAAACATACTGTTAAGTTCGATTTTGCTTACGATGGAGGTGGCATTGGTAAAGGCGGTTTAGGCACAATTTATATCGATGATAAAAAAGTGGGAGAAGGAAGGATTGAACGCACTCAACCAGGCATCTTCTCGGCTGATGAAACGGCTGATGTGGGAATTGACCTGGCCACACCCGTTGTAGAGAGAATCGGCGCTGAAGCCAAATCGAAATTTAATGGGAAAATACCCAAACTGGTGGTGGAAGTGAAATAGTAAAACAATAATTTTACGGATTTCCCTCAATTAATCACAAGGGAAAACCAACAGAACAGAAAGCGGGAGCATGAAAACCTGACCAGGGAATTCATCCCGCTTTCTGCTTAAAAAGAGGTGTATGTCATTTTATTGAACTAAATTCACATCATCATGTTTAAGAAACTGCTTCGCTTCCGGTACATTATGATTATCGTGGTAATCATAATGCTTGTCAGCTCTCTTTTTTTCTTAATAGGGGGTGCTGTCATGTCTGTCAAAGGCTATATGTATTATATCCAGAATGGATTTATGCCTAATGAAGAATTCAAGGCAGGATTCAATGTGATGAATGGCCTTGATGCATTTATGCTTGCAATTATATTTATGATTTTCGGTCTGGGCATCGCGCGCTTGTTCCTTTTTGACAAGACCCCCGATGAGCAGGTCCCGTCATGGCTTCGTATCAATGATCTGAAAGGATTGAAAGTGCTTATCTGGGAAGCAATACTTGTTACCCTGGTTATTTTCAGCCTTCATGTTTTGCTGACACCTGAAGGCCATTCACTTAATTCACTGATATTACCGGGTGCAATATTAATTCTCACACTTGCACTTTTCCTGATGCGCAGGGAGGATAAGCCTAAATAATAATGATGGAGGGGTGGTTAAAAGAATAATTAACCTCCCATCTTACTATTTAGCAACCTCAGGATCCTGATTTCCCTACTGATTTTAATAAATAAATATCCTTTACGGGTATATTATTTCTATTATTTCAAATATATATGTGAATATTATTTAATACCTTTTTAGACTGAACCTTTCGGTTAATCTTTTTTCTCAAATTATACTAACTAATACAAAACATGATGAGGAAAAAATCTAACCATTTTATTGCGTTTTTGCTGATTACAGCAACAATCAGCACATTAATGACCTTAACGGCAGGCGCACAGGCTAAAAAACCTGCTCAGTCAGGCAGACCGAATATCCTCGTAATATTTGGTGATGACATCGGCTGGAGCAACATCAGCGCCTATAACATGGGTATGATGGGTTCCCGGACTCCCAACATTGACAGACTGGCAAAGGAGGGAGCGATCTTCACAGATTACTACGGGCAGCAGAGCTGCACGGCCGGCAGGGCTGCGTTTATCACCGGCCAGCACCCGTTCCGTCTCGGATTACTTAAAGTAGGTTTTCCGGGAGCAGCGCTCGGCCTGCAGCCTGAAGATCCGACCATCGCCGATCTCCTTAAGAACCAGGGCTACGTCACCGGGCAGTTCGGCAAGAACCACCTCGGAGACCGGAATGTTTTCCTTCCGACAGTACATGGATTTGACGAGTTCTTCGGTAACCTCTACCACCTCAATGCTGAAGAGGAGCCTGAGGATCCTCAGTATCCGAAGTCACCGGAGTTCAGGCAGACATTTGGTCCGCGGGGAGCACTCAGGACCAAGGCCACCAATATCGATGATCCAACCATTGATCCGCGTTTTGGCAAGGTCGGAAAGCAGACGATAGAGGACACAGGTCCGATAACCCAAAAACGCATGGAGACAGTGGAAAATGAGTTCCTCAATGCCGCGCTTTCGTTCATGGAACGTGCGGTAAAAGAAGACAAGCCTTTCTTCATCTGGCATAACTCAACCAGGATGCATGTCTGGACCAGGCTCTCTCCGGAGTACAGTGACAAGACGGGGTATGGTCTGTACGCTGACGGGATGGCGGAGCTCGATGACGTCGTCGGAGCCCTGCTCAAAAAAATCGAAGATCTGGGCATCGCCGACAATACCATCGTGATCTTCACGACTGATAATGGTGCCGAGAAAGCTACCTGGCCTGACGGCGGCACCACACCTTTCCGTGGCGAGAAGGGAAGCACATGGGAGGGCGGCATGCGCGTACCCTGCCTCGTCCGCTGGCCCGGGACAGTTAAACCCGGCACAATCTTTAACGGTATCATGTCGCACGAGGACTGGACACCAACGCTGATTGCTGCAGCAGGTGACCCGAACATCAAGGAAGAGCTTCTGAAAGGGTACACCGCCAACGGCAAACCATTCAAGGTTCATCTTGATGGATATGATCAACGGCAGATGCTTTCAGGCACAGGCCCGAGCAAACGGAATGAGATCTTTTACTTCGACGACAACGGTAATCTGAACGCCGTAAGGGTCCGCGACTGGAAGGCTCACTTCGCGCTGCCGGGTGATTGGTTTAGTGCCGGCCCTCCGGTTCCGCTGACCTTCCCCAAGATCATAAACCTGCGGATGGATCCGTTCGAGGACTACTCAGAATCGTTCATGTCCGCGAGGTGGATGACTGACAAGTTCTGGGCTTTTGTGCCGATGCAGACAGTAGTTGCCCAGTTTCTGCAGACTTTCAAGGAGTACCCGCAGAGACAGAAATCAGCCAGCTTTAATATCGACCAGGTGCTCAAGTCTCTTGAACAAGGCGCAAATACAGGAAGATAATCCATTATCATTAACTCATTTATAGTCAAGATACAATGATGAAAACAATATCTTTCCTTCTGGCTCCTATGATCCTGGTTTCGTCTCTTTCATCCTGCCGCCATCATCAACCTGCAACGCCTCTGAAAGATGCAGCACAGGCGGATGTGCTGGTTTCATGGGCTGAAACACCACGACAGGCCATTGAATCCTGGGTCAAGGCAGTGACAGATACCGCCTCACCCGACTTCATACCTGTGAAAGACCGGATTGCCGTGTTTGACAATGACGGCACACTATGGCCCGAACAGCCTGTGCCCACACAACTGATCTTTGCAGTCGATTACCTGAAGGCAAGGGCTGAAGATAATCCTGTCTGGCAAAAAGATCCTGTCCTGAAAACTGTACTTGAGGGCGGCTTGAGTTCTCTTGGAAAAATCGGTGAAACCGGCCTGGTGAAAGTGATGGCTGTCAGCCACTCCGGTATGACAGAACAGCAGTTCAGCAATGCAGCATACAGATGGACCACCATAACATTGGATCCACGCTTTGGAAAACCCTATAGCCAGGTGGTCTACCAGCCTATGCTCGAGTTGCTGAGGTACCTGCGCGAACATGAATTTAAAACGTTCATCGTCAGCGGTGGCGGCGCAGATTTTATGCGACCATGGACAGAGGAGGTCTATGGCATCCCGCCCTACCAGGTGGTGGGAAGCTATGAGGAGGCGGTTTATGAACTGAAGGACGGTACACCTGTCATAATGAAAATAGCAGGAAAGCCATTCCTTGATGATGCGGCTGCCAAACCTGTTGCCATTCACCGTTTCATCGGCAAGGTGCCGGTCTTCTGCGGCGGCAACAGTGACGGCGACCAGGCCATGATGCAATATACCAGCGGGTCGAAGTACAAGAGTCTTTGTGTATTGCTACATCATACTGACAGTATTCGTGAATATGCCTATGATGTAAAAACCCTCAGCGGTCACCTTGAGACCGCCCTGGAAGAAGCTAAGCTTAAAAACTGGCTGGTAATTGATATGCAAAAAGATTTCAAAAGGATTTTCCCTTTTGAATAACCAAAAGCAGTGACATGCCATTGTATGTCACTGCTTTTTTGCAGCCTCCAGCAATTGATTTCCTGCAGGATTCTGTGGAAATTTCTCAGCTATCTGCCTTGCATATGGCAGGGCTTTGGCTTTTTGCTGATGCTCAAGATAGAAAGTGGCTAAGGCATAGAGAAAATCAAAATTGTCAGGCTCGCGGCCCAGCGCTTTAAGCAGATACCCCTCAGATGCTTCCATGTTTCCGAGGGAATTCTCCAGCAACCCCAGGTTATATAATATCCGGGGTTGTGCCGGCATCAGCCCAGCGGCCTTCAGAAAGAACTTTCTGCTTTCATCATATTTGCCTGTTTCGGCCAGCAAAAGGGCTAGAGAGTAGTTTATCTCTGCTATCTCAGGATTTTCAATCAGCACTTCACGAAGCAGTTTTTCAGCTTCATCATTCTTCCCCTGCTGTGCATACACCATGGCAAGATTCACCTTTGCCATGTAAAAGAGCCCGTCAATATTCAGTGCTTCGCGGTAAGATTGGGCAGCCTGCTCCAATTCTCCGGCATTGGCATACATGATACCAAGATTGTAACGTCCTCCCGGGAAGTCGGAAGTATAAAGGTGCACATCCTTGTATTCCTCCAGTGCAGCTTTCCTGGCCTTTCTTGCCGGTACACTCAGCTGGTTCTCCGGAACCTCCGAGAGCCTTATCCCGGCCTCGGCACGTATTGCCCTTACAGGGTCGTTAAGAAGCGGCATCAGCAACCTTTCATATGACACAGCATTAGTCGAATTAAAGCTCATGATAGCTGTATGCCTGACCAGAGAGGCCGGGTCGCTGAGCGCCCTGTCAACTGCATCATTGCTTTCTGCCGTGTTGAAAGTCCCGAGGAAATGCACCGCCGTAGCCCTCACCATAAGCGGGAACAGCTCATTGCCGGCATACAGGATGAGATCAGGTATCACGCTTCTGTCTCCATTAGATGCTGCTGCGAAGGTCTCACCGTAATGAGGCCTCGTTTTTTCTCCGTACCACTTCTGCATGTAACCCTGCGACCAGACCGTTGTCTTATCCTTGTGGCAGTCATTGCAAGCATTGGGTGTACCTATACTCAATGTCATTGCAGGACTGGGTATCCTGAAACTGTGATCGCGCCTGTAATCGTTTCCCATATAATACCTTCCGACCATGTGGCAGTTAACGCACTGGGCTCCGGAACCTTCCACATACTCAGGCTCCCCGCGGTTTATCAGGCGGTTTTCTCCTGCCCCGGGATCAGGCTTGTGAAAATGATGACGGCGGGTATCATAGATATCCGGGCGATGACACTGAAGACAAAGCTTGTTATCAGGCTCCTTGGTTTTAACCGAATGTAAGTCATGACAGTCACTGCATTTGATCAGCTTTTCAAACATTTTGCTCTGGGTGAACGAACCGTACTCATAGTCCTCATCAAGGATCTGCCCGTCGGCATGATAGACAGGCTGAGTGATCAGTTGGGGGATCATATAGTTCAGCAGGTCGCTGTTGTCATCTTCGTAATCGCCCAGTATCGACCTGCGTGAGTGGCAGCGGGCACATACATTGAGTAATTCCTTGTTATCCAGATCCCTGGTTCTGACGATCAGACCTGTATTTACATCCGCCGGCCTCGATCCCTCTGGCAGGTTCGCCCAGACGAGATGGTCCGAGGCAGGACCGTGACAGGCTTCGCAACTGACGTCGATCTCCGACCATGTGGTGTTGAAGGTCTTTGCTTCAGGATCGTAATTCTTCTTCAGGTTTGTGGTATGGCAGTCGGCGCACATGCCGTTCCAGTTCTGGGCCTGGTTGGTCCAGTACAGCCAGTTGTCAGGTTTGATATCCTGCCCTGCGTAAACGGTATCGCCAAGGTGGAACCATTTGCCACGTTCAGTATCCCAGGCTATGGGAAGACATTGCAGTCGTCCGCCTTCGAAAGGCACCAGGTACTGCTGCAGTGGAGTGTAACCGAATGTATGGGTGACCTGGAAATCGCCGAAAACACCTGCCGGGCCTTCGGTGTTGATGTAAAACTTACCGTCCTTCCTGAACATGCGGTGCGTCTTGCCTTTGTGCCTGAACTCATAATTGTTGAAATCACCCAGTACGGTTGTGTCATTAGCTACATCCATGGCGAGATCGTGATGCGAGCCGAGCCACAGATCGTCCTCCTTCTTATGGCATTCGATACAGGTGCTTCTCCCCACAAACTGTACACCCTCTTCGGCCTTTCCTTTTGATTTGTCAAGAGACATGCGGGCAAAATATACCGGAAACGCCAGTGACCAGAATGACTGTCGCCGTAAACCCTGCTATCTTCCAGGATCTCATTTTATCGCTTCCTTCATTAAATGGCATAAGTCATCTGACTGGTTTCAAATTTCCTTCGTTTTGTCTTTCAGGCTGACATCTACTTTGACTTTTCCTGCTTCGACGGTCACAGGGAAATAATCAAGCGGTCTCGGGGCAGGAGAATTAATCACAACCCCGTATTTGTCGAATGCCGATGAGTGGCACGGACAGTCAAACTGCTTTTTTGATTCATCCCAGAGAACCGAACAACCGAGATGAGGGCAGATCAGTGAAAGGGCCAGGAAACCGCCGTCGCTTTCACGGACTATGAAAAGCTTATTTATCCGGTCAGGTGTGACCGTACCCGGAAGAAAATCATCAACATTTCCGATGATTCTGACTGTTGAGCCGGGCTTGCTCTTACTTAGTTCCCTGGACGGCTTCAGCAGGCTGACAACGAAAAATACAAGCTCTGCAACGGCGACGGTACCGAGTATCATCCAGGCTTTCTTGAGGAAATCCCTCCTGCCGGTTTCCCCTGTACCTCTTGTTTTATTGACCGTTTTCTTCATTTCTCAGAATTTCTTGACCGTATCACACCTTCCACGGCCACATGAGGTTCATTCCCGCCCCCCTGAAAAATATCCCGGTCAGGGTCAGAACAGTGTACGACACGATCATTATAATAATGACCGACTGAATAACCTCCGACCGGTTTAATGAGAACTTCCGCCGAATGTATTTCAGGAAGAAATAGAGTGTCACAGCAAGTATTACAAAGGGGATAAGTCCTTTGGTGATCAGGGAGGGAACGGATGAAAGGAGTACTTCAGGATCAGGCAGCAGCTCGCTGAACCCGATGAAAAGAACAGTAAAAACAATCCCGGATACAAGTGCGAATTTTGCTGACCTGATACCTTTTTCTGACAAAAACCAGATGCCCTGGTTTTTATCTTCCAGTCTGATATAAGGGAGCCAGCAGGCGGCAATTAATACGGTTAAGGGGAAGACCACGATCGCAAAGAAGGGATGGAAATGGATCAGTAGCTCCTGCAGGCCCATGAAGTACCATGGCGCCTTGGCGGGGTTAGGACTGAATGACGGGTTGGCCCTCTCCCTGAGATGTGCGTCAAACAGGCTGCTGATAATGAACAGAAGGGCAAGCAGCACCATAGCCACAACAAACTCCCTGTTTACAAGATGAGGCCTGGTATCAACCATGGGACCATCTTTGTCCTTTTCAGCCACGATGACCCCACCTGCCTTTCGTATACGCCAGAAATGATATGCCATAAAAGCCACAAGGAGCAACGGGATGACACCGGTATGCAGGTTAAAGAAATTGGTCAGGGTGGCCTGTCCGACTTCCTTCCCTCCCAGCAGGGCCTCCCTGATCGGATCTCCGATCAGGGGCACGTAAGCCAGCAGGCTTGTGCTTATTGTGACAGCCCAGTAAGAGAGCTGATCCCATGGCAGAAGATATCCTGTAAAATTCGATAGAACAACGAGTATTAACAGGGCCAGCCCGAATATCCAGGTGGCATGTCTCGGTTTGCGGTAAGCTCCTGTAAAAGCGACCCTGAGCAGGTGCAGGAAAGTAACCCATAGAAGTCCTATTGCGCTCCAGTGGTGGATATTGCGCAGCATCTTGCCAAACAGCAGGCTGTCCTGCAGGTTCAGAATTGAATTATAGGCGTCTTCCGGTGAAGGCTCATAATGGAACTTCAGCAACAGCCCGGTGACCACCTGTACAACCACCAGAATGGCGGCCATACCCCCAAGCCCGAAAGTAAGATTGAACCGCAATGTCGATTCCTTCAGCTTGCGGGGATGAAGATGCAGAATCAACCCAAGCCTGGATTTGCTGCTCTTTTCGCTATCGGGAATCTGGTTCAAAAAGCTGACGGGTTAATTGAGTGGCATTCGGGTATTTTATTCGAACAGGTATGGTTTCCGGTTCCTGAAGAGCATTATATTAAAAGAGAAGTAAAAGATATTTGAATTAAGCCCCTCGTAAGGCTTGTGGTTGTCTTTGTCAATAAAATCCTGGTTATGGAAGTCACTGAGGTAATACTTGAATTTCAGGTTTGCTCCCTTTGGAAACTGTACGCCAACCAGAAGCCCGTGCTGGAATAAATCCTGTCTGTCGCTGAACCACTCCACCTTCTGATCTATTTTGTCACCTGCTTCAATAGTCTTTTCCTTATACAGGGCAGCAACCTCAAATTCATATCCTGCATATAAAAACAGCTTTTTAAGGTCACCTATCTTGAATCCCACCGGGACTCCGAGGTTATAGGAGCGGAATTTCTTCTGGTAGATTGCATTTTCGGCAAAGTCGTGATATTCATCGAATACATAGCCGACATTCCTTACAGCCAGCCCCGTGAACAACCCGAAGTGGGTGCTGATATCGGTGGCGACAAACGTTTCAATATTAATGACCGGTGTAAATCTCAGCGGGGTACCATAGGATGTGCCGTTTTGCTCAACGTCGGCGAATGAAAAAATCATTTCGAGACCGGTGTGAGTGTATATTTTTTTTTGCTGGCCGTTTGCAGTTACAGCAAGTAACACAAGCGATACCAGAAGAATTGAAATGCGTTTCATTCAGGTAATATCTTTTTACGAGGATCAAATATACAAATTCCGCGTAAAGTGGCAATCAGGGTCCGCAAATCCGGAGGCCCGCCGGGAAGCAAAATCAGGGCAAATTAATTTGCTTCCTTCGCAACCTTAATCCTTCCGCTCCTGGCTGCTTTGACCAATGCCTTATAGTCTTTATCATTCTGGCCGGCATATGCGAAAGCAAATTTGACCATTGCTTCATCCAGTTCATCGCTGTTGCCGAGGTAGCCTGAGAGCAAGGCAGCGTCACCTGATTTTGCATGCGCCAGTGCCAGGGCCCAGGCGCACAGGTTACAGTAGTCAGGTATATGTTTAATGTCGACCTGGCCCGGTGTGAATTCAACGCCGCCTTTCATGTCACGTAACTGGCGCACATAAAAATGGTACCCGTAATTTTCCCCCCAACCGAGAAAGATATCTGGTGCACCCTGTATAAGGCGTTGTCCTGCTACCACACGCTGGCCATTATTCGAATAAGACACCCCCGGTACAAAAGGCTCAAGCACTGAAGGCTGTGCTTCCTTTACCTGAAGAAACAAAGGATCATCTGAACTGTTCCCGGCAAGGAAAATAACCCAGCATCGTGTTCCCACACTGCCCACACCTACTATTTTTCTTGCCACGTCGACAACCCGGTACTGGTCCAGCAATGCCTTCCGGTCATCGGCAAGGGAACTGACATAAGATTCGAGCAACAATCCCAGGGCTACATCAACCGGTTTGCCTGCCTCGGTATGGGTTTCCCGCACAATAAACGGTGCATCTTCGCGCAGACGGTATTTATTGTCTACGATATCGGTGAGTTTGCCAAGCACCTGCATATGCGTCCGGCCACGGGCTTTCGTGGTTATTTTTTTCAGGCCTTTCTGCACGGAGGACGGCAGCGACGTTATGATATCTTTTTCAGTGATTGTCGAGTACCATAAATCCATATACCCCATATGTGCATATTCCTTCATGTGCCTGCGATAGGAGCTTACCGCTGCCATTACTCCCTCACGGCACAGAGTATCATCACCTCCGAGAAACCTGCAGCTAACGACAATGCTTGCCACGAGCCGCTTCAGATCCCATTCCCACGGGCCCGGATGTGTTTCATCGAAATCATTGATCCCAAAAATAAGTTTTCGTTCTGCGGAAGCGAACACTCCAAAGTTGGCCACATGCAAGTCACCGCATGCCTGGACTGTTATTCCGGTGGTTTTACCACCGGCAGCCAGGTCAGCGGCCATTATGCCGGCGCCACCGCGCAGGAACGCGAATGATGAAGTAAGCATTCGTGCATAACGTATGGGCACCAGCTGTTTCAGCCGGGTCTTGCCCTGTGCTTCCAGAAAAGCAACAGGATCGGCACGTTTGGCTGACGGTTTGTAATTACCCTGATCGATCCGCGGAAATTTCACACGGAGAGCCTTGCCTTCAGCAATACGTTCTTCAATGGTTTTGCGCTGTTCTTTAAAGTGAGTTTTTGATTCCATATGCTTTCCGGCGTTTTATGCCTAATCCTCTCCTAATTTAATCAATAAATGCCATACTATTTGTACCTGTTCAATAATTTGTGACCTAAGCTGGCTCTGTGCTTCAAGTTGCACCGAAAAGGAAGAGAAGTTGATTTGGTACTGAAGAAGGTATAACTTTGATCCCGGGGGTTTTAAGCCGACCGGGCTTATTTAATCCATTTACAGATTCAATAACCCTAATACAAAGAGATGAAACAATTTACATTATCACTGAGAATAGCATTTCTTGTTATTTTCAGTACGCTTTTCTGCATCGAAGGCTACGGCCAGAAAACAAGGGAAGAGATCCCCGATAAATATAAATGGGATCTGACTGACATCTACAAGTCCGATGCTGACTGGCGCGCAGCCAAAGACGGCATCGCGCTTAAACTTGATGAGGTGACAAAATTCAGGGGGACCCTGACCGCTTCGGCAGCAAACCTGCTGAAATGCATGGAATTCAGTACGGAAATCAATAAGGAGGCATATAAATTATTCTACTTATGCTTCCATGAGCTCGGATCTTGACACCCGTGACATGAAATATACCGGCATGAAGCAGGAACTGGAGCAGATGTTTTCTGACTTCGGTGCCAAGGCAGCATTTATCGAGCCTGAAATCCTGACTGCCGACTGGAGTGTGATTGATGGTTTCATCAAATCAGAGCCTAAACTTGAGCCGTACCGGATGGGGCTTGACAATTTGTTCCGGACCAAAAAGCACACATTGAGTGAACCCGAAGAGCGTATCATTGCCCTGTCAGGCATGACCGGGGGAGTGGCGTCTTCAGTATACAACACCTTCTCAAACGCCGAAATGCCCAACCCCGAAGTCGTTCTTTCAGACGGTGAAAAAGTTGTCGTAACCAAGGCAGAATACGGTAAATACCGTGCATCAGCCAACCGCGCTGACCGGGAGATTGTCTTCAATGCCTTCTGGAACAACTATGCAAAATTCAAAGCTTCGTACGGTGAGATGCTCTACGGAAACGTTAAGGGGGACTGGTTTAATGCCAAGGCCAGAAATTACGGCTCATCTCTTGAAGCAGCATTGTATCCCAATAATATCCCCGTTGAAGTCTACCATGCCCTGATTGACAATGTGAACAAGAATCTGCCAGCCTTCCATCGTTACCTCGAAATCAAAAAGCGAATGATGGGAGTTGACACGCTGAAATACCTCGATCTCTATGCTCCGGTGGTAAAAGATGTTGACCTCAAATACAGCTATGATGAAGCGTCGAAGATTGTCCTTGAGGCTTTAAAACCGTTAGGGGAAGAGTATATTTCCACTGTGAGAAAAGTCATCAGTGAACGCAATATTGATGTATACCCTACAGCAGGTAAACAGTCAGGCGCTTATGGAGGGGCAGTTTACAATGTGCATCCGTTTATTCTACTTAACTACACTGATTTATACGGGGATATGAGTACACTGGCCCATGAAATGGGACATGCGATGCATAGTTATTTTTCGAATAAAACACAGCCATATCCACTGGCTGATTATCAAACCTTTGTTGCAGAAGTCGCATCCACTTTTAATGAGGTATTGCTGTTTGACTATATAATGAAAAACGAGAAGAACGATGACATCAGACTTTCGCTCCTGATGAACTGGCTCGATAATTTTAAAGGCACCTTGTTTCGTCAGACACAATTTGCCGAGTTTGAACTGAAGATACACGAGACTGCAGAAAAAGGACTGCCACTGACCGGCGATACCTTTTCGAAAATGTATATGGACATATTGAAAGCTTACTACGGCCATGACAAAGGGATTTGCAACATCGACAAATACATTGAAATGGAATGGGCATTCATCCCGCATTTTTATATGAATTTCTATGTTTTTCAATACAGTACTTCATTTACTGCATCGATATCACTTGCTGAAAAAGTAATGAGTGGCGATAAGACAGCGCTGGATAAATACATTCATTCCTTTCAGCAGGAGGATCGGACTATCCCGATTGAATTGCTGAAAAAAGCCGGGGTTGACATGACCACATCTGATCCGTTTGACAAGACAATCGAATCGATGAACAAGGTCATGGACGAGATTGAAAAGATCCTGGCCAAAAAAGAGAAGAAGTGAATTGCATGATTTCAGCGCTCTGATTGCAGCGGTGAAACGGTGAAGCAGGGATTTTTATTTATCTTTGCCTCCCCCGGGACGTTAGCTCAGTCGGTTCAGAGCGCTTGCTTCACACGCAAGAGGTCGGCAGTTCGAGCCTGCCACGTCCCACACAGAAATAATGAAGGAGTCAGCCAAAAGCTGGCTCCTCCTGTTTTTATATGAGTGCGAAATGGCTGACTTTATTTTTCGGCTAACTTCCCGACCACCTTCTGTTTGAACTTGTGCAATAAATGCACAGGTTGATTTTTCTTTGGTTACTTTTTCTGCATCAAGGCAAAGAAAGTAACAACCTGATCAGAAGCAGGGTCACGAAAAAGTAACAATTGGCTGATGGTTAAAGTAATCCCTTCTCGTGGAGGTCATAAATCAGTTCTGAGATATGAGTTTTGCCGGTTTTTTCGAGAATATTCCTGCGATGGGTGTCGATTGTATATTTGCTCAGGAATAGTTTTTCACCGATCTGTTCGCTGCTGAGGCCTGAGTGTATCAGTTTTATGATCTCAAACTCCCGGTCTGAAAAAACAGGGCCATGCATCAACAGGGCACTCATCAGGGAATCTGAAAAATTTGATGTCGTCGCCAAGATAATAATGGTAACCGTTTTTCATCTTTTTAAACCACCCGATATCAGTGTGAACATCTAACAGCCAGACTGCCGGAAAGGGAGCCTGGGCATAAAAAAACCAGCACTGAACAAGGTGATTCGGAGTAATTTCCCGTGGGATTGCGATACCTGACATTTGATGAAATTAACCTGCTGCCATTTTTTGCGACAGCAAGTTCATGGGCTATTTTAAATAACTGGGCCATGCCCAATCCATGTCTCGCAAGGTCATCAGGATGGGTTGCTTCCTTTAAATGATAAGAAGTTAATTCCTCCGGTTCAATGCCCAGCATCTCCTTGCTTCTCAGGCTGGTAAACTCGAACTTCATGCGGACCATATCGGCAACATAGAAAAACTGATTATTGGTCTTCGTAAATTCCTCGAGTTCCAGTATCAGGGGATCATGCCGGTCGATGTCCTTGAAACCAACCGGCAAATAGGTTTGAATGAACCTGAAAAATAATTCGTATGATCGGTTTTCTTCAGTCACGAGCTAGTTAATCTAACGGTTAGCAGCAAAATTAGAAAAAATACGCATTGATTGGTATTGTGCATAGGTGATATAAGGCATAATTTTACATTCCTCATAACAAGATCAGAAATAACCTTATTATTTAATGTAGCATTAATGACAGTTTCTCATGTAAATTCTCCGGAAGGGGAAATGCAACATATAATATCATACGACTGCAAAGGAAGACTGCTTGAAGGGCAGTAAGGAATACAAGTTGCATCTGCCATCAGATATCCCTGCCTCAGAGTTCTGGTCTGTTGTTGTATATGATTCGACTAACCGCTCAATAATAAGCACTGATCAGTCATGGCCTTCAGTTTTTAATACAAGCAAAAACCTTTTTTACAACAGTGACGGGTCGGTTGATGTCTGGTTCGGTCCTAAGCCCTTTGAGGGAAGAGAAAATAATTGGGTAAAGACTATACCCGGTAAGAACTGGTATGTTATCTTGCGTCTTTATTATCCTCTTGATGGATGGTTTGACAAAAGGTGGCGGCCCGGAGAAATTGAAGAAGTGAATGCAGTTGATCAATAACTAAAGTCAAATTGCTGGTAATGAGGCTAAATGGTTCTGTTTACTGAAAATAACACTATTAAAATAGATTTCAAACACGAGAATTTGTATGAAAAAGAGTCTTTTAATTAGCTGTACACTGCTTTTAGTGTTACAGGTTGCCTACGGCCAGACTTCAAATCCGCAGAAAGAAGCCAGGCGACCAAATATCGTTATCATCCTTGCGGATGATATGGGCTATTCAGATATGGGTATGTTCGGGAGTGAGATTAAGACACCCAACATGGACGGCCTGGCGTCAGACGGAGTTCGCTTTACGAATTTCTACACCCATGCCAGCTGTTCACCTTCGAGATCGATGATGTTATCAGGTGTGGATACACACCTTAACGGCCTCGGCAATATGAACGAATGGACAGCACCCAACCAGGTGGGCAAAGACGGGTATGAAGGAGATCTAAATAACCGCGTGGTGACAATTCCCCAATTGCTCAAAGAAGTTGGTTATCATACATATATGGTCGGGAAGTGGCATCTGGGGAAGTCGCCTGATAAAATCCCTGCAGCCCGCGGCTTCGAACGCGATTTCAGTCATGCTTGACGGGATGGGCAGCTACTGGGATATGACAAATATGAATGCCTTAACTCCCAACACCCTTTTTACTGAGGATGGCAAATACCTGACAAAGCTTCCAAAGGACTATTACGCTACACAAACCTATACTGACAAGCTCATCAGCTTCATCGATGCCAATCACGGTGACGGCAAGCCGTTTTTCGCCTATGTCGCACACCAGGCGCCCCATGATCCCTACCATCTTCCGAAGGATTGGCGCGACAGGCATGTCGGGCAATATGATTTCGGATGGGATATGCTGAGGGAGCAACGATTGAAGCGGCAAAAAGAACTGGGTATAGTGCCGGAATCCAGCGTCCTGGCTGAGCGTATGTGGTTCATACCTGAATATTCCATCCTGGCACCCGGCACAAGGGCCGTGATTGGGAAGAAAAATGGAGCTCTATGCCGGATTGGTAGAGAATCTGGATTATCACATCGGCAGGCTTATAGATCATCTTAAGGCAATCGGAGAATACGAAAACACCGTTTTCATCATTTTTGGAGACAACGGTGCGGAGGGGAACGATCTCGGCGCAATGATTGCAGGTACACCCGGAACCCGCGACAATCTGTTTTTTGCAATGAAATGGTCTCAAAATGATCCGAATGCATGGGGCGACCCGGGTTCTTATGTTGGTTATGGTCCGGGCTGGGCCCAGGTCTCAATGACCCCATTCAGCCAGTATAAAGGCTGGCTTGCCGAAGGCGGAATAAGGAATGCACTTGTCGTCAGCGGCCCTGTCGTCAAGCGCGAGAAGGGAAGTATAAACAACGGGCTTATGTTTATAGCAGATATCATGCCTACCATCCTTGATATCACGGGTGCCAGGTATCCTGAAGAAAATAATGGACATGAGCTGCCACAGCTTATCGGAAAGTCATGGTCCGGCGTGCTGGCCAATGAGGCAGAGTCACCCCGCACCGCGGACGATTATATAGCATGGGAGATCTTCGGCAATCGCGCAATCCGCCAGGGCGACTGGAAGTTGCGGTGGGAAGTTATTCCGCTGGGCAAATCTGACTGGGAGCTGTTTAACCTTGCTACTGATCCGGCCGAGAAGCATGACCTTGCCGCGGAGAATCCGGGAAAAGTGAAGGAAATGTTACTGTTATGGGACAAATATGCAAAGGAGAATAACGTTATTCTCCCCAGCCGGACACCTTTTGAAACACTGGCTGATCAGTTACCGGCGAGAGTTCCCTGTTGAAACAGGATTTCCGCCCCTGTCATATAAGCGACAGTACGTACCTCCTAAAGAATTAATGACTACTCCAAAGAACTAAAGCAATAATCACCATGAAAAAATATTTATCTGCCTTTGGCTCCTTGCATTTAAGGAATCTTATAATGATCGTTTTTATCCTGATCTTAAGCTGGCCTGATGCAGCTCATGCACAGGGAGACGGAGCCCGGTTTTACTGGAAAGGATTGATGGGAACGAATGCCATCCCTGTAATAGCCAATTCAATGGGAGGCAATGCCAACCCCATGGATCCTTCGTACACTGTTATTCCCGGCTCAGATTTTACGGCAACCATGAGCATTGCCGGCTACGCAAAAATGCTGCCTCTGGGCAAGCGTTCCGCAATGGTTTCGGTACTTTTCCCGATGGGCAGGATCTCAGGTGACGTCTCGCTGAACGGGATTGACTACAGCAAAACTGCAAGAGGATTTGGAGATCCCATGGTTCAATTCAGTGTAAACGTCGTTGGGCCAAAGGCAATAATGAATATTCCCGACATGCTCAGGTATAAACCCGGATTTTCAGTCGATATTGTCGGAAGCCTGGCTGTCCCGATCGGAGCATATGACAATACAAGCCCTGTCAATATCGGACAGAACCGCTGGTACGGACGTATAGGCCTGCCGGTTGTCTGGCAGATCGGACCGTGGGTTCCGGGCAAGCGCACAACATTAGAGTTTCTTCCTGCCATCTGGTTATTCAGCGATAACAATGATTTTGTCGGCAAGACAATGGAGACAGCACCGATGTATCAGCTCGAGGCACATCTTACCCGCGATTTTATGGAGAGGGTGTGGGGGTCATATTGATGTCATCTCCTATTCAGGCGGCAAGGCTACAATTGACGGTGTTGAAGGCAGTGCCCTGAACAACCTCGGAATGGGCGGTACCCTCGGTTACGTGATAAATGACAATATGCAGCTGAATATTTCCTACTCCACAACTGTCAACGACAGTGAGCCGGAAGACCTGAAAATGGACGGCTTTCGTGTTACTCTGATTTACGGATGGCATGCGCTGATAGAAGGCATGCACCGGTTAAACGGCGGCGAATAATAATGAGAATTTAAACAATCTATAATCCATAATTAAAAATTCTAAACATCATGAAAAAGCAAATTTTTGTTCTGTTTCTGTTACTGCTTTCATTTAAAGCATTTTCACAGGAAAACATGGTAACCCTCAGTGGTGGTTATGCGTTTGCGAATATCGAAGACTCTGATACTAAAGGTACCGGCTATAGAATTAATGGCCTGTATGAATTCAATCCTTCAGGCAGTATGTTTGCACATGGATTTTCGGTAGGCTATATCCATCTTTCCGCAACGGATAATGCCGGTGAGCTGGCTGTTACAAGCACAGTAAATTCTTTCCCGGTTTATTACGCACCCAAAGTAATGTTTGGCAAGGAAAGAGTTAAGTTATTTGTAAAAGGAGCACTTGGTGTCCAGTTCGCTGCCCTTGAAAGGGAAGGAGCTGTAACAATCAGTGACAATGATTTCGGATTTTACGGAGGAGGAGGCGCCGGTATTATGATATTCCTTAAGGATAACATCTTTATAAACGGGGAATATGAAATCGCCTGGGCATCGAACAACTGGTACAAAGACGGATGGATCAACACTGCCAGCGGCGGCATCGGCTTTAAATTCTGATATAATCCGGAATAAATCTCGTCTAAACAAACATATGTATGAAAAAGCTATTACTGCTTATTTTTCTTATTCCGGCGATGCTGTGCTCTGCACAGATAGATAAGGATCAGCTTGCGCTGGCTATCAATAAGGCTGATGAAGCCAACACAGAGCAGCTGAAGGCTTTTATATGGAAACGAAAAGCTGATGTCTATGTGGAAAATGTCCTAAAGCTTACCACCATTACAGAATTCAGTTTTAATCAGGCCGGTGAACTTGAGACGAAGATCATAGATTCTGAAAGTTCCGTAAAGAAGAAAGGCGGAATTCGTGGTATGGTTCAGGAAAATGCAGCCGAAGATAAAATGGATTATGTGGGGAAAGCACTTGACCTATCCCTTGCATATACCTATATGACAAAAGGTCAGTTGATCGATTTCTTCGGCAAGGCAACTGTTACGGAAAAAGACGGGATTATTGAAGCCACGGCGGAAAATGTTTATGTTGAAGGAGATAAACTGACTGTCCAGGTTGAAGCTGCCACAAATCTTTTTCTTAACAAGAAATTCTCAAGCCTGTTAGGCAAGGATCCTGTTGACGGTGAAGTTAAATATGAAAAATTCAGCACGGGTGTAAACCATGGATCAACAACCCTGTTGAATATGCCGGCACAAAAAATGAGAATTGATGCTGTTAATCAGGACTATTCGCAAAGAGTGCAATAGGAGCTCCTGGGCCTTTAAGGACTTTGCCTGAAAGGATTAAGATTAAATATTAGTAAACTATCAGTGGATGATTAACTCAAAATATTTGGTTTTCTCCCTTTCCCTCGTTTTAACATGCCTGAGTATTAATGCACAGGAAAAGGCAAAATCCTTTTCTTCATTTCGTGACAGCGTTGATCATGCGATTGACATAAGCGACTGGCTTGTTAACAAGAAAGGAGTGCTGGTTGTGCCGACAATAATTACAGAGCCAGCGGTGGATTACGGAATTGCTTTGGCGGCTGTCATGTTCCATTCATCCTATTCAGAAAAGCATGGTCCGCCAAGCATGACCGGAGTGATGGGCGCCGGTACCCTTAACGGTACTTGGGCTGCCGGTGTCTTTCATGCCGGATACTGGAAACATGACAGGATAAGATATTTGGGAGCCCTGGCCAGGACCAATGCAAATTTAGGCTTTTACGGCTCCGGGGACATCGACCTCCTGAATGGTGAGCCTGTAAATCTGAATTTGGATGCCTGGATCCTTGTCCAGCAAATCAAATTCAGGATTGCAAGTTCTAATTTCTTCATTGGAGGCAGTTATCTTCTGCTGGATACTGACAATACTTTTGAGCTCCCTCTTGACATACCCGAATACGAAGGAACCGAGTTCAGTTCGACACTCAGTGAAGCTTCATTAAAAATAGAACTTGATTCAAGAAACAATGTTTTCAGTCCTACATCCGGGTTGTTTTTTGGCCTCACAGGCACTTACAGTGACACATGGTTCGGAGGTGATGCATTATATGGCAGAATTGCGCTGACGCTTATCGGGTATGTCCCCGCAGGCAAAAAAGTTTTCCTGGGGCTCAGGCATGAAAGCAATTATTCCCTGGGTGATGTACCCTACTATGCCAGGCCGATAATCAACCTGAGAGGAGCCCCGCTGATGAAATACCAGAATCAAAATGTCATGGTCATGGAGGCTGAGGTGGACTGGAATGTTTATAAACGATGGACGGTCACAGGTTTTACAGGCTTCGGAAATGCATTCGCAAATTTGGCTGATTTTGAGGAGGGGAAAAGCGTCTCCACCCTGGGTACGGGATTCAGATACTTGATGGCCCGTAAACTCGGAATGAATGCGGGTATGGACTTTGCTGTTAGTAATGAGGACTTCGCTTTCTATATAGTCTTAGGAACCGCCTGGCTGAGATAAACGAATGAAACCAATTTACATTCCTTTATTGGTCTTTTACCTGTTGATTTCCGTTGAAAATACTAAAGCTCAGGATCTTGATCCAAGGGCTTATGCAAGGATCCCCGTCAATGTGACCGTTGTTATTGCGGGATTTGGTTATTCACAGGGAGGGATTCTTACTGATGCTACCCTTCCTGTCGAAGATCTGGAGGCCAAAATAGGATCGCCGTCACTTGGCGTTGTTCATTCATTCAGTCTGTTTGGCAAGACAGCCCAGGCTTCTGTTGCCTTACCGTATGCATGGGGTGATGTAACGGCAACTATAGGAGGTGAACCGCAAAGTACATCACGCTCAGGATTTGGCGACATGCGTCTCAGGTTCTCATATTTATTGCTTGGAGCCCCGGCCATTACACCGGCAGAGATGGCAACAGCACCGCGAAAGACAATATTGGGTACAAGTCTCAGCATAACAGCGCCCACAGGCCAGAATTTCCCTGACAAACTAATCAATATTGGCACCTCCCGATGGGCTTTCAAACCGGAAATTGCTATTTCACAGCCTATTGGCAGAAGATGGCTTCTTGACTTCTACTCAGGTATCTGGCTTTTTACCAAAAATGACACTTACTACCCGGGAACTTCAGTACGTACCCAGGATCCGCTTGGGTCATTTCAGGGCCATATCAGTTACAATATTCAACCCCTCATGTGGGTAGCCCTTGACATGACCTTTTATACCGGGGGCAGATCATCTGTCGACGGGGTTGAAATGGATGACCGGCAATCCAACTCACGTATTGGTGGTACTCTGGTGTTACCCATCGGTAAACGGAATTCCGTTAAATTTGCATATAGTACAGGAGCGATTATCCGCAGCGGAGCCGATTTCACCTCCATTTCCGCCGGATGGCTAACCACGTTTTTTGGGAAGCCCAAATCAGCGCAATAAAATCATTTTTCCGGCTTTCCGGCAAGAATTGAATTTCTGACAAAAAAAAGGCAGCCCCGTGTTTGTCAAATGTTTGTCAAATATTCATTCGTCAATGTCTGCTACGTCTGCTGCCCGGTCGGGCAAGGCAGTGAAGGGGCTGCCCGTTCCGCAAAATTAAATCTTTAGGTAAAGCAATACCAATAAGTTATTCACAATTCAGGGAGTTTTAGGTAAAAGTTATTAAATGATGATACCCCTTTTGCAAAAAGGCTTTCCTCCCTCCCCAGACTTTTACTGTCAGCGCTTCTTATGTTTCCGGAGTTCGATAATTATAAAATGTATACCTTAGTTGGAGGAATGGGAATAACCACCTTAAGTATCAACTCTTAACAAAAAAGAAAATGAGCATGTGTGAAAAACGTTATGAAAGAGCTCCAACATCAGGTGCAGTTTATGGCCTGGGCCTCATTGGGGCTGCAATCTATTTTATCGGAGGCGCCACAGGTTTCTGGATGGGGGTCCTGGGTTTCCTGAAAGCAGT
Organism: uncultured Bacteroidales bacterium; assembly: GCA_963730615.1. Lineage (GTDB taxonomy): Bacteria > Bacteroidota > Bacteroidia > Bacteroidales > VadinHA17 > SR-FBR-E99. The sequence continues at coordinate 254,838 of CAVSSR010000002.1, read as the reverse complement.
TGTGTGGCCTGTTTTTCTTGTCCTTGCAGCCTTCAAGGAGCTGGCAGCTTGAAGTATCTGGAGACGCTGCATACAACGTCTCTCAGGAACCATAACTGGTGAATCACAGGGGAGGGCTTCCACCTCCCCTTTTTATTATCTTAGAGGTAAAATAAACCACTGACCCGAAACTGATGAAAATTCTGATCAAAAACGGCACCGTCATAAACAGCTCTGATGGCAGTGCTGCAGATGTGCTGATTATGGATGGAATAATTGTCCGGACGGGGCCCTGCCTTGCTGAGGATAAAGCTGACAGGATTATTGACGCCAGCGGTAAGTACCTTATACCCGGCGGGGTTGATCCGCACGTTCACATGAACCTGCCTGTAGCCGGGGGATTTTCATCAGACGACTTTTTCACGGGAAGCCGTGCAGCGCTCTATGGAGGCACGACCACTATTCTCGATTTTGTCACACCCTCGAGAGGAGAATCACTTCCCGGAGCCCTTGAGAAGAGAAAACGGGAAGCAGAAAATTCCATGGCTGACTATGCGTTCCATGTAAGTCCTGTCGAATGGCGAAAGACCACCGGCGATGAGATCAGGGAGTGCATAAAAATGGGAGTGACTTCATTCAAGGTCTACATGGCTTATAAAAGTACTGTTGGCCTAGGTGATGAAGACCTCCTTCGTGTAATGAAGTGTGTTGCCGAAGCAGGAGGGACAGTCACCGCACACTGCGAGCTGGGTGACGAGATCGAAAAACTCCGCAATTCATTCTTCATTCAGAACAATACTTCTCCTTATGTACCATGCACTTTCACGGCCTTCCGTCACTGAAGCGGCTTCAGTGGAAAAAGCAATTAAAATGGCCTTGGAATTACACTGCCCGCTGTACATAGTCCACGTATCAGTCGTCGGAATCGCTTAAATACATCAGGAAAGCCCGGCTTCGCCAACAGAGTGTCTATGCAGAGACATGCCCGCAATATCTGCTGCTTGATAATTCAAAATACCGCGGGGAGTTCCTGCAGACAGCACCATATGTCATGAGCCCTCCGCTGAGAACAAAGAATGACTCTGATTCTCTCTGGGATGCCATCGGTGACGGTACCGTGAGCACTGTCGGAACCGACCATTGCCCCTTCACAATGGAGCATAAAAGGGCAGGCGACAACGACTTCCGTAAAATTCCGGGAGGAGCCGGAGGAGTGGAGCACAGGCTGGAATTACTGTATACACATGGCGTTTTAACCAATCGGTTAACATTTAACCAAATGGTTAATATATTCTCAACAGGGCCGGCAAAAATATTCGGACTCTACCCGCGTAAGGGGGAGATAGCTGCGGGGGCAGATGCCGATCTGGTGATATGGAATCCTGATCATGAAAAAAACATCTCAGCCGGAACACACCATCAGAATTGCGATATAAATATCTACGAGGGTATGCCCGTTAAAGGCACTGCAGATTACGTAATCAAGGGTGGCAATGTGATAATTGAAAACGGGAAAATGACGTCCCCGGAAATAACCGGTAAATATTTATTCCGGACAATTGGTTAGCCAATGCGTTTGCGATTCCGCTCCATGATGTTGTGTAAAATCCCGGCCGGATCTGCAAACCTGTTCGTGAGCATCATGGCAGCAATAATATACGGTTTGAATCCTGCTTCCTTGTATGTATCAATCCTTGAACGCTCAAATGCTTCTTTGCTGACCTCTCCCCTTTCGCATGACACGCCGCTGATATCGGCCGGCAGACAATGCATATACAGAGCATCACCGTTCCTTGTGAGCTTCAGCTTCGCTTCATCAAACTCCCATCCGGTGAACCTGGCATTATTGGCAAGACACACCTTTTCCAGTTCCTTAAGTCCTGCCTTGTCAGACTTTTTAAGCAGTTCCGTTCTCTGTTGCATTATATGGTACGGAGCCCAGCTTTTCGGATAGACAATATCCGCATCCCTCATTGCCTCATCCATTGAATGGCTGATTTTGAACGTGCTGCCATTGCTGAGGGCATTATTCTTTGCAAGCTCTGTTATCTCCGGGATCAGGTTGTATCCTTCAGGGTAAGCAAGTTCAATATCCATCCCGAAGCGAGTCATGAGTGCAATTATTCCCTGCGGGACTGACAGCGGTTTGCCGTAACTGGGAGAATAGGCCCAGCTCATCACCAGCTTCTTCCCCTTCAGGTTCTCAAGGGAGCCGTAAACATTCCGCAGATGCATCAGGTCAGCCATCGCCTGTGTGGGATGGTCCATATCGCACTGAAGATTGACGATCCCCGGTCTCACTGGCAGCACTCCCTTTTCAAATCCTTCGTCGAGCGCCTCCCCGACCTCACGCATATATTTATTGCCCTCTCCCAGGAAGATATCGTCACGTATACCAATAAAATCAGACAAGAAGGAGATCATATTCGCCGTCTCCCTGACAGTCTCACCGTGTGCTATCTGCGACTTCTCCTCGTCGAGATCCTGCACAGCCAGACCCAGCAGGTTGCTCGCCGAAGCAAAAGAAAAGCGTGTGCGGGTGGAGTTGTCGCGGAAATTGGATATAGCCAGACCTGTGTCAAACACTCTCGGGGAGATGTTTGCAGAACGCATCTCCCGCAAAATTTCTGCAACATCAAGCACTGTCCGGAGGTCAGATTCACTCTTCTCCCATGTAAGCAGAAAATCCTTGCCGGCCAATCCGGATTTCACCCTGCCCAGCTTTTCAATTTTATCTTCTAAACTCATAACTTATTGTTCCTTAGGATACCGCAGCTTTAGAGACAGTTGTTCTTGTTCATAGATCATATTTTCTGTATGCAGGTACTACTTCGCTGCTTCATAGGCATATGCAGCATAAAAGGCAGAAGCAGTGACAAGATCGCTTACCGGGACTTTTTCATCAGGCGAATGGGCGAGCACTTCATTTCCAGGTCCGAAGCCGATCGTCGGAATGCCATAAATTCCGCAGGTCATTATTCCGTTTGTCGAGAAGGTCCATTTACCAATGCCTGGATCTTTGCCGAACAGGTTCCTGAACGCTGTAACACCATCCTGAACAGCCTTATGCTCTTCGGGCACGGTCCATGTCGGATAATATTTTTCCATTCCGTACTCCAGGCCTGTGTAAGCTATCTCCGAAAAATTGAGGAGATCAACCTTTGCATTGATTCCTTTAAGTATCTCTTCCACCTCTTTTACAGCCGTCTCCCTGGTCTCGCCGGCAGTCAGCCTCCTGTCGAGATGAATGCGGGCATAATCTGACACCGCGCACAGCGAAGGGCTCTTTGAAATTATCTCCGATATCGTAATACTGCCTTTGCCCAGGAACTCATCATGAGCCAGCCTTTCATTAAGCTTTTCTACTTCCATGGCTGCCCTTGAGGCCATATAGATGGCATTCACCCCGCGCTCAGGCGCTGAGCCGTGGGATGACCTGCCGTAAAAATGCACATGCATCTCCATCCTGCCCCGGTGACCCCGGTAAAGATTCAGGTTAGTGGGTTCGGTGAGTATCACCGTGTCGGGTCTGATTTTATCTTCTTCAACAATATACTTCCAGCAAAGTCCGTCACAGTCCTCTTCTATCACACTGCCAACGAAATATATTGTGATCTTTTTATCAAATCCCAGCTCCTTTAAAATCCTTCCGGAGGTGACAAATGCTGCCGGTCCGCCTTTCTGATCCACAGACCCCCGGCCATGTACAAAGCCGTCTTTAATGAGACCGTCCAGGGGTTCAAAGCTCCAGTTCTGCAGTTCTCCAAGGTCAACGGTATCCATATGGCCGTCGATGCCCAGTACCTTCTTACCCTGACCTATGCGTCCGATGACATTGCCGAGACCGTCGATGAAAACCTCATCGAATCCGGCCTCTTCCATCTGGCGCTTCAGCTCAAGCTGCACATACTTCTCCTTAGTCGACAATGACTTGATCCTGACTAGTTTCGACAGGTTCCCGGCAGTATAGTCCCTGTATTTCTCAGCGAGCTCACTGATCCTCGTACTTATGTTATCCATGGCATTATTTTAAATTGAAAGGAAATCAAAGTTATATTAAATACCGTTTAAATTATCTTTGTTAGATGATAACATTCATACTGAACAATGAGAAGATCATCACAGGAAGCGCAGCCGGATCGTCTCTCCTTGATTTTATCAGGTATGAAATGGGACTGCCCGGTACAAAGATCGGCTGCCGCGAAGGTGACTGCGGGGCTTGTACGGTGCTCATGGGCAGTATGGAAAACGGAACTGTAAGCTATAAAAGCATCGTCTCGTGCCTGACGCCCCTTGTCAATGTACACGGAAAGCATATTGTCACAGTGGAGGGGATAAACACCGGGCATCTGTCGCCGGTACAAAAGGCCCTGGTGGTTAATTCAGCCACCCAGTGCGGGTTCTGCACACCCGGTATTGTCATGTCGCTTACGGCGTATAGCCTGGCTGACATCAAAGCATCAGCAGAAACTGCCGTAGCCGCGGTAAGTGGTAACATATGCCGGTGCACAGGCTATAAATCAATAGAAAAGGCAGCAGAAGCGATCGCAGATACCCTCAAAAATAAAAATATCAGTGACCCGGTCAGGTGGCTGGTGGAACAGAAGCACCTTCCGGATTACTTCCTTACTATTGCTGAAAGACTTGCCCAAATAATGAGCGCTGAGCCTCCAGTCACAGATAAAGGTATCAGAATCGCCGGCGGGACTGACCTCATGGTACAGAGGGCTGAAGAACTGGGCGGAACTGACATCGTTTCCTTTCAGTACAGAAAAGACTTGCATGGTATCAATATTTCCAACGGCAGGTGCTTCATCGGAGCAGCGGTGACAATGAGCGAGGTGGAATATTCTACGGCGCTAATGAGATTTATTCCGGAGCTGCCTTCTTATATGAAGCTCATCGCCTCCGAACCTGTCAGGAACATGGCCACTGTCGCAGGTAATATTGTTAACGCATCACCAATCGGAGATATGTCTGTCATGCTTCTTGCGCTCAATGCCGAAGTGACCGTTGAAGGAGCCGGGCAGATCAGGAATGTTCCGTTGAAGAATTTTTTCCTTGGTTACAAAAAGATTGACCTTGCTGCCGGAGAATTTATAAGCAGTATATCATTTGATTATAAGCCCGAGCCTGCCATTTTCAGCTTTGAGAAGGTAAGCAAAAGAACCCACCTGGATATTGCAAGCGTCAACAGCGCCATGCAGCTGACAATGCTGGGTCAGAATATAAGTGAATGTTATCTTTCAGCAGGAGGTGTCAGTCCTGTTCCGTTGTTTCTCAGGAAGACATGTGAGTTTTTCGCCGGTAAGCCCGTAACTGAGGAGATCATCCTGAAGGCCAACATGGTGATGCAGGAAGAGATCTCCCCTATCAGTGATGTCCGTGGCAGCGAACAATACAAGAGGTTGCTTCTGAGACAGCTTCTTATTGCTCATTTTCTCAGGCTGTTCCCCGAAAGGTTGAATATCAGTATTGACGAGCTATGAACAACCTCGATGCCACCGGTCATGTAACAGGTAAATCAGGCTATCTTGACGATATACCTGTTCTGAAAAACTGCCTGCATGGAGTTGTCTTTTGCTCCCCTGCCGCTCACGGGAAGATAAACCGTTTTGACGTCTCCGAGGCGATGTCGCTGCCCGGCGTTCAAAAGGTCTTTACATGGAAAGACATCCCGGGCAGGAATGACATCGGAGGAATTATTCCTGATGAGATGCTTTTTGCGCAGGATAAAGTTCATTTCAGGGGTCAGCCCGTAGCGCTTGTTGTTGCCACTGATGAACGTACTGCAAGGAAAGCCGCGAAGCTTATCAAAATAGAAATCAGTGAGCTGGAAGTGATCACTGACCCACGTCTTGCAAGAGAGAAAGGCCTTCTGCTTATTCCATCGCGTACGTTCAGGATGGGTGACATATCTGCTGCCTGGTCAGGTTGCGATCATATCATTGAGGGCAGGGTTGAGAGCGGCGCCCAGGAGCATCTGTACATCGAGACGCAGGGTGCCTATGCCTATCCCTCCGGCAACGGAGGTATAAAAATCCACTCTTCCACACAGGGACCGACGCTCGTTCAGAAAGTGGCAGCAAGGGTCCTGTCCCTCCCCATGAATCATATTGAGGTGGATGTGACGCGGCTGGGCGGCGCTTTCGGCGGCAAGGAAGACCAGGCCACAGGTGTGGCTGTCATGGCAGCACTGGCTTCATACCTGCTTGACCGTCCTGTCAAAATCACCCTGCACCGCGGAGATGACATGCGCATGACGGGAAAACGACACCCCTACAGCTCCGATTTTAAGATAGGACTTACAAAAGATCTCAGGATAAAGGCTTTTCAGGCAGTTCTTTACCAGAACGGGGGCGCTGCCGCTGATCTCTCCCCGGCGATAATGGAACGGACATTATTCCATTCGACAAACGCCTACTTTATCCCGAACACAGAGGTGACTGTACACAGCTGCAAAACCAACCTGCCGCCCAACACCGCATTCAGGGGCTTCGGTGCCCCGCAGGGGATGTTCGTTATCGAGGCTGCCATTGCGATGGCGGCACGTGAGCTGAAGGTGCCTGCCCGTTTGATTCAGCAGGCGAACTTCCTGAAGGAAAACGACGAGTTCCAGTTTGGCCAGAAAGCTAAAGAGGTAAATATTGGCAAGTGTTATGCTTCCCTTGACAGGAGTTTTGATCTTGGTAATATCGAAAAGGAGATCTCTGATTTCAACAGCAAAAAAACATTATACAGGAAAGGAATGGCCGTCATGCCGGTATGCTTTGGCGTCTCCTTCACCAATACATCGATGAACCAGGCCCGTGCCCTCGTTCACATCTACCAGGACGGCAGCATAGGTATAAGTACGGGAGCAGTTGAGATGGGGCAGGGTGTCAACACAAAGCTTGTACAGGTTGCAGCAAGAGTGTTCTCTGTAAGCGCAGACAGGATAAAGATTGAATCCACCAACACATCAAGGGTTGCCAACACTTCACCCACAGCCGCCAGCTCAGGAGCCGATCTGAATGGCAATGCGCTTCTGATAGCCTGCAACGAGCTTCTGGTTAGACTGAAGTCTGTGGCTGCCGCAACAGTTAACTGCAACCCAGGAGAAATTGAAATTCATGATGAAAAGGTTCTTAAGAACGGTTCATCAACTGATATCACGTGGGAAAAACTGGTGACCACAGCTTTTATCAGCAGGGTATCATTGTCAGCGCAGGGCCATTATGCCACTCCCAAAATCTGGTTTGACAAAACAAAGGAGAAAGGCCAGCCCTTTGCCTACCATGTATACGGTACGGCAGTTGTCGTCGTCAGGCTTGACTGTCTGCGAGGCACATATAAGATCGAAAAGGTACAGATAGTGCACGACTTCGGTAACAGCCTCAATCCGTCGATAGACATGGGTCAGATTGAAGGCGGGGTGATGCAGGGTATCGGCTGGATGACAACGGAAGAGGTCCTGTTTAATAAGGAAGGCCGCATGCTGACCGACAGCCTTTCCACATATAAGGTGCCGGATATCTATTCCGCCCCCGAAGTACTCGTTTGCCATGCCCTGGAGACAGAAGGGCCTGAGCTGGCCATCTTTAAATCAAAGGCTGTGGGCGAGCCGCCGTTAATGTATGGCATAGGAGCTTTCTTCGCCCTGCAGAACGCAGTAAAGGCATTCAATCCTCAATGGCAGCCCGACTATGATGCACCCCTGACACCTGAAAAAATCCTGATGAGACTCTATGCCCGCTAAATTCTATCCAGTCTCCCTGAGCCAGCTACTCAGACTCTTACTGCACGAGCTTGACAACGAAACAGGTGTTTTCGGAATTCCTCAGGAATTGTTTTTCGCTCCCCGTGAAAATGAACCCTTAAGAACAGAAATATTCGGACATAGGCTGCATTCGCCGCTGGGCGTTGCAGCCGGGGCCACACACACAACTTGCACAGAACATTGTTGCAGCCTGGCTAATGGGCTCCCGTTATATTGAACTCAAGACAGTACAGACCCTCGATGAGATTGAAGTCCCGAAACCCTGCATCGATATGCAGGACGAGGGCTATAACTGTGAATGGTCCCAGGAGCTTACAATAAAAGAGAGCTTTGATGAATACCTGAATGCCTGGATAATAATCCACATCCTTAACCACAGGTTCGGATGGGGAAATGATCCGGGGACCGTATTCAACATGAGCGCAGGTTACAACCTTCAGGGGATCCTGAACGCCAATGTTCAGTGGTTCATTGACAAGATGGGGGATTGCAGCGAAGAGCTCGCCGGCAGGATTAATGAAATAATTGGTATTTATCCTGCCGTTGCCGCTATCGGAATCCCTTCAGCAATATCTGATAACATCACCCTCTCGACAATGCATGGTTGTCCGGCAGATGAGATAGAAGACATTGCCCGCTATCTGCTCGAAAAGAGGAAGCTGCATACCCTCGTAAAACTGAACCCGACACTGCTCGGCCCTGAGATGCTGAGAGAAATCCTGAATGACAAACTAAGGTTCAAGACAATCGTGCCTGATGAAGCATTCGGGCACGACCTCAAATATCCGGATGCTGTAAGGATAATAAAGTCGCTTCAGAAAACAGCCGCGGAAAACAATCTTCAGTTTGGCCTGAAACTGACGAATACCCTTGAATCACTGAATAATAAGAATGTCTTTGGCAGTGATGTCAGCATGATGTACATGAGTGGCCGGGCGCTGCATCCGATCTCTGTAAATCTTGCCAGAAAGCTGCAGGAAGAGTTCTCCGGTGAATTGCTGCTTTCTTTTTCTGCGGGTGCAAATGCATTCAACATATCGGACCTTTTATCATGCGGGTTCAGGACGGTGACCACCTGCTCCGATCTCCTGAAGCCAGGCGGTTATATGAGGCTGAACCAGTACTTTGATGAGCTGAATAAATCCCTTCGAAGCAAAGCCGCAGACGGCATTGACGACTATATTACCAGGCTGTCCGGCCAGAAAGACCTGACGGCAGCAGCCTTATACAACCTGTCACGTTACAGCGCTGAAGTCCTCACCAGTAAGGAGTACAGAAGGGAATACATAAAACCCCCTGACATAAAAACTGACCGCACCCTTGGTTACTTTGACTGCATTTCCGCACCGTGCCGTGATACCTGCGCCGCAAGCCAGGATATTCCCGAGTACCTGCGGTTTACCGCGGCGGGTCAGTTTGACAAAGCTTATGAGGTCATACTGAGAACCAATCCTTTTCCTTCCGTGACAGGAATGGTCTGCGATCATCTCTGCCAGGGCAAATGCACGAGGATCAACTATGATGATCCCCTGCAGATCCGCGAGGTCAAGCGTTTCATCTCCGAACAGGATGAGGTGCGTCTCAAGCCGGCTGCAGATAACGGCCTCAGTGCTGCCGTCATCGGGGCAGGACCATCAGGACTGTCATTTGCATATTATCTTAGGATGGCGGGTTTCCGGGTCGATGTGTTTGAAGCAAGGTCAAAGGCCGGAGGGATGGTGCAGTACGCCATCCCCGGCTTCAGGCTCACTGATGAGGCAGTTGCCAATGATATCAGGCGCATAACTGACCTCGGAGTCAATATAATTACAACACTCCTGTTGACACAGCTAAATTTGTGTCGCTGAAAAAAGATTACTCTTACATCTTTATCGGGTCAGGAGCCCAGCTCTCCTCCCCTCTTGAACATTGAAGGAGCAGACGCGGCAGGGCGTGCTTGAGCCGCTGGAGTTCCTCTTCCGTGCAAGACAGGGTGAGAAGACCGGCATCGGCAAAAGAGTGGTGATCATCGGAGGCGGCAATACCGCCATGGATGCAGCCCGCACAGCATACCGCCTGGCAGGTGAAGATGGCAGGGTGACAATCGTTTACCGCCGCACCGTCAACGAGATGCCTGCCGACCAGGGCGAAATAAAAGCGGTGATCGAGGAGGGAATGGAGATAATCGAACTGGCATCACCTGAAAAAGTATTTCAGCAATGAAGGCAGGGTGGCAGGACTTCTGTGCAGCAGGATGGAGTTGAAAGGATTCGATAAGGCTGGCAGACCGGCTCCTGTAAAGATTGAAGGGTCAGCCTTTGAGATACCATGTGACACAATCATCCCCGCCATAGGCCAGCTGACGGATATCGGTTTTGCCAGTCGCGAAGAACTTGCTGCCGGACACGGTACATATAAAACCCGGCTGGGCAATGTGTACATCGGCGGTGATGCCATGCGCGGGGCATCGACAGCCATCAACGCCATCGGCGACGGCAGGAAAGCTGCAGAACAGGTAATCCGGGATGCCGGTATAGATTTCTCCATTGAAAAACCGGATCAGGACAGGTACTTCTCAGCAAAGGAGCTGGTGATCAGGCGTTCAAAACGCATCCATGCAAAACAACCTGCGGAGCTGACCCCGGAACAGCGGAGAACCTTCAGCCTTGTCAGCCGGACACAGGACAGGGACACTGTGGTAAATGAAGCAGAACGATGCCTGTCGTGCGATGAGATGTGCAGCATATGTACCACAGTCTGCCCCAATCTTGCCAATCGCTCTTATAATTTAACCCCTCGCACTTTCACTTCTTCAGAAAGCCGTCAGGGCCGAAAACGGAGAGATACACTATTCAGACGACGGCTCCCTGGAGATTAAACAGAAGTATCAGATCATCAATATCGCCAACTTCTGCAATGAGTGCGGCAACTGCAACACCTTCTGCCCCACCGCCGGTGCTCCCTGGAAGGACAAACCAAAGTTTTACCTGACAGTCCCGTCATTCAACCAGGCTGAAGAGGGTTACTTCCTCTCGGTGCTGAGAAACAAAAAGAACCTGATATATAAACTTAACGGCAACATTACAACCCTCTCCGAATTTCCGGATGAGTACGTTTTTGAAAATGACTATGTAACAGCAACGTTCAGCAAGAAGGAGTTCCGCCTGACCTCGGTAAAATTCAATACACCCTGCGTCAGGGAGGCTCATTTCCGCCAGGCCGCAGAGATGTCTGTTCTGTTAAAGGCAGCTGAAAACCTGCTGTACGCATGACAAAGGATACCGGTTTTTTATCTGCATAATGGTTAACTTGCAAATCTGATTTTTCTCAAACCAACGGATATTATGATCCAGCCTATTGATAAAATTACAAGTGAGACGGCGCTTGAAAATGCCGTCAACCGCTTCAGGGAACGGGGGATCATCCTTCCCACCTTCGAACAGCAACGGAATCCTGATCTGATTCCCGGAAAAATCAAATCCGGACTGAAAGAGGTCGGACTGTGGGATATCAATCCTCTTAACCTCTTCCGTATTACATGGAAAAATGAGCCGGTTGAAAAGGGCGGCCTCTACGGCAATGTCAACTTCATTGAGCTTCCGGCAGCACTCACAGGGGTGGATGCGCGCATCATCGTTCTCACCGGCAAATGGTTTCCCGACAGGCGCCCATAAAGTCGGTGCTGCATACGGATGCCTTGCTCCCAGGATAACCACCGGTGGCTTCGACCCCACCTGGCACAAGGCAGTATGGCCATCGACAGGCAACTATTGCAGGGGCGGCGCATTCGATTCGAAACTCATGGGAACAGAATCCGTTGCCATCCTCCCGGAGGAGATGAGCAAAGAACGTTTTACCTGGCTGCGCGATGTGATAGGGTCAGAGGTCATTGCAACACCGGGATGCGAATCGAATGTAAAAGAGATCTATGACAAATGCTGGGAGATACGCCGCACGCGTCCCGAATGCATCATCTTCAACCAGTTCGATGAGTTTGGCAACAGCGCCTGGCATTATAACGTCACCGGCCATGCCATTGAAGAAGCCTGGAACATGGCAAGAACAGGCAGGAGCAGGCTCGCAGCCTATATCTCGGCAACAGGATCGGCCGGGACAATAGCGGCAGGCGATTACCTGAGAACAATAGCCCCTGCCATTAAAGTGGTAGCCTCGGAAGCCCTCCAGTGCCCCACACTCCTCATGAACGGCTTCGGGGGACACAGGATTGAGGGCATAGGCGACAAGCATGTCCCGTGGATACACAATGTGAAAAACACCGATGTTGTCACTGCCATAGACGATGAAGACTGTATGAAGACTTTCCGTCTCTTTAATGAGAAAAAGGGGCAGGATTACCTCAGGTCAATCGGTATACCTAAAGATGTTGTCAGTAACCTGCCTCTGCTGGGCATCTCCGGCATCGGTAACCTTATCTCGGCCATCAAGACTGCCAGATATTTTGAAATGACGGCTGATGATATCATCGTCACAATTGCCACCGACTCTGCGGAAATGTACAGGTCAAGACTTGAAGAACTGAATCAGGAAAGAGGTGAGTATGATATCCTGCAGGCTGTCAGGGACTTTGAAAAATGTCTGGCCGGCTCACGGACCGACAACATGAAAGAGCTCAGTTACACTGACCGGAAAGCTATCCATAACCTGAAATATTATACCTGGGTTGAACAGCAGGGAAAAGATGTTGAAGACCTGAACCAGCTTTGGTACGACCGCGATATCTGGAACAAAATGTTCCTGCAGGTTAAACGGTGGGATGAGCTGATAAATGAATTTAACGAACGAACGGGCCTGCTGAAAGATATTTAGCAACCCATACTGATCAGGCATACCACTCCGTCCATGAGACCTACAGGCTATATATATAAATGCAATGATTGCGGCAGGGAATACAGTACTTTCGGAATCATGTATCTCTGTCCGTGGTGCAGCCCGGGCAACAGTAAGACTGCCCCGCCAAAGGGCGTACTGAAGATACTCTATGACTATCCGGAGATCCGGAAAAGCATCACAGGTTTTACAGATCTGAAAAATAACGGTTTTATCAGCCTTCTTCCCATTGACCGCATTGGCAGCCTTCCTCCACTCAGGGTGGGCAACACTCCATTGTATCCGGTGACTGAGCTCGATGGCTCCAGGCTGCCTTTCAGCCTTCGCCTTAAAGATGATTCCCAGAATCCTACCTGGTCGTTCAAGGACAGGGCCTCAGCACTTGTATCGGCGTTCGCAAAGGAGAAGAAGCTTGGAATTATTGTTGCCGCCTCAACCGGAAATGCAGGCTCATCTCTTGCCGGTATCTGCGCTTCCCAAAGACAAAAAGCGGTGATAATTGTTCCTGAAAAAGCGCCACTGGCCAAACTCACCCAGATCATTATGTACGGCGCCACGCTTATTCCGGTAAAAGGCACATATGACGAAGCGTTTGACCTGAGCGTGAAGGCAACCGAAGAGTTCGGCTGGTATAACAGGAACACCGCATATAACCCCCTCACAATAGAAGGGAAAAAAATAGTATCGTTTGAGTTGTTTGAGCAGATGGGAAACATTGTGCCCGACAAAATCTTCATATCCGCAGGCGACGGAGTGATCGTTTCCGGTGTTTACAAGGGATTTGAAGACCTCCTCGGAGCTGAACATCATTGACAGGATGCCTGTGATTGTTGTTGTACAGTCGGAGAAGAGCGATAACCTGGTAAGGAACATAGGCAAAAAGGATTTCACAGTCATTCCATCAACCACCGTAGCAGACTCCATCTCTGTTGACATCCCGAGGAACTTTTATATGGCACAGCATTTCATACAGAAATACAACGGAGAGACACTGACAGTATCCGATGACGAAATACTGACCGCTTCAAGGAATCTGTCCGGGAACACCGGCCTGTTTGCCGAGCCTGCTGCCGCCACGGCATTTGCAGGACTGCTTTCATACATGAAACAGGGACGCATACCATCACGCTCCTCCAACGTTGTTCTCCTGACGGGAAGCGGACTGAAAGACCTGAAAGCTGTCGCTCCCCTGCTGAATATGCCGGCATCAATTGATCCTTCCATCACTAACCTGAAGAAGCTCCTTCAATGATCACTTTTTTTCTCAACGGAGTTAAACGATTCTTCCTTGGTGATGAAGAAGAATCCCTTCTCGACCATCTGCGGATCGAAAACAGGATCACCTCACATAAAGACGGATGCTCAGGACAGGGTGTATGCGGGGCATGCACTGTTGAGATCAACGGCAAAGCAAGGATGGCATGCCGTACAAAGATGAAGAACCTTGAGGGCGCAGAAGTGGTTACTGCTGAAGGGCTGCCTGCAAGATTCAGAACAATAATCAGTCAGAAATTTGCCGAAAAGGGTGCCGTGCAATGCGGATTCTGCTCTCCGGGAATGGTGATGAGGGCAAAAGCGCTCTATAACACAAATAAAAAACCTTCCCGTAAGGAAATTATTGCCGCCATCACCCCGAACCTCTGCCGTTGCACCGGTTATGTCAAAATTGTGGATGCCATCGAAGCAGCCTTTTCTGAAATGCATGGCCATGAGCCGGGAAGGGCACCTGTCTCGGCACTCATTGGTGAGCCTTACCCGAAATATATGGCTGCCGAGACTGCGCTTGGAAAGAGGGACTTTGTCGATGATATGTATTTTGAGGGAATGGTTTACGGAGCACTGAAGTTCAGTGATCATCCAAGGGCAAGAGTCATAAGCATTGATACCTCAGAGGCACTTCGGGCTGAAGGAGTCATCAGAATCTTTACCGCCCGCAATATTCCCGGAGCCCGCAAAACGGGTCTGATTTTCAAGGACTGGCCGCTGATGATCGGCGAAGGAGAGATAATTCATTGTATCGGAGATGTTGTAGCCGGAGTAGTGGCGGAGACAGAAACTCTGGCGCGCAAAGCCGCTGAGCTTATCAGGGTAAGGTATCAGATACTCGAACCCGTGACAGACATGCTTGAGGCAGTAAAACCAGACAGTATCCGCGTTAACGACGAAAGATCCAATGTGCTTGAGACAAGCAGCATAAGATCCGGCGATGTTGAAAAAGTGTTCAGCGAAGCCGCCTGGGTCGCCTCGGGGGTCTATGAAACACAGCGCATAGAACATGCTTTTCTTGAGACCGAGACAGCAATAGCACTGCCCGAGAATGACGGCATCAGGTTATACAGCCAGGGACAGGGCGCTTACGTCGACAGAACAGCTGTGGCGTCAATACTCCGACTTCCTGAGGATAAGGTGAGGGTGGTTCAGGTAGAGAACGGCGGCGGCTTTGGCGGCAAGGAAGATATTACCGTGCAGGGACATGCATCACTGTTTGCATTCCTGCTGAAAAAGCCGGTGAAAGTCCATCTGACCAGGGATGAATCAATTATAATGCACCCTAAACGCCATCCTGTGTGGATGGAGATCAGCCTGGCATGTGACAGCAAAGGCAAGTTTACGGCTCTGAAGCTTAACGCTGTGGGTGATACCGGCGCGTATGCCTCCGTGGGAACCAAGGTGATGGAGCGTGTCGTCGGCCATGCCACAGGAGGTTATTCTGTGCCTGTCTGTGGATATAAAAGCTGTCACCGTTTATACGAATAATATCCCTTCAGGCGCAATGCGCGGTTTCGGAGTGCCTCAGGTCACATTTGCCGTTGAAGGATGCATTGACGAACTCTGCAGGATGGGTGGCTTCGACCGCTGGCAGATACGGTATGACAATGCCCTCGAGGACGGAAAAAGAACTGCAACGGGACAGTTATTGCGGGGAGTGGGACTGAAGAAGACCCTGCTTGCTGTTAAGGATGCTTTTAACGGTGCGAAGTACGCAGGCATAGCATGCGGACTTAAAAACACCGGTGTCGGCAACGGCATGACAGACGAAAGCCAGGTGTCAATACAAATTATTTCAGACAAAAAAGTCATGGTGCACCACGGCTGGAGCGAGATGGGACAGGGAATACATACCATGGCTGTACAGATTCTGCACCAGGAAACCGGAATAGATCCCGGAATAATTAAGGTCAGGGTTGACACCGGAGCCGGCCTGACTACAGGAATGACCACATCATCCAGGGCTACCGCATTGCTGGGCAATGCTATCATCAACGCCTCGGTCAGGATCAGGGAAGACCTGAAGAACGGATCACTGCAGCAGCTTGCAGGTCAGGGTCTATAAAGGCAGATATGTTTGTGACTGGACCAGCAAACCCGGAGAAAAAACCGACGATCCGGTCGTTCATTTTGCATACGGCTACGCAACACAGGTAGCAATTCTTGATGATAACGGCGCCGTCACAAAGATCATCGCGGCACATGACGCGGGGAAGATAATGAACAGAATGCTCTTTGAAGGCCAGATAGAAGGTGCTGTGATAATGGGAATGGGATATGCCCTGACCGAAGACCTGCCCCTCGTTAAGGGCAGGCCGGAGAGTCTTAAATTCAACGACCTTGGTATCATGAGAGCGAATGAGACGCCGGAGATAGAGGTGATCGGCATAGAAGAGAAAGACCCGGTCGGACCGTACGGTGCAAAAGGCATCGGCGAGATAGGAATGGTCCCTACAGCAGCAGCAATTGCCAACGCACTGTGCGCTTATGACGGCATAAGGAGGAAATCGCTTCCTCTCAGAAGGAAAAAATAAAACAAAAACAATTCAGAATGGATCTGCTTCTTAAAAACGCCACATACATCGACTGGAAGACACTTGAATTCAGTTTAAAGAATATACTTGTCCGGGAAAATGTCAGCAGCATTCAGTTTATTGCTGACAGCGACATCGGAACGGTTGATCAGGGTGTTGAAACCATGGACTGCACAGGCCGGCTGGTAACAAAATCCTTTGCAGTGGGTCATCATCATGTTTATTCAGCCCTGTCGAGAGGGATGGCGGCACCAAAGGAGAGCCCGCAAAACTTTCCTGAGATACTCAAATATATCTGGTGGACCCTCGATAAATGCCTTGACCCGGCAATGATTGAGTCGAGTGCGCTGGTGACGGCGATGGCATGCCTTAAGGCAGGCTCTACCTTCGTCATAGACCACCATGCCTCTCCGTTTGCCGTTAAGGGTTCGCTGGAGATAATTGCAAAAGCCTTTGAAAAAGTCGGTGTGTCTCACCTTCTTTGTTACGAGATCTCCGACCGCGACGGGATCCATGTTGCCAGGGAAGGACTGGCAGAGACGGACCATTTCCTCAGCGATCACCAGGGCCTCGTGGGACTGCATGCATCATTCACTGTCGGTGAACGTACGCTGGGCAAAGCCGTGGATATGATGAAGAAACATAATACCGGAATTCATATCCATGTTGCCGAGGATGCCTACGATCAGGGGCAGAGCATCAACAAACACGGCAGACGGGTAGTTGAACGACTGGAAAAGGCCGGGGTGCTGAGCTCACCAAAGACACTGCTGGTTCATTGCCTTCATCTCGAGGAGAATGAAAGGGAACTTATCCGGAAATCACCCGCCTGGGTGGTTCAGAACTGTGAGAGCAACCTCAACAACAATGTCGGTTATTTCAACGGCAAAGGTCTCGGTGAGAATATAATGCTCGGCACCGACGGCATGCACAGTGATATGCTTCGGAGTGCCAGGGCAGCTTTCTTTGTCGGACAGCGTCATGACAATATCACATATGAATCAGCCTACAGACGGTTCAGGAATGTGCACCGTTACTTAAGTGAAAATGGCTTCGATGGCGACGGTGATAACAACCTGGTCATTCTTGACTATGACTCCCCCACTCCTGTTTCGCGTGAGAATTTCTTCGGGCATTTTCTTTTTGGCATCACCTCAAATCATATCACCGATGTCATCTCCAGCGGAAGGCTTGTGATGAAAGACAAAAAGATCACGACTGTCGATGAGAAAGAGATTCTCGGGGAATCAAGGCTGCAGGCCGAAAGGCTGTGGAGCAAAATGCAGCAAAATTCCTGAACCGTTAATCAGCCTGGTTTTTTGAGAATTTTTTCCGCAGGAGAAAATAAACCGGTATCCCCATCAGTATGAGTATCAGGCCTATGGCTGCTTCGCGCGGACGCGTTATAATTGTATTGCAGAACAATCCGACGCAGAACAGTACAAAAATGGCCGGCACAACCGGGTATCCCCAGACCTTGTAGGGCCGGTGTGCATCAGGCATCCTGCGGCGCAGAATGAATACCCCCATGGCTGTGGCCCCGTAGAAAATATAGACGGCAAAGATGAGCATGTCCGTCAGCTGGTCGAAGGTGCCTGACAGAACCAGTACAGAAGCCCATATCCCCTGCCATAGCAATGAGTTACCGGGTACATTGTGTCTGTTGAGTTTCCCGATACCTGAAAAGAAAAGGCGTTCGCGCGACATGGCATAATAGGGCCGGGCGCCGGTGATGACACTGGCATGGAGACACCCCATGGTGGTGACAAGTATGAGCAGTGATATGAACATTACACCTGATGTCCCCCAGAAACTCCTGACTGCCTCCACGGCAGCAATCTGGTTGCCTGCCTCATGAACCTGCACCAGCTCCGGAATGGACATGAGTGAGAGGTATGTAACGTTTACCAGAAGGTAAACAGCAATTACAACAAACACGCCTATCGCAATGCCTTTTGGAATATTCCTGTTGGCATTCTTTATCTCGCCACCGATGAAACCGACAGAGACCCATCCCTGGTATGCCCAGAATGCGGCAAGCATGGCAGTATAAAAAGAAGAGATGGTTACAGTTCCGTTGGCCAGCTCTTTAACGTTCATGAAATTCGCAGGTCTGGAGACATTGCTTGTCAGGCCAAAAACCACAATAGTCAGCAGGCCGGCGCCGACCAGGAGCAGGATGACCTTGCTGACCCATGCCCCGCCTTTCAGTCCTGTCATGTTGAGGAATGTCAGCAGCATGATCAGCAAAATGGCTGTCAGCTTGATCCCGAAATCCTGAAAAGGAAAGAAAACGCCTCCGATGCTCAGATTCTGCAGAGAGGGAAGAACCTCGGGGATAGTGATGATGCTGTTCAGCGACTGTGTAAAAACATATGCCAGCGACGAGATGGTGGCAGACTGTATGACAGTAAAGAGCGACCAGCCGTAAAGAAATGAAAAGAAGCGGTTGTATATTTTCTTAAGATAGACGAATTCGCCCCCGGTGTCGGCCAGCATGCCGGCTATTTCGGCATTGCTCAGCGCCCCGAAAAGAGTTATAATGCCGCCGACAATCCATACAAGGAGTATCCAGATTGAGGAGTTCAGCTCATCAGCCATCGGGGCAATTTTCTTATATACACCCGAGCCGATGATATTGGCAATTACAAAGATGACGACGTAACCTAACCCGAGTGTCCTGACCAGATTTCTTTGATTACTCATTGAGAGGCATTTATTAAATTGCAGAGGCTAAATTAAGAAATTCACAGAGACATTGTGTGTCCGGTTTAATAGGGTTAATATAATCATCAACGGTCTTACTTATTGCAGGATTTGTAAGTCAGATATTTCAAAAGAACCAGAATGGTTAAGTACAGTTCTATAATTAAAATATATTCTGCGATTCTTATTATCCTGATTGTCTCAGGTTGCACAAAACCTGATAAGGAAGAAATTAAAGACCAGTATATTTCCGGCTTTGTGAATAGAATAAACCCGGATAGTCTGGTATCCTATGTCACCTGGATGCAGAACATGTCTACCCGCTTTATGCTTGCTGACAACCACAGGCAGGTTGCCGTTGATATAAAAAATAAGTTTATCCGGCTTGGTTATCCTGACACCAAGCTGGATTCGTTCAATGTAACAGTCACTTTTAACGGACTGGAATATACTACGACTCAATACAATGTCATTGCAACTTTAATCGGGAATACATACCCTGACAGTATATGCGTTCTTGGCGCCCATTATGACAACAGGATCAGTTCAGCTTCCGGTGATCCGTTTGTATTTGTACCGGGAGCAAACGATAATGCCACAGGTGTTGGCGCTACGCTTGAAATAGCCAGGGTAATGAAGCAAAAATCTTTTATTCCATCCTCTACCATTCAATTTGTCGCCTTCGGAGCTGAGGAGTTTGGATTATTCGGAAGCTTCGATTTTTCACTGAAAGCAAGTTCCAGAGGAGAAAAAATAAGGATGATGCTTAATAATGATATGATAGGTATCCCCTCTTCCTCCGATCCCGGGATGTGGTACGTGAACATCATTGATTATGACAATTCACATTATCTGAGATCCGAAGCCCAGAGATTATGCGAAAGGTATTCTTCAGTAGCATATATCAATGATAATACAAGTGCTAAAAGAAGCGACAGTTACCCATTCTATCTTAACGGATTCAAGTCCCTCTTCTTCATTCAAAACACACCGGGCATTACATATCATACGGAAAGTGATCTTGTCACTACTATTAATTTTCAATATTACAGGGAGATAGCAAAGATTTCCTGTGCATTGTTAGTCGACAGGAATTATGTTGAATAAGCTTCAATTAGTGTTGTGATCCGGGCCCGGTTTCCTGCCTGTCATTCCTGAGAATAACGGCCTGAAGGCTGTTTTTTGTTTGCACATTGCTTTTTAAGTTCATACCTTGAATAAATTCTTTGAGGTCAGATTACTTGAAAAGGAAAAGTACATTAAGTCTGCTTTTTATGGCAGTGGCCATAATGATAACTGCAGTCATCGCATGTAAGAAACAGCCTGTATGTGAACGTGATAACACCGGGTTTGCAAAAATATTCAATAATACAGGCCTGACAATCAAAGTGAAAATTTATTCTGCAGGGTATCCCGGAAATGGTTTCCTTGGAGAACGTTCCATTGATATCGGGCAAACGACAACCTATGACAATGTTCCATCCGGACCATTGGAAATCTGGGAAGACGATGTGAATTCTCCCTGGGGATACTGGGATACTACATTGGTAGTTTGCGACACGCTTAAGTTTAATGTATACCCCTACAGGAAATAGGAGCTGGCTGTTCCGGCCATATCCCTTCCGGTTCTTCAATCTGCCTGTCTGTATTCTTTTCTGTAGCCTCTGAGGATGGGTTACGTCTGGTAAATCGCAGTGAGAGATTTTGGCGTGCCATTGCTTCAGGGCAAATAAACTTGACTTCAGCTTAATCAGGATGTACCTTTGCAGTACTTGATAATGAGAGATCTTCTTTAATCTTAACAAATTGGAGAATCTGACCATTATAATATGTTCATTTAATGAAGAGAAAACCATTTGTGATGTGGTTAAAGCATGCCGTCTGTATAATGAGGGGAGTGAAATTATAGTAGTTGATGACGGTTCCAGGGACAATTCAGAACAACTGCTGCTAAACCTCAATAAATCAGTCGAATTCAACTATATTAAACTTCCTGAAAACAGGGGTAAAAGCTATGCAATGGCCATCGGCATTGAAAATGCAAGCAATGATACCCTGCTTTTCTTTGATGCAGACAGCATTGGAATAAAAAAGGAACATTTTGTTGACTTGTTAATGCCCTATTAAGGAAAACCAAGCCGATATGGTATTAGGGCATACTGCAGCAACTTTTATTAACGTAAAGCTCACACCCTTTAAAGCCTTTACGGGAGAAAGGGTGTTACTCAAAAAAGACATATTGCCCATATTGGATGAAATACGAAATACAAGATTTGGAATTGAAACGTATATTAATTTGTATTTCCAAACCCATGGAAAAAGAATTAAATATGTGTATCTGGAAGGACTCAGGACCCTGAACAAATATGAAAAGACGACACTGTATGAAGCTACAAGACAGTATTTTAGTGAAGGACATGAAATAGCTTCAGCTATTATAAAAAATTATGATTCAATATTTAAAATAGCAAAATCTTCCTTATCCGATACCAATGATAATATGAAGAAGAAATTATCATTCTTTCAGCAAAATATTAACAAAAGAATTCACAGGCTTCATGTTTGAAAATTTGCATCAGCTTGTTATGGAACTGTAATATTACCAGCCCTCGGATCAGCTCCGGGTGTTTTTACCAATATATGACTTCGGCTTTTTAGCGGTGTAATTTTAACTTGTTATTGGCTTCTGATTTGTTATTCACATACTAAAGACCCATTACCATGAAAAACAAAGTGAAGACATTACGCTGTATTCTTTTGATATTGGTTTTCTTATTGACCTCTGGCAGACAAATGTCCGGACAGGAGAAAGTAAATATATCCGCCGGGGCCGGATTTTTGGAAACGTTAAATATTGGTTTACGGTATCAGCTTAATCAGTCTCAATTAGGTTTAAGTATCGGGACCTGGCCGTCTGTCAATGATTCGTGGTTTGATTGGAGCAGTCTTATTTCGATCTCCGGGGATTTCTATTATCACTTTGGCGGTTTCTCTGAATTTTCAGATCTGCGACCATGGTATGGAAGGATTGGATTAGATTTCATCAGAATAGGCTGGGATGGTGACATTGAAAACAACCTGGAACCTCATTTCCGGATCGGGAGAGATATTTATTTTGACAGGGATTTCGGACTTAGCCTTGATGCAGGAGTGGGATTTTTTATAATAAATGAAACAGAATTTGGATCGGTCGCGCCAGCATTTGGTGCCAGCTTCTTTTATCGCTTTTAATAATATTCGACAGTGCAGAGCTTCAGGCTGCCAAACGATGAAACCAGCCTCCGGACATCAGCTCCGGGGGCTTGTTCTTCGGCCTGTAATTATTAAACACACCGGGTTCATACTTTCATGGCACAGACCAGCCGGCAACATGGAATTTAGTTATTATTGAAAGAGGTTTATGTATTTTTCGAAAAGATACTCCCGGCTTCGTCGGCCCCCTGTTATCTCTTTTAAGATGCCTAATCTCTCAAGATCTCCTATTAGTTTATAGGCTGACGGGTATGAAATACCGGCAACTTCATTTACCTTCTCAGCATTCAATAATGGTTTGTTATAGAGATAGGCCATAATCTTTTGTGCATTTACAGACCTCCTTCCGAGTGTTAATAAATCCAGGTCCACTTGTTTCTGTAATTTAAGTATGCTGTCAAATGTCTTAATTCCTTTTTCAGCAGTTTCAATCACTCCTGTCAGAAAGAATTTAAACCATTGACTTATATTATTATTCGCTCTTACCAGCATTAAATTTTCGTAATAATAACGTCGATGGGTTTCCAGAAAGTCTGAAAGATAGAGAATTGGTTTATGTAAAATTCCCTTGCTTACTAAATAAAGGGTTATCATCAACCTTCCAACTCTGCCATTACCATCAAGAAATGGATGAATTGTTTCAAACTGATAATGGATTAGTGCAATTTTTAGCAACTCAGGGAAGAATATTTCCCTATTGTGAACAAAGCTCTCTAAATCACTCATTAACTCAGGGATGGATGTGTGCACAGGTGGAATAAACATTGCATCGTTTAATGTCGCGCCACCAATCCAGTTCTGACTTCGTCTGAACTCACCCGGCAATCTTTTTGCTCCTCTTACCCCCTGAAGGAGTCTTTTGTGAGTTTGCCTGATAAGTCTTGAGGAGAACGGAAGCTTTTCAAGGTCTTCTATTGCTGCTTCCATAGCATGAGAGTAATTTCGAACTTCTTCCCAGTCGTCCCTTTTATCCAAAGGGATATCTTCTCTCTCCCGTAAGGCTTCTTCTATATTTGTTCGAGTCCCTTCTATTTTGCTGCTTTGTGTGGCTTCTTTCAGGACATGCATGCTGATAAACAGATCAATATTGGGGATGTAATTAGAATACATATCTAATCTTCCAAGTTCCCGGTCGGCTTTACTTAACAACTGGATTACCTCCATATTTTCCAGGTACCATTGTCTGTTTATCAACGTTGGTTGGAAACTTTTGTAATATCCTTGACTTAAATATGTCCCGGCATTAAAGTTTTTCATTCAAAATGTTTTCATAAAGATATATGTTATTTAAGAAAGATCCAAATGAATTAAATAAGAGCAAATGTTATTTAAGTATCTTTCAAATAATAAGGTTGACTTCTTAAATAAAAAGATTGAACTGACAAGCAACGGTTATTATTCACCATTAATCAAGCCAGCGACTTTAGTAATAAGAGATGATTATCTGAAAATAATAAGATTGTAACTGCAAATTACTAATGGTATAATTATTGTGGCATTATACCTGCCAACCCGCATCTTTATGAAAATACTCATACCGTTTTTTCTGATAATCGCTTCTGTTTTACCCTCCTGCGAAAAAGACAATATTGAAATTGATCCCGACAACCTGTTGATAGGTATCTGGATCAATGATGGTTTCAGGGATGACGTTACCATCTATAAAAGGAGTAATGAGTTCACCAATAATTACTGTTACCTCTTTAAATCGGATGGTACTCTTACTGAAAGGCAGAATGCGGGGTGGTGCGGTACGCCTCCAATATCTTATGCCGATTACGAAGGAACCTGGGAGATAGCAAATGACACACTTATCCGCATCACTGCAGGGTCATGGAACGGTGACAGGTCCTACAGGCTTGATATTGAATCGGTTAATTCCGAGGAATTAAAAGTTATTGTTTTACCCGACAGCGAATAGGGTACCCCCTCATTTCTTAATGCGATACCCGACTGATCCAACCCCTGGAGCTGCGTAAGTTCTCTCCATCAGGGCCATATTATAACTTTACTGGGAATATGGTCCGGGAAATAAAATGATTTTGGGACGCAGAGAACAATTTTTGGGACGCAGAGAAAAGCCTGTTATCAAACTTAAGCCGAACTTTATTCCGGGAAATAAGGAGTAATAATAAACTTGACATCGGCCTTAAATTATCGTAACTTACCTTGTTATATCGTTAATAGTAAACCTATTATTAATTAATAAACTCAATATGATAGTAACAATCTACTTAAGAGCTATCAAACAAGGTGATGCAAACAGCCTTGCCTTGTTCGATTCAAACCGCAAAGGAGATGTCAATAACCTTACTACAGATGCTAATGTGGGGGATACTATTATTTGGAAATTGGACTGCTGCAGTGGGATAAAGAGTATAACCAGAATATACTCCAAAGAGATGAAACATCCTGTATTTTTAGAGCGACCGAGGAAACGAATGTTATGCAAAGGATTTAAACTTCCCATAGAAAAAGGAGCAGATGGAATGGAAAAATACACCATTGAATGCACCCTTTGCGATAATAAAGAACTGATTGTCGATCCTTACATAAGGGTCCCGCCTCCACCCCCATTGGGCTGATAATCGATTCTTACGTAAGGATCCCTCGCAACGGATAGTACCATGTATTATCGTATTATATTGGCTTTTAATGTTGCCATTGTTATGGCAATAAACTCACTGACTGCAATTAACGGGCAATCGACCGATAGTTTGTTGTATTTATTGAACCATGACTATGTTAAGGAAGACACTAATAAATTAAAGCTCCTTATCAAGATAGCCTCAGTTTCAGCTGATGCGGATACCATTTTAAAATACAGTGATCAGGCTATAAAACTTGCTGAAAAACTGAATATAAGTCCTGTGCAGCCTATGGTTTTTAAAGGGTCAGGCTACATGAGTTCCGGTAAACTTGCATCAGCACTTGAATGTTTTTTGAAAGCAGCCAATTATTATCAGGAGGGTCACCAAAGTATCGGTCTGGCAGTTGTATATCTATATATATCAGAAGCATATAACCAGCAGGAAAATCATGATAATGCGAAATACTATCTTAAAAATGCCATTGAAATCTTCGAAAAAGAAAACAATTCGACAGATCTGGCTCCTGCTTTGCACAATTTAGGTTATGTCAATTACAGTATGGGACAGTATGATACCGCCCTGATCCTGTATGCACAGACAAGTAAAATATACCAAAAGCTGGGTTTACTGACTGAATATGGCTGTTGTCTGGGTAATATGGGATTGGTTTATTCCAGACAATCGGAATTTGAAAAAGCAGAAGATTTTCTGCTCCGGGCTATTGAAATACTTACCGAACAGGGCGATGATTATGCGGTTACACAGTTTATGATTGAATATGCCGGTATTCTTCAGCATAAAGGGGAAATTAAAAAAGCCATAGCCTGTGCAACAAAGGGGTTTGATAATGCTGTAAAGAATAATATTGTTGAGTTTGAACGCGACGGAGCTTATCGTCTTTCTCAGCTATATCAGGTTTCAGGGAACTATGACAGTGCTTACCATTATCAATCATTGTTTATTAGCGCTAATGACAGTATCAGGAGCTATAAGAATATTCAGAAAATGGCTGATCTGCGTACCGAATTTGAAGTAGCTAAAAAGCAGTCAGAGGTTAATGTACTGGAAAAAAATAAGGTGATACAGCTTATTGTGATCATAAGTTTAGGGCTCATCCTGTTACTTGCCATGGGACTTATCATGCTTTATTACAACAGTCTTAAACGGTCGCGTAAGTTTACATCAGCTCTTGATGAGCGCCGGATATTACTGGAACAACAGGGCGCAGAACTGAAAGAACAGAACGACAAAATAATCAGGGCAAATGAAGAACTGAAACAATTATATGAGATAACCAACAGTCAGAAGGATGAAATAATCAGCAGTATTCTTTATGCAAAAAGTATACAATCAGCGCTTATGCCACAGGAAGCGTACATAACTGAATTACTGAATGAAAATTTCATACTCTACAAGCCAAAAGAAATTGTAAGCGGTGATTTCTACTGGATAAAACAGGTAAATAATTTCATCATACTGGCAGCAGCGGATTGTACAGGTCATGGAGTACCTGCAGCCTTTATGAGCATGCTTGGCATAAGTCTTCTGAACGAAATTGTACAGAGGAGAGAGATCACTCAGGCGAACCAGGTATTGAACGAACTGAGAATACAGATTAAACATTCACTCAGACAAACCGGGAAAAAGGAAGAATCAAGAGACGGGATAGACATAGCCATATGTGTCATAGACAGCAAAAAAAATATGATGCAATATTCAGGTGCCCATAATCCACTTCTGTTTATAAGCAACAATAACGGAGCCCCGGAACTGAAAGAGTTTAAGGCTGATCCAATGCCTGTCGGCGTCAATTTTTCAAGTGATAAATCTTTTTCCAATCATGAGATTCAGCTTAAAACCGGGGATATATTTTACATTTTTTCAGATGGTTTTACAGACCAGAATGGCGGAACCCGCAACCATAAATTCACCAGTGAAAAGTTTAAGGAGTTACTGTTTGGCATCCACGATCAACCCATGTATGAACAAAAAGAAATTCTGGAGCAAACTCTTAAAGACTGGATGGGTGAGCAACCTCAAAGAGATGATATATTAATCATCGGGGTGAGGATGTGAAGAGGGCCTTTCCCGACGTTTAACATAAAGAAATTTTTATTAATTTTGCACCCATAATATTATGGTCGGTTGTCCGAGTGGCTAGGAATCGGTCTGCAAAACCGGCTACGGCGGTTCGAATCCGCCACTGACCTCAATCAATCCCTCAGGCAAAGCCTGGGGATTTTTTGTTTTATGACCGAACACTGCTTGCAGGAGTGAGGGAATAAAATAAAAAAGACCCTACCGTCGAAGACGGGAGGGATTGGTTGACGGGTACCCAAAACCGGATCACCAAAGGTAATCCGCCACCGACCTCAATCAATCCCTCAGGCAAAGTCTGGGGATTTTTTGTTTTATGACCGAACACTGCTTGCAGGAGTGAGGGAAGAAAATAAAAAAGACAATTGCCGCCGCAAGGCGGCAGGGGATTTTGTTGCAAAGGCTCCCAAATTGCGGATCATGAAATAATCCGCCACCGACCTCAACAAAATCCCATAAAAAAAAGTAGAGACGTCGCATGCAACGTCTCTACGTATTTTCAACAAATGATTTTGTTATGCGTAGTTATTTTTTTGGCAACGGTGCAACACCTGCCATGTCACCGATGACATTCACAAGGTCACTGCCGGTCGGAACAACAATCTTTGTATTTGACTGCAACGATGTCTCCAGCGCCTGCAACTTTCTTAATATCTGTGCGTTACCGATAAAATACTTCTCGGCAGACTCATTCACCAGCCTGATGAACTCAGCCTCACCCTCTGCCTGCAGTATCTTAGCCTGCTTGGCTCCCTCAGCTTCCTTGATCTTCGCCCTCTTCACACCGTCAGCCACTGTTTCAGCGGCAGAAGCCATGTCAATGGCAGCGATCTTCTCATTCTCGGCCTTCACAACCTTGTTCATCGTCTCCTGAACATCCTTCGGCGGATCAATCTGCTTCAGCTCGGTACGTACGATCTCAATACCCCACCCCTTTGTCTCGGTGTGCAGTGTGTTGTACAACTCAGCATTGATCTTGCCACGCTCACTGTTGGCCGACTTCAGCGTCATCGTTCCTATAATGTTACGAAGTGTGGTCCGTGCAAGGTTGACAATCTGCCACTTGAAGTTGGCAACATTATAAATAGAGCCCTTGACGCTCTCCTCATCAGACTTGACCCTGAAATATACCTGTGCATCGACACTGGCGTTCAGGTTATCATTGGTGATGATCTCCTGAGGCTCGGCATCAACCATCTGCTCGGTCACATTCACCAGGTACATCTTGTCAATGACCGGAATGATCCAGTGAAAACCCGGATTGGCAAAATTGTGATACTTGCCCAGTCTCTCGATAAGACCTCTCTGCGTAGGTCTTACAATCCTTATTCCTGCGAAGAAAATAATTAAAACGAAGAAAATGATAACTCCATAAATCATGGCAATATTCCTTTCATTAGTTAATAATTGTTATCCCACTAAGGTACGAAAAAAGTTGATAGGTTGAGAAAAGATGTTGATAGGTTGATGGGTTGAGGAAAATGTTGGCAAGAGCTAAGAGGGCATTGAAAAGGCAATTGACCTCTAATCTTTTGCCCTGTGCTCCATGCCCTTGCTGCGTGCCATGATCTCGAGGCACATCCGGGTGTTGTGGTATGGGCATTTCCAGAACCCGGCCTTGTCGTCATAGGTATTGACGACGCCGTTGGCACGGATGCTCCAGAACCACTCACCGTTGACCCTGTCGACAAGGTTCGTTCTGATATAATCAAAAGCCCTGACAGCATGATCAAGCCAGCTCCTGTCGCCGCTCAGCTCCCATGCATTGATGAACCCCACCACCGCCTCCGCCTGCACCCACCAGTGCCTGTCACGGTCGATATGTCCCTTTGCATCATCCCTTTCATAGATCAGGCTGCCGTCGTCAGCAAGTCCTTCAAGAGCAGCACGCGCTATCCGCAGCGAGACGTCCCTGACACTCTCTTCCTTACCGAGTGCTGCTGCAGCCTCGTAGAGAAGCCACGAAGCTTCTATATCATGTCCGTAGGAGACAATCGTAGAACGGCAGTTCCATTTCTCATCAAAAAAGAGGTTCAGATGCGATGTTTCGGGATCAACGATCTTTTCAGTAAAAATGCGCACCATATTGCCGAGCTGCTTTTTCAGCTTTGCGTCAGGCCATATGCGGTACAGGCTGGTGTAAGCCTCCAGGATGTGAAGATGTGTGTTCATGGTCTTCTTCTCGTTCGCATCCTTTTCACTCAGGCGCAGGTCGGCGATCTCGCCCCATTCGCGGTCAAAAGCCTCAAAATATCCGTTCAGCTCACGGTCAAAGCTGTGCTTTTCAATGAGCCGGAAAAGCTCCACAGCCTTCTCCAGCGACTCGTGGTCGCCTGTGGCCATATTATGCCAGCTGAGGGCATAAATGAAGAAAGCGAGGGAATAGATCTGTTTCTTGGTCTCGAGAGGCTCGCCGTTATTCCGCAGGCACCAGTATGTGCCGCCGTTTTTTTCATCGAAGAAGTGGCTGAAGATATAGTTTCTTGCCCTTGTGGCCATCTCGAGGTACAGAGGGTCCTTGACATACATATATGCCGCCGAAAAGCTCCACAGTATTCTGGCGTTCAGTATGGCTCCCTTGGGGGCTCCGGCAATTACATTATTCTTTCCGTCAATCCTGCCGTAAAAGCCACCCTGCTTGTCATCAGTCATCTTTTTTGTCCAGAAAGGCATGATGTTGCGGTTCAGCTCCTCAAGGGCATCGATGCGCATTTCTGCCGGCAGATGTTGCGGGTTTATGGTCATTTCTTCAGGTACTCTTCGTTATGCTCAATAATCTTATTGATGGTTTTCACCGATGCAGCAGAGCGAAAACCATCCGGGGGAGTGTTCAGACAATAATCCGTCAGTTTCTCAACGGTTGACACTGCCACATGCATGCGGCTGTCCGACGAGGCATAATAGATATAGACGGTACCGTCATCATCGGCAATCCAGCCGTTGGAGAAGAGTACGTTGGAGACATCGCCTATGCGTTCAGTGCCCTCCGGGGCCATGAAGTAACCGCCCGGTTCGGCAATCATCCTGGAAGGGTCATGGAGGTCGGTCATATAAAGGTAAAGAACATAACGCAGTCCTGCCGCGCACCCTCTCACGCCGTGGGCCAGATGAAGCCATCCCTGCGGTGTCTTTATGGGATGCGGTCCCTCACCGTTCTTAACCTCCTTGATGGTATGGTAGTGTCTGAAATTAATGATCTTCTCCTCTCCGGCCTTAACCTCAGCCCTTGTGATATCGTCAACAAGTGCCCATCCTATCCCTCCGCCGCTGCCGGCATCGATGAAGCCATCCTGCGGCCTTGTATAGAGAGCATATTTGCCATCGACAAACTCAGGATGAAGCACCACATTGCGCTGCTGGCTCGCCGAGATGAGATCAGGCAGCCTCTCCCACGTCACAAGATCGTGAGTGCGTGCAATGCCTGCGGCGGCAACGGCTGATGAGAGATCACCGGGCTGTGCATCCGGGTCTTTTCTCTCGCTGCAGAAGACGCCATAGATCCACCCATCCTCATGCCTGGTGAGCCGCATGTCATAGACATTTATGTCAGGGTCAGCGGTTTCAGGCATGGTTACAGGATGATCCCAAAAGCGAAAGTTATCCACACCGTTTGGACTTTCGGCTATGGCAAAGAACGACTTCCTGTCGTTGCCTTCAACCCTGGCGACAAGGAGATATTTGCCGTTATGCTTCATTGCACCTGCATTAAAAGCGGCATTGATGCCAAAACGTTCCATCAGGTGAGGATTGGTGGAAGGATTCAAGGTCGTATCGCCAGGTGAGAGGCGCATGGGCGCCTGTAAGCACAGGATTCTCATAACGGTGATAAATGCCATTGCCGGGCTCAATCCTTCTGTTCCTGCGGGTGATAAGCACCTCGTGCAATTCGGTTAGATTCTCAAGGCGGAATTCAAAACTGTTCATATATCCTTTTAATAAAACCTTATTTATAAATCTCAAGTTTTGTCAGATCACCCTGGAACAACGTGCCCGGCAGATTGTAAAAATCAATGAAGTCGTCAGCGCTGAGCTGTCCGGGATAAGGTGCATAGAAATGACCCGGTATGTTATGTGCGTTGCGCCATACAAGCAGATAGGATATCTTATGATCCTTTACGGCCGGCCACAGGGTACTGGTCCACCACGTTGAATCAGGTATCGATTCATACCCTGCTTCTGTCAGTGCGGCAAGTCTTGCCATGCTCCTCCGCAACCCCGGTCACAATACCCAGAACCACTGCTCACCTTATCAATAAAAGACTGGTTTCCGGCATCACGCATCTGATAGTAATCAAAGCCCAACCAGGTCAATATAATCATCACCCGGATAACGTTCAAGATACTGTTCCTTGTCTGCTATATCACCTGAGCTTGAATAGGCGAACAGCACATTGTGGACATTCTTTGTCTTGCACAGGTAATCGACCGTAAACCTCCACAGTCCGATGTATTCTTCATTGGTGCACAGTTTCTGTCCCCACCAGAACCAGCTGCCGGTATGCTCATGGTAAGGCCTGAAGATAACCGGGATGGCAACCCCGTTCTCATCTGTGAGCGAGCATAAAGTACGCGGCAATATTATCAAGCCAGCCTTTGAATTTTTCATGATTCTCGCCGCCGGGCAGAACGGAGGCCACAACCTTGTCGGAGGTGATGTCCCACGCATTTCCTCCGGTGAGGGGGTTGTCGCAATGCCAGCTGAAGGTTATTATACCTCCGCGCGAGTAAATCTCCCTGGCAAACAATTTCATATTTTCAAACGGCACCGAGTCAAGGTTTACGGGTGACAGGTGTTCAATATCCCCGAGATCCATACCGTAAACTGCAGGATAATCAGAGCATACCCTTTTTACGTCTGACTCGCCATCAGGGTACACCCACCCTAATCCGTAAGAGAGGTCATCCTGGTGCCCGAACATGATACCCTTTTCCGTGGCAGCCTTCATCCCTGCAAGCAGGTTCACCGTTTCAGCGGTAGCAGAAGGGTCTGCAGGGTAGCCTGGTTTTTTTCTCCTGTGACGGACATCCTGTAAGAAGGAGAAGTGCTGCGGTCAACATGATTAGTTTTTGCATGGCTGAGTTATTTTTTCATAATTTCATTCAGTTTCCGGTTATATCCGGCAATCAGTTCAACTGTACTGTCTGTGTCAAACACCGAGTTCAGTCCCTGCTCTTCCTGGGGAGGATCGCCGAGATAGTCATCACCCGGCTGCCAGTACAGGTGGTCCTTTGCCGGCCTTCCTTCGCCCGAGTAGGCCCAGATATTGCATCCTGCCAGCGGTCCGCGCCGGGTTGCATGTTCAACGATGCGGTCAAAGGCATTAATGTAGTACTTATCACGGCATACATGTTGATTCTTCAGGGGAATAACCGTGATGGTCACGCGGCAGACCGAATTCCTCAAGCACCAGCGGCTTGCGGAGGCGTTCTGCCACCTCGAAATGTTCATCCATATACTTGTTTGTCTTCACAATGCTTGAGTCAATGGTTCCGCTGATATCCTTAATGTTGAGCCAGCTCCAGTTCTTTGGCCAGATATGCATGGTCAGGTAATCGATGTTGGGATCGGCATGGACCTGTTCAAACACTTCCATGTTGCCCTCGCATCCCCATTTACCCTCTGTACCCGTTGTTACAAGGTGGTTTCTGTCAAGCTCCTGAAGCAGTGCTGCCACACGTTTGATCATTGCTTCCATAGCCGGTATATTGGCATCTGAAAAGGCTCTCGGCTCATTGGCGATCTCCCACGTCATGATTGCAGGGTCATCGGTATATTTCAATCCTGTATACCTGTTGGTGCGCCCGAGGATGTACCTGATATGATCTTCAAACATGCTGATACATGGGTCGCACGAGTTGAACTGTCCCGAGAATGTCATGAACTGATGCCAGGTGTTTGGCGGTACATTGGGATAAGGAATGGGACCGTAGCCGTTCCAGTTAAGATACTGGGAATAACCACCGGTCCAGTCCCAGCTGTTATTCAGGAAAAGGATGGCATACTGCCCCCGTTTTTTCATCTCCGCCAGCAGGAAGTCGAGACCGTCGAGCAGGTCATCATTGTATACACCCGGTGAAAGCATCAGGGCGGGTGTGACGCGGAAGGGCTCACCGTCAGGCCCTTCGGCGCCGACGAGCACACGGAGGTTATTGACCCCCATGCTGTCAAGACGGTCAAGTTCCCTCAGAAGCCGCGGCCTGTCGCCGTATTTGCCGGGACTGGCAATAATAGCACCGTACCAGTAATTGGCGCCAATATAGTAATAAGGCTTCCCGCTGACCTGAAAAGTACCATCCGCGACAGTGACAAAATCGTGTCCCGGACTGCTTTTACAACCAGCCAGTAAAACTACAATCAACAAGCCCAACAGTATCCTCTTCATTTTACGGTTTTTATTGATCCTTATCCATATGTTCATTTTCTAAGCTTCTCCCATTCTCAATGCCTCCCCCTCAGTCTGTCTCCTCCCTAAAATTGCCCGCTGGGCAATTTATTTACGTCCTATCTGACCCTAATGGCAGTTGTGGCATCGGTCAGTCCGTCGGATGATGCCTTCACACTTATGTTGCCTGCTTCAGCTCCCGCCTTCACAACCAGCAGGCATTTACCGTTAAATGCCTTCCGGAAGTCAGCCTTGAAAGGTTCCATGCTTGTCTGGCAGCCGTTGTCAACGCCAGCTATGGTGCCTTTGCCGTCGACACTGAATTTTATGAGGTTATCGGCTCGGGGAACAGGAACACCATCCTTGTCAACCACTGTTACGGTTATAAAGGAAAGGTCCGATCCGTCAGCCATGATCTCCGGTCTGTCAGGTGTCATTACTATGGCTGCAGGCTCACCGGCAGTCTTTACTTCCTCTCTCAGGATTTCGACGCCATCCTTATAGCCCACGCCTGTGATGGTTCCGGGCTCATAATTGGATCCTCCACACAAGATGCAACTGTCTCATCGGTTTTCTTCTGCCTGCCCAGCGAATTGCCGTTTAACAAGCAGTTCCACCTCATCGCAGTTTGTATAAGCCCATACATCTACCAGCTGTCCGGGTGTCCAGTTCCAGTGCGGAAAGATGTGCAGCACCGGTTTTTCGGTCCATTCACTCTGGTACATATAATATGCATCCTTCGGGAAGCCGGCCAGATCAATTATCCCGAAGTATGAGCTTCGTGCCGGCCACCAGTACGGTGTCGGTTCACCCAGGTAATCGAAGCCTGTCCAGATATACATACCCGACAGGTAATCGTATTTTTTAGTCAGTTGCCAGGCATGCTCATGGGTTGAGCCCCACGGTGCTGAGCAGTTGTCATAGGCGGAGCATGTCAGGTCGGCATTGCCGTCCTTGAAAGGCTGATCCCAGCGTGCAGGCCAGCGTCTGACGATGTCCGAAGGCATATCGTAACTGCCTCTTGTAGCCAGGGCCGAGGTTGTCTCGGAGCCAATGAATTTTCCTCCCGGGAAGGCTTGCGGGAAACCTGCATAGAGGGTGTCGCGGTAGTTATAACCTATCAGGTCAAGCACCCCGGGAGCGATGATAGGGTTATGAGGCTGAGGATCATTGCATGCAGATGTTATTGGCCTTGTGTCATCAAGTGCCCGCACAATGGCTGCCAGCTCCCTGGCCATAGGTATGCCTGAGCCTGAAGTATCCCACTGCTCCATTATCTCGTTGCCTATGCTCCAGATAAAAACAGACGGGTGATTGCGGTCGCGCAATACCATGTCCTCCAGATCCCGCTTGTGCCACTCATCATAGTCAAGATGATAGTCATAATCGGTCTTCTTTATTTTCCACATATCAAAAGCCTCATCCATGACTATAAAACCCATGCGGTCACAGAGATCGAGCAGCTCCGGTGCCGGAGGGTTATGTGATGTGCGTATTCCGTTGCATCCCATCTCCTTCAGTATCTCAAGCTGTCTCTCAAGAGCCCTTGTGTTGACAGCTGCACCGAGGCATCCGAGATCGTGGTGATTGCATACACCCAGTATCTTCAACGGCTTTCCGTTAAGGAAGAAGCCCTTTGCGCTGTCAAAGGCAAACGACCGTATACCGGTAGATTGTCTCATACCTGTCAGCCACCTTACCTCCTGAAATTACTTCAGTCACTACACGGTACAGGTAAGGGTTCTCAACCGACCAGAGCTCAGGATTTTCCACTTTCAGCTCCTGTGTCACGATTGTTACAGTGTCGGCCAGTTTTATCACCGGGCTTTTAACGGAAGCTACCTTTTTGTTCTCCCTGTCATAGAGGGAGGACACCACTGTAACCTCTGCCGGGGAACCGGTAGAATTCTTTACCTGCGCCCTGATCCTGACCAGGGCTGCTTCCGGATTCACTTCGGGTGTTGTTACAAATGTCCCCCAGTGGTCAACCGCCACCTTTCCCGTTGATACAAGCCAGACATTTCTGTATATTCCTGATCCTGAATACCATCTGGAGTTAGGCTGTTTTGAGTTGTCAACTTTCACTGCCAGAACGTTCATTTCATCGCCATATATCAGGTAGGGTGTCAGTTCATATCTGAAAGAGCTGTAGCCGTAAGGCCTTTTCCCCAGGTAATTGCCGTTTATCCACACCTCGCTGTTCCGGTAGATACCGTCAAATTCAATATATATCAGCTTCTCCTTCTGGGAGGGATCGATCTTAAATGTCTTACGGTACCATCCTGTTCCGCCTGGCAGGGCTCCGCCGCCGGGGCTGGCAGGGTTTGATTCGCTGAACTCTCCCTCGATGCTCCAGTCGTGCGGCAGGTCAAGCAGCCGCCATCCGCTGTCATCAAAGTCCCCCTTCCGGGAATCATCATTGCCGGCCAGGGAGAACTTCCATCCGGTGTTGAAGCTGTTTCTCTCACGGGGGTTTTCCGTTGTACACGCCATTAAACCTGCCATCACCAGAATGGCAACCGTAAATACTGCTTGAATTGCTGATCTGTTTCTCATAGCTCCGGGGGTTTATATTATTTCATTCCGAATTCAGAACGTATCCATTCCATCTTCTGCATTATAAAAATCCTGTGGCAGCCCGTGGCCAGACAGGGGATAAACTATGTATTTCTTTTTGCTGGTAACATTGTTGTATGCAGCGAAGTTGATATGCGGCGGGCAGGTCTGATCCATCAGTCCGACGCCCATAAGAAGCGGCGCCCTGATCAGCGGGGCGAGGTTCTTGATGTCAAAGTAACTCAGGGTGTAAAACACCTGGTCCCATGTCTGTTTCTTCTCTGTCTCAACGTATGTTATGAATTCATTTGCAGGCCATACTGCTACCTTGAAATAGTCGCGGAAGTCAGAAAGGAAGGGCACCTGCGGAGCGCAGACAGCTATCCTGTCATTATTCAGTGCGGCGGTGGCAAAGGTCAGGGCGCCGCCCTGGCTTGCTCCCTCAACAGCTATGCGGGTTACGTCCACCTCGGGCCGCGAGCAGAGAAAATCAACTCCCCTGACACAGTCCATATAAGCACCCCTGTAAATGTACTTTTCCTTGTCTTCAAGGTTATACTGGAGATACCCCGGGAAGCCGGGATTAACATCATCCTTGCTGTTTCCGTGACCGCGAATGTTAAGTCCGAAACCTATGAGATCCTCACCGTAATTCACATAAGAAGGAACGATGGTCGAGCTGTAACCCTGCACCTGCATCACTGCCGGATAACGTCCAGGTTTAACAGGCACCTGGTACCAGCCTCTTATGAGAGCGTTGCCCAGTGAACGCATCTCGACCAGGTAAATATTATGCTTGTCCGTGCAGAGACTGTCAATCCTGATCATCTTAAACTGCGGATCAACGGTTTTCAGTTCTGCTTTCGCCTTCTGCCAGAATTCATCAAAATCCGGCTGCGGGTCAGCAGGCGAGACTATCTTCTCAGGTTCGTATCCGAAGTTAAATACAGACTCCTTGTTGCCCATCTTGCTCTCAACAGCGGCTGTGGCTTTGTAAAAGCCCGGGGCAAGATCCTTAAACCTGAAGGTCCACATTCCGGTACTGTTCTTTTTTACCGCTATCTCCCGATAATTCGTGGCGATGTCTTCGCCCATGTCAGTTGTGATCTTCAGTGAGAGCATCCCCCTGTATGTTTTTTTAAAATCGCTCTTCAGCGACACCGGCAGCTCAACATCCTGTGAGCCTTTAAATATCATGTCAGGCTCAGTGAAAACCGGGTTCAGTTCGATCAGGTCAGGGTTACCCCTGTTTGTCAACTCAACTGGTCCTCCGTACAGTCCGCCGTCGCCTCCGGCATCATACACCCTGACTGCAACGGTGTTCTTCTTGCCCCACTGTACCATTTCAGGGGGAATAAGATAAGCGCGGGGTGCATCATACGCACAGACATAATCGGGCGGAAGTGAACCTGTTTTGCCAATCAGATGACCGTTAAAATAAGTAACGTCAGCATCATCAATTTTGCCGAGTTTCAGCATCAGCCCGTCATACTTGCAGGCGCTCTTTTTCATCGACCGGGGGATGACGACCTTAACCCTGTACCAGGCATATCCGTCATACCCGGCATTCCCCTGCTTCTCCCACACAGTCAGCGGAGAGATGTCGTTCCACCAGTAGTCGTTAAACGATGAATCAGCGTATTCGGGCTTGTCTCCGGTAAGAAACTTCCACTCTGCAGGGACTATGCTCTGTGAACTGACTGACAGGCTTATCATCATAACCGCCAGGGCTGAAAAGAATATTTTTTTCATCATTATGCCACTCTTTCAGATTGTACTCTTTAAAATAATTTTATTCACTTAACTCTTAATGGTATCAGCTGTCATTACAGTTTAACACTTATTTCCTCGCCGGTGTACCTCATGACCTTGTCAGGGGCGGCATTGAAATCAGGTGTAGACGGGTTTTTCCTTTGATATCACCACCACATTAAAGGTACGGTCCTGCAGCATCCCTGAGAATTCCCCCTGCCTTGCTCCTGCCGTGAGGGTGCGGTCAGTCTCGGAATAAACGAACGGGATCAGGGCGTAGGCTCCGTCCTCGTAGTTGTTGTTGACACCTTCATCCTCATACAGAGTGAACATGCCGTCCATCCCCGTGAAAACAAAAAGAGTGATCGGATCAGCCGGTTTCTCTGATGTAAACTGAAGATCAGGACCAATGGGGAGTATTGCCCCCTCCCTGACGAAAACAGGTATTGAGCTGTAGGGAGCATCGGCATTTATCACTTTTCCTCCGGTGAAGTACTTTCCTGTGTGCAGGTCATACCACCCGTAAGGTCCTGGCAGGTAAACATCACGGCTCCTGGCTTTGTATTCAGTGACAGGGTTTATCATAAGTGACGGTCCGAACATATACTGATCGCCGATATCATTCACTGCCGGGTCACCGGGGAAGTCCATCGCCAGGCCTCGCATTATGGTATAATCATTCAGGTATGTCTGCCCGGCCAGTGAGTAGATATACGGCATCAGCCTGTATCTCAGCCTGTCGGTGGCAACTATTGCCTGGAAGGCCGGGTGGTTCTCCGGTGCCGTGTTGTATATCTCCCTGTAAGGGAACTCACCGTGTGACCTGAAGACCGGAACGAAAGTGCCGAACTGGAACCAGCGTGTCATCATCTCACGCCACTCCTCGAGGTTTTCGGCAGAAGGCTTGTAAAACCTGCTTTCAACGGAGAAGCCGCCTATGTCCATTGTCCAGTAAGGTATGCCCGACATGCAGAAGTTCAGTCCGCAGGGTATCTGTGCCTTCATATCATGCCAGCGTGCCGCGATGTCACCGCTCCAGTTTGCGGCCGAGTAGCGTTGCAGTCCGGCGAAGGCTGAGCGTGTAAGGATAAACACCCGTTGACCGGGATCAGTGCCGCGCTGACCTTCCCAGACTCCCTGTGCATTGACAAGGGAAAAGGCATTGAACACTTTGTCGGCCGGACCCAGCGCTGTGGGATTCATGAGAGCCTTGCGCTCAGCCATGGGCAGATTTGAACATATGTCCGGCTCAGTGGCGTCAAGCCACCAGGCATCGATACCCTTGCTGTAAAGAGAGGTGTTGATCTGCTCCCAGAACGCCTTGCGGGCATCGGCATTGAATGCATCGTAGAAGGTTGATACATATCCCATCCAGTCTTTCTGGCCTTTCTCCACATTCCGCTTGTACAGCCATCCCTGGCTGTTCATGGCTTCGTAGTTCTTTGTACCCACGTAATATTTAGGCCATACTGAGATCATGATATTCGTATGGAGCTCATTATGCAACGTGCTGATCATTGCATCAGGTTCAGGAAAACGGATAGAGTCGAACTGATGATCGCCCCATTTGTCCACAGGCCAGTATTGCCAGTCAAGCACGATATTGTCAAGAGGTATCTCTCTTTTCCTGTATTCACGCACAACACCGAGCAACTCTTCCTGGTTCGTATAACGCTGACGGCTCTGCCAGAAGCCCATGGCCCATTTCGGCATCATCGGCGCCTTGCCGGTCACGGTGCGGTAACCGCTGATGACATCATCCATGGTGGTGCCGCTGATGAAATAATAGTCTATCTGATCAGCTACTTCCGACCAGAATGATATCCTCTGCTGTTCATCGTTATCAGCAGGTGTAAGATATTTCAGGGTAATGAATGACTCACCGCCGTCAGGTATCCATTCTATTTTCACCGGATAGCGTCTGCCCTTCTCCAGGTCAAGGGTGAAATAGTTGGACGAAGTATTCCAGCACTGACGCCAGCGGTCGAAGATAAGCTTTCCGTCTATCCACAGCTTAGCGTATCCTGCCGAAGTAAAATTGAACTTATGTGTTCCTGAGGTATCAGATTCGAACTCACCTTCCCAGGTCACCTGGCCATCTCCCAGTTTAAAATTTTCAGGGAATTTCACCAGGTCAGGGATGAACTGGTAGTTAATCTCAGATTCGTTACGGGTTATAAATATCTTTTTTGCGTTTTGCCTGTCTGCGTACACTGCCGTGAGACCTCCTTCGACTCCTTCGCGGTTATAAAGCTTCAGGGCTGACAGCTCTGTCCAGTCACGCACATCGCCGAACTTTGTACGTGAGTTGTTATCCCACAGTATCCCGTAATTGCGGTTTGAAACAATGAACGGTATGACAGCCATGGTGTTATACTGAAAGAGGTCTGCGTCTTTCCCCTTGAGGTTCATGAACGATGTCTGGTTTGCACCGAGGCCGTAAATAGCCTCATCCTGAGGCGATTCAAACTGCTGGCGTACTGCAAGAAACGATTCCCCGCCAACGGTAACAGGACTGAATGATTTTCCTCCTCCTGTCTGTTCTGCCAGGAAGACTGACCCGTTATTATCTGTGAAGACCACTTCTCCTGTCGTGAGTGAGACCTCCGCGCTGACCATTGAAGTGCTCAGGATTATGCTTCCGTCACCTTTTTCAATGGTGAACTCAACTTTACCTTCAGGCAACGGTAATGCCATAAGGCTCTTCGTCTCCGGGAATTCACCGGAAGGAACTGATGTGACCCTTATGATCTTTTCAGTGACAACACTGAGCCTTACTGCCTGGCCGGGATAAACAGCCTTGTCACCCAGGCGAACCACAATACCGTTATCACTTCTTTCATATGATCCGTCGCTGCAAGACTGGCACAAGACTGCCAGCAGAACCATTGCCGCCATAACGGCCATCAGAGCAGAAATTCTTTTCATATCGATTGTTATTTGATTACTAATTTTTTTGTACAGAGTGACTGCCATCGCTGAAGTTTGCCAGATTCGCCCAGAAGCCAGTCCCATTTGCAGAATAATCTCCGAACGTTTATGTCATCATTTTTTATAAAGACTAGCATGCACCTCAGATCCTTTGCTGTACAATTTTAGGGTTTTAAAGTTAATCCTTTTCTAATTGTGGCACAATTAGCATTTTGTGTTTTTATTATAATAATTTGATTGATCCCTGCAGGATTAAAGTTCGAATTACAACTGTTCGTGTAATTTTTACACAAAGTTAGATGGTACCTGTTATAGCCATCTCTTCCCTATCCATTTTATATTTCCGCCATTATGATCATAAAATCCTACATATAATTATACTATATACTATATCCTTTCCCAGAACAATTTTGAAAACTCAGCGAGAATTCTTTTTAAAACTCATGTTGATTCTACAGTTTTTTTACAATATCTTTGATAAAGATACATTCTACACTAAGTCATTTTATAACTCACCAGCTATAATAAAATGATAGCTCATAAGATTGTCCCCAACATTTCGGTCGATTGTGTTGTATTTGGTTTCGACTTCCAAAAACTCAATGTACTTCTTGTTGAGCGTCAATTAAAAGATAAGAAAACAGGCGAACTCCTGATCAACGATCATACCCTGACGGGCTACCATATTTTTGAGGATGAGGATCTGGACAGCGCTGCCAGCAGGATATTAAAAGGCCTTACAGGACTGGACAATATCTTTCTCGAACAGTTCGGGGCGTACGGGCAGCTTGACAGGGTGTCAGCCGGGAAAGATGTCATGTGGCTGAAATATATCAACCAGGGCTTTGCAGACAGGGTGGTTACAGTCGGTTACCTCGCCCTTATTGACAACACTAAGGTCACCCTTCAGCTTGCTGACCGGAATGTGCAATGGTTCCCGGTCACCATGATCAAGGATATGGAAATGGCTTTTGACCATAAATTCCTGTTTTTACAGGCCCTGGAAGCCCTTCAGAGAAAAGTCAAGGTTGAACCTATCGCCTTCGAACTGCTGCCTGATTATTTCACCCTGTCTCAGCTCCAGAAGCTTTATGAAGCCCTGCTCGGAACATCCTTCGACAAACGTAACTTCAGGAAAAAAGTGGCTCAGATGCATTATGTCATCCCGCTGAAGAAAAAGCAGCAGGGTGTGGCACACAAACCTGCGCAGTACTTTCTGTTTAGCCGTGAAGTGTATGAAAAGACTAGAAAAGGACGTATCTCATTCATTATCTGAAACCCGTAACTAACCAACAGGACTATGAATCTGAATATTATTGACCTTGGCATAGTTGTTCTTTACCTGGTCGCAACCATTTTTATCGGTAACTGGGTATCAAAAAGAGCATCGAAAAATATCCAGTCCTATTTCCTCGGAGGCAACAGTCTCCCATGGTATTTCCTGGGGATATCAAATGCCTCCGGCATGTTCGATATAGCGGGAACCATGCTGCTTGTTTACTGGCTGGCCGTCTACGGACTTAAGAGTCTCTGGCTGCCCTGGATGTGGCCGGTATTCAACCAGATATTTCTTATGGTCTTTCTTTCGGCCTGGCTTCGCCGTTCCAACGTCATGACAGGGGCTGAGTGGATCAAGACCCGTTTCGGTGACGGCAAAGCAGCCACTCTCTCACATATAATAGTGGTAGTCTTTGCCCTGGTAAGCGTGATCGGGTTTCTCTCGTACGGATTCAAGGGTGTCGGCAAGTTTGTGGCTGCATTCCTACCCCCTCTCGTTTCCAACCCCGAATACCTTCTGGCGCACCCTCAGATAAATGTCAACCTCTACGCCCTGATACTGATGGCAATCACAACATTTTATGTCGTCAAGGGAGGTATGTTCAGCGTTGTGATCACTGAGGTAATCCAGTATGTCATACTCACCATCGCCTCGATCGCCGTTGGCATCATAGCCATCAGGCAGATCTCTCCGGAGGCTCTAAATGCGGTCATACCCGAAGGATGGAAGAGCCTGTGGTTCGGACACACCACGGGGCTCGACTGGAACAATATCTCCGCAGTGGCTTCGCCCAAGCTGCATTCATTCAATGAATGGATAAGCAGTGACGGTTATGAGCTCTTCGGCCTCTTCTTTGTCATGATGCTCTTCAAGGGGATTTTTGTGGCTGCCGCCGGACCTGCTCCCAACTATGACATGCAGCGCATCCTTGCCACCAAAAATCCCAAGGAAGCCTCCAAGATGAGCTCACTTGTAAATGTGGTACTCAACCCTGCCCGTTATTTTATGGTTGCCGGCCTCACCATACTCGCCCTCGTGCACTTTGACACCCTGTACAAAGGTTCTCTGACTAATCCTGACTTCGAGAGCATACTGCCCGAAGTACTCGCCACGTACGTTCCGGTCGGTCTGCTGGGTTTATTGCTTGCCGGACTGATCGCAGCCTTCATGAGCAACTTTGCTGCCACGGTAAACGCGGCGCCGGCCTACCTCGTCAATGACATATACAAGCGTTACATCAATCCCAACGCCACCGAAAAGACCTACGTCAGGATGAGCTATGCCGCTTCCCTTCTGATAGTTATCACAGGTATCATCGTTGGCTTCATGGTAACATCCATAAACGATGTTGTGCTTTGGATCACGGCAGCCCTCTGGGGAGGATATACTGCACCCAACGTACTGAAATGGTACTGGTGGAGATTTAACGGTTACGGTTACTTCTGGGGAATGCTGTCGGGTATTGTTGCAGCACTCGTCCTGCCTGCACTTAACCTGGATATACTGCAGAACTGGCCGCTGACGGAGAACTTCAGCATGAACGCCTTCCCGGTTATCTTCCTCATATCTCTTGTTGGCAGTGTGCTGGGGTCACTTTTGACTGAACGCGAAAGTGATGCGACCCTGAAGAAATTCTACAGGCAGGTTCGCCCGTGGGGTTTCTGGAAACCGGTACACAGAATGATTCTGGCAGAGGACCCGTCATTCAAGGGGAACAAGGATTTCTGGAGGGATATGTTCAATGT
The DNA here is from genome assembly GCA_963730615.1 of uncultured Bacteroidales bacterium. GTDB lineage: Bacteria > Bacteroidota > Bacteroidia > Bacteroidales > VadinHA17 > SR-FBR-E99. The sequence goes on along the minus strand of CAVSSR010000002.1, from coordinate 211,178 downwards.
TGCAGTCGGAATTGTCTGGCAGATCTCGTTGATGGCATTCCCTGTCTTCCTCATCATCCGTGAATGGAAAGCGTTCTATATCGCAACGGGGATTATGATTATCACCAGCATCATCCTGAAATTTACCTGGTGGAATAAACTTAAAGACTGATAAAAGAGGAGACCTGATCATGAAATTCGGACACTTTGATGACGATAAAAAAGAGTATGTCATCACCCGGTACAAGACACCTTACCCGTGGATAAATTATCTCGGCAACAAGGATTTCTTCTCAATTATCTCCAACACCGCAGGCGGTTACAGCTTCTTCAGGGATGCCCGTCTCCGCAGGCTGACACGCTTCAGATACAATAACGTGCCGCTGGATGACGGAGGTAAATACTTCTATATCAACGACAACGGATCAGTATGGTCACCGGGCTGGAAGCCGGTAAAGGCTGAGGTTGAAAACTACTCGTGCCGCCATGGAATGGGTTACACAATCATTGGCTCGGAGAAAGACAATCTCAGGGCGGAGATGCTATTCTTCGTGCCTGTGGGCGACACCTGCGAAGTGCAGCGTGTCTCCCTCCGCAACACCGGGAAATTAGCAAGGCGTTTCCGCCTCTTTTCATTTGTGGAGTGGTGCTTCTGGAATGCCAATGATGACATGACAAACTTCCAGCGTAATTTCTCGACCGGTGAGGTGGAAGTTGAGAACGGGGTGATCTATCACAAGACAGAGTACCGCGAACGACGAAACCATTATGCCTTTTATTCCGCCAACGTTCCTGTGACCGGCTTCGATACCGACAGGGAAGCTTTCCTCGGCATTTACAACGGATTTGATCACCCTGACGCAGTCTTCTCCGGCAATCCCGGGAACTCAGTTGCACACGGTTGGTCACCCGTGGCTTCACACTGCATTGAGGTGGACCTGGAACCGGGTGAGGAAAAGAACCTGGTCTTCGTTCTTGGTTACGTTGAGAATCCCGAAAACGAAAAGTTCATTGCCCCAAAGGTGATAAACAAGGAGAGGGCAAAGGCAATGATTGCCCGGTACGATACCAACGCCAAGGTGGAAAAGGCCTTCGGGGAGTTAAAGGATTACTGGGAGAAACAACTCTCTGTCATAACCCTTGATCATCCTGACCCGCGCCTGTCGCGGATGGTTAACATCTGGAACCCGTACCAGTGCATGGTCACTTACAACATGTCGCGCAGTGCATCATACTTTGAATCCGGCATCGGTCGCGGTATGGGTTTCCGTGACAGCAACCAGGATCTTGTGGGATATGTGCAGATGATAGCTCCGGAGTCAAAGGAAAGAATCATCGATATTGCTTCCACGCAACTCGATGACGGCAGCGCCTATCACCAGTACCAGCCGCTGACCAAAAGAGGTAACGCCGAGATCGGCGGCAACTTCAACGATGACCCTTTGTGGCTTATCTTCGGTGTGGCAGCATATATCAAGGAGACGGGTGACTGGTCGCTGCTTGATGAAAAGGTTCCTTTTAACAATAATCCCGAAAATGCCGCCAGCCTCTTCGAGCATCTTAAGCGTTCATTCTGGCATGTAGTCAATCACCTGGGGCCACACCGGCTGCCACTGATAGGCCGGGCCGACTGGAACGACTGCCTGAACCTGAACTGCTTCTCATCGAACCCCGACGAGAGCTTCCAGACAACTGAGAACCAGAAGGGTGGCGTGGCTGAGTCGGTGTTCATTGCGGCGATGTTCGTGCTGTACGGCGCCGACTTTGTGAAGATGGCACAGCAGCGCGGAGAGACAGCACTGGCAGCGGAGGCCCGGAAGCATATCGACGATATGAAACTGGCTATTAAAACCCACGGCTGGGACGGCGACTGGTTTCTGCGTGCCTACGATTATTACGGAAAGAAGGTCGGCAGCAAGGAGAACGAGGAAGGCAAAATCTTCATTGAGACACAGGGAATGTGCATAATGGCCGGCATGGGACTCGAGGATGACAAGGCTCTTGACGCCCTGGCTTCCGTCAGCAAATACCTGGCCTGTGACTACGGCATAGTGTTGAACAACCCGGCATTCACCAGGTATTACCTGAACCTGGGTGAGATTTCAAGCTACCCCGAGGGCTACAAGGAAAACGCCGGTGTCTTCTGCCACAATAACCCGTGGATCATCATCGCCGAGACACTCACCGGCAACGGCCACAGGGCTTTTGACTATTACAGCCGTATCACGCCGTCTTACCTGGAGGAGATAAGTGAACTGCACAAGACAGAACCGTACGTATATGCCCAGATGGTAGCCGGCAAGGATGCCTTCACCCCCGGTGAAGCGAAGAACAGCTGGCTGACAGGTACAGCTTCGTGGTGCATGTATACCGTAACGCAATATATACTGGGTGTGCGCCCTGATTATGACGGTCTGATGATAGACCCCTGCATACCTCCGGAGTGGAACGGATTCACTGTGACCCGCAGGTTCCGGGGAGCCACTTATCACATCGAGTTTCTGAACCCGGTGCACAGGTCTAAAGGTGCATGGGAGATAACTGTCGACGGGAACAGGCTCGAAACAAACATTGTTCCGGTATTTCCGGAGGGAACCGAACATATTGTCAAAGTAATTATCTGATAAAATGAAAGTTATATCCAGGATTTTAGTGCTTGCGGCCATTGGTGCTGCTGTCATTTCTGCCGGCTGCAGCCTTGCCGGTCAGAAAAATGCCGGACCCGGAACAACAGACACAACGGGAGTGATACTGGTTAACCAGATCGGATATTATCCTGATGCGCAGAAGGTAGCGCTGATTCGAACCCCTGCAGCGAAATTTGAAGTGATTGATGCAGTGACCGGGAAGAGTGTTTTTAAAGGCGTCACAGGGGAACCGGAATACTGGTCTTTCTCGGGGGACACAGTCCGTGCGGCCGATTTCTCCGCCCTGAAGAAACCGGGTACATACAGGTTATGTCTGGGTGAATCAACTGTATGTTCAGCCCGGTTCCTTATCGGAAACGATATATACACTGATATCACAAAGGCCTCGGTGAAGGCATTTTATTTCAACAGGTCCGGATATGAGATCACCGCTGAATACGGTTCAAAATGGGCACGCCCGGCAGGGCACCCTGATACTGCCGTAATTGTTCATGAATCAGCTGCATCGGAGGCAAGACCTGCGGGAACGATAATCTCAAGTCCCGGTGGCTGGTACGATGCCGGCGATTATAATAAATACATTGTCAACAGCAGCATAACCAATTATACCCTGCTCCTCTTCTACCAGCTTTACCCTGATTACTGCAGATCGCTGAATATCAATATCCCTGAGAGTGATAATGCAATCGCCGATGTCGTTGACGAGCTGCTCTATAACCTCAGGTGGATGCTCACCATGCAGGATCCTGCCGACGGGGGAGTCTATCATAAATTGACGGACAAAGGGTTTGGCGGATTTGAAATGCCGGATAAAGCTGTCACTCCAAGATATGTTGTTCAGAAGAGTACCCAGGCAACTCTTGACTTTGCTGCAGTGATGGCGATGGCGTCGAGAGTGTTTGCCAACGACCCTGATCAGGAACTTAAAAATCTTTCCGTTGTCTGCCGGGAGGCAGCCGGGAAAGCGATGATGTGGGCTGAAAAGAACCCGGATATTCTCTACAGGCAACCCCATGATATTATGACGGGACAGTACGGTGACACACTTATTACTGACGACCTTTTCTGGGCCACGACAGAAATGGCCCTTACAGAGGACCGGCCCGGTGATCTGCCCCTTTCGCAGATCAGCGGTATTGTTGCTGTCACCCCGACGTGGAGAGAGAATCAGATGCTCGGAATTATTTCCCTGGTGCTTTCAGATAAGGAGAATTTCATGGAGCACAGCAAGGCTGCAACGGATATTCTGGTACCGTTTGCCGATAAGCTGGTCGTGAAGTCGGAAACATCGCCTTACCACGTCAGCCTCGATTTCTTCCTTTGGGGAAGCAATTCCGATGTCGCCAACCAGGCTCTTCTGAAGCTGATAGCTTTAAAAAAGACAGGCGATAAGAAATATATACCGTCCATCCAGGGTGATGTCGACTGGCTCCTGGGAAGAAATCCAACGGGATACTGTTTTGTGACAGGATTCGGATCACTTTCACCGATGAATATTCATCACCGTCCGTCGGGCGCCGACGGAGTGCCGGAACCGGTACCGGGATTTCTTGTCGGAGGTCCGAACACGTCCGTCATGAACGATTGCGGTCCGTTTGTCAAACGTTCAAAATTTCCTGCCGCTTCATATACCAATTCTGAGTGCAGCTACTCTACCAACGAGATCTGCATCAACTGGAATGCGCCTCTGTTCTTCGTTATGGCGGCGATGGATGCATGCAGGTGCACTGGGTAAGAATTGAGGTCTGAGGGTCTGAGGGTCTCAGTCAGGTCTGACCTTAGACTTTCAGACCTTCAGACTTAAGACTTATTACTCCGGTTTCAGGTAATCATTCAGTGCCGTAACATATTCGGCAAATTTCTTCCTGCCCAGGTCAGTAATGCTGCACATGGTCTGAGGATAGCTCTCGCCGAAGCTTTTGCTGACTGAGATGTACCCCGCCTCCTTCAGCTTGCCTATCTGGATACTGAGGTTGCCTGCCGTGGCCTCGGTTTTTTCCCGCAGATAGGTGAAGTCCGCCATGTCAACACTGATAAGCACTGACATTATAGCCAGTCTGAGCTGTGAATGAAGCAGAGGATCAAGCTCCCTAAACGGTTTCATGGCTGCCCGTTCTTCTGAGTAAGTAACCCGGGATGAGATATCCGGTGATCGTTGCTGCCGGCATCGCCAGCCCGGAGACTGTCGGGCCGCCAAAATGAGCTGCAAGTGCAAAAATCCAGAAGGAGACCCCGCCCCAGATCAGCGGCCTGAACTTCAGGACAATACCTGATAGAAAAGTCGGAATGGCTGCTAATAAAAGTATGTACGGCGCAAAGCTCTCCATATTGTTTGAATGAACAACGACAAGAACCAGAGAGGCGAAGAGAAAGGCCATCCACACCCAGACATATATCCCCTCGGCGTAGGTGTGTAAAGAGGCTTTTCTGCCCTTTGTAAAACCGTAGATCATTGAGACAAACACTCCCGGTATCACAAAAAACCAGACATACCAGGGACTGGCGAAATCAGTGAATTTCCAGAGTAAAAACTCTGAAAGGCTGGAGGCAAAGATCAGCCAGCCCCAGAAAAGCAGGTGAAAACTGCTCTGGGTGACATTGACCCTGGTCTTGTTGATCATCGCCGTGATGACCTTAAGACTCTCTTCTCCGGTCATTAATTTTTCTTCATTTTCCATGGCTTTTACTAATTTTACGTTGAGTGATTATTAATAATTATTCGTTACAAATATAAACTAGTTTATGTTATAAACCAAATATTTTACTACTTTTTTTTAATTTTTATGTCGTCAGGGCCGCAACTGCTTATTATAAAGAATATTACAAAATTTAATAAATCACAACATGGGACTGATCAGGATCGAGGATATGGAATTTTATGCTTTTCACGGGCATTACCGTGAGGAGCAGATAGTCGGAAATCACTTCATGGTGGATGTTTCAATTGAGACTGATACCGACAAGGCAGGACAAAGCGATGAACTTCGGGACACCCTGAATTACCAGAAGGCATACCTTGTTAGTGAAAAGAGAAATGGAGATAACATCAAAACTGCTGGAACACATAGCAACAAGGATCCTTGATGCCCTTTTTAATGAATTATCCGGCATAAGCAAAGCCACGGTCAGGGTTTCAAAACTAAATCCTGTTATGGGTGGCAGGATAGGCAGGGTCAGTGTGGAACTGACGCGGTAGCCCCTCTTCTCCCAAAATTACTGCATATCTGCACCGCGTCCCCTTTTTCCTTCTATTTTTGTCCTTTCCTATTTGTACAAGAAGATGAAAGAGCCAGAAGATATATTAAAGCCTGAATCACAACACTTTATTGAACAAGCCATAGAGAAGGACCTGAGCGATGGGTAAAAACGGAGGACGAGTACACACGCGTTTTCCGCCCGAGCCGAACGGTTATCTGCATATCGGTCACGCCAAAGCCATCTGTCTCGATTTCGGCATGGCGCAGAAATACGGCGGCAAGTGCAACCTCCGCTTTGATGACACCAATCCGACAAAAGAAGACGTTGAATATGTTGACTCAATAAAAGAGGACATTCAATGGCTTGGTTTCACCTGGGAGGACCGTGAGTTTTACGCCTCTGACTATTTCGGCAAGCTGTGGGATTTTGCTGTCACCCTCATTAAACGAGGGTTGGCATATGTCGATGACCAGAGTGCTGAGACCATCTCAGAACAGAAGGGCACCACAACACAGCCGGGCGTCAGCAGCCCGTTCCGTGACCGCACCGTCACTGAAAACCTCGATCTCTTTTTCCGCATGAACGACGGCGAATTCGGAGAGGGCAGCCGTGTGCTGAGAGCAAAGATCGATATGGCCTCCCCCAACATGCACATGCGTGACCCGATCATCTACCGCATCCTTAATACACCGCATCACCGTACCGGAACGAAATGGAAGGTATATCCCATGTACGACTTCGCGCACGGTCAGAGCGATTATTTTGAGGGCATAACCCACTCGCTGTGTACGCTTGAGTTCGAGGTGCACAGGCCGCTGTACGACTGGTTTGTTGACCAGCTGATGGACAGCGACTACCGTCCGCGACAGATTGAGTTCAACCGCCTGAACCTCACCTACACCGTCATGAGCAAGCGAAAGCTGCTTGAGCTTGTGAAGGACGGCGTGGTCAGGGGATGGGATGACCCGCGCATGCCAACACTGTGCGGTCTGCGCCGAAGGGGGTATACTCCCGAATCTGTCAGGCGCTTTGTCGACCTGATCGGCTACACAAAGGTGGAAGCCATCAACGATGTATCACTGCTTGAATATGCAATCCGCGAAGACCTTAATAAAAGGGTACCGCGCGTCTTTGGAGTGCTCAAGCCACTGAAGGTGATCATCACCAACTATCCGGAAGGTATAACGGAACAGATGGAAATACTCAATAATCCCGAAGACGAAAGCCAGGGTACCCGCATGGTACCCTTCAGCCGGGAGATATATATCGAACAGGAAGACTTCATGGAGACTCCCCCGCATAAGTTCTTCCGTCTGACACCGGGCCAGGAGGTAAGGCTTAAGGGAGCTTATATCATCAGATGCCAGAGCCTTAAAAAGAACGACTGCCGGTGAAGTAACGGAGGTTTACTGCACCTATGACCCCGAAACGCGCAGCGGAGCTCCTCTGGCTGAACGCAAGGTCAAGGGCACACTGCACTGGGTCTCGGCTGAACATGCGATTGACGCCGAGGTCAGGCTGTACGACAGGCTCTTCAACGATGAAGATCCTTCAGGCCATAAGGATAAAGATGCAAGGGAGTTCCTGAATCCGGACTCACTTACCATACTCACCGGATGCAAGATTGAACCATCGCTGGCATCGGCGGAGCCTCTCGAAAAATTCCAGTTCCAGAGGATCGGGTACTTCTGTGTTGACTATGACAGCAAGCCCGGCAGCCTGGTATTCAACCGCACCGTCAGCCTGAAAGATACATGGGCCAAACTAAATAAGTAGCAAGAAGCATGCAGCATGGAGTACGGACTAAAACTGCCTATCCTGAACCCCTTGCCCCATTGCTCCTTGCTGCTTGCCCTTTTTGGCATATTTTTTGCTTCATTATCACGCAATTACTTTGTTTTCTTTCACAACTTAAACCGAAGAAACATGAAAACCATGATCAGATCATTTTTTTTGATCCTGCTTGCTGTTTTTACATTTTCTTCCTGTGAAAAGAACTCCGATAACACAAGCAAGGGAACTGCTAAATTTTCAATCGCTTCGATTGATGAATCCATCCAGTTTAAATCCGCCGGCTCATCCGATGACAGTGCACTGGTCTCGTACCAATTATTGGTATCCGTGGAAGACACGGATGGCAATCCTGTGCTCACTGATGAACTTATTCCCGTATATATATTCGGGAGCGGCTTCATAAGCGAGGAGGTGGAGATGGCTTCGGGGGACTACATTCTCACGAAGTTTATGGTAATTAATCCTGCCGGCGAGGTGATCCTGGCCACGCCTGTTGAGGGCTCTCCGCTGGCTTATCTCGTGGATGATCCTCTGCCGATCAGCTTCAGCATTGTTTCGGGCACCGCAACTATGATTGCCCCCGAGTTGCTTACGGTGGGTAACTATGACCCCGGTGATTTCGGGTACATCAGTTTCGGCGGCCAGATCATCAAACCTCTCGGTTTCTTTGTCATGGCTGTCATTGACAATCCGCTTTCAATGTCACCGGCGCCGTTGCCAACCACAGCTAACCTTACGGTATTTGCTGATAACAACTGGCATTACATGTTCAGCCTGGAGGCAAATGTCAATCACCTCCTCATCAGGGGAGGGTCTGAAATCTACATCCTCCTCCTGGAGAAAGATGGGTATCTGCCGCAGAAGTTCTATTTCACTGCAAGAGAGCTGGCAGCCACATCTAAGGATAATCCGCTTATTCTGAAAATTCCGTACGACAGCGGCGGCTGGAAAGTCCTGACACTTCAGCCGGGTCCTGATGCAGGCAAAGATGCGATGATATCCAATCTTGAACCCGACAGGAATTTCGGCAGCCACAAGTCTTTTGAAGCCACCTTTATCACAGAGCCGGTGCTGACCGTGATGCGTTCGAACAACAGTCTGATCTGGTTTGACCTGAATGCCCTGCCCAAGTCGGCCATAATTAAAAAGGTTACTCTGCGGCTCATCTATGATCTCCCGCTTGTCTGGGACAGTACTAATTTTTACTCCCAACGGCAGCGGAGGCATTGAATGGTAGCGGAGGCGTATTGCAGAAGATAGTTGAGCCATGGGAAGAAGATAAGGTCACATGGAATAATCAGCCAAAGAGCTGTTGAAGTCAACCAGGTATATATTTCTCCGTTCATACTGAACGTCAACTTCATAACTGTTGATGTGACGCAGCTCTATGTTCCGTCAGCCACCACTGATAACGTTGAATATCCTAATTACGGTATGTTCTTCAGGCTGTGGCCACGCGAGTGGGTTCCGGGGTTCCGTTTCGGATCAAGCGATAATCCTGATGCCAGGTTGCGTCCTGAGCTGACTGTTTACTATACTTTGCCTTAAGAAAGTCATATTGGTCTTTGCGAAAAAGGTGCACCGGGTTGATCCGGTGCACTTTTTTTGTTTAACCGAAAAGGTCTTCTGAAAAATATTTATATTTGCACCCTCATGTAACTGTCCCGTGGTGTAATAGGCAACACGTCTGATTCTGGATCAGAAGAGTTCAGGTTCGAGCCCTGACGGGACAACAAGATAATCAACCACTTACGAGATTTTTTGTAAGTGGTTTTTTTATTTGTTGCCAGGTTCTTGCCAGGTTTTTGGGTACTCTTCGACCAGAGTGCGTATAAAAACTCATAATAGCATCTTTTACCCTGGCTCCGTCGTGAAGTTCAATCAAAGTGTTGTTTACTATAATTTTCATTTAGAGCGATTTTGAAGAGATGTAACGATTCAAAGTACGCTTTTTTCCAAAAGCAATAATCAATTTTGACTTGAAATAATCTGCCGGTGAAGATTTGTGTAATAAAGTCCCGGCCAGATGTAAATGCCAGAGACATACCGGATTCTAAATTTATCTGCCGGATTGTTATAAGGCCGTCTCCGTCAAACATATTCAAACGCCAGTTGTTATTATATGATACATGAATTGCCAGATTGATCCGGGTGTTAACAACTTTGAAAAGTTAAAATTATGAAAAGAATTGCAATCATGGGAACAGGAAGTGTTGGCCGGGCCTACGCTTCTAAATTCATTACTCTTGGATATGAGGTAATGATGGGGACACGAAATGTGTCAGAGAAACTGGCAGATACCACAAAAGATAGTTATGGAAACCCCCCGTTCAGTGAGTGGCATTCAGCTAATAAGAATGTTAAATTGGGAACATTTCAGGAGGCAGCCTTCTTTGGAGAAATAATCCTCAACGCCACAATGGGTGCTAAATCAATTGCCGCCTTAAAAATGACAGATGAAAAGAATTTAAATGGAAAAATCCTGATCGATGTCGCAAATCCACTGGATTTTAGCAAAGGCTTGCCACCAAGTCTGTTGCCCGAACTCTCAAACACAAATTCATTGGGAGAAGAAATTCAAAAAACCTTTCCTGAAGTAAGAGTTGTAAAAACACTGAACACAATGTGGAACGGACTAATGGTAAATCCTGCCATGTTGAATGAAGGTGATCATACCACTTTCATATGCGGAAACAGCGCTGAAGCAAAGGAGAACGTGAAAGAAATCTTAAAATCTTTTGGCTGGCCGGAAAAAAACATTTTTGATCTTGGCGATATCAGTTCAGCAAGAGGAACAGAAATGTATTTGCCTTTGTGGTTACGAATTCTTGGTGCAACCAGCAATGGTGCATTTAACATTAAAATTGTAAGCCTGAAATGAACCATTTGTTCCCTGTTAAGAAATTGTATTTTTTGCGGTGACTGATGAGACAAAAGATAAAGAGAAGAAATTTTTAAATTGAAAGAAAGCTATGGACTTAAGTAAGAAAAAATGTAAACCTTGTGAAGGAGGCATTGCCCCTCTGGATCAGAAGGAAGTTTCAGAGTATTTGAAACAGATCCGGGATGACTGGAAGGTAACGGAAAATCATAAACTGTCAAAAGAATTTCCATTTGTGAACTATAAGCATACGATGGATTTTGTCAATAAAGTGGCTGATCTGGCTGACGAAGAAGGTCATCATCCTGTAATGCATGTTTACTACGAAAAGGTCATTATCGAATTATGGACACATGCCATTAACGGATTATCGGAGAATGATTTTATCCTGGCCTCTAAAATTGACAAATTATAATTTCCCCTGCTTAGTAGCAGGCTCAATCCGGGCGTCGTCAGAACTTTGGGCAGAAATAGTATCGTATCCTGAAAGTTCTCGGGAAGCTTTCAGAACCAGAGATCAAAGAAGTAAAAGCCATTCTTAAGTAGACTTTTGTCGGCTAAAAATGTTTTATGTTATCAGGCCATGTCCCTTTTCTCTGGGTTTATCAGGTAATAGCCGAACCAAACCATGAGCACAAAATGCAGAATCACAAAGCCCCAGCACATCCTGGCAAAGGTTGATGATGTTTCATCAAGAGTCACATCCATCAAATAAAAAAATTAATTAATTTTATTACAATTAAAATCAATGCCGGGATATCGGTTGTTCATTACAATAAAATAAAAAGTTGAGGTAATAAATTCAATTCAACACTATGTAAATCATGTTGTTGGAACAAAATATTACTTTCTGGCCTTTTATTAGTTTTCGCTTTTATCGTAATTTCCCTTATCGGAATTATGATAGGCCTTTCCTATATTCTTGGAGAGCGCCATAAGGAAAAAACCACTGATGAACCTTATGAATCGGGAATTCCTCCTACAGGAGATGCCCGGCTTCGTTTTTCTTCAGGTTTTTATATTATAGCCATGTTCTTTGTTATTTTCGATCTGGATGCTGCATTCATCATGCTATGGGCTGTTTCTTTCCGCGAACTTGGGCTTCCCGGGTATATTGGAATATTAGTATTTATCGGATTATTGATCGTACTTCTTGATCTACGAACTCAGCATCGGTGCTCTTGATTTTGGACCGGATGGCAGGAAAATCCTGAAATATAAAAACAAGATTAAATGAAATCTTCCATTATAAAATCCGGATTCAGCAATACCGGTCTGGAAAAGGAGTTGTCTGATGAAGCCATATACAAATCGGTATTATTCGGCAAGCTTGATGAAATGATCTCCTGGGGAAGAAAGAACTCCATCTGGCCATTCGGATTTGGCCTCTCCTGCTGTTTCGTTGAAATGGCCACTTCACTCACCAGCCGCTATGATATTGCACGTTTTGGAGGTGAGGTAATCCGCGGAACTCCCCGTGAAGCTGATATGATGGTAATTGCAGGTACAGTCTTTCTTAAAATGGCGCCAATAATTAAAAGGCTGTACGAACAGATGATGGCACCCAGATGGGTTATCTCAATGGGATCATGTGCAAATTCCGGTGGAATGTACGATATATACAGCGTTGTGCAGGGTGTCGACAAGATTTTACCTGTTGATGTCTATGTATCCGGTTGTCCGCCCCGTCCCGATGCATTTCTTGAAGGACTTCTTTTGCTTCGTGAATCAATTGGCAAAGAACAACGGCCATTAAGCTGGGTTATCGGGCCACAGGGAATCCATAAAGCAGAAAAGATCAGCATGAGAGATATAAAGCAGGAAGAAAGAAGTAAAATGGGAACTATCCGCCCGATGAATGAGATATAACAACATGGTTTTGAAATACTCGATTTTCATATGAGTAGTAATGACCATGATGTAATTGTCTGAACTGGGATCCAGATTTGGAGACCAGACTATTTTGTCATCAACAATCGACCAAAGATGGCATTCCTACCATCTGGACAGAAAAGAACAACCTGATTCCGATATTAAAATACCTTAAAAACGAAATCTCTCTGCCCTTCAAAATGCTGTATGATCTTACCGGTATTGATGAGCGTACCAGAACTAACCGGAACGGTCAGCCCGACAGTGATTTCACCGTAGTTTACCACCTTACCTCATTTGAAAGAAATGAAGATATCCGGATAAAAGTACCGCTGAAAGAAAATAATCTTACAATTCCAAGTATTACAAGTATATGGGAATCAGCTAACTGGTATGAACGTGAAGTATATGATATGTTTGGTATCAACTTCAGCGGTCATCCGAGACTTACAAGAATCCTGATGCCAAAGACATGGCAAGGGTACCCTTTGAGAAAAGAACATCCTGCCAGGGCAACTGAACTTGATCCTTTTGTGCTGACTGAACAGATAAGGGATGAAGAGGAGTCAAATCTTAAATTTAATCCTGAAGAATACGGATTGGACACAAAAAGTGAAGACAGCGATTTCATGTTCCTGAATATCGGTCCCCAGCATCCGGGAACGCATGGTCTTTTAAGGCTTATAGTTCAACTTGAATGGTGAAGATATCGTAAACATTATACCGGATATTGGATTCCATCACCGCGGAGCTGAAAAAATGGGCGAAAGACAATCGTGGCATACTTTTATTCCTTATACCGACCGTATTGATTATCTGGGCGGTGTGATGAATAACCTGGCATACCTGCTTTCCGTTGAAAAATTAGCCGGTATTGAAGTTCCTGACAGGGCAAGTGTGATACGCATTATGATGAGTGAGCTTTTCCGGATCGCCAGTCACCTGGTCTGGCTGGGCACATTTGCCCAGGATATGGGACAGATGTCTCCTGTATTTTATGCTTTTAACGACAGGGAAAGGATCTTTGATATAGTATCTGCTATTACCGGTGCCCGGATGCATCCGTCATGGTTCAGGATTGGCGGTGTTGCTCATGACCTTCCTGACGGCTGGGAAAAGCTCATTCAGGGTTTCGTTGATTATTTTCCAAAGCGGCTGAAAGAGTTTGAAAATATTGTAATAAAGAACAGGATATTCAAAGCAAGAACAGTCGGAATAGGTGTATTTACAACAGAAGAAGCCATTGAATGGGGAATTACAGGATCCGGGTCTCAGGGCTACAGGTTTTGACTGGGATTACCGCAAGAAAAGACCATATTCAGGTATTGAAAGATTTGAATTTGATATCCCGCTGGGGAAGAATGGTGATTGCTATGACCGGGCGCTGGTACGTATGGAAGAGATGCGTCAAAGCCTGCAGGATCATTCAGCAATGCATTAATAATATGCCTGCCGGACATTACAAATCAGATCATCCGCTTGCAATACCTCCGAGGAAAGAAAAAACAATGACAGATATCGAAACTCTCATCACTCATTTTGTGGGTGTTTCATGGGGTCCGGTCATCCCTGCAGGAGAAGCAATGGTACCGATTGAGGCAGCCAAAGGGAGCAATGGTTATTACCTGATAAGCGACGGAAGTACATCATCATACCGGTCGCGGATACGGACTCCGTCCTTCCCGCACATGCAGATGCTGCCGTTTATCAGCAAGGGATATACGATTCCCGATTTGCTGGCTATTCTGGGAGCGATGGATTTTGTGCTGGCTGATCTTGACAGATAACGTATTGTAAAATCATTATATAACCGCAATGCTGACTGAAGAAGAAAAAAAGGAGATACTGGAAGAAGTCAAACATTATCCGTACCCGGCAGTGGCATGCATTGATGCATTAAAGATCGTACAGAATCATCGCGGATGGGTTTCTGATGATTCGGTCAAGGATATCGCACAGATCCTTGCGATGTCAAATGAAGAGGTCGACGGGGTTGCAACATTTTATAGCCGCATTTATCGGAAACCTGTCGGCAGAAATGTAATACTTATCTGTGACAGTGTTAGTTGTATGATTATGGGATATGGATCGCTTTATGAATATATTTCAAAGAAACTTGGGATCAGTTTCGGAGAAACCACCTCTGACGGACGATTTACTCTTCTCCCGATTTCATGTCTTGGTGACTGTGATCATGCACCTGCAATGATGATCAACAATGATCATTTTAATAATCTGACCTTGATAAGGTTGATGAACTGCTTGGCAATTATAAATGACCAGAGATGGAAAAGCCTTTGACCAAACATATCAAACCGGGCGTCTCTCCCCTAAATCTGAAAGACTACCAGCAGGCTGGCGGTTATAGCGGCACCAGAAAGGCTCTGAAGGAAATGACACCTGCTGATGTGACTGCACTGGTCAAGGCCTCAAACCTTCTCGGAAGAGGCGGTGCCGGATTTCCTACAGGTGTGAAATGGAGCCTTGTTCCGATGGATGATAGATTGCCCGAAACCAAAATACCTGGTTTGCAATGCCGATGAAATGGAACCGGGCACTTTTAAGGACCGGTATCTTCTCGAAGGGAATCCCCACCAGCTTATTGCAGGAATGATCATTGCAGCTTATGCCATACAGGCTGAAAAAGCCTATATATTTCTTCGCTGGGCATATAAAAAAGCTGAATACTGAGCTTCAGGAAAGCCATCGATGAAGCTTATGAAGCAGGTTATCTTGGAAAAAACATTCTGGGTTCAGGTTTTAATCTTGGATTTATATGTTCATTCAAGTGCCGGCAGGTATATCTGCGGTGAAGAAACAGCATTGCTCAATTCACTTGAAGGAAAAAGAGGATTACCCCGGACAAAACCGCCATTTCCTGCAATCAGCGGATTGTTCGGCAAACCAACAGTAGTCAATAATGTCGAAACCCTGTCATGGATATCACATATTGTTGAAAATGGAGCTGAATGGTTTAAAAGTTTAAGCCTTACCGGAACAGGAGGAACAAAACTTTATGGCGTCAGCGGAAGAGTGAAAAATCCCGGTATATGGGAATTGCCACTGGGAATAACCGTCCGCGAATTGCTCGAAGAACATGCCGGAGGAATGGCAGACGGATACAGGTTCAGAGGCACATTGCCCGGTGGAGCATCTACCGACTTTCTGACTGAAGAGCATCTGGATGTAAAAATGGATTTCTCGACTGTGGCAGCAGCCGGAAGCAGAATGGGAACCGGAACCATGATCATTCTCGATGACAAAACATGTCCTGTTGCGTTCATACATAACATTGAAAAATTCTTTGCACTTGAAAGCTGCGGATGGTGCACTCCTTGCCGTGAAGGTCTTCCCTGGGTTGAAAAGATGCTTGCATCAATTGAGGAAGGAACCGGCAAGATGGAATACCTTGATATACTGAAATTTCATACAAAATATATGGGTCCCGGCAATACATTCTGTGCCCATGCACCCGGTGCTGCAGAACCTTTGCAAAGCGGACTGAACTATTTCTATGACGATTTTGTGAGGCATATTGATGAAAAAAAATGTCCCTGGAGGTAACGATGATTAAAATCCGCATAGACGGAAAATATTATGAAGTCAAACCGAAGAAGAATCTTCTGGAGACCTGCCTTGCGCTTGGTTTGGACATACCTCATTTCTGTTTTCATCCGGCTCTTGGTTCTGTGGGGGCCTGCAGGCTTTGTGCAGTTAAGAAATTCAAGGATCAGGATGACAAGAGAGGCCGTATTGTAATGTCATGCATGGAACCTGTTACCGAAGGGCTGATTATCTCCATTGAAGATCCTGAAGCAAAAGCATTCCGTGCTGCCGTCATCGAAAGCCTGATGACCAATCATCCGCACGATTGTCCTGTTTGCGATGAAGGAGGAGAATGTCATTTGCAGGATATGACAGTCATGACAGGCCATAATTACAGACGGTTTGATTTCAAAAAGAGAACCTATAAGAATCAGAACCTGGGGCCATTCATTAACCATGAAATGAACCGGTGCATTCAATGTTACCGGTGTGTCAGGTTTTACAGGGATTATGCCGGTGGCAATGATTTAAATGTATTTTGCATCACATAATCATGTTTATTTTGGCCGGCATGAAGACGGGACCCTTGAAAATGAATTCAGCGGTAACCTTGTAGAGGTATGTCCTACCGGTGTTTTTACAGATAAAACTTTAAAAAAACATTTTACCCGTAAATGGGATCTTTCAAATGCACCTTCAATCTGCATACATTGCAGTGTCGGATGCAATACCATTGTAAGCGAACGATATGATTCGCTCAGACGTATAATGAGCCGTTATAACGGAGCGGTGAACGGATATTTTATCTGTGACCGCGGCCGGTTCGGTTACGAATTTGTAAATGATGAGAAAACGGATAAGAAAAATCAAAATACGTTCTGAAAAGAATGCCATTCCGGAAGAAGTTGAAAATGAAAAGCTTCTTCCACTTCCTTGAATCAGTCATTCTCAAAAGATAAAAAGATCATTGGAATTGGTTCTCCAAGAGCTTCTCTTGAATCCAATTATGCTTTATCAGTTCTGGTCGGGAAAGAAAATTTTTATCATGGCATTTCGAAAAAGGAACAACACCTGACCAGAGACAGTTCTGGATTTTTTACAGAAACAGCGGTGTTCAGGCTCCTTCTTTAAAACAAATCGAAAAGGCTGATGCTGTCATCGTTCTGGGTGAAGATCTGACAAATACAGCGCCGATGATAGCTCTGGCTTTACGGCAGGCTGCAACGAAATAAGCCGAATGAAGAAGCTGATAAGAAAGGTATTCCCCTCTGGAATGATGCTCCCGTAAGAGAACTGGCGCAGGATGCAAAAAGCCCGGTATTATATCGCAACTCCAGTTAAAGATAGACTTGACGATATAGCAGAAGACACATTCAGGGCTTCTTATGCGGATATTGCAAATCTTGGCTTTGCAATTGCTTCATCAATAAGTGATAACGCCCCGGTTCCAAATACGAGATAAAGAATATCAGAAGCTTGCCGGAAAAATTGCCGATTCATTAAAAAATGCAAAAATCCTCTGATCATTTCAGGCATAACAAGTGGCGATGAAGAGATTCTACATGCAGGATTGAATATTGCCACTGCGCTTTTAAGTCATCAGGTAAAAAGGTCATGTTCAGCGCGGTTTTGCCGGAATGCAACAGCATGGGACTGGCATTTATTCCGGGCAAATCAATTGATGATGCCTTTTCACTGGTTTCCGGATGAAGAAATTGATACCCTGGTCATACTTGAAAATGATCTGTACAGAAGAGCGCCAGAAAGAGTCTGTGGATCAGCTTTTTGAAAAGATGCAGGCAAATTATCGTTCTCGATCATCTTGTGAATCAGACCTCACTGCATGCAGATATATTATTGCCAGCTGCAACATTTGCAGAATCGGAAGGAACACTTGATAAATAATGAAGGACGTGCTCAGCGTTTTTATAAAGCTCTTGCCAAGTAAAGACCAGGTAAAGGAAAGCTGGCGATGGATAGGCGAGTTGATCAGGATCAGGAATAAGAATCAGGCTGTAACGTGGAACCGGTTTGATGATATTGTTTCATCAATGGCCAATGAATTGCCGGTATTTTCGAAGATACATGAATATATGCCTGATGCTGATTTCAGGATGCTCAATGCCAAGATACCCAGGCAGACGATGCGTTACAGCGGCCGGACAGCGATGTAATGCACAATCTAGCAGTCAGTGAGCCCGGTGTTTCCGAGGATCATGATTCGCCGTTGGCATTTTCAGCATGGAAGGCATACAGGAAAATCCGCCATCCTCTCTGGTACCTTTTTACTGGTCACAGGGATGGAATTCCGTACAGGCAATGTATCAATTATCTTGATGAGCCAAATGGTTCCATGAAGGGTGGTGATCCGGGTATCAGGCTGATTGAGCCGGCTGAAAAGCGCAGTGAATTTTACTTTAAAATCAATACCCGGGAATCAGAATACCAGAAAGATGAAATCCTTGTTGTACCTGTTTACCTGATTTTTGGCAGTGAAGAGCTCAGTGCAGCAGGCGACGGCAATAGGCCAAAGAATGCAGGAGCCATTTTTACTTCTGAATCAGAAAGATGCTGAAACATTAAAAATTTATAATGGTGAACTGATCAGCCTCGAAGTCACTTATGATAAATTAAGTATAAAAATAAAGTTTGAGAACAGTCTGCCACGGGGAATGGCCGGCTTGTCTGTGAATTTACCCGGTATGCAATTTATAGACCTGCCTGCCAGGGGGAAATTGTTTAAACAGTAACTGTCAGTTAATGAAATATTTACTTATCATAGCAGGAGTACTTTTAATTGTGCTGACGATAGCAGCCGGGCTGATATGGGTAGAGCGGAGACTGCTTTCAGTATGGCAGGACAGGCTCGGACCTAACCGTGTAGGCCCCTTTGGACTTGCCCAGGTAATTGCCGATACAATAAAACTATTGTTTAAAGAAGACTGGATTCCCCCGTTTTCGGACAGACCGGTGTTTGTCATGGCTCCGGGAATTCTGATGATTACAATTCTTTTGACCTTTGCGGTTATACCTTTTGGTCCGGATTTTTATGTTTTTGATTCCAATATCGGAATATTGTTTTTCCTTGGGAACTCATCACTGGGCGTTTACAGCATTGTTCTCGGGGGATGGGCATCAAATAACAAATACGCATTAATAGGTGCTATGAGAGCTTCTGCCCAGATGCTCACGTATGAAGTATTCATGGGATTATCTCTTATGGGTGTAGTGATGATGGCCGACAGTTTTAGTCTTCGCACAATAGTGGAAGCCCAGAAAGGCGGCTGGTTCATCATACCTCAGTTTTTCGCGTTTCTGGTCTTTTTTATTGCCGGAATAGCGGAAACACACAGACTTCCTTTCGATATCCCTGAAGCTGAAGGTGAGCTTATTGCCGGCTATCATTCGGAATATTCCGGCATGAAATTCGGGATGTTTTTTGTGGGTGAATATCTTGGAATTACCCTGATATCTGCAATAATCGCAACGACTATTTTTTGGCGGGTGGCTGGGACCTTCATTTCTTCCTCCGGTTTTCTGGTTTTTGTTAAAGACATTCATTTTCATCGGTATTTTCATTCTGCTCAGGGCTTCATTACCACGACCCAGATATGACCAGCTAATGAAACTCGGATGGAAAGTATTGTTGCCTCTGGCATTGGTTAACCTTCTGATTACAGGAGCAGTGCTTTTGTTCTTAAAATGAAATCAGGAAATTATATATAGCTCATGGTATGTTCAGTATTCTTCGCAGCATATGGTTGACTTTTCTTCATGTTTTTCACAAGACGGAAACTGTTGAATATCCTGAAGTAAAGCCCTATCTGCCGCCACGGTACAGGGGAAGGATTGTTCTGACACGCGACAGCTGAAAAGAATGAAAGATGCGTAGCCTGTTACCTCTGTGCCGCTGCTTGTCCTGTCGATTGTATCTCGCTTCAGGCTACCGAAGATGAATCAGGGAGAAGATATCCCGAATTTTTCAGGATCAATTTTTCGAGATGTATTTTTTGCGGATTCTGTGAAGAAGCCTGCCCTACTTATGCAATTCAGCTGATACCGGATTTTGAAATGGCTGAATATGACAGACAGAATATGGTCTACGAAAAGAAACATTTGCTGATCAGCGGTGAAGGAAAATATCCGGGTTATAATTTTTATAAAAATGCCGGGGTAGATATGGGGGTAAAAGAGAAAGGAAAAGGAGAGAATGAAGAATTACCTGTTGACGTGAAAGAACTTATGCCTTAATAATTTAGAAAGATGAATCTATTCTTCTATATAGCTGCCGGGGTTGCACTGATTTCAACAATAATGGCCATTTCGAGGAGGAATGCAATTCATGCTTTGCTTTACCTTATTCTGTCACTGCTGGCTGTATCAGTCATTTTTTATTTGCTTGATGCTCCATTTATTGCTGCCCTGGAAGTAATAATCTATGCCGGTGCAATCATGGTTCTGTTCATTTTTGTGACCATGATGCTGAATGTCGGAATTGAGAAGAAGACTGAAAAGAAATGGCTCAATCCGCGGATGTGGATAGTCCCGTCTATGTTAGCTGCGATTCTCCTTGTTGACCTTATCCTTGCATTAAAAAATATGCAGACAGTAATACCTGACGCACAGGTTGTATTGCCCAAACAGGTGGGGATCTCATTATTCTCAACTTACATTCTGGCTGTTGAAATTGCCGCTGTTCTTTTAATGGCAGGGGTGATCGGAGCATATCATTTAGGCAGTCAGAAGAAAAAAGTGACACATCGTTTTCTGGAAAAAAAATAGAAATATGCTGACGGTACCGGTTGAAACTCAGATATTGTTTGCAGGGATACTCTTTCTGCTGGGACTGATTGGGTTACTCGTACGCAGGAACATGATCTTCATGCTTTTGTCAATCGAGATCATGTTCAACAGTGCAGGTCTGGTGTTTGTAATTGCAGGAACTCACTGGAAACAACCTGACGGCCAGGTCATGTTTATTTTTATCCTTGCAGTTACAGCAGTTGAAGTTGCAATCGGCCTTGCATTATTACTTCAGGTTTATCATCATTATAAAACACTTGATGCTGATTCCGTTAATAAATTAAAGGACAATAATTCTTAAATAACTGATGACAACCCTTATAGCGCTCATACCTGCTATACCCCTCCTGGGTTTTCTGGTTCTGGCTCTTTTCGGAAAAAAGCTTACCAGGAAAGCAACAGGACTTATCGGTGCCGGTTCGGTTGGCGTCGCCGCTCTGCTCACTTTTATTGTCGGAGCCGGTTTTATGAAATCATTGCCTGAGGTCAGATCATATTCTGTTATTGTCTGGGAATGGATAAATGCCGGGAATCTTAAGGCAGATATATCCTTCACCCTCGATGCACTTTCACTGGTTTTCTGTTTTGTCATCACCTTTGTCGGTTTTCTGATCCATCTGTACTCGATAGAGTTCATGAAGAAGGATGAAGGATTCCCGAGGTTTTTTGCCTACATGAATCTCTTTGTCGGATCAATGCTGATACTTGTGCTGGCTGATAATATTCTGCTCCTGTACCTTGGATGGGAAGGTGTCGGATTATGCAGCTACCTGTTGATCGGTTTCTGGTATAAGAAACCTGAAAACGGTTATGCTGCAAGAAAAGCCTTCATTATCACACGTATAGGTGACACTGCAATGATCATAGGCATCTTTATTCTGTTTCTGAATTTCGGAACATTCAATATTAATGATCTTATGCAGCAGATCCCGGGAAAATGGGCCGCCGGTTCGTCAATTGCAGTTTTAACTGCAGCGTTATTGCTGGGAGGGGCATTGGGGAAGTCAGCCCAGCTGCCTCTACAGACCTGGCTGCCTGATGCCATGGCCGGGCCATCGCCTGTCAGTGCATTGATACATGCAGCCACTATGGTCACAGCCGGCGTTTATCTTATTGCCCGCACACATGTTCTTTTCAACCTTGCTCCAATCGTCCAGTCTGCAATAGCTGTTATTGGTGCTCTGACTTTGCTTATTGCCGGTTTCAGTGCGCTGGCACAGCACGACCTTAAGAGAATTCTTGCCTATTCCACCATAAGCCAGATAGGTTATATGTTCCTGGCTCTTGGCGTGGGAGCCTGGTCTGCCGCAGTCTTTCATTTCATGATACATGCATTTTTTAAAGCCCTTCTTTTCCTTGGTGCAGGTGCGGTAATACTGGTATTGAATGAAGAACACGACATCTTCAGGATGGGCGGACTGAGAAAAAAGATGCCGGTGGTCTTTCTGACCTTCCTTATTGGCTCTGCCTCCCTCTCTGCTCTTCCCCTTGTGACGGCAGGATTTTACAGCAAGGACCAGATCCTGTGGTATTCATTTTCATCGGAGAGCGGAAGTACTTTTCTATGGATTGCAGGAATTGCAGGAGCCTTTCTGACTGCACTTTATTCTTTCAGAATGATATTCATAGTTTTTTTTGGTGAAGGCAAAACTCAGCCAACATTCATTCCAGGCAAACTAATGACAATTCCGTTAATCATCCTTGCAGTATTATCAGTATTAGGAGGATTTGTTGAATTGCCGGAATCAATTGGCAACATTCACCTGTTCTCCAACCTGGTTGACAACACATTACCTCCGGTTATTGTTAAAGAGACAGGAAATTCATGAAATACTGTTCCAGTTACTTTCAGCCATAATTGTCCTGGCAGGAATTTATATTGCTTATTTACTTTACCTCAAGAAAACCGGATTGTCCGAATCGGTAAACCATAGCAGGATAAATAAATTCTTTGAAAAGGGGTGGGGTTTTGACAGATTGTATGATATACTTTTTGTGAAACCTGTTGTATGGCTGTCCGATGATTGACAAAGATGACATTTTTGACTGGCTGAATATTGGTATTTCAAGGCTGGCTCTTTTAACCAACAGGTTACTCAGCATCACCCAGAACGGAAAACTGAGATGGTACTTAATGTCATTTACTATTGGTATTGCATTGATTTTAACCTATATGATCTTTAGATGATACTCGTTTATCTCATAGCAATTTTACTCGCAGGAGCATTCCTTGCATGGATTGCAGGCATAAGGAATCCTGTCTGGTCCCGGATAATTTCACTTGCTGCGATCAGCATTGACCTTATTTTGATCATTATCTATGCGTCACAACATGGTTCACCTGACAATAAATGGATTATTGATTTTAAACTTGACTGGATTCCTGAATTCGGAATAAGCCTCCATCTTGCCCTTGACGGACTTAGTCTGTTATTGCTCATACTGACTTTCTTTCTCGGCATCATTTCGGTTATTATTTCGTGGAAAGAGATTAATTCGAAAGTCGGTTTCTTTCATTTCAATCTGCTCCTGATACTAGCAGGTATTGCTGGCGTATTTCTTTCACTTGATCTCTTCCTGTTTTATTTCTTCTGGGAACTGATGCTGGTGCCGATGTATTTTCTGATTGGTATCTGGGGACATGAAAACAGGACTCCGGCTTCCAATAAATTCTTTCTTTATACACAGGCAAGCGGTCTGTTAATGTTAATCTCAATTCTCGGATTATATTTTGTTCATGGGCACTCTACCGGGTCATATACGTTTGATTATATGCAATTGCTTGGCACGGAGATGCCAGCCTCAACCGGATTGTTAATAATGTGCGGATTTCTGGCTGCATTTCTGGTAAAGCTTCCGGTAGTGCCATTGCATAACTGGTTGCCTGATGCTCATACCGAAGCCCCTACTGCAGGAAGCCTGATTCTTGCTGCATTGCTTCTTAAAACAGGAGCCTACGGATTGCTGCGGTTTATTGTTCCATTATTTCCTTCAGCATCATTAACTTTTGCGCCCATTGGAATGCTGCTGGGTGTTGTTGGTATTTTATATGGCGCTAAGCTTGCATTTGCACAGACCGATCTGAAACGACTTGTTGCATACACAAGTGTAAGCCACATGGGATTTGTAATACTTGGTGTTTTTTCATTCAATGAGATTGCTTACCAGGGAGTTATAATGCAAATGATCGCTCATGGTATCAGCACAGGCGCTTTATTTATCCTTGCAGGGCAGCTTTATGAACGCATTCATACCAGGGATCTAAACAGGATGGGAGGACTGTGGGAAAAAGCTCCTGTTATGGGCTCTGTCGGGCTTATATTTTCAATGGCTTCACTCGGACTCCCCGGTCTGGGAAATTTTATTGCTGAATTTCTTATCCTTATCGGAGTCTTTAAAACAAGTATATTGATGTCATGCCTGGCAAGCCTGGGACTGATTGCCGCAACAATATATTCTCTCCGGATCGTGCAAAAGGTGTTTTTCGGAAAAAAGAACCATGAATGGGAGATGAATGATCTTAATGTACGTGAGAAAACAGTTACCGCTTTACTGGTTATAGTAATTGTCGCCCTTGGGCTTTTTCCGCGGCCTGTCTTTAATATTGCCAGACCTGCCTTGCTAAAAACCCTGAACACTCAAAAAGAAAAAACCATTCAGGATCAAGGTATCAGCAAAAATGGAACTATGAGAGAAGAGCATATTCTTATTTCAGAAACCGGAATAATGTATTAAGCAAAAACAGATGACCGTAACAGATTTTTTATGTTTAGCGCCGCTTCTTATAATCGCAATAGCTCCTGTAGTAATAATGATAGTAATTTCTGTTTTAAGAAATTATGAAGTTATTTACTGGTTTTCCATTTTCTCATTTTTGGCCTCTTTTGCATCAATCTTCTTCATTGTTCATGCAATACCGCATTTGATTGAACCTTTGTTCATCATCGATATATACAGTCTCTTTTTTCTTGGAATAATTACACTTTCAGCACTGCTCGTGGCTTTGCTTTCACATGATTATATTAAACAACTTGAAGGAGTCAGGGAAGAATATTATATAATACTTTTTACATCAACACTTGGAGCATCATTATTAGCTGTTTCCAGTCATTTCATATTGCTTTTTCTGGGTATCGAAACATTAAGTATATCCCTGTATATACTGATAGCTTTCCAGAGGTCGAAAGGCAGTTCAATTGAAGCGGGGATAAAATACCTTATTCTGGCCTCGGTGTCTTCATCATTTTTATTATTTGGAATGGCATTGATCTATACTGCATTCGGCACAATGCAATTCAGTGAAATAGTTTCAGCCATAGGTGAAAATAGTACAGTTGTCCCCGCTGGTTATTTCAGGATTTGCAATGATAATGGTTGGTATAGGCTTTAAGCTGGCACTTGTTCCTTTCCACATGTGGACTCCGGATGTCTATCAGGGAGCGCCTGCACCGGTTACAGCATATATTGCCACAGTTTCCAAAGGTGCCGTAATGGCAGTCCTGATAAGATTCTTTTTCAATATCAGGGGATATGATAACCATGCTGTTTTCATTGTAATTTCAGGAATCGCGATTCTGTCAATGTTCATTGGTAACCTGCTTGCAATAAGGCAGCAAAATATTAAAAGACTGCTGGCATATTCGTCCATTGCAAATATGGGATATCTGGTAATCATACTGCTGACAGGCACAAACAAAGGTATACAGGCGTCAATCTTTTATCTTATATCATATTTTGCCACCACAATCGGAGCTTTCGGAGTGATATCACTTCTTTCGACGTCTAAATATGAAGCTGAAAAAATCGAAGATTATAAAGGTCTTTTCTGGAAAAGGCCATGGATAGCAATTGTGTTCACCCTTTCTTTACTGTCGCTGGCAGGAATACCAATTACAGCCGGATTCATTGCAAAATTCTATGTCATTTTTGAGGGGATGAAAGCAGGCCTTATGTTGCTTGTAGTCTCCCTGATCATCAACAGTGTCATAGGTTTGTACTATTACCTGAGAGTTATTACCGCTATGTTTTCAGCTGCAAATGAAACCAGATTGCCGGTCATCTCTTTAGCCGGAAGCATTACACTTTCGCTGATTGCTTTAGGTATATTAATATTGGGTATTTATCCTGGCTGGCTGGTTGATATCATTATGAGAGTTGTCTCTTTATAATGATCCAGAGGTTGTATGAAACCACTAACACTAAGATTATAAGTAATATGAAAAGAAACATGCTTTAATCAAATCAAAGCAAAACGAAACTGCAAGGTTTTAATACCTTTTTGTTTAGATTTAAACGAAGGTTGGTGGTATGTTGACATTCAATGTGTTAAGATTAATTAATTATAATTTACTATGATTCTGGACCAGAAGAGTTCAGGTTCGAGCCCTGACGGGACAACCACAAGACCGGCATCTGTAGCCGGTTTTTTGTTTTGCGACGGCAGGGCCAGAAGTTTATCCCGACATGACGAGAGTAGCGAGGCATCGTCGGGAAGCCCTGACGGGACAACTTAAATATCAAAGAGCTACAATTCAATATAATTGTGACTCTTTTTTATTTGTATATCCTGAGCTGTCATTTCCCTTTTGGAGCTTTTATGTTTGTTCCCAATTAAGATTTATTTGATATAGGGTTAAATAGGTTCTAACTTGCACCATATACCAATCATTAATTGCTATGAAATCACAAAAACATTTGTTAGCTCAATTTGTGCTACATAGGCTTTTACTAATAGCATTATTCTCAATTGTTATTTGGCAACTTAATGGATCAGCACAGTCATCAAGGCAGATTACTGTCGGTAATATTGTTGCGGAATCCGGAACTAAAGTTTCAGGAATTATTGAAGTACCGCAAGGAATCGATAAGGGTACTATTATTCCGGTCAGCATAATTAATGGATCAAAACCTGGTCCTGTTTTGGCATTAATTGCCGGACAACACGGGACAGAATACGTTCCAATAATTACATTGCAAAAGCTATTATCAGAAATAGATCCATATAAAATTTCTGGTGCGATAATCATGGTTCATATTGCAAATGTTCCATCATTTAAGGAGCGTAAAGTTTATTATAGTCCTGTAGATGGGAAGAATCCGAACCGCCAATTCCCGGGTAACAAAGAGGGAACTCTTTCTGAAAGAATTGCCGATATCATTACCAGTCAGATAATTGATCAGTCTGACTATTTATTGGATCTTCATGGTGGGGAACTGAATGAAGATATTTTGCACTATGTTTCATATGAATATGATTGTCCTGATGAATCTGTGTGTGAAAAAACTAAGTTTTTAGCGCATTCATTCGGCGGTTACTACATACAGCCTGAACCATTTAGTATTACACCCGACTCAGTCAGGAATACATATTGTCATTTAACTGCGATCAGACGGGGAGTACCTGCGATATTTGTTGAATCAGGGGGAAGCGGAGAAACAGATATTGAATCAATACAGTATGTTGAGCATGGTATAGTGAACGTTCTGAAAGCATTAAAAATGACCGAGGGAGAGGCAAATGAGACCGATCCGGTAGTGTATTTGTCGATTGAAGAATCAGTTACGTGTCATTCTGATGGTCTTCTTTACTCAAAGGTTGATTGTGGTCAGACAGTTTCAAAAGGTGCACTCCTGGGTTATCTAACAGATTATTTTGGAAATCTTATTGAGGAATTTCATTCTCCTGTCACCGGAATAGTTTTAATGCGCTTTAGCATGCCTGTAGTGAATATAGGTGATGATATATATTTTATTTCTGAACCTAAGTTTATCCTCAATTAGTCATGCCCCTCAATGAGAGCATTGATATCGTGTCGCACCGTTGAAGAGGACAGCCCATGTAATCAATGTCTGTTTACTGTCTGTTGCCCGGGAGGGCAAGAATAGAAATGGTACATCCAGTATCACAGAAGTATTAAAAGTTTCCATCAGGAAACAGACGGAGCAACTAAAAAGTCAAAACATTATAAAATATTTTATAATTTTAAAGTGTCTGTAATATATAGTTCTCATGAGAAAAGTTCTTACACTAACGCTTTCTCTTGCACTGACTTTGCAATCTTTTTGTCAGGGTAACCCTTACGCAAAAGAATATGATCAAACAGTGAGCGCTATTCATTTGCTGTTAAATAACAATAAATACCTTGATGCTCTGGAACAGGTGGATTTACTTATTTCCAAAGAACCGGATAATCCATACGGCCAC
This sequence comes from uncultured Bacteroidales bacterium, assembly GCA_963730615.1. Taxonomy (GTDB): domain Bacteria; phylum Bacteroidota; class Bacteroidia; order Bacteroidales; family VadinHA17; genus SR-FBR-E99. Next base: position 183,253 of record CAVSSR010000002.1, on the reverse strand, counting down.
TTTTTAAAGGGAGTGGCGAGAATGGGGGTAAATGATATGACCGGCGCCAGGAAAAGTTTCCAAAAGGTAAAAACCCTGGGATCTGTTTCGAATTACAATTATTTGAATGCCCTTGTCTCAAAAGAATATATGATAAACAGGCTGATGGAGGATATGGGCGATGATTCACAGCTCGACCCCATTCGTGGTCTTAAGCCGGTTATTCAGCCTAAAGATACGCTTCAGGGTGCATTAAGGGCCGAAAGGACCTGCTTTGATGTCAGTTTTTATGACCTTACTGTTAAAATTATTCCGGCAACCAGGAGCATAGAAGGAAGTAATAAGATATACTTCCACACGGTATCCAATACTAAGAAGATACAGATCGACCTGTTTCCCGAATTTACAATTACAAGCATCCTATGGAATGGGAAAAGTCTTGATTTTTCAAGGAATTATGGAGCTGTCTTCATTGATTTCGGGGAGGAGCTTAAGGCAGGTGACACAGAGGAAATAGTTATTGAATATAACGGTGTACCGAGGGAGGCACCACGCCCTCCGTGGGACGGAGGTTTTGTCTGGGAAAAGGAGAAGGGCAGAGATTTTGTGGGAGTGGCATGTGAACAGCTTGGGGCAAGCTCGTGGTGGCCAAATAAAGATCACCTGACTGATAAGCCGGATTCAATGAGAATAAATATTCAGGTTCCATACAGGTTATCAGGCAGTTTCAAACGGGAACCTGCGTTCAACAACAGAGGCTGGCGATGGATATACAAATTTTGAATGGTTTGTAAGCTATCCGATAAATAACTATAATGTAACCTTTTATATGGGAGACTTCGTGAATTTCAATGAACCGGTCACAAATGCAAAAGGCTCCTACCAGGTTGACTACTACGTTCTCCCGAAAAATCTGAAAAAAGCTAAAGAATATTACACGCAGACAAAAGAGATATTGGGCGTTTATGAAAAACTCTTTGGAGAATATCCTTTCATGAATGACGGAGCCGGTATGGTTGAAGCTCCTTATGAAGGTATGGAACACCAGGGTGCCATTGCGATTGGCGGAAATTATGGCAAGGGAAATAAAAGAGACTACTGGACAGAAGATTTTGATTATCTGCTGATACATGAAACCGGTCATGAATGGTGGGGAAATGCCGTTGCAATCGGCGACATGGCTGACGCGTGGATCAATGAGGGATTTACAACTTATTCCGAATGTCTTTTTGCTGAAGAAAAATACGGATATCCCACCTATGTGAAAGCAACAGCCTATAATTTCAGGAGCATATTTAATATCTGGCCTTTAGTCGGGCAAAGGGGTATCAATGAAAATCCATTTCTCGGAGGAGATATCTACAACAAAGGGGCAGCCTTCCTGAACAATCTGAGATGCATAATTGATGATGATACATTATTTCATAAAATCCTGAAAGACTATTATGAACAATATAAATTTCGAATCACAACAACTGATGACTTTGTAAATCTGGTTAATAAATATACGAACCGTGTTTCTTCAGACTTTTTCAATAAATTCCTTTACGATAGTGAGCCGCCAGTGCTCCTGTGCCGCTTCACCATTAAAAACAAGCAGCTTTCTTTCACCTACATGTGGATGAATGTAGGCAGGGATTTCGAAATGCCGTTTTGTGTTGCTGTCAATGACAGTGAATATTTAAGGCTTAACGGAACGACATCATTACAAACATTTTCCCGTGATAATGTTAAGTCATTCTTTCTGCCCAATGAATACAGGTTTGACGAGGAACTGGTTCCGGGGAATTCATTTACATATTATTGGACCAGATGGCCGGTCTATGACTATTAGCCTTAAGAAATAGTTCAAGACGGGCGATAACGAGGCAAGGTCTGGAAACACTGACCAGGAGGGTACGGTATAACAAGCATTTATCTCCTTCTTTTAATAGTCAATTTAAATTGCTGCTTGTATGATATTTATTCCTTTTGTTGTTTATGTCAAATGTTTTTGTATCTTTTCGTACCCAAAATTCAACACGATATAGTCTTATTTTAAACTTGTTCTAAAACCTAATTCTATGAAGAAAACTGTAATGCTATTGGTCCTTGCAGTAATTACCCATGTGCTCGTTGCACAGGATGTTACGGTACAAGGACGCGTAACCTACCAGACCGACGGGAGTGCTCTTCCCGGGGTGACAATTATGGTGGTTGGAACCAATGTCGGAACTCTCTCCGACGCAAATGGAGCTTACACCATTCCCGCAAAAATCGGGGCAACATTAAAATTTTCTTTCATCGGAATGACTACGGTGGAAGCTAACGTTACCTCCGGCACTCTTAATGTAGAAATGGCCGATGCACCTACCGACCTTGATGAGGTTGTGGTGATTGGTTATGGAACTCAGAAGAAAGCACTGGTAACCGGTGCCAATTTAAATGTGAAAGGCGAGCAGATTGCGGAGCTCAATACTTCGACTGCAATGGAAGCCCTGCAGGGTATTGCAACCGGTATCAGTGTCACCAGGAACAGTGGTGCACCAGGCGCAGGGACCAAGGCTACAATCAGAGGCCTTGGCACAATAGGCAACTCAGCGCCTCTTTACATTGTTGACGGAGTATCTGTCGGAAACATAGACTACCTCAACGCATCCGACATCGAGTCAATCGATGTTCTGAAGGATGCAGCCTCCTCGGCAATTTACGGGTCGAGAGCAGCCAACGGGGTTATTCTCGTAACAACCAAGAAAGGTGTAAAGGGATCAGCTCCTGTCATCACCTATGATTTTTATTATGGGGTGCAGAATATTTATAAGAAACTGCCCGCCCTCAACGCCCAGGAGTATATGTTTATAATGGATGAAGGCCGTGTAAATGACGGGATGGCTCCAACCGACTGGGAAACAGTGCTTAAGAATAACTCATTTCTCAACGCAAACTTCCCCGGTAACCTTGGAACACAGCTTGGTGAAGAGGTCTGGGCTGATTTGCAGAGTGGCTGGCAGGGCACTGACTGGGTAGATGAAATGTCTACCAAGAATGCCCCGGTTCAGAACCATTCACTTAATATTACAGGATCATCAAAGGACGTTGTATATGCCCTGGGATTTTCCTACTTTGATCAGGTTGGTATCCTTGGCGGTGACCTGATGGGTGCAGGATATAAAAGAATTACAGCCCGTCTGAACTCTGAAATGGCACTCATTAAGGGGAGTGACCATGACATTATTACCATAGGGGAGAATTTTACCCTGACAAACAGCCAGAACAAGTGGATAGGAACAGGAAGCATTTACTGGAACGACCTCCACAATGCCCTCGTGACCAACCCTCTTCTGCCCGCATACTGGGATAAGTCGCCTGACCCAATACGGTTTTACCCCTACCCTTGAGGGTATCTCGCTTGGTCAGCACGACCCGCTGGCAATGCTCTTTTACAACCGCTCAAAATACCAGTGGGGCAAAAGGGAATTCTATTACAGGCAATGCATACATCAACATTGAGCCTATAAAGAATTTGAAGATCAGATCATCATTTGGAATAAACTCCTGGTTTGGAAATAGTAGGTCGTGGACACCCACTTACGCGCTTGCTACCCAGTATAATAATACTAATGATGCGGTTAATCAGTCAATGTACCAGGGAATTAATTATACCTGGACCAACACGGTTTCCTATGATTTCGCCATTGGAGAGCACAAGCTGACTGTTCTCGCCGGTACTGAAGTTCTGGATAATATCCTGAATACCAACGTTGGCGGATGGAAGTCAAATTCAATCTTCGGAGATCCCGATTACGCCTACCTTCGATAATGTGACTGCAACGTCTCTCGCAGGTATCAATACCTGGGGTGCTGACTGGGCTGCCCAGGGCGGCGGATTACTCTCCTACTACGGACGCCTGTCGTACAACCTTAGGGAGAAATATATCTTCGATGCGGTATTCCGCGCTGACGGCTCCTCGAATTTCGCCGAAGGCAACCGCTGGGGATATTTCCCATCTGCTTCGGCCGGATGGATCTTCTCTGAGGAAGACTTTATGAAAGACAATTCCTGGTTAAGTTTCGGTAAACTTCGTGCCAGCTGGGGACAGAACGGAAACCAGAGCATTGATAACTTCATCTACAGTTCGAACATCGCTTACCTCGACCAGGGATATTATTTCGGACCCGATAAGCTTGTAACTTCACCCACGGCAATTCCTGCAAACGTTCCTAATCCTGACGTAACATGGGAAACCTCGGAACAGCTCAACATCGGTATTGACGCCCGCTTCTTCAATTCAAGCCTCGGGTTGTCAATTGACTTCTATAACAAGATGACCAAAGACTGGCTGGTCCTTGCCCCGATACTTGGTACAGCAGGTGCAGGCGCTCCCATGATCAATGGAGGTGATATTAAAAACTCCGGTGTAGAGTTCAACATCAACTGGAAAGGCAATGTTTCAGACTTTATTTATGGAGCCTCATTCAGCGGAACGATGAACAGAAACGAAGTGACCCGCCTTGCAAATGCCGAAGGTATTATAAATGGCTCGAGTGACGTACTGTCACAGGGAACTGCAGCCGTATCAAGAGTTGAGGTGGGATTTCCCATCGGCTTCTTCTACGGACTGGAAACCGACGGCCTGTTACAGAATCAGGACGATGTAGATGCTTATGTCACTCCCGAAGGCTTACCGTATTTCGAAGATCTGCGCCCGGGTGATGTCAAGTTTGTTGACCAGAACCTTGACGGTCTGATCAATGATGACGACAAGGTCATGCTGGGAAGTCCGCTGCCTGACTTTGAGATGGGAATCCAGATGAATGCAGAGTACAAGGGAATATATGCCAATGCTACCCTGACCGGTAAATTCGGCATGCAGGTGATGCAGTCATACAGGTCTTTTGCCGACAACTTCACCCAGAACTATACCACACAGATATTCGGCCGCTGGCACGGTGAAGGCACTTCAGACAAAATCCCGAGACTGGGATATGCCTCTACCCGCAACATCAACCTGATTTCAGACATCTATATGCATGATGCCGATTATGTCAGAATCAGCAATGTGGTATTGGGTTACAGGTTCGACAAGCTGGCCAGCCAGCTGAAATGGCTGAAGGGTGCATCAGTTTATGCTTCGGTCAATAACCTGTACACCTTCACACAGTATGACGGTATGGATCCTGATGTCGGTTATGCTCCTGACAGCTGGGCTTCAGGCGTTGATCTTGGTCTCTATCCGTTGCCAAGAACGATTATGTTTGGTGCAAGTGTTACATTTTAAATAAAGCCAAATGATGAAAAAATTAATCTTTATTATAGTTGCTGCAACAGCCCTTCTGATAAGCGGCTGCGAGGGTTTTCTCGATACACGAAATCTGTATCAGAAGGATCTTACTAACTTTTACAAAACTCCGACTGATATCACTGAAGCAATGGCAGGTGCTTACAATGCCCTGTATGTCAATGGAGTCTTCGGTGAAGAACATCTGGCTGCAAACCTTATGAGCGACTACATGCTCGGTGGCGGCGGTCCGGATGATATAACAGCAAAAAATTGCGATAATTTCCTTGACCCGACAGAGGATACCTACCGTGATCTCTGGAAGCAGACCTATAACGGTGTATATCGGACAAACGCTATTATTGAGGCTGTTACGGATGCTGACTACTCAAGCTACTTCAATACAGCGGAAGAAGCTGAAAACTTCAAAAACACCTCTCTTGGTGAGGCCTATTTCATGAGAGGCTTCTTCATGTACAGGGCTGCAAGGTTCTTCGGCGGAATGCCAATAATCCCCAAAACGGATTCACCGCGTGATGTTCCCCGTAACACCTTCACTGAGACATTCGGACAGATTGCTGCAGACTTCATTATGGCAGCTGAGACGTTGCCGGTAATTGATCCCATGACTGTTCCCCTGTCTGAATACGGTCATGCCAACAGCTGGGTGGCTAAAGCCTATATTGCCCGTACATTCCTGTTCTATACAGGTTACATGACAAACATTGAGAAGCAGGCAACCACCGAACTTCCTCTTCCCGGAGAAGGCGGAAGCCTGACGAAGGCGCAGGTAGTTACCCATCTTGATGATGTGATTGCAAACAGCGGGTACGAACTTACTCCTGACTTCAGAAATCTGTGGCCATATTCATATGTAAACGAGAGTGCCGGCACCGATGTGCTGCCATGGGCTGCTACCGAAGGTCTTGAGTGGGTCGGCCAGGATGGTCCGAACTCCACAGTAGGTACAGGCAACAAAGAGGTTATGTTCGCAAAAAGGTTTGCCTTCGGCAACTGGGGATGGGATGAAGGTCCGAAATACAATAACCGCGTTCCTCTCTTCTTCGGGATAAGGGGCAATTCAATGGTACCTTTCGGCGAAGGCTGGGGATGGGGACCGATCCATCCTGTATTCTTCAATTCATGGCCAAACGAGGACCCGAGAAAACTCGGCTCAGTGCTTGAAATGGGCAAAGCAGAACAGGGTACGGGCGGATATCAGGCAAACAAGGGAGACCAGGAAACAGGCCTTTTCAACAAGAAATATTCAAGTCTTCAGCATTCAGGTGCAGATGATGTAGCGGGCATGTTCTACTATATTTATAATTATACAAATAAAGACATGCAGCTGTGGCATGCCCAGGACTTCTACTACCTGAGGTATGCCGATGTGCTCCTCATGCACTCTGAACTTACGGAAACTGCAACTGGTATGAATGCCGTGAGAGCCAGGGCTGGCCTTGCGCCTTTGGCCTGGTCACTTGACAACCTCAAGAAGGAGAGACTTTATGAGCTGGCATTCGAAGGCCTGAGATGGTTCGACCTGGTAAGATGGGGTGATGTTGAAGACCCAACCAAAAACTACTTCTCAACGGAATGCAATGTGATGAATTCAGGAGTTGCCGGCGTCTATGTCAACCCTTACCGCACTGCAACAAAAGGACTTGTTCCGATTCCGGAATCTGAAATTCGCCTCTCCAACGGTGCATACGAACAGAACCCCGGATGGTAACAGGTAAACTAATAACATGAAATTCATACAGATATGAAAATGAATAAAACAATAAGTTTGATCGTCGGAGCGCTGACCGTATTCTTTGCAGCATGCGAACCGATTGAGAATAGAGATACACTGTCAAACAGCTTTGACCCGAATAATATCGAGCTTAAAGTTGTGCAATCAACAACAGGCGGTAATGAACTGTCGATTCAGATGAACACACCGGGAATTGCCGGCTACTGGGATTATGTGATTGACAAGAAGTATTCAGACAGGGTGGAGGTAGTTTACCCTATTCCGGGGACGAGTACTTTTACATTTCATGTAACCACTCCCTACCTTGAAAACGGCGATATCAATAATCCGGTTTATGATACTAACAAAAACCATAGATGTGACAATCACCCAGCTTGATCATGCTCTTCCCGAGGCTTACTATAAGCTTGTAGGTGCAAACCTCGAGGGTAAGACATGGGTGTTCGACGGTGTCGGAGGAGACGAGAGACTCTGGTGGTTCATGTCAGATCCGGGAAACTGGGCAGGAATGTGGTGGAACGCAGGTGGTACCTGTTGTCCCCCTGCCGATGTAGCAGGCAAGATGGTCTTTGACCTGGACGGCGGTGCCAACTTTACATATTATGCATCACCTACCGCAACTGCTGTGACAGGAAGTTCATTCTCATTCAATGCCGATTATACCAAACTTACAATCAAAGGTAACGCCAACATTCTGGGTTCGATGGACGGCGGTGGCAATAACAAGGTATTTCAAATCAAGGAATTTACAGCTGACCGGCTGACACTCTTTGTACCTGATGCTGCATGGGCTACCGGCTGGACATGGGTGTTCAAGCCTGCTCCTTCAAAGTGAATCTGTAAGATCAGTTAAACATAAGATGAGGCTGTCTCCAAAGGGGCAGCCTCTCTTTTTTTATTCACCCGGTAAATTGTAAGCTATCCTATTTATTTCAATGCCTCGCATACACACATGTACAGAAATAACAACAGGGACAGTGCAACGTCCATCCCTGATCTCATATAAAAATGACTATGCCGTTGGTTTTATTTTCTGAGTCCAGAAATATGTCAGTCCGTTCAGCTCTGTCATACCTATAATCTGAAGGCCACATTCCTCAAGGAGATGAGTTACCGCTCTCTTTGTCAGGTACCTGTTGGTCCTCGAATCTATGAAGCTGTACATCCTGTTTATGAAAGGTATCCTTGATTCAATACCGTTCTCATAGGCTTCTGCCTTTTCTGAGATCTCGCCGCGGCAGATTGCTGTATTTATCTGAAAAACCATTCTGGACTTTGTTGTCGACAAAGCATCCGACAAAGTTGCTTTTGACAGGTAACAGATCGACAATGTTCCTGAGGAAGTCTCTTACCTCCCTGACATGATTAAGCTGCCTGAGATTGACAACGGTTTTGATGCCTTTCATATCCTCAGCATCATAAAAATAATGACGGGTCGAAGGAATGACAAGCATGTCAGGCTCATTTATCAGACCCATCCGGTCAAGATATTCTATTAAATCCTCGCGTGCAGCATCAGACAATTCGTCAAAGAGACGGTTAAGATGGCTCTTCCCTAAGGTCTTACTCCTGGGATAAGCATCATTAACAGTCTTATCATTAACGATATCTGAGTTGTTCCCGACAGCTCCTGAATTCATTTTCTGTAACTTAATTCCGCCTTTTATGTCCACGACCGGTAATATGTTCCATCAAATTTGATACCAATTATTAAGCGGTCATTTCCGTGACGCGAAAGTATTGCCGGTGAAGGTCTGAAACAAATCATTTTTGATGCATGGGTACTGTATGTTGACAAATGTGCCTTTTTTGATGATAATTGGCCCAGTCCGGTAATGATGAATAATCAATGTTCAATCCTGAAATCCCTGAAATTTACAGGAGGGCAAGTGTCAATTTCCACATTATCCACAAACCCGGTGCCAGGGCCTTTTCTGCACCACCCGACAAAATCATTCAGCTGATCAGTTAATCCTTCAGCTTCAATGTAGACGCTCCCGTCTGACATGTTTTTCACAAATCCCGTAATACCTGTCTTCCAGGCTTCATGAGCAGCCCTCCATCTGAAGCCCACTCCCTGAACCTGTCCGGTGATACGGATCTTATACAGCAGTTTCCTGTCCATTACCTGTGTTGCCGTGATTATGAAAAATGGGCAATCTGAAATTGACCACTTTCTGTAAAATCTTATAATACAATGCTATATAAAATAGCAGCGAAACAAGCCACAGAACAATGATATTGAACCGCAAAGTATTCAATCTTCTTTTTTCCAAGCTGCTTGTACGGCGCATAAAACTGTGCACGGCCATACCGTGAGACAGGTTTCATATAAACAGGCTCATATCTCTGGATTATTTTACCGGAAGTCTCGATGGTCTTCTTCTGGTTAAACTCGTCAGTAAGTATTTCCCTCAGTTTTTTGTTGGTATAGTTGTCCCTCAGATCCTGATAGCCCTCATTGCCCAACTCAGATACAAGTGACATTTCAACTGATTCTTTCAGATCAATGTTATTCTTTCTGAGAATCAGAAATTGCCGTGCCAGGCTGTCAAGAAGTTTTTCTTCCATGTCAGCAACCTCAGGTGTAAACCTGCCGGTGATTCAGGGAAGCCATAAGCTCTCAGGAGGCGGATTGTTAAAGCCTGCCAGCACTGAAAGCTGCCGGGTATAAGCAGTCAGCTTTTTAAAATTGTCTGAGATGATCTCAGCATACCTTGCATTGTCATTAAACTGCCGGCATTCCCACAGGTCGGTCTTCAAGAGCCCTGATCAGGTATGAGGCGTAGTATTCATTCTGACTGATCTCCAGGTCATAGTTGAAAATGTTTCTTTCGAACCTGTTGTTCCTGAACTGTTCAACAGCCAGTGCTTCAAACGACCAGCGGGCAGGCATAAGTTCACCTATGAGCGGAACGTACTCGTGAGTGTAGCGACCAGTTGTATGAAGATTGTCGTATTTTACCAGTACACCGCTGAACAACAGCTGGGGTATGAGAATGAACGGTATGAGAATATAGATTGTAACAACTGAATTAAATGCTGAGGAAATTGTAAGTCCGATCATATTTGCAAGGCAGGAAGTACTGAATAATACTATCCAGTATGTAAGGGTCATACCCCTGATGCCCAGGATAAAGTTGCCTATCAGGATGAAAGATATGGTCTGGATGGCTGAAATCATGAACATCAGTAGTATTTTGGAGTTCAGGTAACTGAACCAGCTGAGGTTAAGGAATGATTCTCTTTTAAGTATTTTGCGGTCCTTTACTATTTCCTCGGCGCTGATTATCAGTCCCATAAAAAAGGCAGTGATCACGCACATAAAGATGTAGGCGGGCAGGTTTTCATTTTCGCTGAAATTATAGGCATTACCTGACGTGTCCCTTGTAAAATAAGCCAGGAGCAATGCCAGTAAAGGTGCTCCGAGAATGCTTATCAGAATATATTGCCGGTCGGCAAGCTTCGACAGGAAATCACGGATAAAAAATATCCCTGATTGCTTAAAAAGGCCCGGGATAGAGTAATCATTTTCAGGCAAAGGTTCTTCCAACAGGACTGCTTTTATGGCTTATTTTTTCAGCCTCCGGCTTAAAGCTTTCAGCCCATTCTGCAGGTGTAACCCTCCTGATATGCGTAGGTTTTCCATATTCGTTGACCACCTTTGCCTCTATGATCTGCAGAAGCTGGTCAGTATTCACGTTGCCACATGCAATACACTGGTCTTCAAAGGCATTGGCATGATTTGCCCTTGTCCTGAACCAGATTACTGCCTCGGTGGGATTGCCGTAGTAGATCATGTAGCCGCCCTTGTCCATGATCATTATCCTGTCAAACATCTTGTAAATGTCAGACCCCGGCTGATGAATGGTTATGATCACCAGTCTGCCTTTGTAGGTCTGCTCCTTCAGCATATTCATTACCGCCTCGGCATCCACCGATGACAATCCTGAGGTAGGTTCATCAACAAAGAGAATTGTCGGTTCACGAATCAGCTCAAGTGCAATATTCAGTCTTTTGCGCTGTCCTCCGCTTATTATCTTATTCAGCGGATTGCCTACGGTAAGATCCCTGATGACATCAAGGTCCAGGTCGACCAGTATTCTGTCCACCGCTTCCCTGATGCCTGTTTCTCCAAGGCTATCAAGGCACATTTTTGCATTGTAGTACAGGTTCCGGAACACGGTCAGATCCTCAAACAGCAGGTCATCCTGAGGAACAAACCCGATAACGCCCTTAAGCTTTTCCTTCCCTTCCGGGGAATAAAGGTTGTGACCGTTAATCAGAATTTCGCCGGTATCCGGTTTTGTCATTCCGTTGAGGACATTAAGCAAGGTCGATTTTCCAACACCGCTGCCTCCCAGGATACCGACCAGTTTTCCCGATTCCTCGAAGAGACTGAGCTTCTGCAATCCGTTTTCGCTGTCCTTGAACCTCAGGCTGATATCCCGGGCGTCTATCGATATTTTAACCTTGAAAGCCTCCTCCGTGAATACTCCTGATATATCATTGTAATAAATGGCATTTACAAGCGGCCCCCTGATCGACGATCCGTGATCAAAAACATACGTCTGTCCCGGGAAGATATTCTGTCCGTTCAGAAAAAGATCCTCTTTGCCGGTATAACGCATTATAAAAGTGTTGGTGCTGACAATGCGGAGGAAGAGTATCCTGCCCTTCAAATTCTCATTGAAAAGATACTTAATGCCCTTCCTGTCAAACTCATTATTGTTGTCAATGATCATGAGCCTGTCTTTTCTTATTGCACCCCCGGCAGGTTCGAGGATAAAGCATTTGAGATCTTCGTACTCGGTCGTATGTATATTAAAGGCCGTTGCCACAGTTTCAAGGAAATCCAGTTCCTTCTCTGTGATCTCGGCACTGAACGAAATGAAGTCCATCATCTGGACCATCACATAGATTTTCTGTTTTTGCTGAAGCTCCTCGTTTATCTTCTCACAGATGGCCAGTATCCTCATTGCAGTGAGCGATGTCCGTTTCCTCTCTTTAATACTGCCCCTGGAGATATTATCAGAGTGATAGAGCCTGATGTACTCATCAAACATCTCCAGATATTTCAGAACCTGCTCATTACTCAGGTGCCTGGTCAGGAACAGTCTCACAATATCCCTGCCCCTGCTTGAAATCCCTGTATCATCGTGAACATCGCTTATCAGGGCAAATAACTGTATTAAGGCTTTCAGTATCGGTTCACTCATCGCCCGGGGTTATTAAGAATTTTTAGAATTTGAATTATTCAAATTAATTCCTAAACCAGTTTCAACAGAAATTTTATCTTTGTTTCAGCTATTCAAGTTAATAATAAATAAGTATCCGGAGAAATATTTTTAAGCGACCCGTCTAACTGGTATTAGCAGAGGATTTTATATTTTATATCCGGAAGAGCATATTGCAGGTTTATTAATGGACAAGTTAATTATCAGCCCGACCGTCTTTACTCCAAAGGTCATCCTCGACCACGAAGAGTATTTTTTAGAGATAGCGGGTGAATCAAGACCTCAGGATGTGCGGGAGTTTTACGCACCTATCCTCGCCTGGATGAACGATTTCGGTGACCTGGTCTCATCAGGGAAGAGAAAGGATCCCATAATATTCAATTTCAACTTTGACTACTTCAATTCCTCCTCCGCAAAATGCATCCTCGATATATGTAAGGTTCTGGCCCGTCTGCATTCGAAGGAATTAAATGCGTCGATAAAGTGGTATTATGTAAAAAACGATACCGATATGCTTGAAGCCGGTATGGAGATGTCTCAGATTGTAAAAATTCCGTTCGAGTTCATAGAAATGGAAGAACAATAGGGTTCGTTATGCATCCTGATGTCACAGAGAGGCATGCATTCCACCGTAAGGAGTTAAGGGCTTTTTTTAATCTGCCGTTCTTTCAGGGCTCCGGCTCCATACCCTGTATCCGGGAAATGAAAAAGCGCTAATTGAAAAATCACTACGTTTGCAGATCGGAGTTCAGGCATAAGAATGAAGAAGATCTGGAAAATATCAATTATAGTTACTGCTGTCATCATCTTCCTTCCGGGATTTTTTGCAGTGTCAGTGTACGCAGGTGTATTCAGCCGTCTGCCGAATAAGAAGGAGCTGCTGAATTATAAAAATGCCACTGCCTCAATAGTCGTTTCCGCCGAAAACCTTCCGATAGGAAAATTCTATTCCGAAAACAGAACCAACATCACATACGATGAGATACCCCGTCACCTGACAAACGGACTTATCGCAACTGAAGACGCACGTTTCTATGAACACGGCGGTATCGACTCCAGGAGCCTCTTCAGGGTCATTTTCAAGACAATACTGTTCAATGATCAGAGCTCCGGCGGCGGCAGCACTATAACACAGCAGCTGGCAAAAAACATGTACGGCAGAAAAGACTATCTCCTGTTTTCGCTAATAATAAATAAAACAAGAGAGGCGCTGCTGGCCAGGCGAATAGAAAAAGTCTTCACCAAGGAAGAGATACTGACCCTGTACCTTAACACCGTTTCTTTCGGAGAGAACCTCTTCGGGATAGAGGCTGCCTCACACAGATATTTCAATAAAAAGACCCGGACCTTAAAATCGAAGAAGCAGCTGTCCTGACCGGCATGCTTAAGGCAAACACCCTGTTCAACCCCCGCCTCTATCCTCAAAATGCCGTCAATAGAAGAAATGTGGTGCTTAAGCAGATGGAGAAGTACAGCTATCTGACCGCGGCGGTTGCTGATTCATTACGCAGTCTGCCCCTGAAGCTCGATTACAACAAATATGATATTACCGGACCGGCAGACTATTTTCTGGTCAGGGTAAGAAAGGAAGCTGAAAAAATTCTCAGGGAGTCACATCCTGCCAAAGGAAAGGAATGGAATATTGAAAAGGACGGACTGATAATTACAACCACCCTCAGTCTTTCCATGCAGAACGCAGCCAACGAAGCATTCAAAACACATCTTTCAAGAATGCAGAAAAGGCTGGACGAACAGTACAGTACCCCGTCCGGAAAGAGGTCACTGAAGAATATCCCCGACAGCCTCAGGCAGGATGTGACCACCCTGCAGGCAGGGCTGCTGGCCATGGATCCGGTTACCGGAGCCATAAGGGCATGGGTTGGCGGGATTGACTACCAGACACAGCCATATGATCAGATATCAGCCCGGAGACAACTCGCTTCGGTGTTCAAGCCGGTCCTTTACGCCGCCGCCCTTGAAGACGGGATGGAGCCATGTCAGTATCTGGACAATGATTCAGTTACATTAGCGGGTTTTAACGACTGGAGTCCCGAGAACTATAATCACTCCTTCGGGGGCAAATATTCACTTGCCGGAGCCTTGGCACAGTCGATGAACATCCCGACTTTCAGCCTATTCTTAAAGGTAGGTTTCGAAAAGCTGGACATGCAGTGGAGGAGAATGGGCTTTACATTTCCTCTTGACAACACACCATCGCTCCCCATGGGGACTGCTGAAGCAAGTATTGCAGAGGTGGCAGTGGCATATGCTTCATTCGCAAACGGCGGTATGAAGATCAGCCCTCAAAGCATAGTTTCCATCATGACACCCGGAGGGGTGGTGATATGGCAGAATGAATTCCCGCAGACTGAAGAAAGGGTATTTACCGAAAGGACCGGGATACTAATGTCTGCAATGCTGCAAAAAGCCATCCGGGAAGGAACAGGCGCTTCGGTGTACAGTGTCTATGACGTGAAGATACCGATGGCAGGGAAGACGGGCACTTCGCAGAATTATGCCGACGCCTGGTTTGCGGCTTTCAATCCTCATCTTGTCATTGTGAGCAGGGTCGGGGCATCATCCCCCGCCATTCACTTTAACAGCGGGAGCAACGGCTCAGGAAGTGCCCTTGCCTTGCCGCTGGTGGCAATGACACTTAAGAAAGCTGAATCAGATCCTGAATTGATGAAACAGCTTGATATTCCCTTTCCTGACCTGCCTCCTGAGCTGCAGGGAGCGCTTGACTGCCCTGATTTCAGGGATAAGGACTTCTTTGACAGACTTATTGACCTCTTTAAGGACGATGAAGTCAATTTTGACGAAGCAGGTAAAAAGAAAATAAAAACTTTGCTTGAAAAAATTTTCAGGAGATAGATTTCATCAGATCTTCATCTTCAGTTAGTTCTTTTGGGGAATTATTTGCATAACTCTCTAAATGGAAATGATATGAAAAAAACAGGTTTAATACTTCTAGCTGCCTCACTGCTCCTCTTCACCGGAGCATGCGACAGGATCCAGAACTGGTGATGGCCAGGGCAAGCTTGTAATTAAGGTTACAGATGACCCGTTTGATATCAGCAACATTGAATCAGCAACAGTTACGATCACAAAAGTTGAAATTAAGAAGGTGGGAGACGGCGTGAGCGACGGTAATCCGTTTGTAGTACTCTCTGATGACACAGTGACCGTGGACCTCATCGACCTCAGGAATGGTGTTACCGAGACACTGCTTGACCTTGATATCCCCGAAGGTGAATATGATTTAATAAGATTGTATGTTGAAGAAGCCGGGCTGAAACTCAAGGATATTGCTGATCCATACAATGTAAAAGTGCCAAGCGGAAGGCAGACCGGAATAAAACTGCACATTAATCCGTCTATAGTTGTTTCCGGCGGTCTGACCTCTGAAGTGCTGATCGATTTTGATCTCTCAAGATCATTTGTGCTGAGAGGCAATATGAATAACAATAACGGCTTCATTTTCAAGCCCTGTATCAGGGCGGCAAATCTTACCACTGCAGGCAGGGTTGAAGGTATGGTAACAGATACTTCCGAGGTCAAAATCAAGGAAGCCAAAGTATGGATTGCACAGGACACCGTCATGGCAACCACATTTGCCGACACCCTTGGATTTTATGCCATTATTGGTGTTCCGGCCGGCACATATTCAATCTTTGCCACCAAAGAAGGATATGACACTGTCAGCTTCGCAGGAATTAATATTATTGCAGGCAACAAGACCGTTCAGAACTTTACGCTTACCAAAAAGTAAAAATCTGAATACGGGATTAGAATCCGGGGCCGCCTTTCCAGAAGGGCGGCCTTTGTTTTTTTAACCAACAATTGCTAAATTTGGAAGTCAACCGTTGATTTCGTCTTGAGATCTTGATAACTTCAAAATAATAACGAATGAAAAAATCGAGAATTCTGGTAAACGTGTTGCTTTTTGCTGCAGCGGTTACCATAGTCGTGGCGTGTGCGGTAAATCCTGTCACTGGGAAGAAGCAGATCATGCTGATGAGTGAAGCGCAGGAAGTGGCACTGGGTGTCTCTTATAATCCTCAGGTTTTGGCCACATTCGGTGAATATGCCGATGCTGATATGCAGGCATATGTTCAGGCAAAAGGCGTGGAAGTGGGCAAGATTTCTCACCGTCCTGCCCTTGAGTATCACGTCAAAGTCGTTGATTCTCCTGTGGTGAACGCCTTTGCCGTTCCGGGAGGGTATGTTTATCTTACCCGCGGTATTATGGCCCAGCTTAACAACGAAGCTGAAATGATGGGCGTGCTCGCCCATGAAATAGGGCACATTGCGGCACGCCACTCTGTCAGCCAGCAGAGCAAGCAGGAATTGGGAACACTGCTCCTGATCGGAGGAATGATCGCCTCTGAGCAGTTTGCCCAGTATGCGCAATATGCCATGGAGGGAATGCAGCTCCTCTTCCTGAGCTTCAGTCGCGATGACGAACGCCAGGCTGATCAGCTCGGTGTTGCGTATTCATCAAAACTGGGGTATGATGCCCATAAGATGGCCGACTTTTTCAAGGTACTGGAAAAAATGAACATGGCGCAAGCCGAAGGTGGCGTCCCCACTTTCTTGTCAACACACCCCGATCCGGGCGATCGCTATGTCGACGTAAACAAACAGGCTACGCAATGGCAGGACAGCCTCAAATATCCGGCATGGAAGGTCAACACTGACAGCTACCTGCAACTTATTGATGGTATAATTTATGGCGAAGATCCAAGACAGGGCTACACTGAAGGAAACACCTTCTATCACCCGGAGCTCAAATTTAAATTCTCCTTCCCTGCCGGATGGAAGCTTACAAACGCACCGACGCAGGTTACCATGCCTGCCTCCCGACAATAAAGCTCTGATACTCTTTACCATGTCAAACCAGAAGTCTTTGCAGTCAGCGGCAGATTCCGCCCTTGCTCAATACAAGCTGCAACTGCAGCGCAGTGAAAAAAGAACTGTCAACGGCATGCCGGCTATTGTCACATTATCGAAACAAACATATCAGGACTCCTCAACAGGCACCACAAGTACCAACATAGTAATGTCATATTTCATTGAGTACGGCAGCATATACTATGTTTTCCACAGTGTCTCCACAGAAGCTGATTTTCAAAACTACTCCGGAGCAATGGAGTCTTCAATGAAGACCTTTGCAAAGCTCACGGAAGCTTCAAAAATAAATGTAAAGCCACAGAAGGTACATGTCGTGAAAGTGCAGCGTACCGGCACTCTGGCCACTGTTTTCAGCTCTTTCGGTGTACCACAGGATAAGATGAATGAATATGCCCTGCTTAATGACCTTGAGCTTACAGATCAGGTTCAGGCAGGAAAACTGATCAAAATCGTCGGAGAATAATTCATAAAAAGTTGACTGAACAGAAGTTTAAGAAATCAGGGTTTGCAGGCTGGATTGAACAAAACTGGATTCTACTGAAGTATTTTCTGTGGATCCTTGTTGTGTTAATTCTGCTTGTAAGTTCTCTTTTCCAGATCGGACCGGAAGAGGTGGGTGTCATCACCCGCTTTGGCAAATATGTCCGTAAGGTGGAGCCCGGACTGAAGGTGAAATTCCCCATAATAGAGACTTTGTACAAAGTTGCGGTTGAGAGACAGCAAAAGGAGGAATTTGGCTTTCGGACTACAAGGCCCGCTGTAAAATCCGAGTATACCAAAGTGGGTACGGTTGAAGAATCACTTATGCTAACCGGTGATCTTAACCTTGCCGACGTTGAGTGGATAGTTCAATACCGTATCGAGGACCCTTACAGCTATCTTTTCAAGGTCAGGGAACCGGTAAATACACTGCGTGACATCTCCGAGGCTTCCATGCGCGAAATAGTCGGTGACCGCACTGTAAACGAGGTGCTTACTGTCGGGAGGGCCGAAATAGCATCAAGCGTACATGTAAAGATTCAGGAATTGTGTACGGAGTACTCTCTGGGCATCAGGATTGAGCAGGTGGTTCTGCAGGATGTCAATCCACCTGACCCGGTGAAAGATGCCTTTAACGATGTAAACCAGGCACAGCAGGAAAGGGAGACTCTGATCAACCAGGCCAGATCTGAATATAACAAGGTAATACCCAAGGCAAAAGGTCAGGCGGAGGAAACTATCCAGAGGGCTGAGGGATATGCAACCGAAAGGGTTAATAACTCACTTGGTGAAGCTGCAAGGTTTAATGCCCTGTACCTTGAATATATCAAAGCCCCGGAAGTGACCAAGCGCAGAATATATCTCGAGACGATGGAAGAGGTTATTCCCAGGCTCGGTCATAAGATCATCACTGATGAGAGCGGTAACAATGTGTTGCCCCTCCTTCAGATGCAGCTAGACACTAAAAAATAGGCTATGTCCGACATGACAAAAAAAATAATCATAACTCTTGCCATCATAGCAGCTGCACTGATCATTATCCTTCCCTGTGTTTATATGGTGAAGGAGACGGAACAGGTTGTCATAACTCAGTTTGGCAAGCCTATCGGAGAACCAAAGACAACTCCGGGACTTAAGTTAAAAGTACCTTTCATCCAGAAAGCTAATTTCTTTGAAAAGAGATATATGGAGTGGGACGGTGACCCCAACCAGCTGCCTACCAAGGACAAGAAATTTATCTTTGTCAATACCTATGCGCGGTGGCAGATCACTGATCCGCTGCAGTTCTTCAAGAGGCTGACAGATGAGAGAGGTGCACAGTCACGACTGGCTGATATCCTCGACGGGGAGACACGTGACTTCATTGCCAGTCATAACCTGGAAGAAGTGGTACGTTCAACCAACAGGACTCCGACATCCTCAGGACTTATCGGTGAGGAGGCCGGGGATACTCTTTCTGATATTGTAACCGGGAGGCTGAAAATAGAAGAAATGATTCTTAAATCATCCAATGAAAAAGTATTGGACCTGGGAATTGTTATTCTTGATGTCCGTATAAAGCGGTTGAATTATGTCGAGGAGGTAAGGACCCAGATCTATGAAAGGATGAAGAGTGAGCGATACCGCATAGCAGAAAGATTCAGGTCTGAAGGTCAGGGGGAAGCGTCAAAAATAAACGGTGAAAAGGAGAGGGACCTGAAATCCATCCAGTCGGAGGCCTTTCGCAAGGCTGAGGAGATACGCGGCCGTGCCGACGCCCGTGCTGCGTCCATTTACGCAGGCGTATACGACCAATCGGTAGCGTCACGAAGTCTTTACGGTTTCATGAAATCGATGGAAACCTTCAGGATGACCTTTGATTCCACCACCACAATCATACTTTCGACCAACAGCGAACTGTATAAATATCTGACAGATTTCAATTAGGCTGCCCTGGCTGAGCAGACTGGGCTTATCATCCATAGCCGGATATTGCCATGTCTATGGATATGGTATGTTTATCAACAGCTGGCCTCAGTATATCAAAATGAGCTTTGACGATGCCTCTCAATATCCTAATTTGGTAGTGAGTTTGATTAAGCCATGAAAGCACAAGGTGGCTTTCCGGGCATAACTAGAGATGAGAACATATTATCAGATATCAGCAGATGGAATAGGAATTGTCCTGCTCCGGAAAAGAAAGATTGCCAAAGCGCTTCGCAGGTGGTTACGTGAAAATGGTTTTACCTACGAATACAACATTTACATCCAATAGTCTTTCTTGTACAGGTTCTGTGGTTACTTTTCCGGGGAGAAAAAGGAAGCCGGCCTCACAGCCGGCTTTCTTCATATATTCCTGTTACTGGCAGACTGCAGTGATAAGCTGCAGCTGTATGTATTATAAAATAATGATGACTGTTTCGGCCTTATCCCCTGTCGGGAAAGAGCCTGTGCCACCATCTGTACTTCTTAATTCTTGCCATCTTTTCTAATTGCCGCAAATATGCAAACAATTATTACTTAACGTACAGGTTCCTTATTTATTTTTTCAGAAGGTCACGAATTTCTTTTAACAGTACAACATCTTCCGGAGGTGCGGCGGGTGCTGCAGGTGCAGCCTCTTCCTTCTTCTTCAGGTTATTCATTGCCTTGATCACAAGGAAAATACAGAAAGCAACAATGATGAAATCAATGATTGTCTGAATAAAGTTACCGTAGTTGATGCTCACCTGGTTAACAGCCGGCTGTACAATTGTTGCGCCATCCATCACTGCATCCGAGCCCTTCTGAATGACAGCCTTGAGCTGTGTGAAATCGACCCTGCCAAGAAGAAGGCCCAGGGGGGGCATAAGAACATCATTCACAAGAGATGAAATGATCTTGCCAAACCCGGCACCGATGATAATACCAACTGCCATGTCGAGCATGTTGCCCTTCACGGCAAATTCCTTGAATTCTTTAAGCATTCCCATAATAATCAGGTTTTAAGTTAGAAACTCATTTCAGGTTAACAAAGGCTAAAATTACTAAAACTAACTTTAAATTGTCCATTTATGATTGGTTAATACTGAAAAAAGAATAGGAAAAATCAAAATTTTTAACTAACTTACACAAACTGCGAAAAGGCTGACTTTTATTTATAATATATTAATTATAAACTAATTAAAACAAAAGCTATGGCAGTTCTAAAAGTAATTGAAATTCTTGCATCTTCACCGGTAAGCTGGGAAGACGCAGCTGCTTCTGCCGTTAAGACAGCAGCAAAGACAGTAAAGGAAATTCGCTCGGTCTATGTCCAGGATCAGAGCGCGCTGGTGGTGAAGAACAAAATCACCGAATACCGTGTTAATGTAAAGATCACCTTCGAAGTTATTTAATATAAGCAGATAAATTATAGGACTAATTTCATTCATCCCCGTCAGGTGAAGGTAATACTGCCTATTTAATAAAGTACTGGCGGATGAATTGATTTATGCGGAGACGTTGCATTGCACGTCTCCGCTTCATTTAAACAAACCGATCTCTCCTTTTGTTATATTTGCGTCATGAAAAGCATGCGAAAGATTTCGCCTTTTATCTCTGCCATGCTGATGGTTCTTGTACTGACCTGCAGCACAGGCTTTACTGTATCAATGCACACATGCTACCATTGCGGGATGCAGAACCTGGTCACTTCACTCACTGCGGCCGGAACAGATGACAAGTGCTGCTGCGGGCATGATAAAGACATTGAAAGCGCCGGTCACAACATGGATGAATACGTTTTTTCACACGACTGCTGCTCACTTGTGACCGAAAAGATGATCGCGGTCCAGGTTATCCGTACTGAAGTCCAGCCAGAGATCATACCCTTTTTCCAGTTAGCTACCAGCCAGACAATCATTCCGGAGAACGACTTACGGAGTGTCAGACTATTTCCAGATAATTTGCAAATGCATGACGGACGAGATCTCATGACCATGCATTGCCAGATCCTTTCCTGAAACATTCGTTGACTTGATTGCGTGTCGCTGCATAATTATGTGCCGGCATAACGTAATGACGCCCAAACCGGGTACAGCTACGAACGTCAAATAATTGATATTTAATAAATTCTGTTTATAATGATCAATAGGATAATATCATTCTCAGTAAATAATAAGTTCATAGTAGGCTTGTTCATACTTGCATTGATAGGATGGGGTACCTATTCATTAACAAAGTTGCCGATTGATGCTATTCCTGATATTACAAATAACCAGGTGCAGGTTATTTCCCTGGCTCCATCGCTGGCGGTACAGGAGGTTGAAAGTTTTATTACAGCACCTATTGAAGTTGCCGTAGCCAATATCCCTGATATAATTGAGCTTCGGTCGATATCAAGACTGGGGCTATCAGTCATTACAGTGGTTTTCAAAGATAAAGTTGACATTTACTGGGCAAGACAACAGCTTGGCGAGCGTCTTAAGGAAGCAGAAGAATCTATCCCGGAAGGTCTTGCTCAGATTTCCCTTGCCCCTATTTCCACAGGATTGGGCGAGATTTATCAATATCGTCTTTCTGTGGAAAAGGGACATGAAGAAGAGTATAATCCTATGGAATTGAGGACAATTCAGGACTGGATCGTCCGCCGTGAATTGCTCGGAACAGCGGGAGTGGCAGATATAAACAGTTATGGTGGATTTGTCAAACAGTATGAAGTGGCCGTGAACCCTGAAAGACTGAGGAGCATGAACCTTACCCTGACAGATATTTTCAATGCTCTCGAAAAGAATAACGAAAATACCGGCAGTGCCTACATCGATAAGAGACCTACCGCATACTTCATAAGGGGTATCGGACTGGTCAAAACCCTTGAGGATATTGAAAAGATTGTAGTAAAAACTACTGATTCCGGAGTTCCGGTATTGATAAGGGATATTGCATCAGTTCAATATGGCAGTGCAATCAGGTACGGTGCTTTTGTCGTTGACACCACAGAAGCAGTTGGCGGTGTAGTTATGATGCTGAAAGGTGCGAATGCACACGAGGTAATTGATAATGTTGAGAAACGTATTGAGTCTGTTCAGAAGTCATTGCCTGAAGAAGTTAAGATTGAACCCTTTCTCAATCGCTCTGATCTTGTAGGACGTTCAATCGGAACGGTTTCTAAAAACCTTCTGGAAGGCGCATTGATTGTTGTCTTTGTTTTGGTCCTGCTGCTTGGTAATATGCGCGCCGGATTAATAGTGGCTTCCGTCATACCCCTTTCAATGCTTTTTGCCGTTTCCCTGATGAATCTGTTCGGTGTTTCGGGTAACCTTATGAGTCTCGGAGCAATAGACTTTGGACTGATCGTCGATGGAGCGGTAATAATTGTTGAAAGTGTGGTTCACAGGATTACAATGAGTAAACATCATCATCCCGGGGTAGCCAGACTGAATCAAAAGCAGATGGACGAGAATGTACTTGATTCAGCAAAGCGTATGATGAATTCTGCCACTTTCGGCCAGATTATAATTTTAATAGTTTACGTGCCTATTCTGGCACTTGTCGGAATTGAGGGGAAGATGTTCCGCCCAATGGCTCAGGTAGTCAGCTTTGCCCTGATTGGCGCAGCAATCCTTTCCCTGACGTACGTTCCCATGGCTTCGGCATTGTTCCTTAGCAAGAACACCGTTCATAAACCGAATTTCTCTGACCGGCTTATGAACCGGATCCATAAAATATTTAATCCTGTTATCGCATTTGCTATCAAAAGAAAGCTTCTGGTTTCTGTTTCAGCCATTACCTTGTTTTTATTCAGTCTTATACTGTTCAACCGATTGGGCGGGGAATTCATTCCACAGCTTGAAGAGGGTGATCTCGCTTCAAGTGTTATAACACTCCAGGGTGGATCATTGACAAATACTGTGGATAATGTTATCAAAGCAAACAAGATATTACTTGAAACCTTCCCGGAAATCAAGCATGCGGTATGTAAAATAGGAGCTGGTGAAATACCCACAGACCCGACTCCGATGGAAACCGGAGATTACATCATTACCCTGAAAGATAAAAGTGAATGGGTCTCAGCTACTTCACGCGAAGAGCTTGTAAGCAAGATGGAAGAAAGCCTGATTCCGCTGGCAGGCGTCAAATTCGGATTTCAGCAACCTATCCAGATGAGATTTAATGAGTTAATGACCGGTTCCAAGCAGGATATTGCAGTCAAGATATTTGGTGATGATCTTGTTTTACTTTCCGAAAAGGCTGCTGAAGTTGAAAAAATAATTCAGACTATTGCCGGTGTGGAAGACATAAATGTAGAAAAGGTCACGGGGCTTGCGCAGATCCAGGTTGAATATAATCGTGACCGCCTGGCGCAATACGGATTATCTGTAGAGGATGTCAACCGCGTATTGCGTGCAGCTTTCGCCGGAAGTCAGGCCGGAGTTGTCTACGATGAAGAAAAGCGATTCGGGTTGGTTGTTCGCCTGGAAAAGGATTACCGGCAGAACCTGGATGATGTTAAGAATCTCTCCGTTGCTTTACCCGACGGTCACCAGATCCCATTCGAACAGCTGGCTGACATTTCTGTCAAATCAGGTCCTGCACAGGTTTCAAGGGAAAACACAAAAAGAAGGATAACGATAGGATTCAATGTCCGTAACCGTGATATGAAAAGCGTAATTAATGATGTGAAGAATCAGATTGAAGAAAGTATTCAATTGCCTACCGGTTATTTCATTTCATACGGAGGTGAGTTTGAGAAGCTTGAAGCTGCTCAGAAAAGGCTATCCGTTGCGCTTCCTGCCGCACTGCTCCTGATTTTTGTACTTCTTTACTTTGCTTTTAATTCCGTAAAGCAATCGCTGTTGATTTTTACAGCAGTACCTATGGCTGCCATCGGCGGGGTGTTTGCCCTGTGGATTCGCGGAATGAACTTCTCAATTTCTGCAGGTGTTGGTTTCATAGCATTATTCGGCGTTGCCGTTCTTAACGGGATCGTATTGATTGCTGAGTTTAACAGGCTGGAAAAAGAAGGTGTTACAGATATAACTGAACGCGTTCTGAAAGGCCTTCAAACAAGATTGCGTCCGGTAATTATGACTGCGGCAGTGGCTTCTCTTGGCTTTTTGCCCATGGCAATTTCAACTTCAGCCGGAGCAGAAGTGCAAAGACCACTGGCTACTGTTGTAATAGGCGGACTTATTACAGCAACCCTTCTTACATTGATTATACTTCCTGTTTTTTACATCATTTTTTCATCAACCAGACACAAATTCAGAATTAAAGGTATGCTGGCAAAAAAGACTGGCGCAATTGTCCTGTTGTTAGGGCTAACATCAGTCTTAGGTACTGTAAATGCCCAGCAAGCCAGGGTCATTAATTTGCATGATGCAATTCAGATGGCATTGGACAGTAACCTTTCCGTTAAATCAGCGGCACTTTCAATAGATGTGCAGAAGGCTCTTAAAGGGGCAGCATTTGATCTGCCAAAAACAACAATTGACGGGGAGTACGGACAATTCAATTCTTACACAAACGACAACAGCGTCACTGTTTCTCAGTCATTTGCATTTCCATCCGTGTACATACATCGCAGTAAACTGGCAAATGCAAATATCCGGAGCGAAGAGTGGCAGTACAAAGCCACTCAACTTGAAATAGCCACACAGGTAAAGCAGGTTTACTGGCAATATGCATACCTGGTGTCGAAGCAGAAACTTCTATCCTATCAGGATAGCCTTTATTCAGGGTTATTGCGGGCTGCGGAGCTTAGGGCTAAGGCGGGTGAGACAAATCGTCTTGAAATGATAACCGCCCGTTCACAAAGCCTTGAAATCAAAAATCAGTTGTATCTGGTATCCTCTGATATCGGAATCAGCGGCCGTAAACTTACGGTATTACTTAACAGTAAGTCCGCTCTGGTACCGGCAGTTCAGGAACTCCAGCGAATCGATTTTGAGCTTAATTCTGACAGCAGTTCGGTTGAACAGAATCCATTTCTGGGTTACATGAAGGAACAGATCGAAGTTTCTCAGATTGAGAAAAAACTTGAACAAAGCCAGGCGTGGCCTGATTTAAATATTGGCTACTTCAGCCAGACAATTATCGGAACACAGGATGTCAATGGGGCGCCGCAAAATTTCGGGAAAGATGACCGGTTTGACGGTGTTCAGGCCGGAATTACTGTTCCATTGTGGTTTTTCCCATATACATCGAAGGCAAAAGCCGCAAAAATAGCTGCAAACATAGCGCAAACGGATGCTGACAACTATTCCATATCAATTTCAGGCACCTATCAATCATTGCTTGATGAATATAATAAGTACTCCTCAAATGTGGAATTTTATGAAAATCAGGCCGTACCTGAGGCTGATCTGATAATTCAACAGGCAACCCTCAGCTACAAAGCCGGAGCCCTGGATTACCTGGATTACGTACTCACGCTGAACAGAGCTTTGACTATCAAACAAAATTATCTTGATGCGATTAATAATTTTAATCAGACTATCATCTCAATTGATTATATCACAGGCAAAATATTTTAAATCTCAGATATCATGAAAAAATCAAATTATAAAGTACCACTCGTCATTTGTGCAACTTTAATATTATTAGGCTCTTGTACCGGTAAGAATAAGCCTGCCACTGAATCAACCGAGGTTGAAGTCCTGCCGGAAAATATTGTCGAAATGCGGGAAGATCAGATAAAACTTGCTGGCATTCAGACCGGTTCAATCGTGATGAAATCAATGGGTAAAACTCTCAAAGTAAATGGCATCATCTCTGTTGCACCTCAAAACCAGGCTACCGTTTCCATACCACTCGGCGGTTTCATTAAAAGCACAACGCTCCTTGCAGGTAATTTTGTCAGTAAAGGGCAGACACTTGCAATAATAGAAAACCAGGATTTTGTTGACATACAGCAGAATTACCTGGAGGCAAAAAACAGGCTTGTATACGCTGAAGCGGAATATAAACGTCATACTGATTTATATAATGATGAAGTATATTCAGAAAAGAATTTACAACAGGTTACTGTAGAATATAAGAACCTGGTGGCCCTTGTTAAATCGCTTGAGCAGAAACTAATTCTTATAGGCATTGAACCGGGCAGCCTTAATGAAACCAATATCAGCAGCAGCGTGAGCCTGAAATCCCCTATCACCGGCTACCTTAAGTCGGTAAATATCAACATAGGGAAATATGTTGCACCCACAGATGTGCTGTTTGAAATTCTGAACAACGAAAGACTCTTTCTGGAACTAACTCTGTTTGAAAAGGATGCAGACAAGGTTGTTGCGGGTCAGAAAATAAAATTCTTCATTAATAATGAAACTGAAACGCATGAGGCAATTATCTCGCAAACCGGAAAATCAATCAGTGATGACAAAACATTAAAAGTTTATGCCACTGTCGTAAAACCCTGCAAAAATGCTTTACCGGGTATGTATGTCAATGCATTGATTGAAGAATCTGATTCTCTTGTTACGGCTCTGCCGTCGGAGGCAGTGGTCAGTTTTGATGATAAGGACTACATTTTTATTTTTGAAAGGAATAAGGAGGAAGACGGGAAGCCTTTTACCGAATATCGCATGGTTGAAGTACAAAAAGGTGTAACCGGAGACGGATATACAGAAGTTGTGTTACCCGGGGACTTCGACCCGGATACTGCCATTGTCGTTGTAAAAGGTGCATACAATCTTCTCTCGGCAAAAAAGAACGCAGGTGAAATGGCCTGCTGATCAGTAGAAAACAGTAATTTCACAGAACAATTCTCAGATATAAACGTTCTTAATCTGAATGAATAGAGCAGCATCAATATTGTCAATTCTCCTGATCCTTGGTTCAGCGATGGGGATCACCATTGACCGGCACTTCTGCGGAGGTGAGGTTGTTGATGTCAGATTGGCTATTGATGACCGTAAGGCTACCTGCGGCATGGAAGAGGATGGTATGGTATGCACCAATACAGCTGTATTCAAGGAGAATTGCTGCCACAATACGATGTCAAAATTCAGTGTGAGCGACTACAGCATTTCAAGCATACTGATGATCGACAAACCTCTTCCCCCGGTTATTGATATACTTTGCCAGGCGCCTGAGGTATGCCTTTTCAATTCATTCAGGGATCCGTTAATTGTCAATTACACCGGTCCTCCGGGCTCTGACCTCTTTCTTCCCGACCAGCAGAGTATTCTCTGCATTTTCCGTATCTGATTTCCCAATCGGTTGAAATAGCTGTGCCCGTCGTCAGACGGTGCGCAGTGTCGCTATTTTATTATTACTACAAAAATTTAATTCTTAAATCTCATGAAAACAGTAAAAATAATTCTCGTAACTTTCTTTGCGGTACTGGTGGTTGCAGGCTGTAACTCACAGAACCAGAATAAAAAGGTATCATCCAAAACCGAGGAGATTAAGGTTCTCGGAGAATGTGGCATGTGCAAGGACCGCATTGAAGGCGCCATGAAGGTCGACGGAATAGCCGAGGCAGTGTGGAACCAGGAGACGAAGCTTCTCAGGGTCACATATAATCCCGCTTTGATCACCGTTGATGACATTCAGCAAAAGGTTGCAGCAGTGGGTCATGACACGGAGAAATACCGGGCTGATGATGCCGTTTATGCCAGCCTTCCGGGATGCTGCCATTATGAAAGGTGGAACTGATAGGCTGTTCATTGCAAAGAGGCTCAAAAGTAAGTTTACCACTCCCCCTGACGCTCGCGGTCAGGGGGGAGGAGGTAACATTTAAGACATCCTTTTTCAGGTTATTTTAATATAAAAGAATGATATGTTTAACCGATTAGTAAAATATTTCCTGTACAACAGGCTGATAACATTTATCCTCCTGGCAGCCTTTGTCATACTGGGGATAGTCACCGCGCCGTTCGACTGGAAAACAGGTTTTCTGCCCCGTAACCCTGTGCCGGTTGATGCAATACCCGATATAGGGGAGAACCAGCAGATAGTCTCCACCGAATGGATGGGGCGGTCACCCAGGGATATCCAGGACCAGATAAGCTACCCTTTGACTACAGCTCTCCTTGGTATCCCCGGGGTAGAGACAATCAGAAGCACATCCATGTTCGGGATGTCATTCATCTATATCATATTTAAAGATAATGTTGAGTTTTACTGGAGCAGGTCGAGAATCCTGGAAAAACTTAATTCTCTTCCTCCCGGGACATTACCCGCAGGAGTGCAGCCTACACTGGGACCTGATGCCACTGCCCTGGGTCAGATATTCTGGTATACCCTTGAAGGACGAGACCCCAAAACCGGTAAGCCAAACGGAGGCTGGGATCCGTCAGAGCTCAAAACGATCCAGGATTTTTATGTTAAATACAGCCTCTCAGCCGCAGAGGGAGTTTCCGAAGTAGCATCAGTCGGAGGCTTTACAAAAGAATACCAGGTCGATCTCGATCCGAATGCCCTTAAGGCTTACAATGTATCCGTAATGGATGTCATGAATGCCGTTAAGAACAGCAACCTCGATATCGGTGCCGAGACAATTGAACTGAATAACGTAGAGTATATTATCCGTGGCCTTGGTTATGTCAGTAGCCTGAATGACCTTGAATTATCGGTTGTTGCGGTCCGGAACAATGTGCCGGTACGGATTAAAGACGTGGCACATGTCTCTTTTGGTCCTGCCCCGCGCCGCGGAGGTCTTGATAAATCAGGCTCGGAAGCTGTCGGAGCCGTTGTGGTTGCCAGATATGGCTCAAACCCGATGGAGGTTATTAGTAATGTTAAAGACAAGATAAAGGAGATTGAAGCCGGATTACCGCAGAAAACCCTGCCTGACGGTTCCGTTTCAAAGGTGACTGTAGTACCTTTTTATGACAGGACAGGACTTATTAAGGAAACAATCGGAACACTACAGTCTGCCCTCTCTCATGAAATCCTCATAGCTATAATTGTAATCATTGTCCTTGTGATCAACCTCAGGGCTTCACTGATTGTCGCCGGGTTATTGCCGTTAGGCGTTTTAATAACTTTTATCCTGATGCGGTTTTTCGGCATTGATGCCAATATTGTGGCTTTGTCAGGTATTGCCATAGCCATTGGTGTAATGGTAGATATCGGGATTGTTGATGTGGAGAATATTCTCAGGCATCTCGAAATGCCTGAAAATAAGGGAATACGAGGCAAAAAACTGATGCAGGTGATTTACGAGGCAACAACCGAGGTCAGGGCTGCCGTTGTGACATCCATTGCAACAACAATTGTAAGTTTCCTTCCCGTCTTTGCAATGCAGGCCCAGGAAGGGAAAATGTTCCATCCCCTGGCCTGGACAAAGACCTTTGCCCTTCTTGCGGCATTCATTCTTGGAATAGTCGTACTGCCAACGCTCGTTCATATTTTCTTCAATATCCGCTTTGATGCTAAGAAAATTAAGAAAATATGGAACGGTGCACTGATAGTTGCCGGGATTGTTTTCGCGATTATCTGGCACACATGGCCGGCTCTGGCCTTAACTGCCCTGGGAATAAATAATCTCCTTGATTACAGGTGGGCTGAAAAACGCAGGGAATTTGCAAACTATATCAACATTGCCATCACCGTACTGGTAGCAACATGGTATCTGTCCGTTGAATGGCTGCCGCTCGGAGCGCACAACAGCCGGGTTGTCAACTTTTTATTCGTTGCCGCTATTGTAACGGCAATTCTGGTTGTCCTGATGTCACTGGTCCATTATTATGAAAAGATACTCCGGTGGGCATTACGCAATAAATGGAAGTTCCTGATGATACCGGCTTTTACCCTGTTTTTTGGTCTTCTGATATGGCAGGGTGTGGACAGGATATTTGGGTTTGTTGCTTCAGGGGCTGAAAAAGCAGGATGGAGAACTTTCCGGCAGACATCAGCCTGGCAGAGTGCGATAAGGACATTCCCGGGTACCGGGAAGGAATTCATGCCAACACTTGATGAGGGATCATATCTTCTGATGCCGACAAGCATGCCACATACCGGTATCGAGATGAACCTTAAATATATCGAGACACTTGATAAAAGGCTGTCAGCCATACCTGAGGTAGAGGTTGCAGTTGGAAAATGGGGACGGGTAAATTCCGCTCTTGATCCTGCACCGGTACAGATGTTCGAAAATACAATCAACTACCGTTCTGAATATATTCTTGATGAGAACGGTCATCGCAAACAGTTCAGGGTTGACCGTGACGGCAGCTATCTCCTTAGTGACGGAACAACTTACAACCCTCAAACAGAGACATTCAGGGTAATTCCGGCAGATAGCCTCATTCCGGATAAAAAGGGAGATTATTTCAGGCAGTGGCGGCCGGAGATCAGAAAACCCATTGATATATGGAATGAGATCGTCAAGGTGACTGATATCCCGGGTCTGACCTCTGCTCCCAAACTGCAACCCATTGAGACCCGGCTTGTCATGCTTTCAACAGGTATGCGTGCACCGATGGGACTGAAAGTGTACGGTCCTGATCTTGATACGATTGAAGAAGCCGGGATGATGTTGGAGAAGGCCTTGAAGGATGTGCCATCAGTAAAAGCCTCCGCAGTGTTTTATGACCGTGCCGTCGGCGCACCCTATCTTGAGATAAAGCTTAACCGCGAAGCAATGGCCCGCTATGGGATGACAGTGAGTGAGGTTCAGGAAATATTACAGGTTGCTGTCGGAGGAATGACACTTTCAACCTCGGTGGAAGGCCGCGAACGCTTCCCGTTAAGAGTAAGATATGCCCGTGAACTGCGTGATAACCCCGAGGATTTGAAACGGATCCTCGTTCCCTGCAATGAATGGCGTCCAGATACCTCTCGGTGAAATAGCAGATATTGAATATACCCGTGGAGCCCAGATGATCAGAAGTGAAAATACCTTCCTTGTCGGGTATGTCATCTTTGATAAACTGGAAGGCAAAGCCGAGGTCGATGTGGTGGAAGAAGCCACGGAGATACTAAAGGGTAAAATTGACTCAGGAGAAATAACTCTTCCTGCCGGAGTGACTTACAAATTTGCCGGCAATTATGAAAATCAGATAAGAGCAACAAAGAGACTGGCTATTGTCATTCCCTTAAGCCTGGTGATTATCTTTCTGTTGTTGTTCTTCCAGTTCCGGACAGTTACGGCATCATTCATTCATTTCTCTGGTGTTTTTGTAGCTTTTTCGGGCGGTTTCCTGATGCTGTGGCTCTACGGGCAGGATTGGTTCATGAACTTCCCGGTTGCGGGATTAAACCTTCGTGACATGTTCCAGATGCATACAATTAACCTGAGTGTGGCGGTATGGGTCGGTTTTATTGCTCTTTTCGGTATTGCCACAAACGACGGTGTGATTATGGGTACATATATTCACCAGGTGTTTGAAGATAAAAAACCTGATAACGTCCATGATGTCCGTGAAGCTGTGGTCATGGCCGGGAAAAAACGTGTACGTCCTGCCATGATGACCACTGCCGTAGCTGTAATTGCACTGCTTCCTGTGCTTTCATCAACCGGTAAAGGGGCTGATATTATGGTTCCGATGGCAATCCCGATGTTCGGAGGAATGATAATTCAGGTAATGACAATTTTTGTTGTTCCCCTGTTTCAGGCGATGTGGAGGGAAAGAGCCGTAAGTCACAAACATATTTTGACTGATCAGGCAATTGATAATCAACCGGAAAATGAAAATGAAAACATATTAGAAAAATACTGTTCATCAGTAATTGTTTCGGGCAGCTGGCTTGTGAGTCAGGGCCAGCAGTATCCTGATTCGCTTCTTCAGTATCTGGAGATCGCTGCCAAAAACAACCCGGCGGTACTGCAGAAATTCACCGAGTACCAGATAGCCCTGCAAAAGATACCGCAGGTCGGTAGCCTGTCAGATCCTGAGTTAAGTCTTGGCGTGTTTCTGAAGCCGATGGAGCTTGTCAGCGGGAACCAGGTTGCTGACATCAGGCTGATGCAGATGTTTCCATGGTTTGGCGTTCTTAAGAATGCAAAGGATGAAATGAGTCTGATGGCAAACGCAAAATTTGAACTTTTCCGCGATGCTAAACTTCAGGTCTTTTATGATGTTCAGAAAACCTGGTACGAATTATACAAGATCAGGAAGGGCATAAGTATTTCAGAAAAAAATATTGAAATTCTGAAAACGATAGAACGTCTTGCACTTGTAAGATTCAAGTCTGGTCCTGTGGGAGGTGACGGCACAACGTCGTCCGGTGCCGGGATGTCATCAGGTTCCTCCCCGGCCACCAACCTGGGCAATCAGTCAGGTATGCTGTCTATGGGAGGCGGCCAAGGCAACACCAGTGCAGTTCAAACATATCAACCCATGTCATCGCAGACCGCTCCGATGGGTTCCTCAACAGGTGGGTCAGGACTTGCAGACCTGTACAGGATCCAGATGGAAGCCGGTGAACTTGAAAACAGCATAGCCTTGCTGAAGAATCAGGAACAAAGCGTGACTGCCCTGTTCAACGGCTATCTCAACAGGCAGCCTGATACCCCCGTTTTTACAGACGAAATCATTCCTGCCGATTCACTTGGCTTATCACTGATTGCTGTGTCAGACAGTATGCTTATAAGGAAACCCTATGCTCGGCATGCTTGAATTTGAAAAGCAGTCGATTGATGCGCGTAAGAAAATGGTAACCTCAATGGGTTATCCCATGGTCGGTTTGGGCGTGAATTATTCATCTGATAAACAAAAACGTGATGTCCGAATCAAGTATGAATGGCAAGGACATGATAATGCCAATGGTCTCTGTCACACTGCCGGTTTACCGGAAGAAATACAATGCAATGAAAAACGAGGCTGAACTGCTGAAGACCGCCACATCTCAAAATTACGAGGCATCTGTCAATGCATTGCAGACTGAATATTATAATGCCGTGCAGATGTTCCGTGATGCTGGGCGCAGAATGGAACTATATAAAAATCAGTTCCAGCTGGCATCACAGTCCTTCGATCTGATGTTGAAGAGCTTTTCAACTTCTTCATCCGGACTTACCGATGTTCTGCGCGTACAACAGCAGATGCTCGACTATGAACTCAGGCAGGTCGAAGCTGTTGCTGACTACAATACAGCCATTGCCTGGCTGAACCGGTTAATGGCAAATTCACAGATACAATAAGTTAAACGTACAATGAAAAAGCTCAGGGAGTTTAAGATATTTTCAAATAAATATTTGAAATACAGCCTGTTACTGATACTTGGTATCTTTTTAGGCTGGTTGTTCTTTCATCCGTCACAAAAAAACGGGGAGAAACATGATCACTCTTCGGGAGTTGTTCAGGGTACAATATGGACCTGCGCCATGCACCCGCAGATACGCCTCGACAAACCGGGCAAATGCCCGATTTGCGGAATGGATCTCATCCCTCTTGTCCAAAACAGTTCCACATCAGTCGATCCCATGGCTGTACATCTCACTCCGGAAGCAGCTCAATTAGCCAATGTGCTTACGACTGTGGTTTCAAGGCAGAACCCGGTAAAGGAAATCAGGCTATACGGGAAGGTGCAGGCTGATGAAAGGTTGTTGCAGAGCCAGGTTGCACATGTGCCGGGCAGGATAGACCGGCTGGCGGTAAACTTCACCGGTGAAATCCGTAGTAAAAGGACAGGTGCTGGCACAGGTCTATTCTCCCGAACTGGTTACAGCACAGCAGGAGCTGCTGGAAGCGGCTAAAACCAAAGAGGCACAACCGGCAATATACGAAGCAGCCAAAGAAAAACTTCACCAATGGAAGCTCACTGACGATCAGATCACAAATATTGAGGCATCGGGAGCTGTTCAGAATACCGTTGATATTACATCGAATTCGAGCGGCATTGTTACCTCAAGGAGGGTTAATACCGGTGATCATGTCTCACAGGGCACGGTTTTATTCGATATTGCCGATCTCTCAAGAGTGTGGGTCATGTTCGATGCATATGAAAGTGACCTGCAATTCCTGCAGAAAGGAGAAAAAATCTCATTCACCCTTCAGTCGTTGCCCGGGGAGAATTTTTCCGCCAATATTGTTTTTGTCGACCCCGTAATTGATCCGGTCACCCGGGTGGCTAAAGTGAGGGTCGAAATGGCGAATCAGTCCGGCAGGTTCAAACCCGAGATGTTCGCAACAGGCATTGTTTCTTCAAATCTGGTGAAATATCGTAATAACCTGGTAATTCCTAAATCTGCAGTTTTATGGACCGGGAAGCGTTCAATAGTATATGTAAAACAACCTGATACTGATGAACCGGTCTTTAAAATACGTGAAATTGGACTGGGTCCGATGCTCGGAGAAAGCTATGTGGTTACTGACGGCCTGACAGAAGGCGAAGAGATTGTCACCAGTGGCGCCTTCAGTGTTGATGCAGCCGCGCAACTTCAGGGAAAGCCAAGCATGATGAATCCGGCAGGGGGAACAACCTCCTCAATGCCTGGAATGATTATGCCGGGTGATGCAAGTCCTGGTGAATCTATATCTGTAACTGATACAAGTATGGCTGGAATGGATATGTCGAGAGATAAATCTTCAAAAATGCCTTTGAAATTGGAAGTAAACATGGATTTTACAATGCAGCTAAACACCGTCTTTGATCAATATATTGTCTTAAAAGATGCTTTCGTGGAGAGTGATGTAAAGAAGACAAAAAAAGCTGCTCAAAAAGCTCAGCAGGCATTAGCAAACGTCGACATGAAACTTCTTACGGGCGATGCCCATGTACAATGGATGGATATCTCCGGCAAGCTTGACAATCAAATCAGACTGATATTATCTTCTGCCAAGATAGAGGACCAGCGAATGGTATTTTCTGATATTAGCGACCAGTTCTATAAGGCGATACAAACCTTTGGTTTGATGGGGAAGACTGTTTATTACCAGTTTTGCCCAATGGCAAAAAATGGGAAGGGGGCTTATTGGCTTAGCGAATCCCAAACAATTCGGAATCCATATTTCGGAGATAAAATGATGGACTGTGGCGACACTAAAGAGACATTGAATTATTAAAAGAAGGAAGTATGCGCCATTTAGAAAATAGATTATTTACAATTATTCGGCAAACTTAAAAATTTAATTTATGAAACAAATATCAGTTTTTAATAAACGCTTATCAACAATCGGTCACAACAAACAGGGGCTTTTCAGCGCAATTCATTTTGCAGCTGGATATGGAGGGGAAAAGTAACCACACAAAAAGAAAAACGTCCAATTGCTGAATAATGTGTTTAAGTATTTAATAGTTACAAACTAAATAATGTCAAAATGAAAAATATAATTCTTGGCTTAATGATGGTAGCTACTTATTTAACAGGCTGCAATGGTAACAACAAATCAACTGAAAACCAGAAAAGGAATGAAACTTTGCAGTTAAAATCCACTGTAAATAAGGCATCTGTATTAACATCATCAGTAGGAGATGCAAAGAACGCTATTTCTATTAAAGAAATCCTAAACGCCTACTTACAAATGAAAAATGCCTTCACTGAAGACAATTCCACAGGCGCTGCAACTGCCGGGAAAGAAGTGCAAACAGCATTTAAGAATTTCGACAAAACTGTTCTGACTGAAGTTCAAAAGAAAACTTTTGAAGATGTGGAAGCCGATGCAATAGAACATGCGGAACACATAGGTGCTAATGGGGGCAATATTGAACATCAAAGGGAGCATTTTGAACTTTTGAGCAAAGACATTTACGATTTGGTAAAAGCATTTGGCGGCGACCGGGTTTTGTATTGGGACTTTGATTCCATGTACAATAAAGGGAAAGGCGCTTATTGGGTAAGCGAAACAAAGGAAATTAAAAATCCCTATATGGGAAAAGCAATGCTCACAAGCGGTTCTATTAAGGAAGAAATAAAATAGCACTGAGTATTGCGAAAAAAATATTATTAACAGTAGGTACTGTCCTGATAATAATTCAATTTATTAAACCTGCTAACAACACAAGTATCTAGATATTGGCAACTGAAATTTCAAACCAGTTAAATTTTAGTGAATTTGGCTCTTATTCACAAAGAGGACAATTAAGCAAGCTGGATGGCATTGCTAATAATCTAAAAGATGATATCATGCCCATAAAATCTTATATAATAATGCATGAATTTGCACAGCTAAGTATAGCTGAAAAGTAGCTTTTAATCGATTGGGCGCAGCAATCAATAGACAGTCTTTCAGTTAGTAAATAAAAATACAAAAATGGAACATCAACATCACACTGAAACCCATATAAAAAAGACAGCACCTGATCATTCAAAAATGGATCACAGTACGATGCATCATGGACCCAACCCATCCATGGGTATGGAAGGACATAATCATGCCATGATGATCGCTGATTTTAAAAAGAGATTTTATCTAGTGCTGATACTTACCATCCCGATCGTATTGTTATCACCTATGATACAGATGTTTATTGGGGTAGACTGGGCGTTTAGAGGTTCTGAATATATTTTATTGGCATTATCGTCAGTAGTGTTTATTTATGGTGGTTGGCCCTTCTTTAAAGGATTGGTTGATGAAGTAAGAACCAGGAATCCCGGCATGATGTTTTTGATTGGATTTGCCATAACGGTAGCTTATATATATAGTGTCGCCATTGTTTTTGGCTTGAAGGGTATGGATTTTTTCTGGGAATTGGCAACCCTTATCCTGATCATGCTTCTGGGGCATTGGATAGAAATGAAATCAATAGCGGGAGCGTCAAAAGAATTGGAGTTATTGGTGCAGTTAATGCCATCCGATGCTCACATGGTAATGCCGGATATGGTACATGACGTAAAGACTGATACACTTAAAGAGAACGATATAATTCTTGTAAAACCGGGTGAAAAAGTCGCAGCTGACGGAGTAATCTCAGAAGGGGAAAGCTATCTGAATGAATCCATGCTTACTGGTGAATCCAAGCCTGTGCGAAAAACAAAAGGCGATAAAGTAATTGCCGGTTCGATAAACGGAAACGGTTCTATTAAAGTTACTGTATCTCATGCAGCTAAAGATTCTTATCTCTCGCAAGTAGTAAAATTGGTGGAAGATGCACAGAAAGCGAAATCTAAAACCCAGCTGCTGGCAGATCAAGCTGCAAAATGGTTAACAATTATTGCCCTTTTCGGGGGTATTTCAACATTTTTATACTGGTATATAACTGGCCAGGCCCTGTCATTTGCAATGGAAAGAATGGTTACGGTAATAGTCATCTGTTGTCCTCATGCTTTAGGATTAGCAGTACCACTGGTGGTAGCAAAATCAACAGCTTTATCCGCAAAACACGGGTTATTGATAAAAAACAGAACAGCATTTGAAAGTGCAAGAAAACTTACTACAATCGTTTTTGATAAAACCGGAACACTTACCGTAGGCAGATTTGAAGTATCAAAAACCGTTTCTCTGAAAAGTGAACTTTCTGAAAATGAAATCATTCGGTTAGCATCTGCATTAGAGCAAAACTCTGAGCATCCTATTGCAACTGGAATTATGCAAAAGGGGAAAGATTTATCTATTGCTGTTCCATCAACTGAAAGCTTTAATGCAATCACCGGGAAAGGTGTTGAAGCTACAGTTGAAGGTAAAAAGATACTGGTTGTTAGTCCGGGTTATTTAAAAGAAAATAGTATTCCTGTTCCCGATAGCTTCACAGCCAATGATACAGAAACGGTTGTATTTGTCATTATCAATAATGAGTTGGCAGGGTATATTGCGTTATCAGATGAGATACGACCGGAATCAGCAGAAGCAATAAAAACTTTAAAACAAAACAATATCAAATCGATATTGCTTACCGGCGACAATAAAAAAGTAGCAAAAAGCGTGAGTGAAACGATAGGGATGGATAGTTTTATTGCTGAAGTTTTACCGCATCAGAAATTAGAAAAGATAAAAGAGCTGCAAAGCAATGGCGAATTTGTTGCCATGACTGGCGATGGGGTAAATGATGCACCCGCCCTGGCGCAGGCAGATGTTGGCATAGCTGTAGGTTCAGGAAGTGATATTGCGGCAGAAACAGCAGGGATTGTTTTAGTAAACAGCAATCCAAAAGATATTGTCAATCTGATTCTCTTTGGGAAAGCCACTTATCACAAAATGATTCAAAACCTGATCTGGGCAACAGGGTATAATGTAATAGCATTACCACTGGCGGCAGGTGTTTTATATAAACTGGGTATATTGTTAAGTCCTGCAGCCGGTGCTGTTTTAATGACGGCGAGTACAATTGTTGTTGCTTTCAATGCAAGTTTATTAAAAGTTAAAAACTAAATACTTAATATTATGATGGATGGATTACATAATGGATGGGGAATGGGGGGATATGCTTGGGTTATCGGCCTTATCGTTCTTGGTGTTATTATTTGGG
The DNA here is from genome assembly GCA_963730615.1 of uncultured Bacteroidales bacterium. Classification (GTDB taxonomy): domain Bacteria; phylum Bacteroidota; class Bacteroidia; order Bacteroidales; family VadinHA17; genus SR-FBR-E99. Next base: position 144,395 of record CAVSSR010000002.1, on the reverse strand, counting down.
CGGTAGTTAAACTTGTAAACCAGAACAGCAATCGAAAATAAAGTATCACCATATATGTGAATACCAGAACCATTATCGGGTCCTTGTCTTTACTGCAATAATAATAGGTACAGTAGTAGTTATACCTATGCAATCCATGTTGATTATATATAAATAAATGGGGTGACTCAGCGCACTTTCCCTTCTAAGGTTCACGATAATTTAGTAATTTTATTAATCCATCATTATTTTAATCTTAATCTTCATAAACATGAAAAAAAGTCTTTTAGCTATCGGTTTTGTTCTGCTCGCAGTTTTAATGTTTAACACTTGCGGAAACAGCTCTTCCAAAGAGAAACAATCAACTACAAAAGAGGTTGCAAAGGTTGAGTACACCTGCTCAATGCACCCGGAAATCATAAGGGACAAACCGGGAGACTGCCCTATATGCGGGATGACTTCTGGTTGAAAAGAAATAATTCCCGGTAAATGGATGGGGTGATCATGAATACTCGAGAAACTGAATTCAATACTACCAGGTAACCTTCCACACGAGGTGCAACCGACACCTGGTCCTGATGCACCTGAAGCATATGACGTGACAGTGATGGACGTCATGAACTCCTTGCCCGGCAGCAACTTTGATATTGTCGTTGAGAACACTGTTTCATTAAAGAAATAGCATGTCTTTTTGTATGGTAAAGAAATGCTAACTTGTGGTGTAATAAAAGAAGAATTAAAATAACCATGAAACTTGCCAAAAAGATATTGATAGTCATAGTGATAGCCCTTATAGCTATACAGTTTTTCCGTCCAGACCGTAACATTGACAGCCAGGCATCTTCTTCCGATATTTCGGGAGTGTTCAGCACGCCTGATCCGGTTAAGGTCATCCTGCAGAATGCATGTTATGACTGTCACAGCAATAATACCAGGTATCCATGGTATATCAATATTCAGCCTGCCGGCTGGTGGATGACGGGGCATATTGAGGAGGCTAAGGATAATCTGAATTTCAGTGAGTTCGGCGGTTATACTCCCAGGAAGCAAATAAGCAAACTGGAGGGAGTTGCCGGCGTTATCGAAAAAGATATTATGCCTTTAAAGTCTTATAAAATGATGCATAAAAGCGCACGGCTCAGCGCAGATGAAAAGAACCTGGTGATTGGCTGGGCACGGCAAGCCGCCGACAGCATTTCTGTAAAATAATTACAGCTTCCCAGCAAAATAGCAGAGGCAGACCTGAGACCTGCCTCTACATCTATTAAATTGGTAGCGCGTAGCAGAATTCGAACTGCTATTGTCGGTGTGAGAAACCGAACTCCTATCCGTTAGAGGAACGCGCCATTGAGAGGTCAAAGATAAATATTTTTTTATTTTAAGGTACTGCTAATGTGATGGAGCAAGAAGTGGAATAGGGCACAGAGCAGGGGGCGGGTGGCAAATGAGAATTAAGAATTTATCAGACTACAGACCTTGGACCCAAAGACCAGGAATCAAGTCAAATAAACATGTATTTTTGGATAATTGATAGTAGCTATTATTTAACCAATAACCTGAAATATGAGAATTTACCGCCTCCTTATGAGCTTTTTTGCAATTCTGTTACTTGTCCCGGTTATCAGCTGCAAAAATGAAACCCCGGCGACCACATCGCTGCCAAGAAGCACCCCTGAGGCCGAGGGAGTCTCCTCCGCAAGCAATAATCACTTTCCTGGATTCTGCTGCCGCAAGCAGGCAGGAATTTCACAGCTTCATGTTCCTCCGTCACGGCAAGGTAATTGCCGAAGGATGGTGGGATCCTTACAAGCCGGACCTGAGGCATACTCTTTACTCAACAAGTAAAAGTTTCACCTCAACAGCTGTTGGCTTTGCAGTAAGCGAAAAGCTTCTTACCGTCAACGATAAGGTCATATCCTTCTTCCCGGATCAGCTGCCTGATTCAGTTTCACCTTTCCTGGCTGACATGACCGTCAGGGATCTGCTTACAATGTCAGCAGGCCAGTCGCCTGAACCGACAGGAGCCATAAGATCAGACGGTCCCGACTGGGTAAAGTCTTTTCTTGCCTTCCCGGTAACGAATGACCCGGGCTCAACATTCCTTTACAATTCAATGGCCACATTCATGCTGTCAGCGATAGTCCAGAAGGTGACCGGAGAGATGTTGATTGACTACCTGAAACCGCGCCTGTTCGAACCGTTAGGCATTGAGGGCATGGACTGGGAAATCAGTCCTGACGGATTACAACACGGGAGGCTGGGGCTTGCTCCTCAAAACAGAAGACATGGCAAAGTTCGGACAGCTCTACCTGCAGAAAGGTATGTGGAATGGCAAGCAGGTTATTCCTGCAAGCTGGGTGGAAGAGGCAACGACGTTCAAGATAGACCAGGCGCCTGACGCTCCTCAGTCCGAAAAAGACTCCAGCGACTGGATGCAGGGTTACTGTTACCAGTTCTGGCGCAGCCGCCATAACGCATTCAGGGCTGACGGCGCCTTCGGACAGTTCATCATCGTCATGCCGGAGCAGGATGCCGTCATTGCCATCACTGCAGAATCTCCTGATATGCAGGATGAGATTAACATGGTCTGGAAATACCTGCTGCCGGCAATGGAAGATGAACCGCTCGCTGAAAATAATTCAGCAGCTGAAAGACTCAGGACAGAGACTTCTGTCACTGGCACTCCCGCTGACGGCTAAAGGACCGGCATCTCCCCTGGCTTCACAGCTGTCATCAAAAACATTCACACTTGAAACCAATGACCTGAGATTTGAATCCTTTTCAATAAAGTTTTCAGGAGACACCTGCTATCTGTCGATGAATGCTGATAAAACAGCTTACAGCATTCCGTTTGGTGACGGTAAATGGGCGCTTGCTGAAACAGTCATGGCCGGACCCAACATCTTAAGCAGGCCCGGGGCTTTATCCATGAACAAGACGGCAGGGTCCTATACCTGGAAAGATGATAATACACTTGAGCTGGTTGTTAAGATACATTGAAAGTCCGCACTCCATAAAAATGACCTGTCTGTTTGACGGGGAGAATGCAGAAATAAATATTCATCTCAGCATACCTCCTGGAACTGATCTTCCGCCGATAAAGGGGAAAATGACTGAATAGCCAGAAAGTCTTTAAAGTCTTAGGGTCAAATGGTCTGAGGATCTGAGGGTTAAAAGAATTTGCGATTGCGGCCATTGTAGTCCACTGGTGGATTTGCTTTTACCACTGTGTCCGACAACTTGTGAATTTGTGATTTAGCTGATCCTCAAATTCTTAATTCATAATTTTTAATTCTTAATTCCTGCTGCCACTGCCTGACCAGCTTTCATACCTAGACAGCTCTCTTATTACCACCGAAGCACAGGTGATGCCAAAGGCGGCGGGCATATAGGATATTGTCCCTACCCTGGAGGCCTTGTTACGCTCATCAGATTCGCGGATTATTTTGTCCTTGTCAATAACCTCGGGACTGTAAACTGCCAGAAAACCGTCGCGCACACCCAGCTTGTGAAGCTTCTTCCGCAGTATGCGGGCAAGATTGCAAAAATTGGTTTCTGAAATATCGGCAACCCTGATGGCGCACGGATCAAACTTACCGCCTGCGCCCATTGAACTTACGATTTTCAGCTTGAGGCTTAAAGAGTGGTAAATCAAAAAAACCTTTGGAGACAGGGTATCAATGGCGTCAATTACATAATCGTATTTCTCCTCCTCAAGGATGTCATTCATCCGCTGATCGCGGATGAACTCGGTGATGATTTTCAGTTGCAGGTCAGGATTGATGTCCATCAATCTCTCTCCCATCACCTCAGCCTTCTTTTTACCGACGGTCGATGTCAGTGCGGGCAGCTGCCTGTTTATGTTTGCTTTTGTAATAATATCTCCGTCAATGATTGTCATCCTTCCAATGCCCGCCCTGCATACCATCTCGGCAGCCCACGAACCCACACCGCCAAGACCGGCAACCAGAACGTGAGAACTCTTTCAGCTTCTTTAAAGCCTCCTCACCCAGGACCATTTCAGTGCGTGACAGCCACTCTTCCATCATATTACTTTTTAATATTAAAGCAGGAATTAAAGTTGTCCCTCAGTCTGTCAATCAATTCGCTCTGCCCGATCCCGGTTATACTTATAAAGCGGCTGTAAACAGAACTTATTGATCTGCCTGAGTTGTCGGTTTCCAGAAAAATATTTTGCAAGCCGGCAGCCTCAACAATCTCCGGTGACATGCCTTCGATACCAAGAGAAATCATGAAGTTTTCAGAGACAAGGTCCGACGCCAGCTGCGCCTTTCCCCTGAAACCGTGAATAATCCATTTTACCGAAGGATTGACCTCTTTCTTCGCCTTCCTGAGAATCTCCCATGACCTCACCGCATGGATCACCACAGGCTTGTAAAACTCTTCTGCAAGCCGTGCCTGGCAAATAAATACATCATATTGAATACTTTCAGACGGACCTTTCAGTCTGTCAAAGCCAGCTTCACCGACAGCAATAACACGGGGATGTACAAGTGTATTTTTCAGTGCCTCCAACAGCTCAACAGCATTTTCCTCTGTGAGGTGCCACGGGTGTATCCCTGCTGAAAAATATATTCCGGGGGGTACGGATGCAGGCACCTCTTCGCCCGCGAAGAGATTTTTTAAAGTAAGAGTATGTTCTTCTCCCTCTGCCCGGTGTGAATGAAAATCGATAAATTTGATATCCTCATCAAGCTTCATTTCCGGGTGCCAGTTTTCTGAGTCCGGTATCAAGCCTGCGAAGGGTCTCCTCCCTGCCTAACCATTCCGCAATATCAAAGAGACGCGGTCCGCGGCAGGCTCCCACTAAAAGTAACCTGAACATATTGAACACATTACCGGTATTGTACCCATTCGCAGCTACCCACTCCCTCACATCCTTTTCCATCTGCTCAGGTGTAAAAACCTGCAGCGAAGCAACCAGTCCGCGAAGAGATCTGATCATCTCAGCCGACCTGTCATCCCACCTTTTTTTCAGTTCCTTTTCATCGTATGAATCAGGTGCCACAAAGAAAAAATCAGCTTCCTTCCAGAGGTCCGTTACAAATGTTGCCCTTTCCCTGACCATCGAAACAAGTTTCACCAGGCTCTCATGCGAAGGACCGAATCCCTTCTCCCGGACAACAGGGGCAAATAAGCCTGCTATTTCTTCATCGCTCTTTCGCTGCATATACTGATGATTGAACCACTTTGCCTTTTCGGGATCGAAGCGTGAACCTGACTTCCCTACTCTGTCAATTGAAAAGGCATGTATCAGTTCTTCCATGGAGAAGAGCTCCTGCTCTGTCCCCGGGTTCCATCCCAGAAGTGCAAGCATATTCACAAAGGCTTCAGGGAAGTACCCTTCCTCGCGGTAGCCGGTTGCCGTTTCACCGTAGGGCCAATAGAGCGGAAAGACCGGGAAGCCCATTTTGTCTCCGTCACGTTTGCTTAGCTTTCCCTTGCCCGTGGGCTTGAGCAGCAGTGGCAGGTGTGCAAACAGAGGGGCAGTCCACCCGAAGGAACGGTAGAGCAGCACATGAAGTGGCAGGGAAGGAAGCCACTCTTCGCCCCTGATAACATGTGATATCTCCATCAGATGATCATCCACGATGTTTGCCAGGTGATAGGTTGGCATGCCGTCGGACTTGTACAGCACCTTATCATCAAGCGTGGATGTGTTGACAACGATATCTCCCCTTATAATGTCAGTGAAGTGAATGTCTTCATTCTCAGGCATCCTGTATCTGACTACATAGTGGTCGCCCGCGGCGATCCTGTTCCGGACCTCATCAGTGTTCAGGGTGAGCGAGTTGCTCATGTTCATGCGTGTGAGGCAGCCGTAATTGAATGTCTCACCGCGTGCCTCATATTCCTGTCTCAGCTTTTCCAGATCATCCGGTGTGTCAAAAGCATAATAGGCATCTCCGGTGCTGAGCAGTTGTTCTGCATACTGATGGTAAACCTCTTTTCTTTCACTCTGGCGGTAAGGTGCATGAGGACCACCCTCCCTGATTCCCTCATCAATCTTTATTCCAGCCCACCCGAGAGCTTCCATGATATATTCTTCTGCACCCTCTACATAGCGCGCCTGATCGGTGTCTTCAATCCTTAGGATAAATATCCCGTCAAAATGCTTCGCAAAAAGATAATTATAGAGAGCTGTGCGCACTCCGCCTATATGCAGTGGTCCGGTGGGACTGGGAGCAAAACGCACACGTATTTTATTGTCTGTCATTTCTGTAACCTTATTGAATGGGGCAAAGATAAATATAATGACGCAGAGACTGGCAGATTGCCTGTCTCTACATAGTAAAAAATCATGCTTTGCAACCTGTAATTATATTAAATTTACCACATAACATTTTAATCATCAACCATTATGAATAAGATGAAGGCTCTCGTCAAGGCTAAGGCAGCCAAGGGATTATGGATGCAGGAAGTACCTGTTCCGGAACCCGGATACAATGATGTCATCATAAAGGTGAAAAAGTCGGCCATCTGCGGCACCGACCTGCATATTTACGAATGGAACGAATGGGCGCAGAAAACCATCAAAGTGCCGATGACCATCGGTCATGAGTATATGGGTTATGTGGATAAGGCTGGACCGGGAGTGACCAATGTTAAGGTTGGTGACAGGGTGACGGGCGAGGGTCATCTCTTCTGCGGAGTGTGCCGCAACTGCCGCAGGGGCAGGGAACATGTGTGCGAAAACGTTGTAGGTATTGGCGTAAATATTGACGGCTCGTTTGCCGAGTATGTCCGTGTGCCGGCAAGGAATGTCGTGCTGCTTGACCACCGCATCCCTGATGAATGGGCTGCCATCATGGACCCGTTCGGCAACGCCACTCACACCGCACTGGCCTTTCCCCTTCTGGGTGAGGATGTGCTGATCACAGGGTCGGGACTGATAGGAAGCATGGCGGTTGCCATTGCAAGGTTTGCCGGAGCACGTAATGTGGTAGCCAGCGACCTGAGCGACTACCGTCTGGATCTGGCAAACAAGATGGGCGCCACCATGGTGATTAATCCAAAGAAAGGACAAAAAATACATGATGTGCTCGAACCTCTTCACATGAAAGGCTTCGATGTGGGACTGGAGATGTCGGGATCACCTGCCGCCTTCCGGGAGATGATAGCAAATATGTACAACGGTTCAAATATAGCCCTGCTGGGTATCCTTCCGTCAAACTTCGAGGTTCCGTGGAGCGATATAATATTCAAGGCACTGACACTGAAAGGCATCTATGGCCGGGAGATGTGGGAGACATGGTACAAGATGCAGATGATGATCATCGGCGGCATTAACCTTGATCCGATCATCACCCACCGCTTCCATATCGATGAGTTCCAGAAGGGATTTGACGTGATGGAAGAGGGAAATTGCGGGAAGGTCATCCTCAGTTGGGAATGAGCTGGAGTTAGGAGTGCATTAAGTGCCTGAGGAGAGATAAAAAACTCTGGAAATTACTGCTGTTTTCTAAATTAGTTTTATCTTGATGTCACTGAGAATTAATTCCTGACATCCATGGCAGAGCATCCTTCCTATGACGAGCTGACCAGAGATTTCGACTGGAGCATAGCTGAGAAAGATCTTGAGTACCACTATGGTGATAATATTAATATCGGATGGTATTGTTCCGACAGGATCTGCAATAAAGGGAACGCAGGGAAGACAGCCCTGTTTTATGAGGGATTTCGGAGGAATTGAAAAGACAATATACCTTTAATGATATCAGGCTCGCCGGAAATACAATCGGCACTTTTCTGCGCAAGCTTGGCATAACAGACGGTGACCGGGTATGTCTTTTCATGGACAGGATCCCCGAACTGTACCTCTCATTTCTGGGCATACTTAAGATCGGAGCAATTGTTCAGCCTCTTTTCTCCGCTTTCGGTGAAGATTCTCTGTTTGTAAGACTGGAAAATGCGCAGACAAGAGCTATCATTACCCAGAAGAAACACCTGTCAAAAGTCAGGAAGATCCGGTCAAAGCTTCCCTCTCTTGAATTTGTGATTATTGTGGACTCCATTAAGCCAGGTGAGCTTGAGAATGGGGAGATACTCTTCAGTCTTGACGAGGCCGTACCGGTTGAACATTTCGATATTTTTCCCACCACAGCCGAATCTCCTTCCGTGTTGCACTATACATCAGGCACAACAGGACAGCCAAAGGGAGTAAAACATGTTCATTATTCAATTGTTTCACAATATCTTACAACGAAGTGGGTCCTGGACCTGCACGATGATGATATTTACTGGTGCACAGCTGACCCCGGATGGGTTACCGGAACATCATACGGAATAATAGGTCCATGGAGTCTTGGGGCGACACAGTGCGTTCTTGATACGGGGTTCTCGGCCCAGGCCTGGTACAGGTTCATTGAGAAACACAGAATAACGGTGTGGTATTCCGCTCCTACAGCCATAAGATCACTGATGAAAGCCGGGGATGAGGTTGTGAGGAATTTTGATCTCACTTCGCTGCGTCACCTGGCAAGTGTTGGCGAGCCATTAAATTCTGAGGCAGTGATATGGTCGCAGAGAGTATTCGGCAAACCTTTCCACGATACATTCTGGCAGACAGAAACGGGTTCGATAATGATCACTAATTTCCCGGGGATGAAGATCAAGCCGGGGTCGATGGGAAAACCTTTCCCCGGCATCATCGGCACAGTACTTGACCCGGTGACATTTGTTCCGATTGAAGAGACTGGCAAGGCAGGCCTGATAGCTTTCAGGCCAGGATGGCCGGCTATGATGAGGACTTACTGGAGAAATGAGGAAAAGTACCGGGAAAAATTCGTGAACGGATGGTACCTCTCCGGTGACAGGTCGACTATTGACAATGAAGGTTATTACTGGTTCATCGGACGTGACGATGATGTAATAAACACAGGCGGACATCTCGTAAGCCCGTTTGAGGTCGAATCAGCTCTGCTCGAACATCCGGCCGTCGGCGAGTCTGCCGTCACATCTAAGCCTGACGAGATTAATATGGAAGTTGTTAAAGCCTTCATCACCCTGAAACCGGGATTTACTCCCGGACCTGATCTCGAGCTTGAAATAATGAATTTCATAAGAAAAAGACTGTCCCCCATTGCAATGCCCCAGGCTGTTGAATTTGTCGAAAACCTGCCCAAAACGCGCAGCGGAAAGATCATGAGGAGGGTGCTGCATGCCAGGGAATGGGGCGAGGAGGTTGGCGACATTTCAACGCTTGAAAATGATTGAGCCATTTGACTATTTTTGTTCTTTAACCTAATAAATATCAATGATGGAAGAAAATGCCCTGAATGAGATGAAGGAGATGATCCGAAAGTATGTAGTAAAGGAATATGTTGATGATGAAGATGTCGAGATTACGTATGAAACACCGCTGATATCAAGTGGATATGTCGATTCATTTTCAATGGTCTCACTTCTCGTTTTTCTTGAAAATAAATTCAAAATCAAGATCCCGCCCAGTAAAGCAACACCTGAAGCGTTTGACAGTGTGAACAACATTGTGGCGCTGGTAAATCAATATCTGAACAAGTAAATTCCGAACATCATGAGCTACACCGAAAAAACCAGGGATCTCTACCGGGCACAGCTGGCAGAGATAAAAAGTGCCGGCATATTCAAGGAGGAGCGGTTCATCCACAGTGCACAGGCCGCCGATATTGAAGTCGAGTTCCCCACAGGTTCTGACCTCAAAAAGGTCATTAACATGTGCTCGAACAACTACCTTGGCCTCTCAAGCCACCCGGAGGTGATCAAGGCAGCTCATGACGGACTCGGGAGCCGGGGTTACGGCATGTCCTCCGTTCGTTTTATATGCGGAACACAGGATATTCACCGGGAGCTGGAGAACAGGGTGACCAAATTTCTCGGTACCGAAGACACAATTCTTTTCCCGTCATGCATGGATGCCAATGCAGGTGTTTTCGAAGCTATACTTACCAGTGAAGACATAATGATATCCGACAGGCTCGTTCATGCTTCAATAATAGATGGTATGAGGCTTTGCAGCGCACAGCACGACACCTTCAAGCACTCCAGCATGGAGCACCTGGAAGAGAAGCTCATGCTGCATGCAGATAAACGACTGAAGCTGGTTATCACTGACGGAGTTTTTTCAATGGATGGAGATACCGCCAGACTCGATGAAATGGTGAATCTGTGCGAGAAATACGGGGCGATGCTGCTCGTAGATGATTCGCATGCTACCGGTTTCATAGGGAAGACAGGGCGAGGAACACATGAGTTCTGCAATGTCTTCGGTAAGATAGATATCATAACCACGACCTTCGGTAAAGCTCTCGGGGGAGCTTCAGGTGGATGTGTCTCCGGAAGGAAGGAGATAGTTGATATGTGCAGGCAGAAGGCACGCCCCTACCTCTTTTCAAATACAATTGCACCGGTAATAGTATCAGGCGTGCTGAAAGTATTTGATATTCTCTCATCAAGCACGGAGAGACGAGATAAGCTGGAGAAAAACGCGGCTTACTGGCGGAAAGGACTTACCGAGGCCGGGTTTATCCTGAAAGACGGTAACACACCAATTGTTCCGGTAATGCTTTTCAATGCAAAACTGTCACAGGACTTTTCAAAAGATTTGTATAATGAAGGCATCTATGCGATAGGTTTCTTCTTCCCCGTTGTTCCGAACGGTCAGGCGAGGATAAGAACCCAGATATCCGCCGGGCACGATATAAGCCACCTTGACAAGGCCCTGTCTGCATTCATAAAAGTAGGCATGAAATATGACATACTCGGGCTCACCAAAGATCAGATAATAGAAAAATACGGGCAGTAAGCAACCTCGCTGCCGGATAGACAATCCTGTTAATTAATAAGCCGGGATGGATGATTATCATCATTGGATAATCACTGTAAAACACCATCTTTGCATCCGTTTTTGTGAATAATAGAACCAGATGTATAATAATTACCAGGATTATCTCGGTATCCAGCTCAGGGAAATAAAAGAGGCCGGGCTTTATAAGAATGAACGTGTAATTGTGTCGCCGCAGGGTGCAGAGATCACGCTTGACTCCGGTCAGACTGTGCTTAATTTCTGTGCGAACAACTACCTCGGGCTGTCTGCCAGCAAAAAGCTGGTCGAAGCCGCAAAACATGCTCTTGACACACACGGTTACGGCATGTCGTCAGTACGGTTCATCTGCGGTACAGGAGATCTTCACAAGGCCCTGGAAAAGAAGATAGCTGAGTTTTTCGGCACTGAAGACACAATTCTTTACGCGGCATGCTTTGATGCCAACGGCGGTGTCTTTGAGCCCTTGCTTACAAGCGAAGATGCAATAATCTCAGACTCCCTGAATCATGCCTCCATCATCGACGGGGTACGTTTGTGCAAGGCACAGCGCTACCGTTATGAAAACGCCGATATGGAAGACCTTGAAACACAACTGCAGCTTGCACAGGAACAGCGCTTCCGGCTGATTGTTACTGACGGGGTGTTCTCAATGGACGGCAATGTGGCTCCGCTTGACAGGATCTATCAACTGGCAGGTAAGTACAACGCCATGGTCATGGTTGATGAATCACATTCAGCCGGCGTGGTAGGAAAAACAGGTCGCGGTGTTACAGAGCTTCATAATCTTAAGGGAAAAATCGAGATAATCACCGGTACCCTGGGCAAAGCCTTCGGCGGCGCCATTGGAGGCTTCACCACAGGCCGGAAAGAGATCATCGAGATGCTGCGCCAGCGCTCAAGACCTTACCTCTTCTCCAACTCCATTCCGCCGATGGTGGCAGCTGCAGGGATAGAGATGCTTGAGATGATGACCCGGTCCAACGACCTGCAGGACAAGCTGCATCTCAATACTGAATACTTCGTTGAGAAGATGCTGAAGGCAGGTTTTGATATTAAACCGACACAGTCTGCAATCTGTGCCGTGATGCTCTATGATGCGAAGCTCTCACAGGCGGTGGCAGCCAAACTTCTTGATGAAGGCATTTATGTGACGGGCTTCTATTACCCGGTCGTACCCAAAGGTCAGGCGCGCATCAGGGTGCAGCTTTCGGCTGCTCATGAAAGAGAACATCTTGACAAGGCAGTTGCAGCTTTTACGAAAGTCGGGCGGGAGCTGGGTGTTCTGAAGTAAAAGCATCCCGCTATTTTACCGGCCTTCGGGAAGCAGGAGACCGGCGGACCATAATTAATACGCAGCCATGAATTATATTTATCTTGCTTTTTTAATCTAACTTGTTGCTGCAAAAACAATAAAACCGGATTATGAAAACTCTATTTTCACAAAAAATCTTCTTACTTATAGTAGCTGGATTCATTCTGCTATCTATTTCAGGTTGTGCTCAGTATGAGGCCGTTGGCCAATGTCTTACCGGCCATACCTATGGCTTCTTGGGTGGCTTATGGCATGGCTTTATTGCGCCGTTTGATCTTATAGGCATGCTTTTCAGTGATAAGATCACGATGTATGCACAGAATAACAACGGAGGCTTTTATGCGCTGGGGTTCATTCTTGGCAGTGGCGGATGGGGTTTCCTCGGAGGCAGGGGAATCCGGAAAGCCAGAAAATAATTCTGGTATTATTTATTGTTACTTTTGCGAAGTCGTAATGTATTTATTTTAAACATTATAGCAGAGGAAATGTCTCCGATATTTTTCATTTTAAAAATGACGAATTAAAGAAAAATTGGTAATTAATTTGGTTTGTAATAAAATTATGTACTTTTGAACCTCAATTATTAACGAAAAAGTGATGAAATCTTTATTATATATTATTTCCCTCATTATCATTGCCACAGGCAGTTGATCCGGGAATAATATGTAACACTATAAGTATACAGAAGCTTTCCGGAAATCCGGGAAGCTTTTTTTTAATGTGTTTTGAGCTTATGAAGAATCAACTCAGGAGTGCAGTAACAGTCACCGGCCGGAACATGGCCGGTGCAAGAAGTCTCTGGCGGGCCAACGGCATGAAAGAAGAGCACTTCGGAAAACCGGTCATTGCTATTGTAAACTCATTTTCCCAGTTCGTTCCGGGACATGTACATCTTCACAGCATCGGACAGATCATTAAGAAAGAAATCGGGAAGCATGGCCTCTTCGCAGCCGAATTCAATACAATTGCAATTGATGACGGCATTGCCATGGGCCACGAAGGGATGCTCTATTCCCTGCCTTCCAGGGAGCTTATTGCCGACAGTGTCGAGTATGTGTGCAACGCGCATCGGGCAGATGCGATGATCTGTATCAGTAATTGCGACAAGATCACCCCCGGCATGATGATGGCTGCCATGAGGCTTAACATACCCGCAGTATTTGTTTCCGGAGGTCCGATGGAGGCCGGAGCTCATAACGGCAGGTCCCTCGACCTGATAGATGCAATGGTATCTGCTGCCGACAGCGCAGTGAGTGATGCAGACCTTAATATTATTGAAATGGCTGCATGTCCTACCTGTGGGTCATGCTCAGGCATGTTCACAGCGAATTCAATGAATTGCCTGAACGAAGCTCTGGGACTGGCACTTCCAGGGAATGGAACAATAGTGGCCACACACCGGAACCGGATGAGACTGTTTGAAAGAGCTGCGGAGCTGATTGTTGATCTGGCAAACAGATACTACTCAGATGGTGATGACACAGTCCTTCCCCGGTCCATTGCAACCAGGGAAGCATTTAAAAACGCCATGTCGCTTGACATTGCAATGGGGGGATCAACAAATACAGTTCTTCACCTGCTTGCCATAGCACATGAAGCCGGTGTTGACTTTACAATGAAGGATATTGATGAGCTTTCCCGGGAAGTCCCCAACATATGCAAAGTCTCTCCCAGTTCGCAGTACCATATCCAGGACGTAAATCGTGCCGGAGGTATTTTTGCCATTCTTGGCGAATTGGAACGGAGCAACCTTATAGACAGCTCTGTAAGAAGGATAGATTATCCAACCCTTCATGCAGCAATTTCTGACTGGGATATTTCGGGAGAAAATGCATTACCTCTCGCATTTGACTACTTCAGAAGCGCTCCGGGAATGAAGCGAAGCCTTGAAATGGCTTCTCATGACACTCTGTACGACAAACTTGATACTGACAGAGAGAGCGGTTGTATACGAAGTGTAAGCCACCCCTATAACAGGGACGGTGGCCTGGCTGTCCTCTACGGAAACATTGCCAAAAGCGGATGTATTGTTAAAACTGCCGGGGTAGACCAGTCTCTCTTTACTTTTTCCGGGCCTGCAATAATCTTCGAATCCCAGGAAGATGCCGTGGAAGGAATCCTGAATGATGCTGTGAGCGCCGGAGATGTGATCGTGATCAGGTACGAAGGTCCGAAAGGAGGACCCGGCATGCAGGAGATGCTTTATCCTACATCATATCTGAAATCAAAAGGTCTTGATAAGAAATGTGCGCTGATAACCGATGGCCGATTTTCAGGAGGCACTTCCGGATTGTCTGTCGGCCATGTTTCTCCCGAAGCTGCGGCGGGAGGAGAAATTGCAATTCTCAGAACAGGAGATCAGATAGATATTGATATAAAAAACCGGAAGATAAATGTAACCCTTTCTGAGAATGAACTTCTTAAAAGGCATCAGGAGGAAAAAGCAAAAGGAGAATTGTCGTACAAACCAAAAAACCGCCGTCGTGAGATTCCCTCTTCGCTTAAAGCTTATGCTGCAACAGTAAGTTCAGCTGATAAGGGAGCGGTAAGGATTATATGAAGCCTGGGTGTAAATTCAGGCAATAGAGGGCCGAACGTAAAGAAAATGCCCTGTGGGCATTTTTAGAGAGGCGCCGGACTGTGGGTGGGCAGAAGCATAGAGCACAAAGACGAAAGAGATAAGAGACAAAAGAATGAGCATTAAGTCAGAGTTAAAATGAAGAAGAACAAAGATTTAAATATAAAAGCAGTACCCGGTAACGGTCAGGAGCAGATTTCGGGAGCTGAAGCGCTTCTCAAATGTCTTATTGAGGAAGGTGTGGACACTATATTCGGATACCCGGGAGGTGCCATCATGCCTGTTTATGACAAACTGCTTGATTATGAAGATAAGCTCCGGCATATACTCACCCGTCATGAACAGGGAGCTGCCCACGCAGCTCAGGCTTATGCGATGGTGACCGGAAAGCCCGGGGTCTGTTTTGCAACCTCCGGGCCCGGGGCAACGAACCTGGTTACAGGAATTGCAAATGCATTCCTTGATTCAGTTCCCGTGGTCTTCATAACTGCACAGGTTGTATCAAATCTGATTGGGACAGACGCATTTCAGGAGACTGACATTCTGGGTGTCTCCATGCCTGTCACAAAATGGAACTGCCAGATCAAGAAGCCGGAGGATATTCCAGACACAATAGCAAAGGCATTCTATATTGCAAAGTCAGGCCGTCCCGGGCCGGTACTGGTTGACGTGGCCAAAGATGCCCAGATTGAAAAACTCAAATTCAGGTACAGTAAATGTGAATACCTGAGAAGCTATAACCCCAGGATACCTTTGCATACCCGGGAGATAGAATCGGCGGCCATTATGATCAACCATGCCGAAAAACCGTTAATCCTTGCCGGGCATGGTGTCCTTCTGTCGGGAGCGGAGAATGAACTTAAAGAACTGGCCGAGAAAACAGGAATTCCGGTTGCCCTTACCCTGCTGGGTCTCTCGGCCTTTCCTTATGGTCACAGATTATATGCCGGGATGCTGGGCATGCACGGAAACATCGGCCCGAATGTTCTTACGAATCAGGCTGACCTTATAATCGCCGTGGGAATGCGTTTTGATGACCGCGTGACAGGGAATCTGAAAAAATATGCAAAGAACGCCAGGATAATACATATCGAGATAGACGAGGCTGAAATCAATAAAAATGTACAGGTCGATCTTGAAATAAATAATGATGCCCGCGAAGTGTTACGCTACCTGATACCCCTGGTGAAGGAAAATTCATTTGCAAGATGGATAAGGGAATTCAGGATATGTGATAAGACAGAATATGAAAAAGTCATCAGGTCCGAGACAGAACCGGAATCCGGCCAGATCAGGATGGGTGAAGTTGTCCGGCTGGTGTCAGATCTGACACACGGGGATGCCATAATTGTTACCGACGTAGGGCAAAACCAGATGTCTGCCGCCCGTTATTATAAATTTAAAAATCCCAACAGCCTGGTGACATCAGGTGGCATGGGAACAATGGGCTTCGGACTTCCGGCTTCAATAGGCGCCAAAATCGGAAGACCTGATAAACAGGTTGTGGTTTTCCTTGGTGATGGTGGTTTCCAGATGACGATCCAGGAGCTTGGAACCATTCTTCAGTATCAAATCCCCGTCAAGATAATTATCCTCAATAACAGTTTTCTCGGCATGGTGAGACAGTGGCAGGATATGTTCTACAATAAACGATACGCCTCAACCGCCCTGGTCAATCCTGATTTTATTAAGATAGCCGAGGGGTTTAATATTACCTCAAAGAGAGTATCGGAAAGAAAGGATCTTGAAAAAACGCTGGCTGAGATGCTTGCGGCTGATGTGCCTTACCTGGTTGACGTTACCATAGACAAGGAAGCAAATGTTCTGCCAATGGTTGAACCGGGTTCCTCTGTTTCTGATGTAAGACTGACAAATTAAAACAGCAAGAAAATGAAAAATGAATATACCCTGTCGCTATTTACCGAGAATCACATCGGAATACTGAACCAGGTAACAATAATACTTACGAGACGACAGATAAATATCGAGAGCATAACAGCCTCTGAATCTGCCGTCCCAGGTGTGCATCTATGGACTCTGGTAGTTATTACATCTCCGGAAATGATAAGAAAGGTTGCCAGGCAAATGGAAAAGCTTGTTGATGTACTGAAGGTTTTTGTGCACACATCTGATGAGATAATTTATCAGGAAATCGCAATGTTCAAAGTTGCCACCCGTGGATTAATGTCCGGAAATATCATTGATCATATTGTCCGTGGACATCATGCACGCATACTGGAGGTTACTCCGGAATATATGGTTGTCGAAAAAACCGGGCACAAATCTGAAATAGCTGATCTGCTTCGTCAGCTGGAGCCTTACGGAGTGCTTCAGTTTGTCAGGTCAGGACGTGTGGCAATCACAAAGCAGGTAAAGGAGCTGAATTCTTATCTGAAGGAGATGGATGAGGCAAAACGTCCGGAACCGCAGGAAGTTGAGATAGACAATTAAGAATAAATAATAATCAAATAATCGGAAATCATGGCAAAAATCAATTTTGGAGGTGTTACTGAGAACGTGGTAACCAGGGATGAATTCCCGCTCTCGAAGGCCCGTGAAGTCTTAAAAAATGAAGTGATAGCCGTAATAGGATACGGCGTCCAGGGTCCCGGACAGTCGCTTAACCTGAAAGACAACGGGTTTAATGTAATTGTCGGCCAGAGGAAGAATTCATCTTCCTGGGAAAAAGCGATCAGTGACGGATGGGAAGAAGGAAAGGATCTTTTCGAGATTGAAGAGGCATGCAAAAGAGGTACAATTATACAATACCTGCTTTCTGATGCCGGGCAGATTGCTTCATGGCCTGTGGTAAAGAACCACCTTACCAGGGGAAAAGCCCTCTATTTTTCACATGGCTTCGGCATCACATTCAATGACCAGACCGGTATTGTTCCGCCTGCTGATGTTGATGTGATCCTGATTGCGCCCAAGGGTTCGGGGACATCCCTTCGCCGTCTTTTCCTTGAAGGGAAAGGCCTCAATTCAAGCTATGCAGTATTACCAGGATGCCACGGGAAAAGCAAGGGAAAGGGTGTTTGCCCTGGGCATCGGAGTCGGTTCCGGCTATCTTTTTGAAACCGATTTCAGGAAGGAAGTGTACAGCGACCTGACAGGGGAAAGAGGCGTCCTGATGGGTGCCATAGCCGGAATTATGGAAGCGCAGTATAACCTTCTGAGAAAAATGGGGCATTCGCCGTCCGAGGCATTTAATGAAACTGTGGAGGAATTATCACAGAGCCTCCTTCCTCTTGTTGCAGAAAACGGGATGGACTGGATGTACGCAAATTGCTCAACAACAGCCCAGAGAGGTGCTCTCGACTGGAAAAACAGGTTTCGCGATGCAGTTGCTCCTGTTTTTGACAAACTGTATGAAAGCGTCGCCAGCGGCAATGAAGCCAGGATAACAATTGAGGCAAACAAACAGCCTGATTACCGTAAAAAGCTGGCCATTGAACTTGATGAACTTCACAATTCAGAAATGTGGCAGGCAGGGGCAATGGTCAGAAAACTCAGACCCGGAAAATAGACATGGCTGAAAAAAACACAAAGATGAACGACAGGATAATAATTTTTGACACTACCCTCAGGGACGGTGAGCAGGTTCCCGGGTGCCAGCTCAATACAATAGAAAAAATTGAAGTCGCTCAGGCTCTTGAAGAGCTGGGGGTCGATGTTATTGAGGCGGGATTCCCGATCTCAAGTCCCGGAGATTTCAAATCCGTGGTTGAGATTTCGAAAGCAATCTCCGAGCCCATAATCTGCGCATTGACCAGGGCTGTGAAAAAGGATATCGAGGTCGCTGCTGAGGCTCTTCAATATGCAAAAAAGAAGCGCATCCATACGGGTATCGGGACCTCCCCTTTTCATATTAAATACAAACTTAAAACAACACCCGAAGAGACGATCAAAAGAGCTGTGGACGCCGTTAAGTATGCAAAGAAGTTTGTTGAGGATGTGGAGTTTTATGCTGAAGATGCGGGAAGAAGTGAAAACGAGTACCTGGCAAGGGTAATTGAGGCTGTGATAAAAGCCGGGGCAACAGTTGTAAATATACCGGATACAACCGGGTACTGTCTCCCGGAAGAATACGGTGAAAAGATCCGTTTCCTGAAAGAAAATGTGCCGAATATCGGAAAAGCCATTATCTCAACCCATTGCCATAATGACCTGGGGATGGCAACGGCAAACACAATGATGGGGGTCATTAACGGAGCCAGGCAGGTCGAAGTGACAATCAACGGTATCGGCGAGAGGGCAGGAAACACTTCACTGGAGGAGGTGGCAATGATAATTAAAAGCCATCACGACCTTAACATGACAACAAACATAGATTCAAAACTAATCTTCAGCACCAGCCGGCTTGTCTCTACCCTGATGAGCATGCCGGTTCAGGCGAATAAAGCAATTGTAGGCCGGAATGCATTCGCACATTCATCAGGAATTCATCAGGACGGGGTTATAAAAAACAGGGAGAACTATGAAATAATTGACCCTGTGGAAGTAGGTATAAGAGAATCATCAATCATCCTTACGGCACGCAGCGGAAGGGCTGCCCTTAATCACAGGCTTGAGTTGCTTGGACTGAAGTTTGGCAAGGAGGAACTGGATGACATCTATAATCGCTTCCTGATTCTGGCCGACAAGAAAAAGGAGATTAACGATGAAGATATCAGGATCCTTTCAGGTGAAGTATTCAAAGGAGAAAAAGCACTTAAACTGGAACGGTTGCAGGTTACATGCGGAAAATCACTGATACCGGTAGCTACCGTGTGCATCAGAATAAACGGGGAAATTCATACCTCGACCTCATCAGGCAACGGACCTATCGATGCTGCATTTACGGCGGTCAAACAACTGATAAGCAAAACAGTGCACCTCGAAGAGTTTTTGATTCAGGCTATCACAAAGGGCAGTGATGATATCGGAAAAGTTCATATTCAGGTTGAGCACCAGGGTAAGACCTACTACGGTTTCTCTGCGAATACTGATATAATAACAGCCTCAGTGGAAGCTTTTATTGACGCTATAGATAAGATCAGGTAACTCCCAAACCACTGAAGGGAATTTCTTAAATGAAATATTAAAATGGAGGCAAAGACACTTTTTGATAAGATCTGGGATGATCATGTGGTGAAGCATATCGACGATGGTCCGGATGTACTTTATATTGATCAGCACTATATTCACGAGGTCACCAGCCCCCAGGCCTTCAACGGCCTTCATGACAGAGGCATTAAGGTTTTCAGGCCGGAGCAGACCCTTGCCGCTGCCGACCATAATATACCAACCATAAATCAGGACAGGCAGATAAAAGACGAATTGTCACGGCATCAGGTTGCAAAACTGACTGAAAACTGTAAGGAATCCGGCATTGAACTGTTCGGTCTTAATCATCCAAAAAATGGCATTGTTCATGTAATTGGTCCTGAGCTTGGCTATACCCGCCCGGGAATGACCATTGTCTGTGGTGACAGCCACACTTCAACACATGGAGCGTTCGGAACAATTGCCTTCGGCATCGGAACCAGCGAGGTTGAAATGGTACTTGCAACACAGTGCATCCTTCAGACCAAACCATTGAAAATGAGAATAACAGTCAATGGGAAGCTTCATGAAGGAGTCACCTCAAAGGATCTGATAATGTATATCATTTCGCAGATTTCTGCCAGCGGAGCCACAGGGTATTTTATTGAATACGCCGGACCGGCCATAAGGGATCTGAGCATGGAAGCCCGCATGACAGTATGTAACATGAGTATCGAGATGGGCGCACGCGGCGGGCTGATAGCACCGGATGAAACAACATTTAAGTATCTGAAAGGACTTCCCTCCTTTCCCGG
The DNA here is from genome assembly GCA_963730615.1 of uncultured Bacteroidales bacterium. Classification (GTDB taxonomy): domain Bacteria; phylum Bacteroidota; class Bacteroidia; order Bacteroidales; family VadinHA17; genus SR-FBR-E99. Next base: position 123,861 of record CAVSSR010000002.1, on the reverse strand, counting down.
AAACTTTAGCCCGGATGATTATTTTAAAAAATGGGAAACGCTGAAGAGTGACCATGATGCTGAATTCGACCGTGAACTGGAATTCAATGCTGATAACATAAAGCCAATGATCACCTATGGCACCAATCCGGGAATGGGAATGGCAATAGATGATAATATTCCGGCACTGGAAAAGATCAGCAGCGAAGCTTCGGCATCATTCCTTAAATCCCTTGACTACATGGGATTCAAACCGGGAATGAAGATTTTGGGACACCCCGTTGATTATGTATTCGTCGGTAGCTGTACAAACGGAAGAATTGAGGATTTAAGGGCATTTGCACAGGTGGTCAGGGGAAGGAAAAAGGCGCCCGGTATAACAGCCCTGATTGTTCCGGGCTCAAAAATGGTTGAACGGCAGGCCATCAGCGAAGGTTTGGTTGAAGTTCTCAATGATGCGGGATTTGAGCTGAGACAACCGGGATGTTCATCATGCCTCGCCATGAATGAAGATAAGATCCCTTCAGGTAAATATGCCGTTTCAACTTCCAACCGGAACTTTGAAGGAAGACAGGGCCCGGGAGCAAGAACACTCCTTGCAAGCCCTCTGACGGCTGCTGCTGCGGCAGTCACCGGAATGATAACTGATCCGAGGGAACTTAATCGGCTACGGAACAAAACTCCATGAAAACCTGAACATAATGAAAACCAAATTCGATATTCTTAATTCAACCTGCGTCCCGCTACCTTATGAAAACGTGGATACTGATCAGATTATCCCGGCAAGATTTCTGAGCTCGACATCGAGGGAAGGTTTCGGGGAAAATCTGTTCCGTGACTGGAGATTCGATAAATCCGGAAAGAAAAATATGGAGTTCATCCTGAATAACCCTGAATACAGCGGAAAAATTCTGGTGGCAGGTAAAAACTTCGGATGCGGCTCAAGTCGTGAACATGCCGTCTGGGCTGTGTATGACTATGGTTTCAGGGCGGTTGTATCAAGCTTTTTCGCAGATATTTTCAGGAATAATGCTCTCAACAACGGCCTCCTGCCTGTGGTGATACCTGAAAAACTATTGGCAGATCTCCTGGAACTTATAAAGGAAAAACCTGAAACAATCGTGCAGATAGACCTGCAACAACAACTGGTAACGATTCCCGCTACCGGAGAATCTTCACGGTTTGAGATAAATCCGTTTAAGAAAGAGTGTCTCCTGAAAGGTCTTGATGATATCGAATACCTTCTGGGTATTCAGGGTCTTGTGACAGACTATGAAACCAAAATGCGTGCAGATGAGAATCGAAATAACTGATACAACCCTGAGGGATGGAGAGCAGACACAGGGCGTTTCATACCCTCCTCTCGAAAAACTCCATATTGCCACACTTCTGCTTAAAGATCTGAATGTGGACCATCTTGAGGTAGCGTCGGCACGCGTTTCCTCCGGAGAATTTGAAGCTATCAGCAAAATTACCGGTTGGGCGCGCCAGAATGGTCTCCTGGGTAAAATAGAGGTTCTGGGTTTTGTTGACGGAGAGCTGTCCGTTAACTGGATCAACAATGCCGGCTGCAAGGTTGTCAATCTGCTCTGCAAGGGATCGTTGCGTCACCTCGAAAAACAACTTCGTAAAACTCCCACGCAGCATGTAAGCGATATCAGGGAGATTATCGCAAAGGCAGGTGAACTTGATATGCAGGTCAACGTCTATCTGGAGGACTGGTCCAACGGAATGATCCATTCGGAAGAGTACGTTTATTTCATGATGGATTCACTTAAAGATGAAAAGATAAAAAGGTTCATGCTCCCCGATACGCTCGGAATACTGAACCCTGAACAGACCTTCAGTTTCTGTAAAAAGATGATTGATAAATATCCGTCATTGCATTTTGATTTTCATGCCCACAACGATTACGACCTTGCCGTAGCCAATGTTTTTGCTGCGGTAAAGGCAGGTTTCCACGGAATACATACCACGGTGAATGGCCTGGGTGAAAGGGCAGGTAATGCACCGCTTTCAAGTGTCATCGGGGTCTTGCGTGATCATCTTGAAGCTGAGACAGGCATCAATGAGTTTGAGATAACACGGGTCAGTAAGATAGTGGAAACATTCAGCGGGATTCGCATACCTGTAAACAAACCCATTATCGGTGAGAATGTGTTTACCCAGACATCAGGTATTCATGCTGACGGCGACAGCAAGGACAACCTTTACTTTAACAATCTCCTTCCTGAAAGATTCGGAAGAAAAAGGAAATATGCCCTGGGAAAACAGTCAGGGAAGGCGACAATCAGAAAGAACCTTGAAGAATTCGGCCTGTTCCTCAATGCCGAATCCCTGAACAAGGTGACTCAAAGAGTTATTGAACTCGGAGATAAAAAGGAGAATGTTACAACAGAGGACCTTCCATTTATCATAGCAGATGTCCTTGGCAGCGACCCGGTCGACTATAAGATCTTCATTAAAAATTATTCCCTTTCACTGTCTTACGGATTAAAGCCGTTTGCCAGCGTTCAGATAGAAATAAACGGTAATCTGTATCAGGAGACATCTTCGGGTGACGGACAATATGATGCTTTTATGAAGGCGGTAAGGGTAATTTATGACAGGTTGGGAAAGGAGTTGCCCATGCTTACTGATTACCAGGTGTCTATTCCACCAGGTGGAAAGACTGACGCACTGGTCGAAACAGTCATAACATGGAATCATCTGGGACATGAGTTCAGAACAAAGGGACTCGATGCCGATCAGACCGAGTCGGCAATAAAGGCAACTGAAAAAATGCTGAATATAATTGAGAAGAACGAAAATGCATTAAATGGTAAAACACTAATAAATACAGCACATGAATTTTAACATTGCAGTTTTACCCGGTGACGGTATCGGTCCTGAGATTATTGAACAGGCAAAGAAAGTTGTTCTGGCTGTCTGTAAGAGATTTAACCATTCGGCTGTCTTCAACTTTGGCCTGGTTGGTGCAACCGCCATTGATCAGACCGGAAATCCTTTGCCTGATAAAACCCTTGACCTTTGCAAATCGTCTGATGCGGTTCTCTTCGGAGCTATCGGCCACCCGAAATATGATAATGATCCCTCTGTTAAGGTCAGGCCTGAGCAGGGTCTTCTCGCCATGCGGAAAGAACTAGGCCTGTATGCAAATATCAGACCCGTGACCACCTTCCCTTCCCTGATAGATAAATCTCCACTTAAAAGAGAGATCGTGGAGGGAGCTGACATCCTGATAGTAAGAGAACTTACGGGAGGCCTCTATTTCGGAAAACCACAGGGAAGATCTGAAGATGGAAACACTGCTTATGATACTTGTGTTTACAGTCGTTATGAAATAGAGCGCGTTGTAAGACTTGCCTGTGATTATGCAATGTCACGTTCACGTAAAATTACCGTCGTTGACAAGGCTAATGTTCTTGCCACATCACGGTTATGGCGTGAGACTGCAACTGAAACAGCAAAGGCATATAAAGATCTTACGGTCGATTTTATGTTTGTCGATAATGCTGCAATGCAGCTGATACAAAATCCAAAAAGATTCGATGTAATTGTGACTGAAAATATGTTCGGTGATATCCTTTCTGATGAGGCAAGTGTTATAACCGGGTCACTGGGATTGCTGCCATCGGCATCAGTCGGATTGTCAACATCAGTATTTGAACCGATACACGGTTCCTACCCCCAGGCAGCCGGGAAGAATATTGCAAATCCCCTCGGCACGATACTCTCAGCAGCAATGATGTTTGATCTTGCATTCAAACTCAAGGAAGAGGCTGACAGTGATAATCCGGGCCGTTGAAAAATCACTTGAGGAAAATTTTGTTACTGAAGACCTCAGCAAGACTGATCCAAAATCGACATCGGAGGTAGGTGACCGGATCAGAGATTTTATCCTCGAAAACTGAAAGATCACCAGGTACTGAAGTCCGTGAAAAATTAACAATACCTCATTAATTCATGTCATCCGATTGGTTTTGTTTAAAATTCCATTATTTTTGTAAGCCGGTAAGACAACAAAATGAATAGCTTACACAAGAATTTTAACCTCTCTTATTATTTCTGGTTTTATTTTAAGAACCGGTAAGGGGGATTTTTGTGCACAGATAATAGAAATTAGATGAAAGCAAGGGCCCCCGGAAAAGGGCCCTTTTTCGTTAACAAACTTTGAAATGAAAATTGCGATACAGGGAGAAAAGGGAAGTTTTCATGACGTGGCTGCAAGGCAATACTTCGGCTCTGATTCAATCGAACTGGTGGAATGCCCGACATTTGACATGACCGTCAATGCCGCAAAACAGGGAAGCGCCGATTTTGCTGTGATGGCCATCGAAAATGCACGGTCGGGAAGTATCCTTTACAATTACAACCTTTTAAGGGAATCAGGTCTTAAGGTGTTTGGCGAACATAATGTCAGAATAAAGCAGAATCTGATGGCTCTTCCAGGCCAGGAGATAACTGATATCAGGGAAATAAGGTCACACCCGATAGCACTTGCCCAGTGCATGGAATTTCTTAACCGGTACCCCGGAATAACCCTGATTGAGAGCGCCGATACTGCAGGCAGTGCAAGAATTATAAGTGAAACCGGCCTTCATGGGGTCGCTGCAATAGGTCCTTCAGCTGCTGCAAAAATTTATGGCCTGAACATACTTGCAGAGGGAATTGAGACATACAAAAAGAACTATACCCGGTTTCTTGTCATTGGCAATAAGGAAAATCAGAATTTCCGGGGAAACAAAATCTCCGTCTGTTTTGCCACCGGCCATAAACCCGGCTCCCTGGCAGCCGTGCTGGTTCTGCTCGCCGGGATGAATATCAATCTGTCCAAGATTCAATCTGTCCCGCGTTTGAACGGTGAATGGGAATATATGTTCTACCTTGACCTTGAGTTAAGCAGTGACATAACCGCAGGAATGGTTGAAGAAGCGCTTGAAAAACACACCAGCCACCTGGAAGTGCTGGGAGTTTATAACAAAAACAATACACTCCATGAAAGTTAAACCGGCTGACCGCACACTCAGTGTGCAGGAATACTATTTCTCCCAAAAACTCCGGCAGATTGACCAGATGAGAAAAGCCGGAGCCAGTATCATCAGCCTTGGAATAGGCAGTCCTGATCAGGCTCCGTCAGAAAATACTGTAAAGCGGCTTATTGACGAAAGCACCAAATCAACCTCGCACGGCTACCAGAGCTATATCGGCATTCCTGAATTGCGGAATGCTTTTGCCGGCTGGTATAAAAAATATTTCGGGGTGGAACTCAATCCTGACGATGAGATCCTTCCCCTGATGGGCAGCAAGGAGGGGATCATGCACATCAGCATGGCGTTTGTCAACCAGGACGATGAAGTCCTTATTCCTGACCCCGGTTATCCGACTTACTCCTCAGTTACAAACCTTGTCGGCGGCAAAATCAGGTACTATGAACTTGATGAAAAAACAGGCTGGATGCCTGACCTGCAGGCCCTTGAGCTCCTTGACCTGAGCAAGGTGAAATTAATGTGGGTAAACTACCCGCACATGCCTACCGGAACACCTGGGTCCATTAAACTCTTTGAAGAACCTGGTAGCTTTTGCGCACAGGCATTCCATCCTGCTTTGCAATGACAATCCATACAGTTTCATATTAAACAGAAATTACCACAGTCTTCTGGCAGTCGACGGAGCAAAAGAGGTTGCCCTTGAGCTGAACTCGCTCAGCAAATCTCACAACATGGCCGGATGGCGCATCGGCATGGTGGCTGGTCACAGTGAGTACCTGAAAAGCATACTCAGGGTGAAAAGCAATATGGACTCGGGAATGTTTCTTCCCGTTCAGAAGGCTGCTGTTGAGGCGCTTAGCAACCCACCGGAGTGGTATGACCAGATTAACCTGGTTTATAAAAAACGCCGCAAAACAGTTGAAGAGATTATGGACATCCTGGGTTGCAGATATGACAAAAACCAGGTCGGGCTGTTTGTATGGGGACGCATACCTGAATCCGTTGCCAGCTGCGAGGAATACGTGGAAGAAATTCTTAATAAAGCCGGCGTTTTCATCACCCCGGGATTTATTTTCGGGAGCAGGGGGGAGCGTTATATACGCATCTCCTTGTGTGCCAGTGAAGATTTACTGGAAGAGGCTAGAAGGAGAATTTCCTCTTACGCTGACTCCGTTAACCTGAAATCAAGTTCAAGAAAATGAAAATCGCTGTTATTGGAATAGGTCTTATAGGGGGGTCGATGATGATAGACCTTCGCAAGCGTGGTTTTGCCGATCAGATTATCGGCGTTGACACAAATCTTCAGCATCAGAATATTGCAACGCTCTGCGGACTTGTTGATGAAATTGATACCCTGGAAAATGCCATTGACAGAAGTGACCTGATCATACTGTGCACACCGGTGGATGCAAACTGTAAAATGCTGCCGGTTATCCTTGACAGGATTGACGGAACGTCCAAAGTGGTAACAGATATGGGCTCGACAAAAGGAAGCATTTCAAAGGTCTCTGAGAATCATCCCAAACGTGGCCGGTATGTTGCAGCCCATCCGATGGCCGGAACCGAATATTCAGGCCCCCTGGCTGCCATCGGCAGGCTCTTCGATTATAAGCCTGCCATAATATGTGATCCTGAGCTCTGCGACCATGATGCACTTGAACTGGTTGAAAAGATGCTGACAACGCTTAATATGCGGATCGTATATATGAAGTCGTCAGATCATGATACACATGTCGCATATGTGTCTCATATTTCGCATATTACCTCCTTCTCGCTGGCCCTGACCGTGCTTGATAAGGAGCACGAGGAGCAGAATATCCTGACTCTTGCAGGCGGCGGTTTTGAAAGCACGGTGCGTCTGGCAAAAAGCAACGGGGAAACCTGGGCACCGATCTTTCTTGAAAATTCCAAATTCATACTCGAGGTAATTGATACCTATACTGAAAAGATGAGTCAATTCAGGAAGATGATTGCCGAAAAAGACCTGAACGGTCTGAAAGCACTTATGGATGAAGCCAACAAGATCAGGAAGATACTTAACTAATTAATTTACTGTATCATGGAAACCGCATTAAATACATTGCCCATACAGGAATGGAAAGGATATAAAAACCGCCCGTTCCTCATCTCAGGCCCATGCAGCGCTGAAACTGAGGAACAGGTGATAAAGACAGCCCGGCTGCTGGCTCAGTTAAAAACAGTGAGCATCTTCCGCGCCGGGATCTGGAAACCGCGCACACGTCCTGATTCTTTCGAGGGAGTTGGGTCAGAGGGACTGAAATGGCTCAGGAATGTCAAACAGGAGACAGGGCTTCTTGTTGGCACTGAGGTTGCAAATGAAAAGCACGTTTATGAGGCTCTTAAATACGGCATTGATATGCTGTGGATCGGGGCCAGGACATCTGTAAACCCGTTCACGGTTCAGGAAATAGCCGATGCCCTGAAAGGTGTTGATGTGATGGTGCTTGTCAAAAATCCTGTTAATCCGGAAATAGACCTGTGGATGGGGGCCATTGAACGCATAGCGAAGGCAGGAATCAGGCATCTTGGAGCAATTCACCGCGGTTTTTCAACCTATGAGAAAACAAGCTACAGGAATCAGCCTAACTGGCAGCTTCCCATCGAGCTTCGTCACCGCATACACGACCTTCCCCTCATCTGTGACCCAAGTCATATTGCCGGTTCAAGGGAATATCTGAAGGAAATATCCCAGAAAGCGCTGGATCTGAACTTTGACGGACTTATGATCGAGTCTCATATCGATCCTGCCACAGCATTGAGCGATGCAGCTCAACAGGTTACACCTGACGGTCTCCGGGACCTTCTAAGCAGGCTGGTCATACGTAATCCTGTTGCATCAGATCCAAAGCTGCTTGATATTCTGGGAGAATTACGCCAGCAGATTGATGTCTTTGATGAACATCTGCTCGACCTGCTTGAAAAACGAATGAAAGTCGCAGAGACTATCGGACAGTACAAGAAAGAGAACAACATCACCATTCTCCAGGCCACCCGCTGGGATGAAATAATAAACAGGGTTATGAGCAAGACCCGGGCCAAAGGATTAAGCGCTGAATTTATAGATACAATTTTTAAAGCTATTCATCAGGAATCAATAAATCACCAGATGAAGATTATGAACAACGGAGATAAAAAATAATGATTAGTTGACTGATAATGAAAATTTATTAATTTTATGCTCATGAAAACAAGGACGTTATATGTCTGGCGCTGGCGCAGCTTTCTTGATGATGCTGTGAATCACGCCATTATATAACTCTTAGAAAATATTTGTATAAAGGCACGCCATTCACGGCGTGCCTTTTTTATTTATTAACCTTAATCACACAGTTATGGAAAAGATTACCAAAATTCTGTTAAGCGAAAACGAGATGCCCCGCCAGTGGTACAATATTGTTGCAGACATGCCCAACAAGCCTTTGCCGCCACTGAACCCCGCCACCGGCAAGCCGGTAGGCCCTGATGATCTGTCGGTCATTTTCCCTATGGAGCTGATAAAGCAGGAAGTCTCAACCGAGAGATACATTGATATTCCTGAGGAGGTCCTTGATCTGTACAGAACCTTTCGCCCTTCTCCCCTTTTCCGGGCGCGAAACCTTGAAAAGGCCCTGGGAACAAAGAGCAGGATATACTACAAGTATGAAGGAGGGAATTATTCAGGCTCCCATAAGGCAAACACTGCCATCCCGCAGGCATACTATAATAAAATGGAAGGCGTCAGGCGGATAACGACAGAGACAGGTGCCGGTCAATGGGGAAGCGCAATGAGCTTCGCATGCAACCACTTCGGACTTGAACTGCTTGTATTCATGGTAAAGGTCAGTTATAATCAGAAACCCGGGCGCAAGCTCCTGATGAATACATACGGTGCCAGGGTCGTCCCGTCACCAAGCACAATGACTGCTGCAGGAAGGAAGGTGCTTGAACTTGATCCGGATTCACCCGGTAGCCTGGGAATAGCAATTTCCGAAGCGATGGAGATTGCTGCTCAGGATCCGTATACAAAATACTCTCTTGGCAGCGTACTTAACCATGTCATTCTTCACCAGACCATTATCGGGCAGGAAGCCTTGCTCCAGATGGAAAAGGCTGACGATTATCCGGATGTTGTGGTGGGATGCTTCGGCGGAGGATCAAATTTCTCCGGAATTGCATTCCCATTCCTCCGTGAAAACCTGAAGAACGGAAAAAAGACGAGGCTGGTAGCTGTAGAACCTTCCTCCTGCCCCAAGCTGACCAAAGGAAAATTCACGTACGATTTCGGTGATCAGTCAGGCATGACCCCCCTTCTTCCCATGTACACCCTGGGGCATAATTTCATCCCTGACAAGATCCATGCTGGTGGTCTGCGATACCACGGTGCAGGCGTGCTCGTCAGTCAGTTGCGCAAGGACGGATTTGTCGAAGCAAAAGCCAAGCAGCAGCGCGAATGCTTTGAAGGAGGTATTCTCTTCGCCAGAACGGAAGGGATCCTTCCTGCACCTGAGTCGTCATATGCCATAGCCGGTGCTCTTGATGAAGCAAGGAGAGCGGATATTGAAGGAGTGTCAAAGACGATTCTTTTCAATCTCAGCGGCCACGGTCATTTTGACATCTCCGCCTATGAGAAGTTTTTCGAAGGCAATCTGCCTGACCATGAAACCACGACAGAGGAGATAGAAAAGTCTCTTTCGGAGTTAAACCTTCCCGTCATCTGAACGGGTCAGTCAGAAATATAATTACCACCCCGTCCCGACACTTCGGTCGGGACACCCCTCCTTGAAAAGGAGGGGAAACTATTTGATATTTAATCAATTAAAGTTCTCCCCCTTGACAAGGGAGGGCCGACCGTATAGTCCTGACATGTTATGTCGGGATAGGGAGGCGCCAGACTGCAGCAGAGCTCCCGACTTGTCGGGAGGAGGGGGTTATTTTACATAATTTTCAGCTGCACTTTGATGTGCCGCAGTCGCTGCAGATCAGGCACCCCTCCTGGTAAACCAGCGCAGTTGAGCCGCAGGTGCCACACTTGCCCTTGGCCTTTGTGCCGTTGGGTATATAACGCTTCAGTGAGCGCTCAACACCATTCTTCCAGGTGTTGATTGATTCACTGTCAAGCTTCATCGATGATACCAGCTCGACAACATCCTTGGCTGGCATCCCGTAGCGCAGCACGCCCGATATAAGCCTGGCATAATTCCAGAACTCAGGCTTGAACATATGCGACAGTCCTCCGAGGGTGTTCTTGTAACCGTACTTGTCGCTGTACTGGAAGTCGTACCGGGTGTTACCTGCATCATCCTTGTTCTTGATGATCTTTCCCTTGACGATGCTCTTGGGTATGGGGAACATCTCGTCGTCCTGCAGACCGGTGAAGACCTCATACGGTACACCGTCCTTCAGGCCTACAAAGGCAATCCATTTTTCTTCATTATTCTGGAAGCGGATCACGTCAGCCTCAAGCACCTTGGGCCTGAGGGGCGACCATTCCGGTTTCTTGTCATCCTTGCTGTTGGATACCAGCACCCCTGTTCTGGAACCGTCGCGGTAAACCGTCGCTCCCTTGCATCCTTCCTTCCATGCGGTGAGATAAAGCTCAGATACAAGCTCTTCCTTTGCATCGGATGGAAGGTTAATTGTCACGCTGATCGAATGGTCAACCCACTTCTGTATGGCGCCCTGCATCCGCACCTTGGCCATCCAGTCTACATCATTTGAAGTAGCCTTGTAGTAAGGTGATTTCTCTACAATGGTACTGATCTCCTCTTCGGTCATGCTCCTTACCTGTTCGTAGTCATAGCCGTTCTGCTTCATCCACTCGATGAACTTATGATGGAACACAACAAACTCTTCCCAGTGGTCGCCCACCTCGTCGGTAAAGCTCACCTTCACATCCTTGTCATTGGGATTCACTTTCCGGCGACGCTTGTAAAATGGCAGAAACACAGGTTCAATACCTGATGTTGTCTGGCTCATAAGACTTGTTGATCCTGTCGGAGCGATGGTCAGCAGGGCAATGTTGCGTCTGCCGTATTTCTCCATCTCAGCATACATCTCAGGATCAGCCTCGCGGAGACGGTTGATGAAAGGATTTTTGCGTTCTCTCTCCTTGTCGTACATCGGGAAAGCACCCCGTTCTTTTGCCATCTCTGTTGATGACCTGTATGCTTCAATGGCAAGGGTACGATGGACACCGACTGAAAACTCGGTTGCCTCTTCGGTTCCGTATCGCAGACCCAGTGCAGCAAGCATGTCTCCCTCGGCTGTGATACCGATGCCGGTACGTCTTCCTTCTTCGGTCTTATGCCGGATATTTTCCCACAGATTTCGCTCAACAAGTTTCAGCTCAGCAGGCTCAGGGTCATTGTCAATCTTGGCTATTATGCAATCAATCTTTTCCTGCTCAAGGTCGATGATGTCATCCATAATCCTCTGTGAGAGATGCACATGTTCCTTGAAAAGTTTGAAATCAAATGAGGCTTTTGCGGTGAAGGGGTTCTTCACGTACCCGAAGAGGTTGATGGCAATCAGCCGGCAGCTGTCGTACGGGCAAAGGGGAATTTCACCGCACGGATTCGTTGATACTGTCTCATAGCCCAGGTCGGCATAGCAGTCAGGCACGCTCTCGCGCTTGATTGTGTCCCAGAAGAGCACGCCAGGCTCAGCTGATTTCCAGGCGTTATGGACAATCTTGTTCCAGAGCTTGCGTGCGTCAATCTCCTTAACGAATTTCGGATTTTCCGATTTTATGGGATACTGCTGACGGAAGCTCTTGCCTTTGATCACGGACTCCATGAAATCGTCCGTTATCTTCACCGAGACGTTTGCGCCTGTGACCTTTCCTGCCTCCAGCTTTGCATCGATAAAGCTTTCGGCATCAGGGTGCTTGATGGATATTGAGAGCATGAGTGCTCCCCGGCGGCCGTCCTGTGCCACCTCGCGGGTCGAGTTTGAATACCGTTCCATGAAGGGCACAACACCAGTTGAGGTGAGTGCGCTGTTAAGCACCGGTGAGCCCTTGGGACGTATGTGCGAGAGATCATGTCCAACACCGCCGCGACGTTTCATGAGCTGCACCTGCTCCTGGTCAATCTTCATTATCCCGCCGTAAGAATCCGAATCACCCTTGTTCCCTATGACAAAGCAGTTGGAGAGCGAAGCAATCTGGTAATCATTACCTATTCCGGTCATCGGTCCGCCCTGCGGAATAATGTATTTGAAATCCTTAAAAGCCTTGTAGATAGTCTCTACCGGAAGGGGATTAGGGTACTTCTGTTCAATACGGTATATCTCGGAGGCAAGGCGCCTGTGCATATCGTCAGGAGTCTTTTCAAAGAGATTGCCAAAGGAATCTTTAAGAGCATATTTACTTGCCCAGACCTTGGCTGCCAGATCGTCACCGCCAAAGTATTCACGCGTTGCCTTTATGGCATCATCATAAAGATATGTGGGTTGTTCACCTTTGTCATCTGACATGGTCTCCTTTTCCGCCAACGTCTCTTCCTTTTTCAACTTCTTCTCCTCTTTTTTAATCATCTCCTTTTCGTTAGGGGCGACGGATGGCATGTGGACAAATGAATCTCCCATTATAGTGCAAGAATATTACAGTTTGAAAATAAGCTACTTAATCTACCTTCGATAAAAATGAACGGGTTTTGCTAAAATAGACTAGTAAGTCAGAGGAGACAAGAATAAAAGTTCTCTTTTATCAACATACATATTAACTTTATAAACCGCTGCGGTGAAAAAAAAGAGGCCGGTTTCCCGGCCTCTTTAAACAACTGAATATAAGCCGTTTAGAAGATAAGACGAATGCCCAGTAGGCAACCCCATGTACTTGAGGTACTTAAGCTCTTGCTGAGAGTGGTCTTTGTGGTAAAATCAGCCAGTGATGTGGCATTGAGCCTGTATGTCGGAGCCGCAGTTGCGCTGCCCCTGCTGACAACTGTCAGCGGACGAACGTTTTCATAACTGGCCAGAGGATTGTACGTATAGGTACCCCAGCTGTCATTTATCATGTTGCCCACATTCAGGAGGTCGACACTGAACTGAAGAGTGTACTTGCGCTCTGAGCCGAAGTTTGTAAAGAGATCCTGAATAATTTTGGCGTCAAACCTGTGCATCCAGGGCTGAATTTCACCATATCTTTCAGCATACTGACCCTTGCGGCTGCTGAGATATTCATTGCTGTTGACATATTCCCAGAATGCATTCTGCTGGTCTGCTGCAGTCATTAATGGTTGTCCGCTTGGAGTGTAATTTACAAAGGTAATATCAGTTGCAGTCGACGGAATATACATAATGTCAGCTGTTATTCCGTCACCGTTCAGGTCATTGGAATATGTGTATGTCCACCTTCCTGTCTGATATCCCTGGTATACCAGAGAGAATGTGGTTGCAAAGTGTTTAGCATATTCAATCTTGTATGATACACTACCGATAAGTTTGTGAGGAGTGGCGAAAAGTGAATAGCTCATTTCAGGATCGTTCAGACTTCCGATAGAGGTATTGGATGAATAAGCTGAATAAGCTGACGAACCCGGGTTGGCGCTGATGTCTTTTGCCTCAGTATAGGTATAGGCAAACATACCTGACAATCCTTTAGTGAAGTTCTTGGTCAGCATTGCAGTAAGAGAATACTGGTAGCCCTGCTTGGTATTTCTCAGCTCCGTAGCTGCACTGACAGTACTAACCACCTTGGCAGCAGTGCTGTTGGTCCAGAACATACGGTTATCAGGATCCGAACAGTGTTCCCGTTGGATCCGACAGGTTTATATTTATCTGCTGGACTGCATTGATATCCTTTGAATACATGGCCTCAGCAGTGAATATCATACTCCATGGCAGTTCAACGTCAACAGCGATGTTAGAGCGCCATATCTGCGGGAATTTAAAGCTCTTTGCCAACCTGCGTAAGTGTTGAGTTGTTCGGCAGTGTGCTTGGACTCTGCGGGAAGAGGGTAGGATTGCTTGCTATGAACTGCTTTATAATCAGGTTCAAATTCCAGTCCCACAAGGTTTGCATTACCCGGGCCCCAGCCTATTTCAGGTGACTGGAGAACGCCGGAGTTGGTTGGCTGGTTGGTGAACCATACAAACGGAAGCATACCGGTAAAGAGGCCTGTTCCTCCGCGAACCTGCAGTGAGCGGTCTCCTCTTACGTCCCAGTTAAATCCGAAGCGCGGGGATACAACAAGCTTGCTGTCGGGCCATGTGCCAACGTCCATTTTTGCACCGTCATAGAATGTGAGGGCTTCAATGGCAGGGTTACCCTGCATGTCATCAAGGTACAGGGGAAGCTCAAGGCGAACACCGTACGTCAGTTTAAGTTTTGGCACAACAGCCCATTCGTCCTGTGCATAAAGGGATGCAAAACCGAAGGTTGCTGTTGCACCCGGTGCATCAACACCGTTATAACCATAGGTAACCCCAAAACCGCTGGGATCAGCACCATTTAAGAAATCATCCACAGATGCATAGCGGTAATAGGAGGTTCCTTCGCGGATGTATGAGTTGCGGAAGAAAAGACGGTCAAATGAGATACCTGCCGTAACTGTGTGCTTGTTAAGGTTAATGGTAAGGTTGTCAGTAAATGTAAGTGTCTTGTTCTGGACATCATTGTTAAATGTGAAGAGCTCATAACCGAATGACATATACTGATCGCCGCCTTCCCAGATGTCAACAAATGGGAACAGGTCTGAGTTGCTGGTACGGGTATCCTGTATAAAAGTATAGCTTGCAAGGAACTTGTTCGAGAGCCTGTTAGCCAAAACTGCTGTTAAGTTCACCCGTGATTGAACGTACCGTGTTTTTAAATCCGTAGAATGCATTTGAGAAAGCCAATGACTGGCTGCCGATACGGCTGGAGTTCCTGGCGTTGTTTGGCGGGCCGCTGTTAGAATTGGTTGTCTGATCAGAGGTACCAACAACATCATTGTATCTTATGGTGAACTTGTGATCCTTGTTGATGTTCCAGTCGAGGCGTGCAAGTATTTTAGTATTTATATTTTTGAACGGATCAAAATCCTTGTACTTGCCCGGATCGTAGTTATAGGTTTCCATCAGGTGGTCCCTCACGGCAATCATGTCTGATTCAAGTGTTCTTGAGATCATCAGGTCCTGGTTGGCTACACCGTCTGTACTTGGCTTCCACGTAACGCCGGGAATTGTTTCGGTACCATACTCACCGCTGAGGAAGAAGAAGAGTTTATTCTTGATGATGGGGCCGCCGATGCGTCCGCCGAAGTTAAGTGAACTCCTGGAATTTGCTCCGACCACTTCTTTTCCGTCAACGGTGTTTCCGGTAAATGATTCCGGACGTATGTATGTATAAACTGATCCTTTGAATTCATTGTCGCCGCTGCGGGTTACAGCGTTGATGCTGGCGCCGGTGAACTGTGACATACGCACATCATAGGGTGCCATACTAACTGAAATTTCCTCGATGGCATCAAGTGCGATCGGCTGTGCCTCACCACCGGGGAGCGGGTTGCTGCTCAGTCCGAAGTTGTTGTTGAAAGCGGCGCCGTCAATTGTAATAGTGTTATAACGGCCGTCCCTTCCTCCGAATGAGTTACCCTGTGCCTGCGGAGTGTATTTGGTGAAGTCAGCGATACTCCTGCTGATCGTCGGCATGCTTGCCAGTTCACGTCCGCTGACGTTGGTCTGGGTACCTGCACGCTCTGAACTGAGGATCGAGTTCTTGAGCCCTGCCGTAACAACAACTTCCTGCAATGAGGTTGTGGTTTCGGTCAGCTGGCCGTTCTGAACATAGTTCTCACCGAGTTTGAGATAAATATCTGTGTAGGTGTTGGCTGAATAACCCACGAAGGAGACATCAACCTTGTAGGGACCACCGATACGCATGTTCTGGATCCTGTAGTTGCCGGAATTATCACACAGAGCTGCGTACTGCGTTCCTGTCGGGACGTGAACCGCAACAACGGTAGCGCCCGGAAGAGTTTCTCCCTTCGCATCGGTAATTTTTCCACTTAGAGAAGAGGTTGTCACCTGGGCCATCAGGGTCATTGACCCCAGGAACAGCGACAACAGAATGAAAGTGAACTTAAGTTTTCGCATAATTTGAGTTGAGTTAGAATGTTTATGGTTATTGTTGGTTGTAATATATTGAATGTCAGTGAATTATAAACGCCATCCCATTCGTGTAAGGCAGAGCGTTAAATTACATCTCCGGTCAGACTTTCTTGGGATTTGGCATTTTGTAATTATGAACAAGTTTTTAACGTGTTATTAATAAGTTATCAATCAGATGATTTGAAGCCCCAAAATAAAGATCGTCTCTATAGTGCGCTGATTTTCTGTTAGATACGAAGTATTGGCATTTCTGCTGGCGCTAAGCGACGCATTGTCAGGCAGATACTTTTCAACAGGCATATAAAATGTCGTAAAATTGCCAAATGAGACCCCTCCGCCAGGGCTGATCAGGTTATCTGCAATGAATTTATAATAGCCCGGGTCAGTCATTTCCTGTATTATCTTTTTATACCTTAATTAATATACACCTGTCAGTATTCCGGCATGAACAAGTGACAAAATGAGTTTCATTCATGCAACCCGGCACCGTAAAGGTAATAAACTCATAATTTTGTATGAATTAAATTATTGTTACAATGGTACGTCTTATAGCCCTTATAATTTCAATAGCACTGCAGATCATTGCTGCCGTCATCGCGCTCCGCTTCATGAAGATGACCAGGTACAGACTCTCCTGGATACTGCTCTCCACTTCCTTCGTGCTGATGTCGTTGCGAACACTGATACAGCTGATCGAGTACTTCCAGGGTAAACCCTCATTTCGAGCTCACATTGATGGATGACTGGATGAATGTCCTGATATCTGTACTGATTATTTCCGGTGTTGTTCTTATCAGGGAGCTCTTCACCTCTCTCAAGCGGGCAGAGACAGACAGGATGAGGTCTGACCGGAGGCTGCTAAACGCCATCATCACCACCGAAGAGACAGAGAAAAAGAGGTTTGCGAAGGACCTGCACGACGGGCTCGGGCCCCTGCTATCTACGGTGAAAATGTCGCTCTCAGCGCTAATCCCAATGGTGTCTGATGCCGTGGGTAAAGAGATCCTCGGCAACACCAACCATGTTGTCAATGAGGCTCTCAGTACAATCAAGGAAATTGCAAACAACATGAGTCCTCATGTGCTGACAAACCTCGGCGTGGCAAGCGCCATCAGCACCTTCGCGGCAAAGGTCAACCAGACAAGAAGCGTCAGCATCGATTTCCGGACAAACATGGAAGGTGAACGGTTTGACACAGACAAGGAGGTAGTGATGTACAGAGCAGCCTGCGAGCTGATCAACAACGGCATGAAGCACTCAGGTGCCTCGAGGATAGAGATGGATCTGCACCGCCACCAAAAAATCATTACCTTGCAATACCTTGATAACGGGCGGGGGTTTGACACCGAGAAGCTGACCTCGGAAGAAGCAGTGGGAATGGGAATACCCAATATCGAGACAAGAGTGAGGGCAGTGGACGGCGTCTTCCTGATAGAGAGTTCAAAGGGTAAGGGTACCAGTGCGCTGATCAGGGTCAATCAATAAGGCAGCAGGCAATAGGCAGAGGTAAGTAGTTGGCAGGTGAGCATGGAGCAGAGAGCAGGGAGCAGAGCATGAAATTAATTGCGCGTAGCGCATACAGTGCTGTAGAACAACGTGATAATATCAAATCCTATACCTCGCAGAGGTTAAATTATTGTAGGAGAAATGGATAAAATAAAAATTGCACTCGCTGATGATCATCAGCTGTTCAGGAACGGGCTGAAGATATTACTGGGCAGTTTCAATGAGTTTGAGGTGGTGGCCGAAGCCTCCAACGGCAATGAGCTTCTCAGAGCCCTCGGAAACCACTGCCGCCGACATCGTACTTATGGATATAAGCATGCCGGAGATGGACGGTGTGGAAGCTACGGGCAGACTGTCGCGCGAGATGCCCGGCACCAGGGTGATAGCTCTTTCAATGTACGGTGAAGAAGAGTATTACTACAGGATGCTCGACGCGGGTGCAAAAGGCTTTATTCTTAAAGACTCTGACATAACCGACGTCCATGACGCAATCATTGCAGTGCACAAAGGGGGCAATTACTTCTCCCAGGAGCTGCTCTATCACGTAATTAACCGCATAAAGAACAGGGAGCAGGAAGTAAAGAGTTCAAGCCTCTCGAAACGTGAAAAGGAAATACTACTTAAGATCTGTGAAGGACTTTCGAACCACGAGATTGCAGATTCGCTTTTCATAAGCAAACGCACTGTCGACAAGCACCGTGCCAATCTCCTGGCAAAGACAGGCTCAAAGAATACGGCCAGCCTTATCCTGTATGCAATAAAAAACAGACTGATAGAGATCTGACATGAGCAACAGGGCAGCGCTGGGTGTCAGGGGCGAAGAGATGGCTGCCGATTGGCTCAGGCAGCACGGTTATACAATACGCAACAGAAACTGGAGGTCGGGACGCACTGAGATTGATATCATTGCAGAAACCAGCGAGTACATAGTTTTCGTGGAGGTCAAGACAAGATCAGCCGATTACCAGGTTAGTCCCGCTGACGCCGTCAACGTTCCCAAACAGCGGACAATAATCTTTGCCGCATCAAACTATATAGAACAGTACAATCTTAATAAGGAGGCGCGGTTCGACATTATCACCATCATTATCAACGGAACTGACCGGGAGATAGATCATATTGAAAATGCCTATTATCCTACGATGTGACCGGCAGGATTGACCACAACTGCTTAAAAACATTTTTCTGACCGGATATTTTGAATATTTTTGACCTGAACAGCACTATAAATCAACAATAATACAAATATGAAAAAGACACTTTTTGCCATTGTGGCTCTTACCCTGTTAATTGCCCCGCTATCAGCGCAGAAAAAGAGTAAGGAAACCACTGTCACTCCTGAAGGTTATAAATTCACCACCGTTGTCTCATTACCTGCCACACCGGTCAAGAACCAGTCAGCCACAGGCACCTGCTGGTGTTTTGCCACAACATCATTCATGGAATCGGAGCTTCTGCGCCTCGGCAAAGGTGAATATGACCTTTCCGAGATGTATGTCGTGAGAAATACTTATAAGAACAGGATCAGGGATAACTACCTGAGGGAGGGCCGGGGAAACCTCGGGGAAGGAAGCCTTTCTCCCTCATGGTTGAAGGTTTTCAACGAATATGGTATAATGCCTCAGGAAGCATATACAGGTATAAGCTATAATTCACCTGTACACAATCACCGTGAATTGCAGGCATACATTGAAGCTGTGACGGCAGTACCGATAAAGAACAGACAGATGAGTACTGAATCGCAGGAGGTTACTGATGCAATTCTTGATATCTACCTCGGTGAAGTACCCGGGACTTTTACCTACAAAGGACAGACCTACACGCCAAAATCGTTCGCTGCCAGCCTCGGACTGGACATGAACGACTACGTGAATATCACCTCCTTCATGCATTTCCCCTTCTACACTCAGGGAGTTCTTGAAGTGCGCGACAACTGGGAGATGACACGGTTCTATAATGTGCCTCTTGATGAAATGATTATGATAATGGACAATGCACTTTCAAAGGGTTTCTCCGTTGACTGGGATGGTGACGTCAGCGAGAAGGGCTTCTCCCATTCAAAGGGAGTGGCTGTCAATCCGGATGTAATGAATATCGATAATTTTTCTATAACTGACCGTGCGCGTTTTGAGAAGATGCCTGTTCAGGAGCGCATGGCAGAGGTGTACAAATTTGAAAAACCCTACCCTGAGATTAATGTCACCCAGGAGATACGTCAGAAAGGATACGAGACCTTTGTCACAACTGATGATCACCTGATGCATCTCACAGGAATGGTGAAGGACCAGAACGGAACGAAGTACTATATGACGAAAAATTCCTGGGGCACGGAAAGGAATCCGTTCGGTGGCTACCTGAATATGTCGGAGAGTTTCGTCAGGGCAAAGACAATATATATTATGGTACACAAGGATGCAGTTCCGGCAGATTTAAGGCAGAAACTGGGATTCTAAGCGGTTAAAACATTTCCCCGGTTAATAAATGAAGCCCGGTTCTTTTTTCAGGCCGGGATAAAAATAACCGTAGAAAAGCGAAAAGAAAACGAAAAGATCCTGACCTGGCTGTGACTCAAAGGAATTATTGCCGGTAAAATTTACCAGGAAAACAATAAGGAACAGGATGAACATAAAAGATTCATGTGCCTTAATCTTCACAAGGAAATAAACATACAGGGCGACAATGATGATCAGTCCTGTTAATCCCAGTGTAAGCAGAATATAGAGGAACTGGTTGTGCGGCCTCATATTTAATCCTGACAATGTTGAGCCGTTCTTTTCAATGCCATAGTCCACAGCTTTCAGGATGCTTCCGGTGCCCCAGCCCAGAACAGGGTGTTTTTTGAATGCTTCCCACGAGGCTCTCCACACATCAATTCTTTTTGTAAGGGAACCCCACGAAGTAACTTTGCGCGAACTTTGATAATAGACGTGCAGGCTCATCATCTCTTCATAGGCCCTTATATAGAATCCGGGCCTTGTGACATTTAAATAATTTGTCGTTCCTTTTTCGATTGCCCTTATATCAGTGTCGGTAAGTTGAGCAAATCCCTGCCTGTCCTTTTTAAGACCGCGTGATGACATATACCGGTACAATGTGGCCCTCAGCTCCTGGTTCATCAGGTCATTTCCGTCGAAATCCAGGTCGCTCTTCTCATTCCAGGCATCCCTGAGCTCATCATCAGCAATATAGATATAGACCAGATTCCCGTTTTCCCTAATGGTATTTACGGTGTCGTGCAGGTAGGGAGTGCCCTGATCCGTGTATCTTTCCAATGTGCTGAAGTCAGTTGCTGTTTCAGCATGCGTCTGCTTATAAATTTCCACCATTGGCCATATTGCCAGACCTGTCAGAAGAATAAGAATGGCCGGCACTGAAATTTTAAGAAGTGTACTGTTCGTCCGGGTAACAAGAATTACGGTCAGGTAGATCAACACTGCAACAAATGAAGCAACCCCTGATAAAGCCCTTAAATAGAACAGAAAAAAGATAAGCCAGGCAGATATTGCCAGACTTAAATACAGGTACTTCTTATTGCCAGTCATCTGTTTTGCCAGCAGCGGTAACTGAAAAGCGGCAATAATCAGCATCATTCCAAAATAGAGCCCCGGAATAAAAGGAGAAGCTTCACGGAAGAAAAGATTTGACTGGAAGACCCTGGTAAAAAATCCGATAAATGACACCACCAGAACCGATGAGATGAACAGCAACAGCAGCATCCTGATTTTGTTCCTGTCAGGCACCGCGGATGTGGCAATAATAAGCGGCAAAAAAAGTGTTGGTGATTTATGAAGAAGGTCATTTTTAAATGCCAAACCTAAATCCTCAGACCAAAACAACCCTATGACATTCACGATATAAATCAGCATGAAAGCCATTGCGGCCTTGTCAGATAGCAGCTTGCTGAACTTCGCCCTGAAATCAGCCTCTGCCAGCCAGTTGCATATAAGAATAATCTCGCTTACCGTCAGCATATACCTTGATGACGGCAGAGAGATCACAAACAGGCACAGGGAAGCAAAATATATCAGGTGATGTACTGATTTCCGGGTTATGTCAGTATGAGCAGCCACCCTCTGTGTTATTCTTTACCAGACGATTACCTGATTTATGATTTTGAGCATGTCTTAAACCAGATGTCTGAATCGTTCCGGAATCCTTATGACCGGTTTCTCAAAGAGCATTCCCGGTTTATTAAGTGCAAACAGTGGGCGAAAAAGGCTTTGTCTTCTTCTGGCCTGTTTAAAAAACTCGTCACCGTCAATGGGGGTCTTTTTCGTTATCAGGTCAAACAACTCAAACCGTCTGTCAAGATGACCCTGCCAGCCGGCATGGAGCAGTGACGGGTCTTCCATTTTCCCCTTTGAAATCTCGTAATCAACCATTCCAAAATGGAACAGAAACAGGTTCGGGTCTATATGGAAGTTTTTAAACCTCACCCGGTGAAAACCCGATCCCCAGGTAAGAGGGCGGGTTGCCACAACCGCTTTGGTGTATCGTGCCGACACATGGGCAAAACTCCGCTGCTCAAGGAAGGGGCGTTCGGGGTCGATGGGCTGTTCGAGGTCAAGGTGCTGCCCAACATCCAGTCCCAGCGCAGAGAGTGAAGCTGACCGAACCCCCCGCTGGAGGTAATCTGCCAGGCTAAGATTTTGGTTGGGATCTGCCACCAGAATTTCATCAATATCATGGGCAATGATCAGGTCATACCTTTGAAACAATGCCTTCACAAAGTAGGAGATCACATCTATGCGGTTCCTGTCTCCCCTGTCCCTGTTCAGCTTTTTCCGGGGAATCCTGATTACATTAACGGATTCATTACCTTCGGGAAATGCCTGATCGTGCCCGTCCAGAATAAGAAAGAGATTTTCATGACCAAGTTGTGCCCCATAGTAATCTATCCACTTCGGGATAAAGAACCGGTCATTTCTGACCATGGATACAACTCCGATCTTCTTGCGACTGTTTTCGGACATCCGTCTCTGTTTTTCAGGCTAAAATTGTAAAAAATTATTTAATCCCGTAAATTTACAATAAAACTATGTCAGATAACACCGCCCCTGTCCATGGAAATCCGATTGATGCGGTAATCCTATGGGTTGACGGCAGTGACCCGAAGCTTGCAGAAAAGAGAAACCGGTACCTTGCCCTGGAAAAAAAGACCGGTGTCCACCAGGGAGCTCTTCCCACGCGTTTCGCCTCGTCAGACGAAATAAGATACTGTGTCGTCTCAATTCTGACCTTTGCCCCTTTTATCAGAAATATATTCATTGTCACTGACGAACAGGATCCTGATCTTTATGAAGATATCAGAGCCAGGTTTCCTGGCAAGGCAGGCTGTCTGAAAATTGTTGACCACAAAGAAATATTCAGGGGATATGAGCAGTACCTGCCTACCTTCAACAGCTCGTCAATTCAGGCACTGATCTGGAGAATTGAAGGACTGTCAGAAAATTTTATCTATTTCAATGACGACATTATCCTTATAAGAGAAACGAAGGCCGAAGAATGGTTTGCCGGTGACAGTCCGGTTCTGATGGGCAAGTGGCTTTTCCCGCCATACAGAAGAATTGCCGGAATCAACCTTAAGGCGTTAATAAACAAATATATACTCAACAACAAAGATCACCAGCCCAGGATTTCATTTTATATACGCCAATGGAAAAGTGCATCCTTACTTGGGATGAAAGGACGGTATTTCTTCCACGATCATACTGCTCATCCCATGAGGAGAAAAACACTTGAAGACTTTTTCGCCAAAAATGGTGAGCTACTGGAAAAAACCATTTCATACCGCTTCAGGGATTCTGAGCAGATAATTGCCCCGTCTGTCGCATATCATCTGGAGATCTTAAGCGGTAACAGAAATTACGGGAAACTCAAACTGGGTTATTTCCATCCATACTATTCTGAAAATCGTCTGAACAGAAGAATCAGTCGCTGCATGCGCGACTCACGGATTAAATCAATCTGCATTCAGAGCATAGAGATGCTCAGCGTCAGGCAGCGTGAAAAAATATTCAGGTGGATGGATTCATTATTAAATTTGCAACCGAAATCGTGATTCCCATGACCAGTAAACAACCTCCTGCAGCCAATCCGCCAATTGACGCGGTGATAGCCTGGGTTGACGGCGATGACCCTAAACTGGCTCAGAAGAGAAGCAATTATGTTCATGGGACAAACGTACCCATCGGATCGGGTGCGCACTCAACGCGTTTTGCTTCGTCAAATGAAATCCGGTACTGCGTCCTGTCTGTCCTGAGATTTGCCCCGTATATCAGAAACATCTTCATTGTTACCGATGAGCAGGATCCGGACATTTATAATGATGTAAGGAAATATTTTCCCGAAAAGCTTGATTCAATAAGAATAGTTGATCATAAGGAGATCTTTGAGGGGTACGAAAGCTATTTGCCAACCTTCAACAGCATTTCCATTGCCAATATGATCTGGAGGATAAAGGGCCTCTCTGAAAACTTTGTCTATTTCAATGATGATACTTTCCTGATAAGGGACATGAAACCCGAAGAGTGGTTCGTTGACGGAAGGCCTGTACTCAGGGGCAGATGGGTGCCGGCAACAACTCCAAGAGCTTTCTGGAACAGTGTCAAAATTTTATTCAACAGGCATATTCTCGGTAAAAAGGATTTTGAACCAAGGGCTTCCTTCCATCTGGGTCAGTGGAACGCTGCTGCAATGCTCGGATTTAAATTCAGATATTTCACAAACAGCCACACGCCACACTCAGTCAACCGGAAGCTGGTTGAAGAGTATTTCAGCAAAAACGATTCCCTGCTTAAAAAGAACATTTCATTTCGTTTCCGTGACCATTCACAATTCACTTTTATCTCACTTTCAAATCATCTGCAGCTTCTGGATGGCAACAGGCATATTGCCGGGCCGGCCCTGGCGTATCTGAAACCGCAGGATCATGCAGAGGATTATGTAGATAAGAAGATCGCACTCTGTGAAAGCAATCCCGGCATCAGGTTCCTGTGCATTCAGAGCCTTGAAATGTGCAGAAAAGAAGACCGGGAGAAACTGTTCAGCTGGCTTGACAGGAAATTAGAGCTTTGAAAGTCCCGATCCGGAAGATTGCTGATTCAGGGTTACTGCCCTCAGTGCTCCGGAGCTCTGAGAATCTCAGACTTTATATCATAATTATGTCACCATCAGGCTGCATCCCCTGATATCAGAATTATCAAACCTCCCCAGAACCTCAAACGAGCCTTCTTCATTCATTCTGCCAATGTCGGAAGTGGCTATGAATGAACATGACCAGATGTTCGCCAGGTCGATGATGCTTATGCCTCCTGACGCGCCGGCATCAGTGGTATGTGATGACGGATCATGGCTGTCGCGGATCAGAATCTTCATCCATGGCGGTGTGGTGAAAAGACCATCTGCCGCAGAATAAGCCTGGCTGAGCAATTCGGTCATGCTGTACTCCGAATGTACGGCACTGACATTAAACGCCGACTTAAGTATAGCATGCAGCTCTTCCCTTACCATCTCATGTCTCCTGCCTTTCATACCCCCGGTTTCCATAATGATCACGTCACTCAGATCGCACGGGTGCTTTTCCGCAAGGTCAAGCAGTGCAAAGGTCACTCCGAAAAGAAGAACCTTCAGTTTCGCGCGGCGAGCCTCACCGACAGCCCTGAGCAAGGCATCAGAATCATCCAGAAAGAAACCGCCGGCTTTATTTCCCGAGAGGTCAGCAAGTTTTTTAACCATATAGATCAGAGACGATCCCTCCCTTTCAAGGTATGACGGAAGAAGCCCCATGACTGCATACTGTGAAGGGTCGCCGTAGAAATGCCTGAAAGTCCGTGTCAGGCTCTCGTCGTAGAGGGCGAGGCTCTTCACAGCGTGTCTGCTTTGAACCATACCGGTTGTGCCGCTGCTGAGAAAGATCTTCTCCGGTTCACCGCCGGCGGAAATAATAAGATGATCTCTGAAAAAAGATATGGGCAGGAAAGGAATCTGAAGGATGTTGCCGACAACCTGCGGATCAATTCCCAGGAGATTTATATACTGCCAGTAAACAGGACACTCGTGTGCCTGAAAACGGAAGATCTCCAGGGCTATCTTCTCAAACGATTGAGTATCAGCAACACTGAAGATCTCTTCCGGTAATGGCGGTCTCATCACTGTCACGGGAACTGTGTTGAGCCATCAGGCTGAAAGACCCACTCGAACTGACATGAGGCATAGTAAGGAGGGACTGTGGGTTCAAAATCGATTTGTATTATTCTGATTTTGGCATACCTCTCGGCTTCAGTCCTTACTATCCATACCTGGTTTTCCTTCAGCGGTGCACCCAGTTCAATGTATGAGACAGCACCTACAGATTTCAGGGCTTTGAAAGCGCTTATTGCGGCACTCTCAGTGCCGTATTCGCCTTCAAGAGCGAATGACGGATCAAGAGTATTTGCCGACAAAAAAGCTACGATGGGGCCGCCGGTGGTCAGGGATCCTGCCTTAATATCAATATCATAAGGTTCAGTAAGCGTTGAAACCAGGTCGGCTGCAGCAAATGAAAAACCCATCGCATAGTACGGCCCGCTGCCAAACAGTTCATTGGTCACAGTGACAGTGCCTGAAGTGGGAACGTCATTCCCGCCGCACCCCTGCAGGACCAACAGGACGGCCAGTACAGGTATGAGCCGCAGCTTCATCACTCTCCTCTTATTGCTGTTATGCCGGGCAGTTTCTTGCCTTCCATGTATTCAAGCATGGCACCACCGCCGGTTGACACATAGCTCACCTTGTCTCCCAGGTTATTCTTGTTGATGGCTGCAACAGAGTCACCTCCGCCAATGAGCGAGTAGGCTCCCTGTTCCGTTGCCTTAGCCACTGCTTTTGCAATAGCCGTGGTACCTGCGGCAAACTTTTCCATTTCAAAGACACCCATCGGGCCGTTCCAGAGAATAGTCTTTGAATCCATTATCACCTTCTCAAAAAGTGCGATGCTCTTTGGCCCGATGTCAAGTCCCATCCATCCGTCTTTCACATCATCAATGGCTGACAAATAAGTATTTGCTTCGGCATCAAACTTGTCAGCGTTGACCCCGTCAACCGGGAAGATAAGGTTAACTCCTTTGGCCTTTGCTTTTTCCATCACGGCTCTTGCGATATCCAGCTTATCCTCCTCACAGAGTGAATTGCCAATCTTACCTCCTTTGGCCTTTATGAAAGTATAGGTCATGCCGCCGCCGATGATCAGGTTGTCAACCCTGTCAAGGAGGTTCTCGATGATGAGTATCTTGTCAGATACTTTTGCTCCTCCCATCACCGCAGTGAATGGTTTACTGGAGTTCTTCAGCACCTTGTCCATTGCTGCCAGCTCACTGTTGATGAGGAAGCCGAACATCCTCTTATCTTCCGGGAAATAATCAGCCATCACCGCTGTGGTGGCATGGGCCCTGTGTGCTGTGCCGAAAGCATCATTGACATAGATGTCGGCATATCCGGAAAGCTTCTTTGCCATCTCCTTCTGCTTCACCTTCAGCGCAGCTTTGGCGGCTTTCTTCTCCTCATCCGTAGCGGTCTCAGGGAGTATAGGCTTCCCCTCTTCCTCCGGATAAAACCTGACGTTTTCAAGCATCATCACCTCTCCGGGTTTCATGGCAGCAGCCAGAGCTGCCGTCTCATCACCGAGAGCGTCGGGAGCAAAGGCTACCTTCATTCCAAGCAGTTTCTCGAGCACCGGCATGACGGGTTTGAGAGAATATTTCTCCTGCACCCCTTCCGGGCGTCCCAGATGTGACATCAGTATTGCTGATCCGCCATCGCTGACGATCTTTTTTATTGTTTTCAGTGCACCGCGGATACGGGTGTCATCAGTGACCTCGCGTGTCTTCTTGTCCAGCGGCACGTTGAAATCAACCCTGACAATGGCCTTGTGGCCTTTGAAATTGAAATTGTCAATTATTTTCATAGTTTATTTTGTTTATGGTTTTCATCAACCGGAATACAAAGTTAATCAATTTGAAAAACCTTGCAGTTTCCTGACAGCACTCTGATCAGAATCATTCACTTTAAATTGCTAATTTTGTTTCCCGTCACCAGCAAGCCAGAATGAATTTTTCAGAGATACCCGGACAGAAAGCAGTTATTGACAGGTTAAGGAGCTCTGTTGCCGAGAACCGTGTCAGCCATGCTATACTCTTTAACGGTCCTGAAGGAAGCGGTAAGTTTGCCATCGCGCTGGCATTTGCCCGCTACATAAGCTGTGAAAAACGTACTTCCGAAGATGCCTGCGGCGTCTGCCCGTCATGTGTCAAATACAACAAACTTATCCATCCTGACCTTCACTTCGTCTTTCCGGTTATTAAGAAGAAGGCAGGGACCGAACCGGTGAGTGACACGTTTATTGCACAATGGCGCGAGATGGTCCTGCGTTCGCCGTGGTTCTCACTGAGCACCTGGACAGAGGCGATGGAGGTGGCGAACGAACAGGCACTGATACCGGTAGCCGAGGCTGCAGAGATAATAAAGAAGCTGAGCCTGAAATCGTTTGAGTCCGACTTCAAGATCATGATCATCTGGTTGCCGGAAAAGATGAATGCCGAGACAGCCAACAAGCTTCTGAAGATAGTTGAGGAACCGCCTGCAAAGACACTCTTCATCCTTGTCACCGAGGAGGAGGACAGGCTGCTACCGACCATCACCTCACGCTGCCAGCATATAAGGATACCTGCCATATCAGCGGAAGATATGAGTCACTACCTGGAGACCAAGCTGGGCCTGGTGCGTGCCCGGGCGGCAGCGATAGCCGGCATAGCAAACGGCAATATGGTGAGAGCCATGGAACTGGCCCGTGAGGACGATAACAGCATAATGCATCTTGACCGTTTTACCAGACTGATGCGGACTGCATATACACGTGACATACAGACCCTTGTCTCCTGGTCGGAGGAAACGGCTGCCCTGGGAAGAGAGAGACAGAAGAGTTTTCTTTCATATTCTCTGCGTATGATCCGTGAAAACTTCATGCTGAACCTCGGCGGCAGAGAGAATAATTTTGTCTACCTCACACAGCCTGAAGACGATTTCTCCAGAAAATTTCATCCATTCATCAACGAAAAGAATATCAATGGTCTTGACCGTGAGTTCAACCTGGCTTATGCCCACATTGAAAGCAACGGCAATACCAAAATGATCTTCCTCGATCTTGCCCTCAGGACAATGAGGCTCATCAGGTAAGTGCCTCACGACCGTTGAGAATAGCTCATTTATTCCTAAATTTGCATTCTCGTACCGGGCAGCCGTTCATTTTTGACCGTCATCCGGGAAATAATATATGTCAGCATGGCAAACGAAGATATACACGCGCACACAGGTGAAGAACCTTCAGAACCTGCAATAAAATACAACAGGGGCGCAAACAAGCTTGATGAATTCAACTGGCTGGCAGGTCTGCCCTATGACCCCCGGCACAATGAGGTGATCGAAGTCCGGTTTAAGAATACGCGGAAGGGTTTCTACCGCAACGTCAATGATCTGAGGCTTGAAGTGGGTGACATAGTCGCTGTTGAAGCCTCACCCGGTCATGACATCGGCCATGTATCGATGACCGGGTTCCTGGTTCTTGAACAGATAAAGAGGATGAAAATAAAACCTGTCATCGAGGAGATGAAGAAGGTTTACAGGAAGGCAAGGACGGTCGATCTGCAGAAATGGGAGGAGGCAAGGAAGCAGGAGGTTCATACAATGCTCCGGTCAAGAAAAATAGCAGAGGATATCGGGCTCGCCATGAAGATAGGCGATGTGGAGTACCAGGGAGACAAGACAAAAGCCATCTTCTATTATCTCGCCGACGAGAGGGTGGACTTCCGGCAGCTGATTAAACTGCTTGCTGAAGAGTTTCATATCCGTATCGAGATGAGGCAGATAGGTGCCCGCCAGGAAGCGGGGCGTATCGGCGGCATAGGCACATGCGGACGTGAGCTCTGCTGCTCGACTCATGTCACCAACTTTGTCTCGGTGACCACCTCGCATGCACGTTATCAGGATTTGTCCCTGAACCCCCAGAAGCTGGCGGGACAGTGCGGAAAACTCAAGTGCTGCCTCACTTATGAGCTGGACTGCTATATTGACGCGCAGAAGGATTTCCCCTCAAGGGAGATACCTCTTGAACTGGCCGGCGGTACAGCTTATTTCATGAAAATGGAAGTTCATACAGGCATCTACTGGTATTCGAGTGACCAGCGTATGGCTGTTAACCTGACGGCTGTGCCGGTTGCGAGGGTGCGTGAAATAATTCAGCTCAACAGAAAAGGCATAAAACCAGATAATCTGCTGCCTGGTGCCGGCGCCAACGCCCCTGAAAAGGGCAACGATCTCCTGCTTCAGAACAGCGGTCTTACGAGATTTGAAACTAAAAGCAATCCGCGCCCATCCAGAGGCAGACGCAAACCTTACAACAAGAAAAATGAGGGAACCCAGAAGTAAGATACTTGCTATAAGCACACTGATCATGCTCATCACCCTCTCATGCGACAGGGGTACCTACTATGCCGACAGTGTCAAAATGCAGAATGAGGTATGGAGCATGTACGATCCATGCAAGTTTACATGTCAGATCGATGACACGGCCAGGATATACAATTTTGACCTCTCAATCCGGACATCAACCGGTTACCCGTACCGTAACCTGTACCTTTTTGTCGTTACCTCCTTCCCGTCAGGAAACACAGTCACTGATACCGTCCAGGCTATGCTCGCAAACGAAAAAGGTGAGTGGCTCGGAAGGGGCGCAGGCGATCTCCGTGAACTGACCATACCTTATAAATCGAATGTGTACTTCCCCGAAAAAGGCGAATATCATTTTAAAGTGATACACGGAATGAGAGATACTGTTCTGAACGGGGTCTACGACCTTGGAATGAGGATATCACTGAAAGAGAACTAATACAAATCACACTGGCATTGGGCAAGAACAAGCTGGCACGGTGGGCTGAGATGAAAGGCTTCGACCATGTTATCGAGCCTTCGTTCGATGATGTTTTCGGGCATGACTTCCACCTGAAGGGAAAATGGCACAGCGAATGGTTCGGAAATTCTAATCCGATCGTTCTTGAGCTGGGCTGCGGCAAGGGAGAATATACCGTCAGGCTGGCCGGAATGTACCCGCAGAAGAATTTCATCGGCATTGACATCAAGGGTGCACGGATGTGGAAAGGTGCAAAAGAATCACATCTCATGAAACAGCCCAATGCAACATTCCTGCGCACCCGCATTGAACTGCTGGGGTCATTCTTTGCTGCCAGCGAGATAGATGAGATCTGGCTCACTTTCCCTGATCCGCAACCAAAATGGAAAAGAGAGAAGAAGAGGCTGTCAGGATCTGTCTTTCTGAACCTCTACAGGAATTTCCTGAAAGACAACGGCATCGTACACCTCAAGACCGACAGCAGGGAGCTGTATGATTATACCCTCTCCCTGGTGAATGTTAACGGGCTTGAAACAATTATCTCTGTCACAGACCTGTACGGTCAGCGGCCGGGAGATCCGCTGCTGTCGATCAGAACACATTACGAGGAGATCTTCCTGAAACAGGGGATCCCAATCACTTACCTTGCATTCAGATTGCCAAATGAAAAGGAGATCATCAGTCCGGGAGAATAAAAATGAAGGTTTCTTCGACCGGGTATACGATGTTACCCGCCTGATACCCTACGGACGGATCACATCATACGGTGCAATAGCCAGGTACCTCGGTACTGCCGGTTCTGCCAGGATGGTTGGCTGGGCGCTTAACTCATCGCACACTGTTCCTGAATTCATTCCCGCACACCGTGTTGTCAACCGCAACGGAATGCTCACCGGCAAATATCATTTCGGCAATTCATCAACGATGCAGCAACTTCTGGAAAATGAAGGATTCGTCGTCAGGGATGACCAGGTTATTGACTTCAGCCAAAAATTCTGGGATCCGGCAATTGAACTTTGATACGGGGAGTATGTTGTATTTATATATTGATTTAAGAACAAGGAACAATATTATGCATTCAAAAGAAGAGGTACTTGAAGCACTGAGAAAGGTCTCCCATCCTGAAAAGGGAAGCGATATTGTAACACTGGGAATTGTCAGTGATGTCACAGTGACGGATGAAGGAATTAATATCCTGCTTACACCCGAAAGGTCAAACGACCCGTTCCTTTCGTCAATAAAGAGCAATTGCGTCAGGGCAGTAAAGGATGCACTCGGTCCTGATGCAGTGATCTCATCGATAGATGTAAGGCCAAAAATCGTGGTGTCCAAAAAGAAGGAACCGAAGAGGGATGTTCTGCCCGGAGTAAAAAACATCATAGCTGTTTCATCGGGCAAGGGTGGCGTGGGCAAATCGACTGTTGCAGTGAACCTGGCTGTGGCACTTGCCCGCAAAGGTTATGCAACCGGTCTGCTCGACGCAGACATCTTCGGACCTTCGGTGCCCCGTATGTTCAACGCAGAACAATACAAGCCTGATGTTCACAGTGAGAATGGCAGTGACAGGATTATTCCGATGAAGAAATACGGTGTGAGCATTCTTTCCATCGGATTCTTCGTTAAAGATTCCGAGGCCATAATCTGGAGAGGCCCCATGGCAAGCAGTTTTCTCAAGCAGCTCATCAACCAGGGCGACTGGGGTGAGCTTGACTATCTCATTTTTGACCTGCCTCCAGGGACGAGTGATATACATCTGACGCTGGTACAGGAGGTGCCGGTTACTGGTGCTGTGGTGGTGACAACCCCTCAGGAGGTGGCCCTTGCTGATGCCCGGAAAGGCATAGCAATGTTCCGGAGTGAGGCGATCAATGTCCCTGTTCTGGGTCTGGTTGAAAATATGTCATACTTCGAAGCCCCCGAGCTGCCCGGAAGACGTTATTACATCTTCGGCAAGGAGGGCGGAAGCAGACTCGCCGCCGAAGCCGGCGTTGAGCTTCTGGGTCAGGTGCCCATTGTCGAGAGCATCTGTGACGGCGGTGATGCCGGTACCCCGGCTGCCCTGAATGACAGCGCGACTGGCAATGCTTTCTTAAGGATAGCAGAGGCTGTCGTCAGGCAGGTGGAGAAGCGTAATTCTGAACAGGCTCCGACAAAAAGAGTCGAGGTTAAGTAGGCACCTTACCGCCGTTAAGCAGAAAGGTCTGCTTTTACCTCTTTTTAGTACCTTTGGATACTTTTAGCTGTGGTTGGCAGTTATAGAGTATATACCATTCTTTGTTGAGATCACGGCACTCAGTATATTATGTCGCGATGACCCTGGTGCTCACCGCACTTATAACCGGTTGTTCTGTTGAGAAGAACACCGGGGCGAGCCGTTTTTACAACTCCCTGATTGCAAAATATAACGTCTGGTTCAACGGCAACGAGGCATATAAAGCCGGCGTTGAAAAAGTACAGCAGTCACACCGTGATGATTACAGCGTTTTGATTCCTGTTTTTGAATACACATCAGATGAATCAGTTGCAGCGGCTGCATCAGACATGGAACGTGCCGCACAGAAAGCATCCAAGGTGATTGCACTCTATTCAATCACTGCCAAACCGAAAGAGAAGAGTAAGAAGGGAGATGATGCCCGTGATGAAGAGTTCTACAACAGGCGGGAATACAACGAGTGGGTGGACGATGCCTATCTTCTTCTGGCAAAAGCACAATTCTTTCTTAAAAACCTCCCCGCATCACGGTCAGCTTTCTCATATACCGTCAGTATAGCCACCGATCCTGATCTTGTCAGCGAAGCAAATATCTGGATGGCCCGGATACAGACTGAAGAGGGAAACTATTCGGAAGCATCACGCATACTGCAGGGTTTCACTGACATTGACGGCCTGCCGAAGCCCTTGAAGCCGATGTTCTACTCTACAATGGCTGATGTCGCTCTCAGGCAGAAACGTTATAACGATGCTGTCAGCCCGCTTACAATGGCAGTGGATAACAGCACCAACAAGCATTTCAAGGTGCGACTGACATACCTGCTGGCACAGGTGTGCAAAGCTACGGGCGACAACAGTCTTTCTACACGATATTTTCGCGATGTAATCAGGATGAACCCGCCTTATGAGCTTGAGTTCAATGCCGCAATCAACCTTGCCGGTGTAACCGATCTATCGCACGGTGATGCCGAAGATCTGATAAAATCACTTCGAAGGATGTTGCGTGACTCAAAGAACAAGGACTATCTCGATCAGATCTATTTCGCACTCGGTGAGCTCGAGATGCGAATGGGAAACACTGATGAGGCCCTTAATCTCTGGACTCAGTCAGCCAGCAGCAGTACTGTTAACACAAGGCAGAGAGCGCGGACCTACCTGGCACTGGGAGAATATTATTACGCTCAGCCGGAATATATGACTGCATTTCTTTATTACGACACTGCCACATACCTGATTGATGAACATTTTCCCGACTATAATCTTATCAGCCGCAGGGCAAGCGATCTGGGTGAGTTTGCAGATTTTCACCGTGTGGTGATGACTGAAGACAGTCTGCGCAGAGTGGCGATGATGAGCAGCACGGAACGTGATGCCCTGATTGCAGAAATGATCCGTTCGTATGAACAGGAGCAGACAAAAGCGGCAAAGGATGGGGGCAGCGACAGGTACAATATGGGGCTTTACTATGAGAATGAGCAGCGTTCCGAGGGAGCCATATCTGCTGAAGGAGGATGGTATTTCTATAACCAGTCGGCGCTTACCTTCGGCCGTACGGAGTTCAGGCGCCGCTGGGGCGACAGGAGGCTTGAGGATAACTGGCGACGGTCGAACAAAGCCCGTGCAGCATTCACTGCTCCGTCAACTGCCGAAAACGGAGAGGAAAAACAAACCGGTGACAGCACGGCAACAGCTCCTGAGCGGACGAAAGAATACTATCTCCGTAACCTTCCGCTGACCGACTCGCTGATGAGCCTCTCTGTAAGCAAGAGCGCCAACGCCTTGCTGGGTGAGGGCAAGATACTGGCTTCACGTCTTTCTGACACCCTTATGGCAGCGAAGTCACTGGAAACGGCAGCAGCACCGGGCAACAGCGACAATATAAGGGCAGAAGCACTCTATGAGCTCTTCAGGCTGCTTCGCAATTACGACCCGCCCAGGGCGGAAGCTGTTCAGAACTGAGTTGCTGTCATCATTCCCCGCTTCGGAATACTCACTCATCCTCTCCGATCCTGATTATGTCAGAAAACAGATGGAGATGGCAACGAAGGCGAGGACAACATATGAAGCCGCCTATGAAGCCTTCGTTTCAGAGAGGTATGATGAAACCCAGAACATCTGCCGGGATGCTGCCGGACAGTTCCCGGGAGACGATCTTCTGCCGAAATTCATGCTCCTTGACGCCATGGCTGCCGGCGCTACGGGAGGTGAGATTGCTTACAAGGAAAAACTTGATTCCCTGATTGCTAAATACCCGGCAACGCCTGAAGGCAAGAGAGCTGCAGAGATAACCGATTTCCTTAAAAGGGAGATACCCGCTCTGCAGGTTGCCGAAGATACCCGCATAGCTGAGGAACTTTACGAGGCTGACACCACCCAGCCGCATTTTGTCCTTATCATTGCCGGAAACGTACAGGCAAACATGAACCAGATAGTCTTCGATGTTATTAACTATAACCTCGATAATTTTACAGATAAGAATTACCGCACTGAAGGTAAAGTAGTTGATAATGAATATATTCTCATCTCCGTCGGCACTTTTGAAAATGCCGCCGGGGCAGGCAGATGGCTCAGCGCATTCGACCCCGGGGTAAATATCAGGGGAGCAGAAAATGCGGATATTACACTTTATACAATCAGCCGCGACAACCTGGAAAAACTCACCAATGACAAGAATATTAACAGGTACCGGATCTTTTATGAAACCGCTTACCGGAGCAAAAAATGAACTGAAAGGCCGAAAATGCGACAGGTAAGAATATTATGGGTTGATGATGAGGTCGGGGTGCTGCGGTCACATATAATCTTTTTGCATGAGAAGGGTTTTGAGACGGATACTTGTCCTTCCGGAAATGATGCCATACGGATGGTAAAAGAAAAACCTTATGACATCATATTTCTTGACGAGCATATGCCCGGGCTCAGCGGCATCGAGACGCTTCGGCGCATCAAGGCCATCAAGCCTTCCATCCCGATAGTGATGATCACAAAGAGCGAGGAGGAGGAGATAATGGATGCTGCCATCGGTTCACAGATAGCTGATTACCTGATCAAGCCTGTCAAACCGCAGCAGATACTTCTTTCCCTGAAACGTATCCTTGACATAGGGGACATAGTGACGCGGCAAACTACCACCGTATTCAGGGAGGAGTTCGGCTCAATAGCAGATATGATATCTGCCGCCTCCACCTTCGGGCAATGGAGTGAAGTGTATCGCAAGCTTGTATTCTGGCAGGGTGAGCTCATCAGGTCATCAGATCCGGGCATGAGGGAGGTTCTGCGCATGCAGGAGGCAGATGCCAACAGGGCTTTTGGAAAGTACATTTCGAAAAACTATACAGGATGGATGGCATCCGATGCCGGTGACAAGCCGCTTCTTTCACCGTCGGTGATGTCAAAGCGCATATTCCCGCTCATTAAAAACGGATCTTCACTCTTCTTTATCATCATTGACAACCTGCGCCTCGATCAGTGGCAGACAATATCAGCCGATCTCAGTCCCTTCCTGCGCAATGTTTCCGATGAAATTTACATGAGCATACTCCCCACGGCAACCCAGTTTTCACGCAATGCACTCTTCGCCGGACTGATGCCGGCAGCGATAGGTGACCTGATGCCCGAATACTGGATCAACGACACGGAGGATGAAGGCAAGAACCTTCATGAGGAAAAACTGCTCGGCAAGCACTTGCAGAGGGCCGGTATAAACTGTAAATGGAGCTATAACAAAATCAGCTCTGACGCTGAGGGGAAACTCCTGAATGACAAACTCCCTCAGCTTCTCTCAAATGATCTCAACGTGCTTGT
The DNA here is from genome assembly GCA_963730615.1 of uncultured Bacteroidales bacterium. Taxonomy (GTDB): domain Bacteria; phylum Bacteroidota; class Bacteroidia; order Bacteroidales; family VadinHA17; genus SR-FBR-E99. Next base: position 87,336 of record CAVSSR010000002.1, on the reverse strand, counting down.
CTATAACTTCGTCGATATGCTCAGCCATGCCAGGACAGAAGTTGGCGTTCTGCGTGACATGACCGGCGATGAGGCTTCATGGCTCTCATTCACACATTCATGGTTTATCCATTCACCTCTCTTTGAGCTCCTCAGGACTGTGGCTGCAAAAGGATCACGTGTAGTTATAACGACAGATCACGGTTCTGTCAGGGTCCAGAAACCAGTCAGGGTGGTAGGCGACAGGCAGACGTCGATGAACCTGCGTTACAAGTCAGGAAAGAACCTTGACTACAATCCGCGTGAAGTATTTGAAATAACTGCTCCGTCCAAAGCAGGATTACCAATGACCAACCTGTCATCGAAGTATATTTTTGCCTGCGGAAATGATTTCCTGGTCTATCCGAATAATTTCAACCATATAGTGTCGTATTACCGTGATTCGTTCCAGCACGGTGGGGTATCAATGCATGAGATGATGCTGCCCCTGGCTTTTCTTGAGCCCGTTTAAAAGTGTTATTTTTGAGGCGTGAAGGTAATTATTCCAGATAAAAGCCATCTGAGAGAAGCGGCGAAGCATTTTCTCAGGGAGACGGCAGGATACCGTATCATTGCCTTCTACGGGCAGATGGGGTCAGGAAAGACCACCTTCATTAAGGCACTCTGCAAGGAAATGGGTGTAACCGATACTGTGACCAGCCCCACTTTCACTCTCATAAATGAGTACCGTCGCCCGGGTGATGTGCCTGTTTATCACTTCGATTTTTACAGGATCACGAAAATATCAGAAGTACTTGATTTCGGTATTGAGGAGTATTTTGATTCCGCCTCGCCCTGCTTTATGGAGTGGCCGGAGCTTATTGAGCCGCTGCTCCCTCCCGAAACTCTGAGAATATCTGTCACTGTAATGGCTGACGGCAGCAGGATCATTGAAAACCACAAGTGAATTTCAGGTAATTTATCCCGTCGAATAATCCGGCTTCAGGGATATTCTCTCCGATTAAAATCTTAATTTTGATCTGAGTAATGCTATCCTTTTGTTAAAACCTTAAAACCAGGCACATGAATCAACCTGCCAGAAGTGCGTTCATGCCGCGTGAAGAGCTTATTGAAAAAGCCGTGAGCAGGCGACAGATTTCAATTGGCATCCCGCACGACATTCATGATGATGAAAAGCGTGTTGCCCTTACTCCCGAAGCCGTAAAGATCCTTACTGACACGGGCAATGAGGTGTTTATCCAGACTAATGCCGGCCTGGGTGCCGGTTTCCCTGACAGGGATTACAGCGACAACGGCGCGGTAGTGGCCGACATGCCTCAAAAAGTATACGAGTGCGACATAGTCATTAAGATTGCCCCTTTCACTGAGAAGGAGGTCGCCTTGCTTAAGGGTAACCAGATTGTCATATCGTTCATGAATGCGGCCACGATGGGTGAGGATACGCTCTCTGCGCTGACGCGCAAGCGTGTGACGGCACTGGCTGCTGAAAGGATTAAAGACAATGACGGAATACTCCCTGTGGTCGAATCAATGAGTGAAATCAGCGGTATCACATCAGTGCTTATTGCTTCGGAGTATCTGAGCAACACTTCCGGAGGAAAGGGAGTAATGCTTGGAGGAGTAACCGGTGTCACACCCACGGAAGTGGTCATCATCGGCGCCAACACGGCAGGCGAATATGCTGCCCGTGCAGCACTCGGCCTGGGAGCAATAGTGAGGGTATTCGACAGCTCGGTTCACCGTCTTCGCCTCTTTCAGGATCTTCTTGGTCAGAGGCTCTACACCTCGACCTTCCACCCCCAGGTGCTGCAAAAAGCGCTGAAATCTGCTGACGTGCTCATCGGAGCCCTGTCAACAGATGACCTGAGACCCTGGTTTTATGTCAGTGAGGAGATGGTCCGGGGAATGAAGCGCGGATCGGTCATAATCGATCTGAGTGTTGATACCGGCGGTTGCGTGGAGACAACCGAACCCAGGGCAATAAAAGACCCCATCTATGAAAAACACGGAGTGCTTCACTACTCAGCGTGGAACCTTCCCTCAAGGGTACCCAAGACGGCATCCATCGCCCTGAGCAATGTCTTCAGACCTCTGATGCAGGATATTGCAGATTCGGGAGGTATAACGCCAATGCTCAAGTTCAACACCGGTCTGCGTCACGGCGTATATATCTATAACGGCATCCTCACCAATGAGATGCTTGCCCAAAAATTCGGGCTCCTTTCAAAAGATATCAACCTGTTGCTTGCAGCCTTCTGACGCTGATCACGGATAGCTCAGCGTAGCTTCGGAACCATTGTGTGTCAGTCTTGCTTTGCGGCCAAGGTAAAGCGCCCTGTTGTCCGGTATATGACCGGCCGGGAAGTTGAACAGTACCGGGTAACCGTATCCGCCGGCAACATTCATCACAACCTCTTCAACGCTCTGGTTAAATACATGTTCGCCTTCCGTGATCTTCTCCATTCCTCCCACAATCAGTGCAGACAGGTTGTTCAGCATGCCTGTCATCCGCATTGATATAAGCATACGGTCGAGGTGATAGAATTGCTCTCCTATTTCCTCAATAAACAGTATCGCCCCTTCAGTTTCAGGCTGGCCTTGTGTGCCGTTCAGGCTGTAGATGAGTGATATGTTGCCTCCCAGAACAGGCCCTTCCACAGCGAAGGACGCATCCCGTGAACTCTTCCAGACTACCGGCTCCTGCTCACCCTTCAGGGCCTTGAGCATTGTTTCATAGCAGAGAGGCGAGCATTTCGGATTGGAATAATTGATCGGCATCTCTGCATGAAGTGATGCAATGCCGCATACTGTATTGAGCCACAGATGCAGGGAGGTGATATCACTGTACCCGACATACCACTTCGGATGCTTTTTCAGGGCTGAATAATCCACCCTGTCAATTATCCTTGACATGCCGTAACCGCCCCGTGAGCATAACACAGCCTTTACCGAAGGGTCATCGGTGACCTGCTGCAGGTCATGCAACCGCTCATCGTCGCTCCCGGCAAAAGGGCCGTTTATTGAGAAGACATGCTCACCAAGTACAACATCAAAACCTGAAGCTTTCAGCAATTTCTCTGCATGCAGCACCAGATTTCCGTCGATATGGCTTGCCGGCGTAACAATGGCAATCCGGTCTCCTTCCCTGAGATAAGGCGGTATGGTCAAAGGTTTCATTATTGTTCCTGTTTTGGTGACAGGATCAAAAGTAGCTATTTTAGGAAAGAAATGAGGCGGCAGTATTGAACAGTCTGTCAAAAGTACCGTCAACTTCCTCCGACAGGCTGCCTGACAGCACCGGGAATGGATTTTCATGTGTAAAGGGATAGGCGGGGGACCATACTTCCACACTGGCACCCTGAAGTGTTGCCGATACAGCATCGGAAGGTATGACACAGTCGCCGGCAAAGGAGACTGCCATAAGTTTTCCGTCAGTATTGCTGAACGGTGTGCCTGAGACAGCCTTCAGCCGGTTCAGCGAGGTCATCGCGTAGAACGCCTCACCCTCAGGGGTATCATTCATAATATTAATTATCCTGTCGTCGTCATTATTTTTGCTGTCTCCAGGCCATTCAAGATAGAAGGCCATCAGCCTTTCAAAGGCCCTGCTGTCCATTATAAGTTTTGACGTGCCGTTCATCAGGCTGAAGGCGCTGCCTCCGCAGAAGAGCATCACACGACTTTCAGCAGGAAGGATGGAGGGTTTTGACAGCATCATTACCTGGGTCGCCAGGGCTCCTATCGAATAGGCAAATATGTCAACCGGGCCTCCTCCCTGCAGGTCAGGATGGGTCCCCTCAGCTATGGAGCCGATCAGCACTTTCAGGTCACATATTGTCTGGTATCCTGAAAGTAAAAAGAGCTGGGGTGAAGATGACATCCGTGTACTCAGGGCTACATTGACAAAGGTCGACAATCGCGTGTCAGGCACCATGGCAGTGCGCGCTGCCACAAGCGGCATCATCAGATGTCTGTCAATCCAGCTGCGGGGTGAACGGTTCATATGATAGGCGCTGGGGAAGAGCACAACGGGCCTCCCGGTGTCAGTCGCCAGCCTCACACCCCACTGGATGTACTTGTTCCAGTTGCGTTCATTGAGACCATGCAGGAGAATGATTGCGCCTTTGCCACTGCTGTTGCCAGGTATCAGTAAATAATAACGGAAATCACTGTTGGACTGCTCAAGCTCCTTTGATTTAAAGATGGAATGGAAGATGCCGGTCGCACTCTTTCCGTCCGTTATGGAATAGCTGTTCGGGGAGTGAAAGAGCTCGCTTACCAACCGTACTCCCGTGCCGGGTATAAGTCCCCCGGTCAACCCTCCCCTGAAATTTCCGGCAAATTCCCTCTCCTGAGCAGTGTATCCCTTCATGTTTTTCATGCAAACAAAACAGATACCTGTCGCCTCTCCAAAAAATAGGTTCTGACTGTACGGCCCGGGGTTTGAATTCCGCCGGACGGGGTAAAAAAGTCAATGCAGGGGTAAAATTTGCCGGATGAAATCCGGGGAAAAGCCTACTGACTTGAAAAATACTAATTTTGTGACAGGACAAAATGAATGAATATTGATCTGAATAAGACGCTTCCGGGTTACCTTACAGAAAAGGGTAACATCGTTACGCATATTCTCTTCACTGCAGGATTTTCACTCCTGTTCCTCAACCTGTACAGGCCGTTCGGGGCCTTAACAGTGTCTGAAGTATCCAAACCGACACTTTTCCTTTATACGAGCGGGGTAATCCTGACCGGATTGCTGATCGTCGCACTCAGCCGTGTCATCATGTACCTGATGTTGCGCAGGGGAATGGGGCTTGTTATATGGCAGTACCTTGTCTGGGTGGCGGCTGAGATAGTGGCAATGGCCCTCTTCTTTGCGTTTTTTGAGATCGTAATCCTTGACGACGGCAGAAGCTTCCCTGATCTCCTGGGAAACTCTGTTGTGAATACTTCACTTACCCTGCTGCTTCCGTATGGTATGCTCTGGCTCTATTTTTCGTGGCGTGACAACAAGATCAAACTTGCTGAGCTGAAAGAGCAACCTGACGTTTCAGCACAGAAACCGATGATTCCACTCCGGGATGAAAAGGGGGTGCTGCGCCTTTCATTAAAGAGGTCAGACATTCTTTATCTTCAGGGAAGTGACAACTATGTAACGGTATGGTATCAGTCGCAGAGCCGGATCATGAAGTTCATGCTCCGCACCACATTAAAAACGATGGAGGATGAGCTGGATCAGGAAGGCATAAAAAGATGCCATCGTTCGTATCTTGTGAATGTTGAGCGGGTTACGCTCATACGGAGGGAGAAGGACGGGCTTCAGCTCGAGCTTGACAGCACTCCTCCTTCAACGGTGCCTGTATCAAGAACCTATATGCACGGAGTGCTTTCTGCCTTTGGTCAGGAGAGCTGACAGGCTTTGACGCAGTTTCCTGAAATCATTATCTTTGCCGCATTCGCATCAGAAACAAGCCTTTATTGAAGATGAAGAAGTTTAAACGCCACCTTATCACCTCTGCCCTGCCATACGCAAACGGTCCTATTCATATCGGACATCTTGCCGGGGTTTATGTACCGTCGGATATCTACGTGCGTTACCTCAGGATGCGGGGCGCAGATGTGATATCGATATGCGGTTCCGATGAGCACGGCGTACCGATCACCCTCAAAGCACGGAAAGAGGGCATCACCCCGCAGGAGGTTGTTGACCGCTATCATGAAATGAACAAAAAGGCCTTTGAGGAGTTCGGCATCTCATTCGACATCTATTCACGCACCTCGAACAAAATACATTACGAGACCGCATCGGCTTTCTTCCGCAAGCTCTACGACCAGGGTGAGTTCATTGAGAAGAGCGCCAACCAGTATTATGATGAGGAGGCCGGCTGTTTCCTCGCAGACAGGTACATCATGGGCACCTGTCCGTTTTGTGGAAATGAAAATGCTTACGGTGACCAGTGCGAGAAATGCGGCACTTCTCTCAGCCCTACAGACCTGATCAATCCGCGTTCAACCATCAGCGGCAGCGCACCGGTGATGCGTGAAACACTGCACTGGTACCTGCCTCTTGACAGGTATGAGTCATGGATCAGGAAATGGATACTTGAGGATCATGCCGACTGGAAGACAAACGTATACGGCCAGTGCAAGTCGTGGCTCGACCAGGGCCTGCAGCCCAGGGCAGTGAGCCGTGACCTCGACTGGGGTGTGCCTGTGCCGGTTGAGGGAGCTGAGGGCAAGGTTCTTTATGTGTGGTTTGACGCTCCCATAGGATATATTTCGGCAACGAGGGAACTGACACCCGACTGGGAAAAATACTGGAAAGACCCGGAGACACGCATGATACATTTCATCGGCAAGGATAATATTGTGTTTCATTGTATCATCTTCCCGGCGATGCTGAAGGCAGAGGGAAGCTATATCCTCCCTGACAATGTTCCGGCAAACGAGTTCCTCAACCTTGAGAACGAAAAAATATCGACCTCAAGAAACTGGGCTGTCTGGCTGCATGAATACCTGGTTGACTTCCCCGGGAAGCAGGATTCGCTCCGTTATGCCCTGTGCGCCAGCGCACCGGAGACCAAAGACAACGACTTTACATGGAAAGAATTCCAGGCCAGGAACAACAATGAGCTGGTGGCTATCCTCGGGAACTTTGTCAACCGGACACTGGTGCTGACAAACAACTATTACGGAGGCACAGTTCCCGTTCCCGGGGAAATGAATGATTATGATACGTCAACATTAAACTCAATTATGACATGCCGGGAAGGCACTGAGAGCAATCTCGAGGCTTTCCGCTTCAGGCAGGCGCTTGCAGAAGCCATGAACCTGGCACGTCTTGGCAACAAATATCTGGCAGACACCGAGCCATGGAAAGTGATCAAAACCGATCCTGACCGGGTTAAAACAATCATGTTCATCTCGCTTCAGATAACGGCCAACCTCGCGATCATCCTGGAGCCTTTCCTTCCCTTCTCAATGCATAAGCTCAGAAACTGGCTGAATATCGCCGGTCTCAGCTGGGACAGGGCCGGCAGCGCTGACCTCCTTAAGCCGGGACATCAGGTCTCTGCCGGAGAACTGATGTTCAGCAAGGTAGAGGATGCCGAGATTGAAAACCAGATAAAGAAGCTGCTTGATACCAAGCAGGCAAATGAGAAAGGTGTGGCAACGGTCATTCCCGCGAAAGATGATGTCAGCTTCGAGGAGTTCACCAGGATGGATATCCGCACGGCAACTATCCTTGAGGCACAGAAAGTGCCAAAGACAACAAAGCTCATAAAGCTGAAGGTTGATACCGGCATTGATGTGCGGACCATCGTGTCAGGCATTGCTGAGCAGTTCACTGCTGAAGAGCTGCCGGGAAAACATATCTCAGTGATTGTGAACCTCGCACCGCGGACGATCAAGGGAATAGAGTCGAGGGGTATGGTTCTGCTGGCTGAAGATGAGACCGGCAAGCTGACCTTCGTGGTCCCCGAAACGGCAATAAAAAACGGAAGCCCTGTTAAATAGGGCCTACAAATTTGCGATTTGCGATTTGCGATTTGCGACTTGCAAATTGCGAATTAGCTGATAATCAAATTCTTAATTCTTAATTCTTAATTCTTAATTTCCCACTATTGCCTGCTCTTGTGTATCCAGGCTCCCGGAAAATTCTTGATTATTTTGCTATGGGCTGCCTTTGCCTCCTCAACCGTGCCGAATGATTCTGCGCTGACGCGAAGGAAGCCGTCCGGCCCTCCTGTCATTTCAGGATCATAACCGATCTTCCGCAGCTTTTCAATCATTGTCAGAGCATTATCTTCCGTCTTGAAGCTTCCGATAATAAGCAAATACCTGTACTCCTGAACAACCACCGCCTGCTGTACGGGTTTGAATACTTCAGGGGCAGAAGTTGCGACAACAGGTTGCTCAGGAATCACATCTGAGACAGGCGGCTTAACCACATCTGAGACAGGTGGCTCGGGAACCGGCTTTTCAGTTACTTCCGTTCCAATGACAGTCGTCTCTTTTACTATCGTCTCAGGTACAATATATGCCGTGTCCGCCGCAATCTGTGCACGGTTGAATTCCAGCTCGGCATTGGCCAGCGGATTAAGTGTGGATTCCTCCATCTTACCCTTGAACAGATTATCATTGAAAGGAACAAGTGTCAAGGCTATCAATACCGGTACGATAACCGCCGCCCTGATCAGAAGGCGTCTCACCGAGGGCTGGCTTACGGCGGGTTCATGATGATGCTCAAGCATCTTCTTCCGGACATCGAAGTCGCTGACCGGCTTTCTCTGATAAGAGGTTAGTCCGTATGAAGAAAGAAGATAATTTACTGTGGTGTCAGGCTCAAATATTACAGTTCCTTCACGGTTAAGCAGGAAGGTTCCGAGATGATCAATATTCAGTATGGTTCCGGCCATAATCTTACTCCTGAGTTCATCAGCCCAGGTGCTTATCATATCACGTGATTCGCCGTAAGATATATTCAGGTGTGATGAGACATGCCCAATCAGCAGTCCGTCATTGCCGGTGAGATGGCGGTTAAATGTTATCCGTCTGACAGGAGGGTAAAAAAGCCCCTCATTACGGTCAATATGCGAAGGAAAGTAGTTCCCTATAAATGCACCAAACCCCGGTATAATGACACAATCATGCCTGAAAAGCAGTTCCTTGATGTAAACGGTGATATCCCTCGCCATGAAGATGTAATAATAAACAAAGATACAAAACCGGCAGGACTAAATGAAGGAAAAAAGGTTAAAATAAATTGTGCTATCTTCGCTTTCGAGAGACGAAATACCCCATGAAAAAAATCGAAATGGTTGACCTCCGGTCACAGTATGACAGGCTTAAGGCTGATATAGACAGGTCAATTTCCGGGGTGCTCGATTCGACTGCTTTCATCAAGGGACCTGATGTCCGTCTTTTCGAAGAAGAGCTGCAGCGTTACCTTGGCATAAGAAATGTCATAGCATGTGCCAACGGCACTGATGCGCTTCAGATAGCCATGATGGCACTGGGGCTGAAACCGGGGGATGAGGTCATAACTACAAATTTTACATTCATTGCAACCGTAGAGGTAATTGAGCTTCTCGGGCTTAAGCCGGTACTTGTTGAACCGGAAAAAGATACATTCAATATCAGTATCGAAGCTGTTAAGAAAGCAATAACACCTCGTACCAGGGCAATTGTGCCGGTTCACCTATTCGGTCAATGCGCTGATATGGAACCCATAATGGAAATGGCAGTGCAGCACGGGATACATGTCATAGAGGATGTTGCCCAGGCAACCGGGGCAGAATACACTTTCAGTGACGGCAGGGTAAAGAAAGCCGGCACCATGGGTATCATCGGATGTACCTCCTTTTTCCCTTCAAAGAACCTGGGATGCTACGGCGACGGCGGCGCGCTATTCACCGATAATGATGAACTGGCAGCGCTTGTCAGGAGCATCACCAACCACGGCATGAAGGTCAGGTATTATCATGACACCATCGGGGTCAACTCGCGTCTTGATACCATCCAGGCAGCTGTATTAAGGGTCAAGCTCCGCCACCTGGATGCCTTTAACGAAGCACGGCAGCAGGCGGCAGCACACTATGACAGTGAACTGTCGGGACTGAAGGGTATCACCATTCCTGCCAGGGCGGGAAATTCAACGCATATATTTCACCAGTATACATTGCGTGTGGCTGACGGTGCACGGAACAGGCTGCGTGAGTGTCTTGAGAACGAGGGAGTACCGTCAATGATATACTATCCGGTACCTCTTCACATGCAAAAAGCTTACTCTCATCTGGGTTACCGGGCTGATGACTTCCCGGTTACCACGGATCTCACGAATGAGGTGCTTTCACTTCCGATGCATACCGAGCTTGACAGGGAGCAGCTCGAATATATTACCGGTTGCATCAGGTCAGAATTCAAATGAAAAGAACAGATGGAAGATGAATTTTTCGCACATGCGACAGCCGTAATTGATGAGGGTTGCACAATAGGCAGAGGCACTAAAATATGGCATTTCAGTCATATAATGAAAGACTCCGTCATAGGTGAAAAGTGCAATATAGGGCAGAACGTTGTTGTCTCGCCCGGGGTCAGGCTGGGGAATAATGTCAAAGTGCAGAACAATGTATCCATCTATACAGGCGTTATCTGTGAAGATGATGTTTTCCTTGGCCCTTCGATGGTATTCACCAATATTATAAACCCCCGCAGTGCAGTCATCAGGCGCGACCTGTATGTTAAAACCATGGTCAGGCGGGGTGCCTCCATAGGTGCTAACGCAACCATTATCTGCGGAAATGAAATAGGTGAATATGCTCTCATAGGCGCAGGCACCGTGATAACCAAAGATGTCAAACCTTTTGCCCTGGTCGTGGGTAACCCCGGCCGTCAGACCGGATGGGTATCTGAGTACGGACACAAGCTTTCCTTCAACGGCGAAGGTGTTGCCTTATGTCCTGAAAGCGGCCAGAAATACAGGCTCTCTGATGAGAGAGTGACAAAAGTTATTTAGTATGTTCATCTCCTTAGAAATGTATTAATGAATAGCACTCCTAAAAATTTTGGCCTTATCGGAGTTGCCGGGTATATCGCTGACCGGCACCTGCGAGCCATCAAAGACACAGATAACCGCCTGCTGGCCAGTCTTGACAAGTTCGACTGTGTCGGAAAACTTGACAGCTATTTCCCCGAGAGTGACTTTTTTGTTGAGTTCGAGAGATTTGACCGTCATGTTGACAAACTGAAGAGAAGCGGCGTTCAGCTTGATTATGTGAGCATCTGCTCCCCAAATTACCTGCATGACTCTCATATAAGGTTTGCTCTCAGGCACCAGGCAGAGGCAATCTGCGAGAAGCCAGTGGTACTTAACCCCTGGAACATAGACGCCCTCCAGGAAATCGAGAAGGAGACCGGTCACAGGATATACAACATACTTCAGTTAAGATACCACCCTGTGATAATTGCGCTGCACGATAAGATCGCTGCCCTCCCTGAAGGAAAGAAGCACGACATCGATCTGACATACATTACCAGCCGCGGAAACTGGTATTACATCTCCTGGAAGGGTGATGTCAACAAGTCAGGCGGCATAGCCACAAACATAGGGGTACACTTCTTCGATATGCTCGGATGGATCTTCGGACCGGTGGTCTCAAACAGGGTGCATCTCCTTGAAAAAAATAAAGCCTCCGGCTTCCTTGAGCTGGAGAAAGCACGGGTAAGATGGTTTCTCAGCATAGACAGCAATGACCTTCCTGAGACAGTGAAGGAAAAGGGAAAGAGAACATTCAGAAATATTACAGTTGACGGCGAAGAGCTTGAGTTCTCCGAAGGATTCACCGATCTGCATACAGTAACGTACCGTGAGATACTGAAGGGCAACGGTTACGGACTGGAAGATGCCAGGCAGAGCATCGAGACAGTATTCCAGATACGAAATTCCTCACTTTCAATACTTTCAGGCGAATATCATCCACTAATCAAAAAATAAATATGTATAATAAACTGGTTAATAAGGAGACCAAACTCTCCCTCATCGGCCTCGGATACGTGGGCCTTCCCATTGCTCTTGAATTTGCACGGAAAATTAAGGTAGTAGGATTTGACATCAGGCCCGACAGGGTTGAACTGATGAAAAAGGGAATTGATCCGAGTAATGAACTCGAACATGAGGCATTTGACGGGACAGACATAAAATTCACCTCTGACCCCGAAGACCTGAAAGAGGCCTCATTCCATATCATTGCAGTCCCCACCCCCGTGAACAAGCATAACCTCCCTGATCTTACTCCGGTACTGAAAGCATCCGAAACTGTTGGAAGGATCCTGAAGAAGGGAGATTATGTGGTATATGAATCAACTGTTTACCCGGGATGTACCGAGGAGGACTGCCTTCCGGTGCTTGAAAGATATTCAGGCCTGAAGTGTCCCGAAGATTTCAAGGTCGGTTTTTCACCTGAACGTATTAATCCCGGAGATAAAAACCATACTCTGACCAAAATTGTTAAAGTCACAAGCGGTTGTGATGCAGAGTCTGCTGAAAATATCGCAAAGACCTATGAGCTGATCATCACCGCCGGCGTCCACAGGGCCTCATCAATAAAGGTGGCCGAAGCCGCCAAGATCATTGAGAACACGCAGCGCGACATAAACATTGCCTTTATGAACGAGCTCTCCATCATCTTTAACAAGATGGGTATCAATACATATGAAGTGCTTGAAGCTGCCGGCACCAAATGGAATTTCCTGAGGTTTTATCCGGGCCTCGTGGGAGGTCACTGTATTGGCGTTGACCCGTACTACCTTTCCTACAAGGCGAAGGCAATGGGTTATCATCCCCAGATGATAGACTCCGGAAGGTTCACAAATGACAGCATGGGAGCTTATGCCGGAAAGCAGACAGTTAAAAAGATCATCGCTGCCCACAAGAGCCCCGACAAGGCAAGAGTCCTTGTGATGGGCATGACCTTCAAGGAGGATGTAACCGATATCCGTAATTCAAAAGTCATTGATGTGGTTAATGAGCTGCGCGATTTCGGTGTTGAGGTGGATGTCATCGATCCGGGCGCCTCGCTGGAGGAGGTGAAACATGAATACGGCATCGACCTGAAAGACAAACCGTCAGGAAAATATGATGCCATTATCGTGGCTGTTGCCCATAAGGAATATGTCGGGCTGGAGGAAAAATATTTCCTCGACCTGCTGAATGAAAGGGGTATCCTTGTCGACCTGAAAGGCCTTTTCAGAAATAAGATGAAGTGGCTGACATACTGGAGTCTCTGATGAAGAAAAAAATAATTGTAACCGGCGGGACAGGTTTTATCGGGTCACATACAGCCGTTGAACTCATTGTTGACGGGTTTGAGGTGGTGATAATAGATAACCTGTATAACTCGGATATCACTGTTCTTGACGGTATACAGGCGATCACGGGCATCAGGCCGAAGTTTTACGATTATGATATATGTGACAGGAGTAAGCTCAATGAGGTGTTTGTTGCCGAGGGCCGGATCGATGCCATCGTTCACTTTGCTGCTTACAAGGCAGTAGGTGAATCAGTGCACAAGCCGCTTGATTATTACAGGAACAATCTCGTCTCGCTGATGAACCTGCTTGACATGATGGAGCAGCACGGCACACCTGCGATGGTCTTCTCATCGTCATGCACCGTCTACGGGCAGCCTGAAACACTGCCTGTAACTGAGACAACGCCCGTTAAGGAGGCGGCTTCACCATACGGTTATACAAAGCAGGCAGGTGAAATCATCATCAGGGATACCATGGCTGCCAGACAGTCGCAGCGGGCTATTTCACTCAGGTATTTCAATCCGATCGGTGCTCACCCCACGGCATATATAGGTGAACTGCCCCGCGGTGTGCCTGAAAACCTGGTACCATTTATCACCCAGACTGCCATTGGCCTCCGTGACGAGCTCAGGGTCTTCGGAAACGACTATGATACCCCCGACGGATCATGCATACGCGATTATCTGCATGTGGTTGACCTGGCAAAAGCTCACGTGGTGGCTCTGAAGAGACTTATTGAAGAAAGAAATAAGGAGAATTATGAGGTCTTTAACCTGGGCGCCGGAACGGGTGTCTCAGTCCTGGAGGCCATTGCCGCATTCGAACGTGCCACGGGAGAAAAGGTGAAGTACAGTATCACCGCAAGAAGGGAAGGTGACATAGAAAAAATCTGGGCCGATCCGTCGCTTGCAAACAGGGAGCTGAACTGGAAGACGGAGATCACTCTCGACGAAGCCATGGAGACAGCCTGGCGGTGGGAGAAAAAAATAAGAAACAAAGCATAATGAAGAGAATATTGCTTATCACCGGAGGAGCCGGTTTCATCGGATCACATGTTATCAGGCGCTTTGTCAGACGATATCCCGAATATGAGATTGTCAATGCCGACAAGCTTACCTATGCAGGCAACCTCGGTAACCTTACCGATATTGAAAAAGAACCGAATTATCACTTTCGCAGGGTTGATATCGTTGACAAACAGGCTGTGAACGCCCTTTTCACTGAGTTCAGGTTTGACGGGGTGATACACCTGGCAGCCGAGTCGCATGTTGACAGGTCAATAACCTCTCCTGATGAGTTCATTCTCACAAATATACTGGGCACCGTAAACCTCCTCGCGGCATTTCGTGATGTGATCCCTGCCTCCGATGCAAAGAAGCTCTTTTACCATATCTCCACTGATGAGGTGTACGGGTCACTTGAGCACGGGGGATTTTTTACCGAGCAGACAGCCTATGACCCAAGGAGCCCCTATTCTGCTTCCAAGGCAAGCTCCGACCATATGGTGAGAGCCTTCGGAAATACGTACGGCCTCCCGTTCGTAATCTCAAACTGTTCAAACAACTACGGTCCCAACCAGTTCCCGGAGAAACTTATTCCACTTACAATCAATAACATAAAGACCGGGAAACCGATACCTGTCTATGGCAGGGGAGAGAATATCAGAGACTGGCTATATGTTGAGGATCATGCTTCGGCTATTGACATCATCTTTCACAAGGGTCAGCCGGGACAGACGTATAATGTAGGCGGTGACAATGAGTGGAAGAATATCGACCTGGTCCGCCTGATGTGCCGTATCATGGATGAGAAGCTGGGGAGAGATAAAGGCAGTTCGGAAAAGCTGATCACATTTGTAACCGACCGTGCAGGTCATGACCTGAGATATGCTATCGACAGCAGTAAACTGATGAGGGAGCTCGGGTGGAAGCCATCGGTTACCTTTGAACAGGGACTTGGCATGACCGTTGACTGGTATCTTTCAAATGAGAAATGGCTTGAGACGATAATCTCAGGAGCCTATTCCAAATATTACGAAGAAATGTACGGTAACAGGTGAAATTTGCGATTTGCGAATTGCGAATTGCGAATTGCGATCTAGCTGATAATCAAATTCTTAATTCTTAATTCTTAATTTCATACTATTGCCTGTCAGGATTTACTACGCTTCAGCCGTTCGATCAGTTCATCTCCCAATTCCGACTTGATCTTAATATGATCAAGGATGGCCAGCACGACCGGGTTTTTTTCAAAGTCACCCCTCACCTGCCCGAAATCGCGTTTCTTCACTTCATCATCCCCGTCTATTCCAAAGCCTGTCATTGATGACAGGGTAAACTCCTTGCGGGCGTCTTCATAAAGCATGTGGTCAAGATCGACCACGCTCTCCTTCCACCTCTCCACAAGGGAGATAATATCTGATGCCGTCAGTTTGTCATTGGGTTTGCCTGTTTCACCGGGAAGCCGGGCATAGGTCCATGCCCACTCCATATCATAATAATGCTTATGTATGTCCTCAAATCTTTTATTGATGGCGTCTGCACTTTGCATCTCCATCTTTTCTATGGATGAAAGCAGATGTTCAATCTCCTTGAGGGGCACTATCAGTCCTGACATATCAATCCAGTCTCCGGTACCCTTTTCATGATCCGGCTTTAATCTTTTTCTTATTTCGGTGTCAGAGTTGAATTCAATCCCTTCAAGTCTGTTGATAACAGAGTTTCCAATGAATTTATTGATGCCCATCTGGTAAAGACCTATGCCACGTTCAGCAGCAGAAGTCTTCATCCTCATTCTCTCATATGTGAGAAACGGCAGTCCTTCGGTATTCTCCTTCAGCAGTTTTTGCAGCAGCTCCCTGCCGTTCATCATTTTACCCACTGTGAAAGGACTCAGAAGGTTATAGTTTATCTGGTCAAGTTTTTTAGGGTCTTTGCGCGCGTCACGTTTAGGCCATTTCTGTGCATCACGTATTGTTCCCACACTGCGCAGGTTAATGCCCGGCACGAGCTGTGACTCGTAATTCACTTCAGTCAGGTAGGAAAAGGGGAACTGAGTGGTATCAACGTTATGGTAATGACGTCCCACAACCAGGGTAAACGGGCCGATACGGGAAGGCCACAGCACATAGGAGTCACTTGTGGTCTTGGATCCTCTCTCCATGATACCCTGGTGGATCGGCCCCAGCTTGTACATGTGATTGCTCTGGTTCGATCCGCTGCCGGCATTCATGAATGAAAAGATACCGGCGATAAGAAGTGTCGATTTATGATGAGTTACCGTATACGGACCGGCGAATATTGAACATGCTTCGCCATGATATCCGCCGCAGTTTGAAAAGAAGAGCGAATTTTCGGCCGAATATTGTTTTGACAGGGTACAACCCTGACCTATGAAGCATTTGTCAATGACTGCAGCATCGGTGACCTTCGATCCGGAGCATATAATAAAGTGATCCATAATAACATCGTTGCCGATGTAAACAGGATCCTTGAATGAGCTGTTCACCGAACCTTCAGCCAGTCTTGACACATCTTCAATGACAGAGCCGTTACCGATCTTTACATTCTTAATGGTCCCGCATCCGGCAATATATGATCCGGAGCCAATCACTCCGCGCTCGGATTTCACGCTCTCTGCATACCTGTCAATAAGCTTTTCGATTATCTCAATGGCAGCAGGTCTGTGACGGTACAGGGTTATTATATAAGCCATATGTGAAGAGAGCCTGTCCCAGATGGGCACCTCCCGTCCACCGGTCTCGTTCAGCACTGCCACGCGGGTGCCGTTACCGAAGGATGTGCGTCCTTCAGTTGAAATATGCCCGCAGTTTCTGATCACGACACCCTCACCAATATCATAATTGGCAATAAAACCGGTGATGTCGGTGATAGTTACATTATCTTCAATTGTGCAGTTGTGGATATGGGCATTTTTTATCCCGTGCGGCAGCGGCAGTCCACACCTTTCACGTGCTATGCCGTTAAACAGTCCCAGTTTTACTGTCCCGGAGAATGTGACATTCTGGATTCGCTCAGCATTGAAAGGCTCCTTGACAAGAATACTCCCCCATGAGCTGCTTCTGCAGCCAGCAGCTTCAAGACCACGTATCTCCCCGATACTAAGATTTCTGTAACCGTCGGCCATATAATTATGATTTAATTATTCGACTGTGACTGATTTTGCCAGGTTTCGCGGCTGATCAACATCGCAGCCGCGCAGAACCGCAATATGATAAGAGAGAAGCTGAAGGGGAATAACAGCCAGAACAGGAGCAAAGACATTAATTGTATCAGGCACTTCCATCACATAATCAGCCATCTTGCTGATGACCTGGTCGCCTTCGGTCACAACGGCTATCACTTTACCCTTGCGAGCCTTGACCTCCTGTATGTTGCTTACAATTTTGTCATAGGAGTTCTCCTTTGTTGCAACCACCACTACAGGCATGTGCTCATCAATAAGGGCGATGGGGCCATGCTTCATTTCGGCGGCAGGATATCCTTCTGCGTGGATGTAAGATATCTCCTTGAGTTTCAGGGCCCCTTCAAGTGCCACGGGGTACAGCAGTCCCCTTCCAAGGTAAAGTGCGTTCGTTGAATCCTTGTATATTTTTGCAAGAGCCAGAGCCTGATCATTAATCTTCAATGCATTCTCCACCTTTTCCGGCAGCCTGGTCAGTTCCACTATGAGATTGTGGTATTGTGTCTCATCAATCAGACCCTTGCGGTATCCTATCTCGAAAGCAATCATGGCCAGGGTGACCACCTGTGTGGTAAAGGCCTTTGTTGAGGCAACACCTATCTCAGGGCCTGCATGCGTGAAGACACCGGCATTGGTCTCACGTGAAATAGATGACCCGACCACGTTGCATATACCCAGCACCATTGCACCTCTCTCCTTGGCCAGCTTTATAGCCGCAAGAGTGTCTGCCGTCTCACCGCTCTGGCTAATTGCAAGAACGATATCTCCTTTTTTGATAATCGGATCACGGTATCTGAACTCTGAGGCGTACTCCACCTCGACAGGTATCCGGCAGTACTCCTCAATGATATACTCACCTACCAGTCCGGCATGCCATGAGGTCCCGCAGGCCACTATCAGTATCCTGTCTGCCGAAGCCATCGTTTCAAAAACATTATAAAGCCCTCCCAGCATCAGTCCTGCCTGGTTAGGAAGCACCCTGCCCCTGAAAGTGTCATGAATGGCACGGGGTTGTTCGAAGATCTCCTTGAGCATAAAATGAGGGTAGCCTTCCTTGTCAATCTCTCCTATCTTCAGGTCGACCTTCTTTACTTCGGGTTCAAAAGGCTTATTCTTTATAGCCTTCAGCACCATCTCATCCTTGCTTATGACAGCCAGATCATCATCGTTAAGGTAAATGACCCGCTGGGTGTACTCAACGATGGGAGTAGCATCGGAAGCGATGAAGTTCTCTCCGTCACCCACTCCTATCACCAGCGGTGATCCCTGCCTTGCAGCGAACATTTTGTTTGGTTCGTCACGGCAGTAAACAGCAATGCCGTATGTGCCTTCCACCTTATTGAGTGCCATGATGATCGCCTGTTCAGCTGACAGGTCACCCTCAAGATAGAGATGCTCCATAAGATTGGCCAGCACTTCGGTGTCAGTCTGGCTTGTGAATTTGACATCACGGCTCTCGAGATGACGCTTTATGCGTGCATAGTTCTCGATAATACCGTTATGAACGACAATGAAATGTCCTCTGCATGAAACCTGCGGGTGAGCGTTTATCTCATTGGGTTCACCGTGAGTGGCCCAGCGTGTATGACCCATGGCCATCGTCCCGTGGAAGTCTTTGCCGGCGACCATCTCCTCCAGGTCACGAACCCTGCCGGCACATTTGAAGATCTCTGTTCTCTGGCCATCACTGATAGCAATGCCGGCAGAGTCATATCCCCTGTATTCAAGCCGTTTCAGTCCGTTGATAACAATATCACGGGCTGGCCGTGAACCAATATATCCTACAATTCCACACATAGGCGATTAGTATGTATTTGTTAATCAATAGAGTGTATAAACGAACTCAAATCTGACAGTGGGATCATTCGCATTGACCTTAAAGATCACATTACTGTCTGATGCCAGCGGATAATACATTTCTACTGAGGGATTTTCAATAACTCCCTCAAGATATTGCTGGACAAAACTTGTGATATTGAAGATGTAATAATCTTTGGCGTTATAATAGGTGCCGTCAAGAAATCCGACATCATGAATGAGGTCAGGTATGGCGACTTCATTGGCCTTCGCTGTCCCGGTATCTGAGGTAGATTCTTGTTGGAACGTCGGCTTCCGGAAAGTACTCGTCGTTAAGGTACACAGGCACATATAGTCTTGCCTTGTTCACTCCTATGGTTTGATTACCCCTGAAGGTGCTGAGTGACGGTATATCGAACCGGGCATAAACGCCCTTGAAAGCCTGCAGGTAGACTGCCGTGTCAGTGACAAAATCATTGATGTGCTGAATCTGCTTGTCAGGGTCAGCTGTAGTGTAATCATGAATGAACCTGTTATAGTTTACCGCCCTGTTTGTTGCCACAAAGGAGTAGCTGTATTTGACGGTGTCAGGATTATGATAATATACGGTTATTGCCAGCGGACTATCCCCTGCAGTCAGGGTGACGAGCACAGGATTTGTCTCGCTCCTGATACCGAAATAAAGTCCTTTGAAGAAGGTTGTATAGAAATCTGATGCGGGAAGGAACTTGGTTGTGTCCCGGAGAAGGTATTCGCCAACCCAGACAGGCAACATAACGGAATAGACTGAATCTTCCTCCAGTACAGGCATTGGATACTCACCCAGGAATTTGATTGTATCGGGATCCTGTCCGGAATAGAAATCCGTTGTGTCAGTGAGGAGGGTTCCTGTTTCATAGAGCCTTATGTAATGTACTGCGGCTGTGTCGCCGGAGACATCAGAAAGTTCAAACTGAAGCTTGACCGAATCAACATCAAAGTCAATTTGCGGCCACGGGGTAACGAGCCTCAGCTGGGTTACAAAATCACAATCAGTTGTTCCAAAATATGCATCCTTGATACTGCCGGCAAACATACGGGTACTGTCAGCAGAGACAGACTGCTCATCGAACATTGTGTATGCTTTTATACCAAGTGTATCAGTTGAATAAATGTCCACAAAGTCGTCATCCGGTAAAAGATCAATCCCGATTTTGGACGGATCTTGTTCAGCACGATGAAAAAACCACGGTCAGCAGTGTGAAGACAGGTAGAATAATATTTAGCAGCCCTGATGTCAGGCTATTGCGGTCCTTATTTTTTTTTGTCCTGTAAAAGCTTGTCATAAAAATCATTGTAAGCATCAATATAATTCTCCTCGCCCTGATATTCAAGGAGGGCCTTGTCAGTGCCGGCAAGATATTTCTTAACGCCCTCGTCAATTTTATCACATCCGATAATTATTCCGTCAGAATTTTCAGCTGCCAGCCGGGTGAGGCTAAGGAAGTCTGTATTGCTCTTGATTACCTTCAGTGCGCTTTTTTCAATTCCGTCCGCTGCAAGTTTTTCAGACAGTGATGATTTCAACGGCTTTTTAAATCCGTTATTGTAAACAGAGTATACAGTTTTGAGCTTATTGAACACCGGATCATCCGAATAGAGTTTGCGGAGATAAATGGGTATCAGTGAGGTGAGCCATCCATGGCAATGGACTATATCGGGGCTCCATCGTAATTTCCTGACGGTTTCGATCACTCCCCTGGCAAAGAAAATGGCCCTCTCGTCATTGTCTTCGTACTCTGCTCCGGCTGCGTCAGCCACGGTGTGCTTGCGCTGGAAATAATCATCGTTGTCAATAAAGTAAACCTGCATGCGCGCAGACTGTATGCTGGCCACCTTGATAATAAGAGGATGGTCAGTATCATCTATGATGAGGTTCATCCCCGACAGGCGGATTACTTCATGAAGCTGATTCCTTCTCTCGTTGATTGATCCGTATCGGGGCATAAATGTCCGGATCTCTTTCCCCCTTTCCTGTATGCCTTGCGGCAGATCACGGCTGATCTTCGAAAGCTTTGTCTCACCTAAGTACGGCATTATCTCCTGTGAAACAAACAACACCCTTCTGCTTTCCATTAAAACCTCCCGATGTACCTTATTTAATACAAAGTGCAAAGATAATAAAAAAAATACAATTAATTTCCAAGCTTAAATACGGAAGGTTGCTAACAAAATGGCGTTACTTTGCACTTGCGCATGGTCAAAAAAAGATTAATTCTGATTTGAGGCAATTATTATGATTTCTAAAAAACAGAACGATGAAAGTGTTTAATACTGTCAAGGAGATCAGGGAACATTACAAGACTATGGTGCTCAGATCTCCGGGTTTTGTGCCAACCATGGGAGCACTGCATGAAGGCCACATCTCACTGGTGGAAGCTGCGGTCAGCAGCTGCCGGATGGTGGCGGTGAGCATCTTTGTCAACCCCACCCAGTTCAATGACCCTGAGGATCTGAAAAAGTACCCGCGCACAATCGATGCGGATCTTGATATGCTGTCACTGGTGCTCAGGGAAAATGATTTCGTCTTTGTACCTTCAGCAGAGGAGGTTTACCCTGAACCTGATACCAGGATATTCAACTTCGGAGAACTCGACAAGGTGATGGAGGGTGTCCACAGGCCAGGGCATTTTAACGGAGTGGCACAGGTCGTCTCAGAGACTTTTTGACATTATCAGGCCTTCTGCTGCTTTCTTCGGGCAGAAAGATTTTCAGCAGCTGACAATAATCAGGGAAATGGCCCGGCACAATTTCCCAAAGATGGAAATCGTCTCATGTCCGATAGTGAGGGAAAAGGACGGACTGGCCATGAGCAGCCGCAACAGACGCCTGCTGCCTGAGCACCGTGAAAGAGCAGGAGAAATATTCAGGACACTGATTGCTGCCGCAGCCATGGCTTCCGACACGGAACCTGATGATATCAGGGACTTTGTAGCTGACCGCATAAATATGATACCCGGATTTAATCTTGAATATTTCGAGATCGTTGAAGAAAATACCCTTAAGCCCGTCAGATCAAAGAAAGATTTGACGCCGGATAAGAATTATTTTGGTTGCATTGCCCTGTTTGCAGGAGAGGTAAGGCTGATTGATAACATTGAGATCAGGTTGCGTTGAATAAAAGGAAATGTATCTTTGCACAAATTCAGCAGCAGGTCATCCTGAAAAACCATGATGATAGAAGTAGTAAAATCAAAAATACATTACGTCACCGTTACCGGCGCTAATCTCAATTATATAGGAAGCGTGACCATTGATGAAGATCTTATGGACGCCGCCAATATCATTGAAAATGAGAAGGTGCATGTGCTTAACAAAAACACCGGTGACAGGCTTGAAACCTATGTAATAAAAGGAAAGCGGGGATCGGGTGAGATTTGTCTCAACGGTCCGGCGGCCAGAAGTGCAGCCATTGGTGATGTGATCATCATTATGTCATACGCCATCATGGACTTCGAAGACGCCAGAACCTTCAGGCCGTGCATCATCTTTCCTGACACAGCAACCAACAAACTGATCTGACATTGAAGAATGGCCTTAAGCAAACCGTAAGAATAATAATATTTCTTGCCATTGCCCTTTTGTTGTTATGGGTCTCTTTCAGAGGCATTAACTTCAATGACCTGTGGCAAATTCTCAAAAAGGCTGACTACTGGTGGTTGCTTCCTGCCACCTGCATGACTCTGATCTCGTTTTTTATCAGGGCGCGCCGCTGGACCCTTCTGTCAGAACCGCTCGGATACAAGCCGAAGCTGATGAACGCATACCATGCGATAGCCACCGGTTACCTGGTCAACCTGATCTTCCCGAGACTGGGAGAGGTGACCAAATGTGCCACCCTGAGTGAAAGGGAAAAGATCCCCTTTGACAAGCTGGTGGGGACAATGCTCGTCGAACGAACCGTTGACATCCTTACCGTTCTCGTAATTTTCGGACTTACCCTGATTGCCGGCAGCACTCTCACGGGAAGCTTCCTTTCCGATAACGTGGTAGCCCCGTGTGGAAAACAGGCTATCATCTTCTTCAGGCACTGTCATCATCGTGTCTGTACTTATTATCGGGATGTCAGCCCTGGCTATTATGCTCTTTTTCAGGCTGAGGGAAAAGCTCTCGGAAAGAAAGTTTTTCAAAAAGATTTACACTTTTTTTGATGGCATTGCTGATGGATTGAAATCCATTGCCCGCCTCAAAAGGAAATGGGAGTTTATTCTTTATACGGTTCTTTTATGGGTGGCTTACCTGTTTATGACATACTTTCCGCTTCTGTGCCTTGACTCAACCTCGGAGCTGGGCCTGAGGGGCGGGTTGTTCGTTCTCGTCATTGGCAGTTTTGGCATGGCTGCGCCTGTACAGAACGGAATGGGAGCCTTCCACTGGATTGTCTCACGCGGCCTCCTTGTTGCCTTCGGTATCCCCCTGGAGGAAGGACTGGCATCAGCAACACTCCTGCATGAATCACAAATGGTGATTGTTACTATTTTCGGTGCCTTGTCATTTTTAATTCTTTTTGGCATGAAGGGAGGCAGGATTTTATTCCGCCCCGGGAAGAATCAAAGTGTATAAAACCGTACATTTTGTAAATTTGTTCCTTACACAATCTCTCGCTGATGGCAAAAAACAAGACTGTCTATGTTTGCCAGAACTGTGGTGCCGAATCCCCGAAATGGATAGGCCACTGTCCGGCATGCAAGGAATGGAACACCTACCGTGAGGAGCTGATTGCCCTCTCTTCCCCCTCTTCCGTTTCTTCTTCGTCACCGCGCCGCAAACCGGAACTCCTGTCGGGCATCGAGGTGAACGAATCTGACCGTATCACAACAGGTATTGGCGAGATGGACCGTATCCTGGGCGGTGGCATGGTCAGGGGTTCACTCATACTGATGGGAGGAGAGCCCGGCATAGGCAAATCCACCCTCGCTCTTCAGATAGCCCTTGCAACAAATGAAAGAAAGGTGCTCTATGTATCAGGTGAGGAGAGCGAAGGACAGGTTAAGCTGCGCGCAAAAAGACTGAAGGGCAAAAACGACAACTGCTTCATTTATAACGAGACTGAGCTCGAGAATGTCATCACCCAGGCAGGTGTTATCAATCCTGCCCTTCTTATAATAGATTCAATTCAGACGCTGAGCTCAGGACTGCTTGAGTCCTCAGCAGGGTCGGTATCACAGGTAAGGGAGTGTGCCGCCATGATGCTCCGTTATGCCAAGGAGACAGGTGTGCCGGTTATTCTTATAGGTCATATAACCAAGGATGGCTCACTGGCCGGGCCCAAGGTGCTTGAGCACATCGTCGATGTGGTGCTGCAGTTCGAAGGTGACGGCAACTATGTGTTCCGCATCCTGAGACCGGTTAAGAACCGTTTCGGATCAACTGCCGAGATAGGTATCTTTGAGATGGACAGCAGCGGGCTGCGTGAGGTGACTGACCCTTCCGAACTCTTCATCAGGAGAGACCGTGACCCTGCAAGCGGAGTGTCTATTGCCGCCACAATTGACGGTTTAAGACCGTTCATGATCGAGACACAGGCCCTTGTCAGCAGCGCCGTGTACGGTACTCCCCAGCGCAGCTCCACGGGATTTGACACCAGGAGGCTGAATATGCTTCTGGCAGTGCTTGAGAAAAGAGCAGGTTTCAGGCTGGGCGTAAAGGATGTCTTCCTCAACATCGCAGGAGGACTGAAAGTCAGTGACCCTGCCATAGACCTTGCTGTAGTGAGCTCAGTGCTGTCATCGAACCTCGATGTTCCCGTTGGTCAGCATACCGCCTTCGCCGGGGAGGTTGGCCTTTCAGGCGAGATAAGACCCGTGGCACGGGTTGAGCAACGTATTCTCGAAGCCTCAAGAATGGGATTTGAACAGATAGTAATCTCGGGATATCACCGCAATATAAAAGAGCAGGCCGGTATTAAAATCCTGCCTGTCTATAAAATCGAAGGCCTGGTAAAGCTGCTGTTCGCCTGATCAGTAATATCGTTCCCTGTAAGAGTCGCTCATCTTCTGCTGTGATTTCGCATGGTCACAGTCGAGATCTATGGTGAGGTTCGCCGGTGCTTCAAATACGTCATTGACCATTGCTCCCAGTTCAGGGTCAGCGAACAGCTTCTGCAGGAATATCCCAACGACAGGCAGAGCCATATTTGATGCCTGCCCTACTGACATCTCCTCAAAATGTATTGCCTGGTCCTCCCATCCGGTCCAGACCCCGGCCACAAGATTTGGAGTGACACCCATAAACCATCCGTTTGAATGATTCTGGGTCGTGCCTGTTTTGCCTCCCATCTGATTCCTGAGCTGATACTTGCCCCTCAGTCTCAGACCAGTTCCCTTGTTAACCACTCCCTGTAAAAGTGAGGTCATTACATATGCCTGCTCTTCACTCATAACCTCATCAATAAAAGGAGCAAAAGTCGAGATCACATTGCCGTTGCGGTCTTCAATACGGGTAACGTAAATAGGTCTCGTATAAACACCTTTGTTGGCAAAAGTACCGTAAGCACCAACCATCTCCTCGAGACTGACATCTGATGTTCCCAGGAAGATGGACCATACAGGGTCAATATAGCTCCTGATACCCATCCTGTGCATCAGATCAGCCACAGCGGAAGGGGTAAACTGTTTCATCACCCATGACGATATCCAGTTCTCGGAATTGGCAAGGCCCCACTCCAGTGTCACCATCTTCCCGTGAAACTCCTCCGGTCCCGAACTGCGCGGTGACCACGGTATGCTGTCACCAACATCAAAGGACTGCGGAATATTCTCCACTTCAAAGCATGGAGAATATCCATCCTGAATAGCCAGGGTATAGAGGAAAGGTTTAATGGTTGAGCCTACCTGTTTCTTCTGTTGTGTGACAGCGTCGTACTTGAAATACCGGAAGTCAGGTCCGCCCACGTAAGCCTTTACATGACCGGTATGCGGATCCATGGCCATGAATGATGACCTCACGAAGAACTTATAATACTTTATTGAATCAAGGGGAGACATTACAGTGTCACGTTCCCCGGACCATGAAAATACCTTCATGGGGATAGGTGTGTTGAAGGCAAGGATTATGGAATCTTCCGGTGTGCCTGATGATTTCATGCTACGGTACCTGTCACTCTGCCTCACGGAACGTTCCATGATCTCCTTGACCTCGGCGACTGTAAGGTCATTTGAAAATGGCGGATTCCGGTTTAGTTTTGCTCTTTTGTTAAAAAGCGGCTGGAGATCAGTGGACAGATGTTCCGCAACAGCCTCCTCGGCATATCCCTGCATCTTCGAATTAAGAGTGGTATAGATCCTCAGGCCATCCCTGTAAAGATTGTAATTTGTCCCGTCGGGTTTGGTGTTCTTTCTGCACCAGCCATAAAGAGGATCATATTGCCAGTGCCATTGGGCATCCTCGTACTGCTCGTCAGAATAGAACATATTCCGCTGAGGCTCATACTTGATCATCGTGGTCCGTATGTACTCCCTGAAATATGTGGCAAGGCCTGAGTTGTGACTGTCTTCACGCAGATCAAGTATCACCGGCAGTTTCCTGATTGAATCAGCCACATCACGTGAGATATAGCCGTACCGTTCCATCTGACTGATCACCACATTGCGTCTCTTCAGGGCACCCTCATTGTTGCGGACAGGGTTGTAGGCAACGGAATTCTTAAGCATTCCTACAAGGAGAGCCGACTGCTCCAGGTTCAGTGAGTCAGGGGTTGTATTAAAATAGATATGCGCGGCTGAATGAATACCTACAGCATTATATATAAAGTCAAAGACGTTAAGATACATTGTTATTATCTCCTCCTTGGTGTAGCTCCTCTCAAGCTTCACTGCCGTCTGCCACTCCTTGAATTTTGTAACCGCCAGTTTTGCAGCCCTTACAATTGCAGGGTCATTCGAAAGATCACGCGGCAGGAAGAGGTTCTTGGCCAGCTGCTGGGTGATGGTACTACCTCCTCCGGTCTCTTTCCCGAGAAGAATTGTCTTGACAAGAACCCTTGCAAGACCCCTGAAGTCGATACCCGAATGCCTGTAAAACCTTATGTCTTCAGTGGCAATCAGCGCATCGATGACATAAGGAGAGATGTCTTCATATTCAGTCCATGTGCGGTTCTGAACGTAGAATTTACCAAGCAGGACGTTGTCTTCGGAATAGACCTCTGCGGCAAGGTTGCTGGCCGGGTTCTCAAGCTCCTCAAATGAGGGGAGAGGACCAAGCTTCTGTGCAGAGATAAGAATAAACAAGGTTAAAAGAAGTACGACCGGAAGAGATATGATCACCCACAACCATACTATATTCTTGCTGAACTTTTTATCCCTCATGATACCCTCATAATATGGGCGCTAATTTAATGAATAATACAAATTCTTTCTTAATAATTTTGAAGTTAGTACCCATAATCGTTTACTTTGCCCTGTTTTTAAAAAATCTCGGATGACAGAAAATCTGGTAATAGTTGAATCTCCTGCAAAAGCAAAAACGATAGAAAAATTCCTCGGCAAGGATTTTACGGTAGTGTCCAGTTTCGGACATATACGTGACCTTGCAAAGAATAATCTGGGAATTGAGGTGGAAAAGGGGTTCAAGCCCGTGTATGAGGTACCTGAAGATAAGAAGAAAGTTGTCAGTGAACTGCGCAAACTGGCTTCCAGTGCAAAGACAGTCTGGATCGCATCCGATGAGGACCGCGAAGGTGAAGCGATAGCCTGGCACCTGATATCTGTTCTGGGTCTCGACTCCTCTTCCACAAACAGGATAGTTTTTCATGAAATAACAAAAGAAGCTATCACTCAGGCCATTCAGGAGCCGCGGCAGGTCGATATGAACCTTGTTGATGCACAGCAGGCCCGAAGGATGCTTGACAGGATGGTGGGCTTTGAGATCTCTCCGGTGCTCTGGAAGAAAGTGCAGCCCTCCCTTTCGGCAGGAAGGGTTCAGTCTGTAGCCGTACGCCTGCTTGTCGACCGTGAGCGTGAAATCATCGCTTTCACTGCTGACTCAGCATTCAGGGTAACAGGTACTTTTACCGGCAAGAACAAGGAAGAGGCAGATGTGGTTCTGAAGGCTGAGTGTCCTAAAAAATTCGGCACTGAACCTGAAGCAAAGACTTTTCTGGAAAAATGTGAAGCAGCCGCATTCTCTGTTGATAACATCGTCGTCAGGCCCGGAACAAGGTCACCGGCACCGCCGTTCACAACCTCCACCCTCCAGCAGGAAGCATACCGGAAACTTGGTTTCTCAGTAGCCCAGACAATGTCAGTGGCTCAGAAACTGTACGAGGGAGGTAAAATAACCTACATGAGAACTGACTCCACCAATCTATCCATGCTTGCCCTGAACACTGCGAAGCAGGTTGTGACATCAGGATTATGGTGCCAGGTATTCACGCACAAGACAGTTCAAGACCCATACCAAGGGTGCGCAGGAAGCACATGAGGCAATAAGACCTGCCTACTTTGACAAGAAGGAAGTCGCAGGCACCAATAATGAAAAAAGGCTTTATGAACTGATCTGGCGAAGGGCTATAGCCTCACAGATGGCTGATGCCGAAATTGAAAAGACCACAATTACTATAGGTATGTCCACCTCCCCCGTTAACTTCACGGCAACCGGCGAGGTGATACTTTTTGACGGCTTCCTGACGGTTTACACTGAATCGTATGACAGTAATGCCGCTGACGACGAAAAGACAATTCTTCCGCGTGTTGATAAAGGCATGTCTGTGGCCCCGGTAACAATCACCGCATTGCAGCGTTTCACAACACCCCCGCCGCGTTATACAGAGGCAAGCCTGGTGAAGAAGCTGGAGGAGCTTGGTATAGGAAGGCCATCAACATACGCACCGACAATATCGACCATACAGACACGCGGGTACGTCGCGCGTGAAGACCGGCCCGGCGAGAAACGCACAGTGGCACAGCTCACACTGTCAAAAGGTAAAATAACCCGGAGTGAAAAGAGCGAAGTGGCAGGAAAAGAAAAATCTAAACTCTTTCCTAAAGATATAGGAATGATCGTCAATGATTTTCTTATTTCAAACTTCCCCGACATACTTGACTATAATTTCACTGCAGAGGTGGAAAAGGAATTTGATGAGATAGCATCGGGCGAACTGGAATGGCAGAAGATGATCGCAGATTTTTACGGACCGTTCCACAAGACCGTTGATGAATCTCTTTCCATAAAAGCGCGTATGACAGGAGCCCGCCAGCTGGGCACCGATCCGGTAACCGGATTGCCTGTTATGGTGAAGATGAGCAGGTTTGGCCCCGTCGTTCAGCTTGGCGAAGCTTCACCCGACAAAAAACCGCGGTTCGCTAACCTGAGACGCGACCAGTTGCTTGAGACTATAACCCTCGAAGAAGCTATGGCACTGTTCGCCCTGCCAAGAAAAGCAGGTATGTTTGAGGAGAGCGAGATGATAGTCGGCCTTGGGAAATTCGGGCCTTATGTAAAACATGACGGCAAGTTTTACTCACTGAAAAAAGATGTTGATGATCCTTACACAATCACTGAGGAAAGAGCAACCGAACTCATCAGGGAAAAGAGAGAAGGTGATAAGATGAAGGTCATCAGTGATTTTGATGATATCATGGTGCTTAACGGCAGGTACGGGCCATATATAGTGAAGGAAAAAAGCAATTACAGGATTCCCAAAGGTACTGACCCCAAGAAGCTGACAAGGGAGGATTGCATGTCCATTATTGAAAAGGGAAGCCCTAGCAAACGTACCAGAGGCGGGAAGAAGAAGTGATAAAAGTAAATCATGATTGACCTGAACCAGTATATAGATCCTGTCTGTCTTGACAAGCCTGAAGTTGAACATCTGACAGGGTCCGCGGCATTCCCCCACAATGTTGTAGTCAATACCGGGAATGTGCCTCTGGAAGACCTTTCCGGGTACGCGGTGGCACTTATAGGTGTTCCTGATGATCGTTGCTCTTCAAACAAAGGCGCTATGTACGCCCCTGATGCCATCAGGAAAAATCTTTACTCATTCTCGCGTCTGCCCGGCAAGATGAAGATCACTGATCTTGGTAACCTGAAGACAGGCACCTCTTTTGATGACACGCTTGCAGGACTGCGCGATGTGATCATCCAGCTGCTGTCGCAGGATATAGTACCAGTTATTATCGGCGGCACCAGCGCCCTGATGCCTGCAATCGACAGATGCATTTCATCTCTGAGGCAGCCATGGTCGCTTGTATCGGTAGATTCGAGACTCGATTTCACTGCAGAAAAAAGACCTGCTGATTCGCTGAACTGGATGAACGACATGATCTACCGCAGCGGGAACCGCCTGTCACATCTTGCGGCCATCGGACATCAGACTTATCTCACTGACCAGCAGGTGGTGAATCGTTTTAACCGGAGGCATTATGAAATGATGCGCATCGGAGAGGTTCGTGCTGCCGTTCATGAGACGGAGCCCCTGTTCCGTGACGCTACCGTGGCATTGTTTGACATAGGTTCAGTGCGTCAGGCCGATGCCCCGGGAACAATCCTTCCGTCCGCAAACGGTTTTTACGGTGAGGAAATATGCCTCCTCGCACGGTATGCCGGACTGTCTGACAATCTGAAGATACTGGCTCTTACCGAGGTCAACCCGATGTATGACAACCGCTTTCAGACATCCCACCTTGCAGCACAGATGATCTGGTTCTTTCTTGAGGGATTCTCACAGAAACAGTATGAACTTCCGTACCTGAGTGATCAGATGAACAACAGGTTCACCAGATATCATGTGACAATCAGTGATCTCGAGGGCGAGGCAATCTTTATAAAGAGCATCATAACGGAGCGGTGGTGGATAGAGATCCGTGATGCTGACGGTGAACCTCATTACCTCGCCTGTTCTTATGATGACTACCTGATGGCCAACAGAGACCAGGTACCCGGCCGGTGGACAAGAGCAATGCTAAGATTCGGCCACTAAATATTTTTCTCTTTTTGGAAGCTGGCATATTTTTTGCTTAATTTACCCGTTATTGTTCAGAGTGCAAAAGCGCTGTTTGAAGATGAAGAAAGTCAGGACAGTCATCCTCGTTTTATTTGTTTCAGCTGGAATTCTGTCAGGGCAGCAAGACCCTGTCCTGAGTCATTATATGTTTAATACCCAGACTTATAACCCCGGTTATTCTGGCATGAGCGGCATGATTACCGCCACTGCGCTGACGCGCCAGCAATGGGTAGGTTTTCCCGGAGCTCCTTCGACAATGATTTTCAATATCAATACACCTTTTAACCTTTTCGGGCTGAGCAGCGGCGCCGGGCTGTTGGTGGAGGCTGATAAATACGGCTTCAGCAATGATATTAACGTCAACCTCTCATATTCCTATCTCATACCTATCGGCAGCGGTACCCTGGGAGCAGGTTTCAGCGCCGGGGTGCTGAATAAAGCACTTAAGCCAGAATGGTTCATACCGGCCGACCCAACCCATACACCACCGTCAGGAGACCCTCTTATCCCGGAAAATGATGAAAGTTTAGTTGCTCTTGATATTTCTGCCGGTGTTTATTACGAGGGACTGAATTATTATGCCGGCCTCTCGGTCACTCATGTCAACCAGCCAAAAATAAAATATTCAGAAACAGCAACTTATGTTAGCCGTGAATACCATTTCACAGCAGGTTACTATTTCCAGTTACCTAGTCCGGCCTTTGAAATTATACCTTCGGTTTACCTGGTAAATGATGGGGCAACAACACAATATGTGGGAACTGCAATGGTCAGATACAATAAAAAGGTCTGGGGTGGCGTTTCCTACAGAGCAGGCGATGCTGTTACAGGTTTTGCAGGCACAGAATTGTATAACGGATTAAAAATTGGATATGGTTATGACTTCCCGGTTTCAGAGATCAGAAAAGGTACAAGCGGTTCACATGAATTCGTTGTATCATACAGCTTTGACCTCGGGCTGGGAAAAAGTAACACCAGGTACAAAAGCATAAGGTTTCTATGATTGGATTTAAAAAATTTAATTTATTCGCATCCTTAAAATTTATCACTATATGAAAAAGGTAACCCTTTCAGCTCTTGCATTAGCCTTAATACTGGGTAGCTGTACATCCTATGACACCGGTGAGTTGACAGGTGTTCAGGGAAGGAAAAAATTCTATGAACCCGAGCCCTTTGAAATGGCATTCATACCGGCAGGTTCTTTTACCCAGGGCCCTAGCGATCAGGATCCTCTGCGCGCTATGAACAGCATGTCCAAGACAGTTACTGTGGAGGCATTCTGGATGGACCAGACAGAGATTACCAACAACAAATACCGCCAGTTTACCTATTGGGTACGTGACTCTATCCTCAGGACCAAACTGGGTGAGGAAGGCGTTGAAGGTTACGAATTCTTTAGGACCGATGAGGAAGGAAACGTCATTGAGCCTAACATTCTGAACTGGGACGAGGAGATAGATTTCGAAGATGAAAATATCCAATCCGTCGTCGAGACTATGTATTATCCTCCCGAAGAAAGATTTAATGCCAACAAGCAGTGGGACACCCGGCTTCTGAACTATTCATATTTCTGGGTCGACTACAGGCAGGCTGCCAAAGCCAGGTACAATTATAAAGATCAGGTGTATGAGGGCAAGGTTACTGACCTCGAGGGCAACACCACAGATGTGGTCAACCGCTCATCATTCATCATGCACCATGTTGTAAATATTTATCCTGACACTCTTGCATGGATAAGGGACTTCACCTATTCATTCAATGAGCCATGGGCAACACTCTATTTCTGGCATCCGGGCTATGATGACTATCCTGTTGTGGGAGTATCATGGGTACAGGCACGTGCTTTCAGCGTATGGCGTACCAACTTCATGAATGAGCATCTGCGTGCTCAGGGTGTGGCTGATGTTCACAACTACCGCCTGCCTCTTGAGACAGAATGGGAATATGCAGCACGCGGAGGCCTTGATCTTTCAATGTACCCCTGGGGAGGCCCCTACACCCGTAACTACCAGGGATGCTTCCTTGCCAACTTCAAACCTCTGCGCGGTAATTACATTGACGACGGAGCCGTGTATACAATTAAGGTGGCTTCCTTTGAACCCAACGAGTACGGACTGTTCGATATGGCCGGTAACGTCTCGGAATGGACATCATGCGCATACCATC
This sequence comes from uncultured Bacteroidales bacterium, assembly GCA_963730615.1. Classification (GTDB taxonomy): domain Bacteria; phylum Bacteroidota; class Bacteroidia; order Bacteroidales; family VadinHA17; genus SR-FBR-E99. Next base: position 54,398 of record CAVSSR010000002.1, on the reverse strand, counting down.
CGTCAGCATATGTCTTCACCCATGACCTGAACCCCGACTATGAATACAATGCCAGACCTGAAGATCCTCCGGTGCTTAAACGCAAGGTCATCAGAGGCGGCTCATGGAAAGACATAGCATATTTCATGCAGACATCAACAAGGGATTATGAATACCAGGACTCAACAAAATCTTTTGTCGGGTTCCGCAATGTCAGAACATATATTGGCGTTAATAACTAATAACTAATCTGTTTAACCTTAAAATTTAAATAAATGGGCCTTTCAGAATTTGTACACACCACTACGTGGAAAACTTTCATGGCAAAAGTTTACGGCTGGGGTGCCTCAATCGTAATCATTGGTGCTCTGTTCAAAATACAGCACTATCCTTTTGCAGGATTAATTCTCGCTATCGGTCTTATTACCGAGGCATGCATTTTCTTCCTCTCGGCTTTTGAGCCGCTGAAGGAAGAACCGGACTGGAAACTGGTCTATCCGCAGCTTGATCCAAACTACGGAGGTGAAGAATTTGGATTTGCAGCTGTTGGCGGTGGTTCCGGCGGCAGTGGAGGCGGAGCAGGTCTGTCACAGTTTGACAAGATGCTCGCCAACGCAGGTATCACTCCCGATGTCTTTGACAGACTGAGCCAGGGACTGAAGAAACTCACCGAGACGACAAATAATTTCAATGCTATGGGCGACCTGGCTGCCACGACAAATGAATATGCCGGCACCATCAGGAAAGCCAATGAGTCTCTGCTGAACCTTTCAGATTCTGTCAGGCAGACAGCAAAGTCAATGACTGACACAAGCACTGTGTACCATTCATTGGGAGAAGCAACCAAAACAATTGAGACCGGCGGTAAGTCCTACCAGGAGAAGCTGGAGAATCTCAATAAGAACCTCTCTGCTCTCAATGCAGCTTATGAACTGCAATTGCGCGGTGCCAATGATCATGTAAAGAGTTCAGACGTGATCTACAAGGGTATAGAGACAATGATGAAAGATCTTTCGGGATCAGCCGATGATACCAAGAAATACCGTGAACAGGTTTCAAAACTGAATGATAACCTTACATCACTTAACAATGTATATGGCAACATGCTTGCTGCCATGAACGTAAAGTAATGTTAAGCTCATTAATATATCTGCAAACTCCTAAATTAGCCACAAATGTCTAAGGGAAAAGAAACCCCGCGGCAAAAGATGATAGGTATGATGTACCTCATCCTGACCGCAATGCTTGCTCTTAACGTTTCAAAGGAAGCCGTTGAAGCCTTTAAGAGAGTGGATATGGGTTTGACAAAGACCACCGCCAACTACATCAAGAAGAATGAAATCACCTATGCTGCTTTTGATGCGGCTGCGGCAGAAAATCCCGAGAAAGCAGGAGCCTGGAAGACAAAGGCTTTTGAAATGAAGACACGTGCTGATGAGATTTTCAACTATATTCAGGACCTTAAGGTTGAGATCGTCACCAAGGCTGAAGGTGAGGATTCTGAAGCTCTCCTTCCCGACAATCAGATAGACATTTCGAAAGTAAAAAGGATAGATGAGAATAATATTCCTTCTGAAGTGCTGATAGGGTCCGACCAGGACGGCAAGGGCAATGATCTTAAGGCTTTGATGGAAGATTATCGCAGTTTCCTTGTTGAGACACTCGACGGCAAGGATATGGCTGCCGAGAAGTCAATACTTGACATCCTCAACACCGATGATCCGAAAAACCTTGAAAAGACGGGAAAAGAGGATTGGGTGACCGCAACTTTCCAGACACTTCCCCTGGTAGCTGCTATAACAATACTTTCCAAGATGCAGGTTGACGTGAGGAACGCCGAGACCGATGTTCTTAACTTCCTCTATACTCAGATTGAAGCCGGTTCGTTTAAATTCAACAAGATCATTCCGACTGTCATTCCCAACTCAACGTATATTATGCAGGGAAATGAATACGAGGCCCAGGTATTCGTCGCTGCCACAGATACAACTCAGGATCTGGAAATACTTATCGGCCCGTATACAACGAAAACAAATGCTGACGGCACTGTTGCCTATGAGATGACAGGTGATTTTACAAAGCTTCCCGTTGATAATGATGGTATCGGCAGATACAGGGTCAGACCCGGATCAATCGGCGAAAAATCATGGGGCGGTATAATCAATATGAAGTCTCCTGATGGCACCATGCGTGCATATAACTTCAGCTCAAAATACTCTGTTGGCGTGCCTAACGTAGTTGTTTCACCTACGGCAATGAACGTCCTTTACCAGGGCATTCAGAACCCGCTTGATATTTCAGTCCCGGGAGTGGGATCTGATAAGCTTACCGTAAGAATGACAAACGGTGAACTCAAGAAGGGAAAATATAAAAACTACCGCGGTGAATGGGTTGCACAGCCCAGAACGGTTGGTGAGAACGCACAGATAATAGTATCTGCAAATATTAACGGCAAAGTACAGAGCTTCCCACCTGTCGAATTCAGGGTAAGAAGACTGCCTGACCCGGAAGCAAGGTTTGCCAACATGAAAGAGGGTAACGTCCTCAGAAGCGTTGCCTCAGCACAACAGGTTGTGACCGCCGTGCTTGAAAACTTCGAATTTGACCTCACATATACAGTCACGGGTTTTACAGTCTCTGTTAATGACAAAGGCTTTGAGATTACCGCTGAATCCAACAACAACAGGATTACCGACAAGCAGAAAGGCCTGATTGGTAACCTGAGGGCCGGCCAGAAGCTGATCATTGAAAAGATCAAGGCAGTAGGCCCCGACGGAAGAACCAGGGATCTTAACCCGATAATTCTTAAGATTAACTAATATAGGAAGAGATAAAACCATGAACAGGAGAGTTCTTGCAGGCCTTTTTGGCATCCTGATATGCACAGGCGCAATGGCCCAGTCGTTCGGAGACATCTATGATAAATCGATGCCCGACAATCAGAAGATCAACTATACTTATCTGGGCGAATCGGATGTGGTATGGTCAAAAAGACTGTACCGGATAATCGATCTGAGAGAAAAGATGAACCTGAATCTTTATTATCCCTCTCTGAGATTTGATGCTGAAAATAACCGCTTCGCCTCGGAAATGTCTGACGGAAGGATGAACTTTTCAGGAATCCTTCTCAACGAGATAATGGCAGGCAAAGTTGTTTCATTTGACGGTGATGCCATGACGGTTCCCACAACCTATGATGACATCGCGATGAAAATGAACCGTGATACGATGACTATCACAATCATCAATGCTGAGGGAATGGAACAGGATTCAACAGTGACAAACATGGAGAACCCTGCCGATATCAAGCAGGTCATGTTGCTCGAGGAATGGTTCTTCGACAAGAAGCATTCACGCCTTGACGTACGTATAATAGGTATTTGCCCTATCTATATGGGATATGATCAGATCACCGCAAGACTGGTGAAAAGACGTCTCTTCTGGATCAGATACGAAGATGTAAGACAGGCACTGGCGAGCCATGAAGCATTCAATTCATACAATGATGCTCAGCGCATCTCGTTTGAGGACATCCTGCTTCAGCGTAAATTTGACGGATATATCATTGCCGAATCAAACGTCTATGATGACAGGGCAATCAACCAGTATAAGATTGGCCCCGGACAGATCTATGAAGCTGAAAGGATCAAGAATGAGATATTCAATTTTGAACAGGATCTCTGGGAATACTAGGGAACATAATATTAAAAAAGCAGAGGCAGGTCTGAGACCTGCCTCTGTTTATTTTACAGATATCCTTCACCCGCCGTCTTGCCCACATCGTCAAGATATTGTTTGATGTTCTGTTCCTGGTCCCTCGGAACAATCAGAAGTACATCTCCGCTGTCAATTACGATATAATCATCCAGCCCCTGTATAACAGCTATCTTTCCCCCGGGAAGACTGATGATGTTTCCCTCTGAATTGTATGCCAATACCTGCGAGTGCAGAACAGCATTATCGTTCCTGTCATGCCCGGAATGCAGATAAAGTGAATTCCATGTGCCCAGGTCGGACCATCCCAGGTCTGTGCAGATAACATATACATTATCGGCCTTTTCCATTATGCCGTAATCAACTGATATGCTGCTGCACTGAGAATATGCCTGTTGTATGAACTCTTCCTCCGAAGCAGTGTTGAACAGGTTCCTGCCCTCATCGAAAACATGATACATATCGGGCAGGTGCTTTTCGAAAGCAGATAATATTGCGCCTGCCTTCCAGATAAAAATGCCGCTGTTCCAGTAAAAATCGCCGCTCTCGAGAAAAAGCCTGGCCATGGCCAGCTCGGGCTTCTCAGTGAAAGCCTTAACCTTGTGAAGATTATTGAATCCGGCGACCGGGTGCTCCTTGTGAGCCTGTATGTAGCCGTATCCTGTCTCCGGCCTGTCAGGCTTTATGCCCAGGGTAAGAAGGGCATCGTTCTCCGATGCAAACCGGTAGGCTTCATTCATCACCTCAGTGAACTCATCCTCCCTCTGAATAAGGTGATCTGAAGGTGCAACAGCTATAACCGCATCCGGATTCTCTGCCATTATTCTGAAAATACCGTAGGCAATGCATGGGGCTGTGTTGCGCCGCAAAGGCTCTGCAAGAACGTGACTGCTGTCTATGGCCAGCTGCTCAGTCACGGTCTCCCTGCTGTCTTCACTGGTCACAACATAAATATGATCCTCAGGGCATATCCCTTTAAAACGTCTGTGGGTCATCTGTATCAATGTCTCACCCGTACCCAGTATATCCAGGAACTGTTTGGGTTTCTCTTTCCGGCTAAGCGGCCAGAACCGGCTTCCGATACCGCCGGCCATGATCAGTACATAACGGTTATTCATTATTATTGGAAATTGTGTGAGCTCTTACAAATATATAAATTCCTGCCCACTAATCCCGGACAGGTATTGAGGGCCGTGAATATTTGCTAAATTTGATGAAATTATTTGTCTTATGTTTCGGTTTCTGTCAGGGTTCGGATCTTACTGGATGTTGCTGGGGAAAGTGTTTTCCCGGCCGGAAAAAACACAGATCTATTATAAACAGACAGTTAAAGAAGTTATGAGCCTGGGTATCAGGTCAATAGGAATAGTGACCATAATTTCTTTTTTCATGGGCGCTGTCATTACCCTTCAGACAGCCTATAATACTGAGAACCCTATTTATCCGACATATCTCATTGGTCTCGGATGCAGGGACTCTATTTTGCTCGAGTTTTCATCAACAATCGTGGCACTGATCCTTGCCGGCAAGGTCGGGTCAAACATAGCTTCAGAGATAGGAACGATGAGGGTGACAGAACAGATTGACGCCCTGGAACTGATGGGTGTAAATTCAGCCGCGTATCTTATCCTCCCGAAAATAGTTGCAACCCTGGTCTTTAATCCGCTTCTCACACTCATAAGCATTATTGTCGGTATCGTCGGCGGATGGATCGCAGGAACAGCTTCAGGTGTGATCACCTCACAGGACTTTATCTACGGAATTCAGTATGCATTTATTCCTTACTATGTCACTTACGCAATTATCAAGACCCTCTTTTTTGCTTTCATAATAACTTCAATATCAGCATATCAGGGCTATTATGTTGAAGGAGGATCGCTTGAGGTGGGCCGTGCAAGCACCAAGGCCGTTGTCTACAGCAGTGTAACCCTGCTGCTTTTCAATGTGATCCTTACCCAACTCCTGCTGTCATGATCAGGGCAGAACACATAAGCAAGAGATTTGGAGACCGTGAGGTGCTGAAGGACATATCGGCAACCTTTGAACCGGGTCAGACAAATCTGATTATCGGGAAAAGCGGTTCAGGGAAGACCGTCTTTATGAAATGCCTGGTAGGGTTGGTTGACATTGACGAAGGTGAGATATGGTATGGTGACATCCTCTTCTCAAAACTTGACTTCAAGGGGAAAAAAGAGATCAGGAAAAATATGGGGATGCTCTTCCAGGGAAGTGCACTCTATGACTCCATGACTGTCGAAGAAAATGTCATGTTCCCTCTTGACATGTTCACAACCATGACCTTTGGCGAAAAACTTACCAGGGTAAACTTCTGCCTTGACCGGGTCAATATAATTAATTCCAACAGGCTCTTTCCGTCTGAACTTTCGGGCGGCATGAAGAAAAGGGTGGCCATTGCACGGGCAATAGCCCTCAAACCCCATTACCTCTTTTGTGATGAGCCTAATTCAGGCCTTGACCCCAAGACCTCAATAGTGATTGACGAACTGATCAAGGAGATAACAAAGGAGCTGAACATGACCACTGTCGTAAACACCCATGATATGAACTCGGTCATGGAGAACGGAGAAAAAGTCATCTTCATTGAGGAGGGCGAAAAATGCTGGGAAGGAAGCAAGTATGAGATCCTCAAATCGGACTGCAAAATTCTGAACGAATTTGTTTTCGCAAACGCCCTCGCCAAACAGCTTAAGGATTCAACTCGTTAACGTTCATAACCGGGGAGGAAGTTGCTCATTTTTACGGTTATTGAATAAGAGAATCCCGGTCTGGATTTTTTCACCGGAACCCCTGATTATTTAGATCCGGGATTGAGTATGTAATTATAAAGATAACTGTCATTCTGAGTGAGCAGAAGGCTCCAGGTGCTTTTATTTGCAACTCTTCCGGCTGTATAGAACTGGCCTGCCTTCAGCGGAAAACCTGTGGCCGGACTGCCGTCCCTGCCTGTGACGATGTAACAGCTGCTTGTCGGTTTCATAAACAGCTATTTTCCTGTCTGATGAACTGAGAATCAACATTTCGGGACTGCTGAGATTAATCGAATCAAAGGTTTTGGATAATATTTCATTCCCGCTTTTATCATAGACCCTCAGCATCCCGTGATCGATGTACAGGTAGTCAATCATGCCGTCTCCGTCAATATCATAGAAGTCAGACCTGTGAAGGGCTGAGAATGTGCTTATAGTCTGTTTTTTCACCGTACCGTCAAAATACAGCCGCATCAGTGTACCGTCAGGAGCTGTGAAGATCAGAGCCTGATCATCATTACCCGCAAATCTGACGGATGATCCGGGGGCTTTTTTAACAGGCTCCTGGGGATTAACCCTGATATTTCCTGCGCGGTCAAGCAGATATACGGACTGATCGTCCGCTGCAAAAAGATAATCCTTACCCTTCACCCTGAAGAATTTTACCGGGTCAGTGACCTTTCCGCGGGTCATGAACTGGTTCCATCCCCGGACCGGTGAACCGGACCGGTCATAGGCATATATTTTCCTGTCCTCACCTGCGATGAAAAGCCGGTAATCCTTGTTGTTCTCGTAATCAAAAACCGAAAGTGTATTTGTTGCCGGCGACCGCATCTTGACGGGAAATTTATCCACATAGTTGCCGTTCCGGTCAATAAGATGCAGATAGTCCCTGCCTGAGAAAAGGATCTGATTCTTACCGTTCTTATAGTAATCGATCATGAAAATGTCACCGGAAATCCGTTCCCTGATCGCCGCTTTCCAGAGTACCTTCCCTGAAGCGCTTATCAGGTATATATTGTTCTTCTGATCCTGCACAAAGATCTCTGTTGCGCCGGTATTATGGTTCACGAAAAGAAATGGCCTGGAGGCCAGGTGCTGCATCCAGCTTTACTTTCCAGGCAAGGTTGAGGTCTGCAGAAACCCCTGAGCCGGTGGCTGTAGTTCCTGGACCTGCCGTTACGGATGACAACCTCGGGTTGCGGCTGATCCTTATCGCGGTACCTGACCGAAAAACTCAGGTATATCATGTCATTGCTGGGCGTAAGGCTTAAGCCGATCCCGTTAATGCCTGCAAGGGAGAGGTCTTTGAGGCCGGCAGATGATGCAGGCGTAAGATATCTGTCAACGAGCGATTTAATCGCTCGTCCCGAACTGTAAAAAAGAAATGAGCTTTTTGTGGGAAGTGTCTTTTCCATTTCCCTGAACTCCGGATCATTGATCAGGGTGTTGTCACTTTCCGAATCTCTTCTTATGACCGCCAGCACTTCGGGAGACCGGGCAAAGACCATGTATGACCTTGAGAAGAGAACCCATCCGTCCCCGTCAGGGGCAGCGGTCTCCCCGGAAAGTATGGATGCCACACCTGTGAAAGGCATTTTGTACATTACTACCTCGTCTTTACCGTTGTTTTCGACAGAAGCCAGAAAATGACTTTCCCGCAGTCCCATGGAGCGGTATTTGGCGGTGAGCCTTTCCCGCAGCACATTTTCGGCCGACTGGCGGTCAGTCATCCTGAAGAGAATGACTTTCTCCTCTCCTTCAGATGAGGGGAGCACTGCCGTGGTCACCTCATTTCCGGTGAAGGGACTCACTGCAAGCGCCAGGTCAGTGGCATTTATCGATGCCGGATCAGAGGTCATATCGCCGGTGAGCGAAGCCCTTCTCATCACAGTCCTGTAACTCAGGGTTATCTGCGGCAGCAGTTCGTGTACGCCACATTCTGCAGGGGCTACATCCCTGAACTTGTCGGCACCCAGCCCTGCTCCTGCAGTAGAAAGAAATCCGCTGATGAATAAACCGTCCTCCCTGGAGGTAAGGTCACCTCCTGCTGCAATAGCTGCTGACGACACGCGTGTTATCTCATCGGCGGCAATGAAAGACTGCACGAATCCGGGAAGGTTTCTGAAGAGGATGAAAAGGTTGTCAGCCTCCTCTCCTGCCGCGTTGACAACAGAGGTAAATCCCTGCTGGTAGCGTATGTCTGAGCCTGTGCTCTTATTATTTAACGCGTTGGCAACAAGCGCCTCAGATGCCGAAACAATTATAATACCTGAGGTCAGCGCCATGTATACCGTGGTTTTGCCGGGCCCCTTACCATAGGAGACCGTGTACTTTCTGGCACCGCCAAGCTCCCTGGCATCTGTAACTGCAGCTCCTGATGACTCACAGAGATGAATGAGACGGCGTGAATTGAAGGAAGGACCCGTATTCATTACCGCAAGTGCTGTGACGCGACCCTGGCCCGTAACATGGAATGACAGCAGCACCTTACGGTTACTGATCATTTCACGAACCTCGCGGCCGCCGGTAATGCTGTCGATGATCGCCGCAGTCTTTATCAGGGAGTCAGCCCACTTCATTTCGGAAAGCCTCGCCGTGATACCTGTCCTGTCAGTGGTTCTTGTTATAAGCTCCGGAAAATCAGGCGTTTCTATGATAAAAAATGCATCCGAAGGAATAGCCACCCATGGATCGACAATGACAACCTGTTTATCCTTCCTGATAAAATATGCTGCCACGATCAGCCCGGCGGCCAGCAATCCGACAAGTATTAACCCGGTTCTTTTTCGCACAATTTTCTGCTTCAGATCTCAATTCAAAAATATAAAATATTAATTTGCTTTGGCAAAAACAAATGCATAGCCGGTAAACAGGATATCAGGCAACATCCTCCTTCCTGACATTTGTGGAACGCTTTTTGTGCATTTGCAGGAGATTTTATCCCGTATTAATGAAGCATATATTATTTATTCTGATACTGATTTTACCGTATATTCCGGCCATATCACAGACTGTCACGGTTATAGGGGTCGAAGACGGCAAGCCCGTAGCTGATGTTGCCGTTTATAATGAAACACGTACTGTATTCTGTTATACCAGCCAGAAAGGCAAAGCGAACCTTTCTGAATTCACGGGCGGACAACCGGTATATTTTCAGCATTTTTCTTTCGAAAGAGTATCGTATACTCTTGACGAACTCAAAAAGGCAGGGTGGATAGTCAAACTCACCACAAAGACCTTTGAGGTTGAAGAGTTTATCGTATCGGCTAACCGCTGGGAACAGAAATCTGACGAGGTACCTAATTATATAAGTACGGTCACCCTTCCTTCGGTAAGGATCCAGAACCCGCAGACAACAGCTGATCTCGTGTCGCTCAGCGGAGACGTTTTTGTACAGAAAAGCCAGCTCGGAGGCGGCAGCCCGATGTTGAGAGGCTTTGCCACAAACAGGGTCCTGATAGTCATCGACGGCGTCAGGCTGAATAATGCCATTTACAGGGAAGGTAACATACAGAACATTATATCGCTTGACCCGGCAGTGATTGACCGTACTGAGATTATTTTCGGACCCGGCGCCACAATGTACGGCAGTGACGCCCTGGGCGGGATTATGGATTTTCATACCAAGAGAGCCCTTTATTCCACAGGCGACTCGGCATATTACAAAGCCGAAGCACTGGCCCGCTATTCAACCGCAACCAAAGAGCAGACCTATCATGCTCGATTTCAATGTGGGAGGACGCAGGGTTGCGTTTCTCACATCAGCCTCCTGGTCTGATTTCGGTGACCTGGTTATGGGTTCATGGAAGCATCCTGAATATCTCCGGAATGAATACCAGGCCCGCACAACCAGTGGTGATACAATAATAATGAATGACGATCCCCGGAAACAGATTGCCTCCGGTTACTCTCAGCTGAACACAACAAATAAGCTTCGTTTTAAGGCAGGAAAATATATTGATATTAACCTTGCCAACCATTACTCACAGATCTCAGACGTCCCGCGCTATGACAGGCTGATACAGATGAAGAACGGAACGCTCAGGTACGGCGACTGGTACTACGGACCGCAGGTATGGCTGATGACCAGCGGTACAGTCAATTACACAAGACCCTCGGCACTGTTCGATGAAGCCAGGCTGACCGTGGCAAGACAGGACTACCAGGAGAGCCGGCATGACCGTAAGCTTGATGACGTCAGCCTTAATGAGCAGACTGAAAAGGTAGGCATATGGTCAGCCAATATTGATTTCGAAAAGTCTTCAGGTGAGAATGAAAATCTTATCTATTACGGAGCTGAATATGTCAGAAATAATATTAAAAGTACCGCTGATACAAAGAATATCCTGACCGGTGAAACCGTTCCGGCCGGTTCAAGATACCCCAACGGAAAGAATATTTACAACAGCTTTGCGCTTTACAGCGGGTATAAGTTTAATCTCAGCAGAAAATTCACCGTCAGCACAGGCGCCAGGTATAATTTTGTGTCACTCGAATTCGGAAATAGCCGATAACTCATTCTACAACTTCCCGTTCACTGCCATCGGGACAGCGAACAGTGCCCTCACCGGAGGTGCCGGTGCAGTGTACAGACCCGACGGTCACACTGAGCTGACGCTGAATCTGTCAACAGGGTTCAGGGCACCGAACCTTGATGACCTGGGAAAGGTGTTCGAATCTGCTCCGGGTGTACTGGTAGTGCCTAACCCTGATCTCAGACCTGAATATCTGTATAACATTGATATCGGCGCTTCAAGGGAGTTTGGCGGTATGCTTCTTGCGGAGGCAACCGGTTTCTTCTCATACCTTGATAACGCAATGGTACGCCGTGAATATCTCTTTAACGGTGAGTCCACCAGTAGATTACCAGGGCGAAGAAAGTGCCGTGTTATGCCATGGTCAATGCCGGTTATGCAATTGTCTACGGTGCACAGGTGAAAGCAGAACTTAAACCCGTTTCTTTCCTCAGGATAAAATCTGCACTGACACTGACCAGAGGGTATGACAATGAGCAGGAGCCCTGGCGCCATGTGCCTCCGCTGTTCGGTGCAACCCACGTCATATATGAAAAATCATCCATCAAAGCCGATCTGTACTGTGTCTATAACGGAAGCATACCTTACGAGAGACTTGCACCGAGCGAGAGAGACAAACCATATATGTATGCCGTTGACGATCAGGGCAATCCATGGTCACCCGGATGGTTTACCCTGAACTTCAAATCATCTTACAACATAAAAAACAGGCTTGAACTGACAGCCGGAATAGAGAATATTCTTGATCTGAGGTACCGGCCCTACTCATCAGGTATTGTTGCTCCGGGCATAAATTTCATAATCTCAGCCAGGGTAAGGATCTGAAGAGGATCCTCACAGGCGGTAAAGCATTGTTTTTCCGAAATGATTAATTAAATTTCAACCCTGTAATTGATATGCGGGTTAATGGCCAGGGACTTCCATCTTATTGAGGTAAAGAACAAAAAAGGATATCAGGGAATTTCATGATCTTCCCTCACGGAATCTACAGGGGTGACAGCAACTGGATCAAGCCTCTGACAAAAGAGATTGAGACTGTTTTCAACTCCTTCGCTGAACCCGCAGTTCCGCAACGGCGAGGCCATCAGATGGCTTCTTAAGGATGGCTCAGGAAAAACAGTGGGCCGCGTGGCTGCCTTCTACAACAGGAAAATCGCAAATAAAGACCAGACGCCTGTCGGCGGAATGGGTTTTTTTGAATGCATCAATGACAGCTGAGGCTGCTGCCGTTCTCTTCGATGCATGTCGTGACTGGCTGGAAGACAACGGCATGACAGCCATGGAGGGGCCAGAGAACTTTGGCGAGCGTGACCGGTGGTGGGGACTGCTTGTCGACGGATTCCTGCCGCCTAACTTCTGCATGCCCTATAACCCTCCGTATTACAGGGAATTATTTGAAAACTACGGCTTCAAAAATTATTTCGAACAGTATACATACCATACCCCGGTAACCGGCAGGAACCTTGACGAAGTGATCAGGACCAAGGCAGAAAGGATATTTGCCAACCCTGACTATACGTTCAGATACATGAGAGCATGGGAGGCACGTGACATAGCCCGTTACTTCATGATAGTGTATAACAAGGGATGGGCTCGCTTCCCCGGTGTAAAAACAATAAGCGAGAGACATGCCAGGCTGATCATGAAAAGCTTCCGGTCCATCCATGATGAAAAACTGGTCTGGTTCGGATTTTATAAAAATGAACCTGTCTGTTTTTTCATAATGCTGCCGGAAGTCAACCAGATAATCAGGCACCTCAACGGCAGGCTGAATAACATCGGAAGATTAAAATTCCTCTGGTACAGGTATGTCAGGAAAGAGATTACAAAAGCCTTCGGCATGATCTTCGGAATAGTCCCGGAACATCAGCGCAAAGGTGTGGAAGGAGCACTTATAATCTCATTCGCCAAGCTGGCCCTGAAGAGTGACTTTCCTTATAAAGACCTGGAATTTAACTGGATAGGCGACTTCAATCCGTCAATGATGCACCTCCTTGATCAGATAGGCGCACGGATAATCAAAACGCATATAACGTACCGTTATCTCTTTGACAGGAATGCTCCTTTTGAGAGGGCTCCTGTCGTCAATGTATAAATAAACTGCTGTTCTCAGAAAGGCCTGTAGCCTATTATCTCCCTCACCTCCCTGATGGTGGCCGAGGCGCTTGCCCGTGCTTTTTCAGCTCCCGCAGCCACAACCCTGCCCAGATAGACAGGGTCATTAATGATCTCATTGATGCGTGTCCTGATCGGCTCGGTAACCTTTACAATATCCTCGGCAAGCTGCTTCTTCATATCACCGTACCTGATCTCGCATGAGGCATGCTTCTCACGGAAGTAAGCCACCGTCGAAGGATCAGAGACGACCTCCATAATAGTGAACAGGTTCCTGACCGGTTCCGTAGGCTCTGAGCCCGGTTTTTCAGGACCGGTATCGGTCACCGCCCGCATGACTTTCTTCCTGATCTCTGAAGGCGTGTCAGCAAGGAAGATGCCGTTGCCTTCACTCTTTCCCATCTTGCCTGTTCCGTCAAGACCCGGGATCTTTATAAGCTGCTTCCCGAAATTGTAGGCATCGGGCTCAGGGAAATATTCCACGCCGTACATCGTGTTAAACCGGCGGGCAAAGCGCCGGGTCATTTCAAGATGCTGCTCCTGATCCTTGCCGACGGGCACCTTGTGCGCCTTGTGTATGATGATGTCAGCTGCCATAAGAACAGGATAGGTCAGAAGACCGGCATTTATATTTTCAGGATGCTTGCGGATCTTCTCCTTAAATGATGTGGTACGCTCCAGCTCACCGACATATGCATTCATGTTCAGCAGAAGGTAAAGCTCCGAAACCTCCGGAACATCACTCTGAACATACACAGTGGCCTTCTCCGGGTCAATGCCGCATGCGAGGTACTCAGCCAGAACCTGCTTGATGTTACTGTGAATGTCATCAGGATGAGGATGAGTAGTAAGTGAGTGATAATCAGCTACAAAAAAATAACAGTTATTCTCATCCTGCATCCTGAGAAAATTTTTCAGGGCACCGAAGTAATTGCCGAGGTGAAGGTTGCCTGTTGAACGTATGCCGCTTACTACTGTATCCATAAGAATTTTTTGTCGCCACAAAAATAAAGATAAATAACGAATTTGATCTCCGCGGGGTATCTTTCCGCCAAAGCCCCGGAAGACCTTCTGCTCTGACAATTTTTGTATTTTAGCGGTGAAAATCATTTATCATGGAATCAACACGGCAAAAGAAGGTTGCAAGACTGGTGCAAAAGGAACTTGCAGAGATAATACTTCATCATTCCGGGGAGCTTGCTCCCGGGAAAATGATCTCCGTGACAACCGTGCGCGTCAGCCCGGATCTTTCACTGGCAAAAACATGGATCAGCATTTTTCCCTCAGACAAGTCTGAAGAGATCCTTGAAGGTTTAAGGAGCCGGGTGCCGCGTATCAGGTATGAGCTCGGCCAGAAAGTGCGCAACCAGCTGCGCATTGTGCCGGAGATAGCATTCTTCGTCGATGACAGCAATGATTATATAGATAAAATCAGTAATCTGCTTAAGGAATAAGGCTGATGGATTATGACCCCATAAAAGAGCCTCTCGGACGGCATTTCAACCGTCATCCGCTGCTGCGTAAGATTTTTTACCTGCTTCTCGATATTCTTCTGCTGCGTTCATGGCACGTAAGGAAAGCCCTGAAAAAGTTAAGCCTGAAGCTCCCCTCATCATCAGAGGTGCTGGATGCCGGTATGGGCTTCGGCCAGTATACATGGCGGATGGCAGGAAAATTCCCGGGCTGGCATATCACCGCCGCAGACATTAAAAGTGAACAGGTGACTGACTGCAGCACCTTCTTCAGCGGTGAAGGCCTTGACGGGAGGGTGCAGGTCATCGAGGCTGACCTGGTGACATGGACCGGCACAGGGAAATATGACCTCGTGCTGTGCGTCGATGTGATGGAACATATTGAGGAAGACCGTAAAGTATTCAGCTCCTTTGCCGGCATGATGAAGCCTGACGGATATCTTGTTATCTCAACACCCTCTGACCTTGGCGGCTCGGACGTTCATTCGGAAAATGAAACATCATTCATCGGCGAACATGTACGTGACGGTTACAGCAAAGCCGGGATCACTGAAAAACTCCTCGATGCAGGATTTGGGAAAGTATCTGTGTCATATACATACGGCTGGCCGGGAAGCCTGGCATGGAGGCTTTCAATGAAATACCCCGTCATCATGCTCACGGTCTCCAGGCTGTTCTACATTCTCCTCCCTTTCTATTATCTTGCCGTCATGCCCTTTGTCCTTCTGCTGAACTGTATTGACCTGAATATCACGCACAACAAAGGAACAGGGTTACTGGTTGTTGCCGGAAAAAGCAGATGAAGCTGTCACTGTACATAGCCAAAAGATATCTGTTCGCCAGGAAATCGCGAAACGCAATAAATGTTATCTCAGCTATCTCCGTGGCCGGCGTGACCGTCGGGACACTGGCGCTG
Organism: uncultured Bacteroidales bacterium; assembly: GCA_963730615.1. Lineage (GTDB taxonomy): Bacteria > Bacteroidota > Bacteroidia > Bacteroidales > VadinHA17 > SR-FBR-E99. Next base: position 38,896 of record CAVSSR010000002.1, on the reverse strand, counting down.
ATAACCATACTCTCCGTATTTAACGGTCTTGAGGATATGGTAAAGGGTATCTTCAGTACCTCAGACCCGGAAATCAGGATAACCCCGGTCAAAGGCAAGGTCTTTACTCCCGATTCTCTTACTCTTCAAAGGCTGTCGTCTGTCAACGGCGTGGAAGTATGGGCTGAGACGCTCGAGGAAAACGCCCTTCTCAGATATGAGGAACAGCAATATATTGCCACCGTCAAGGGAGTGTCACCGAACTACAGGGAGGTCACCGATCTCGACACCGCAATGTGGGACGGTGATTTTGTACTCACCGCGGAGAACGGAAGACCTTATGCCATAGCAGGACTTGGTGTTGCCAATTACCTGGGAATGAGGCTTAATTTTGTTTCGCCGCTGGCAATATATATACCTGACCGCAAGGCACACCTCACAATGAACCCTGAAAAGGAGTTCACAAGAAGATATATTTTTATTTCCGGCATCTTCGCCGTAGAGCAGGAGTTTGATTCAAAGTACATATTCCTTCCAATTGACTTCGCCAGGGAACTGCTCGATTACACAACAGAGGTAAGCTCCATCGAAGTCAGGATGAAAACGGGCGCCGACCTGAAAAAGACACAGAAAGACATCAGGGAGGTCATGGGAGACAGGCTTCCTGGTCCAAAACAGGTTCGAACAGCAGGAGATGTTCTATAAGGTAATGAAGGCTGAACGACTGGCTATTTACGTCATCCTTACATTTATTCTGATTATAGCTTCCTTCAATATAATTGGTTCACTGACGATGCTGATAATCGAAAAGGAAAGAGATATCAAGATACTTAAGAGCCTGGGGGCCGATAATTCCCTGATCAAACGCATCTTCATCTATGAGGGATGGATGATCTCGTTCATAGGCACCTGTCTTGGACTGGCAATCGGTTTTCTGATCTGCGCCGCACAGCAGCACTTTGGCATCGTAAAACTGGCCGGCGAGTCCCTGCTTATCGATGCCTATCCCGTCAGGATGCACACTGATCGATTTCTTTCTGGTCGCAGCAACGGTCATGGCTATCGGTTACGGAGCTGCCTGGTACCCCGTTCACTACCTCTCCAGGAGATTACTTAAAGAGAACAAAAAAGAGCAGAAATGAGCCGGAAAATTATCATAATATTTTTTGCTGCCATTTGCATGCTGATGGCATGCGGACCCTCAGACTCCAATAAGCCTGAAAGGAAGATGCTCATTCCGGAAGACAAGCTGGTGGCAATACTCACAGACACCTACCTCACGACAGGAATGATGGATGTCCAGGCAATGAGGGAGACATGGGGCCAGAGAGATTCGATACTGAATTATATCGATGTAATCAGGAGTCACGGTTACACATATGAGCAGCTGGAAGACGACCTTGCGGTACTACTTTACAAACAAACCGAAGAAACTTGCAAAGATCTATGACAGGGTGACCGGTAACCTTCTTGCGCTTGAGGTTAAGGTAGAGAATGAGCGCATAGATGCAGATTCAATCCCTGATAACCTCTGGACGGGAAAAGCAGAGTATATCTTCCCTGGCGAATCTCCGCGCGATTCGATATGGTTTGATATCCCTGCCGAAGCTCCCGGTGAGTACGTAATCAAAGCTGATATCACTGTGTACGGAGATGATGGAAGCCTTGATCCGAGGGTTACAGTATACTTCTTTACTTCTGACAGCCTGGGTGTTGAGGTGCGTAACGACTGGGAGGAGATCAGGCTTGAAAAGAACGGGAAGTTACAGAAGATTGAGGCAAGGAAGACCCTGGAAACTGCCGGGAATACCAGTATCAGGGGATGGCTGCTGAACCACACCCCCCAGGATGGCACATGGCAGAAGCATGCCACCGTAGGCAACATTAGCATTAAGCTTGAAAAGGAAAAAGCAAAGGTGAAGCAGCAGTGATGCGCAGGATCTCGGCACAATATGTTTTCACCTCTGCCGGCAAGCCTCTCAGAAGGGGAGTCGTGACCGCCGCCAGTGATGGCACAATTCTTTCTGTCGAAGACACCGGTGGTGACCTGGCCGAAAAACCCGGTACGGAGTTTTATAACGGCATCATCATTCCCGGACTGGTAAACTGCCACACACATCTTGAGCTTTCACACATGCGTAATACTCTCCCTGCGGGAGGCGGACTGACTGAATTCATTACCGGTGTCAGGCAGCAGCGTGATGCTGATACGGCAGAGATAGTCAGGGCAGCCCGCGATGCTGATAACGAAATGTACAGGGAGGGTGTGGTGGCCTGCGGAGACATCAGCAATAATTCCCTGACATTTGATATCAAGCGCACAAGCGCCATCAGGTACCTTACCTTCATAGAGGTGTTTGGCCTTGATCCTTTGCTGGCAACCGGTCGCATTGACCATGGCCCTCGGACTGGTATCAGAGGCAGAGGCAGCAGGATTGCCCTCTCACATAACCCCTCATGGAGTATATTCGGTCTCACAGCCGCTTTTCAGCCTGATAAAGGAACATATCGGTTCATCGTCCGTCACATCCCTGCATTTCCTGGAGTCTGATGACGAGAGAAAAATGGCACAGGGGCACATTGAGACAGCCATCACCCTGTCAAAGCTGACATCACACCTGATACTTGTTCATAACACAGTCATCGCTGAAGATGAGCTGGAGAAGCTTGCTTCAGTGCCCAATATCTGGTTCTGCCTGTGTCCCTCGTCAAACATGCATATCTCCGGCAAAATGCCTCCGGTCGAATTTCTGGCAAAAGCTTCCGGACGTATTGTCGCCGGCACCGACAGCCTCGCCTCAACCGGTCACCTGAGTATACTGGGTGAGCTTAAACTTCTGCATGAAGCTGCACCCGCGATCCCTCTTGATGAAATCATACGGTGGGGAACAATAAACGGTGCCAGGGCGCTGAAGATGGATGACACGCTGGGATCGATAGAGCCCGGCAAAAAGCCGGGCCTCCTGCTCATTGAAGATGCTGACCTGGAACGGTTACGCCTTCTGCCGGAAAGCAGGGTGCGCAGATTATTGTAAATTTGCAGCCTGAACCTTTACGATTAATGTCAACTTTTCTTTTTGACAGCATAGTATTCGGACCAGTCCGCAGCCGCACGGTTAGGCGTTTCACTGGGAATAAACCTGCTTCCCGTTGACCGTAAGGTATGTTCATTCGACTGTATCTATTGCGAATGCGGCTGGACAACATGCGGTGCGGGACCGTCGGTGAAGATGCCTTCACGCACTGCAGGTCAGTGATGCCCTCAGGGAAAAATTATCCGCCATGAGAGAGAAGGGCACGGCGCCGGATGTGATCACTTATGCCGGCAACGGAGAGCCCACCATGCACCCTGAATTCAGTGGAATAATTGATGATTCCATCGCACTTCGCGATGAATTCTTCCCCTCTGCAAAAATATCCGTTCTGTCAAACGGATCAACCCTTCGCAGGAAGAGTAGTAAGGGAGGCCCTCATGAAAGTTGACATGAATATCCTGAAGCTTGATTCAGCCATTCCGGATACGGTGAAGAAACTGAACCAGCCGCGCGGCAGATATGATCCGGAAGCCTTGGCACGCTATACCGGCGACTTTGACGGCAAATTCATAATACAGTCTCTCTTTGTAAGAGGCAAGTACCACGGCGAGATCATCGATAATGCCACCCCGGCAGAGATTGATGCCTGGCTTGCCGCCATCGGGAAACTAAAGCCGCAGTCCGTCATGATATATACTATTGACCGTGATACTCCGCTGGGCAACGACCTGAAAAAGGTGCCTGTCGCCGAGCTGAAAGCCATCGCGGCAAGGGTGATCGCCCTGGGGATTCCGGCATCTGTCTCCGGTTAAGCGTCATGGACGGCAGGAGAATTCTTATCAGCCCGCTGAACTGGGGACTGGGACATGCCGGCAGGATGATCCCCCTTGCCCTTGAGCTCAGAAAAAGGGGACACGAGATCATCTTCGGCGTTGACAGGAGCATTATTCCTGTGATTGAAAAAGATCTCCCGGGAATAAAGATCATTGAACTTTCAGGTGTAAAAATACGGTACTCTGCGGTTCTTCCACAGTATATCAGCATCTTCCTGCAGTTGCCACGTATAGTGGCTGCAGCTTTCAGGGAACATTCGGCGCTGAAGAGCCTCGCCTTTGAACTGAAGCCTGATATTATCATTTCAGATAACAGGTTCGGGTTCTTTCATAAAGATATTTTCTCCGTTTTTGTGACTCATCAGCTCCGGATTCCATTCCCGAAATGCCTGAAATTTCTTGAGCCGTCCGCAGCCTGGCTTAACAGGAAGATTATTGGCAATTTTGACCTGTGCCTGGTGCCCGACTACCCCGGTAATGAAAACCTTTCAGGCCGCCTCTCCCATCAGTTGAAACTGCCGGAAAATGTTTTCTACATGGGACCACTCTCGAGGTTCAGCGGAGCATCAGCAGGTGTGGCAGACATGAGTGAGACAGACAACTGGGTGAGTTCAAAAATAAATCTGCCGCATCCCTACTGGTGCCTGATCCTTTCAGGGCCCGAACCGCAGCGATCAATGCTTTTTGAAAAAGTTACAGAGGCTCTCTCCGGCATACGTCTTGTCATTCTGTGCGGGAGCCCTGCGCCCCGATGCCGGAAAAATCCTGATAATATCACTGGCGCTACTGACCTGACGTATCACTGTCATTACTGACCCTGGCAATATTACAGTCATCACTGACCCTGACACCGCCACGATGAAGAAGGTTATTTCGGGGAGCTCGCTGGTCATCTCCCGTGCAGGTTACTCATCCATCATGGAGCTTGTGTCAATGGGAAAAGGAGGAGTGATTATTCCGACGCCGGGACAGACGGAACAGGAATACCTCGGGCAGTACCATAACGGGCGCCACGGTTTCATAACCCTGAAGCAGAAAGATCTTGAACACCTGCGTGAAATTTCACCGGAGGCGCAGGGAGCACATTCACCCTCTTTTCCGGAAACCTCCGCCCTTCAGGAAGAGGCTTTCAGACTATTACTTGAGCAGAATAAAAAGAGTTAACGCCATCACACCCGCCCCGGCAAATAATCCGGTCCAGGTCTCTGTCGGCGTGTGATCATCAAGGTACAGCCTTGATGACATCACCCCTCCCCCGATAAGAACAACGGTCACCAGCTGCCACGCTGATCTTATGTCATAAAGCATGATCATGAAGATTAAAAGTGAAAGCAATCCTCCGAAACCGGCGGCGTGAAGAGATATACGGTAAATGGCAGTGATTATCAAGAGTGACCAGTGTCACAAATGCAGTCGCAATAAAATATGCCCTGAAAAGGTTCGGCACCTGGATTTTTAACAGCAGTATCGCCGTGATGGTGTACATCAGCAGGGCGAAGGTCAGCAGCACAACCCTCTCGTTCCGGTCACGCGCATTAAATGTCTTTATGGCTCCGCGTAAATACAGTATGGCAGCCAGTGACAGCGGAAGGATGACATTGTTTGCCAGAACCAGCAAAAAAATAGTCCACTTCATCCGCGCCGGGATGAATGAGAGGAGTGTGGGTGAGCTGTAAATAAGAAGCAGTCCGTACAGCGGGATGAATACGGGATGAAAAACCACCGAAAATATTTTAGAAATCTTTGTGATCCACTGTTTCTCTTCGGAACTCATTTTATCTCCTTTCTCATCCTTGCGACAGGAATATTCAGTTGCTCGCGGTACTTGGCGACTGTCCGGCGGGCAATCTGGTAACCCTTCTCCTGAAGTATCTCTGTCAGTTTCTCATCCGTCAGCGGCCTGCGCTTGTCTTCACTGCCCAGGCATTCCTGAAGTATCCTCTTTATCTCCCGGGTCGAGACCTCGTCACCTGCATCAGTCTGCATTCCCTCAGAGAAAAAGAATTTCAGCGGATAAATCCCGAAATGCGTCTGGATGTATTTACTGTTCGCCACACGCGATACCGTTGAGATGTCAAGTCCTGTCATCTCGGCCACATCTTTCAGAATCATCGGCCGCAGCTTGGTGTCATCACCCTCGTAAAAATATTCTTTCTGGTATTCCAGTATGGCGTTCATTGTCAGCAGAAGAGTATTCTGCCTCTGTCTCATCGCATCGATGAACCATTTTGCGGAATCAAGCTTCTGTTTCACGAACATTATGGCATCCCGGTTCTGCTTGCCGGCTGCCTTGTCACGTGAATATGTCTCCAGCATCTCGTTGTAGCTCTTGCTGATCTTCAGCTCCGGAATATTGCGGTTGTTAAGGCTGAGCTCCAGTGCGCCGTCAGTCAGCTCAAGAATGAAGTCGGGTATGATATGCTGTGCCGTCTTGTGGTAAGGGTCGTTTACTGCCCCTCCGGGCTTCGGGTTCAGCTTCAGCACCTCGTCAATGACACTCTTCATGTCCTCTTCGCTGATCATGAGCTTCGCCATTATCTTCTCATAATGGCGCTTTGAGAACTCCTCAAAGAAATCTTTCAGAACAGTTTTTGTGAGAAGTATTGCCGGAGACGAAAGATCTTTCCTTTCAATCTGCAGCAACAGGCACTCACGCAGATCACGTGCACCCACTCCCGGGGGATCGAGGTCCTGGATGATCGCAAGCACCTCGTTCAGTTCTTTCACATCAGTGGTTATGTTCTGAAGGAAGGCAAGGTCATCCACCATATTGTCCACCTCTCTCCGGAGATAGCCGTCATCATCGATATTACCTATTATATATTCACCCAGGGTCTCCTGTCTTTCGGTGTCAGCCCTGAGATTGAACTGTGAGGTAAGGCTCTCATGAAATGACGATCCGGCCGAGAAAGGGATCTCATCCCTCCGCTCCTCATCCTTTGAGGTATTGTTCATCTGCAGGCGGTAATCAGGAATATCTTCGTCATTGAGATAGTCATCAAGACCGAATTCATCCTGCTCACGCTCCTCCTGTGCCTCTGTTATTTCATCCTCGTCTTCGCCCTGATCCTCTTCTCTCTCTTCTCCCTCTTCTCCCTCTTCCAGTGCAGGATTCTCCTCCAGCTCCTTCTTGATCCGCTGCTCAATCTGCATGGCAGGCACCTCCAGCAGCTTGATCATCTGTATCTGCTGCGGTGAAAGCTTCTGGAGCAGTTTCTGCTGTAATCTCTGGTCGAGCATCCCCCTGGTCTCTTAACTCATCTAAAAATCAGCGTTGCGCGGTGTACGCGGGAACGGTATTACATCACGGATATTCCCCATACCCGTCATAAAAAGTATCAGGCGTTCAAAGCCGAGGCCAAAGCCCGAATGGGGAGCCGTACCGAACCTCCTCGTATCAAGATACCACCACAGATCCTTGACCGGCAGTTTCAGCTCTTCAATCCTTCGCGTCAGCTTTTCAAGATCCTCTTCTCTCTGCGATCCCCCTATGATCTCGCCAATGCCCGGGAAGAGTACATCCATGGCTCTGACAGTCAGATCATCGTCGTTCATTTTCATGTAGAAGGCTTTTATGCTCTTCGGATAGTCGGTAAGTATGACCGGACGTTTGAAGTGCTGTTCCACCAGGTAGCGTTCATGCTCAGCCTGCAGGTCGCGCCCCCAACCGACCGGATACTCCCACTTCCGCTCTGCAGCCTCGAGAATCTTTATCGCCTCGGTATATGTAAGTCTCACAAAACTGTTGGCAAGAACAAACTGCAGCCGCTCAATAAGATCCTTGTCAATCATCTTGTTGAGGAACTCCAGGTCTTCCCTGCAGTTGTCAAGAGCATATTTAATGAGATACTTGAGGAAATCCTCAGCCAGGTCCATATTGTCATTGAGATCCCAGAAAGCCATCTCCGGTTCTATCATCCAGAACTCTGCCAGGTGACGGGGAGTGTTTGAGTTTTCTGCCCGGAATGTCGGACCGAATGTATATATCTCTCCCAGGGCCAGAGCGCCCAGCTCACCCTCAAGCTGGCCTGAGACTGTAAGGTTGGTGGGCTTGCCGAAGAAGTCCTTTTCAAAATCAATGGCGCCTTCCCCGGTGCGTGGCAGATTATGCAGGTCAAGCGATGTGACATGGAACATCTCTCCCGCTCCTTCGGCATCGCTGCCGGTAATGATGGGTGTATGCAGGTAAAAGAAGCCCCGGTCGTTATAATACTTGTGTATGGCGAAGGCCATGGCATGCCTGATGCGCATCACCGCCCCGAAAGTGTTTGTGCGGAAACGGAGATGAGCTATCTCCCTTAAAAATTCCATCGAGTGTCCCTTCTTCTGGAGAGGATAACTTTCCGGATCACATTTGCCGTAAAGAACTATATCAGAAGCAAGTATCTCAATGCTCTGTCCCTTGCCCTGCGATGCTTCAAGCGTTCCGGTCACTCCCAGGCTTGCACCTGTGGTGATATCCCTCAGCAACTCTGCCGGGAAAAGGCTGATGTCAACTACCACCTGTATATTGTTTATGGTGGAGCCGTCATTCAGTGCAACGAATGCAACATTCTTTATCTCTCTCTTCGTCCTTACCCATCCTTTTACAAGCACTTGCTCTCCGGTCACATGATTCGCCAGCAGATCCTTTACTCTTTTCCTCTTCATAGTTGGTCAATACTTTACCCTTACAAAAATAGCATTTTGTTCCTCTTGCGGTAACGAACTGTTAACTAATGGCACTATTTTTGTGCACAAGGGCAATTTTCATTTTAGTTCGAGCGTTGTTAATAAGTGTTCCGGGTATTTGAATTAACACCGGAATTAGGTAATTTTACCTTGCATAACTTATAACACTAATTATATGGAAGTTGACAGCAAGATAATCGTAGTGCCATGGGACTTCACTCCTGTTACTGAATATGCCTTGCAGCATGCCATAAAGATATCGCGCATGACGCACAACGATATCTGCCTCCTGCATATTGTTGAGAAGATCACAACTGAAGGCGGAATAAAGGCTAAACAGGCCGCCATGAATAACAAGGGCAACGAGATTGAACAAAAATATGGCGTAACTGTAAAGACACATGTTCAACGCGGCACCATATTCAAACAGATACCTGAGTTTGTCAATGACCACAGTGCATCACTGGTTGTAATGGGTACACACGGTATGAACGGAATGCAGAAGCTTACCGGCAGCTGGGCCCTGAAGGTTATCGCAAAATCAAGAGTTCCCTTTATTGTGGTTCAGGCACCGCCTGCCGACATGGAGAAATTCCGTATCATCGTATGCCCTATTGACTGGCGCGCCGAGGAGAAAGAGAAGCTCTCCATGGCAATTTACATGAGCAAATACTTTGACACGAAGGTACACATCCTGAAAGCTACCAGAAAAGATGAGTCCCTGGCCAAGAAGGCTAATCTAAATCTTAATTTTACGGTCAGAATGCTCATACAGAATAATATAGAGTATGAGATCAGGGAAGTGCCATCGGATAAGCTTGGCGAGCAGACCATTGAGATTGCTCAGCAGCTGAATGCTGACCTCATTCTTATCATGACCACCAAGGACATCACCTTTGCCGATTATGTTGTCGGAGCCAAGGAACAGTATATCATTGCCAACAGTTCCAAGATACCGGTATGCTGTGTCAACCCGTCGTCTTCCTTTGCTAACCTCGGCCAGTTCATGTATGGTTAGATAATTTGCGATTTTCGATTTTCGATTTCGAATTAGAAAATCGATCCAAATCGAAAATCGCAAATCGCAAATCGCAATTTCTTCATGTCTATTTCTGTTAATCATGTTACCAAATCGTATGGTGCCCAGAAGGCCCTTGATGATGTTTCATTCACTATCCGTCAGGGTGAGATAGCCGCTTTTATCGGTCCCAACGGAGCCGGGAAATCGACCATGATGCGTATCATCACCGGTTTCCTTGCCGCTGACTCAGGCGAGGTTAGTGTCTGCGGTCTGCCCACAGGCCCGGGGATGACAGAGGTAAGGCGTCTTATCGGCTACCTGCCTGAAAATAATCCTCTTTACACTGAAATGTATGTCAGGGAGTACCTCGGATATGTGGCTGACATATATAAAATGGGCAGGAAACGTAAAGAGGCCGTTGACACGGTTATTGAGCGCACGGGACTTGCTCCGGAGCAAAATAAAAAGATAGGTGCCCTGTCAAAGGGATACCGGCAGCGTGTTGGGACTGGCGCAGGCGCTGATACATGACCCGCAGGTGCTGATCCTTGATGAGGCTACCACGGGCCTTGATCCCAACCAGATAATTGAAATACGTAACCTCATTTCTGAGGTAGGCACGGAGCGTACAGTGATGCTCTCAACCCATATCATGCAGGAGGTTGAAGCTATCTGCAGCCGGGTCATTATAATTGATCACGGCCAGATCGTGGCCGACGGTCCTCTTGCAGAAATCTCCGCCCTCGCCGGCGCCAGCCTCGAAGATACATTCAGACAGCTGACAGGCAAATAATTTTATAGCTTTTTTCTGTTCAGATCGTTGTAAGCTGCCTCCATAAGGAGAAAGAATGCCTGCGCCTCGGTTGACCTGCCGGGATGATCGAATGATGGCGCGCCGGCAGCGCCTGTTATATACCCGTGCTCATCCATCTTCGAATATGCGGCCTGCCTCATCATATCAGCCTGGTTCAGGTATGTCTGGTCAAGCCATCCGCCCTTAACACCCCTGTATATCGAATATCCAAGCATCTGCCCGAGATTAGTCTCAATAAAGGTTTCGGGTTCATTTACATAATTATGAAAAAAACCGTCGGGCCTGAAATGCACAAGACACCCTTCGAGCAACTCACGGTGGTAACTTACCAGCCGCTGTTTTTCCTCAGTCATTCCCTCAGGAAGCAACCTTATCACACGTGCGTAACATGCTGCTGCCCATCCGTTTCCTCCGCCCCAGTATCTTTTGCTGATGAACTTCTGTTCGGTGTCGTGCCAGCGATGCGAGAACAATTTATCCTTCGTATTCCATAACGCCTTCCTGAACCCCTCGATCTGGGCCATTGCCTCAGGGTACTTTCCTGCAGCGGCAATAAATGGAGGTGCCATGTACATTGCATCACTCCATATCTCAGGCGAATTCATGGTATGATATAATGTGCCCTCTTTGCTTCTTGGAGCTTTTATTAGAAGCCAGTCCAGCATTTTGTCAGCTCCAGCCTTCAGCTCCTCCTCCCTCGTCATCTCATAGGCCTTCAGTACTGCCTCTCCCGCTGCTGCGGGATCAGTTACGCCGTTGTCAGTATATACCACCGCCAGTCGTCCGTCTTCAAGTTGTCTCAGAACAGCCTCCTTAGCCATCAGATATGCCATCTCATTATCACCAAGCTCAAGCATTGCCTGTGCTGCAACGCCATGCTCCCATGAAGCGCGTTGCATCGAACACATTGCACGACTTACTTTTTCTATTGCCTCTTCCTGTGGGTTTTTCTTCACATCGTTACTTTCTGATTTGCATGCCGGAAATGCAGCAATGCTGCTTCCGGCAAGTGCTGTACTGATAAAAAATTTCCTGCGATCCATTGTTTTTACTGTTATCCGGGTTACATACTTTATGGAATTCAAGATAAGCAATCATTGAATTCTGATGATCGTAGATCATCTAATTATTGTAGAAGAGGTTATAAATAAAAATGCATGATGATCGTAGATCATCGTATTATTGTAGAAGAAGTTATAAATAAAAATGCATGATGATCGTAGATCATCTATTTGTTTACACATATCATTTTCTACAGTAATTTGATGACCTACGGCCATCCGCAATAATTCTATGATCTACGATCATCCTTTCTGATAAATTTCAAAACCTTCAGCCAAACTTTATCCTTTAACATTTTTTATTTATCTTTGCCCCGTTATCGACGGTGGACAAATTTGTACTGATTGCAACCACGGAAAAAAATGCTAAAACGGTTTCCCCCGCTGCTTCTCAACAATCCGTCCCTGCCATTGTTAAACACTAAAAATTAACATATGAGCTATTTATTTACTTCTGAATCAGTCTCCGAAGGTCATCCTGACAAGGTAGCCGACCAGATCTCGGACGCACTGCTTGACAACTTTCTTGCATGGGACCCCGAATCAAAGGTCGCCTGCGAAACCCTCGTGACAACAGGACAGGTGGTCGTTGCCGGCGAGGTGAAGACAAAAACCTATATCGACGTACAGACAATAATCAGGGAGGTCATCAAAAAAATCGGTTACACAAAAGCCGAGTATATGTTTGACGCCAACTCATGCGGCATCTTCTCCGCCATCCATGAACAGTCACCTGATATCAACCAGGGCGTGGTGCGTAAGAAAAAAGAAGACCAGGGCGCCGGCGACCAGGGAATGATGTTTGGCTATGCCACCAACGAAACGGAGAATTTCCTTCCCCTGTCGCTTGACATTGCTCATGAACTTGTCTACCAGCTGGCAGAGATACGCCGCGAAGGAAAGGTGATGAAATACCTCAGGCCCGACTCCAAATCACAGGTTACTATCGAATACAAAGACGACGGCACGCCGCTGAGGGTGCACACCATTGTAGTTTCGACACAGCATGACGACTTCGACAAGGATGAAAAGAAGATGCTCGAGACCATAAAGGCTGATGTCATCAATATTCTCATCCCGAGGGTAAAGGCACAGTTCGGTAAGCCGGTGCAGGCGCTGTTTGACAGACAAAATAAAATATCACGTCAACCCCACCGGTAAGTTTGTGATCGGCGGACCTCATGGTGACAGCGGGCTTACAGGCCGTAAGATAATAGTCGATACCTACGGCGGTCGCGGCGCACACGGCGGCGGCGCCTTCTCAGGCAAGGACCCGTCAAAGGTCGACCGCTCGGCAGCTTATGCTGCACGCCACATAGCCAAGAATATGGTTGCCGCCGGCGTGGCCAGGGAGATGCTTGTCCAGGTTTCGTATGCCATCGGAGTGGCCAAGCCGGTGGGCATATATGTCAATACCTGCGGAACAGCAAAGGTAAAAATGACCGACGGGGAGATTGCTAAAAAAATAGAGAAGATGTTTGACCTCCGTCCTGCCATGATTGAAAAGGAGTTCGGTCTGCGCAAACCCATCTACAGTGAGACGGCCGCCTACGGCCACATGGGTCGCAAACCCCGCACCGTCGAAAAAGTGTTCCGCTCAGCAAACGGCAAGCCGGACAAGAAAATGACTGTTCATCTCTTCAAATGGGAGGAGCTTGACAGGCTGAACGAGATCAAGAAAGCCTTTGGTCTTTAGAAGGAATTTTTGACTATTCGCGCAATATTATCCGATCTGCCGAGGGTATAATAATGTATCCCCGGCACTTCGTTTTTAAGGAGGTCACGGCACTGCATGGTGGCCCACTCAATTCCGGCTTCACGCGCCTCCTCGTCGGTGCGGCATTTTGACAGCTCATGCACCAGCTCTTCCGGTATGTCGATGTGGAACGTCTGCGGCAGGAGGCTCACGTCAGTCATCGCCGAGACCGGCTTGATGCCCGGGATCAGCGGCACTGTGATGCCCATAGCCCGCAGCGCATCACGGAAGGCATAAAACTTCGCATTGTCGAAAAACATCTGGGTGACGATATAACTCGCCCCGGCATCAACCTTTCGCTTGAGGTTAGTCAGGTCCCAGGTCATGTTGGGAGCTTCGAAGTGCTTCTCGGGATAAGCGGCGACACCGATGCAGAATGACGTTGCAGTCATGTTCTTCAGCTCGGGATCGATATAATGGCCTTTGTTCATGTTTGCGATCTGCTCAACCAGCTCATTGCTGTTTTTATGACCGTCAGGCTCGGGGATGAACACACGGCTTCCCTTCGGCGGATCACCGCGCAGGGCAAGCACATCATTGATACCCAGGAAGTTCATCTCTATCAGCACGTTCTCCGTCTCCTCCTTCGTGAACCCGCCGCACAGTAAATGAGGTACAACATTCACATTGTACTTGTACTTCACTGCTGCTGCCAGCGCTATTGTTCCTGGCCGCTTGCGCGTCACACGCTTCTCAAGCAGGCCGTCGGGCCTCTCCGCCAGCACCACCTCATTGCGGTGAGATGTAAAATTGATATACGCCGGAGCATACTCAAGCAGGCTCTCAATAGTGCGGTATATACGCTCAATGCTGTGCCCCTTGAGCGGGGGAAGAAGCTCAAAAGTGAAAAGCGGTTTCTTTGACTGCTTCAAAAGATCAATTACTGTTGGTCCCTGCATAATATCATTTTATAGGTTTGGGGCGAGCCATTTTGCAGCCTCTTCAATCGTGATGCCACACCGTTGTGCATAATCTTCAAGCTGGTCCTTGCCGATAGTGCCGACATTGAAATAAGATGAACCCGGTGATGCAAAAATATAACCGCATACCGATGATACGGGTATCATGACAAAGCTCTCCGTCAGTGTCACTCCTATGGTTTCCGGAGCCCTGAGAAGGTCAAAGATGACCTGCTTGCCGGTATGGTCAGGACAGGCAGGATAGCCCGGCGCAGGCCTGATGCCCTGGTACTTAACCTTGAACATCTCGTCTGCCGTCAGCTTTTCATCAGGGGCATAACCCCAGTGCCTGACACGTATCTCACGGTGCAGCCATTCGGCAGCAGCCTCAGCAAAACGGTCAGCCAGTATCCTCAGCATGATGCTGTTATAATCGTCGCCGGCAATATCCTCAGGAAGCTTATCCTTTACCTTAACCGTAACGACAAATACTCCGGCATGATCGTCCTTTTCCGCCACGAAGTCAGACAGACAGAGGTTGGCATGCCCGGTCTCCTTCTCCTCCTGGTTGCGCAGGAAACGTAAAAACACTCCTTCGCTGCCTTTGTCCGGGAACAGCCTGATATCATCGCCGCACTTTTCTGCAGGAAATATTCCCGACAGCGCCTCAGCCGTCATAAGCTCCTCATCTGATATCCTTTCAATCAGCTTCAGGGCATCGTCATACAGCTTCCTGGCTTCAGCGCCCTTAACCGGATCATTAAAAATCTCAGGATAACGTCCGCTGATCTTCCATGAAAAGAAAAAGAATGTCCAGTCAATGTAATCAATCAGCGTCTTAACTTTTAAAGGACCTGAGTTTATCACTCCGGTCATGGCCGGGACGGGAGCAGGCCTCTCTGTCCTGAATGCATTCTTCCTTGCGGCATCAAGGGAAATGAGTTTCTTCACCTTCCGTGAAGCTTCATGTTCCTGCCTGAGCCTGTTGTATTTCTCCTTCACCGTTTCATGCATGGGATTGTCAGGCGACAGCAATCCTGACAATACGGATACGGCCCGTGAGGCATCCTTCACATGAACTGCTGAAAATGAATATACCGGAGCGATCTTTACCGCCGTATGAATTTCAGAAGTGGTAGCACCTCCGATCAGCAAGGGGAATCTTTATTCCGCGTGCTTCCATCAGTGAAGCTACATGCACCATCTCCTCAAGTGAAGGTGTGATCAGCCCTGACAGACCTATGAAGTCGACCTTTTCCCGAACGGCAGTATCAAGGATGGTCTCTGCCGGCACCATCACTCCCAGGTCAATGATCTGGTAGTTATTGCATGACAGTATTACGCCGACAATATTCTTCCCGATGTCATGAACATCACCCTTGACCGTTGCAAGGAGCACCTTGCCGGCCGAAGTGACCTCTCCGGCTCTTGTCTCTGCCTGGATATGCGGGGTGAGCTGTGCAACAGCCTTCTTCATCACCCTGGCGCTCTTGACCACCTGCGGCAGGAACATCCTTCCCGAACCGAACAGATCGCCCACCTCATTCATGCCGTCCATCAGCGGCCCTTCAATTATGTGCAGTGATCTTTCATATAACGGCCTCGCCTCCTCGACATCATCAGCAATGAACGTGTCAATGCCGTTTACCAGGGCATATTTGATCCGGGTGTTGACATCACCGTCCCTCCAGACCAGGTGTTTTGCCTCTTCCTCCTGCTTTCCTCCCTTCATCCCGGCAGCAAACTGCAGCAGCCTGTCAGTTGCGTCTTTCCTCCTGTTCATCACCACATCCTCCGTCAGGTGAAGCAGATCAGGCTCAATGGAAGTATAAACCCTCAGCAGTCCGGGATTGACAATGCCCATATCCATTCCTGCTTTTATGGCATGATAGAGAAAGACTGCATGCATTGCCTCCCTGACCGGATCATTTCCCCGGAAGGAGAATGAGAGGTTGCTGACGCCGCCGCTCACCCTTGCATAAGGAAGATTTGCCTTGATGAATTCAGTGGCCTTGATATAATCAACCGCATAATTGTTATGTTCCTCGATGCCCGTTCCGATGGCCAGTACGTTCGGATCAATGAAAATATCTTCCGGCGGGAAGCCGGCTTTTTCCGTGAGCAGTTTGTACGACAGTGTGGCCACCGCTTTTCTCCGCTCAAATGTGTCAGCCTGTCCGCGTTCGTCGAAAAGCATCACTACAGCTGCAGCTCCGTACCGGCGGATAAGGCGCGCCTTCGACAGGAACTCCTCCTCGCCCTCCTTGAGGCTGATCGAGTTAACGACAGGCTTACCCTGGACACACTGCAGTCCTGAGACAATAACCTCCCATTTTGACGAGTCGATCATTATCGGCAGTTTCGCTATGTCAGGCTCACTCATCACCAGGTTAATGAATTTCTTAATGACCGCCGCACCGTCGATCATTGCATCATCCATGCATATGTCAATTACCTGCGCTCCGTTCTCAACCTGGTCACGTGCAACATCGAGGGCGGCCTGGTAATTACCTTCACGTATCAGGCGGGCAAACTTGATTGAGCCGGCTACGTTGGTACGCTCTCCTATGTTCACAAAATTTGTGTCAGGACGAATGACCAGCGGCTCCAGCCCGGCAAGCGCGGTGACATGTTTTCTTTCAGGAACCGTCCTGGGAGTATATTGTTTTGCCAGTGATGCGATGACCTTTATATGTTCAGGTGTTGTGCCGCAGCATCCGCCGATGATGTTAACCCAGCCGTTCTGCATGAAGCCGCTGATAATACTGCCCATGTATTCCGCATCCTGATCATACTCGCCGAACTGGTTCGGCAGGCCGGCGTTGGGATGAGCCGAGACGAAGAATGGTGCTTTTCCTGACAACTCTTCGATGAAAGGTCTGAGCTGTTCAGCCCCCAGCGCGCAGTTAAGACCGATGCTCAGCAGCGGATAGTGAGACATTGTGATGAGGAAAGCCTCCAGGGTCTGACCTGTCAGCGTTCTTCCGCTGGCATCGGTTATGGTGCCCGAGACCATTACGGGAAGATCAACAGCTTTTTCTTCAAGCACCCCGCTGATGGCGAACAGCGCAGCCTTGGCGTTCAGACCGTCAAAGACCGTCTCAACAAGAAGCAGATCCGCGCCTCCGTCGACCAGTCCTCTTACCTGCTCGGCATAAGCCTCTGCAAGTCCGGAAAAGGTGACTGTGCGTGCACCGGGATCACTGACGTCGGGCGACATGGAGGCTGTGCGGTTGGTGGGGCCCACCGAGCCTGCAACCCACGCCTCTTTGCCGGTCTCCCTGAAATGTTCCATGACAGCCTCACGGCCAAGCCTGGCAGCGGCAAAATTGATATCGTAAACATAACGCTCCATGCCGTAATCAGCCATGGAGATACTGTTGCCATTGAAAGTGTTTGTGCTGATGATGTCAGCTCCGGCCCTGAGATAGGCAAGGTGAATATCCCGGATAATTTTCGGCTGTGTGACTGAGAGGAGATCGTTGTTACCTTTCAGCGAACGGGGGTGCAGCTGAAATTGCTGGCCACGGTACTGCTCTTCCGTCAGCCTGTGGCGCTGTATCATCGTGCCCATGGCACCGTCAAGGATAAGTATCCTCTCCCGGAGTGTCTCTTTAATGTCGCGCTTCACCTGACTTGTAGTTTAAGTGCACAAAAATACCTCAAAAGGCCTCAATTACAAAACTTTTGGAATGGGGGCAGGTCACTTTCCCCTTCCATGTGCCAGGCCGTTCAAAATCTTAATAAGTGTGGCTGCAATTTTGCCGATAAAATATGGCATTCTGCGCCGGCTGATTTTTAGTGTTTTGTCTCCCCTGATTATTTCCCTTACCTGCCCTGCCACATCTTTTTCGGTTGTCCATGGATCAGGTATCATGCTGGTATCACCCTGCGTTTTAATAAATGTGGAGAGTTTGCCTCGTCTGTATCGCGGTTATCCTGTGAACGACAAATCCGCCGTCGCGTCTGAGTGCCACCACCATTCCGGTTTTCAGGGGTTTTTCAGGATCAGGAGGTGAAATGATTATTCTGTCACCGGGTTTTATTGCAGGCCACATGCTGTATCCTCCCGCGGTAATGACAATCTCTTTCCCTTCTGTGAGCATGGATGAGGCTGCGGCAGTTGCCGCAGCGGCAGGAGCATTCTCACGCGCCATAAGGTAATCCCGAACACGGCTGTCGGGAAGAAATGACAGGCGGCTGACCTTAACTGATGCAGCCAGATCCGCGACAGATGACATCAGCCGCGCAGAAGCCTCCCTGTCCCAGTTCTGCTGGATGCAGTTGGCCAGTATCAGCCCGGCAGCCTCCGCACCGGAGAGAGGTGTCGAGATGTTCGACTTCCCGTGACTGATGATCCACAGATGATCAACCTCCGCACTCCTTGGTTCGTCATTTCTGTAAACAGGAGTGCTGTGCATCCTCCACCTCGGCCCCCTCCTTCACCAGTATCAGCCTGTCGTCATGAACGACCCTGTCGCCGCTGCGGTCGAAGATCCTTGCCATGGTAGTCTTGCCGCTGCCCGACTTGCCGGTGAAGACCCACCCTTTGCCGTCACAGATCACCCCTGATCCGTGGATCATGATGTCGCCTTTCAGCGATGTCAGAAAATACAGAATCAGGCCGTCAAGCGGATATGGAAGAGGATTGATTTCACTGCCTGTCTCATCTGCAAAGAGCTGCCAGAGCATTTTGCCACGGGGAATGATCAGCAACGGATATCGCACAGGTTCTTTCAGCGAAACCTTAACATAAGTGTTTTCTTCATCGGCCGCCACCTCCCAGAAAGGTTCGCCGGATTGCCGGGGCCCTGCCGGCGCATCCTCAAGCAGCGGGGCATTGAAAACCTTTGCCGCCGCCGCGGGTATCTCCCCGGATCCGGCTTCGACCTTAACGAAAAGATCTGGTTCGCCTCTGGCAGACAGGTCAGGATTTCCCTCAGCCCTCATGCCAGACCTGCCGCATGCGCCACCATAAATGCCCTGAAACGCTCATCGGGCCTGAGACTTATCCCTTCGTCAGACTGAAGACGAATCCGCTTCCCGGCTATGACAAGATCAACTGTCACTGTTCCCTGAAATGAAGAAAATCCTGAACCTGCTCAAGAAACAACATGATATCTTTTTCCGCCTCATCAGGGTCAACATCGAACTCTTCAGCCATCATGGCTGTTATATCCCTGATGTCACGCTTCCCGTCTATCAGCTCCCAGATAAATACACCCGTCTCGTTCAGCCTGTACAGCGAGTCCATGTCCGCTATATTATCGGTGAGAGGTATGAGAAGACATTCGTCATTGATCCTGCGAAATACCACTCTGGGTGAATGCGACGGTATTGAGGATACTGATATCATTAATCTGTTATATAACTCAAAGGTAGCCAATTTCAAACTATCTTTGTAACCGTAAAAATAAGTGCATAATGGCAAAGAAAAACCAGGTGAAAAAGAGCACCGGAATTGATCAGAAAAAGCTCATAGAAATGATCGCAGGGGTGATGTCGAAGAACCCTAAACAAACATATAATTACAAACAGCTGGCCGCAAGGCTGCAGATCACGGAAAAGGAAGAAAAGAGAGCCCTTTCAGAGGCCCTGCTGAGGATGAAGAAGGATGGCCTGGCAGAGGAGAGGAACCACGGCAAGTATGTCCTGAAAGATATCGGCGGTTATGTCACCGGTACCATCGATCTGACAAAATTCGGTTATGCATTTGTTCTCTCCGAAGAATTGGAGGAAGATGTTTTCATTGCAGCACGTAACCTCAACACCGCCCTGCACGGCGACCAGGTGAAGGTGCTTCTCTATGCCCGCCATAAAGGCAAGAGGCCTGAGGGTGAGGTTGTTGAGATTATCAGCAGGTCACGTGCATCCTTCGTCGGAACCATTGAGCTGACACCGCAGTTTGCCTTCCTGATTCCTGATAATAAGAATATGCCATTCGATCTTTTTATCCCTCTGTCGAAGCTCAACGGAGCAAAGCAGGGACAGAAGGCGGTGGCGCGGCTTGTGGAGTGGGATCAGCGGTCGCGAAACCCGATGGGCGAGATAACAGAGGTCCTGGGTTATCCCGGAGAGAATGATACCGAGATGCACGCCATCCTTGCCGAGTTCGGCCTTCCGAACAAATTTGCACCTGAGATTGAAGCTGCGGCGGAAAAGATTTCCCCTGAGATCACACCTGAGGATATTGCAGCCAGACGCGACTTCCGCAATGTGCCGACATTTACAATCGACCCTGAAGATGCCAAGGACTTTGACGATGCCCTTTCAATCAGCCGGCTGCCGAACGGCAACATGGAAGTGGGAGTGCATATTGCCGATGTCACCCACTATGTCAAACCCGGATCGGTAATAGAAAAAGAGGCGCAGGAGCGTGCCACTTCAGTCTACCTTGTGGACCGCACAATACCCATGCTGCCCGAAAAACTCTCGAACCATATCTGCTCGCTTAATCCCTTTGAGGATAAGCTGACCTACTCGGCAGTCTTCGAGCTTGACAGCAAGGCAGTGGTTGTTAATGAGTGGTTCGGCCGTACGATCATCAAATCAGATAAGCGTTTCTCCTACGGGGAAGCCCAGAAGGTAATTGATACCGGTGAAGGTGATATGAAGGAACAGCTGCTGACACTGCATAACCTTGCACAGAACCTTCGCGCAAAACGATTTGCCACCGGCTCATTTGCCTTTGAACGGATTGAAGTCAAATTCAACCTGAGTGAATCAGGTGTGCCGCTGGGGATCCTTTTCCGCGAGTACGGCACATCAAACCAGCTCATCGAGGAATTCATGCTGCTGGCCAACAGGCGGGTGGCGGAATATGTGGGCAAAAAACTGAAGGGGAAAACATTCGTCTACCGTATCCACGATAAACCCAATCCTGAAAAACTGAGTTCATTCAGCTATTTCATCAAACGCTTCGGCTATACGCTGGACACCCAGGATGTAAAAGGCCTTCCTGCCGCGATGAACAAGCTGATGGATGATGTCTCCGGGAAGAAAGAACAGAATGTGATAGAAACGCTTGCTCTCAGGTCGATGGCCAAGGCCATATATTCAACCGAAAATATTGGTCACTACGGTCTTTCATTCAGCCATTACACGCATTTCACATCACCCATCAGACGCTATCCTGACATGATGGTTCACCGCCTGCTTACCAGGTACCTTGAGGGACAGCCATCACGCGACGGCGACAAGTTCGAAAAACTGTGTGAGTATTCGTCGAAGAGGGAACGCCTCGCCACCGATGCCGAAAGAGCCTCGATCAAATACAAACAGGTGGAGTTCATGAAGGACAAGATAGGACAGGTTTTTGAAGGAGTCATTTCAGGAGTCACCGAGTGGGGCATCTATGTCGAGATCATCGAGAATCAGTGCGAGGGGATGATAGCCCTGCGCGAACTGCAGGATGACTTCTTTGAGTATGACGAAGAGAACTACTCCATCAGGGGAAGACACTCGGGAAAAGTTTATATGCTGGGTGACAAGATAAATGTGGAAATCGTTAAGGCTGACCTGCAGAAGAGGCAGCTCGATTACCGTTTTGCCTGATCGCTCTCTGTCATAGAAGGCAGCCCGATTACCGTTTTGCCTGATCGCTCTCTATCAGCTCAAGAAGCCTGTCAAGGGCTTCCGCTTCGGGGACGTTTTTCATGACTGCCTCTGTGCCCCGGTAGATGTGCACTTTACCTTCAGCGGCGCCGACATAGCCGTAGTCTGCCCCGGCCATCTCACCCGGACCGTTTACCACACACCCCATCACTGCGATCTTCATCCCTGTCAGATGCGATGTGGCTGCCTTGACCTTTCGCACCGCCTCCTCAAGATTGAATTTGGTCCTGCCGCATGTGGGGCATGAGATATACCTTGTACGGGTTATGCGTGCTTCGGTTGCCTGCAGTATTGAGAACGCCAGTGCGCTGAGCGCTTCTCCCCGGACATTCCCTGTGTTTGTTATGCAGAGCCCTGCCGGCCTGCGTGCAATAAAAAATCGTCCAAGCAGCGATGCGGCGTGAATGCAAAGCTTCTCCCGGTCATCTTCACTGAAGACAGGATTTAAAACTCCGCGGAACGACTGAGCTTTATTGCTCTCTGAATAGTTCTGATGCTGTCAATGTCAGAACTTCGCCGCTGTATTTGTTGCCCTTCTCATCTTTAAAAATGCCGTCATCTTCTGAATAAACCTGCGGGAAATACCGTTCTCCGGTCTCTGCAAACGGCAGAGGCGGCCATGGTTTCTGTACCCGTCCTGTGGGTCCTGCTACGAAACTGATTATCTCCCGGGCTACCGGGATCTCCTTTTCCGGAGCCTCGGTGAGCGATACCCTTACAGTGTCACCGATACCCTCGGCGAGCAGTGTTCCGATGCCGGCAGCGGAGATGATCCTGCCGTCTTCGCCCTCTCCTGCCTCAGTGATCCCGAGATGAACAGGGTAATGCATCCCTTCTTCGGTCATCATCCTTACAAGCGTACGGTTTGATTCAACCATTACCCTCGTGTCCGACGATTTCATCGAGACGACAAGATTATTGAAGCCTTCTCCCTGAATGATCCTCATGAACTCGATTGCCGAGACAGCCATGCCCTCCGGTGTATTTCCGTAACGGGTCATGATACGGTCAGAGAGCGAACCGTGGTTCACGCCTATGCGCACCGCAGTGCCATTTGACGGTGCATATTTTAATAAGCGGCAGAAGGCGCTCCCTTATACGTTCAAGCTCTGCCGTGTACTCGCTGTCAGTAAGATCATACCTGATAAATGAGGCACGCTTGTCGGCATAGTTACCCGGATTGATACGCACCTTTTCAACTATCCGCGCTGCAACCTCAGCGGCAGCAGGATTGAAATGTATGTCAGCACAGAGAGGCGTGTCAAAGCCTGCCTTCCGCAGTTCCTTCTTAATGTTCGCCAGATTTTCTGCCTCCCTGACACCCTGGGCCGTCAGCCTTACAAGCTCGCCGCCTGCTTCAATTATTCTGATGCACTGCACTGACACTTGCGGCAGTATCAAGAGTGTCTGTATTGGTCATGCTCTGAACACGCACGGGGAGATCGCCTCCCATGCTCAGACTGCCGATATTGATTATCCGTGATTTATATGACACAGCCGTCACGCAGTTATCTCCCAGTCATAGCCGTCCTTACGGTCCTTTACCGTAATACCGAGCTCGCTCAGCCTGTCGCGTATCCGGTCCGAAACGGCCCATTCCTTCCTGGCCTTGGCTTCCTGCCTCATGTCAAGCAGCAGGGTCATGACACCTGCAAGTTTTTCGTTTCCGCCGCCTTCCTCTGCCGTGAGGCCAAAGATATCATGCACAAACGATTTGAAAATCCCTGTCAGGGTCCTGATATCATCTTCAGAAAGCTTCTCCTTGCCGTCACTCACAAGGTTTATTATCCTGACGGCTTCGAAGAGTGCGCCAATGCTACCGGAGTGTTGAGGTCATCATTCATGGCCTCATTGCATTTGTTCTCAATGCCGCTCACATCAACGGTAGATGTTTCCGAGGGCTTCAGGTTGGCCAGTGTTCTTTCTGCCGCCATCAGCTTCTGCAGTCCGACCGAAGCGGCAAGCAGAGCCTCATTGCTGAAGTCGAGTGTGCTGCGGTAATGAGCCTGCAGCATAAAGAACCGGATGGTCATGGGTGAATAGGCCTGCATCAGCAGCTTATGGTTGCCGGTGAAAAGCTCATCGAGGGTGATGAAGTTTCCCAGTGATCTTGCCATCTTCTGTCCGTTGATGGTGACCATATTGTTATGCACCCAGTAACGTACCGACGGCTTGCCCAGCGCTGCCGTGCTCTGCGCTATCTCGCACTCGTGATGGGGAAAGATAAGGTCCATTCCTCCTCCGTGAATATCGAACACCTCGCCAAGATACTTTGTACTCATCACGGAACACTCCAGGTGCCATCCCGGAAATCCTTCGCTCCACTGCGACGGCCATCGCATTATATGTCCCGGAGAGGCCTTCTTCCATAAGGCGAAATCAAACTGTCCGTGCTTCTCATCCTGCCCTTCAAGCACCCGGCTGTTGGCCTTCATCTCCTCCAGAACCCTTCCCGACAGGATGCCGTAAGAAAGGTTTTTATCATATTTATCAACGTCAAAATAGACCGAGCCGTTTGATGCATAAGCATATCCCTTGCTGATAAGCTTGTCGATCATCTGCTGCTGCTCAATGATATGGCCCGTGGCCCTTGGCTCTATCGAGGGAGCGAGGGTATTAAGCCTCTCCATTGCCTTATGAAAACTGTTCATGTACTTCTGAACGACCTCCATAGGCTCGAGGTTCTCCTGCTTCGCCTTGCGGCTTATCCTGTCTTCTCCGGTATCATCAACTTCATTCTCAAGGTGCCCGACGTCAGTGATGTTGCGCACATACCTCACCTTGTATCCGAGATGCATCAGGTATCTGTACAGCACATCGAATGTCACTGCCGGCCTTGCATGACCCAGGTGCGACTCGCTGTAAACCGTTGGGCCGCAGACATACATGCCAACAAAAGGAGGCGCCAGGGGTTCAAACAACTCTTTTTTACGGGTGAGGGTGTTATACAGGTAAAGGGCACTTTTCATTGCATCCGCTCTTTCTGCAAAAGTAATTCTTTTGGGGTAACCCGACTGAAATGGCATATCATAAAACTGCCCCGGGATAACCTTTCCCGGGGCAGTAGCCCGGCCGAAGCCGGACTGCTCCTCCCCACACGGAGGAAATCAACGCAGCGAGACAGGCCTTATTAAATGCCTGTACCTGTGTTTCCGGTCAGTAATAAATGTGTTGCAGACATGTAGTATTCATTCAAAAAACCAATAAACAAACAACAGACTTTGACTTTCACAAAAATTTAAAACATTCCGACTAAAGTAAATATATAACCGTATTTTCTAAAAAACAAGAATTTCTAAAGGTTTTTGAGGAAAATGACAAATTTTCTTACTTCTGCAGATATTCAGGCAAAATAGGGTTAATCACCCATAAAATTTTTCCGAGTCTGTGAGGATAATGCAAAAGGGCAGAAAGGGCTGTGCTGCAACCGTACCTGTTTTTCATGAATTCCAATGGAAGGGAAAAGATCCCCGGTAAGGAATATCAGTTTGTGCCTGATACCTTTCAGTGACCGGAAGATTCTCAAGGAAAAGATCTTTCTGACTCCTGGTTTTTGCCTCGCCCGGATCCGGCAGCTTATCCCTGAAGGCAACCACCATATCCTGCTCAGTGCCCTCCCTGGCCATGTATTCCGGCGGAATATCAATTCCATAATATTTATTCAGAATGGTCAGAACTGTTCTTAATCCGCCCGAAATTCCTGCCTGTTCGGCATCAGCCAGGAGGTTCCCGTCGAAAATCTTCCCTTCATGCTTTTTTATGAGAAGGTAAATGTCCGTGTAAAGCCTTAACTGAAACTCCCCTTTAACCTCGTGCTTGAAAATATGGTTGACAAGGCCGAGCAAGGCAACCCCGGGAGGAAGTACAAAAAAAGTTCTGCCGGCGACGGAAATCGCTTCCGGCTTCTCAAGGGCTCTTCTGACAATGGCTCTGCCCTCCGGGCCGAACAGCCGGTGATGCAGGTCAACGGAGATGCCTCTGCGATGCAACTCCGGCAGGTGATTGCCAAGATCAAGAATGATATGCCTGTACAACGGCGATTTCATTGGCCTTGAAATGAAGCCTGCCTTTATGAGTATATCCTGTGCCCTGAGGGCATCCTCCGGTGCAACAAGCAGATCGGCATCACTCATCTGTCTCAGTCCCCTCGATCCGTAGACAGTGTGCTCAAGTGCCAGTCCTTTCAGAAGCAGGGTCCTGATGCCTTCCTTCTCAAGCTCTGCAACAACTTCAGCGGCCTCTGAGGTGATGTATGATACCCTGGCAATTGTTTTGAACCTGATGTTTTCAAGCAGGCTCCGCTCCTGTTCCGGAACCGCCTCAGCCAGACCCAGGTCAGTAATGTTCTGCCATACGAGTGCGGCGACGCCGTGCCTGATCACCAGATCCGAAAAAAGCTTCCAGCAGGTCAGGGTGCGGCAACCTTTTTCTGCCAGAATCCGTTCCTCTTCCGTGAATGTGGTCCTGCTGAGAAGGAGCAACAGCGTGATGACCTGATCCTTTTCATTGTCGGATGCGGTCATCGGTACATCGATTTCTGCCTGGTGAACATAGAATAATATCTTCCCTGCGCTTCCATAAGTTCATCATGAGAGCCTGTCTCGGCAATGCGTCCTTTGTCCATTACGATAATACGGTCGGCATCCCTGACGTTGGCAAGGCGGTGACTTATGAAGATGCAGGTCCTGCCGTCAGTGATCCTGTTAAGATCAGAAAAGATCTCGTACTCAGAGTCTGCATCGAGCGATGATGACGGCTCATCAAGTATCAGCACAGGACTATCACGGTAAAGTGCCCTGGCGATGGCTATCTTCTGCCACTCTCCCCAGCTCAGCTCACGGCTTCCTCCGGTCTGATGACCGAGCATTGTTTCATAACCCTGCGGCAGGCTCTCAAGCAAAGCCGAGACTCCTGCCATTGAAGCTGCCCGCCTCAGGCGTTCCTGATTGTCGCTTCCCGTGTTGTCAGCCAGCCGGATGTTGTCGCCGGCCGTGAGATAGTACAGCATGAAGTCCTGAAAAACAACTGAAAAAAGTTTCCGGTATTCCTGCAGGTCATATCTGTCAATGCTCTCTCCGTCGAGGCTTATCCTTCCTGAATCCGGATCATAAAGCCTGCAGAGAAGCTTTGCCAGGGTCGTCTTGCCCGAACCGTTGGGTCCGACAATTGCAACCTTCTCACCCCTGGTGATTTTAAGGGTTATATTTTCGAGGGCAGGACTGTCAGCTGCCGGGATAAGTGAAAGTGAGGTTTTCAACATCAAGCCGGTTGAATGAAATGATGGCCGCTGCTTTTCCATTCTGAGGCATATCGCCCTCAATATCAAGAAAATGAAACAGATCGTTAAGAAAGAGCCTGTTCTCAGCCAGTCCCGAGTAACCTGAGACAGCATCGCGCAGATAGACCAGCGCCTGCCTGAAGGCAATAATATACATCGCCAGTTCACCGGCAGTTATTTCTGATCTGGTATAGGAAAAAGAGGCATAGATCAGTACCCCGGCAAATGCAATCACTTTCACAACAGAAGCTCCGCTTTCAAGCATGGCGTTCTTTCTGACAGCAGCAATCTCAGGCTCCTTCGATGCAGCAAAGTGTTTCCGGAAAAGCTTTTCGAAATAACCGGCCAGGCCAAACAGCCTCACCTCCCTGGCCGGCTTCTCACCTGTCAGGAGCCAGCTGAAATATGAGGCCTGTCGTGAGTGAGCAGTCACAGCTTTCTTCGCTTCATAAAGCCTGCCGGAATTGCGTACTTTCATCCATAACACCGGCAAAAAAACAACTGCAAGAACTGCAAGGGGTATTATGCCGAAAGTCCCGAGAACATAACCCATCGCAATAAATGAAATACAACCACGCAGCAGGAGAATGGTGTCCGAAACCATCCCGGCAGGCCTCCACGAAATGTCCCTTGCCGCTCTTGACAGCTTGTCATAAAATCCGGGGTCCTCAAAAAATTTTAATCCAAGAGTTGCCGAGTGGTTGTGAATTTGTGAGGCAATATGATTTTCAAGCAGGTATGATTGTCTTTTTGATATATACTGACCCAGCGAGGAGAGCAGGTCATCAGCAAGAAGTGTCAGGGCAACTGCCGTTATAAGCCCGGTAATGGCATGGGCCTCTGAGCCTGGACCACTGCCTGCTTCTCCTGTAAGTATGTCAATATAATGTCTGAGAAGAAAAATTGCAGCCAGCGGAAGAAAAGATCTGATAACCAGTATTATCATGGTGATTATCGTCTCACGGCGGGAACTGGTCAGGAGGATCTTCAGTGATCTGTTTATTGTACTTTCCCGGGATGGCATTTTAACAGGGATATGCACAAAGATAACAAGAAGAGACATTCGACGCCAGGCATGTGCCGTTCTCAATAATGCAACATTGTGGTTGACTGTACCGTGAGATTTCTTACTTTTGTGATAAATAATGACTTCCGGCGGTTCAAATAGTAGCTTTTTAATGTAACCTTTAAGCTAAGGAAGAGTTATAATACGAAATACCGGTCATGAAGAGAACCATTCTTTTGTTGTCGATGCTGTTTCTGGTTGCGGGAATTGCGACAGCGCAAATCACCGGCAACGGAACCCTGAGTAATCCGTATCACGGGATAAACTCAGGCAACTTTACCATCAGCGGTACCAAATACTTTGACGGTAACCTGGGAGTATCAGGCGGAACACTTACACTTAGCGCCGGAACAAGGCTGATATGCATAAGTAAATATGCCTGCATTCTTATCAGCGGCACAGGACAACTGAATGTTCCGGGGACTGCCAGCCGTCCCGTTTTAATTACCGCAGATCTTGATACAGACGGTAATCTGGGAGAACCAACCGATTTCTGGGGAAATATTTACATGACCTCCACCGGCGTCAAGTACGCTTGATTACTGTACAATTGAAAGAGGACGACGGACACGGTTCAGCTATCTCGGGAGGAGCTGTACATATCGGATCAGGATCAGTAACTATCAATCACAGCACAATCAGGTACTGCTCGGCATATAAGGGAGGTGGCGTCTATATTGAAACAGGAGCTTCCACAACCATTTCAAATACACTGTTCCTCGATAATACTGCTTCAGATCACGGAGGTGCAATATTTGTTACAGAAGGATCATCTCCTGTAATTGCCAGCGTGGTCTTCAGAAACAACAGTTCCCTCTCCGCATCCCTGAAAGGCGGCACTATTGCCATATTATCAGCGTCTCCTGTAATAGTAAATTCCACTGTAGTGTACAGTGAATCGCCTGCTTCTGACGGTAAGTCAATATATCTTGAAAATTCCCCTGGCGCCAGAATAGTCAACACTGTAATCTGGGGAGGATCATCTCACATCGGGCTATCCGGAACCCCGTCATCCGTCTTTGATTACTGCGCCATCGAGGGAGTTTCATTTACCGGATGCATTGCTCTTAACAGTAATAACACGGCATCTGACGGACCAAACTTCATCAACCCGGCCGGAGGGAACTTTAATCTGGCATTTGTGTCTCCGTGCCGCGACATGGGCGCTGACACTTATACAGGAATCACAATACCTCCGACTGACTTTATCGGTTCAGGCCGTGTTGGCAACCCTGAATGCCGGTGCTTATGAGATGATCTACAGCCGGTGGCATGGGGGAACAACTGACTGGACCACTGCCGCAAACTGGGACGGTGGTTTTCTTCCGGGAACTAGAAACATTATTATACCGGCCGGAAACTCAAGCTATCCGGTAACTGCTCCCGGTCCTGCTTTCACACTTAATTCAGGACTGACAATGATCATGGAGCCCGGGAGCAACGCCACATTCTCGGCACTCACCAACAACGGGAATATTGAGATCCATGCAGACGCAACAGGTATGGCCTCCCTCCTTACCAACAGCTTCTCGGGAACAGGAGGGTCTGTGAATGCTGACATTTATCTTAAGGGATCTCCTCCGGCGAGTTACCTGTGGCACTACATTGCACCCACCCGCAACAGTTTCAAAGACAGTATTCACAGACATTGAACCGTATAACCTTATGCTTTACGATGAAACCAAAGTGACAACTGATGTGGTCCAGGGATGGCAGTGGCATGACGGTTATGACGGGACTACTGCCTTTAGTATGCTGGAAGCCAAAAAGGGATACCAGGTTATGGTTGACAATGACACAACGATGGTGTTCAGGAACCTTACCTCACTCACCACATCAATAGGTCAGATCAACCTTCCGTTCAGCGGTTCGGGCGGTGATACATCTCTGTTCGGTTATTCTCTCGTCGGTAACTCCCTTACCTGCGGATTGAACTGGGATTTGGTGGTACAGTCATACAACCAGGTGTAAGAAACGGTTATTATTTATATGTGGATGGTGTCGATATTTCATATGTGGACGGAGTTGGTACCAACGGAGGAACAGCACATATCCCGCCTCTCCAGGGTTTCTTTGTAAAAACCAGGGCAACCGGCACCTATATCACAATACCGGATAATGCCCGCGAACATAATGCAACACCGAGATATAAATCAGCACAGGTCATACCCCTGGTCAGGCTGACACTGGTCTCACCGAAGTCGGAAGATGAGACGGTGATAAGGCTTGAATCAATGGCCACCAATGATTTTGACGATGAATTCGATGCAGGAAAGATGTTTGCTATTGCCAGTAAAAGAGCGCTGATATATTCTGTAATGAATGGAGAAAACTATTCAATCAACTCTATTCCGTGGCCTGAGACAAAGACGGTAATACCTCTTACTCTTAAAATTCCTGAAGCAGGGACCTATAAAATCAAACGCACCCAGCTTCAGGGAATAGGTAATTCCAAAGTAACACTCAGTGACAAGGTTACAGGTGGAAGCGTTGACCTCCTGGCATTTTCGGAATATTCTTTCTCCGCTCCGGAAGGGACGCTTGCAGGCAGATTTACCGTCACGGTTTCTTCAGATAAACCTGAAGTATTTGTGAAACAGGCTGTTGCCAGCTCGCTTAAAATCTATGCTTCATCAGGGAAAATTTGCATACTGCCCCAGGGAAATGAATGGGAGAACCTCTCCGGCAATGTGAAAATCTATGATATTACCGGCAGGATGATTATGAACGGAGGACAGGAGTGGTTCAACTCCGGGGAAGTGAAAGAGTACTCTCCTTCAGGAGCACGCGGTATGCTGATCGTTGAGCTGACGGCAGGAGGAAAAAGATATCTTGAAAAGATCGTGCTGACGGCAGAGTAATTTAAATGGCAGCGGACAGCCTGGTTGAATTGGTACCGGACAGCCCGGTTGAAATGACACCGGTCAACCCGGTTGGATCGATACCAGACAACCTGGTTGAAATGGCACCGGCCAAACCGGTTAATAAATGTTGAATAGGGTATAAATCAAATATCTTATATTTGAGGCGCAATTACAATCCAGTCAATGAACAGGGAGAAAAGAAGATATGTCAGGCCGGCGGTTATCCGTATAGAGCTTGACTACTCCATTTCCCTTGTCATGATGACTTCCGCTCCGCCTCCGCCGCCGCCGCGAAGAGGTATTGGCGACAGCAAACCAAGCGATCCGTTCGCATCCCCCTTCTCCGACAAACCCTTCAACTAGACCGGACAATCCCTTCTGTTACATCTCTTAACACGGTAATAAAACCGTAAGAGACAGGTCCCCTTTGAGACCTGTCTCTACGTTTTTGACCGACTATGTCAGTAATCAATGCAGCAGCGTAATGTCACCGGCCTCCTTGAACGGCCTGCCGTTGGCATATTTGCCTTCCACAAGCCAGACATAAACACCCTGGGCGCACAACTTGCCCTTATAGTAACCGTTCCACGGCTTGTTGATGTCATAGGTCTCGAAGATCAGCGTACCCCACCTGTTGAATATCTGCATATGATAGTTCAGCACAGTCTCCCTGATAGGCGGGAAGAAGAACTGGTCAACAGCATCTCCGCTGGTAGGCAGCTCGTCTATTTCTATCGGTCCGTCCTGGTTTGGCTTGAACACAGTTGCAAAGACGAGTTCACCGAATGGCTCCACGGTCACTGCAGGTGACAGCACGTAGGTGTCATAACACCCGTTGGACGAATAAGCATGCAGGGTGATGTCATAAATACCTTCAGTGGTATACTTATGGTACGGATCGCGCAGGTGCGATGTGTCACCGTCACCAAACTCCCAGACAAAGCTCTCTCCGCCTTCAGTGAGGTTGAACATCCTCACCTTTTCGTCATTCACATAAACCTTGGCGCGGTGATACCTCGAAGTAAGCCTTGGGCGCCTGGTAAACATATACCATCTGTGTTTCAGTATCACTGCCACCCGGACCCTGAACAGTCAGAGTGACCTGGTAAGAGCCTGCCTGCAGATAAGTATAGACAGGATTCATGGCATTGGACGTGTACCCGTCGCCAAAGTCCCAGTAATAACTGGTTGCATACAGAGAGGTATTGTTGATCGTAATATTCCATGGCATACAGCCGGAAGGTATCGGGTCAAACGATGCTATCGGCGGCGTAGGAAGAATACTTATATTATGAGTCACCGATTCTGTACAGACGCCATTGCTTGACCGTCAGGCTGACAGCATATTCACCGGGTGCCGCATAAGTGTGCACAGGCGACTGGGCAGCTGAACCATTGCCGTCAGCAAAGTCCCATGTCCAGATCCATGTACCCGGGTTTGTGCTGTTTGTGAAGGTGACAGTTGCATTCGGGATAACCTGAGAAACCGGAGCGGCGGTGAAACCTGGTACCGGCGTCGGGTAGACAACCACCTGCATCGTATCCGCACTCTGGCAACCGAAGAATGATTCTGTCGTCAGTATCACATCATATGTTACCGGTGCGGTAGTGGTGTTCATGAAGACATGGTTTATGACATTGGAGCCGTTTTCGCTCTGTCCGTCGCCAAAATTCCAGAAATACCTGAATGCGCCCGGCAGCAATGAGAACGTCACTGTCTCACCGGAACAGATGGTGTCATCGCTCACGGTGAAGTCTGACAGGATCTCCGGATAAACCGTTATGCCGTTCGACATCGTCGAGACACAGCCGTTTGCGGAAGTGACTTCCAGCTCCGCCGTGAAATATGCCAGTGCCGGACCCGCATTGTAATATGTATGCTGCGGGTTGATGTCCGTCGATAAGGCTGTGGTGTCACCGAAGTTCCACAGCACCGATGTATACCCTGTTGATCCGTTGGTGAAATTCACCGTCAGAGGCTGACACCCGGAAGGAGCGTCAACCGTGAACATGGCAACGGGCTTTTCAACCTGTACGACCAGGGTATCCAGTCCGACGCATCCCTTGCTGTCGGTCACCTGGTAGATCAGCCTGTAATAGCCTGGCATCGAGGTGTTGAACACCGGGTTCTCGATAGTGTAGGCGCTGAGCGGCCCTATATCGCCAAACCATCTGTGTGCAGTATAAGTGAGTGATCCGCCTGCCGGGTTGCCGTGCAGCTGGGTGGGTATTCCACCGCAGACAAGCAACGTGTCAACATTGGCTATATAAGCCCTTGGCGGTGCGTTGACCGTAAGCAGAGCATTCCTGGTGTGATACAGGCCGCAAGGACCTGTTATCTCAAGCCTGTAATGCCATCCGGTCATGGTGGTGTCAGCGCTCATGATCACCAGCTGAGGTGTCTGAGTGCCCTGGTAAAGAGCACCGTCGCTCAGACTGCTCCATCCTGCGCCCTGGTCAACCTGCCAGACTGTTGTCTCACCCGCTCCGGTGTTGAACACCTGGGAATAATAAGTGACTCCGGTCTCGTAACACACCTCGGCATCAGCCGGCTCAGAAATTATTGTGGGCTCCATGTAAACCCTGAGAGGTGCGAACGATGATGTTACAGGAGGCAGACAGGTTCCTGATACAACTGCCCTCACAAGGTAACCGTTCATCGTCAGATTAAGGTTACTGATTGTGAGATCAGGTGAACTGGTACCTGAGTAGGTTGCGTTATCAGTCACATTATTAAATCCCGATCCGGTGTTGACCTGCCACTGGTAAACCAGGTTATCTGCCTGCAGCCACAACGCTGAATGTTGCATTGCCGGCCGGACAGCCCCTGAACTCATCCGGATGATCGGAGAGCTCCGGAGCAGTGTAAACAGTAAGCACAGCTTCACCGGATACAGATCAGCCGAACAGTCGCTGCCGATAACAACCCTGTAACGGGTGCCGTCCATCGTGCGTGCCGGACCGAAGACCATAAGTATCGGGGTCTGTACACCGATATAAAGACCGGTGTTGGTCAGGTCTGTCCATATGCCGCCGGTGAAGGCCTGCCACTGGTAAGTGAGGTTGGCGCCGTCAGCAAGGGCAGTGAAGCTGGCTGTCATGAATTCGCAGATAGTTGAATCAGCCGGCTGGGTATTGATTATTGTTGCAATAGACACATCAAGCTGAACAGTTGCCGATCTGCCATTGGTACACAGGTTCCTGTCACCTCAACGCGGTAACGGTAGTTGTCATAGGTTCTGGGCACATTGGTAAGAGTAAGCGTATTTGTTGTAGCACCGGTATAAACACCGCCGTTAGCGACAGGATTAAATCCTGCCCCTGTGTCAACAAACCACTGGTAAGTTGATTGCCGTACCCTGTGCCGTAACGGAGAATGATGTATTTGTATTCTCGCATATCGATGATGAGACTGGCTGTGCAAGAATCTCCGGTGCAGTAATTGACCGTCAGGATAGCAGCGTCAGAGGTGACTGGCGGTGTGCATATGCCGCTTACAATGACCCTGAACTGATCGCCGTTCATTATTCTTCGTGTACTGTTTACCTTCAGGTTCATGGTTGACACACCGAAATAAGTCGCGCTTTCTGTCAGATTAGTTCCAGGTTCCCCCGGCGTCATCGCTGCGCTGCCATCTGTATGTTGCGCCGGTGGTCACACCTGCGTCCACGATGAAGTCAGCTATGGCGTACTCGCATATTGTCACATTATCAGGCTGGTCGGTTATCTCCGGCAGCTCGTTAACTGTAAGGAATGCCGGGAATGATGTGACGCTCGAACCGCATGTGCTGCTTACAACAGCCCTGAAAGCATGGTCGTTATCTGCAGTTGCAGCTGGAAGCTATTGTATAAGTGGCACTGTTTGCCCCAACGATTGGTCCCCATGTAAGTCCGCCGTCAATGCTTATCTCCCACTGGTAAGAAGGATTGGTCGTCAGACCGGCATTGACAGTAAAGTGTCACCGGATCAGTCTCGCAGACAGTGACGCTGACCGGATGCTGGGTTATCTCAGCCTGGCGGGTCACCGTAAGTGTGACAATATTGGATTCAACAAAAGGAATACATGAACCGGACACCCTTAATCTGTACTGGTAACCGGACATCATCTCAAGAGCGCTTACCACAGTGAGAGTATTTGTGGTTGCTCCCTGGTAACGTGCTCCCACAGCCGGAGTCCATCCTGAGCCCGGATTGACATACCACTGGTAAACCGGATTAGTCGTAATTCCGGCATCAGCAGTGAAGACGGCATTCTTCACCGGCGCAGACAGTAACTGAGACGGGCTGGGTAATGATCTCAGGTTTCTCGCTTACTGCCAGGGTGACCGCAGAACTGGTGACTGTACTGCACAGGCCTGCAATTATAACATCGAATGAACCCATATCGGCAGCCTCTGTGTTGGCTATTGTCAACGTTGATGTCAGAGAGCCGCTGATATCGCCTGCATCTGAAAGATTTACACCGTTCCTGCGCCACTGGTAGGTTATGGGACCGGTGCCTGTTACTGTCACATTGAATATTGCTGCGTCCCCTTCACATGTTGTAACATTGACAGGCTGGGTCGTTATTACAACATTATCATTAACTCCGAGCAGCACTCCGTTGCTGGTGGCTGTCGAACACAATCCGGTGATAACGACATCATAAAGACCTTCATCAGAGGTAGCAATAGTTGCTATGCTTAATGTTGCCGTTGTCGCTCCGCTGATATCTCCTCCGTCAGTTGAGGTTGATCCCGTCCTTGCGCCAGCGGTAGGTCAGGTTCGTGCCTGTTGCTGTCACACTGAACGTCGCTGGTAACCCTTCACAGGCTGTGAACGCAACCGGCTGTGCCGTGATGACCACATTATCATCAACAGCCAGCATTGCTGCTGCGCTCGTTACGTTCGAACATAACCCTGTTATTACTACATCGTAACTGCCTTCATCCGCTGTCGCTACATTATTTATTGTCAGGGTGGCAGTCGTCGACTCCGCTGATATTGCCTCCGTCACTCAGGTTTATTCCTCCCTTGCGCCACTGGTAAGTCAGGTTAGTACCCGTTGCCGTTACACTGAACGTCGCCACGTACCTTCACACCTGGTAACATTTACAGGCTGTATTGTGATCACCGCATTGTCATCAACCGATAACTGTACCGAAGTACTGATCTCGCTGCTGCACTTGCCCGTGATAACTACATAGTACAACCCTTCATCGGCTGTCTCTATGTTCGCTATGGTCAGCGTTGCCGAAGTAGCTCCGCTGATGTCTCCTCCGTTAATAAGGTTCACTGCTCCCTTGCGCCACTGATACATAAGATTCGTACCTGTGGCCGTAACACTGAACGTGGCCGTTGTTCCTTCGCACTGCGTCACCGCTACCGGCTGAGCCGTGATGACTACCTTGTCATCAACATTCAGTAATGCTCCTGCCGATGTCGCTCCTGCACATTTTCCCGTAACTACTACTGTATACAATAGCCTCATCTGCCGGCAATATGTTCGATATCCTCAGGTTCGTGGTTGCCGATCCGGTGATATTGCCACCGTCTGTGAGGGCTACACCGCCTTTCCTCCACTGATATGTAAGCGGACCCGTGCCCGTTGCCGATACCGTAAAGCTCGCAAGAGTACCTTCGCACTGCGTGACATCTACAGGCTGAACCGTAATAACAACATTATCATCAACCGTTAACTGTACAACCGAACTCGTTACTGTTCCGCAGGTACCTGTTATGATAACATCATACGATCCTTCGTCTGCTGTCTCTATATTCGCTATGTTAAGTGTTGATGTCATTGCTCCGCTGATATCCCCGCCATTAACAAGGGCTACTCCGCCCTTGCGCCACTGGTAAGTTAATCCTGTTCCTGTTGCCGTGACACTGTATATGGCCGTGGTGCCTTCGCACTGTACCACACTTACAGGCTGAAGCGTGATTACCGGCTTGTCATCTACTGCCAGAACTGCTCCGTTGCTCGTCGCCGGAACACAGGTGCCGCTTACTACTACATCATACGTGCCTTCATTGGCTGTCTGTATATTGTTTATCGTAAGTGTACTGGTATATACTCCGCTGATGGCAGGAGTGTTGCTTAAGTTTACTCCGTCCCTGCGCCACTGGTAGGTCAGGCCTGTACCTGTGGCCGTGACACTGAACATGGCTGTCGTACCTTCACACTGTGTCACATTGACCGGCTGTACCGTGATAACTACATTGTCATCCACCCCAGAAGTGCTGCTGTGCTGGTAACCGTACTGCAGAGACCGGTGACTATAACATCATAACTGCCCTCTTCTGCCGTGGCGATGTTCGATACTGTCAGGGTCGCCGTTGCTGATCCGCTTATCTTGCCTCCATCTGTCAGGGCTACACCGCCCTTGCGCCACTGGTATGTGACGGGGCCTGTCCCGGTGTGAACGACTGTGAACACTGCATTGGTCCCTTCGCACTGCGTTACATTTACAGGCTGACCGGTGATTACTATATTATCATTAACGCTTAGCTGTGCTGCTGCACTCGTCTCTGACGAACACTGGCCGGTGATAACGACATCATAAAGACCTTCGTCTGACGTAGCAATAGTTGCTATGCTTAATGTTGCCGTTGTCGCTCCGCTGATATCACCTCCGTCGGTGAGGTTGATTCCGTCCTTGCGCCAGCGGTAGGTCAGGTTCGTACCTGTTGCCGTCACACTGAACGTCGCTGGTAACCCTTCACAGGCTGTGAACGCAACCGGCTGTGCCGTGATGACCACATTATCATCAACTGCAAGCAGTGCTGCCGCGCTCGTTACATTCGAACATAAACCTGTTATTACTACATCATAACTGCCTTCATCAGCTGTCGCTACATTATTTATTGTCAGAGTGGCTGTCGTTACTCCGCTGATATTGCCTCCGTCACTCAGGTTTATTCCTCCCTTGCGCCACCGGTAACTCAATCCGGTGCCCGTTGCCGTTACACTGAACGTCGCCGTCGTCCCTTCACACCTGGTAACATTTACAGGCTGTACCGTGATCACCGCATTGTCATTAACAATGAGTGGAGCTGCATTGCTTACAACAGAACTGCATGTTCCTGTAACTGCAACACTGTAATTCGCTTCATCAGCTGTTTCAATATGTTAATATGGTCAGCGTTGCCGAAGTAGCTCCGCTGATGTCTCCTCCGTTTGGCAGTATAATGCCATTTCTTGAGCCATTGATAAGTCAGGCCCGTGCCTGTGGCTGCAACACTGAACGTAGCCGTCGTTCCTTCGCACTGCGTCACCGCAGCCGGCTGAGCCGTGATGACTACCTTGTCATCAACATTCAGTAATGCGCCCGCCGATGTCGCTCCTGCACATTTTCCCGTAACTACTACCGTATACAATGCCTCATCTGCCGGCAATATGTTCGATATCCTCAGGTTCGTGGTTGCCGAACCGGTGATATTGCCAACATCTGACAGGGCTACGCCACCTTTCCTCCACTGATATGTAAGCGGACCCGTGCCCGTTGCCGAGACCGTAAAGCTCGCAAGTGTACCTTCGCACTGCGTGACATCTACAGGCTGAACCGTAATTACAACATTATCATCAACCGTTAACTGTACAACCGAACTCGTTACTGTTCCGCAGGTACCAGTTATGATAACATCATACGACCCTTCGTCTGCTGTCTCTATATTCGCTATGTTAAGTGTTGATGTCAGGGCTCCTGTGATATCCCCGACATTGACAAGGTCTACTCCTCCCTTGCGCCACTGGTATGTTAATCCTGTTCCTGTTGCCGTGACACTGTAAATGGCCGTGGTGCCTTCGCACTGTACCACACTTACAGGCTGAAGCGTGATTACCGGCTTATCATTTACTGCCAGTATTGCTCCGGTGCTCGTCGCCGGAACACAGGTGCCGCTTACAACTACATCATACGTGCCTTCATTGGCTGTCTGTATATTGTTTATCGTAAGTGTACTGGTATATACTCCGCTTATGGCCGGGGTGTTGCTTAAGTTCACTCCGTCCCTGCGCCACTG
>CAVSSR010000001.1:0-51375 GCA_963730615.1 uncultured Bacteroidales bacterium | reverse complement strand
TTTTTTAATATATTTACTGCCACAGTTATAGGGTGACGTAACGTTCCGTTTTTATGGCAGCAAAGTCAGGGGGAAGAAACCACAGACTATCTTTTTTGCTTCTCTGTTTATCCGGAGTTTCGTCTGTGATGCCCGGCCAGAATTACGGGCAGGAAGATGAGATCAGGCTTCTCATTACCGGTAATGTACCTGTCATTAGCCAGAACTGGGAAATTGATCAGGATCCGGTAAGCAGATACATTTATTTTGCCAATTCCACAGGACTTATTGAATATAACGGCATCAGTGCAAGAACTTTCACAATGCCCTACAGGCAGGGTGTCAGATCGGTATATGTCAATGATGACGGAATGATATTTACCGGTTCTTATGAGGACTTTGGAATCTGGGAAGAGGATACGCCCGGAGAGCTGGTTTACAGGTCTCTGGCACTGGATACAGACGTCCCCAAAAATGATGAGATATGGAATATTTTTGAGCTGAACCATACAGTTTATTTTCAGTCCTTTACCTCCGTTTATGCTTATAATTACAACACCGTAACTACTATCAGATGCCCGTCCAACATGCTGTTCTTCTTCAGGGCAGGAGAGAATCTTATCGCTCAGTCTATAGCTGAAGGGCTTTACCTGTTTGACGGATCAGGATTCACTTTTATTGAAGGAAGTGAGATTTTTGGTGGCCTCAAGGTGCATGCAATCATCGAATTCAAATTTGATGAATATTGGATATGCACCTCCAACAATGGCATCTTCCTTTACGACAGGCATACCTTTACGCCACTGAAGAATGAAATATCAGAATACCTGAAAGAGGAGACTTGCAATGCGGGACTTGCAGTGAATGACACCCTGATCGCCTTCGGCACCATACTAAAGGGCGTCGTCTTCAGTGATAAGACTGGCAGGATTATTACGTCATATGACTACTCCAACGGATTGAAAAACAACACAGTGCTCTCTCTCTTTAAGGATGCTGACGACAGGGTCTGGATAGGACTTGATGAGGGTGCTAATTTTACCAATGTATCCTCTCCGGTCACCCATTATGAAAATGTAAACGGCAAGCTGGGAACTATTTATACAGCTATCAGGGATAAGGACTGTCTCTACCTCGGAACCAATCATGGTCTTTTTGCGGCAGATATCCGGAAAAGCAACGGTTATTACGGCTTCGCTAACCTGAGAATTATTCCAAACTCACAGGGTCAGGTCTGGAATCTTGATCAGTTTGACGGCCGCATCCTGTGCGGTCACAATGAGGGCACATTCCTCATCGAAGGTGATGCCTTGCGGAAAATATCCGAAATAACCGGAGGGTGGTCGATGAAACGATACGGTGATCTCCTGCTTGAGGGAACATATACCGGAATTGTCTCTTTCATGAAAGATGCAAAGGGTGACTGGACATTCAAAAACAGAATTACAGGTTACACTGAACCGACGAGGTTCATAGAGGTTGACTATCTCGGCTATGTCTGGGCAGTACATCCTCTGAAGGGGATCTACCGGCTGGAACTTAACGAGAAAACTGATTCCATTATCAATACTCTGTATTTCAGCTCAATAGCAGATACTGGAAGAACAATGACGATGTCAAGTATCAATAACCAGGTTGTGTTCCTGACATCAGACCATATCTTCGCATTTGACTATGAGAAAAAGACCTTTTTTCAGATAACCTCGCTTGAGCCGGGATTGGGTGAGTATGTAAGTGCCGCACAGATAATTCATTACCGTAAAAACAGTTACTGGTTTATTCTTGACGACAGAATTGCGCTTTTTAACATTATCAAAGGAGCTTAAAGCTGAAAAAGTGCTGGAATTCTTTCATGAATATGCGGACCTTCCGTGGCGTGAACAGCAGATTGTTTCACTTGATTCGAATACGCTGCTGATACCCACCAGGCAGGCTTTCAGCATTTATAATATCGGCAGGCTGTCCGGTAATGAAGATACTTCAACTGTTGTTGTCAACCGTCTCGTTTTCAGTGGCAAGGACAACACCACCACATTGTTCCCTCTCATGAAGGAAGGTTACCGTATCCCAAGCACGGAAAACAATCTCACAGCGTATATTGCCAATCCTTCGGGATTTGATATGGGTGGACGAGAATATCTCTACAGGATAACGGAGCTTGGAGAAAACTGGCACCGGACTTCCACTGACAACTTTTCCTTTCTAAATCTGGGATCAGGCCAGTACCACCTCCAGGTGAAAGAAGTATTCAGCAGAAAAGTAACAGAGGTCACATTTGCCATCAGGAAGCCTTTCCTGGAAAAGCGGATGGGCGCTGGCACTGTATATTCTGACCCTGAGTGTGATTGTCGGGGTTATTGTCAGAATATGGCGACTGACACTCGACCGCCACCGCCAGCTTATTGATTATGAGTCCGGAAAGCACAGGCTTGAGAGCGAGCTTGATTATAAAGGTTATGAGCTCATGCTTACTTTGCGCTATCTGATCAGGAAGACGGACACACTGAGAGAGTTGCGTGACAAGCTGGATTCGACGAAGGAAGCTTCGGTAAAGCTGCCGGCAAAGTTTGTCAGGGAGATGGAGCAGATAATAGACCACGGTCTTGATTCCCAGACCGAGGAGTGGCAGAATGTCATGAAGAACCTGAAGCTTTCACAGGAGGGCTTTTTCAGAAAGCTGAAGAACAAGTATCCGTCTCTGACGCCTAATGACCTGAGACTCTGTTCATATCTGCGAATGAATTTCACCACCAAGGAGATAGCCAATTTGACGAATATCTCATCAAGGGCTGTAGAGATAGGCCGTTACAGGTTAAGGAGCAAGCTCAATCTTAACCACGATGTCAACCTTACGGAATTTCTTATACACGAAGCAGAATCCACCGAAAGTATGTAAAGACGTTGCATCCAACTTCTGTACGGCTTATTCTGCAATAGTTATAAAATTCAGAATTATTTTATTTCCTCAAGCACAAATCCCATCCCCCTTAATGTACGAAGGGCCAGGCCATGATCAGAGGAGAGATATTTCCTCAGCCGGCTGATGAACACATCCATGCTGCGTCCCAGGAAATAATCGTCCTGACCCCATATTTCCGTCAGTATCTGTTCGCGGGTCAGTGTCTTATTCCTGTTGATCATGAGATGCCTCAGGAGCTGGGCTTCACGCAGTGTCAGCTTCTCCTTGCCGGCAGGGGTGATGAGCTCGAGCGCATTGTATCTCAGGGTTGTCCCTGATACTGAAAATTCATCATCGACACCGGAGTATACTCTTCGCAGAATATTATTTATTCGCAGCATAAGCATCTCAGGATCAAATGGCTTGGTTATGTAATCGTCGGCACCCAGCTTCAGCCCGCGTATTATATCCTCCCGGAGGCTCTTGGCAGTCAGAAAGATGAACGGAATTCCGGGCTCGGCTTCCCGCAGTTTCTCAGCAAGGGTAAAACCGTCCATTTCAGGCATCATCACATCAAGAACGCATATATCAGGCTTGTCTGAGTGAAACAGCTCCCAGGCTTCCTTTCCGTTGCGTGCAAGGATGGCTTCAAACCCGCTCAGGGAGACATACTGTGAAAGGATGTTCCCGAAATCAATGTCGTCTTCAGCTATCAGTATTTTCATGGTGATTTTTTATAGTGGCAGTCTGATTTTGAATGTCGAACCGCGACCCGGCCTGCTTGAGACGGAGACATCTCCTCCATGGGCGGTTGCTATGCGCTTCACATAATAGAGTCCCAGCCCCAGTCCTTTGGTCTTGTGAATATTGCCGTAGGGTACACGGTAAAACTTGTCGAAAATATGATCGGTATGCTCATGCGGTATGCCTATGCCATTGTCAGTAATGGTTAAATGAAAATAATTGTTATCAGTCGCCGTAGATACCAGTACAACAGGATCCTTGTCGCAGTACTTTACCGCATTGGTCAGAAGATTGTTTACCATGGTGGTAAAATATACAATATCAACAGAAAGCGATGTGCCGGTTGCCTTATAATCCTCCTCTACCACAGCGCAGCCGTCGCATGAGGTGAGAAAGGAAGCCACTATCTGGTGTGTCAGCTCATCGACACTGACCTTTTGCCTGTCGAGTTCAAATTCAGTTCTTTCAAGCAGGCTCACCTCAAGGATTGTATTGATAAGCTGATTGAGGTTCACGCTTTGCTTGCTTATCATTTTTGCCGTCTCAAGCACTTTTTCAGGATCACTGTTGATCTGTGCCTTTTCAAGCGTCCGTCCCGCGACCGTAATGGTCGACAACGGCGTCTTGAGCTCATGGGTCATGTTATTTATGAAGTCGCTTTTAAGGCCTGAAAGCCTCCTCTCTTCAATAAGGTTGCGCCATGTGAACCAGAAAACCAGGAACACTATCAGGACACTTAAAGTGATAAGCAGCATC
Organism: uncultured Bacteroidales bacterium; assembly: GCA_963730615.1. Lineage (GTDB taxonomy): Bacteria > Bacteroidota > Bacteroidia > Bacteroidales > VadinHA17 > SR-FBR-E99. The sequence goes on along the minus strand of CAVSSR010000001.1, from coordinate 46,997 downwards.
GAGAAGAAAGCCTTTTTGAAGAACCAGACTGTCTAATTCATTCATGTCTATGAGAGACACATATGCGATGACGAAGTTATTATGCTCTTCCTTGTAGCTTTCTACCACGATTACGGTCTTTGTAATCTCGTCATCATCAGGAACAGTGTCAGTTATGATGAATGGCCCTCTGTCAGTTAAAAGACTGAGATAAGATATCCAGATGAATGGCTTATAGTCAGTGCTGTATCCATTTTTCTTTATATACTCTTTTGTAAATTGTGAAAGAACTTCATTTTTTTGAAGTATTGAATAGGTCTGTGCAAGTACCTTTTTTCTCAGGTTTGCAGTGTCTGCAGGGCCGGAAAGCTCTGCAATCTTCTCGTTGATAACCAGTCCGGCAAACTTGTCGGTGATATCCATTGCTTTTTCGAACCCGTTGACCTTCTTCCCTGCCATCAGCCTGGCTGACGCCTCACGTGTAAGTGACTCGTAACGCATGAGCATATTTTCCTTTTCCTGCCGCCAGATACTTATGATCATGAAGACCTGCACCGAAAGAAAAACCAGCAGGGCTATCAGCGGCAATATGATTATCAGATGACGCTTCATCATTATTACTTTTCGTCAAAATTAAACATTGCTTCGGAACAGAATAAGGATTAACCATTCATTAACCTCTCATTAACTTACGGTTATATAAATCAGGTTGTAATTTTACATCATGAAACATTTAAAAGGGACAGTCATGAAAAAAATGGTACAATCAGTTGCGATTATTTTAGTGCTCTTAATGGCCTCAGCTTCTGTCAGCGCACAGGTGGCAACACCCTCAGAGGCTGATAAGCAAAAACAGGAAGAGCTGGCAAAACAAAAGGAAGCAGAAGCTCAGAAGAAGAAGCAGGATGAGCTTGCGAAGCTGAGGGAATACGAGATTCAGAAGAAAATGCTGCAGGCTGAGCAGGAAATAGCAAAACATGAGAGTGACGCCTGAATACGAACAGGCCTTACATGATTATGATGCAATCCGGAAGAGGGCAGAGGCGATGTCTAAGGATTATCAGATGGATATAATGAAGGATATGCCTCCATGAAGGTCATCCCGGATGATAAAATGTTCATGTATGCCATACCATACAATGAGGATATCTATATATACAACGATATGGGTCATGCCGGTAAACCCGGGTCATCGTGGAACTACACACGTCAGGTGCTTGAAGCAACATTCACAAATGAATTCACAATGGATGCCGGAGGTGACGACGGCAACGTCAACCTCTCGGTTTCAGGCAACTGTGCAGAAGGATCAATAAGTGTGGCCATTATCATGCCTGACGGCAAACAACTTTCGGAGGTACTTATTGATGAAAACGGCAGCCTCAACTGGAGGAAGAGCCTTGAAGAAAACGAGGAGAGCAAGTGGAAGAACGGCAAATGGATTTTCAAAATCAAAGCAAAAAATGCAACGGGTAATTTCCGTATATCAATGAATTCAAATTAATTACAGGTTTTTCGGTTTTCTGTTTCCTATTGGTTTTTATCCGATTACAAATCGTGTAATCAAAATGGCAGAGACTGGTCCCAGACCTGTCTCTGCTTGTTTATGCAAAACACCCGGAATTATTGTTTGTGTTTTTTGCCCTCATTTGCCATAATGTTACATTTGCATAACCAATTACCCGGTTATGAAAAGGACGACTTTCTGGTTTATTCCCCTCCTGTCTTTAGCTGGCCTCCTGCGGCTCACCTTCAGTAAAGGACGGCGGGCAGGGTGATAACAGTCAGCATACCGCCTTTTGCATATTTTGTTGAGGCTGTTGCAGGGGATGACTTTAAGGTCAACATCATGCTGCCACCGGGAGCTGATCATCATATATGGGAGCCCCTGCCCGCCCAGATCAATGCCCTTGCAGGATCAGAAGCATTTATTATCAACGGACAGCTTGGTTTCGAGCAGGCCTGGATGGGACGGTTCAGGGAGATCAATCCGGATATGAAGATCCTTGACCTGTCGCGCAACATCGACCTCATTGAGTTGAACGATGCAGAGGATGAAGATGATCATAACGGCCATGAGGGCCACCTCCACGGTGGACCTGATCCTCATTACTGGATGTCACCGGTTTCAGCATATGTCATTGCTGAAGACGTAACAAAGCTTCCTGACACAACTTAATCCGGGATCAGCTCAGAAATACGAGGCTAACCTGAAGGTGCTTCAGAATAACATTGCACGTGTCGATTTAACACTCAGGGAAGAGTTGTCCGGGGCTCCATCGACCACATTCATGATCTTTCATCCGGCCCTTGCGTACATGGCGCGCGATTACGGTTTGACGCAGATATCTTTTGAGGATGAAGGTAAAAGCCCCTCGCCGGCAAGGATGAAAGAGCTGATTGATATAGCCAGGGACAAAGGAATTAACATTATCTTCATCCAGGCTGAATATGATCTCAGGAACGCGGAGTCGCTTGCCGGAGAGACAGGTGCCCGGCTGATTGTCATCAACCCGATGAACAGAGACTGGCCGGCGGCTGTTTTAGAGGTAGGAAGGGCATGGGGCAATGGAGCAAAATGAACAATAGAACATTTGAACAAACGAATTAGGAATTCAGAACTGCCTTTCAACTCATCAACTCATCAACCCATCAACAAATAAAGATCCTCAGACATAGACATGGCAACACTTTTTACCATAGAATCCCTGACCGCCGGATACGAGAACAAGGTTGTCTTAAAGGATATCTCGATGACGTCGATGAAAATGATTTCATCGGTATCATCGGCCCTAACGGCGGAGGCAAGACAACACTGCTCAGGGTTATTCTTGGCCTCTTAAAACCATTCTCCGGGAAAGTCGATTTTCTCCAAGGGAAATCTAAAGCTCAACCAGATAGGTTACATGCCCCAGGTGGCACAGGGCGATACGCTCTTTCCGGTGACCGTAGAAGATGTTGTGCTCTCGGGATTGATGCTGAACAAGTCCGCCACAGGCCGGATGGGGCGCGAAGAAAAGAAAACGGCCTCAGCCGTTATGGATGAACTGGGTCTGTCACCCCTGGCTCATCAGGCTCTCAATGAGCTCTCCGGCGGACAACTCCAGCGCGTCTACCTGGCAAGGGCCCTGACAGGCTCGCCGCGACTCCTCCTTCTGGATGAACCGGCCACGTTTGTTGATAATTCGTTCGAAGCCGACTTTTATGACAAGCTGAGGACGCTGAACAGCCGGATGGCAATAATGATGGTGTCTCATGACGTTGGTACCATATCCACCTGGGTCAAGTCATTTGCCTGCGTCAACGGAACCCTTTATTATCATCCCCACAGCAAAATCACGGATGAGGATCTCAGGATGTACGGATGCCCCATACAGCTTGTTACCCACGGAAATGTCCCGCATGTCGTACTGCATAAACACGAATAATGGAGAATATTTTTGAATATTCGTTTGTGATCAAGTCAATGCTGGGTGCACTGTTCGCCAGCATCACGGCAGGACTGGCAGGGACATACATTGTGTCACGCAGACTGGTCTTCCTGAGCGGCGGAATAACACATGCGTCATTCGGCGGGATCGGACTTGGGTATTTTCTTGGCATAAATCCGGTCCTCGGTGCTGCTTTTTTCGGAGTGGGATCTGCCCTGGGAATGGAATACATGTCGGCAAAGGGAAAGATGCGTGAGGACAGCGCCATAGGTATCCTGTGGGCTCTGGGAATGGCCATCGGAATAATATTCATCTATCTGACGCCGGGGTATGCTCCTAACCTTATGAGCTACCTGTTCGGCAGCATCCTCACGGTCACAAAGGGAGACCTGATTGCGCTGGGCATAATCTCGCTGGTCATGATTATCTATACAACCCTGTTCTACAGGACCTTGCTGTATATTTCCTTTGATGAGAACTATGCGCGCACTTTCACGCCGCATGTTGATCTTTTTAAATATATTTCAGTGGGGCTGACTGGCCTCGCCATAGTACTTAATATCAGAATGGCAGGAGTGATCATGATAATAGCCCTGCTGACTATTCCGGCCAACATCATAATGCTTTTCACAAGGAGGTATCTGCGTATTGTGGTTTTCTCCTCTGTTGTCAGCTTTTTAAGCATAAGTGCAGGGTTTGCGGTTTCATGGTTCACAAACCTGCCTACAGGAGCTACAATCGTGGCTGTTCTTGTTATATTCTGGTTAATCGCCAGGGGCATACGGAGTTTGAAAACCAATAACAGGATTGAAAAAATTAAAAGTGTAACCCAATGAATGATTACGATCTGATAATTATCGGCAGCGGTCCCGGAGGGTATGTTGCAGCCATAAGAGCATCACAGCTTGGTATGAAGGTCGCTGTAATAGAGAAGGCTGAAACGGGCGGCATATGTCTTAACTGGGGGTGCATACCCACCAAGGCACTGCTCAAAAGTGCACAGGTGCTCGACTACGTGCGTCATGCTGCAGATTATGGAATAAAAGCAGGAGAAACCGCTGCACCTGACTTTGGTGCGGTCATCGCCCGCAGCAGGGGTGTGGCAGATGCCATGAGCAAGGGCGTGCAGTATCTTTTCAAAAAATACAATATTCCGGTCATCAACGGCTTTGGCCGTCTGAAAGGCAGGCAAACGGTTGAGGTGGAAACACAGGAAGGCGGCACACAGACCTTCAGTGCCCCGCATATTATAATTGCCACGGGTGCCCGGTCAAGAGAGCTTCCCAACCTGAAACAGGACGGGAAGAAGATCATCGGGTACCGTGAAGCTATGAGCCTGCCGGTGCTGCCCGCCTCCATGGTGGTGGTCGGATCAGGTGCCATAGGAAGCGAATTTGCAGGCTTTTACAGATCGATGGGTACCGAGGTTACGCTCGTTGAGTTCATGCCCAGACTGCTTCCCCTGGAGGATGAGGAGGTGTCACGCACCCTGGAGCGCGCTTTCAGAAAAATGAAAATGAAGACAATGACAGGCTCCTCGGTCGAAAAGGTGGATACTTCAGGAGAAAAATGCATTGTAACAATTAAAACACCTAAAGGTGAGGAAGTTACAGAGGCTGACATCGTGCTGTCCGCAGTAGGTATAACTCCTAATATCGAAGGCATAGGGCTTGAAGAATGCGGTGTGAAGACTGAGCGCGGGAAGATAACCGTTGATGCGTTCTACCGTACATCGGTCGAAGGCATATATGCCATCGGGGATATTGTGCCCGGGCCTGCCCTGGCTCATGTGGCATCAGCCGAAGCTCTCGTCTGCGTCGAGAAGATAGCTGGACTTGATCCTGAGCCCGTCGATTACGGCAACATACCGGGATGTACATATACCACCCCCGAAGTGGCATCATGCGGGATGACTGAGGAGGCTGCACGGGCAGCAGGCATCGAAACAAAAACAGGCAAATTCATGTTCATGGCCTCGGGAAAAGCTTCTGCCGCAGGAGCACGCGAAGGCTTTGTCAAACTTGTCTTCAACGCTGCTGACAACAAACTGATAGGAGGGCATCTGATCGGCATGAATGTCACGGAACTGATCTCGTCAGTAGTGGTCGCACGCAGGATGGGAGCCACAGCCCATGACCTTGTGCGAAGCATCCACCCTCATCCGACAATGTCAGAGGGAATAATGGAAGCTGCCGCTGACGCCCTCGGGGAGGCAATACACGGTTAGCAATAAGTGTATTTTTTACTTTTAACGCAACCTTTCCACTCTTTTTGTCATCACTATATTGACAGGCTCAGATATTATTTCTTATCTTTATAACTCGAGTTAATATCGGGTTTGCATAAGGAAAAGAATATAATCGACGGATGTCTGTCAGGCAGCAGACGTGACCAGGAACTGCTTTACCGCAGGTACTCTCCGAAGCTTTATGCAGTATGCCTTCAGTATGCAGGTAATACGGAAGAAGCCAGGGATGTCCTGCAGGAAGGCTTTATAAAGATTTTTGAAAACCTGTCATGCTTCAGCCACGAAGGTTCTTTTGAAGGATGGATGAGGAAGATAATTGTCAATACCGCGCTGGAGAAATACCGCAACAGGTATTATCTGTCGAGGGTTGACGATATCGATGAGGCGGCTGAACCTATAGCCGGACCCGACACAAATGACTTTGCCGGGCTGGAGGCTAATGATCTGCTGAATATGATCATGGAACTGCCGCCGAAGTACAGGATGGTCTTTAACCTCTATGCAATTGAAGGTTATTCGCACAAGGAGATCGGAACGATGCTGAATATCACGGATGGTACCAGCAAATCGAACCTCTCAAGGGCAAGAGATATCCTCCAGAAGAAGGTAACGATACTGACAGGTGTCACCAGGAGAATGGTAAATGTTTGACAAGGAGCCAAATATCGACATTGTATTCCGCAACGGACTGAAAAACATGGAAGTCCTGCCGCCGGCTGATGTCTGGGATAATATCCCTCCCATGCCGGTCAGGATTCATGGATACAGGTTTGCCATGCGTATAGCCGCCGGTATCGCCGTACTTGTTGCTTTAACCCTCCTCGTCTCATCATATTTCCGTAACAGCAACGGGTCGGGTGAAATTTCACAGTTAGCAATGGCAGTGGGTGATCAGATGCCTGAGTCCGTCGCTCCCGTTGGGGTATCAACTCCTGTGGGCGCTGAAGGCAACACTGTTTACCGGAAAATTATTGAGCCGTCAGCAATCGCCAGGGAGAACGAAACTGTTTTCGGGGATCAGGTTAACATACCCGCGGCATCCTCGTTAATATCTGACTTCATGCAGCCACAGGAGAACCTTAAGGATAACAATCCGCTTCCTGTGTCTCCGGATGAGATCACGTTAATTGTCTCGAAGACAATGAACGGCCTCAATGACTCCCCGGTACAGGCGGCCGGATCTGTCAAGACCTCTGCCACCGTGCGGCGGTTTGAGATCGGTGCATCGGTGTCACCAGCCATGGGTTTCTCATCGGCAAACAATAACACGAGGCTGGCAGAGCTGGTCAACAGCGAACAGACAAGGCCGACATACTCGACAGGACTGACCTTCGGTTACAAAATATCTCCCCGCCTGACAATACAGTCAGGTATCGGACTCTCTTCAGTAGGGCAGACCATCACTGATGTTGATGTGTTTGCAGGCCTGTCGGACTTTTATACTGTAAAAGGCGCTTATCTCTACAGTGTAGAGACTGCCTCAGGAACCATACTGGCAGGGAATACAGATCTCTACCTTGCTGACAATACAAACCGGGTCAGCACAACAATCCCCGGCAACATGGCAGATCCTTCAAAATACAACCTCACACAGGTAAGCAATAATATTCATCAGGTATTCCGCTACCTCGAGCTTCCGGTAATCATCAGGTACAAAGTCATTGACCAGAAGGTTGGCCTTAATTTCTCGGGAGGCATGTCATACGGGTACCTGGTAGAAAACTCTGCCTATGTCAATGACGGTGCAAACACGATACCCGTGGGTCGTACCGAAGGGGTGAATGTCCACAGCATCAGCAGCCAGCTGAGCCTTGGCATGGAGTACAATATATCTACCAATATCTCATTCAACCTCGAGCCTGTCTTCAAATATTATGTAACACCGGTCAGCGCTCTCTCAGGAACGCTTTACAAACCTTACTCCATCGGTTTCTTTTCTGGCGTGTTTTTCAAATTCTGAAAAGCTTGCTTTCACTCTTTGTTTTACTTCTCCAAGAGCAATAATTTCGCTACTTTTGCAGTTTCTTAAAAAACTGTCGGATCATGAAAGTTACAATAGGGAAGGCAACATTAGGATTAATGATGGTGCTCAGTGCCGGGTTTCTTATTACCCTCTTCGTTTCGGCGGACAATCATCAGTCCCTTGACGCATATAATGAGGAAAGCACCTTCTCCGCAGCTCCCTGGGCGTTGCCGGAAAACGTCACCTTCGCCGGCGAAGCTATGCCACTGCAAAACTTTGACACCCGTGAGAGCCTTGACAGGGAGCTTAATGCTACAGCCTACAGGCATGGCTCAACTCTTCTTACAATTAAAAGGGCAGGACGCTATTTTCCTGAGATAGAAAAGATACTGCGTGAAAATGGCATACCGGATGACTTCAAATATCTTGCCTGCGCTGAAAGTGACCTCAGCAACGCAATCTCACCTGCAGGTGCAACCGGATTCTGGCAGATAATGGAAGGAACAGGTAAGGAGATGGGAATGGCAATCAACAAGGAGATTGATGAGCGGTATAACCTTGAACAGTCTACCCTCTTTGCATGCCGCTATTTTAAAAAAGCATACGAACGTTACGGCAGCTGGACAATGGCCGCTGCTTCATATAACAACGGTTTAAGCGGACTGGATGAACAGATGGAAATACAGAAGGAAGCGAATTACTATGACCTCCTTCTCAATGACGAAACTGCACGGTACATCTTCCGCATCACAGCTCTCAAACTCGTCATGACTGAACCGTCAAGGTACGGATTTGAAATCGCTTCGGACGACACTTACAAGCCCGTTCCGTACACAGAGGTGAAAGTTGATACTGCCGTGACAAGCTTTGAACAGTTCTCAAGGCATTTTGACACTAACTATAAAATGCTCAAATTTCTTAATCCATGGCTGCGCAAACCGTTCCTTACCAACAGTGACGGCAAGGAGTATATGATAAGGGTGCCTGCCAGAGATGCGAGAGTATCCTCAGGGTTATAGAATGCTCTATGCCAGAGCGCAGCGATGAGATAAAAGTTTACGGTGCCAGGGTTCATAACCTGCGCAATATAAGCCTTACCGTGCCCCGCAATGAGCTTGTGGTGATCACCGGCCTCAGCGGCAGCGGCAAATCGTCACTTGCATTTGATACTATCTATGCTGAGGGCCAGAGAAGGTACATGGAGACCCTTTCAGCCTACGCCCGTCAGTTCCTTGGAGGAATGGAGAGGCCTGATGTTGACCGTATTACCGGCCTGAGTCCTGTCATATCAATTGAACAGAAGACCACAAACAAGAACCCCAGATCGACGGTAGGCACAATAACTGAGATCTATGACTTCCTGAGATTGCTCTACGCCCGGGCTGCCGATGCATATTCGTGGGAATCAGGTGAAAAGATGGTCAGGTATACGGATGACCAGATACTTGAGCTTGTCGCATCAAAGTATGACGGAAAAAAAATCTATATCCTGGCTCCTCTGATCAAGGGAAGAAAAGGCCATTACAAGGAACTGTTTGAACAACTGCGACGCAAAGGATTTCTCCATGCCCGCATCAATGGGGAGCTGAAGGAGATCGTTCCGGGACTGAAGCTTGACAGGTACAAATCGCATTTCATTGAACTGGTCATTGATAAATTCCATGCCGGGCATGTGACTGAAAAGAGGCTCCATGATGCTGTACTGCTTGCTCTTGACCAGGGAGACGGTGTCATGATGGTGCTCGCAGCCGATGACAACACGCATCGTTATTTCAGCCGTCACCTGATGTCGCCCGTTACCGGATTATCCTACAACGAACCCGCCCCCCATACTTTCTCTTTCAATTCCCCGCAGGGGGCATGTCCTCATTGCAACGGCCTGGGAGAGATTTCCGAGGTGGATATAAAACGAATGATGCCTGACCCTGAAATGAGCATTCGCCGGGGAGGTATAGAACCGATAGGTAAATACCGCAATATCTGGATATTCTGGATGATCGAGGCGCTGGGAGAGAAATACGGTTTCACTGTTGACACCCCTGTAAAGGATATTCCCGAGGAAGTTCTGAACAAGATCTTTTTCGGCTCTGATGAGGTACTGAAACTGTCAAACACCCCGCTTGGAGTCACATCCAATTACATGATGACATTTGAAGGAGTCGTCAATTATGTCGGGAACCAGGAGGCTGTCAGCGGCCGCAAGGCAAACGGAAAAGGGAAGGAACAGTATGTCCAGTACCATACATGCCCCGAATGCGGCGGCACACGGTTGAAGAAAGAGGCGTTGTGGTTCCGGATAGGAGAAAAGAATATTGGAGAGCTTGCGGCGATGGATCTTACCGAGCTGCAGGTCTTCCTGGAGCATGTCCCGGAAAAGATGACTGACAGGCAGAAGAAGATCGCGTCGGAGATACTCAAGGAGATACGGTCACGGCTTGGTTTCCTCCTCGATGTCGGGCTTGATTATCTCTCACTGAACAGGGGCGCCAGAACGCTCTCCGGAGGGGAGAGCCAGCGCATACGCCTGGCGACACAGATAGGATCGAAGCTTGTGAATGTGCTCTATATCCTTGATGAGCCAAGCATAGGGCTCCACCAGCGTGATAACAGAAGGCTCATAGAAGCACTTCGCGACCTTCGTGATGCCGGCAATTCGGTGATAGTTGTTGAGCACGACAAGGAGATGATCCTCAGTGCTGATCACATAATAGATATGGGTCCCGGCGCCGGTGTTCACGGCGGCACGGTGGTCGCTGAAGGATCACCGGCACATATCCTGGAAGCTGATACGCTTACGGCACAGTATCTCAGCGGCCGCAAACGGATATCTGCGCCCGGCACTCGCAGGAAGGGCAATGGCAAGAACCTCACAATCACCGGCGCTGAAGGCAATAACCTGAGAAAGGTTACCATGACAGTACCCCTCGGAACATTTATATGCATAACCGGGGTGTCGGGCAGCGGCAAGTCCTCGCTCATCAACCATACACTTCATCCGGCACTGGCACATGTACTTCACGGTGCCGGCAGGAAACCGTTGCCGTACGGTGAGATCAGGGGGATCGAAAATATCGATAAGGTCATTGAGGTGGACCAGGCTCCCATAGGACGGACACCACGCTCAAATCCGGCTACTTATACCGGCGTCTTCAGCGACATACGAAACCTGTTCGCCATGACCCCCGATGCAAAGATCAGGGGTTTTGGCCCCGGGCGGTTTTCATTCAACACAAAGGGAGGAAGATGTGAAGGATGCGAGGGAGCAGGAGTGAAAACCATCGAGATGAACTTCCTTCCCGATGTTTATGTGATGTGTCCCGACTGCAGCGGAAAACGCTATAACAGGGAAACACTCGAGGTAAAATACAAGGGCAGGTCGATAAATGACGTCCTGGAAATGACAATCAACGATTCTGTTGAATTCTTCAAGGGTATTCCTTCGATATACCATAAGATAAAGACATTACAGGAGGTAGGACTGGGCTATGTCCGGCTGGGACAGCCCTCGACAACACTCTCGGGAGGTGAATCCCAGAGGGTAAAGCTTGCTACGGAACTCTCGCGCCGTGATACCGGCCGCACACTGTACATCCTTGATGAGCCTACGACAGGACTGCATTTTGATGACGTCAGGGTGCTCCTTGAGGTGCTTGACCGGCTGGTGGAGAGAGGTAACACAATCATTGTGATTGAACACAACATGGAAGTGATAAAAATGGCGGATTACATCGTTGACCTCGGCAGGGAGGGAGGCCGGGGAGGAGGAGAGATAATGTTCGCGGGAACACCGGAGCAGCTGGTGAAACTGAAAGATAATTATACCGGTAAATTTCTGGCGCCGGAACTGGCAAGATAGAAAATACTATATTTAAACCTTCTAAATATTTAACCTATGGACGAGACAACAGACCTGATAAAGGAAGCATTTGAGCCAAAAACATGGAATGAGATACATACGATGGACTCATGGCGGGTCTTCAAGATCACTGTCCGAACTTGTTGAAGGATATGAAAAACTGTCGCGCATAGGCCCGAGTGTAGCTATCTTCGGTTCTGCACGCACTCACTTCAATAACAAATACTACAAGCTTGCGGAAGAGATAGCCTACAACCTGGTACAAAAGGGTTATGGTGTCATTACAGGAGGCGGACCCGGCATAATGGAGGCTGCCAACAAGGGAGCCAAAAAGGGTAAAGGCAAGTCAGCCGGAATAAATATAGACCTGCCTTTTGAGCAAAGACCCAATCAGTATATTGACCGCGACAAGCTCATCACTTTTGACCATTTTTTTGTACGTAAATTAATGTTCATGAAGTATTCCCAGGGATTTATTGTACTGCCTGGCGGTTTCGGGACATTTGACGAGATGTTCGAGGCAATCACCCTGATTCAGACCAAGAAAATCGGTCGCTTCCCGATTGTTCTTGTCGGGGTGGATTACTGGGCAGGCCTGCTGGAATGGATCACCAAGGTGATGATGGAAGAAGAACACAATGTATCTCCTGATGACCTGAATATTTTCAGGATCGTGGATACAGCTGAAGAGGCTGTGGCTTTCATTGACCAGTTCTATTCGAGGTTCCTCCTCAGCCCGAACTTCTGATACTTCGGCTTACCTGCTTCTCTCCTTGACGTGATGGTCCATCTCGCGTGCGGAGTCTCTTTTCTTTATATCCTCACGCTTGTCGTACTGCTTTTTGCCTTTTGCCAGGGCAATCTCAGCCTTGGCCAGTCCGCGTGCATTGACAAAGACCTTGGTTACAATGATTGTAAGGCCCGTCTCATTAACCTTTCTTTCCCATTTCCTGAGCTCCTTTTTGGTCAGCAGCAGCTTCCGTTCGCCGAGCGGATCATGGTTGTTCAGGTTACCCCAGTAATACTCGGAAATATGCATCCCGGTAACAAACAACTCCCCATTGCGGAATGCACAGAATGAGTCTGTCAGGTTAGCCTTGCCTGCACGTATCGATTTTATCTCAGTGCCGGTAAGCTTAATGCCGGCAACGAGCTTTTCAAGGAACTCATAATCGTGAGATGCCCTGCGGTTTTTGATAACGATATTGCTGGTGTCTGACCTCATCACCGGCTTCAGGCAAACAGGGCAAAGTAGATCGTCTCGGTAAGGAACGAAAGCACAACCTGCAGGAGTCCGAAGATTATCAGCATCGCAATGACTGTGGCTATCATCATCGGTAACTTCTTATGCTCAGGCGGATTGACCATCTCCTCCATTCCTGATCCAGAAAATATATAATCCGTAAAGGCCAAGGAGGTTGATAAAGAGCAGTGATTCCAGGAGACGGCTGAAAGTCAGGGTAAGAAATAAGGGAGTTAATGAGTAAGCTACCAGTTTAAAGGCGACAACGAAATCGTGACCAAGGTCAAGCGCCCTGGTGATCTCCTTGACAATGAAAGGCTGATATGTACACTCCGATAAACAGAAAGAGGAATGTATTAATGCATGACAGCACAGAATACATTGGTTTTAGAGTGGTGTTGATGAAAAACATCGAGCCGAAGAAGGAACTGATTGAAACAAGGATCACCAGTGGCAGGAAGAAGCTGCCCCTGACATCATTGATCGGCCTGTTCTCACGATGGACGACCTCCCATGCCTTTACAGGACTTATTATAAAGTACTTCGTACGATTGTATAAAAACCTGAAGTCCATGTATCTATTGACGATGTGAGTGGCAAAAATAAGCAAAATTGATTTACTGTGACCTCTTTTCGGCTATCTTTAATTTCTGATGGACAAGCCACTGCATGATATCGTCGTGATCACCGGCCCGACGGCCACCGGCAAGACGCGGCTTGCGGCCATCGTAGCGGCAAGGCTGGGAGGGGAAGTCATAAGTGCGGATTCAAGGCAGGTCTACCGTGGGATGGATATCGGCACCGGAAAAGACATCAATGACTATATTGTTGACGGCAGGAGGGTGCCGTCTCATCTTATTGATATTGTCGATGCCGGCTACAAGTATAATGTCTATGAGTACCAGCGCGATTTTCTGAACGTTTTTGACGACATGCGTCAGCGTGGCAGCTACCCTGTTGTCTGCGGCGGTTCAGGCATGTATGTGGACAGCATAGTGAGCGGCTACAGGCTGATACAGGTGCCGGTGAACGAGGAGCTTCGTGCTGCACTCTCAGGGAGGTCCCTGGATGAGCTGACGCAAATACTTTCCCGGTATAAGAACCTGCATAATAAAACCGATGTTGACACGGTCAAACGCGCTGTGAGAGCGATTGAGATAGAAGACTACTGCATGCACCATGCTGTTGATGATAAGCCCTTCCCGGTCACCAATCCCCTTGTGACGGGCATTTTCTTTGACCGTGAGACCAGGCGTGAGCGGATAACCGCAAGACTTAAGGAGAGGCTGGAGGGCGGGATGATTGAGGAGGTGCAGAGGCTCATCGCAGCCGGAGTTCATCCGGATGATCTGATTTATTATGGCCTTGAATATAAGTATGTTACGTTATATTTGCTGAATAAGATGAGTTATGCGGAGATGGCCCGGAAACTTGAGGTTGAGATCCATCGTTTTGCCAAGCGGCAGATGACCTGGTTCAGGGGCATGGAGAGGCGTGGAATATTTATCAACTGGATTGACGGGAGGCTGTCGGATGAGGAGAAGGTTGACCAGGTAATAACTTGTAAAGGAATTAAAAATTAAGAGTTAAGAATTTAATTATCAAATAATTCGCAAATCGCAAATCGCAATTCCCCGGACCTTCAGACTATTGACTTTAAGGACTTTATGGACCACTTTCAACCCTTCAACCTTTCGACCCTTCAACTACCTATCAGACCTTTATGCCCATTTTCTTCATCAGCAGCGATGCATTGAAACTTGAGCAGACACCGGGGGTCAGCTTGTAGTCAAAGAAGAGCTCCTCGCCGCTGATCTTTACATCAAAATGGTAGTTGTCTATCTTACCCGGAATATCCTTTGACAGCCCGGCAAGCCTCAGGTCATGAGTGGCAACCATTGCTACCGTTCCGTAACCCATAAGCTGTTTTATCAGTGCCACTGACCCTGTGAACCGATCGTCCGAATTGGTTCCGCGGAGTATCTCGTCAAGCAGAAGAAAAACCCGGGGATCCTTCTCCGCTTCTGTAATGACCGACCTCAGCCTCCTCAGCTCAGCATAGAACGATGATATATTCTCTTCGAGTGAATCTGAGATCCGCATGCTTGAATGGATCCTGACGTGTGACAGGGAGAACGATGATGCACATACAGGCGCTCCGGCAAGAGCCAGCACGGTGTTTATGCCGCATGTGCGGAGGAAGGTGCTCTTGCCTGACATATTGGATCCGGTTATCAGTATAGTCTTGCCATGACCGGATGATTCAAAATCATTGTTGATCCGCTTCTTTTCAGGAATAAGCGGATGGCCCATGTTCACAGCCCTGAAGGTGAAAAAATCCGGAACGATCTCCGGAAATACCCAGGAGGGATTGTTAAATGCCAGTGTTGGCCAATGAAGACAGATGCCTCAAATTCAGCCATCGCAGCAAACCACCCGGGAATCCTTGCTGCATGCTGCTCCCTTCCACTCCTCAAGGGCCAGGCAAAAACGTATATCCGTAAAGAAGAGAAGGTTAAGAGGTATCGAAACAAGTACATTTAGCCTGGAATCGAGCCTGTTGACAAGCCGGGCGAGGGTTCTTACCTGCCCGGAAGCATCAGACCCTCCCCTGAACGATCCCTGAAGCATCTTTAGTTTCCCTGCCCTGAACGTCTCCTTCTCTATCATACCGATCGAAGAGGAGTAAGTCCTGAGAAGGTCAGATGACCTGCTCACCTGTTCGTGGAGCTTCGTTATTTTTCTGAACCTGGTAAAATAGAAAATGAAATTAACCGTAAAGACAGGGGCAAGGAGTGCTGCGGGGAGACCGGCGATGACCAGGGCGATTGATGCAAGGGCAAGTATGCTCAGGAGCCAGATGACTGTTTTTTCCCGTTTCCTGTTTTGGAAAAGATCATCACTCCCGAGCCATTTCAGTAATGCTGACGGGTCGTTATCTGCGCCGGCATTCTGAAATCCGATGGTCATAAACTCCTGTCGCCAGCCGGTCATCGGTGCCAGCTCTTTCACGGCCTCCTGACGGGACATTATTTCATCAACCTGTGCCGGTTGCTTCAGGTACCCTGCCAGCATATCGGAGGCCGGTTTGCTTGTGGTGCGGCAGATAAGCTGAAACAGAGAGGTACTGCCGAAGATGTCGAGGTCATACGTATAAGGATGATCCCTTTCTGCATACTCCCCGCCGCTTTTGAAACCTGAAAAATCACCGTCAAGGCATCTGATCTCCAGCTTATTGATCTCTTCAAGATGCCGGAAGTGATTTCTCTGCCTTTCGGTGATCCCGTACCTGATAACCATCCATGCAAACAGTATCATGGAAACGAGCAGGACGGCAATGGCTGCAATGACGGACAGAGTTGAAAGGGCTGCGAAAAGTATAAGCCCTCCGGCAAATACAATCAGGCGCCCCATCGACAGCCGGTTTGACAGCTTCTGCAGTCGCTCAGCCTTTGCGCCGAACTCCTCAGCTCTTGATTTATAGACTTCCCGTGGTGACATCCTCGATTAAGAATAATGTATAAAGCTACTTAATCTGTGCTGAAAATGAAAAACGGTCGAATTTTGCAGGTGATACATGCAAAACAGGTCTAAATTTTTCTGGTGATACCTGCAAAACAGGTCGAATTTTGTTGGTGATACACTGCAAACAGGTCGAATTTTGCACGAATGATTTAGTTAACTTTGCCCAGACCCTCAGACCTCAGACTTCAGACCTCAGACCACCTCAGACCTCAGACCCATGTTTAACATCGACACAATACTTTTTGAAGCCCTCGGCTACCGTATGAGCCTGCTTGAACTGCTGGCTGTACTGACAGGTCTCGCAGCAGTATGGCTCGCAGCCAGGAGCAATATCCTGACATGGCTTTTTGCACTCGTCAATGCCATACTTTTTTTCGTGCTCTTTTACCAGGTCAATCTCTACTCAGCCATGGCGCTGCAGGTCTTCTTTTTCTGCAATGCCCTGTACGGATGGTACAACTGGCGGCGAAGTGAGAGCGACGATAAAACACCGGTCACCATGCTCATACATAAGCAGAGAGTGATCTGGCTGGCAGTGGTCATGCTGGGTGCAATCGCCCTTGGGACAGTAATGAGCCGGATTCACATATGGCTTCCGGATCTTTTCCCTGAAAGGGCAACATTCGTGTATACCGATGCCATGATTGCAGTGATGAGTATTGTCGCATCACTGTTGCTGGCAAAACTCAAGCTGGAGAACTGGATATTGTGGATACTGGTTAACCTTATGAGTGTTGTCATGTATGCCATGAAAGGTGTGATGTTTGTCTCGCTCCAGTATGTCATCTTCCTCTTTATGGCTTCATACGGCTTTGTGGAATGGAAGAAAAAAGTATCCCCAAAACCCGCTCAACATCATTAAAAATTATCTTCATGAAAAACCTGTTTCAACTTATGTTTATTTGTCTGGCTATCCTTGCATCATCATGCAGGGAAGATGAGAAATCGTTCCTTGTTTCCGGATATACTGCTGAGAATAATCCTGATGTGATGCTTTGCGCTATCGATGAAAAGGGATCAGCCCGGATGGTATCTGAATTTAATGCCGGGGATAATCCGTCATATTTTACATTCGGTGAAAATAACCTTGTTTATTTTGTTAACGAAGTAGACTCTTTTAATATGGCTAAGGGTGGCGGAATAACGACATTGCGCCTTGATAAAGACAGTAGTGAAGCTGACCCGTGAGAGCTCGGTCAATCAGGGCGGAGGAGGCCCTTGTCACATAACTCTTTCAAACGACGGCAAATATCTTATCACTGCCAATTACGGAAGCGGATCAGTGTCAGTGGTACGGCTGAACAGCAGCGGCATTCCTGAAAGAGTATCAGATGTGATCTTTTACGGTGAGAAGTCGCATCCGCACATGACACTGTACAATGAAAGGACACAGATTTATTATGTCTCTGACCTGGGGCTGGACCGGATCCACCGGTTACGGCTCGACACAACCATTGGCAAGCTGATGACTGAGGATGTTCCTTATCTTGAATGCGCGAAAGGAAGCGGACCGCGACACATGTTAATAGACAAAAACAGCTCAAACCTGTATGTCATTAACGAATTGAATTCAACAGTGTCAGTGTTTAACATTCTGTCCGATACCACTGATATCAAGCAGACTGTCAGCACCCTGCCGGAAGGATTCCGGGAGAAAAGTTTTTGTGCGGATATTCATTTCTCTGCCAATGGGAAAAAGATATACGGATCCAACAGAGGAGATAACAGCATCGTGACATTCAAGGTGGGTGCTGGCGGAAGATTGTCATTGACTGGAGCATCAGAACTGCGGCGGCGACTGGCCGCGTAATTTTGCTGTATCACCTTCCGGTAAATACATCCTTGTGGCCAACCAGCGTTCAAACGAAGTGTCTGTTCTCCCTGCCGGAAGCAATCAGGCCGGAGATCCTCTCCCCGGCCTGAATTTCAATGCCCCGGCATGCGTCAGGTTTGTCAGGTAGACCTAAGTCTTGCTGTCTTGCAGTCTGCGATCTGAGGGTCGAGGAGATTTGAGCGATTGCGATAATATCTATTGCAAATTACTACTCAGATTCTTAATTCCTAATTCTTAATTCTTAATTCTCCTTCAGATATGTATCCAGAAACCCGAAAAACTCCTTCTGCCATATGACGGCATTCTGTGGCTTGGTGACCCAGTGTGTCTCGTTCTCAAAGAGCAGAAGTTTGCTGGGCACGCCGCGAAGCTGTGCCGAGTTGAATGCCTCCATGCTCTGGGTGTAGGGTATACGGAAATCGTTCAGACCCGAGATAATAAGTATGGGAGTATCCCATTTATCAACCATTGTATGAGGTGAGAACTTATTGTAGCCAGCCGGCTGCGGCTTATCCCACGGAGCACCCTGGTAGTCCTTGTTCGGGTACCAGTACTCTTCGGTAGCTCCGTATTCTGCAATTGTATTATAAACGCCGCAGTGTGCAACGAAGGCCTTGAAACGCTTGTTATGCATGCCGGCAAGGTAAAATACGGAATAGCCTCCGTAGCTTGCCCCGACGGCTCCCAGGCGGTCTTTATCCACAAACGGCTCCTTCGCCATGGCATCGATACCGTCAAGATAATCCTGGATGTTCTTTCCGCCGTAATCGCCGGAAATCTGTTCACGCCAGTAGCTGCCGAAACCCGAGTTGCCTCGCCGGTTCACTGCCACCACGATATATCCGTTTGCAGCCATGATCTGGTAGTTCCAGCGGTAGCTCCACGATTGTCCGAGCGGTCCCTGCGGCCCGCCCTTGCAATAAAGCAGAGCGGGATATTTCTTTGAAGGATCGAAGTCGGGCGGATAGATGATCCACATCTGCAGGTCTTTGCCATCCTTCGTCTTAATATACCTCTCCTCTGTTCTGCCCATCTTGATACTCTCATAGATATGGCCGTTGACATCGGTTATCATTGCGAACTCACCGGTGGTCATATTGATATTTGCAACCTCAGTAGGCCGTGACATAGACATCATGCCGGCGACAAGCACGCCGTTCTGCAGTTGAAGAGGACCCATGTCATAATCGCCCCCGGTCACCCTTGTGATCTTGCCGTCAGCAAGATTTATATTGAAAACGGGTTGTGTCCCGCGGTAAGGGCTTGCAAACCAGATTGAACCGGTACCGTTCCATTGCATGTTCTGCACATCATAATCCCATCCTTCTGATACCCATTTCCTCTCACCGGAAGTGATATTGTAAACGAAGAGTCTTTCGAGGTCAGACTCGTAACCGTCCTCCTTCATGCTCGAGTAAGCTATCATTGAGCCGTCAGGAGAGAATACCGGGAACTTGTCATAGCCCATATTGCCTTCAGTGATGTTTGTCTCCTCACCGGTCATGACATTATAAAGGTAAATATCTGTATTTGTGCTTAATGAGTATGCTTTGCCGGTAAGCTTCTTGCATGTGTAAGCTAAATATTTTCCGTCGGGACTCCAGCTTATCTCTGCCTCGTCGAACCATGGGGCGTCAGGTGTCTCAAAGCGCTGCCCCTCCATTATATCCTTTTCGTTGCTGATGGCTGTTCCGTCAAATGAAGCAGTGAAGAGATGGCTGTATGAGTAATCGCTCCATGAGTCCCAGTGCCTGTACATCAGGTCATCAATAATTCTGACTTTTGCATTCGGGAGGCCGTATTTCTCATTTGCTGTCTGGTCAAGCTTGACGCGGCGCGTGAAATAGACCTTGTCACCGGCCGGAGAGAATGAAAGTATCTCAAACTCCTCCAGTCCTGTTATCTCTTTCTTTTCCGATCCGTCTGGCTTCATGGTCATTATTTTTCCTGCGGCCAGTGTACGCGATCGCTGACCCCTTGTCTATCCACTGCGGACCTGATCCGCCGTTCGTCGTCAGCTGAACAGGAGTGCCTCCTGACGAGGGTATTGAATATATGTTTGTGGTCCGGGCCTCGGTAGGAAGGTCATAGTTCGTCACGGTGTAGAGGACCGTTTTCCCGTCAGGTGACAGAACTATTGATCCGATGCGGCCGTATTTCCAGAGTATCTCCGGCGTCAGTATACCTCCGGCCTTTTCCGTATCGGTAAGAGATACGTTGATGACTGTGGCTTCCGGTTGCTCTTTAGTCTGCTGTTTGCAGCCATTCAGGACCAGAACTGTTACAGCAATAATAAGGAATGAAAGCTTTTTCATGGTTAGTGAGGGTTTGATAATTTCAGTCTTTGTTGTGCTAATCCAAAGGTAAATAATTAACTCATCGGTTAATTCACCTGTTTCATGCCTCCGGCCTAAAATTTAATTGCATTGTACCTAAATATTTACTAAATTGTGTAAGATTGTGATTTTCAATATTTGATCTGTTTTAGAAATGAAAACCCCCTTTCTCCGGAAAGCAGACCAATGGATCACCAAGAGACTTAGTCTATCCTGGCATTGATAACGAAAAGACTTACCCAGGCAGAAAAAGATTAACTGGATATCGAGTATTGCTGTCACAGCAATGATATTATGCCTGACTTTAACATATCATTTTGTCTTTCCCCAGTTAAAGCTACTGATATATTACGGGTTGATTCCTCACACTGGTTTATCTTCAGGGTGTTATTTATCCGATTTTTTTTCACCCGATCAGGTGTTTGGCGTACTTTCATTCGATCAGACCCTGTTGCTGTAGTCGTAACATTTATCTTTATTCTGTTACTTGGCGGTATCCCGAACTCAGGAGGACTTATATAGTCGGTCTGGCACAGGTCTTATTTTCGCTCAACTTCCGCGAAAGGAGAGCCACTATATGGATATTCATAATATATATCATTACCCTGATACTTGCCGGCATTTTGCATCCGGGACTGTCTGTTCCGCCTGAGATGACTCCTGCAGTCAATGTTTCCCTCTTTGTGAGTAAATCTGCTCTGGATTTCAGGTTTTGCACTGATTTTTGTTCTGAATTTCATTTCACAGACGTGTCAAGCTTGAGCAACTGGAAACAGAACGCGTAAAGGAGCTCGATGAGGTCAAGACAAAATACTACACTTATATAACACACGAGTTCAGAACACCCCTGACAGTCATTACGGGGATGACAGACCTGATCCGGAAAGACCCGGGGAAGTGGCTTATTGACGGAACTGAGAAAATTGACAGGAACGCAGGTGTCCTGCTCAACCTTGTAAACCAGATGCTTGACCTTTCGAAACTGGAGGCGGGAGCAATGCCTGTCAGGATGATCAGGTCAGATATTAATCTTTATATCAGATATATTGTTGAACTTTTTCAGTCAGTAGCTGCCGGTAAGAGGATAACTCTGAATTTTACTCCTGCCAACCCGGATCTGATATTTGACTATGATGCGGAAAAGCTGATGCAAATTGTGTCCAATCTTATCTCCAATGCACTGAAGTTCACACAGCCGTTGGGTCATGTTGAAGTGACCACATCTCTGACTGTTGACGGAAGATTTGAATTACGCGTAAGCGACAGCGGCACAGGTATCTCTGAGGATTTCCTGCCATATATTTTCGATCGTTTTTCGCGCGAGCAGGCAAACAATGCAAATGCCAACCCCGGATCCGGCCTTGGACTGGCGCTGACAAAGGAACTGGTCAAGCTTCTCAATGGTTCAATTTCAGCGGAAAGTGTCGTGGATGAAGGAACAGAAATTACTGTAACCCTGCCGGTCACATACAATGCAGCCTTGCAGGAGGTGCCGGGACTGCACGAACTTAAAAGCAGAATATCATCATTTTTTATCCATCATGACAAAAAGGAGGAGAGGCAGGCGGGGCACTTGCCCAAGAGCAAAGAAAAACATATTCTGCTTATTGTCGAGGACAATGACGATGTCGTCAGCTATCTGGTGAACCTTTTTGCCGGAGAGTATGATGTACTTGTCGCCAATAACGGAGAAGAGGGGGTCCGCAAAGCTATTGAGAACGTACCTGATATTATCCTTAGTGACATAATGATGCCGGTGATGGATGGCATCCGGATGCTCGACATAGTGAAGAATGACCTTCGGACAAGCCACATCCCCTTTGTTATACTTACTGCAAGGGCTGATGTGGCAAGCAGGCTTGAAGGGCTTGCCAGGGGCGCTGATGCATACATCGCCAAGCCATTTGATATGACTGAGCTGCAGGTCCAGCTCCGTGCCCTGATTGAACAGAGAAAGAAACTGCAGGAGAGATATGCCAAACCAGGCAACCCGATACTTTCGGATGAATTGGATTTCCATTTTGAAGATGCTTTCATAAAAAGCACTATGGCTTTGATGAAGGCAAACCTGAGCAATGAGAATTTTGATATCCAGAAGCTCTGTCACGAAATGACAATGAGTCGAACGCAGCTATACAGAAAGTTCAGGTCCCTGACAGACAAGTCCCCGAATGATTATTTCCGGTCCCTTCGTCTTCATAAGGCAAAGGATCTGCTGGCCGGGACCAGGATTACAGTAGCTGAGGCAGCTTACAAATCGGGGTTCAAGAATGTATCACATTTCAGCAGGGTATTTACGGAGGAATTTGGCATCAAGCCGAGGGAAATTCATAAATAATTGTTTTTTTCTTCATTTTGGCACAAATAGAACAATGATTGGCACAAATAGAACAATGTTTTAGGTGGTGTTTATCTAACTTGCTTATGTAATTTAAAAAATAACCGGCCTGGGAGTAAGGTCTAAAAGTGTACCCGCCACGGGTATCTTTCACCGGTTTTTCAGATTGGGTTAAAGTTCAAGTAGTTCTCAGGAAGTGAAGTGCAGGCTTCACTTCTTCATTTGAAAGAAGTGCCCGGCTTAAGGGGGTTTTAAATAGTTCCATTTAGGAACAGACTTATCAGGGGTGCTTCGGTGAGTGAGGCTTCGGCCTCACTCTTGCTTTTTTGGCACAAATAGAAATGATTTTGGGACGCATAGCAAAATGGGTCTCATATCATTGGTCTAACTTGTATCAAAAATTAAAACATAATATCATGAAATCAATGAAAAAGGTTTTACTGTTTACGGCCGTTATCTGCCTGATCGTATCCTGTTCTAAGTCCGGCAATTTTTCTGGGGACGATGACATGAACGTGATCCTGAAAAATGGCAAAGCTGAACCCACAATGGTGACGGTACCGTTCAAGGCTGATTTTGTTGGTACTTATATGGAGGGAACAGGCCCATATGCTGAATGCGGACCCTGGGATCCTGAGAATGGAGTCTTCTGGGGAATTGTAATTAATGAAGGCGGAGGTACCGCGACCCATCTTGGTAAGTTTACCCATCACTTTGAGTTCTGCTGCGAGTTTGTTACCGGAATCTATCCCGGGCCCACCGGTTATATGAAGGCTTATCTTACGGCTGCCAACGGAGATATTCTATATATGGAATGTGCCGGTCAGGTCATTAACGGAAGGCTGGATTATCATCCTGAAGATGTAAACTCATACTTTAAGGATCCTTTTGTAATACTTGGTGGCACAGGAAAGTTTGAAGGAGCCACGGGAAGTGGTTACACCGATGATTACAACAGGGATTCTTATCCTGATAATTCCTTTCATCACTGGACAGGAACCATAACAATGAAGAAAGGAATGCAATAATTTGAAATGTAAGTGTGAAGGCCGGCTTCACTCTTCATTTTTTACTTTTAAATTACCTGACTTGCCATCAGGTTTATCGTCACTTTCACTTAGCAAGGTTTAGGCAGTTTTTTACCTTCTAACTAAAACTTCTAACCATGAAAGCACTTTGGAGACTTTTAGCGGTGTCTGCATCTATTTGCATGCTGATGAGCTGTGAAGACTGGTATGGGAATTATCCAATGGGTCTTCCACCCAAATTCATTCACTCTAATCCTTTTGAGATTCCTGTTAATGCATATTTCAATACTACATTCTCCAAGAATATGATATTGGAAGGACACATTGACCTGGAGGGTCCTGTTTACCAGATGGTACAGACCGGATCAGGGACAGATAGTGAAATAGGGTATTTCCAGATCAGGCTGGTATGCTGCTGGAGTATAACTGACTGTAATGCCGGAAGATCAGGAGGGTCCCTGACTGATGGTATGGGGAATACCATCTTTATTAAATGCAAGGAAAACTTAGCAGCAGGTGATCTTACAGCTAACTTCCCGCAAGATCAGACAATCATATCAGGTAGATTCGAATTTGCAGGTGGTACAGGTAGGTTCGAAGGTGCAACAGGTGAGGGAACCATAGACTGCCTGGTCACCAACGATGGCAAAGTTGCGGCAATGTCACATCATTGGAAGGGATTTATAAAATACGCAAAACCGTATTAATCCGGACATTGTTTTTAATATAGTTAAAAGAAGCAGCCCCGGTTTTCGGGGCTGTCTCTTTTTCTATTTTACCTTTTCCTTCAGCTGATCGGAGATCTTTACCTTGATCTCCTCGGCAAGCTCGGGGTTGTCTTCAAGGAGCTTCTTCACTGCGTCACGACCCTGGGCGAGCTTCGTATCGCCGTAGGAGAACCATGACCCGCTCTTCTTGATGATATTGAAGTCTGTCCCCAGGTCAACGATCTCACCAGTGCGTGAGATGCCCTGACCAAACATAATATCAAACTCGGCTTTCCTGAACGGCGGGGCCAGCTTGTTCTTCACCACTTTTACCTTCACACGGTTACCGACAGCATCGTCGCCCTCCTTGATCTGGTTGGTACGCCTGATGTCGAGCCTGATGGAGGCATAGAACTTCAACGCATTACCTCCTGTGGTGGTCTCGGGATTGCCGAACATGACACCTATCTTTTCCCTGAGCTGGTTGATGAAGATACAGGTGGTATTGGTCTTGTTGATATTGGCCGTGAGCTTTCTCAGCGCCTGTGACATCAGCCGTGCCTGCAGCCCCATCTTTGAATCACCCATCTCACCTTCAATCTCAGCCTTGGGTGTAAGAGCAGCCACAGAGTCAATGACTACAATGTCAAGTGCACCTGACCTGATGAGATGATCGACTATTTCCAGCGCCTGCTCGCCGTTATCCGGCTGTGAGATCAGGAGGTTGCCCACATCGACACCCAGCTTCTCGGCATAGAACCTGTCAAAAGCATGTTCTGCATCAATGAAAGCGGCTATGCCGCCAGCTTTCTGTGCCTCAGCAATGGCATGAATAGCCAGGGTGGTTTTACCTGAAGATTCAGGTCCGTATATCTCCACAACCCTGCCTCGCGGCAGTCCGCCAATGCCCAGTGCAGCATCAAGACCGATAGAACCGGTTGAAATGACCTGCACATTGTCAATGGCATGATCACCCAGCTTCATGATGGTGCCGCGGCCAAAATCCTTTTCGATCTTGCCCAGGGTAACCTCAAGCGCTTTGAGCTTGTCCTTGTTTACTTCTTTTCTTTCCATAATTATTCCGTTAGTTGTAAGTTATTTGGTGTAAAGTTTGAAAATCTGCGGGGCGTGCTCTTTGGTGTCAACCTTTTTGATCACTTTCTCAATTATCCCTTTCCCGTCAATAATAAAAGTTGTCCGGATCACACCGGTAACTTTCTTCCCGTACATGACCTTCTCACCGTAAGCTCCGTAAGCCGTCAGAATCTTCTTCTCCGGATCTGCAATCAGAGGAAATGGCAGATTGTATTTTTCAGTAAATCCCTTGTGCGATTTCTCACTGTCAGGACTGACGCCCAGTACTACAAATCCCTGTTTGATAAGCTCCTTATAATTATCCCTGAGGCTGCATGCTTCTGCTGTGCAACCCGGAGTATTGTCCTTGGGATAAAAATAGAGCACTACTTTTTTGCCGGCATAATCGCTGAGTTTTACAGAATTTCCATTCTGATCCTTGCCCTCGAACTTAGGAGCAGGCATCCCTTCTGTGAGTTGGGTCATGACTTTTTCGTATTTTTGTTCAGATGGGTAAAGGTATGAAGTTATCATTTATGGTAAAAAATTTCTTCTTCAGAGTTATTAACATGAAAGCCTGGCCGGCTTATATCGCTCTGGTCATTACCCTTCATTTTTCTGTTCTGACCGTCAGCGGTCAGGACACAAATGCCAGACCCTCTTCAAATGAAGTTCAGAAAGCCTTGAGCACTGGAAATCAAAGCCAGCAGGGCATTGCACAGGAGAAAACATTCCGGAGTGCCTGAGGAATTTGACAGGAAGCTTGCGGAGGCGGTGAAGCTTCAGTACAGTGCTGATTCGCTCACACGACTGGCGCAGGGTGTCAGGAGAGAGATGGAGACGGCAGCGCCGGAGCGGCAGGAAGTGCTTCAGAGCATAGCTGAAGAGTTTGAGCGCGAAGCAGCTGCGAAACAGGCCAAAGCCGACATGGCATTTATGGCCGCAGAGCAGAATGGTACGCCGGTGCCGCCGGTGTCACCCGGTTCCACTCAACAGCAGCAGGGGCAGGCATACTCACAGTTTGTTGTGCTATCCAATCCGGCTTACAGTGACACCAATCCGATACCTTTCGACATTAAGCTTCCGCCAGGACTTGTTTACACGATACAGCTTGCGGCATTTAAAAACCCTGTTCAGCCGTCGCTCTTCAAGGGGTTATTTCCGCTGTACGGTAAAAAGAAACCCGATAACGGAACCAGTTATTACTATACGGGAATATTCAGGGTGAACGAGGATGCCACGGCAGGCCCTTTCAAAAGTCCGTGCGGAAGGCTTCTCTGACGCTTTCATCATTGCCATGATGGATGACGCTCAGGTATCAATGGAAAGAGCAACGATGCTTGAGAAGGAATGGGCATCAAAACCGCTGCCCGTTAATGACCCTGTTGTTCAGGTGGAAAAGAAAGTACCTGCAGCCGACACTCTGCCTGTCGGGACACTTACATTCAGGGCTGAGGCAATACGCTCAAAGAAGCCTGTCAAACCTGAAGTAGTCGAAAAGATGGAGCTGCTTGCAGGTACGCGGGGACTTGACATGATTAAAAACAACCAGGATGAGACCGTTTATCTCATCGGGAATTTTATTACTTTTGAAAGCGCCGACGAGTATGTCTCGCTGCTTATACGCAACGGCTACAGTACAGCAAGGGTTGCGGCATACGTGGGCATGCAGGAGATACCAGTCGAGGCGGCAAAGGAACTGTTAAACAGAATTGAATGACAAAAGGAGCACCATTCCCCTGGGGTAACATGAGGGGGCAGGAGGAGGAGAAGTCCCTGCTGCTTATAAATGATGATGTCAACTCGTTTGACCATGTCATCAAATCACTTGTCGAGGTGTGCGGTCATGATGAGGTACAGGCTGAGCAGTGTGCCTACCTGACCCACCACAAGGGAGGTTGTGTGATAAAAATGGGTGATGCTGTCACGCTTGAGAAAATGAGCCTCAGGTTGAAGGAGCTCAACCTTGATACCGTCGTAATTTAAGCATTCCTTTTTGTGCACCAGAGTGGATACAGGTCTCAGACCTGTACCAAAGGCATACCAACCCGTATTATTGTAAATAAGAGAAAATCATGTTTTCTATCGCCGTCTGGCATACCTCGCAGAATGAATCTGCCTGGTTGCTCTTCATACGGCAGTCAAACGACGGACGGTATATTCCCTTCGCTGCATAACCCCCGCCTTCAAAGAGACCTGTGACACCGGTGTACCTCTTGTCATTTGGTGTTGGAACTGGAACTGACTTGGCGATCATATCCTTCCATTTTGATTCGAAATTGACCCTTGTGGTGATGTTAGGCTCCCATGGCTCAACATCCAGAGGATAAAACTCTTCATAAGCCACCTCAGAATTATAGTACTCATCAGCCAGTCCTGCAAACCCGTGACCAAACTCATGGGTGAAAACCTGCGGGGTGAAATGATGGTCAGCGGTCACAGCGCTGTAGTAGTTATATACGCCCCCTCCGCCGTACCTCGGGCTGTTAATGAGCACAACGATCTGATCATGAGGCGCTGACGCGGCATAGTCATTCACAGCCCCGATATCCTGGGTGGTGAGATACCGGTCAACATCAAAGGTATAGTAGCTTGAGTTGAGTGCCGTGTTTACATAAATGCCTTCCCCGGGAACATCGGTCCCGGATTCCTGGGAGGGGGTCTCCACAGCCCATATGTTAATACGGTCCTGGTATTTGTCAAACGGCGCTTCCAGGAAGAGAACATCAGCAAGACGCTTTACATCAGACCTGAATTTCTCTGCTTCCTCTTTGGTATAACCCTCGGCAATAAACGCTATATCAAACGATGTATGAGGGTCGCCAGTTCCGTATATTCTTGTCGCAATTGCAGCATCAGGCTTCTCCCTGGTGATGAAATAGCTTGCAGGGTCAATAGCGGTTTCATACAGCTTGCTGAACAGGCCATCGCGACCGCGTATGCTCAGAACAAAATTCACCTTGTTTTTCGGAAAGGGAAAGGTAGCAACCTCATGAAAGCTTCTTTCGATCTGCTGGGCCTCCGCTGTTGTCTGCCAT
This sequence comes from uncultured Bacteroidales bacterium, assembly GCA_963730615.1. Lineage (GTDB taxonomy): Bacteria > Bacteroidota > Bacteroidia > Bacteroidales > VadinHA17 > SR-FBR-E99. Next base: position 18,397 of record CAVSSR010000001.1, on the reverse strand, counting down.
TCCTGGTAAAGGGTGCAGAATCCGCGCGAATAGATCAGTGTTCCGGTTGCAGCATCAAAGACCTCGTACTTAAAACTGCCATAATTGAATTTGTCAGTAAGATTGGTCAGCGAACCTCCCCAGAATGGCTCTTCCCTGAATGAGACAGGAAAAACTTTGGTAGTGACACTGTTTCCGGCCAGCATAAAATCAAATCTCATGGTCCGGTCAGTGAAATAATCATCAAACGCCAGCTGTGCCGGAGCTGTAAGCGACAACGCGAGCAACAGGTAAACCGGTATTAATTTCATTATTTCAGTGTTTTGTAGCGTAAAGATACTAAAGAGAGGGGCTTAAAAAAAGATAATTTGTAATTTAACAGCCGGTTATCAAAGAGTAAAAGAATGTTCGACAGAGTTGATCCGGGATTGTTTGTAAGAGAGTTACTGGCGAATATGGGATTATCAGCCGGTACAGTCTCGTGGCTGAGTACCTTTGTGATGGTATTGCTGGTGGTCCTTATTGCATGGCTTTCCCAGATATTCGCAAGAGTAATTATCATGCAGGTTGTCACCCGTGTGGTAAAAAGATCGAAATCGGATTATGATGACAAGTTCCTTGAGACAAGAATGTTCCAGAGGCTCGCATGGATCGTGCCGGGTATCCTGGTTTACTATATCGCGTCCTGGCTCCTGAAGGACAGTCACGGCTGGCTTGTTTTTGTCCATAAGCTGACTGCAATCTATATCGTATTGCTTGCCACCGGAGCCGTTACCGCATTTATTGAGGGCTGGCATAAGGTCTACCTCATGCACCCCATCGCCGGGGGCAAGTCAATCAAACCATACGTCCAGGTTCTAAAGGTCATTGTGATCTTTGTTGCAGTCCTGGTGATAGCCTCGATCATATTCAAGACATCGCTTACAAGTGTCGTTGCAGGACTGGGGGTTGCCACGGCAGTTCTGGCGGTGGTGTTCAAGGACACACTGCTCGGATTGGTGGCAAGCATTCAGCTGTCGGCAAATAATATGTTAAAGCTGGGCGACTGGATCACGATGCCCGGGAGGAATATTGACGGTACCGTGATTGACATGACGCTCTATACAATAAAAGTTGAGAATTTTGACAAGACGATATCTGACAGTCCCTACCTGGGCCCTTATCTCAGAATCATTCCAGAACTGGAAGGGTATGCAGGAAGCGGGCGTAAGACGCATAAAACGCGATATACGTATCGATGTGAGATCAATAACATTCCTGACCCCTGAGCATCTTGACCGGATCAGCAGAAGACCGCATATGGAAAAATGGCTCAAAGCGAACAGCGAGGAGATCAAAGCGCTGAAGAACGGTGAGACAACTACACTGACTAACCTGGGAGCTTTCCGGGCACACATGCTCGAGTATCTTCTGAACCACAGGTACGTGGATAAAAAGATGACGGCCATGGTACGTGATATGCCACCCACGGATACCGGTATGCCGGTGGAGATTTACTGTTTCAGCGCGATAAACGAATGGGTGCCCTATGAAGATATACAGTCAGGGATTGTGGACTATGCATATGCTGTCGTGGGGCAGTTCGGACTGAAGACTTTCCAGAGCCCGGCAGGAAGCGACCTGGAGGCATTGAAAAAGTAACCTTCTAAACAATTAAAAGTATGGAAGCCAATTACAATGAGAGAGTAAGCAGATTTGTAAAATCAGGAATAACCGACTCACCGGTCACTGGCAAGCCTGATCCCTTCTGGCAGTCGCTGCGTGCCACAGGCACGGAGCTGTGGCTTGACACCGGCGACATGACCGAGGCAGAGGCCAACTGGACTGCTGAAATGACTGCCCTCACAACAAACAACACGCTGCTGAACAACGAGATACAAAAGGGTATATATGATGATTTCATCCCCTCGGCACTTGAGCTGGTGAGACACCTGCCTCTCAATGAGCAGATTAAGGAGATAGCTTTTATACTGAATGCCCGCCATGGATTGCGACTGGCAAGGAAATTCGGTGGCATGGTAAGCGTTGAGCTGCACACTGACACTGCCTATGATATTGATGCAATTGTATCATACGGACTGCGGTTCAGGGAGATATGTCCTGAACAGTTCATTGTGAAGGTACCGTACACGCCGGAGGGATTTATAGGTGCGCGCCGGTTGCGTGAGAAGGGTGTCAGGATCAACTTTACCCTTGAATTCAGCGCACGGCAGAATGCTCTTGTGACTATTGTGGCAAAGCCTGACTACCTCAATGTCTTCCTTGGCAGGATAGGAGCTTTCATTGCAGATAATAAACTTGGTGACGGCAGCGGAGCAGGTGAAAATGCTGTGCTCTCGTCACAGTCGTGGGTGAAACGGATGTCCGGATCCAATCAGTGGCCGACAAAACAGATCGCTGCCAGCCTGAGGAACTATACCCAGCTTGACCTTCTGGCCGGCACTGATGTTTATACGATGCCTCCGAAGGTGGCAGCTGCGGGCCGCAAATCTCTCACCGGCATCTTTAACAACCGGTTGGGAACACATTATGATGTGCCTCTCAATGAGACTGCGAAGAATCTCGGGATTGAAAAGTTCTGGGAGGTGCCGCAAAGCGTTATTGAACTTGGCCGGTCACTTGACCGTTATATGCCTGCTACAGGCGAAGACTTCGTGGCCAGGGTGCATGCGGCAGGACTGGGAGATATGTTTCCCGGGATGAGTAAGGATGATAATGAGCGCATTGCTGCCGAAGGCAAGATCCCGGTGCTCTCTTCATGGCGTGACAGGATTATTTCAGGTGAGCTGGCTTGTGACACTCTGCTGACCCTTGCCGGTATTGCATCGTTCACTGCTGATCAGCGGCAGCTTGATGAGAGGATCAGGGGGATTATAGGGTAGAGAATTAAAAGGTCTGAGGTCTGAGGTCCTAGATCTGAGATCTGAGGGTCTGTCGCCCAGCGATGCGGGGCTCAGTCATGCTGTCTGAAGGTCCAGAGAATTTGCGATTTGCGATTTGCGAATGGCGATGCGTTGCGAATTGTGCTCTGCAAATTAGCTGATTTCCAAATTCTTAATTCTTAATTCTTAATTCTTAATTCTTTTCAGAACCTCTTTGTCTCTTGATCTCATAGAGAATGATCCCTGCCGAGACCGAGACATTGAGTGAGCCGATTGCACCTGAGATCGGAACCGAAACATGCTGATCCGCCGACGCCAGCAGCTCGCGGCTGATCCCTTTCTCCTCAGAACCGAGGATAATTACAACGGGTCCGGTTAGCGCTGAACCCTGAATGCTGTTCCTGGCTTTCTCGTGCGCCGCAACAGCCCTGACACCTGATTCCTTCAGATAGGTCAGGCATTTTGTGATGCTCTTCACCCGGCATACGGGGAAGGTGCTGAGCGCTCCCGCCGAGGCTTTGACAGCATCAGCGGAGATGCGTGCCGAGGATTTCTCGGGAATGATAACGGCATGAGCGCCGAAGCATGATGCAGACCGGACAATGGCACCGAAATTGCGCACATCGTTGACGCCGTCGAGCATCAGAAGCAACGGTTCGTTACCCTCCTCAAAGATATGCGGCAGCAGGTTCTCAATATCCTGAAACTCGATTGCCGAGATCCAGGCAATGACACCCTGATGGTTCTTACGTGTTATGTAATCGAGTTTCTCCGGAGGCACCACCTGCCAGGGTACACCCATCTCGTTTACCACCTTCATCAGCTCGTGGTACAGTTCCCCCCGCAGTCCCTGACGTACAAGAACGCGATCTATCTGCCTTCCCCCTTTTATCGCTTCCATAACGGGGTGCATTCCAAAAATGAATTCCTTTTCGCTGTATATCATTTGAGTTCGTCGGGATTATCGAGCCTGAATACCTTGCCTTCACGCCATCGCGCAACAGCAATATCCCAGTAACTGAGGGGGGTAGCGGCTCTGTTCAGAATAAAATCGTTGTCTGAGAAGACGCTTTTCTGCCTGCGGAAGTTAAACCACAGATACTCATCCTGGACTGTGTATCCTGATCCCCACCGGCTTTTCACAGGCGGTAACCTGTAGCCCCAGCTCTCGCCTTCAGTGTTCTTGTAAACCTTGTCAGGCGGTCCGTACATAATGTACATCATGCCCCTGTCAGTCAGCCATCCTGCCTTATATGAGCTGAAGTAGTAATTGGAGAAAAGCGCCCGGTTATAATATATCCTTATAAGTTCCTTTGATCTCTCGATGCTGCCGGTACGCGCGAGCCAGAAATTGTCAAGCGCAAGCTTTGGCTTCGCAGCAGTCATCAGGGTGTCCATCTCATCCGGAGTGGCAATATATTCCAGCATGGGAATCATCGCCTCCGGACTTGTCATCGAGGGATGGTCAGTACCGAAATTGCACAGGACTAATCCTTCACGAATAAGACTGTCAGGCGAAAACAGATAGATGCCTTCGCGTGGAAACATCATAGGCAAAGTGTCTGAATACACCAGGGGAATTATCAATTCAGGCTCCGGAGAGAGAGTGACCTCAGGCAGTACGGTTGACGGCGGTGCCGGGAGCTCCTTTACTGCCTTGTAATAGAACAGCCAGAGCGTGTCAGGCTGTAATGACGGCGCGAGAATATTAATGTACTCATCCCTTCTCACGACATTACTGAGCAGCTCGGTGTGGCTGAAATAATCACGTATCCTGTAGTTCAGCCTGCTGTAACGACCTGTCCGCTCAAATTCAGCAAAGGTCTGCACGGCCCGTTGCCTGATCAGGTCGATGACCTTGATATCGGCAGTATATTCCTTGCCTTCATAGGTTTTGAGCGGGACATGAAAGACATACTCACCTCTGATCTCATCGCGGCGGATATCATACTTGAAAGTGGAGGTATCAGCCAGAACCCCTCCGAGAGTGTTGTCAAAAAGCCTTACCGAGACCAGCATCGTGGCCATTGGCACACCTTCAGGATTAGCCTCACTGAAAAAGAATTCGTTTTTACGGATGCCGATGGCGAGAACAGTCGTTTCCGCATCCTCATTGTAAAGGGTGATATCCGGCGTAAAGACATTCTTGGCAGGATTATAAATATATGACATGTCCTTGGTGTCGACAGGGGTCTTTTGTGTTGTGGCACAAGAATAGCCAAGCGACATAATGATCACCGCCGTGACAATCTCAATTGCATTGTATGTAAATCGCCTTAACATGCTCTAAAGGTAATAAAGATTCTAAATTTTACTCTCTCTCCAGTGTATCCTGAGCCTGCACAGCTCTGTCCTGTCATTTTCCCTGACGACGGAGTGGATGAATGGTGCTGATCTCTCATCTCCCGCCTTCGTGATGATGTTCACCATGTCGTCTCTGTGACCTTCTGACAGATAGTTGACCTCGATCATGTCAGGGGTGTGCAGGCTTATGAACTCAGGCTCGTAGCAGTTCATGACCCAGTGAATATAGCGGGCGTTGTTCACATGGAGGTTCACGTCGATGTCGCCAAGCTTTGCCTTCAGCCTGGTGACCCGGTGATCTCCGGCAGCCATGGGAGGGATCTTCCCGGCGTTGGCCTCAAGCGCCTTCTGTTCCGGGAACTGCGCATTCAGGAAGGATAATGCCCTGTCAGGACGCTGTACCTTCCGGGTCTCGTAATCGACTATCACCCACGACGATGACGCACCGGCCAGCCTCCTGCCTTCAGCGTCATACATCTCAAGATCGCGAATCGCATAGATGCCGTCAGTGCCGCGTGGCCATGTGCGAACGGTGACCTCATCCCAGGTCAGAGGCATACGTTCTATTTTTACCGTCATTCTTGCCAGCACCCAGAAAAAGCCGTTGGTCATCAGGTGCTCACGCCCGAAGCCGAGCAGAGACGCGTGTCTTCCCGCCAGGTCCTGGAAATAATTGAACAGTGCTCCGGGACTAAGTCTTCCGGTGATATCAGTGTCGAAGACATTAACCGGGTATTTCCTTTCAAAGATTAGCATCGCCGTTCATATAATCTGCCATGAAAACCTCAAGTTCATTATGCGCTGTCTCCCATCGCTGCATCAGGGTGTCGAGGGCTTTTCTTCTTCTCCTCATAACTGGTGTAGAATGCCGGGTCACTCACCACCGCGCTGTCCCCGGATGCCAGTTTTGCATTCATCTCTGCGATCTCCTTCTCCAGCACGGTTATCTCTGCTTCACTCTCCTCTGCCTGCCGGCGAAGCCTGCGGTAAACGCGCTCCGTCTCCTTCTTCTCGAGGTACCGCTCCTTACTGTTCAGCGGCTGGGTTACCTTTTCCGGCGCACCTGAGCTGAGCACGCTGAAGCGGCATCCGGCCGCTGAGCCTGTCGAAGCTGACGCGCCCGAGGCTGACCCTGCCGATGCCGAACCTGACAGGGCTGAGCTTGCCGAAGTTGAGCCTGTCGAAGCCGAGCCCGTCAGGCAGCCGAGCCTGCCCCGATAGCTGAGCCTGTCGAAGCCGAGCCTGTCGAAGCAGCAGTCCGGCAGCTGCACGCCTGTCGAAGCTTTTGCCGCCGTACTATCCTTCTTCTCCAGCTCCCTCAGGGACTCAATTTTTCTCGATCTGAGGAACTCGGCGATACCGCCCAGGTGCGTCTTTATCTTTTTATCCCGGAACTCGTACACCTTGTCCACCAATCCGTCAAGAAAATCCCTGTCGTGTGAAACCACAATTAATGTGCCATCAAACTTTATAAGGGCTTTTTTCAGTATTTCTTTTGAACGTATATCGAGGTGGTTTGTGGGCTCATCGAGCAGGAGAAGGTTATAAGGCTCGAGCAGCAGCTGTACGGTAGCCAGCCTGGACCGCTCGCCGCCGGAGAGCACCTTCACTTTCTTGTCGACATCCTCTCCGTGGAAAAGAAATGCCCCCAGGATGTCACGCAGCCTCGTACGTACATCTCCCGTGGCTATTCTTTCAACAGTCTCAAGGACTGTCATCTCATCATTAAGCAGTTCATCCTGGTTCTGTGCAAAATAACCGATGCTTACTTTATGTCCCCGCTTTATAATTCCCTCAAAATCAATCTGTCCGAGTATCATCCTTGACAGTGTGGTCTTGCCTTCGCCGTTGCGTCCCACGAAAGCTACTTTCTCGCCTCTTTCGATCTTTAATGATATTTTGTCAAGCACAAGGTGGTCGCCATAGCGTTTTGAGGCTTCGTCGGCCTCAACGACCACGGTGCCTGAGCGCGGGGCAGGAGAGAAGCGAATGTTTATTGCAGAAAGATCTTCCTCTTCGATCTCGATACGGTCAAGCTTTTTCAGCTGCTTGATCTTGCTCTGCACCTGGACAGACTTTGTAGGTTTGTACCGGAACCTTGCAATGAACTTCTCGGTGTCATCGATCATCTTCTGCTGGTTGCGGTATGCTGCTATCTGCTGTTCACGGCGCTCACGCCTGAGCTCAGTGTATTTTGTATACGGTACCTTATAGTCATATATCTTGCCGAGGCTGATCTCTACGGTGCGCCTGGTGACATTGTCAAGAAAGGTCCGGTCGTGCGAGACCAGTATGACTGCGCCGGCGTATGTCATCAGGAAATTCTCAAGCCACAGTATTGATTCTATGTCGAGGTGATTGGTTGGCTCGTCGAGCAGGATGAGGTCAGGTTTTTTAAGCAGTATCTTGGCCAGCTCCACGCGCATGCGCCAGCCGCCGCTCAGCTCACGTGTGGGCCTGTCAAAATCCGACTGGCTGAAGCCGAGTCCGGTCAGTGTCTGGCCGGTGAGTGAAACATAGTCGTTTCCTCCGAGCATGCGGTACCGCTCACTGGCAGTATGGAGCCTGTCGCAGAGATTTCTGTAGCTTTCGGTCTCATAGTCAGTCCGTTCTGCCACCTCGCGGGTGCAGGCGACTGTTTCCTGCTCCAGTGCCTGCAGCTCGGTGAATGATGTAAGAGCCTCCTCGAGCACCGTGGTGGTGTCTGACACCTTCATCTGCTGCTCGAGGTAACCTACCGTCAGCTCCCTGGGCCGCTCTATCGACCCTGAGGTGGGATCCTGCAGTCCTGCAATGATCTTCATCAGTGTCGACTTTCCGGCGCCGTTCCTGCCTGTCAGGCCGATGCGTTCCTGCCTGGTGATCAGGAATGACACCTCATCAAGAAGCACAAAACTGCCAAAGAGAAGTGATACGTTATTGACGGAGACCATCAGTTGATTTGTTGAATTGGCAAAGATAGAAAATTGCATGGAGCAAGGAGCACAGTGCAAGGGGCTTTAACAGAAGACATTTCTCCTCCTAGGTAATGAGGAGTACACCGATCCGCCGGTTGGCGGAAGGGGGGAGGTGGTCTGTCGCATCACGAACCCTGAGGTCCTGCAGTCAATAATTCTTAATTCTTCATTCTTAATTCTTAATCCACACGCCAATGCTTCCTGCCCCTGCTCAACCCTTGACCTGCTCAACCTTGCCGACTGCCTCACACGCTGCAGCATGCCCCATGCAACTTTATTTGCCGTATCTTTGTCCTGTAAAAGGAAAGTCATGAGAAGCAAAATAAGAATATTAGCGTTGGCGCCTGTTTTGTTGCCGTTGCTGTTGATGCAATCGTGCTCCGAGAAGGAACCGGATCCGTTTGAAGATAATTTATTCCTTGTCTCCAGTAAGCTGGAGTTTATGAGGACAAAGGAGAACATGGTCACTCTGCTCAATTATGCAGCGATCCTGTACCCTGAGGTTGCTGAATTAATTCCTGAGGTTAAGACCGGGGTGAATATTTACAGCATCACCTACAATACAACATTTATGGGTGAGGATGTCCTGGCATCAGGATTGATTATGGTACCGTCAGTTCCGGGAGCCTATCCTGTGCTTTCATACCAGAACGGAACAAACACCCTTAATGCCAATGCGCCATCGGTGGATCCTGATTACCAGCCATATCAGTTTCTTCAATGCATTGCTTCGACGGGCTACGTGGTTGTGATGGCTGACTATCTTGGCTTCGGTGTGTCTGACGACATGGCACACCCTTACCTCCACAAGGAATCAACTGTTCAGACCCTCGTTGACATGTTATACTCCCTTGATGAGTTTGATGAGGACATTGCAAAAGACATCACCGTAAGCGATGAATACTTCCTGCTCGGATATTCACAGGGCGGATGGGCTACCCTGGCTCTCCTTGACGCTCTCGAGAATGATTACGCATCAGATTTTACGGTTAAGGCAGCCTCCTGCGGGGCGGGTCCGTACGACTTAAGCTATTTTAACTCCCATGTTCTCAGTCTGACGGAGTATCCCATGCCTGTCTTCCTCGGATATATTTCAAATGCTTACAGTGAGTATGATCTGTATGCAAATCCCCTCAGTGATCTTTACAATGATCCCTATGCACGCCCGCATCCCGGGTCTGTATGACGGGATGCATTCATCAGAACAGATCAATGATCAGCTAATCGTCTCCATTGCCAGCTCTTTTCAAGGCTGATTATATAAGCGGATATTCAACCTCGGCGGCATACCAGGGAGTTCGCGATGCGCTTACAGCAAACAGTATTCAGGGCTGGAACAGCAGTGTGCCGCTGCTTTTTCTTCATGGTACGGCTGACGATTATGTGTTTCCGGTACTCTCTGAAAGAATGCATGATGCCATGCTCGATGCGGGCACCAGTCCTTTGACCTGTCTGTACGTGCCAATGCAGGATCTCAATCACTCGGAAGGAGTCGTTCCGGCAGGACTGGCAGGACTGGAGTTCTTTAAAACATACAGGTAGAAAGGTGGGAAGAAAGAAGCAGCTGCCCCTGCTCAGGGGTGTGACGATCACTGATATCGGATCGGAGGGAAATGCCATTGCCAGGGTCGACGATATGGTGCTTTTTGTGCCGGGCATGATACCCGGTGACGTGGTTGATGTCAGGGTCACGAGGAAGAGAAAACGCTATATGGAAGGTATCGCGGTTGCAGTGACAACCCCGTCGCCTGACCGGATAAAGCCTCCCTGCCGGCACTTCGGCGTCTGCGGCGGCTGCCGCTGGCAGCATCTGCCGTATGAAAAGCAACTCTTTTATAAAGAAAAGCAGGTAAAGGATAACCTGACCCGCATTGGCCATACACACATACCTGAAATTGATCCTATCATAGGGTCTGAAAACGAATATTTCTACCGTAACAAGCTTGAGTTCACTTTTTCGGCCAGGCGGTGGATGACACGTGATGAGATTGCCGGAGGAGATGATATTGCTTCTTCGCCTGCCCTCGGATTTCATATCCCGGGTATCTATGACAAGGTGCTTGATATCCATGAGTGTCTGCTGCTGCCTGAGCCTTCGAATGCCATCCGCAATGAAGTGCGGAGTTATGCACTGGCCAATGGTCTGCCTTTTCATGATCTGCGTGACCATAAAGGACTGATGAGGAACCTGATAATACGCATCACCGGTGACGGGGAGGTTATGGCTATTGTGATAATGGCTGAGGATGAGCCTGATGCAAGAGAGAAAGCTGTTAAGCCATATTGCCGCGAAGATTTCCCGTAGATAACATCACTGTGGTACATCATCAATACAAAACACAACGACAGCCTGGCGGATCAGCTTCCTGTTCATTATTCGGGCACTGAGTTCATAACGGAGACGATTGACGGGCTCAGGTTCAGGGTGGGACCCAAGTCGTTTTACCAGACCAACAGCCGCCAGGCAGCGAGGCTTTACAAGGTGGTAAGGGACTTTGCAGGACTGACCGGTTCAGAGAATGTTTATGACCTTTACACCGGGACAGGCACCATTGCCTGTTATCTTGCTTCCGGCGCCGCCGAAGGTGACCGCAATAGAATATATTCAGGAAGCTGTTTCAGATGCGGTTATAAATGCATCCGTTAATAACATCAGCAATGTTGCATTCATTGCCGGTGACATGAAGGATATGCTTTCTGAGGAGCTCTTTGCCGAAAGAGGCAGGCCCGATGTCATTATCACTGATCCTCCCCGGGCAGGGATGCATGTTGATGTCGTTGGTGCCATCAGGAGATCCGGTGCCGCAAGGATAGTCTATGTCAGCTGTAATCCTGCCACGCAGGCCCGTGATATAGACCTGCTGTCATCGGCGTACACGTGTAACGCGGGTGCAACCCGTCGACATGTTCCCGCAGACTTTCCATGTTGAGAATGTTGTGCTGCTGGAGAAAAGGAAGATCTTGAGGATTGAAGGTTTGAGACTTATTATCGGTCTAAATCACTATAGTGCCCACTGCCTAATCCTATGCCTGTCCTTGAACGCAAATTACTTTATCCTTTAACTTTGCTTTATCCTTGCTTTAGTAGCGATCCAGCCACCTGTACTTCTTGCTGCTGCTTCCCAGCTTGAGGGCAAGTACGAGCTCATGAGATCCTCCCGTCACACTCTCGATCTCGCTCAGGGTATAATCATAAGAATAGCCGATATACATATTTCCCCACCTGACCCTCATGCTTCCGATCAGGGCGCCATAGCTTCCGTTGCCGTAGAATCCTCCTGTACGGTACGCCGTCCCGACCCATAAGGTCTGATCAAAGATGAAGGTGAGGCAGACATCAGCCTGGGGCAGGATCTGTTCCGACATTTTCAGCAGTGCCGAAGGTTCGATTTCGATATTCTTCGATGTCTGGAAGCTGTATGATCCGAATACGTAATAGTGCCTCGACATCCTGAACCTGTCATAAACCTTTAATGAATCTTACAGAGCCGTCACCGATTTTTGCTGCTGCTCCAAGAAGTGATTCCGCAGAAAACCCGAGAGTATACCTGTCATTCAGAAGATACAGGCCGAAATTCACATCGGGAATAAATACCCCCTTCCTGAGATTGTCAGCCAGCCATGGTTCAGCCGGATCTTTGAAGCTTTCGTCATCGGCATTGATAATATAATGATATCCGGTGGCAGCCAGGCCCATCGATAGCTGGGTATAATCCTGAACCCAGACATGATATGAATACGCCACCTGGAAACCTGTTCTCTGAACGAGTCCGTTCCTGTCGCTGATAATGCCAATACCCAAGTCCATTCCTGCCTTCAGTCTTAGCCTTGTATTTATTGTTACCGAAAATGTTCTTATCGAGTGAATATTTCCTTTTTGTAAATCTTGCCTGGTAGCTTAGGGAGTAAGTACTTGGTGCACCCGCATATCCAATCCACTGTTCCCTGGCAGTGATGTTGAAGCTGGTGTATCCTTCGCTTCCTGCGGCAGCAGGATTTATCAGGAACTTATTGTACATGTACTGGCTGTACAGGGGCATCTGCTGGGCAAATGAGAATTGAGCCCCGGCAACGGCAAAAAATAATATGATAATCAGTTTTTTCAAGATTATCTATTCCGACTTTTGTTTTCTGACCGGTCAACAGGATTATCATATCTGAAATCAATGTTGCGCAGTCGTTTTCCTATAACAAATATATTCCAATAAAGGATATTCTTCAGGCCTTTTTGATGCATGGTGATCATGTTTTGACTAATGTGTCTTTTTTGAGGATATTGAAAAAAACTTGCCGTCAGTTAATTCAGACGGCAAGCGGTTTACTCTGGGTTATACCAGTATCGACAGGCTTCCTTACCCGGGTTTCTTTCAGCTTTAAACCAATGAAAGAAAATCAATGAAGGTAATAACCAGGGTATTTATGATCCGGATGGCATTACTTCAGCATCTGCCCTTTATGGTTCCCTGTGATTTATAAACAATTGTGATGTTTCCGATAAGTAATTTTGATCCGTTGCCAAGATCAATAGTATAATGGTACGAGTCGATCGGCAACTTGACTCCGTTGCTTCTTCCGTCCCATGGCTCAGGATAGCCCGGTTCTGATTCCCATAACTTCTGTCCCCACCTGTTGAAGATCTTGATTACAATGTTCGGATAGAGGTCGCTGAGATCAATATTTTCATTATAAGCATCAATATCCCATGTATCATTTATCAGGTCTCCGTTTGGCGAGAAGGCTTCAGGAATTTTGAGGCATATCTCGTTCTTCGGTCTGACCAGCATCGACACTGTAATTGAGCAGTCGTTAAAGTCAGTGACTGTCACAGTATAAGATCCCGGGAGGATGCCTGAAAGATCTTCAGTAGTCGCTGTAAAGCCATTCGGACCTGTCCAGACGTAGTGATATTCACTGGCCGTTGATCCTCCTGTTACGGTCAGGTCGATCTCTGCATCGGGCGCCTCAGGACAGAAAGCGTGAGTAATGTCATACTCTGCCTCCAGGAGCGGCGGTTCGGTCAGAGTTGTGTCTCCGGTGGCCTGGCACCTGTTGGCATCCGTAATGAGGACAGCGTATGATCCTGCGCCAAGCTCATTCCTTGGGTTTCCGGCAGCGCCGTCGTACCAGCTATAACTGACTGCACCGACATTATTGACAGGAATTACGTGTGATGGACCCGGTTTGAGCACCGTGGCAATTGATATTGTACATTCCGTCGTTGCTCAATGACAGGTCAAATGTCATACCAAGTTTACCGGGTTCGCGCATATTGAATGTCTGCGTGACAGGGCAACCGTTTCTGTCGGTGATAGTTACAGTATACTGACCGGCAGATAAGTCCTGATATGGAGCTGGTTGATGCTGTGAAGTTGCGCGGGCCGGTCCAGTCTGTATGTGAACGGACCAAGGTCAACGGTTGGCGTGATCCTGATATAGCCGTCGGACAATCCGTAGCAGCTTATGTTATAGCCGTTGTAATTAGATGTATCAACGGTGTAGGTCAGTCGCGGATGTACCAGCAAGGTTACAGTTTCCGTCAATCCTGTGCAATCTGCTCCGCCGTCTTCCGGGATGATGCGCGGGGTGAAGCTGTAAACCACCTGTCTCGTCTGTGTGGTGCTGTTGAACAGGGTTTCAGTAAGGTCTGTGGGTGAAGTGTAAGTTCCGCCTGTTGTATTACCTGTTACACCTGGTTCAGCTGCGACAGTGCAGATCATATACCCACTGGCCGCGGACAGACGGATTCTCGCTGCGCACTGAGATGGTGGCGGTTTCGCCGTAGCAGAGGATACTGTCTGCCGAGCTGACGTCTATATGTGGTACAGGATTGACCCATACGTTGGCTGTAATGTCTGCAAGATTACAGGTACCGTACACTCTCGGGGTAATAGTGTAGACAACATGATGAGCTACATCCGCAGAGTTGGATATGGTCTGATTTATTGATGTAAGCTGTCCGGTATTATCGCCCGAGGTGCCTGTTATGCCGTTTGGTGAATTCACAGTCCAGGTCCATGTTGTGCCGGGAATATTATTGGTCAGGGCAAGATTTATCGTCTCTCCGCTGCAGATAACGTCTGTCGGCGGGATGACAATCGGATTCGGCACTACGGCATAGCTGACTGTGACTACTGCGGTGCATGCATCGGTATTACCTGCATTATCGGTAACAGTAAGTATCACATTGTTGGTTCCGAGATCGGTGCAGTCAAATGCTGTTATGTCTGCCACTATGGAAGCGATGCCGCAGTTGTCTGTAGCTGCCGCCATCGATGTCTGCTGCAGTTATTGTGGCTGTTCCTGTGTTAATATCAAGTTGAACATCAATGTTTCTGCAAACCGCTATTGGATCAGTATTGTCCTCTACAGTTACCGTGAAGCTGCACTCATCGGACAGTCCTAATGCATCGGTCACGGTATAGGTTACGGTTGTGACACCCAGGTTGAATGTATAGCTGGTGATGTCATTGATGCCTGTTGCCGGGGATACTGCCATCAGTAGCTCCTGTCATTGTCCAGGTGAGTGAACTGATCTGGCCATTGCCGTTAGGATCAGAATATGTCGCAGTCAGGCCGCCGGATATCAGGATATCACAGCTCGTGGCACTGGTAGAGGTCAGTATCGGAGCCGGACAGATTATTTCCGGAGGCAGGTTGTGCAGCACGTACGGTGACAGTATTACTTATAGTATCAACAGGAGCTGTTGAAGGCGAACTGCCTGCTGCAGTGGCTGTATTTATTATGCTTCCTGCAAGGATATCAGCTGCTAGTAACGGTATACTGGGCGGTGCATGTTGCGCTGGCGCCCGGGACCAGAGTATACGGTGCACCTGGGCATGTTACTGTTACAATCGGATCACTCACCGTAATTCCGGTTATTGTGACATTACCTGTATTGGTTACTGTAAGGGTATAGTTAATGATTTCGCCGGGTGCAGTATATTCTGCTCTGTCGGCTGACTTGACAAGAGTCAGTTCCGGATTCTGTATTCCGATAACATCCGCTGTAGCCGTTACGGTGACAGTGCCGCTTGCAACCGTGGTTCCGGTGGCTGTGGCGGTGTTGGAATAATGGCCTGCATCAATATCTGCAAGGGTGGCTGTATGTGTCGCGGTATAAGTCCATGTTTCGTCAGGATCAAGCCTGTTATCCGAGTCGGTGTCGCCACCGGTGAAGGTTATGCTTCCTGCATCTGCGCCCGGATCGGTCACGACGATGTTGCCGATGGATACGTTACCCTCGTTGGTGATGGTGATTGTGTAGTGGAGTATGTCGCCGGCTGCGTCAAAGTTCGCTTCTGCAGGGACCTTGGTCATTGACCATGCGGCGGTCTGGGTAATAGTTGTGGTAGCGTCATCCTGCTGTTGATCTGTCTGGTCTGTATCTATGACAGCCAAATTGACCAGAGTGGTACCTGCATCGATGTCAGCTTGTGTGACGTCATATGTAGAGGAATATGTCCATGTTTCACCGACATCGAGTATGCCATTACCGTTGTTGTCGCCGCCTGTCAGGTCAGCGCCTCCGGTAAGAGCATCTGTCAGTACCACTCCGGTCAGGCTTGTATTGCCTGTATTCACTATAACAATGGTGTAGTTAAGGGTAACGGGTTCGCTAATTTCAGTCTGGTCAACCGACTTGCTGATTGTAAGGGTTGATATCTGGTTAATGGTAGTTGTAGCGTCGTCCTGTGACAGGCTCGGTCTGGTCGGTACCGATGATGGCGACGTTGACCAGTGGAGTACCTGCATCGATGTCTGCCTGGGTGACTGTATAGTCAGCAGTGTATATCCAGGTTTCACCCACATCAAGGATATTATTGCCGTTATCACCTGAGGTGAGGGTAGCACTGCCAGCGAATACATCAGTGAGGACAACGTTGGTCAGGCTTACGTTACCGGTGTTGGTTACTGTAATGGTATATGTGAGGGTGCCGGAGCGCTGATCTCGGTCTGATTTACATCTTTGTTAACAGTAAGTTCTGGCCTTTGCACAGCAGGAACAGTTTCAGTGGCCGTCTCGTCATAGGTATTACCACCACATGTGTATGATGCAGAGGCAGTATTGTCTACAAAACCAGCATCAATGTCACCCTGGGTCACCGTGTATGAAGTAAGGATGGTTTCTGATGCATTCGGGGCAAGGCTGGCAATAGTTTGACTAAGGCCAGTATGTGGATCGATTACAAGAATATCTGTCAGATTTAGGATACTGATATTTGTAACAACAATAGTGTAATGCAAAATATCTCCGGGAGATGAGTAATTAGCCTCAGCGGCTGTTTTGGTGATTGTTAACTCAGGAGTTACTATCACTATCTCCATCGTAGCCTGAGTAGCACACTGACCAGCATCCGGGGTAAATGTATAAGTAGCAGTACCAGCAGTAGCTGTAGAAATAGCAGCCGGGCTCCAGGTACCGGTAATAGAGTTGTTAGAAGTTGTTGGCAGAGCATCCGGAGCAGCACCAACGCAGTAAGCAGCGGCGAGAGTGAATGTCGGCATCAGATTATCGCTGACGGTCACGACGAGAGTAGCCGGGATAGCGCACTGACCAGCATCCGGGGTAAATGTATAAGTAGCAGTACCAGCAGTAGCTGTAGAAATAGCAGCCGGGCTCCAGGTACCGGTAATAGAGTTGTTAGAAGTTGTTGGCAGAGCATCCGGAGCAGCACCAACGCAGTAAGCAGCGGCGAGAGTGAATGTCGGCATCAGATTATCGCTGACGGTCACGACGAGAGTAGCCTGAGATAGCGCACTGACCGGCATCCGGGGTAAATGTATAAGTAGCAGTACCAGCAGTAGCTGTAGAAATAGCAGCCGGGCTCCAGGTACCGGTAATAGAGTTGTTAGAAGTTGTTGGCAGAGCATCCGGAGCAGCACCAACGCAGTAAGCAGCGGCGAGAGTGAATGTCGGCATCGATTATCGCTGACGGTCACGACGAGAGTAGCCTGAGATAGCGCACTGACCGGCATCCGGGGTAAATGTATAAGTAGCAGTACCAGCAGTAGCTGTAGAAATAGCAGCCGGGCTCCAGGTACCGGTAATAGAGTTGTTAGAAGTTGTTGGCAGAGCATCCGGAGCAGCACCAACGCAGTAAGCAGCGGCGAGAGTGAATGTCGGCATCAGATTATCGCTGACGGTCACGACGAGAGTAGCCTGAGATAGCGCACTGACCAGCATCCGGGGTAAATGTATAAGTAGCAGTACCAGCAGTAGCTGTAGAAATAGCAGCCGGGCTCCAGGTACCGGTAATAGAGTTGTTAGAAGTTGTTGGCAGAGCATCCGGAGCAGCACCAACGCAGTAAGCAGCGGCGAGAGTGAATGTCGGCATCAGATTATCGCTGACGGTCACGACGAGAGTAGCCTGAGTAGCGCACTGACCAGCATCCGGGGTAAATGTATAAGTAGCAGTACCAGCAGTAGCTGTAGAAATAGCAGCCGGGCTCCAGGTACCGGTAATAGAGTTGTTAGAAGTTGTTGGCAGAGCATCCGGAGCAGCACCAACGCAGTAAGCAGCGGCGAGAGTGAATGTCGGCATCAGATTATCGCTGACGGTCACGACGAGAGTAGCCTGAGTAGCGCACTGACCAGCATCCGGGGTAAATGTATAAGTAGCAGTACCAGCAGTAGCTGTAGAAATAGCAGCCGGGCTCCAGGTACCGGTAATAGAGTTGTTAGAAGTTGTTGGCAGAGCATCCGGAGCAGCACCAACGCAGTAAGCAGCGGCGAGAGTGAATGTCGGCATCAGATTATCGCTGACGGTCACGACGAGAGTAGCCTGAGAAGCGCACTGACCAGCATCCGGGGTAAATGTATAAGTAGCAGTACCAGCAGTAGCTGTAGAAATAGCAGCCGGGCTCCAGGTACCGGTAATAGAGTTGTTAGAAGTTGTTGGCAGAGCATCCGGAGCAGCACCAACGCAGTAAGCAGCGGCGAGAGTGAATGTCGGCATCAGATTATCGCTGACGGTCACGACGAGAGTAGCCTGAGATAGCGCACTGACCAGCATCCGGGGTAAACGTATAAGTAGCAGTACCAGCAGTAGCTGTAGAAATAGCAGCCGGGCTCCAGGTACCGGTAATAGAGTTGTTAGAAGTTGTTGGCAGAGCATCCGGAGCAGCACCAACGCAGTAAGCAGCGGCGAGAGTGAATGTCGGCATCAGATTATCGCTGACGGTCACGACGAGAGTAGCCTGAGTAGCGCACTGACCAGCATCCGGGGTAAATGTATAAGTAGCAGTACCAGCAGTAGCTGTAGAAATAGCAGCCG